>NZ_OZ245041.1:3507500-4707500 GCF_965224175.1 Kordia sp.
TTTGCAACTGAAATCGCACAGTTTTTTGGTTTTCAGAAAGAAATATACGTTCAAATATTAATATTGACCGTTTTTTTAGACACCATTGTCGTTATTCCATTTGCTTATTTGCGAGTTACAAATAGACCCATTCGTTTCGCAGGAATTAAAATTGCCAACATTCTAATTTTTGCATTTCTAAACCTTCTTTTTTTATGGGCAATTCCCAACGGGATTCTTTCAGAAAAAATACTACCTGACGCGCTCAACTTTTATGTAAAAGGAGAAGCTCAGGTTATTTATATTTTCCTTGCCAATGTATGTGCAAGTCTTTTTACGCTATTATTACTCTTACCAAATATTTTAAAAATAAAATGGTCTTTGGATACGCGTATATTAAAAAAACTACTCATATACGGATTGCCAATTATGGTGGGAAGTTTGGCGTATGTAACCAATGAAAACATAGATAAGCTTTTCTTGTCAGATATAATTGGGAAAACGGAAATGGGAAAATATGCGGCTTGTTACAAACTAGGTGTATTCATGACCTTGTACATTACGGCTTTTCGTTTAGGAGCAGAACCTTTTTTCTTCAATCACGCCAAAGAAAAAAACGCAAAAAACAACTATGCGACCATCTTAAAATGGTTTGCTATTTTGGGAGCTGTATTCATGCTGGTCGTTGTAGCATACATTGATCTTTTTGCAAGTATATTAATTCGACAAAAAGAATATTTGGATGCCTTAGCCATTGTTCCGATAATTCTATTAGCGAATCTTTTTCTAGGAATCTACAACAATCTGTCTATTTGGTATAAACTCACCGATAAAACTAGCTACGGAATGTATATTTCTATTTTTGGAGCAATTGTTACCATTATATTCAACTTAGTCATGATTGATAAAATAGGTTTCATGGCATCGGCTTGGGCAACTTTAGTGGCGTATGGCGGCATGATGATCATCTCGTATATTCTTGGGCAAAAACATTACAAAGTACCATACAATATAAAACAAGTTATTGGCTACATACTCTTAGCTTCAGTACTATCAGCAATATCGTTCTATGATGGTTTTAGAGGCAACTATATCATTGCAACTGCATTAGTTTTAGTATTTTTGGGAATAATTTATGTAGCAGAGCGCAAAGAGCTTAAACGTCTCATAAACAAAGGATCTTAAAAAATTATAAAGGTTGAATTTTAAATAAAAAAGTACTTTTGAATAAACAATAAATATTAAAACGCAAACAAGCTAAAAATTTGTGTTAATTCAAAACATAAGAGACTCAAAAAAACAATTCGTGAATTCGTAACAATAACATATTCGAGTAAGCAAAACAAATCAACAAATACACAAATAGACAAAACCACATAAGTACAAACAAAACCAAATGAACATAAAAATCATCAACAAATCACAGCACGCATTACCACATTATGAAACCTTGGCTTCCGCCGGAATGGACTTACGTGCAAACCTATCAGAACCAGTAACGCTACAACCTATGGACAGAGCGATTATAAAAACAGGATTATTCATTGAATTGCCTATTGGAACTGAAGCACAAGTTCGTCCTAGAAGCGGTTTAGCTGCAAAAAAAGGAATTACAGTACTCAATGCACCTGGAACTGTTGATGCAGATTACAGAGGTGAAATTGGCGTGATTCTTGTCAATCTATCCAAAGAAGCGTTTACAATTGAAAACGGAGAACGAATCGCACAATTGGTTATTGCCAAACACGAACGAGCAGTATGGCAAGAAGTTACCGAACTTTCAGAAACAGACAGAGGTGCTGGCGGATTTGGAAGTACAGGAACAAAGTAGAAACTATAAATGTTGAATGCTAAATTTTAAATTAAAAAGTATATTTAAACAAGTAACAACAACTCGTGATAAAAATTACTCTTGAGTAAGCAAAACAAGAAATAAGCAAAGATCAACATCAAATGCAAAGCGATATGAAAAAACTAACAGTACTATTAAGTCTATTATTGCTGAGTGCTTTTATAGCAAAAGCACAAGAAAGTGATGCTGAACTCACAAAAAAAGTAAAAGCAATATCAAAAGGTGCTTGTGAATGTATTGCCAAGATTGACTCAGACTTGGAAGATGTTGAAAAAAACGAAAAAATAAAAAGTTGTATTACGGCAGAAATTTTAGCAGACCAAATGAGCAATTCGTTACTGCAACAACTCGAAAAAGTCAAGGATTCATTAGGTAAAATGACTTCTGAAAAAGATACAGTTTCCATTGAATTTGATCCTAATAACAATACAATCATTTTAGACGAAAACTATGATGAAATAGAAGAATACTTACTGAGAAACTGCAGTGCGTTAAAACAAGTCATTATGACTTCAGACAAAAAGCATAAAAACTCAGTATCTGAAAAAGAAGAAGCATTAAAATACTATAATGAAGGTACTCAACATTACCAAAGAGGTGAATATGAAAATGCGGTAGTTGCTTACAGAAAAGCAGTAAAAAAAGATAGAAAATTTGCTTTTGCTTGGGATAACTTAGGATTAAGTTACCGCAGACTCGGAAATTACAAACAAGCTATAAAAGCGTATAAAAAATCATTAAAACTAGATCCAAAAGGAAAAGTACCATTAATGAATATTCCAATCGCACAATCCTATTTAAAAAAGTACAAAGATGCGATAAAGAGTTACGAAAAATTTATAGAAATCTATCCAAATGATCCAGAAGGTTACTATGGTATTAGTAGAATGTATATGGAAACCAAAGAATACGAAAAATCATTAGACAACGTAATGAAATCGTTTATCATGTACAAAGAGATAAACTCGCCATATCACAAAGACGCACAAAGTATTATCGTTATGTTATATGATATCATGAAGAAAGAAAATATGATGGATACATTTCAAAAAATAGCTAAAAAACACAATATCAATATTCAGGAATAACAAACAAAGCGCAAGTCAAACAAGCAAAAATATTCGTGAATTCGTGGTAAAAAGTTAAGAGTGCTGAGTTATAACTAAAAGCAACAAATCAACGAATTCACAAAAAAAGACAGCGCACAACAAGAGCAAAGCGATATAAAAACAACAATAAAAAAGCTAGCGGCTCAAAGCCAAAAGCAAAAGTAAACTAAACTACAAGAAATGAAAATAATTGTACCCATGGCAGGACGCGGATCAAGACTTCGTCCGCATACACTTACAGTTCCAAAACCATTAATTCCAATTGCAGGAAAACCAATAGTTCACAGATTAGTATCTGATATAGCAAAAGTACTAGGTGAACCTATAGAAGAAGTTGCTTTTGTACTAGGTGATCCAGCATTTTTTGGAGACGATGTTGTACAAAGTTTAACAGAATTGGCAGAAGGTTTAGGTGCAAAAGCAAGTATCTATCGTCAAGATCAACCTTTAGGAACAGGTCATGCCATCATGTGTGCCAAAGATTCATTATCTGGACCAGCAGTAATTGCCTATGCAGATACACTCATTAGAGCAGACTTTAACCTAGATAAAGAAGCTGATGCTGCAATTTGGGTAAAACAAGTAGAACATCCAGAAGCATACGGAGTTGTAAAACTAAATGAGAATAACGAAATCATTGAACTCGTTGAAAAACCAGCCGAATTTGTTTCAGATTTAGCAGTTATTGGAATTTATTACTTCAAAGATGTAGCGGTACTAAAAGACGAATTACAGTACGTTTTAGACAACAACATCATACACGGAGGCGAATACCAAATTAATGACGGAATAAAAGGAATGATGGCAAAAGGTCGTCGTTTTGTCACAGGAAAAGTTGATGAATGGATGGACTGTGGAAACAAAAATGTAACCATTGAAACCAATGGTAAAATGTTAGGTTTCTTAAATACTGATAACGAAAAATTAGTAGCAGATTCTGCACAAATAATCAACTCAGAAATCATTCCACCATGTTACATTGGTGAAAATGTAATCATCAAAAATTCAACAGTTGGACCAAATGTTTCTGTAGGCAATCATACACAACTAGAGAACGTTACCATTAAAAATAGCTTAATACAAACCAATACTACGGTAAAAAATGCTAATTTAGAGGAAGCAATGATTGGAAACCATGCAAAATTTGATGGAAGCTTTACCAAAATTAGCATTGGCGACTATTCAACGTTAGAATAAAAAACGAAAGTTTATAGAGTCAATTACTTCGAGGCAAGCCCACGAAGCATTGAACGGAAACAATTAAAAACATTTCGATGCAAGCGTCGGAGCATTTAAATCTCGATTATCGAGTAAAATGTAAAATACGCTGTAACAAGGTATACTAATTGCAATTACACAAAAAGATGAAAAAATACATGTACATATTATTACTCTCAGGAATGTCAATACTCATTCCTGAGTATGTACATGCACAAGAAGAAGAGAGCGCTGAAATATCCTTAGAAGAAAACATTGACGAGTTTCAAGAACATTTCTTTGAAGCTTTAAAACAACGCGGAATAGAAAACTATGATCGCGCTATTGATGAATTGTTAAAATGTAAAGCTATTGACGATAATGCGACCATTGCATTCGAATTAGGGAAAAACTACTATTCTCAAAAAGAATACGACAAAGCAAAAGAATCGTTTCAAAAAGCAGTCAACAAAAAACCACAAAATCAATGGTATCTTACAGGATTATTCAATTCACAACTCAAAACAAATGAGCGTCAAGAAGCACTGCGAACAGGAAAAAAAATCATCTATCTCAATCCGACATTCAGAGAAGACGTAGCGAAGGTTTATGTGGGAATGGGCGAATACAAAAAAGCTTTAAAACAACTTGAAAAACTAGAAAAAAAAGGCGGATTATCTTTTACTGCAGCCAATATGAAAACAATGCTGGAAAAGCAGGTAAGCAAAAACAACAAATCTGACGGCAAAGTAGCAGAAGTTATCAAACAGACGCCAAAACCTAGAGTAAGAGGCGACAAGCGCATTCTCGATCAAGTAGAAGATGCGTTACAAACAAAATCATTTGAAGCTGCAAATCGATTGGCAAAAATGGGTTTAAATGACTTTCCTTCGCAACCAAAACTATATTTATACAATGCAAAGGCATTAAATGCGTTAAAAGAATATAAGAAAGCGATAGAAATGCTCGAAATAGGTTTAGATTATATCATTGATGATGCATCGCTTGAAAAAGAATTTTATCAAACCTTTGTTGTGGCTTACAAGCAAATGGGCAATTCAAAAAAGGAGAATTTTTATCGTAAAAAAATACAATAAGCGTTTACGCAGACTAAAACGAAACACTTGAAACACAGCATTCAAATAATCATTACAAGTATTATAGTACTACTTTTAGTAGGTTGTAAATCTACCAAAACAGTCGTATCTACAGGTGAAGTAGCCAATTTGTCTACACGAAATATCATTAAAAACCATTACAAAAATACACTCAACTTTAAAACCATTCGTGGGAAACTAAAAGTGAATTTTGATGATGGGAAAACGCAGGAAAGTTTCACGCTAAGCTTACGCATGAAAAAAGATGAAGCCATTTGGTTAAGCGCAACGCTTTCTTTAGTAAAAGTATACATTACACCAGAAAAAGTAAGTTTCTATAACAAACTAGACAACACTTATTTTGAAGGTGATTTTGGACTAATTAGCAATTTTTTAGGCACAGAGCTCGATTTCAAAAAAGTACAAAACCTATTAGTTGGCGATGCTTTATTTAATCTAAAAGATGAACGATTTGATTCTGAAATAAAAGACAAAACATACGCTTTAACACCAAAGCGTGATTTTGAACTTTTCAAACGATTATTTCTTCTAGATGCGTTTCATTTCAAAGTAAAAAAACAACGTTTAGAACAATCGGCAGAACAACGCTTGCTTACTATTGACTATCCAGAATATCAAAAAATTACAGGACAAGCATTCCCGAAAAATGTTGAAATAAAAGCGGAAGAACTCAACAAAACAACTACAATTCAAGTTGAATACAGAAAAATAACATTCAACGAAAAAGTACGTTTCCCGTTTAAAATTCCAAGTGGATACAAAGAAATCAAAATCTAGTGAAGTCAATACTCAATCAACATACATACAAAAAAATCATCGTCATACTAATACTCTTTGTAAGTGGTATAAGTATGGCGCAAGACAAAAAGAAGGAATTAGAAGCCAAACGTTTGCGTTTGCAAAAAGAAATACGACTCATCAACAAACTGATTCGTAAAAACACTTCAAAAACAAAATTCATTGTAGAAGATGTACAAAGCTTGAGTCATAAAATTCGCGTCAAAAAAGACTTGATCAAAGTGATGAACCAACAAACAAACCTGTTGACGAATCAAATCAATACAAATATCAAGAAAATAGGACAATTACGAGACGAATTAACAAAGCTAAAAGCAGATTATGCAGAAATGATTCGAAAATCATACAAAAGCAAATCTGAACAAAGTAGGCTCATGTTTTTACTATCATCTGAAAGTTTCTTGCAAGCATACAAACGTGTGCAATACATGAAACAATACACAGACTATCGTAAAAAGCAAGGCGAAGCTATTGTGACAAACACACAAAAATTACAAGAACTCAACAAAACCTTTTCTGCACAAAAAAAGGAAAAAGAAGTACTTATTGTAGAAAATAGGAAAGTACAAAAAGAGTTTGAAAAGGAAAAAAAGCTGCAAAACGAAATGCTAGCTTCGTTGCGAAAAGATAAAAACAAATACGCAGCACAAGTCAAGAAAAAACAACAACAAGCAGACGAAATAGACCGCCAAATAGACAAAATAATTCGTGATGCTATTGCGAGCTCTAACAAAAAAGCAGGAAAAAATTCAAGTAACAAAACATTTGCTTTAACACCTGAAGCCAAAGCCATTGGAAACAGTTTTGCTGCAAACAAAGGAAAACTCATTTGGCCAGTTGCGGAAGGAACCAAAGTAAAAGGATACGGAAAATATAGAGATGTTGTAAACCCAAATGTAACCAAAGAAAGTAATGGTGTTATCATCGCAACAAATGTAGCAGAACCAGTACGCGCCATATATGGAGGAGAAGTTACCTATATGTTTAGCACAAACGAAGGAGTAAAATGTGTTGTAATTAGACACGGAAGTTACATTACAACGTACTTTGGACTCAAATCAGTTTCCGTAAAAACAGGAGATAAAGTATCTCAAAAACAAAACATCGGTGTCATGCATACCAATAGAAGCACTGGAAAAACAGAACTTAAATTCACAATCTTCAAAAATACAACACGATTAAATCCTGAAAGTTGGTTGTACAGAATGTAGCAAAATTATACTGAATAAAATCTAAGAATTTCATTCAAAGATTTCTATTTTTAATGTTGAGTAAATATTTATTTAGCTTAAGCTAAAAATACTTTTAGATGATTTTTAGTAAATATGAAATCAATTCATAACCAACGTATAATCAATTTGAGAGACATGAAGCATTGGTTTTTTTGAAGTTGGCTCGCTAAAAAACAAAGTTTTTAATTCGTTAATCTCATGTCTATTAAACAACAACATTAAGTTATTTTGTGTAGTAGGAATCGGAATCTTTCGCTTAATATTTACACCAGCATATTTATATTCCCAATATCCAATTTCAATCGTTGATAAATAGCTTCTAAACTCTTCAAACTGTTCCTCAGTAAACTCAAGATAAATATTTATAAACTCTAAATGATACATCTTACATTTTCTGCAAAAAGTAAGTACACCGCTATTTACACGAGCAATTGTTGTTAATGAATTACACATTTTTTTCTTTTTAAATTTAATAACAATCCATTTTTAGTTGTTCCATATGTTCAAAATCACTCAACGGAACCTGTAATTTTGAAGTCACAATTTCTTCCAGAATATCCAATACTTGATGTTGCATGGCAACTGCGCCACAAATCATAATAACGCCTTCATTTTTCAATACATTAGCTATAAAATCTCGTTGTTCTGAAATCAAATCTTGTACATATTGTTTCGTAGCATTTTCTTGTGAATACGCAACATGAAAATTAGTGAGTTGTTGGGTTTCTAAACCTTTATCAATAATATCTTTATACACATGTAAAGAAGCTTTAGTACGTGTTCCCCAAAACAAGTGTACTTTCTTTTGTTGCTTATTCTCGTCAATCATTCCTAAAAACGGACCAATTCCTGTACCGTTGGCAATCATCACAATTTCATCTGTATATTGTGGAAAATGAAACTCATGATTTCGTTTAACTTTTGCTTGAACCAAGTCATTATTTGACAATTTGCTGAGGTATGATGAACACACGCCAAATTCGTGTTTCTTGACGCTCAATACAATATCATTTCCAATTCGCCCAATAGAATACAAACGTTCCACAAAATCGGGTTCAGGGTAAAAAGACAGTAAATCGCCCGATTGAAACTTTAATTTTTTTGTTGGTTGCAACCGAATTAAAAACGTAGCGTCTTCATTCAAATCAGAACGTTCTATCACAGAAAATGATCGTAATTTTTTCAGATTCATACGAACGTCAGGCTTTTCAATTGTAATAGGAATCTGAGTGTAATTTGACCATTGTTTTGTCCAATCTTGAAAAGCAGTAAACGATTGATTGTTAATTTTAAATAAAGGCATTCCAGGAACAAAATTTGAATGTTGCTGTAAAATCGCATCCACCATAATAGCATACTTGCAAAAGTCAGGATACATTAAAGAACCAAAACCAACAACGGCATAACTAATGGTGTGCTCTTGTGGTATACTTTGAACTAAATATTCAAATTTCTTAGCATTTGTGGGTGCTTCTCCTTCGCCATATGTCGCCGTAAAAACGACTAAATGTTTGACTTTTTTATAAGTTGCATATTGGTTTAATGTTGAAATAAACGCTGTTTTTCCATTCGCGAGAAGCGACTCAAAAAACAAACTTGCAAAACGGTAGGTATTTCCTGTTTCAGATCCAACCAAAACAATAAACTCGGCAGCATCTTTACTGTAAGTATTCTTCGGAATCAATTGTTTCTTTGTACGTTTCAAACTCATTTTAAAACCAGAAAACATAAAGAAAATAAGCGCAAAACATGCTAATAACAATACAGTTGACCAGAGAATAGTTCCTTTTCCAGTATGCAAAATCAAACTCCATTCGGACGCAATGGCAACCCAAGGAAATTGATACGAACTCAAAATCTCACCTGTATATTGATGTATTTGTAGCTCTTCATGATGAAGTCGTACCAAAAAATAATCTTCAACGGCTTCCGAAAAAGGGAATTCAATACTTTTTACGCTTGCTAAAGAAGTATTTTGAAACAACTCAAAATCGGTTGATGCTACTTTTTTAGAAACAAGTGAGTCAAATTCAACCTCTTGATGTGAAACCTGATACGATGGAAGTAGCGAGAACTTTTCTAAAGATAAATACACGCCAGTTACAGTGACGATGATAAGCGGAATCAACATAATTCTGCCTAATTGCACATGATAATACTGCTGAAAATCTTCCTTAACAACCTTCGTGAAAAAACGTTTCATTCCGCCTTGACGCTTTGCAATTAATAAAATTCCCGTAATCGCAATTAAAAACAACAAAAAGGACACAAAACCTACGATAAATCGTCCTGTACTTTTCAAAAATAAAGAACGATGTAAATTGGTAGCAAATGCAAAAATGGGTGCTTTTTCAACAAGATTACCGAGTTTTTCTCCTGTAATTGGATTGAGGTAAAATGTTTCACTATCACCTGTATTTGTAATCACAGAAGCAATCACAAAATCGTCGTTTGTTACTTTTACATCAATAACCTCATCATAATTTTTCTGTAAAACAGCAATCGTATTGGCAACAGATATTTCGTCTAAATTTTCCACAGCATACGGTTCTAGCTGATTTGAAATAGGTTCAAAAGCTAGAATAATTCCTGTGAGCGAAGCAATTGCTATAAAAAGAGCAGAAGATATAGCCAACAATAAGTGGCTATATCTCCAAATTGAAATGGTCATTGATTGTTGGTTTACTGCGGAATCATTCGGATATATCGAATAAATCCTTTTCCTGCTATTTTACTCTTTACGGTTTCGGAAGTCAATTCAAATTGTACATCATCAGTGTAATATTCCTGATCTTCTACAGCAGTTTCAAATCGAATTTGATAACCAGCATTTATCTTATCGTCTGGAATAGCTACAATACTAATTTTTCGTTCGCCGCCGCTAATAGTTTCTCCAGTAATGGCATCAATATCGGGACGTCTTTTCCCATAAAATTTCCACCATTCGATAATATCAGAATACCATTCGTCATCATTTCCTTGTACATACAAAGTTTCCAAATAATTGCCTTCTGTGTCTAACAATGAAATTACTACATAAGCACCTTCGCCAGTGTAGTTTTTCATTTGAATCATGCATTTATATTTTGAATCTTTTTCTGCGATTTGAAAACTCATCAATGTAAAAACAGAAAATAGACAAATGATAGTTGTAATAATTATTGTTGATTTTTTCATGACTATTTTAAAAAGTTTAGATCTATATGTTCTTTTTGAAGCAACTCGTTTTCCATCGCCAAATCATACACACTTTCATCAAAAGCGGTTTTTTGTGTCGTATCGGCACCAATTGATAACAAGTACTTTAAAATTTTAGTGTCTTTTGCTTTCATGGCAGCCATATGTAAAGGAGAAATCCCTTCTTTATTTTGCTGATTCACAGCTATACCAAGTGACTTTACATATTTTACCAAAGCTAAATTATTTGTATCAAGTGCTAAATGATACAAGGTATTTCCGTTAGATTGTGGTTTTAAAAAGTCGAATCCTTTTGCTTTTAAAAGCGCTAACTTCTCATTAAAATTTTCCTGTTTTTTAGGATTAAAATTCTTCAGTAAATAATAGCTTAAATTATTTCCTTCTTTATCAACAATGTCAAGGTTTGCACCTTTGTTTAGTAAAAGCTCAATAACTTTTGTAGAATTGCGATATACAGCATTTGTAAGCGCTGTTCTTCCTTCTTTATTCTGATGATTGATGTTTTTTGTATATGTAGACAAGTAATCTATGATTTCTATATCATTTTCATAAGCGGCGAGCAAAAGTGCTGTATTTCCGTCTTTATTTGTTTGATTTACATCAACATCTTCGCCAACAAAATATTTAAAAACAGCAATATCTTTTGACTTATACGCCAACGAATGCAGTGGAGTTTCTCCAGATTTTGTAGTGACATTTGCTGCAATTCCTAAAGAAACTAAATACTTAAACGTTTCGAGTGTATTTGTCTTTCTTCGCAAACTGCGACTTGCAAAAATAATAGCATTTTCTCCTTCCGAACTCAACGTTTTATAATCAATTTCTTTTTCAATCAAACGTTTCATTAACGGAATATTTCCTGCTTTTGCGGCATAATTAAAAACTCCGTTACCATTTGTATCTGTAGTTTTTAAAGAAATGCCTTTGGAAGTAAAATACTCAATAATCTTAAAATCTTTAGCAAAAGGTGCTACTAACAATAATGCGTTTGCACCATCATTGTTGGTTTCTTTGGAGAAATTTGCGCCATGAGTGAGACAAAAATTATACAAATCAGGATTCACCTGACCAGTAACGGCGGCAAAATTTGCCAAAGAATATCCATGACTATCAATAATGTCTGTTTTCGCACCTTTTTCAACTAAAAATCGCATCATTTCCAGATTATCTCTGTAGGCTGCCCAAAAAATATACGTTCTACCATCATGTGTCAATTTATTGACGTCATTTCCTTTCTTAGAAAGTAAATACTTAATGGTTTTATTGTCTGTTTTTTCAATAAGTGCCATAGAAACGGCATCAAACATATTTCTATCTAATTCAGAAATATCATGTCCGTCGGCTATCTTTTGATCAATATCAGCAATACTTGGATTTGTCTTCCAATAGGCTCTGCTCAAAAATGCATTAGATTTTTGTGCAACACTAGCACTGACAAAAAGCAGTAGAACAAGCGTAATTATATTAACATTCTTCATTATTTATTTTTTTACAAACGATTCAATTACCGTATCAATTTCGTCTTCTTGTGTCATTTCTTCATTGAATAAATACTTGTATAGCACTTTATTCTTCACTTTTGCTTCTAGTGATAAATTTGTATTTCGTTCATATACTTCTGACCACTTTTTACGAACTGTTGCCCATTTTTCCTGATGTTTTTTCCACCAATCAGAAGCACCTTTACAGCGGTTATCGTCAACTTTTTTATACACATTATATCCTTTTTCACTCGCAAGAATCATATCTTCTTTCCCAGCTTCACGAACTACTTTTAAATTGTCTTGATCATGAACCCAACCATTATCAGTAATTTCATGTCGATTTCCACGAACTGTGATATTATAATCACTACGTTTTGTGTATTCTCGTCTCGGTAATGGAGCATCAGTAGTATTTTCCCAATAGCTTTTTCCGTCTACATGAACCCAAGTTCCAGAACCTTCATAACGTGGACTATCATCTACCTGAAATACTTTTTGTGTCCATTGTTTCTTTACGTCAGACTTTGGCTTTTTCTCATATACCCAATTATTGTCGCCATCGTACATATAGAAATCAGTGTTTTCATATAACCAATCTTGTCGCCAATGTTTTACGATATATGGTTTTGCAGGATTTCCTACTTGTAATAAATGTTGAATAGAAATTTTGTTTTTTTCATCTACAACAAGTTCTGCCCATTCCAAACCTTTATCTGTTTTTGTCGTTGATGGTTTGTACAAAGAATCGTTGCTATACTGAAAAGTTTCAGCAAAATTAAAGGTCACTTCAAAACAGCCGCACATTTCTTTAATGGCATTTCTGTCTTTTTTCTTTTTACTCTGTGCTTCAGTTTTGCTAATAAACACAAGGCTTAAAACGAATAATACTGCGATTTTTTTCATTCTCATGATTGATTTTTATTAATGAAAAATATTTTTAAAAATTAACTATACTTATTTAGATTGAATTAAAATAAAATATATATTTGCGACAAATTTAATTGGAATGAGTCTAAATAAAAATTATTTCTACATTATTTTTTCACTTTTTTTAGTGAACTCTGTTTTTGGTCAGAAAAAAGATCAAGCAAAAAAAGACTCTCTTAAAGTTGAAAAACTAGAGACAGTTGTGATTACAGGGCAACATAATCCGCAATCGGTAAAAAAGTCGGTTTTTGAGGTAAAAGTGATTGATAGTAAAGAAATCAAACAACGTGCAGCAAATAATTTAGCAGACTTGCTGAATCAATCTTTAAACATCAACATCATTCCGAATGCTTCTACAGGAAAATCAGGTGTAACATTATTCGGATTGGATGCACAATATTTTAAAATTTTAATAGACAATGTTCCAGTTATTAACGAAGAAGGCGTTGGAAATAATGTCGATTTAACGTTGATAAACCTTGATGATATTCAACAAATAGAAATTGTAGAAGGTTCTATGGGCGTACAATACGGAGCCAATGCTGTTTCTGGAGTTATCAATATTATTACTAAGAAATCATCCGCTTATAAAACAAGAATCCAAGCATACGTACAAGAAGAAACTGTAGGTGATGAATACGAATGGTTTGATAAAGGACGACATATTCAGTCTGTGAAAATTGGACATAATTTTACAGATGACTTGTATGGAGATATTACCTATACACGAAATGATTTTGGTGGTTTTTGGGACAATAGACAAGGAGAAGTATATGATAGAAATGATGGATTGCGCGGACATGTTTGGTTGCCAAAAGAGCAGCACAATGCCAAGTTATTATTGAACTACAAAAAAGATGATTTTAATGTGTTCTATAAGTTCGATTATTTTAATGAAAACATAGATCGATTCAATCCTGTTGTAAACCTAAACGAAAATCCTGCAACAGCAACAAGTGATCCATTGGCTTTGGATGAAATTTATACCAACGAACGTATCATTCATCACTTAAACAGTAATGGGAAACTTGGAAAACAAGTCAATTTTAATATTTCTCTTTCCTATCAGGAGCAAACCAAAGAATTGGAAACATATACATATCGTATTCGCCAAGATGAGCAATTAAACACACAAAAAGGCGAATACTTATCACGATCAGCATTATTTTCTCGAGGTACATTTAGCAACTTGATTCAAACCGAAAAATTCAATCTGCAAGCAGGTTATGAATTGACTAATGAGAAAGGTTCAGGTTCACCATTAGCGATTACTATTGACCCAACAGAAAATGCGGTTTCGCAACGTTTAGATAATTATGATTTTTTTGCTTCATCAGAAATACGCGTGTCAGATCAGTTCTCATTGCGTCCTGGCGCGCGCGTTTCGTTTACCAATTTGTTTGACAACCAGTATGTATTTTCGTTGAGTTCTAAATATGTCTTTAAAGGTGATTGGGAATTACGCGGAATTGTAGGTTCCTCAAATCGAACACCAAGCTACGACGAATTGTTTACCTATTTTGTAGATGTAAACCATGATGTACAAGGAAATCCAAACTTAAATCCAGAACGTGGTTTATCAGCATTTTTACACCTGAAAAAACGTTTTTGGCTAGCAGATGATACTGTTCAACTAAAAAATAAAATCAGTCTTGCCTATTTAGATGTAAAAGATCGAATCGAATTAATTGTTGTACAACAAAATCCACTAGCATTTCAATATAATAACATAGATTCTTACAAGTCGATTGGTGTTTTTTTTGAAAATACACTGAAATACAAGCAATTACAGGCGCAATTAGGGTTTTCTATTTTGGGTGTTTCCAAAGTCTTGGATAGCAATACAAATTCCAATGATGACTTCTTATATAATTTTCAGGTAAACAGTAATATCAATTACCACGTTCCGAAATGGAATACAACATTTGCGCTGTATTTCAAACACCTTGGAAAACAATATCAATTCGTAGAAAAAACTAATGCAGCCGGAAATCAAGAATTTGTACGTGGAACTACAGACGCGTACAGTTGGATGGAAGGAACTGTAAAAAAATCATTCTTTAGCAATCAACTGGAAACCACTTTCGGTGTTCGAAATCTATTTGATGTGACCAATGTAAATACAACGGCTTTTGCTGGAGGCGCGCACGACGGACCACCAACAAGTTTATTAATTGGATACGGAAGATCCTACTTTTTAAGACTCACATACAACTTAAACCTATAAAACCATGAAAACGAGATTAAAGCAACTTTTAGTAGTAGCATTTGCAATTTTTATAAGTGCTTGTAGTGATGACGATAGCTTACAAAGTGATCCATTTGTGGTAGCTTTTGAAAGTTTATCGAAAAATTTACAAGACATTGAAAGTCAGGAAGCAATTTCATTAGTATACTCGGAAATGGCCGTGCAAAACGGAACTGTGCGTATACAAATACTTCCAACAAATGCTGAATACGGACAAGATTTTACAACAGTTCCTGAAGCTGTCAACAATACAATTGAACTCTCAATAGCTTCTGGAGAAATTGAAAATGAAATTATTTTTAATAAGCTGAGTTCAACACTTGATGAAACAACGTTAATCAACTTTACCATTGCTTCTATTACTTATGACAATTCGAATGTACAAGGAAATACGGAGTTTGTCATTAATTCTTCAGCAGCTTTAGGTGGAAGTATTGCACCTGAACTTGGTGGACCAAATGAAGGAAATCAGGTTTTTGTGGATTTGAGCAGTGAAAGTACAACGCTTGCACAACGAGATTCGTGGGATTTAGGATTTTACAATGGCGATGCATTTAGAGTAACAATTAATGGTTCTATTTACATGGCAACCAAAGAACTTACCGAAACAAATATTGACGCTGTTACACAAGCGAGTGTAGCAAGTATACAGCCGCAAGTTGCTGTAGGAACTTTTGATCCTTCCAACGCAGCATATGTAGATGCGCCAAATGGAAATATTTTAGAAACAGCTATCAATGAAATTTCTGTAAATGATGCCGATAATAAAGTGTATTTGGTAAATCTTGGTTATGAAGTTGGAACTGCAACACCAACCGTTGGAAGTGTCGCAGTTGCTGGAAATGCTAGAGGTTGGAAAAAAATCCGAATTCTTCGAAGTGGAAGCGATTATGTATTACAATATGCAGATTTAGACGACACAACACACCAAGAAGTGATCATTTCAAAAGATACCGATTTCAATTTTCAACACTTTAGTTTCAACACAAACAATTTAGTTTCTGTTGAACCTAAAAAGGACAAATGGGACATTAGTTTTACAGTGATGACTAATATTTTACCAGGTGCTGGAAGCTATGGTTTTTCAGATTTTGTTGCGCACAATAGAAAAGGTACAGCAGTTTCTTACCAAGTAAGTACAAGCGATGTTTCTTATGACGATTTTACCATGTCAGATGTTGTGGAAGCAAGCTTCTTAGAAGATCAAACCACGATAGGAAGCAATTGGCGTGATGTATTCTCAGGAACAGCACGAACAGATAGATTTTACATTGTCAAAGATCCAAATGGAAACATATACAAGTTAAAATTCTTGGCATTAACCAATCAAAATGGAGAACGCGGTTATCCAGAATTCGAATATAAACTTATATCATAAATAATTACTCACATCAATACTCAAATAAATTTTAACAAATGAAAACAAAATTACTCTTATTGTGTTTTTTAGTAGCTAGTGCTACAATACTACAAGCACAAGAAATTACTGTAAATACTAGCATGGGTGCTAGTTACGCAAACGAAGTATATTATAAAATAAGTACAGATACAGAAACATCATTTGCTGCAAATTCATGGGATATTGCATTCTTGAGAGAAAGCAATGTAAATCAGGCAATTCGTGTAAATGGAAACATAGGAATTGAAGTTTTTGAAGCTTCAAGCACACCAAGTGATTGGAATGCCATCGACATTGCAAACGAAGGAAGTTGGACAAAATTATATAACAGTGATACAGCATGGAATAATGGTGCTTTTATGAAAGGTTCAGACAATACACCACCATTTGGTTTTGGATGGGGAAGTTACAACCCTGTGACGCATCATATCACGGGAAGCATCATTTTTGTATTGAAATATGCTGATGGAACCTATAGAAAATTAATTATAGAAGATTATTTTGGAGCATACACGTTTAAGTACAGTACTTGGACAGGAAGTGAATGGACAGCTGACCAAACTGCTACGGTATCAAACACAAGCAATCCAAATAATAAATACAATTACTATTCATTCACAACCAACTCAGAAGTAGTTGCAGAACCAGCTGTGAGCGATTGGGATTTTGTATTTACACGTTATTTTACAGAAGTAGCTCCAAATGTGCAATATCCAGTTACTGGAGTATTACATAGTAGCGAAGTTACAGTTGCACAAAATGAAGAGCCAGGAGGAATGCCTGCAAACCCTGCATTGACTTTTTCTTCGGATATCAATACGATTGGTTATGATTGGAAATCTTTTACAGGAACGAGCTTTGCTGTAAATTCAGATACTGCTTTTTATGTAAAATATGCAGATGATACCGTGTACAGAATACATTTTACAGCGTTTTCTGGAAGTAGTTCTGGAGATATTACATTTAAACAAGAAAATGTAACAAGCTTATTGAGTGTTTCTGAAGTAGGTGATAATGTGTCTTTCGGAATTTATCCAAATCCTTCATTAGACAAGAAAATAAATCTTTTATATGATGTTGCAAAACTAAGTGGAGCTACAAATCAAGTATTGATTTATACAACTTCTGGTCAGAAAGTGTTTGAAACAACACTAAGCAATAACTCAGGTTTTTATAACAAAGAAATAGATTTGTCATCACTTGATGCTGGATTGTATGTACTACAATTTAATGCTGGCGATTATAGTGTGACTAAAAAAATAGTTTTGAGGTAAGGTGTTCTCAAAAGTGTAGTTTGAAAGTGAGCAAGCTCTTCGTAATGAAGAGCTTGCTTTGTATTTATATATATTAGTGATGTGCTAAAGTTTGAAATTTAGGCATCAAACAAAGCTTTCAATTCTGTTGCTTCGTCTGGTTTCATTTTTCCAGCAAGTACTAAGCTTAATTGACGTCTACGTAGTGCGCCATCAAAACGTTCTTTTTCTAAATCTGACTCAGGAACCAATTCAGGAATGCGTACAGGTCTTCCTGTGTCATCTACGGCAACAAACGTATAAATAGCTTCGTTTGCCTTATCGCGCATACCAGATTCGCGATCTTCAATCCAAACATCAATATAAATTTCCATAGACGATTTAAAAGCTCTAGAAATATTTGCTTCTACAGTAACGACACTTCCCACAGGAATCGAACGATTGAAAGCCACATGATTCACAGAAGCTGTGACTACAATTCTTCTGGAATGTCTACGTGCAGCAATACTTGCAGCTCTGTCCATACGTGCTAACAATTCGCCACCAAATAAATTATTCAACGGATTTGTCTCACTTGGCAATACCAAGTCAGTCATAATCGTTTTCGATGATTTCGGATGTTTTGTCTCCATCAGTAAATTTTTTGCAAAGGTACATAGATTCGTTTTCTAGGACGCTAAAAAAGGAGAATAATTACAAAAAACAATGGAAGTTTTATAAATGTAAATTACCTAAAAAGAAAACATGCTGTTTGTATCAATAATGACTTTTATGGTATCAGATTTTGTGTAAAGTAACTCAAATCCTTCAGCTTCTATTTGAGAAGCCGAAAACTCATAATTTTTTGATTTAATGACGAATGCGTTGGAACGAATTACACGCCAAAAAGGAATGTTATGATCTACCGTGTCAATAGCATAGCGTTCTGCAATTTTCTTTATAGCATTTCCTGTTCGCATAGGGCAAGTTACGTCTGTATCAAAGTCGTTTGCTAAACGCTTGGCAAGAACATCTATTGTCGTTATACAACCTTTAGGAATCGTTTTTATCAGTTCTTCAACGGCTTCAATTGATGGATGTAACATACTGCCTTTTCCATAAAATTTCTCCATTTTCAATGGAATATCTACTATTTTAGATGTTGTCATTTTCGTATTTTTTATAAAGTTTAGCGGCGATCCAAGCACCAATAATCATTTCTAGCAAACTTAATGGTAATGTGATCCATAAGATATTCCAAGGTGCTAATCCCATGTTGGCGGTGGCAATCCAAAAGATGACAAAAACGGCCAACCAAACCAGAGTTGCTGATGCTATAACTGAACGATTAGAATTACCAAAAACACGAGCATAGAGCCAAAAGAAAAAAACAAGAATGGCTGTTAATAGTGTATCCCAAAATCCCCAAATAGCAAAAATTGAGAGGTCTATATTGGCAATATCAGCTTGATCATTAAAAAATGATTGTGTACTTGGTACTACGAATATAAAATAGCGGAAAACCTCAGAAATGTGAATCCAGATACTTGTCAATAAAGTGATGACAATGAATTGTTTTAAGTTGAATTTTGTAGGTGTCATGTTTAGGAAAATGTAATGGTTTGTTGTAATTTTTTAAAGATTTCCTTAGGCGCTTTAAATTTTGGGACTGAACGGTAAATTTCAATGGATTTTTCTAATTCGCCCAAGCGTCCTACTAAATCAATACTGCGTTGTGAGAAACCTGCAAATCGTAAGTCTTTTGGGTTTACAATCTTTTCATCAATCAAGAAATCAATCTTTTTGTGACAGCGACAAGGATTTTTTGGATTTGCCAAACCACATTTATTGTGTAAGAAGTTGCGAATTTTAGTTCTGGAACGAGATAATTTTTTTCTAAAATTTTCAGCAGTAATTCCCATAATTTCAGAACCTTCAACGCTATTAAATTCGAGAATCTCAGCTAAAATATAAACCATTCTATCTACGGGATTCAAACAAAGCAACAAACCTTGAGTACAACTTACTTTTACTTCTTCTTCCAGAAGTGCACGTTCACCTTCATTAGAAGCATATCGTACCGTATTTGAATGTCCGTTATCAATTAATTTAGCATACTCTTCAAAAGGCATTGCAAACTCTTTAGCCTTTTTACTTTTGTAAGTAAGCAAGTAATTAGTTGCTACACGATATACCCAAGTTGTAAACTTACTTTTGTGATTGTAAGTACTCAAATGTGTGATGATTTTGATGAGTATTTCTTGTGTTGCATCTTCAGCATCTTCTGGATAGAGTAACATTTTTAAAGACACATTGTAAATATAATCTGTGATATTTAATACGATTACTTCCAATGACTTTCTATCACCTGAATTGGCTTTTTGCACTAAAGTTTCTAAGGTATCTTTCATATCTATTTAATTAGACAAGGAAAAGATACGAAGTGTGACAATTTTAATGAAAAAACTATGTATATGGCAAAAAAAAGACCGCTACATAGCGGTCTTTACATATATAAAACGATAATTTCTTATTCTGTAACTAGCATCCAAGCTTCAGGAGCTTCTGTTTGTTTAATTTTTGCCAAAGCCTCACTTGCTTCTTCGCGTGTTGCAAAACTAGCGTATGATACTTGATGCAAACCATATTTGTTTTGACCAAGCAATGCAGCATCAAAACCATTTGCTTTTAATTCTGCTACTTTCGTATGTGCATTTTCTTCAATTCGAAAAGCACCGGCAACAACATGATAGTTTTGCGCTTCTTTTGCTACTTGCAATGTGATGGAAGGCAATTCTACAGGGTTTGAATTAAAAAATGTTGCTTGCTGTATGTATGAATTGATTGATTTTTGCGCTTTAGCTTGCTCCGCAACTTGTTGGTTTGATTGATACTCTCTCATTCCAAAAAATCCTGCACTTAATATAATGGCAGCAGCGGCAGCATATTTCCAAGGAAAACGGAATCTTCTGTTTTCTTCAGCAACTACTAATGGAATTACTTCTGTTTCAGCTTCTTCAGTAACAACTGTAGGAGCAATTTCTTCTTTCGTTTCTTCAATCACTCTACTAATTTCGGAAGATACGAACGAAGACAAACCAAATGATGAGGTTAGGTAATTTAAATGATACGAAGGTTCAAACTGAATATTTCCTTCTACATTTAAAGACAAGTCACCAATATTTTCAAGCGAAACGATCGCAGCACTTTCTAATTCCTGCTTCCATTCAGCAACTTTAGAAGCTACTTTTTGTAGTGTACTTTCGTAACCTTCTCCAGTAACATCAGCAATATACTTTACCAACAATCCGTCATTAGAAACTAATTGAGCATTAAATGACACTACTTTTGATGGTGGATAAAAAGCATTGGTTGTATGATGTACTTGCGCACCTTTTCGCTGTGTTAAAAACGCACCAAAATTTGGTACAGTTACACATTCATATCTATATAAAAGGTCGCTTATGTATTGGTCTAATCTCATTAATAACAAATTTAGAAAAAATATGAAGCCAATAAAATATCTGCATAACTTTTTATTAACATTTAAAAATCCTGTAACTTTAGTTTTGAAAATCAAATTGATATGAATTCTGAACAGGAATTATTGTACACGCTTGCACTGCAAAAGACAGCAAAAATAGGTGATGTAAATGCGAAAAAACTTATTAGACATTGCGGAAACCCTGAAGCGGTGCTGAAAGAGAAGAAAGAAAATTTATTGAAAATAGATGGTATTGGCTCTTATGTTGTATCAGATATATATAATGCTGAAAACTTAAAAGCTGCCGAAAACGAATTAAAATTCATCCAAAAAGAAAAGATACAGACGCATTATTTTTTAGACGAAAGTTATCCAAAACGATTGCAACATTGTGCTGATGGACCAATTTTACTATTCCAAAAAGGAAATGCAGATTTAAATACTTCCAAAATGATTAGCATTGTTGGTACACGAAAAGCGACTACCTACGGAACAAAGTTTTGTGAAGATTTTATTGAAAGTTTATCGCCTATACAACCTACTATTGTTTCTGGTTTTGCATACGGAATTGATATTGTGGCGCAACGTGCTTCTATAAAAAATAATATTCCAACCATTGGCTGTTTAGCGCATGGTTTGAATCAAATATATCCAAAAGTACACGGACGTTACGTGAAATCGGTAGAAGAAAATGGCGCGTTTGTTACCGATTTTTGGAGTAGTTCCAATCCTGATCGAGAAAATTTCCTAAAAAGAAACCGATTGATTGCTGGAATGACACAAGCAACGATAGTAATTGAATCTGCTGAAAAAGGTGGAAGTTTAGTTACGGCACATATAGCCAATTCATACAATAGAGATGTATTTGCCGTACCTGGTAGAGTAGGAGATTCGCAAAGTATTGGTTGCAATAACTTGATCAAACAACAACGCGCACATATTTTAACGTCTGCAGCTGATATTGTATATCTTTTAGGTTGGGAATTGGAAGCTGAGCCGATTCAACCTGTACAAAAGCAATTGTTTGTAGATTTAAATCAAGAAGAAACTTCTATTCATACATATTTAAAAGAAAAAGGAAAAACAGTGTTAGATAGTATTGCGTTAGCATGTAAATTGCCTATTCATAAAGTAGCGCCTATTTTATTGCAAATGGAAATGAAAGGCGTTGTAAAACCATTGCCAGGAAAATTGTTTGAAGCTGTGTGAATTTGTAACGAGTTGATGTTTAGTAAATAAAATACTATATTTAGTGTTGAAACAACCAATATTACATTTATGAAATTACTTTCTTTTTGCTTATTATTTTTAAGTGTGAATTGTCTTTGGAGTCAAGTAAAACTTGAAAGTCCTGAAAAATTGTGGAGTACAATTCACATAAGTTCACAAACACCAGTAAAAGATCAAGGAAACGGAAATAATTGCAGTGCTTTTGGTGTGGCTGCAGCTTTGGAAATGCTTCCAAATATGCCAAAAGATATTAGTGAAAACTACTTGTATTCTGCTCATAAATTTGATGAATACAAAAACAATAGAGAAATTACTAAAGGAAACTTCTTAAAATCATACATTACGTCATTGCCAAAGTATGGTATTCTTACAGAAGCACAATTGCCATACCCTAAAGTGCCAGCTTCCAAATGGTATGCATACGAATCAGAAATTATTAAAACCTTAAAAGAATCTACTACTGGACCGCTTTCTTTTGAGTACAAATACAAACCAATAGCAAAACGTATTCAACTAGATTCGTATCAATATCTAGGTGTTATGGAAAGTAAAAATGTGCAATACATAAAGTATTTACTAGATAATGGCATAAAAGCAATTCCAGTCTCTTATGAATTATATGTGCCAGCTTGGAAAAATTATACTTCCAAAATGTACACAACAATCACACCTGATTCTGGCTATGGAGTGTTAATGCAAGATGGTACATACGCTTCGTATGCTCAAGTCAAAAAACAATATCCAGATATTAATGCTAGAATCAATTCTAATCGAGCAACATTAGGAAAAACAGATAAACGTACAGATTATAATCGGTATTCAGCGCATGTAGTCACGATTGTTGGATATGATACGAAAGGATTTATCATCAAAAATTCTTGGGGAGTTGATTGGCGATACAATGGATATGAACGTGTTAGCTACGATTTTCATGAACTTTTTGCCTATGAAGCTTTAATTTTAAAAAGTGTCAGTTATAAATGGTAAGTTTAACTAAAAAGCAGATTAAAGAAATTTACGGCTCATTAAAAACTATTTAAAACGATCTTTTTGAGACGAACACTTATCGGAATTTTATAATCTTTAATAATAATTTGATCATTGAAAATAGCATCTACTTTATGTTTTGAGATGATGTATGATTTGTGTGTTTGAATAAAATGTTCTTTTGGCAATTTATCTTTAAAACTCTTTAAAGGCATATATGTAATGATGGTCTCTTTTTCCGTGACAACTTTGGTGTAGTTTTGCATTGCTTGCGCAAATAAAATATCATCTGTATTTACTTTTTTTAGTTGTTTTTCACTTTTTAAAAAGATCACTTCATTTTCCGTTTTTTGATGTAAATACTTGTGCGCTTTATGCGCTGCTTTTAAAAAACGTTTGTAGGTGATGGGCTTTACTAAATAATCTAAAACATTATAAGAAAAACTTTCTAAAGCATATTCTTCATAAGCAGTTGTCATAATGATTGAAGGAGGATTTTTTAGTTTTTTTAACCAATCAAGACCTGATACTAAAGGCATATTAATATCCAAAAAAATCAAATCTATATGATGCTTTTCTAAATAGTGATTTGCTTGCAAAACATTTTTACATAAGGCGACAACATTTAGAAATAAAACTTCTTTGCAATAGTCTTCAATACCTGCTCTGGCAATAGGCTGATCATCAACAATTAAACAGTTGAGTTGTTTCATTTTTACGATTATAAATGAATGGATAAATTGACATTAAAAGTAGCTGCTTCTTTATGAATATTTAGTTGATGTGCATCAGGATATAATAAAGACAAACGTTTTTTTACATTGCTCAATCCAATGCCATTATTTGCATTTTCATCAGTTGAAACATCGTAACTATTTATAACCTTTAACGTAAGTTTTTCAGCTATTTCTTCTACTTTAATTTTTATAGTGTTCGCATTTGCATCTAAATGATTACTGCAATGTTTGAAAGCATTTTCAATAAAAGGAATCAACAATAAAGGCGCTATTTTTAATGACGGATTTTCTACCTTAATATCATAATCCAACCGAATGTCTGAACCTCTATTGGTTTCTTCAATTTTGATAAACTTTATAATATAATCGAGTTCTTTTGCTAGTAAAATATGTGTATTACTTTCATACAATTGATAACGTAATAACTCCGAAAATTGATGTAAAGTTTCCTTTGCTAAGCTGTTGTCTTTTCCAATTAAATGATACACATTGTTAATACTATTAAATAAAAAATGAGGATTTAGCTGCGCTTTTAAATATTTCAACTCGGATTTATACGTTTCTTCAATAAGCTTTTGCTTCAACTTTTCAGATTTTTTGAATGCGAGTTTAAGCGCATAATAAAAACCTGCAATCGTATATACTACATGCACCATAATACTGCTTACAAAACCACATAAATACGGTTTTTGAATGTTGTAATGATCATACACAATACTATCAAAATAGGATTCAAGGAAAGTAATAATGAAAATGATAGCAATTGTTAGTATGTAAAAAAATACCTTTCTTTTTTGTTGGTATAATTTTGTGTGTAGCCAAAAAACCTGTGCGTAAAACAAAGCCGCATTAAAAATCAACCCATAAATGTATGCATATGTAAGACTTTCGTCTGAAGCCGTAAAACCGTTCCAGTTAAAGTCTGATCCAAACGCTACAAGCCAATAATTAAAAAGCCAAAAAATAAGGTGTCTTACTACAAGACCGATCTGAGACCAATTCATCTTCATTTTTTTCAAAGTAACGTATAATTTTTTTTTCAAAAATAGATTTCAACGTTCATCATTCAGAATACAACGTTCATCAAGTACTTATTTTTTGAGGCAGGTTTTTCCATTGTTTTGTTTTAAACATGCAAACATGATAAGATCTATTGTAATTTTCACACTTTTATTCTCTGTGTCACTTAAAGCGCAACACCAGAAAGATTCAATTCAAAAAAGCAATCAGCTTGAATTTTCTGCTGGCTATACATTTGGAGTTTTAAAAAACTTAGCATTTGCTCCCGTAATACGCTATGATTATAATGCTGTAAACTATCAGTTTCGTTACACGCGTATCACGAAAAGAAATAAACTCTTTGAAGTACAGTTGAATTATGTTGATTCTAATTTAGAAACTACAATTATTCCAGAACCAAATCCTCAATATTCGAAAATTAGTTTAAATTTCTCTTCTTTAAAACGTGTATTAAACCAAACTAAACTCAGCATACATTTGGGTTTGCAAACTCAAACAGCAGTTGCTTCTTATCAAAATTGGAAATTGTATGATTTTCATCAAAAACTCGGAGTTGCAAGTCGTTTTACCTATAAAATCAACACAAAACACTCATTATCTTCTAAAATAACACTTCCTTTTTTGCTTTGGCGAACTTCTTCATTTGAAGAAAGTTTCTACTCTTTAGGTACATATCAAAGTATTTTATGGAATACTGAATATAGCTATCAACTTTCGGAACGATTTGATATAAAAGCAAACTATAGTTTTAATTATGATAGAATTCAAATACCGAGCGCTTACAGAGAATTACAGTATCAAATAAATCTTGGAATTAACTTTAAATTTTAACTATGAAACAAGCAAAACTATATATACACTTAATACTAATTGCAAGTTTAATGTCTTGCACAAAAACTTTAATTGGCGACCAAGGAACCATAGATGAAGATATTTATTTAAACTATCAAACAATCTCAGATTTAGAATTGCCTTTTGATGGTGAATGGTATGTTGTCAATGGAGGAAAAACACATAGAGAAGGAGCGCATCATTTTACCAATCGCGGTAGTGGAGAACGTTATGCTATTGACTTTCTTATCGTGTTAGATACGATATTGAGTAATGGAGAAGTGAGGAAAA
Source organism: Kordia sp. (assembly GCF_965224175.1). Classification (GTDB taxonomy): domain Bacteria; phylum Bacteroidota; class Bacteroidia; order Flavobacteriales; family Flavobacteriaceae; genus Kordia. The sequence continues at coordinate 3,533,854 of NZ_OZ245041.1, forward strand.
AACACTTTTCTGGAGATTGGAGACGCAATGAAAATCATTATTGTTTTGGTAAAAACTTGTATGCGCCAGCAGGTGGGAAAATAGTAAAAATAGTAAACGATGTTGAAGACAATGTACCAGGAAATAGCAACAGAGATCAACCAGGCGGAAATTATATTCAGATTGATCATCTAAACGGAGAAACTTCCATATTGGCACACCTAAAAAAAGGTTCGGTCATTGTTGCTGAAGGCGATACCGTTATAAAAGGTCAAGAAATAGGGAAAGTTGGAAACAGTGGTGCTTCCGATACGCCACATTTACATTATCAACTGCAAGGAACCTCTGGTGCTTTAGAATGGTTAGGACTACCAGCGCAATTTCAAAATTACTACTTAGACGATATACTTTTAGAACGAGGAGAACTTGTAAGAGGACAAGAAGTGAGGAAAAATTAAAATTCTGCTCTGAAATCTCAAGGTAACAATCATAAAACTAAATCGTCTTATATTAAAACATAGTGTATGGAAGCAAAAAGAATACAAAAAATAGGAGGAATTTGCGCAATTTTAGAAGCGTTTATTTACATAGCTGCTTTTATAGTATATGGCGGAATATTGGTATATCCTGAGGTAAATTCAGGTGCAATTGAAGAATTAAATTTTCTATCTAATAATTACATCATATTATCCGTATTAAACTTTGTAAGCTACGTATTATTTGGAATTTTACTAGCAGTATTGGTATTAGCAATACATCAACGTCTAAAAAATGATGCGCCAAATTTTTCAAGACTTGCTTCCATTTTTGGTATTATTTGGGTAGGATTGGTCATTGCGAGTGGTATGATTACAAACATTGGACTTACTTCTATATTAGAAATTGGTGCTACTGATCCAGAACAAGCTATGCAAATTTGGAATAGCGTGAGTATTGTATCTGAAGGACTTGGCGGCGGAAATGAGATTGTAGGTGGAATTTGGGTTTTATTCATCAGTATCATAGCTTTAAAAGGCAGATTATTTTCAACGGCTTTACATACACTTGGTATATTTGTAGGAGTCGCAGGAATTTTAACGGTATATCCATTGACTATTTTTACAGAAATTTTTGGAATCACTCAAATCATTTGGTTCTTATGGATAGGTATTGTTATGATTCGAAAACCGATGATACTCAAACACTAAATTTTAAGTTTTTATCATGAATGTACTCATCATATATTGCCATCCAAGTAAAAAATCATACACACATCACATTTTATCTCAACTTGAAGAAACATTAAAAAGAGAAAGCATACAATTTCAAATCTCTGATTTATATGCAATGAATTTTCAGACGGATATGAGTGAAGCTGAATATGAACGAGAAGGATTTGCAAATTTAGAACTATCAATACCTGAAGATGTACAAAAAGAGCATCAAAAAATTGAAAAAGCAGATTGTATTATCTTTCTATATCCAGTTTGGTGGAGTGATTGTCCTGCAAAATTAAAAGGCTGGTTTGACAGAGTATATTCGGTTGGGTATGCGTACGATCAGGATAAATCACAACATAAAATTCAAACGATGAAAACAATACCTCAAGGAATTGTACTTTGTACTGCAGGACATTCAAACGAATTTTTACATGAAATTGGAATAGCCGAAAGTATGCGGAATATTATGCTTGATGATCGACTGGGAAAAAGATTCAAGCATAAAGAAATGATCATTCTCGGCGGAACCATACAAAAGGAAAAAGTAGCATCAATTCATCGTGAACTCATTCAATCTATTGGAGAGAAAATAAAAATGCATTGTCATTAGATTTTTGTAGTTTCAATAAAAATACAAACAAATGAAGCAAAGTTTAACTTACTATCTTACGTTGTTCGTACTGAAACTTAAAGGCGTAAAAAAGAATTTCAGTCAAGACCCAATAGATTATAAAAAAATAAGAAAAGAAAATGTTTTCTATCCAAAAGGAAGTTTTTTTAAACAAGATACAAGCAGAACATTCAAAATTTCTAACTCATCAATTACAGAAATATCCAAAGAAAATACTGCTAAAAAGCTATTAATAGTTATACATGGCGGCGCATTTATTTCAGGTCCTGGACAGCATCATTGGGATACTATAAAAGCAATTTCAAAGCAAACAGATTATACAATTTGGATGTGCAATTATCCAAAAGCACCAGAACATAAAATCTCGGAAATCTCAGAAAACATAGATGCTGTTTATGCACATGCTTTAAAAACGTACCAACCAGATCAAATTTCTTTGCTAGGCGATTCTGCTGGCGGAACTTTGGTAACGGCGCTTACGCAAAGATTAATCAGCAAAGGAAAACAATTGCCACAAAAAATTATTCTTGTATCGCCTGTAATGGATGCAAGTATGACGAATCCTGACATAGAAAAAATAGATGCTGTTGATCCTATGTTGTCTAAAATAGGTGTATTGAGTGCTAAAAAGATGTGTGTTGAAAATAATGATTTAAAAAATCCAATGATATCGCCGATATATGGAAGTTTTGCACAATTTCCAGAAACAATTTTATTTCTTGCCACACATGATGTTACATATCCTGATCAGAAATTAGTTGTAGAAAAATTAAAGTTAGCCAATGTGAAAATGAAAGTCATAGAAGGAGAGAATATGCCTCACATTTGGCCATTTCTTCCTGTGATGAAAGAAGCAAAAGTATCTTTGCGAGAATTAATCACATTTTTACAATAAAAAATTGTCTAAAAAGTAACGGAAAATATTCACTCTCTAGACAATTTTCAATATTGAATTCATAGAAATGAATTCTTAGTATCCTACTTTTTTACGAACTCTAGCCAATACTTCATCAGCAATCTTGCTTGCTTTTTCGGCACCGATGGCTAAAGCAGCATCAATTTCGTTTTTGTTTTCCATGTAATGGTTAAAACGTTCACGTTCGGTTGCAAAACGTTCTACAATTAATTCAAACAATGCTTGTTTTGCATGTCCGTAACCATAATTTCCTCCTGTATAATTTTGACGCATTGCAACAATTTGTTCTTCGCTAGCTAATAACTTGTATAAGGCAAACACATTGTCAGTATCAGGATCTTTTGGGTCTTCCATTGGAGTACTATCCGTTTGGATTCCCATAATTTGTTTGCGCAGTTTTTTATCTGTTTGAAAAATATCAATTACGTTATTTTTACTCTTACTCATCTTGCTTCCATCGGTTCCAGGAATCAATTTAGTGGCTTCTTGAATTTTAGCTTCTGGCAATACAAAAGTTTCACCTAGCTTTTCATGAAAACGAGTAGCAACACTACGCGTAATTTCTAAATGCTGTTCTTGGTCTTTTCCTACGGGAACAATTTCAGCATCATACAATAAAATATCGGCAGCCATCAACATCGGATAGGTAAATAATCCTGCGTTTACGTCTTCTAAACGATCGGCTTTATCTTTAAAACTATGCGCTAGCTTCAAACGATTGTATGGAAAAAAACAATTTAAATACCAATTCAATTCTGTTACTTGTGGTACATCACTTTGACGATAAAATACTGTTTTATTCACATCCAAACCAAATGCAAGCCAAGTAGCAGCTGTTTTGTATGTGTTTTCTCGTAATGTTTCTCCATCTTTAATCTGCGTTAAGGAATGCATGTCTGCAATAAACAGAAAAGAGTCATTTGCCACATTTTGAGCCATTTCAATTGCAGGAACAATAGCTCCTAAAATGTTCCCTAAATGTGGTGTTCCTGTACTTTGAATTCCTGTAAGTATTCTTGCCATTGGTAATTATAATTATTGAATTTTAGCAAATGTACTTCTTTTGTGAAGAATTTTTTAGAAATTGTGTGTGTTCGTTTCATAAAACTATTTTTTGAACCTATTTTAGAAACTTTAGTGTATTTTTGGCTGCAATGATTACTTTCATAAAAAATATAGGACGACTGTTATGGCGCATTTGGTTTTACCTTTTAGTGCTCATTCCTATACTTATATTTTTTCCTGTATTACTCCTTTTTACAACTAGCGAGAAATTGTATCCACAATTCTTTTGGGTAGCTAGAAACTTTTGGGCAAGACCTATTTTATTTGGTATGGGTTTTATGACAAAATTTAAAATAGAAGAAGAAATCGTCAAAGGAAAAAGTTATATGCTTATTGCCAATCATACAAGTATGACAGATATTATGCTCATGTTGGCAGCGTCTAAAAATCCATTTGTATTTGTTGGAAAAAAAGAACTATCAAAACTTCCAATTTTTGGTTTTTTCTACAAACGAACCTGTATTTTGGTAGACAGAGGTAGCGCGAGAAGCAGAAAAGCAGTATATGATAGCGCGCAAAAAAGACTTAATCAAGGAATGAGTATTTGTATTTTTCCAGAAGGCAGAGTTCCTGAAGAAGATATTTTACTAGATGAATTCAAAGATGGAGCATTCCGCTTGGCGATAGAACATCAAATACCAATTGTTCCAATGACATTTGCAGACAATAAAAAACGATTCTCGTATACTTTTTTTAGTGGTTCTCCAGGTCGCATGCGTGTTACAATTCACAAATTTTTAAGTACGGAAGGAAAAGAAGTAGTAGATAAAAAAGAAATAAGCAAAACTGCTAGAGACATCATTTTAAACGAGTTGAAAGCATATGGAATTTCTTAAATAAAAAAAACCGCTTTCTTAAGAATGGAAAAGAAAACGGTTTTTTCTGGCAAACATCACTGCTTTTAAAGGTATATGGCATCATACCTTACCAACTAAAAAACTAAAACCTAAAACTGACACCTGTATAAACACCTACTGAGTAGGGTTTAAAGTTGCCCGTATTTCCTGAAAATGTATTTAACTGATATTTTAGCATAGGCTCAAAGTTGACCTCAATTTTGTCTGAAACCTTATAATCGATTCCAAGTCCAATATTGGTGCTAAAACTCACATCATTTACATTGGTAGCTTCTCCTAATTCAGCATATAGCTCTGGAGAATCTAATATGATACTATTCTCTGTTAATAGTAGCGTACTAACACCACCAATAACATTAACTCCTAATTTTTTGTCAACCACAGCATATTTCAGTTCTACAGGAACTTCAATATAACTCATGCGTTGATTTAAGTTTCCTTCAATCTGCTTTCGTATAATAGATGATTCTGTACTTGGTAATTGATATTGTGAAAATGCAGCGTCGGAAGGAGCATTTACTTGACGATCTTGAATATCGAATGCTACACCATCTGTTTTAAATGCAATGGTTGTCAATTCATTTCCGTTAATAGAAGGAACCAATGCAATATCTTTAGTATTATAACTATAATCTACTTTGTGAATTCCTGAACGAACTGTTAATCGTTTCGATACGTCATATCCAACATTTACACCATAACTAAAGTTAAGATCACCAGATTTGGTATTATCAGCAAAAGTTTCATCAATTGGTGAACCGTTAGATAACGTATTATAATATATTGGAGAAGCATTTGGTGAAATTGTCCATCTTCTCCTATTTTGTTCGGCTACTTCTGTTTTATCTTTTTCTAAATCATGCAAATCGTTAATTTCATCTAGCAATGATTTTTTAATTTCATCTTCCTTTTTTACTTCTGCAATAGCTGTTTCTGAATTGGTAGTTTCAGTGTTTGCGGTTGCGTCTGTATTAGATGAACTAGAGTTTGCTGTGTTTGTATTGTTTTGTGCGACTGCTGTCGAATTAGAATTTGTAGCCGTATTTATATTTGTCTCAGTACCATTCACACCATTTTGATTGCTATTTGTAGTAGCATTTGTATTGTTGGATGTATTATTTGTGCTGTTTTGAGCGACAGTATTTGTAAATCGATCAACACCTTTTACTGTATTTTGAGAACTGTTGTTTTTTATTTCATTAGATACATTCGAATTCGTGTTTCGTGTAGAATTAGAATTTACAACAGCATTTTCTTGAGGTAATGAATTGTTATTTTGAGTTGAATTTGGTAATAATCTGTTAGTAGATAATTGTTGTGAATTACTATTGGAATTCGAATTGGTTCCATCTTGATTTACAACCGCATTTTGCAATGTACTTCTTTCTTGCGTACTATTAGTACTTCTATTTTGCAAATGATTACCATTATTATCTACTCCGTTTTCAGTATCGTCAGCAAAACGCTTATTGTTTTGCAATACAGTATCAGAAGAATTCTGTTGGTTTTTAGATGAATTTTGTTCTGAGTTTGTATTGGTATCTGTTACGTGCGAATTTGTAGTATTTTCATTTGTAGTATCAGTAGACGAACCATTTTTAGTTGTAGTAGTAATTTGTTCATCTGTATCAATTTCAGTTTCATCAGAATTTAAAAACTCATTTCCCACAAAAAAGAATAGGACAATTGCTGCTGCAATTCCAGTGGCTTTATAAAGCCAAGGAAGGAAGAAAATACCTTCTCTCTTTCTTTTGGTCTCTTTCGCGTCTAGCTTATCGGATATTTTATCCCATAATGCTGGATCTGGAGATGCTTCAAAATCTTGAAAAGCATCTTGAAACAGATGATCTATATTTTTTTTATCACTCATTGATGGCGATTTTTTTTTTAAACGATTCTACTTTATTTTTCAAAATCACACGAGCTCTAGCTAAGTTTGATTTTGAAGTACCTTGCGAAATGCTTAACATTTCTGCAATCTCTTGATGCGAATAATCATCAAGTACATATAAATTAAATACCAACCGATACCGATCTGGTAATTCTTGTATGATGTTTAATAGATAATCTATTGAAATATCTTCCTCATAAACGGTTACAGGTTCATCTTTGATAACACGTTCACTTACAACTTCAAAAACACCTTTACTTCTGTATTTTTGAAGTACGGTGTTTACAGTAATTCTTCTAAGCCAACCTTCAAACGAGCCTTTAAAATTGTATTGTCCAATTTTTTCAAAAATAACCATGAAGCTGTCTTGCAGATTATCTTCCGCTTCAAGCTTGTTCCGAGAGTACTTTAAGCTCGTAGCGTATAGTTTTTTAGCATATTCTCTATACAATTGTGCTTGTGCATCACGGTCGTTATTCTTGCATTTATATATGAGTTGTTCTAAACTCACTCAGTTTTTTGGTTTTGTTTAGTAGTCTATGTTAGTAATTGACAGGTACTTCATATATTAAGTACATATCTTGTCCATTATCATCTTTACCTTGCCAAAACTTAAATGTATATGGGTTTGAATCTAATACGCTAAAATCAAATGTTTCTGTTAGAAAATCTTCTTCCAATGTTTCACAGTTACCTCTAACAGTTACAAAATTGACAACTGAAATGTTTCTAACATTCTCGGGTTCTTGTATATACTGAAAATTGCTAAACGAGTGGCAAGTTGTCGGACGTTTGTATGTCACACTAATTGTGTACGTATTTCCCAAATTAAACTCAGCAGGTATTTCTACAGTTTCAATTGGTAAAAACTCAAATTGAAATTCGGCCGGATTATCATCAACAGAACATGATTTTAAAAATGTTAAACTCACAACTAAAGCTAAAAATAATATCCTCTTCATAATTAATAAAATAAACTACTTTTCAAGTAGATGCATAAATTTACAAATGGTTGCGTTTAAAAATAAAAAAAATCCCGAGAAGGGATTTTTTTATATTAACTATTTTCAATAGCGTCTTTTATTTTTACTTCGAGTTCTTCGAGTAACTCAGGATTATCTTCCAGTAATGTTTTCACCGCATCTCGTCCTTGACCAAGTTTTGAATCGCCATAACTAAACCATGAACCACTCTTTTTAATGATTTCGTAATTTACACCGATATCTAAAATTTCTCCAACCTTAGAAACACCTGCTCCGTACATAATATCAAATTCAACCGTTTTAAAAGGTGGTGCTACTTTGTTTTTCACCACTTTTACACGTGTTTTATTTCCTTTTACTTCTCCGTCAGTTCCTTTTATCTGTGTAGAACGTCTAATATCTAAACGAACAGAAGCATAGAATTTTAAAGCATTTCCACCTGTTGTTGTTTCTGGATTACCGAACATTACACCAATTTTTTCACGCAATTGGTTAATGAAAATCACAGTACAGTTAGTTTTGCTAATAGAAGCCGTTAGTTTACGAAGTGCTTGCGACATTAAACGTGCATGTAATCCCATTTTAGAATCTCCCATTTCACCTTCAATTTCACTTTTTGGTGTCAAAGCAGCAACAGAATCCACAACCACAATATCAATAGCACCTGATCGGATTAAATTATCTGCAATTTCCAACGCTTGTTCTCCATGATCTGGTTGAGAAATAATTAAATTATCAATATCAACACCTAAACTTTCAGCATAAAAACGATCAAAAGCATGTTCTGCATCAATAAAAGCGGCAATTCCGCCTTTCTTTTGTGCTTCTGCCATGGCATGTAAAGTCAATGTAGTTTTACCTGAAGATTCAGGACCGTAAATCTCAATAACTCTACCACGTGGGTAACCACCAACACCTAATGCGATGTCTAAACCAAGTGAACCAGAAGATATAGTATCTACTTCTTCCACAACAGAATCTCCCAATTTCATCACTGAGCCTTTTCCGTAAGTTTTGTCTAACTTATCTAATGTAAGTTTTAATGCTTTTAACTTTGCTTCTTTTTCTTTATCTGAACTCATTATATCAATTTTCTATTAAATTAGAACGACGCTAAATTACTATTTCTTTTTGCTGAAAACAATTCGCTACTTCTCATTTTGGGCAAAGTGACACAAAAAAAGTTGATTTTTGACGCAACCTTTTTTTAAATCGTGTATCTAACTAGTAAAATTGCTTATAAAAAAATGAGAATTTTAAACACATTTATTTACAATACACGAGAAAACGCTTCAGTTCCATTATTCGGGAATTGCAAGCTTGACGGTGGCTAGCTTCATTGTTAATTCTATTATTTAATAGAAAAATTTAATATTAACAATGAATTAGCTAGTAAAAGTGCTTCTTACCACAAGAAGCACTTTTATTTTTCCCGTAGTTGCAGTAAAAACTATTTTCCGACTACTAAAAAGCCCTTTTTTCACCTTCGTTTTAGACTTTTTTGCAACAGTATTTCTTCCAAAAGATGCTACAAGTCCGTATACTTTTTTCTTTTCTATCACATTCTAAAATTAAAAGTACTGCATTCAATTAAATAATATGCTGCAAAATGTGTAAGCGTGTCAATTATTGTGTAAGCGTTATTTTTTTCGAGAAAATATCTTAGTTACACTAAAAAATGTATTTTTGCCGAAAATTTACTTTAAACTTAAAAATTGATATAGCATGCAACTGTACAATAAATTAAGTGCTAAAGAAAGAGCCGAGCTAATTGAAAAAGCCGGAAAGGATCGTATGACCATATCTTTCTACAAGTACGCCAAAATTGGAAATCCAGAAATTTTACGAAATCACTTATTCATTAACTGGGACACAATAGATGTCTTGGGTAGAATTTATGTATCTTATGAAGGTATCAATGCACAACTTTCTGTGCCAGCTGAAAACTTCAACACATTCAAAGAACATTTAGATACGATAACTTTCTTGGAAAATGTACGCCTAAATGTGGCAATAGAACAAGATAATATGTCTTTCTTAAAGCTAAAAGTAAAAGTGAGAGATAAGATTGTTGCTGATGGATTAAATGATGAAAGCTTTGATGTGACAAATAAAGGAGTACACGTTGCAGCAGAAAAATTTAATGAATTATTAGACGATAAAAACACAATTTTGGTGGATATGCGAAACCATTATGAAAGTGAAATTGGACATTTTCAAGGAGCAATCACACCAGATGTAGATACTTTTAGAGAATCATTGCCTATCATAGAGGACGATTTATCTGAACATAAAGAAGATAAAAACTTAGTGATGTATTGTACAGGCGGAATTCGTTGCGAAAAAGCAAGTGCGTACTTCAAACACAAAGGTTTCAAAAAAGTATATCAACTTGAAGGCGGAATTATCAACTATGCACGTCAAGTAGAAGCGCAAAATCTAGAAAATAAATTCATTGGTAAAAACTTCGTATTCGATCATCGTCGTGGTGAGCGTATCTCAGAAGATATTATTGCAAACTGCCATCAATGCGGAAATCCTTGCGATACACATGTAAACTGCGCCAATGAAGCTTGCCATTTGCTATTTATTCAATGTGAATCTTGTGCCGAAAAAATGAACGATTGCTGTTCTAATGACTGTAAAGAAATACACAGTTTACCAAAAGAAGTACAAAAAGAATTACGCAAAGGGAAAGTAGTAAGCAACAAAATTTTCAAAAAAGGAAGGTCGGAAGTACTCAAGTACAAAAAGTAGATTTTCGATGCTACAGAAATAATCCTATCTTTACAACTTTAGAAAAAAGTACGAACCCTATATCTGCATACCCGAATCGCAGATTCTATATATAAAAATATGAGTTGTAACAGTTGTTCAACTGGTAAAGATGGTCAACCAAGAGGCTGCAAAAACAATGGTACTTGCGGTACTGATAGCTGTAACAAGCTAACAGTTTTCAATTGGTTATCAAATATGTCGCTACCTAGCAGTCAAAAACCTTTTGACTGTGTTGAGGTGCGCTTCAAAAATAGTAGAAAACATTTTTACAGAAATACAGAAAATTTATCACTTAGCATTGGAGACATTGTAGCTACAGAAGCATCTCCAGGACACGATGTCGGAATTGTAACACTTACAGGAGAATTGGTAAGAGTACAAATGAAGAAGAAAAAAATAGATCTAGCGAGTGAAGATGTTCGAAAAATATACCGAAAAGCATCTCAAAAAGATATCGATGTTTGGTCACGTTCTCGTGATAGAGAAGAAGAAATAAAAAAACGTTCTCGAGAATTAGCAATTGCATTAGGTCTTCAAATGAAAATCTCTGATGTAGAATTTCAAGGAGACGGATCTAAAGCTACTTTTTATTACACTGCCGAAGATCGTGTAGACTTTCGTCAGTTAATAAAAGACATGGCAAAAGCATTTAGTATTCGTATTGAAATGCGCCAAATTGGTTTTCGTCAAGAAGCGGCTCGCTTAGGTGGAATAGGCTCTTGTGGTAGAGAATTATGTTGTTCTACTTGGTTAACAGATTTTCGTTCTGTAAATACGGCTGCGGCCAGATATCAGCAACTTTCACTGAATCCTCAAAAACTTGCAGGACAATGTGGAAAGTTAAAATGTTGTCTAAACTTCGAGTTAGATGCATATCTGGAAGCTTTGCAACAATTTCCAAAAAGTGATGTGAAACTTTACACGGAAAAAGGTACGGCAGTTTGCCAAAAAACCGATATCTTTAAAGGACATATTTGGTATGCGTACGAAGGCGAATGGATGAATTGGCATAAACTTACTACCGATCAAGCAAATGAAATTATCGCGATGAACGCGAAAAAAGAAAAAGTAATAAGTCTAGAAGAATATGCACTAGAACTTATAGAAGAAGATACTAAAACAGACTTTGAAAACGTTGTAGGACAAGACAGTCTTACGCGATTTGACAAGAAACCCACTCGAAACCGAAAAAGAAGAGGCGCTCAAAACAAGAAAAAGCGTAGGAACAACAACAATACTGGTAACAAAGCTACTGCAAAATCAGGAGGAAATACTAGGAAAGGCAATAATCAAAATGCCAAGAAAAGTAACAATCCAAATGCAAAAAATAGCAACAATGCCAAAAAGAACACTAACAAAAATAATAACAGACGTAAAAAACCTAACAAAAATGCAAAGTCCAACTAAGATCGCATTTTTCATCTGTATTATTAGTACGTTTCTACTAACTTCTTGTGACGGTAATCGTGTTTTTGACGAATATACTTCCGTAGGAAAAACTTGGGATAAAGACACCGCGCTAATTTTTAAATTTCAACAGCCAGACAGCATAAACAGTTACAATCTGTTTATGAATGTGAGAAACACAAACGAATATGAATATCGAAACCTGTTTCTCATTGTCAACATGAACTTTCCAAATGGAAATGTTGTTACAGATACGCTAGAGTATAATATGGCAGCACCAAATGGAGAATGGCTTGGTAAAGGTACATCCATCAAAGAAAGTAAACTTTGGTACAAAGAAGATGTACGCTTTCCATACAAAGGAACGTATGAAGTAAGTATACAACAAGCCATGCGTAAAATTAATGAACCAAAAGGAATCCAAAGCTTAAAGGGAATCTCAGAGGTTGGCTTTAGAATCGAAAAAAAATAGTACAAACAACGTATTGAAATGGCAAAAAAGCAAGTCAAAAAGAAACAAGAAAAACCTACTTCTTTTAAAAAATACATCAAGTGGTTTTGGATGGTATTTGGAGGCGGAATCGCAAGTATACTCTTATTATTTTTACTAGCATCGTGGGGAGCTTTAGGAGAAATGCCTTCTTTTGAATTTTTAGAAAATCCGCAAACAAACTTAGCAAGTCAAGTAATATCCGCTGACGGAAAAACATTAGGTAAATATTACCTAAACGACAACAGAACTCCTGTTGATTATAAAGAATTACCAAAAGATTTAGTAAATGCATTAATTGCCACAGAAGATGTACGTTTTCACGATCATTCTGGAATTGATGTGCGCGGAACTGTCAGAGCGTTTGCGTTTTTAGGAAGCAAAGGTGGTGCCAGTACCATTTCTCAACAATTAGCACGACAACTTTTTGTAGGTGAAGGTTCAAAAAATCTTCCAGAGCGTCTCATCCAAAAAATAAAAGAATGGGTAATTGCTACACGTTTAGAACGTCAATATACTAAAGAAGAGATTGTTGCCATGTATTTCAATATCTATGACTATGGAAATAATGCGGATGGAATTCGCTCTGCAGCAAGAATCTACTTTGGAAAAGAACCACAAGAGTTAAAAATGGAAGAATCGGCAATGTTAGTCGGAATGTTTAAAAACTCTTCATTATACAATCCTAGAAGAAATCCAGAAGGCGTAAAAAATAGAAGGAATGTTGTATTGGCGCAGATGTACAAATACGAATACATTGATGAAAAAGTAAAAGATTCGCTACAAAAATTACCTTTAGGTTTAGACTACAATCCAGAATCGCACAATGAAGGTTCAGGAACTTACTTTAGAGAACACTTAAAAGGATTTCTAAAAAAATGGGTAAAAGAAAACCCAAAAGAAAACGGAGAAAAGTACAATATCTACCTTGATGGATTAAAAATATATACTACGATTGATTCGCGCATGCAAAAATATGCGGAGGAAGCTGTAGAATCACACATGAAAAATCTGCAAGCAGAGTTTTATCATCAAAACACTAAAAAACGTAACAAAAATGCGCCATTTGCGCTAGATGTTGAGAAAGGTGTAATTGATTATGTGATGAACAAAGCAATTGAAAACTCAGAGCGTTGGAAAATTATGAAAAAAGAAGGGAAATCTGAAAAAGAAATCCTCGCTTCATTTGATAAAAAAACACGAATGACGCTATTTTCATGGAAACACAAAAACAATCGTGTTGATACCATCATGACGCCACGTGATTCTATTTTATATTCAAAATTCTTTTTACGTGCAAGTTTCATGTCAATAGAACCTCAATCAGGACAAGTAAAAGCTTGGGTAGGAGGAATCAATTACAGAAACTTTAAGTATGATATGGTAAAGCAAGGAGCACGCCAAATAGGTTCTACTTTTAAGCCTTTTGTATATGCAACGGCTATCGATCAATTGCATTTATCTCCATGTGATTCTATGCCAAATGGTCCTTTCTGTATAGAAGAAGGAAAATATGGATTGCTAGAATCTTGGTGCCCAAAAAATTCTGATGGAAAATACGAAGGTATGCGAACGCTTAAAGGAGCATTAGCAAACTCTGTAAATACAGTAACTGCACGCTTAATGGACAAAGTTGGTCCTGTAAACGTTCGATCTTTAGCGCAACGATTAGGTGTAGAATCTGAAATGCCTGAAGTACCTTCAATTGCTTTAGGAACACCAGATATTACTTTATACGAAATGCTTGGTGCATATGGAACCTTTGTGAATAAAGGAGTTTATGTAAAACCTGTTACTGTTACTCGTATTGAAGACAAAAATGGAACTATACTTTACGAATTTGTGCCAGAGACCAAAGATGTATTAAGTGAAGAAGTCGCGTATACAGTTGTAAATCTGATGGAAGGTGTAACGCAAAGCGGTTCAGGAAGAAGACTTCGTCACAAAGGAGCTAACAAATGGAATAAACTGTATGATGAAATCATGACAGGATATCCGTACGAATTCAAAAATCCAATTGCTGGAAAAACAGGAACTACTCAAAACAACAGTGATGGTTGGTTTATTGGAATGGTGCCTAATCTTATCTCAGGAGCTTGGGTTGGAGGAGAAGATCGTCAAATTCATTTTGCCAGAACAAAATACGGACAAGGAGCATCGATGGCATTGCCAATTTGGGCAGTATTCATGAAAAAATGTTATGCAGACAAATCGTTATCAATCTCAGATGGTAAATTTCCTAAGCCGGAAGAAGAAATGACTATTAATGTTGATTGCTCTAAAACATCTAAAAAAGACGACGATTCTGGGAAAGATCCAGATGAAGAAGAGAAATTAGATGGAATAGACTTTTAATTCACCTTAAATTATTCTGAAAAACAGGAAACATCTTTTGAAAATTTCGTAATTTTCAATCAAAATATTGATTGATGATTAATAAAAAGATAGATACTGTACAACAAGCCGTAGCTGGTGTTCAAGATAATATGACACTCATGCTTGGTGGCTTTGGTTTATGCGGAATTCCTGAAAATGCAATTGCCGAATTAGTAAAACTTGGCGTTACAAATCTTACCTGTATATCAAATAATGCAGGTGTAGACGATTTTGGACTCGGATTATTATTACAAGGACGTCAAATCAAAAAAATGATTTCTTCCTATGTAGGTGAAAATGACGAGTTTGAACGTCAAATGTTATCAGGAGAATTAGAAGTAGAATTAACTCCACAAGGAACATTAGCTGAAAAATGTAGAGCGGCACAAGCAGGATTTCCAGCATTTTATACACCAGCAGGTTATGGAACCGAAGTTGCTGAAGGAAAAGAATCAAGAGAGTTTAATGGAAAAATGTACATCCTAGAAAAGGCGTACGAAGCAGATTTCGCTTTTGTAAAGGCTTGGAAAGGTGATGCAGCCGGAAATTTAGTCTTTAAAGGAACTGCCAGAAACTTTAATCCATGCATGTGTGGCGCAGCAAAAATTACTGTAGCTGAGGTTGAAGAATTAGTGCCTGTTGGAGAATTAGATCCAAATCAAATTCATATTCCAGGCATTTTTGTACAACGAATTTTCCAAGGAGAAACATTTGAAAAACGAATTGAACAGCGTACGGTGAGAACTCGTTAATTATTTAATTAAACAATTATTCAATATACCAGTGTAATAATTTGTTGTATACATAATGAAAAATGTTGTTGTTGAAAAATCTATAGAAGTAGCACTTTTAATAATTGAATATTGTGAGAAACTAGAAGGAAATAAAAAGTTTGTTATTGCAAAACAATTATTGAAATCGGGAACAAGTATTGGTGCAAACATACATGAAGCTCAAAATGCAGAAAGTAAAGCAGATTTTATTCACAAAATAAAAATTGCGGCAAAAGAATTAGAAGAAACTAAATACTGGCTGGTTCTTTGTGAAAAATCAAGAAATTATCCAACGAATACAGTATTAACACAAAAAGTAAAAGAGTTAGGATTAATTTTATATAAAATACTTAGCACAAGTATCAAAAAGAAATAATTGGTACATTAATAAATCAAAAAAATTGATACATTAGAAGAGATGTTAGATAAAAATGGAATTGCTAAACGTATAGCAAAAGAAGTAAAAGACGGTTACTATGTAAACTTAGGAATTGGAATACCTACATTAGTTGCCAACTTTGTTAGAGATGATATAGAAGTAGAATTTCAAAGTGAAAATGGAGTTTTAGGAATGGGACCTTTTCCTTTTGATGGAGAAGAAGATGCTGATATCATTAATGCTGGAAAACAAACTATTACCACTTTGCCAGGCGCAAGCTTTTTCGATTCGGCAACGAGTTTTTCAATGATAAGAGGAAAACATGTAGATCTTACCATACTAGGAGCAATGGAAGTTGCTGAAAATGGAGATATTGCTAACTGGAAAATACCTGGTAAAATGGTAAAAGGAATGGGTGGCGCTATGGATTTAGTCGCTTCCGCAGAAAATATAATCGTAGCAATGATGCATACCAACAAACGAGGTGCTTCTAAACTACTCAAAAAATGTTCTTTACCACTTACAGGTGTTGGTTGTGTAAAAAAGATCGTAACCAATCTTGCTGTTTTAGAAGTGACTACAGACGGATTTAAACTCTTAGAAAGAGCTCCAGGTATTTCGGTAGAAGAAATAAAACAAGCTACAGAAGGTAACTTAATCATAGAAGGAGACATTCCAGAAATGAATCTTGCCTAGTAAAAATACATACTATCATTACATAACAAAACTCCTAAACAAAATACGTTTAGGAGTTTTTTATGTAATTATTATATTGTTTTGAAAAACCATGTAGCCGTTTGAAAATCAACCACTTAGTTTACATAGAACAGCATGAATTAATTACACTTAGTTCCTGGCTGTTTTGATGTGTTTGTGAATGTTTTTATAGGAGTAGTATCGTCATTACAAGTTCCGTGAGGGATTTGTGATCTACATGAATTGCAGTCCGAAGGTCCTTCTTCTGTTTCTCCAAATGCTGGACGATTTCCTGCATTAATGACTTGTAAATTAGAAATAGACTTTTTGTTTAACTCTAATGATTTAAGATTCTTTTTTTTCATTTTTTTTTAAATTAAAATTTAACTAAAAATATGTCTAAAATTTTAGGCAAGCAAAATTTCGATCATAAAATATTGCGACTAAATAGTTAATTTTACTTGTTTTTTGTAGGTATAATAGTTAAAAAATTACAAAAAAATAAACTCAAGACTTTTAAAACAATATAAAATGCCCATTACTGTTTTGGGTTGTGTCAAAAAAATGTAACGAATCTGATTGTTTTAGAAATTACACCAAAAGGATTCCAACTGCTTGAAAGAGCTCCAGGTATTTCAGTAGAAGAAATAAAACAAGTTACAGAAGGTAACTTAATCATAGAAGGAGACATCCCAGAAATGAATCTTGCCTAGTAAAAATACATATTATCATTACATAACAAAACTCCTAAACAAGTTCCGTTTAGGAGTTTTTTCTTCAACAATTTTAAACACCAAACAAATTAATTACACATCGTTCCAGGTTGTTTAGATGTATCTGTAAATGTTTCAATAGGAGTTGTGTCATCATTACAAGTTCCATGTCTAATATTTGATCGACATCTTAAACATTCCGATTGTAGATTACTGTCATAAGGTAAATCTTTTGAATCTGGACTAAAAGGTCCTTCTAACTTACCACCAAGAATACTTTGTAAGCTAGATATTGACTTTTTGTTTAGGCTAAGTGCCTTGACATGTTTTTTCTTCATAATAAAAGTTTTAATAAGTTAACATGTACAAATCAATACATAATCATTTCAATAAAAAATAGTTGTATCCGACAATTATCGAATTAAAGGCGGCTGTTTATATAGCTTTTGCACGTATTCTCATTTAACCAAAAAAAATAAAACAGTAAAAAAAGGAATGTTATATTATCGAAAATTAAAGAATTTTAGGATTGATTATTCTGTAGTGATGATCAGAATTTAATGTGTATTTCATCGAAAAATAATGCATTTAGTCGGATAATTCACAAAAAATTAACATATTTGATGAGATTTTTGCATCTCAAAACTGTAAAAATTTAGACCAACTTAAAAACTTTTTATATGAAAAAAAACTTTATGCTCATGCTATTAAGTTTTTTATTTGTAGGTATCACATTCGCTCAGCAACGTGAGTGTTCTACAATGGAAAATTTAGAGTACAGAAAACAACTCGATCCTCAACTTGAAACTCGTATGCAACAAATTGAGAAAGCTACAAGACTACGAATTCAACAATATGGAACACCAAAAAGCATTTCAGGAAATGTTATTACAATACCAGTGGTCGTTCATGTTGTTTACAGAACCTCTCAAGAAAACATCAGTGATGCTCAAATTCAATCACAAATAGATGTATTAAACGAAGATTTTAGAAGAACCAACGCAGATGCTGACAGCAGATGGTCACAAGCGGTTGATACAGAAATTCAATTTTGCTTAGCAACTGTTGATCCAAATGGAAACCCAACCACAGGAGTTACAAGAACCTCTTCTACCAGATCTGCTTGGGGAACAAATGATGATATTAAAAGAGCATCACAAGGTGGAGTAAATCCTTGGGATACTAGCAAATACCTAAATATGTGGGTAGGAAATATTGGAAGCGGACTTTTAGGATATGCTCAATTTCCTGGAGGAAGCGCAGCTACAGATGGTGTTGTAATGAGTCCTCAGTACTTTGGAAGTAGTGCCAAAGGATCAGGATTTTACTTATCTGCTCCTTTCGATTTAGGAAGAACCACTACACATGAAGTAGGTCACTTTTTAAACTTACGCCACATCTGGGGAGATGGAGGTTGTGGAGTTGACGATTTCGTATCGGATACGCCAACTTCTGACGGACCTAATTATGGTTGTGACACTACACATGTTTCTTGCGGAAGTACAGATATGGTACAAAACTACATGGATTACTCAGATGATGGATGTATGAACTTATATACAGCAGGACAAAAAGCACGCATGCGCGCCGTATTGGAAGCTGGAGGAGCAAGAAGAAGCTTAGCTTTATCTGACCAATGTAATTCTACGCCACCACCGCCACCAACTTGTGATGATGGAATCCAGAATGGAGACGAAACAGGAGTAGACTGTGGAGGTTCATCATGTGCGCCATGTCAAACAGGTTGTTCAGACAATGAAGTAACATTAACAATTACATTTGACAACTATCCTGAAGAAACTTCTTGGTCTATTGTAACTGATGGAGGAACTACGGTAGCTTCTGAAAGTTATTCAGCTGCAAACGCAGATGGTTCAACAATTACAGAAACATTCTGCTTGCCAAATGACTGTTATACATTTACAATTAACGATTCGTATGGAGACGGTATTTGCTGTTCTTTCGGAAACGGATCATATACAATTACGGGTCCTGACGGAGAAATTAAATCAGGAGGAAGCTTTACTACATCTGAAGCAACTGATTTCTGTTTAGGAAGCACGCCACCACCGCCACCAACTTGTGATGATGGAATCCAGAACGGAGATGAAACTGGAGTAGATTGTGGAGGTTCGTCATGTGCGCCATGTCAAACTGGAGGAACTACTGTATTACATGAAGGATTCTTTGAAACAGGATTAGACGGATGGATTGATGGAGGAAGCGATTGTTTCCGTTACAACGGATCTCGCTCTTTTGAAGGTTCTTACTCAATCCGTTTACGTGATAACTCTGGAACGCGTTCGGCGATGACATCAGAAACATTTGACTTACGAGGATTTGATCAAGTAGAATTTAAGTTCTATTTCTATCCAAACTCTATGGAAAACGGAGAAGATTTCTGGGTACGTTACTACAACGGATCATCTTGGAGTACTGTAGCTACCTATGCTAGTGGAAGTGACTTTAACAACGGAACTTTTTACTCTGCAACAGTTACTTTAAATAGTGCAGACGTAAACTTTGCATCAGACTCAAGATTTAGAGTACAATGTGATGCTAGCGCAAATGCAGATCAAGTATACATTGACCAAGTAACCATTACAGGTGTTAATGGAGGAGGAGCAAGAGTTGCACCAAGTGGCGTACAAGCATTACGTACTGGACCACCAAGTTCACCACGTGGAGATTTCTTAATGACACCTACCGTAACTCGCGGAGATATTACAATTAACTTAGCTAGTTATAATGTAAAATCAACATATAGAGTACTTAACTTACTAGGACAAACCATAAAAGCAGGAACGCTAAAAGATGGAAGATTAAACGTAAGCGAATTAAAATCTGGAGTTTACATGTTAGAGGTAACAGATGAAGAAGAAAAAATTATTAAGAAATTCGTAAAACAATAAGCGAATCTTTCTTAAAATAATTTTATAAAACTGAAAACTCTCAAGTGAAAGCTTGGGAGTTTTTTTATGGTATTTAGTTTTCTATAAATTCCATGGTTCTGCCATTTATTCTAGATGTACCATCAACTTTAGTTACACTACTAATTTTTTCAGCATAAAAAATGCGTGTATCCTTCTGAATAATATCTAATTGCACTATTACCTTCTTCTGTTCTTTATACAAATCTATATACTTAAAGTTTATTATCTTTTCATATGCTTCTTCGCTTAAGTGTACTGTAATTAGTGAATCTTTTTCAAGATATAACAGTATTTGTGGCGCTGTTAACAGTTTATGTTTTTCTAGTTTTTCTAAAAATTGATAAAGTTCTAGGTTGTTTTTATGTTTTCCAGGATTGGCAAGTGCTGTATTGATCTCATTTATGATACCTTGGTGTTGTGCTTCTGTAGCACCATAAAAGTTAGTAAGTGATACCGATGTAAAAGTAAGTTCACCTGTGGACTGACGTGTAGGTTGTTTTGTAGTACAAGAAAAAAGTAAGGTTGTACAAATCAGTATAAGTATTTGTCTCATAAAGGTTATTTGCGGTTCAATTTAATAAAAGAATAAGAAAATTTACTCATTCTTCAATTCCTTCTCAATTTCTTCATCTACTTCATTTCTATTTTTTGGTTTTGCTTTTAGCTTGATCATCATTTTAATAAATAGTACGATGGCAATTATAATAAGGAAGAGTTCTATACCAATAATATAATTGTATGGTGATGTATATATGGTCATTTGTGTTATTTTATGTGTGTTAACGGCTATCAACAATCATAAAATTGGGAGTCAAATGCTTTTTAATTCAATTGTTCTATATAACTAGATACTGTTTTTCCTGTTTTTCTTTGAAATGCGTTGGTGAACGATTGTTTGGTACTAAATCCAGCTTCAGTAGCGAGTGCACTTACGGTATACTTTCTATAACTAGGATTGTTTTGTAGTTTTTTAATACTGTATTGAATGCGCAAATCATTGATGTAATTTCGAAACGATTTCATTTTATAGGTATTAATCACTTTTGATAAGTACTTGGTATTGGTTTGCATTTGTTTGGCAAATTCGTGCAAGGTGATTTTGGAAGTTAGGAAACCATTTTCCAGTTCAAAAGCTTTTAGGTTTTCAAGGATTTCGGCCACAATCTCTTCATCAATCTCTATACAAGGATCTTTGTTTTCATCATCCGTAGTTCCTTTTGCACGATAACGTTCCAATAAGGTAATAATTGTATCCAATCGCTTATCGTTACGTTTCTTAAAAAAGCACAACATACCAAACAAGAGTATTAAAAACAGTGCTAAGCCTATTAGTATATAACATCTGGTTTCAAAAACCTGTTGTTTTTCTGCCAAAACCACCATCATTTGCGCTGCCGTTTCATGTGTTTGTATGTTATCTGTGGTTTGTAGTGAAACTAACCTAGTTTTACCAGAAGTCTTTTCAGCTGCTTGTAAAGAACCAGCTAATAAAGTGCTGAAAACTAAAATAATGATAAGATTATATATGTTTTTCATTGGTAACTATTGTTTTAAAAAAAGCCATGCGTATCTCATGTAGCATATCAAAACAGGCTGTTGAGCGCAGTTGAGATAAGCATGGCTTTTTGGGTAATTATGAAAAAATGAGATGGTGATTTATGATGAAACTATTGTAAAGCTTCTACTAAGATCATTTGCTAATGTACATGTTCTAATTTTTTAAGCTTCACTTGATTGAGTTTTGTTTGCGAATCAATTAGTTTCATAAGTTTTAACAGTAACTTTATAACTAATACAATCATTACAATTCCCAGTATGACCATTGCAATTACATAGAGTAATGTGACTATATGTGCTATCTCAAAAGAGTTTATTGAATTCATAGTATATGTTTTTCTGCTTTTTTTAATTCCTTTATTTATAATTAATTCTTTAATAAAACTACTCGTCCGTTTTTCGGTATCTACTACTTTGTATCTTATATTTCTGCGTTATCGTTTGTTCTGGCATTTTAACTAAACAGTACTTTCATATCTTCAAATATGGTTTTGGTACTCAATTCGTTTTCTCTCGCTAGGTGCGCATCATTCTATAAAGGTTAAGCGCGTTTGTATAATTATCGTGATCTAAAGTGTTTTGGTATCTATAAGTTGGCGTGCATTGTAGTTTTTGTCAAACTCTACTTTGTCTAAAAAGTTAGGTATCCAGTTTGGATGTTGTTCCATATGAGTTTTTGCTTTGTCTACAATGAGTTTGTTTTGGTTGCCAATACTTCCGTATTGTTGGCGCTGTTCAGGGGTAATGTTTACGGTTTTTCCTGTGAGTATTTGTTGAATTCCGTCTAGGTGTGCATCTAAGTTGTTGAGTTCTTCTGGGGTAAACTCAATACTGATTAAATTTTCTAATGCCATACTGTTTTTTATTTTGAATTATACTTTAAGTGATAAATCTGAGTTGTAGTAGCAAACAGTTTTTTTATTTTGTTAAGATTTCGCTTGTTAAAATTTAAACTATTATTTTAGCTGTCAGATTTTTTTGATTATGTAAATGTAGCTGTTAGGTTTTGATAACGTCTAATAGTTATACCCTATTTTCAATGAAAGTAGGGTTGTTTTCAATGAAAATAGGGTGATTTTAATTGAATTATTTATAATCTATAATTGTGAGATATAGTTTTTTAAACATATTTATATTGTTTTTTTTTATCAATTGCTTTGTGGCTAAAAGCAATACTATTTATTTTCAAAAACATATAGATACACTTGAAAAGAAAAGTTTTAATGAATTAAAACAACTATTTTATGGAACTGATGATGATTCTTTGCAATTTGCTATTGCACTTTATACCATGTATAAAGCTAAAGAGAAGAAAAACTATGTAGCACTAGCCAACAGTTATCAAAGATTATATAGATCAGTTTCTGATTTTGACTTAGGAGAACAATATCTAGATAGCAGTATTAGCGTATCTAAAGAAAAAAATTTAAAACGATTCTTGCTGAAAGTTACTTTTACAAAGGATATCTTAATCAAGAAAAAAATAAATACAACTTAGCCTTAAAATATTATATAATTGCGAATAATCATTTTGAAAATCTAGGTAATCAAGATTGGTCTGATGCAACAAGATTTAACATAGGAATTCTTAAATTAAGAGTTGGAAAAAGTGAAGAAGCTCTTCAAATATTCAGAGAGTGTTTAGATTATAGTCAAAAAAAAAATAAAACTACTGATTTAGATCTTTTATCTGCTCTTAGTTCTACATATAGTAATATTAATCAATTAGATTCATCATCAAAAATCAACAAAAAAGCTTATAACTACGCCAAGTCCATTAATAGTCCTTATTATAATTATTTTACACAAATAGAAGGAGTTAACAAATTCAAAAAAAAAGAATATAAAGCCGCAAAAGACAGTTTAAAAAAAGTGATTCCATTTTTAAGAAATCAAAAAGACTATTTAAATTTATCGAACACATACTTTTTCTTGAGTGCTGCACATCAATCTTTGAATGAAAAAGATAAAGCTTTAGATTATTTAAAAAAGATCGATTCCATTTTTGATTCCGACGGAATTATTAATTTTAGTTCAAGATATGCTTATGTTGAGTTAATTGAATATTATAAGAAAAAAGGAGATTTGAAAAATAGACTTTATTATATTGAAAAACTTCTTGAGGTAGATGATGTGTTTGAAAATACTTACGGTGATTTAGCCTTAAACCTGAACAAAAATTACGACACACCTAAACTATTAAAAGAAAAGGACATAGTAATAACAGAATTAAAAAGTTCTAACAAAGGGTTTATATATGGTATTTTTTTATTATTTGTACTCTTTTTAAGTGCTTGTCTTCTATTAATACATAATCGTAATAAGAGAAAAAAATATGAACAAAAATTTCAAGAACTTTTAAGAGAAACTAAAAGCCGCCAAGTCACATTACCAGTAACAAAAAAACAGGACTCAAATTCTAGTAAGGAATTAGATATAAAACAAGAAGTTATAAATCATATTTTAGATAGATTATTAGTTTTTGAAAAGAATAAACATTATTTACAAAAGAAAATCACATTAGCTAGTTTGGCTAAAGAGTTTGAAACAAATTCAAGATATTTATCTAAAGTGATTAATTATTATAAAGAAAAAGATTTTCGAACATATTTAAATGACTTACGAATAGATTTCACAATTGATCGTATAAAAAATGATCCTGTATTTAGAAAATATACTATCTATGCAATAGCAGATGAAGTTGGTTTTTCTAATCAAGAATCATATGCTAAAGCATTTTTCAAAAGGACAGGAATACACACTTCTTTCTTTATCAAAAGATTGAATAATGATTGATTTAATGTCCAATTTTCATGAATCTTGGATTATTAGTTATTGTTTGTTTGGATCTAGTTAATACTTTTGTGAGAAGTTTAATTAATTAAAATCATTTCAGGATGAAAAAAAATAAAAGTTTTAAAATTAACAAATTTAAAGTTGCAAGATTGAATAACTTACATGGAATTAATGGAGGCAGCAGAAAAACTAAAGATAAAGGAAAATGCCCTTTAGATACAACGCCACAAAAAACGAAAGACGTACGTTTAGTGCTTTGTAAATCTGATAATCAAGCGAACGGAGGAGTTTGCTAATATAATAAGTCATATGTTTTTTAGATTCCTATCTTTTATTGCTTGTTTTGTTGTTTGCCTTAGTTGCAATCAAAAATCCATACTTTCATATAATAAATCAGTATCAAAATCCAATTCTTTACCTTTAGAGGGTGATTTATTGAAGTGGCATCATAAAGATATTGAAAATGATTCTATAGCTGGAATAAGTCTCTATAAAGCATATGACTATTTAAAAAGTAAAGAAGCTGAAAATATTATTGTTGCAATATTGGATACAGAACTTAATATTGACAATTCAGCTATTAAGAATCAGATTTGGATAAATCATAACGAAATTCCCAATAACGGCATTGATGATGACCACAATGGTTACATAGATGATATTCATGGGTGGAATTTTTTAAATACCTCCATAGATCAAGGTTTACCTTCTGCAAGGTATGGCTTTTCTCGCTATGTACAAGCATATGAAAAACAGTTTTTAGGTAAAAATATTTCTGAAATTCACAAAGATAGTTTACAACAATTTAAACAATTTGAAAAAGCACAAACATATCTTAAAAATTCTATTGAAGAATCTCAAAGTGAACTTTCTCGTTACAAAAATCTTCTCAACAAGCTTATTGCTACTAATAAAGTAATGGATAGTGTTTTTAGCAGAAGAGAAGTCACCAAGAAGAAACTTGACTCATTACTTCAAATCATAACTGATACTGTTATCATAAAGCATATTGATTTTAAAAAGCTTTTATTGAAATATGAGATAAATGAAGACTATTACCATTATAAAATAGATGAGTTAAATACTGAACTAGCAGAGCAATTAAATATAAACCATGTAGGAAGGTTGTCTAATGATAATATAAATGATATCACAGATATCCAATATGGAAATAACAATGTAAAAGGAATCGGACAAATAAATCATGCTTTAAGGATAAGCAGTTTAATAGCCGCCAATAGAATTGATTCAGATTCTGTACAAGGAATCTTGAATAATGTAAAGATTATGCCTTTGAATATAATGTCGTATAACGGTGTGCATGATAAAGATATAGCATTAGCTATTCGCTATGCTGTTGATAATGGTGCTAAAATTATTAATATGAGTTTTAGCATATCTTTTCCTGTACATGAAGAATGGTTAAAAGAATCTATGTTATATGCAATGGAACATGATGTACTATTGATAACCTCTTCTGGTAATTATGGAGAAAACCTAGATTACGAACTAGATTTTTTGAATGATTCATCTGCTGATACTAAAGAAGAGTTTGCAAATAATTTTATGAAAGTAGGTGCTTCTTCTTATAAAGTAGATTCTACTCTTATTGCTAATTTTTCAAACTATGGAAAAGAAGAAGTTGATATTTTTGCCCCTGGTAATGATTTGTATACTATTCATGGTAATTACATAGAAAAAGATTTAGGAACTTCTTTATCTTCTGCGATTACAACAGGAATCGCCGCATTAATCCGTTCCCATTACCCAAACCTAACAGCCGCCGAAGTCAAACAAATTATTATGAAATCAGGGGTTTCTTATGATATCATGGTCAACAAACCTTCTACAAGTAAAGAAAAAGAACTTGTTCCATTCAGTTCCTTATCCAAATCAGGAAAAATAGTCAATGCTTACAATGCACTACTTATGGCAGAAGAAGTTTCTAAAAAGAAGAAAAAACGCAAATAATAGCAAACTATGTATCTTATTTGGGCGCTTATAAATGCTGCTTTTGTTATACTATTTTTCGCCTTGGTATTAACTTTATTCGCCAAAGGAAAACAGTTATTCAACAATAAATATGGCAACGGGATTATTGTAGTATTTGTTTTAGGCGTTATAGGATTACTCGGTGCTAAAGAAAGTGATTTTAGTAATGAATATATAAAAGGATACCCTGTAGAAAGGATGCATACTACTATTGAAGATAACATTCTTTTTGATATTCACCTTTCGGTAAGTTTAAAAAAAGATGATTTAGGTACATCAATTCCATGTTACAGCAGAAGTGATGCTTCTGGATTTATAAGTGGTCATGTCTGGGAGTTTAAACATGCTGACATTGATGCGCTAGAAACAGGAAAATATTCATATTCAGTACGAGGTTTACTGCACTGGCATTTATTTGGTATAAAAGTCTATTCACAAAATAAAATCTTTGAAGGAATTATAGAATAACCAATAAAGTATTGTATTTTTCTACAAAAAGAATCTAATTGAAACACTACAAACTCTTTCTTATAATCTTAAGCTGTTATTGCATTTTTGCATGTGTATCTCAAAAGCAAATAGCAACAAAACCACGGATAATAACTTCTGGTTTTACAAAAAAACAAACACTTACCGAAGAGGAAAAGAAAAACTGGCACTTTAAAGATATTTATGAAGATTCTATTCCTGGTATTAGCTTATATAAAGCCTATGGTTTTCTAAAAAATAGAAGATTAAATGACACTGTTATCGTAGCAGTAATTGATTCAGAACTGAACATTAAAGCTGATGTTTTCAAAAGTAATTTATGGGTAAACAAAGATGAAATTCCTAATAATAAACTTGATGATGACAAAAATGGTTATGTGGACGATTTCAACGGTTGGAATTTTTTGACTAATAGTAAAGGTAATTATACCAAATTTTATCATTTTGAGTCAACACGTATCTTAAAACAAACAATCCCTTTTTTGAAAAATAGTACAGATACAATTGTTGCACTGGGAAGCAAATATGAAATTTATAAAAAGGCTCAAAAAGATTTCTCAACTCAACTTAAAAGTGCTGAAAGAAGGCAAAAACATGGTAACTACCTTACAGAAAATTATGACAAAGCTTATGCTTTAGTTAATGAGTTTTTCCCAAATAAAAATTATACAGCAAAAAAATTGGATAGCCTCTATTTAGCATTAAAAGATTCTGATAAAGAAAAAGCAAATCTAGTATATTTTGTTTCTGATTGTATTAAATATGATTTAACTAAAGAGTGGATTGATACATACAAATTAAATTCAGATAATCTAATTGACAAATGTTTAAACTTAGATTATAATGAAAGAGAAAATATAGGAGATAATCCAAATGACATAAATGACTCTATATACGGAACAGCAAGAATTTATAATGACATTGATCTTTCTTTTCACTCTTCTCAAGTTTCTGCAATTCTTGTTAATCATAATAAATCAAAATTTTTGAAAATAATGCCAATAGTTATATCAGCACATGGAGACGAGCATGATAAGGATATAGCTATAGCAATACGTTATGCTACAAATAATGGAGCAAAAATTATAAATATGAGCTTAGGGAAAGAACTTTCTTATAATAAAGAATGGATTGAGGACGCTGTTAAATATGCAGAAAGTAAAGATGTTTTAATAGTTTATGCTGTAGGTAATGATGCTAAAAATGTAAATAATCTGGAAAATAAGTATTATCCAAATGATGTAGATGATAATAATGGTAATGAAATTGTTGAAAATTTTATTGCTGTTGGTTCAAGCACGAAATCATTCGATAAAAATTTAGTTTCTAATTTTTCTAATTACAACAACAAACATGTAGATATATTTGCTCCTGGCGATAGTATATATGTTTATTCACCAGATGGCAGTAATTATTACAATAGTGGGACATCATTAGCAACACCTATGGTATCAAAGATAGCTGGAATAGTCCGTTCCTACTACCCAAACCTAACCGCTCCCGAAGTAAAACAAATCATCATGGAATCAGGCGTATCTTATGATATCATGGTCAACAAACCTTCTGCAAGTAAAGAAAAAGAACTCGTTCCTTTCAGTTCCTTATCCAAATCAGGAAAAATAGTCAACGCATACAATGCGTTACTCATGGCAGAAGAAGTTTCTAAAAAGAAGAAAAAACGTAAATGATTATGAAACACTACAAACTTCTACTTATAATCCTAAGCTGTTATTGCATTTTTGCGTGTGTATCTCAAAAGCAAATAGCAACAAAACCACGGATAATAACTTCTGGTTTTACAAAAAAACAAACACTTACCAAAGAGGAAAAGAAAAACTGGCACTTTAAAGATATCTATGAAGATTCTATTCCTGGTATTAGCTTAGATAAAGCATATCAAGAACTTTTGAAAAATAAAAAAGGTGATACTATTATAGTTGCTGTTATTGATATGCGTATTGACAAAAACCATGAAGATCTTAAAGATTTTATTTGGGTTAATAAAGATGAAATTCCAAACAATAATATTGATGATGATAACAATGGTTATATAGATGATATGAATGGTTGGAACTTTTTAGGAAATACTAACGGAGAACAGGCGTATAGAGCAAATTTCGAATATGTTAGAGTTATTCGAAAATTTGAAGATAAATTTAAAGGCAAGCATATTGATGAAATAAAGGATACAATTAATTTCAAATTATATCTAAAAGCAAAGCAAGAATATTCAGAAGAACTAGCATATGTAAAAAGGAGATTAAGATCATTGAATTATCAAAAAATAAGAAAAAACTTTTTAGAGGAACAACTTGGGGAAATCTATCCAAATACAAAACTTACGGTAGAAGTTCTACAAAACCTAAAACCAACTAATAGCACTATTGGGAAAAATATTCAAACCCTTATTAAATATAAAAAAGATAGTATCAAGAATGTTGCTGATTTTGAGTTAGAACAACGTTATCTGGATGTTTATTTAAATCTCGATTTTAAAGAAAGAGATATCATAGGAGATGATGTGGACAATATTAATGATATTCCATACGGTAATAATAATATTAATGCTGATAATTCAGAGGGGTATCATACACATGCCATAAAAGTTGCAGGAGTTATAGTCGCAAACCGTAATAATAATCTAGGTATCAAAGGAGTCACAAACAATGTTAAAATAATGCCTATAGCTGTATCTCCATATGGAGATGAACAAGACAAGGATATGGCATTGGCAATTCGATATGCAGTTAATAATGGGGCGAAAATTATCAATATAAGTTCAAGTAAAAATTTTTCCTTACATCAAGATTGGGTTATTGATGCTTTAAAATATGCTGAAAAAAAAGATGTTTTAGTAGTAACTTCTGCTGGTAATGGAGGTAGTAATTTAGAAGAAAAACAAAATTACCCTAACGACACAGATAAAGATAATACAGAGGTTTTAAAAAATTTTATAAAAGTTGGGGCTTCAGCTTATCAACTAGACGAAAATTTAGTTCACTATACGTCTAATTATGGAAAAGAGAGTGTTGATATTTTTGCGCCAGGTAAAGATATTTATACTACACATCCTAATAATTCTTATGGCTTTAGTAGCGGAACGTCTTATTCAGCACCTATAGTATCTGGTATTGCTGCTTTGATTCGCTCTTACTATGTGAATCTTTCTGCATCAGATGTTAAAACTATTATTTTAAATTCTGGAGTAGCGATCAATTGGAATGTAAACAAGCCTCCAACTACAAATAATAAAGAACTCGTTCCTTTCAGTTCCTTATCCAAATCAGGAAAAATAGTAAACGCTTACAATGCGTTACTCATGGCAGAAGAAATATCAAAAAAGAAGAAAAAACGCAAATGATTATGAAAAGCTACAAACTCCTTTTCCTAATCTTAAGTATTTACTTCGTAGTAGCTTGTAAATCTTTATATCCAATAAAAGTGGATAAAATTCCTGTTCCCAAATCAAAGATATCAAAACAAGATTGGAGAAATTGGCAACACAAAGATATCTATATAGACTCTATTCCTGGAATTAGTTTAGATAAAGCATATAAAGAACTTTTAAAAGATAAAAAAGGCGATACTATTATTGTCGCTTTACTAGATAATAGGATTGATTCAGAACATGAAGACATAAAAGACTTCATTTGGGTTAACAATAATGAAATTCCCAATAATAATAAAGATGATGACGATAACGGATTTATTGATGATGTGAATGGTTGGAATTTTTTAGGAAATATAAATGGTGAAAATGTGGGTAGAGCTAGATTCGAATCAACTAGAATAATTGAGAAATACGAAAAAGTTTTTTCAGACTCTAATATTAATGCTATTTCAAAAGAAAATAATGATAATTTTAAATTATATAAAAAAGCAAAAGAAGCATATGCTAAATCATTAGATGAAGTTAATTATGGTTTCCATTATTTTGATTCTTTAGATCAAAATAAAATAAATTTAGAGAAAGAGCTTTCTGAGACATTTCCTAATATCAACTTAACTATCAAAAATCTAGAAAAAGTTAAAAAAGATCATCCAACAAAGGCTGATGAAATTACTACATATATTAGTTATTTGAAATACCCAGATTGGTCTGAAAGTAGACGAGCTAGCTTACAAGCTTTTTTAAAAATACATTTAAATCTTGACTACAAAGAAAGAGAAGTTATAGGTGATAATGTAGAAGATTTGAATGATACAAACTATGGTAATGGAAATATTACAGCAAGTACATCATCAAGTCATAATCATGCGATAAAAGTAGCTGGAGTTTTAGGAGCAAATCGACAAAATAACATAGGTATTAGAGGAATATCAAATAATTTAAAAATAATGCCTGTAAGTGTTTCTCCAACAGGAGATGAACAAGATAAGGATATAGCACTTGGGATACGTTATGCAGTTGACAATGGAGCAAAAATAATTATCATGACATTTACAAAATTCCTTGTACAGCACGAGGATTGGTTATCTGATGCTTTAAAATATGCAGAAAAAAACGATGTTTTAATTGTTTTATCAGCTGGAAATTCAGCTAGTAATTCCGATTTTAAAAAAACTTATCCTAATGATTATAACTCTAAAAACATTGAATACATAAATAATGTTATTGTTGTGGGAGGAATACGAAATTCTCTTGATGAAAAGTTAGTTTCTGAATTTTCAAGTTATGGAAAAAATAACGTAGATGTTTTCGCGCCAGCGAGAAGTATATATACCACCTTAAGAAATAACAAATATGGATATGAAAGTGGAACTTCAATGTCAGCTCCGATTGTTGCTGGAATTGCCGCATTAATCCGTTGCCACTACCCAAACCTAACAGCTCCCGAAGTAAAACAAATTATCATGAAATCAGGTATTTCATTAAATATCATGGTTAACAAACCTTCTACAAGCAAAGAAAAAGAACTCGTTCCTTTCAGTTCCCTATCCAAATCAGGAAAAATAGTCAACGCATACAACGCGTTACTCATGGCAGAAGAAGTATCAAAAAAGAAGGAAAAACGCAAATAATTATGAAACACTACAAACTCTTTCTTATAATCTTAAGCTGTTATTGCATTTTTGCATGTGTATCTCAAAAGCAAATAGCAACAAAACCACGGATAATAACTTCTGGTTTTACAAAAAAACAAACACTTACCAAAGAGGAAAAGAAAAACTGGCACTTTAAAGATATCTATGAAGATTCTATTCCAGGAATAAGTTTAAGTAAAGCCTATGATTTTTTAAAAGGAAAGAAAGGTGATACTATTATCGTAGCTGTTATTGATACGGAATTAGATATATTACAAGAAGATTTAAAAAATCAAATTTGGGTAAATAAAGATGAAATTCCAGATAATAATATTGATGATGATAACAATGGATACGTAGATGATATTCACGGCTGGAATTATGTAGGAACAAAAAAAGGAGATGAAATTCCTTATAGTCATTTTGAATGTGTGAGAATTATTAAAAAGTATGATTCTCTCTTTAAAAATGTAACTACGATCAAAGAAGTGTCGGAGGATAAAAAAGAACAATTTAAGGTGTATCAAAAAGCGTATTTAGATTATCATAAGAGACTAAAAACCTTTACAGGGTATATTGATAAAAATAACAATACTAAGAAGCGTTATAATGCTGGAATAGATGTTCTTAAGCTATACCTCCCAAATATAGAAGAACCATACAATTTAGTAAAGCTAGACTCATTAAAAGAAACAATAACGAACAAAGAACAAATTGAAAAAATAGAATATTTAATAAAGTTGAAGAAGTATGATGTTTCTGTAAAGTATATCAATAATAGAAATATAATGCATCAAAGGATAATTGATCGTAAATTGAACTTTGACTTTAATGATCGTTATTTAACTAATGATAATATTCATGATATAAATGATTTTCCGTACGGAAATAATGATGTGCAAGGAACTCAAATTATAAATCATGCTACTGAAGTCTCTTCAGTTATTGCAGCGACTAGAAATAATGACATTGGTATTGATGGTATAAATAATTTGGTGAAAATTATGCCATTAAGCATTGCGGTTGCTGGAAATGAACAAGATAAAGACATTGCTTTGGCGATACGTTATGCAGTAGATAACGGAGCAAAGGTTATTAATATGAGTTATGGTAAAGAAATGTCAATATATCCTAATTGGGTAAATGAAGCGATTAAATATGCAGAAAAAAATAATGTTTTACTAATAACTTCTTCTGGCAATAATGGGTGGAATATTGATAAAAATGACAGTTTCCCTAGAGATAAGTTCAAAGGTATTGAAGAGGTTAAAAACTTTATAACAGTTGGGAATACTTCATATAAAATTGATTCTATATTGGTTCATAGCGCTTCAAATTATGGAAAACAAGAGTTAGATATTTTTGCGCCTGGATGGAAATTACCAGTATTAACTAGATCTAAAGTTACAACTGATACGGGAACATCTTTATCTTGTGCTGTAGTGAGTGGAATAGCAAGCCTTGTTTTTTCGTACTATCCAGACTTAACAGCAAAAGAAATAAAAGAAATTATCTTAAAATCAGGAACTTCAATTGACCTCATGGTATTGAAACCTTACGCAAGAGGTGACAAACGTGACCCGAACAAGGTCTTTTTCAGTTCCCTATCCAAATCAGGAAAAATAGTCAATGCATACAATGCCCTACTCATGGCAGAAGAAGTTTCGAAAAAGAAGAAAAAACGTAATTGAATATGAAACACTACGAACTCCTTTTCATAATCCTAAGCTGCTATTGTATTTTTGCGTGTGTATCTCAAAAGCAAATAGCAACAAAACCACAAATAATATCTTCTGGTTTTGTTAAAAAGCAACTTACAAATACTGAATGGCAAGATTGGCAACATAAAGACATCGCAAAAGATTCTATAGCAGGTATAAGCTTAGATAAGGCGTATGAATGTTTAAAAAATATAAAAGGA
Organism: Kordia sp.; assembly: GCF_965224175.1. Taxonomy (GTDB): domain Bacteria; phylum Bacteroidota; class Bacteroidia; order Flavobacteriales; family Flavobacteriaceae; genus Kordia. The sequence goes on from NZ_OZ245041.1 coordinate 3,567,700, forward strand.
GATACTGTTTTAGTAGCAGTTCTAGATACGAGGTTGATAAAAGGAAATGAAGACTTAAAAAATCTTCTATGGACAAATAAAGATGAAATTCCAAATAATAATATTGACGACGATAAAAATGGTTACATTGATGATATTCATGGTTGGAATTTTCTAGGAAATAAAAATGGAGCTCAAGAATATCGTGCTAATTTTGAATTTGTCAGGGTAATAAGAAAATTTGATCCTTTATTCAAAGGTAAAAAGAGACAGAATATTAAAGACACTGTAAATTATGATATATATACTAAAGCAAAAAGAACTTTACAAGATGAGATTCATATTGTTAATCAAAATATATTGTATCTAGATTCTGTCAAGGCATTACGGAGTGAAACAAAAAAAGAACTAAGTAAGTTTTATCCTGATATTTCATTAGATGTTAAAGTACTTGATAGTATGTTAAGAACAGAAAAAGATTCAACAATTATTAAAAAAATTATATTTTTAAAAGAATATGATTCTAATAAACAGTGGTATGTAAATAGGTACAAAAGAGAAAGAAGACATTTAGAAATTTATTACAATAAAGATTATAAAGAAAGATCTGTAATAAAGGATAACTCTAATGATTTAACAGATATAAATTATGGTAATCCAACTATTTTTTCTGATTCTATATATCCAAAGCATACTCACTCCATTAAAGTTGTAAGTGTTTTAGCTGCAAATAGAACAAATAACTATGGTATAAAGGGAGTTACTAATAGTTCTAAAATAATGATGGTAACAGTCTCTCCTTTTGGAGACGAACATGATAAAGATATTGCTTTGGGAATACGATATGCTGTTGATAATGGCGCCAAAATTATAAATATAACATTTACTAAATATTTTTCTCTGCATTCAGATTGGGTAAGGGAAGCTATAAAGTATGCTTCTAGAAATAATGTTCTCATTGTATGTTCAGCTGGGAATTACAGTAAAAATCTTGACAATGAAACACCTTATCCAAACGATACCGATACAACAGGTAATGAGGTCGTTGATAACCTTATGATGATTGGTTCTAGCACACCTTTTGCAAATGAATTTTTAGTTTCTGATTATTCAAATTATGGAAAGAAAAATGTGGATATTTTTGCGCCAGGTGAATTTATATATACTAGCATAGGAAAGAACAATTATAATTTTACAAGTGGCACTTCATACTCAGCACCAATCGTTTCAGGAATCGCCGCATTAATCCGTTCCCATTACCCAAACCTAACAGCCGCCGAAGTTAAACAAATTATTATGAAATCAGGGGTTTCTTATGATATCATGGTCAACAAGCCTTCTACAAGCAAAGAAAAAGAACTCGTTCCTTTCAGTTCCTTATCCAAATCAGGAAAAATAGTCAATGCATACAATGCGCTACTCATGGCAGAAGAAGTTTCTAAAAAGAAGAAAAAACGTAATTGAATATGAAGCTGAACAAACTCCTAATCATAATCGTAAGCTGTTATTGCATTTTTGCATGTGTTTCTCAAAAGCAAATAGTGACAAAACCACAAATAGTAACTTCTAGTTTTGTTAAAAAGCAAGCACTTACTGAAGAGGAAAAGAAAACGTGGTATTTTAAAGATATCTATGAAGATTCAATTTTAGGTGTCAGTTTAGACAAGGCATATAAAGAACTTTTAAACAATAAGAAAGGTGACACCATCATTGTTGCGATTATTGATTCTGAAATCGATATAGACCATAAAGATTTAAAAGATCAAGTGTGGATCAATGTTGATGAAATTCCTAACAATAATATTGATGATGATCATAATGGGTATATAGATGATATATATGGTTGGAACTTTCTGCAAACAACTAAAGGAGGCTCTATTCCCTATACAAATTATGCATTTACAAGAGTGATAAAAAGATATGACACTCTTTTCAAAAACAAACTGCTAAAAGATATACCCGTAAATCAAAGAAAAGAATTTAAAGAATATCTTAGAGCTATTGACACTTATAACAGAGAAAAAAAAATAGTAGAAGATGATCTTGCTACGTATACTAGAATAAAGGATAAGTTCATAAAAGCAGATAAATTATTAGCCAAATATTTCCCAAAAAAAGAATATAAAATATCTCAATTAGACTCTTTGTTGGAAACCTCAACAGATTCTATCTTAAACATGCGTATTGGAAATATGAAATATTATTTAAATAATAATATAGATGTAAAATGGACAGATAGAGGTATAAAGAGAGAAAATAAAAAATTGAATACAATGTTCAGTTTTACGTATAACGAACGGGAAATACAAGATGATAATATAGATGATATTTCAGATACGAACTACGGTAACAATAATGTAGAAGGAACTTTAAAACTGCATCATGGAACAAAAATTATGTCCATTTTAGCAGCTTCTCGAAATAATAGTATTGGGATAAATGGTGTTACTAATTTAGTTAAGGTTATATTTTTAGGAGTTGCACCTCTTGGAAATGAACATGACAAAGATATTGCTTTAGCTATAAAGTATGCTGTAGATAATGGTGCTAAAATTATAAATATGAGCATTGGCAAAGAATTTTCAATGCATCCTGAATGGCTCAAAGATGCCTTTCAATATGCAGAAAAAAATGATGTACTGATTGTCTCTTCCGCAGGAAATAAGAGTTACGATTTGGATAAAGAGTTTGATTATCCTGATGATTATGATGAAAACGGTGAATATGTCAAAAACTTTATCAAGGTTGGAGCGAGCTCGTACAAAGCAGATTCTACCATGGTACGATTATCTTCAAATTATAGTAAAAAAAATGTAGACATTTTTGCACCAGGACATAAAATTTATTGTCAGAACAGAAGACGCACTTTATACTATTCAGGAACTTCATATGCATCGCCAATTGTAGCAGGTATTGCTGCTTTAATTCGCTCATATTATCCAAATTTATCGGCAATAGAAGTAAAAGAAATTATCTTAAAATCTGGAATTTCATTTGATGTCGATGTAGTTCAACCGTATCCATATGGAGAAAAACAACCTGCTAAAAAAATTCCTTTCAGTTCCTTATCCAAATCAGGAAAAATAGTCAATGCATACAATGCCCTACTCATGGCAGAAGAAGTTTCTAAAAAGAAGAAAAAGCGTAAATAACTATTGTATCAAATTGATACTTACGGTAGAAATTTCATCACTAGGAAAATGATAGGAATGTGTAGCATCAATACGAATGCCTGCTTTGGTTATGGCTTCTAAAAATACATTCAATTCTACAATATATTGATCAGAAAAACCATGTGTTACATCATACGCCGTACAAGGTGTTTTGCCTAAATTAACAGCAACAACGTCTGGTGCTACTGTATGTAGTTCAATAAACAACAATCCGTGATTTTTAATATAAGGTTTCCATTTTTCAAAATGTTCTACCAAACTCTGTGCAACGTCGCTGTTGTGTAATTGTTTACCACGATGTGCAAATGCTCCTGTAGATAACAAGTTACCAGTATACGATTGGTTGGGCACATTAAATGGACGATTATGATCTAAGAACGAACGTACATTCAATAACTCTTCTAATCTAACATCATACAATGTTTGTAGCTTCTCGTCAATCTCAGCAGGATTTCCAATATCGCCCCAAACGACTTCCGCCCAAACGTTAGCTTTCTCCAAATTTCGTTTAGTACTTAACAACGCTTCTTTGTTATAATCAGCACCAACCAAAATAAGTTTAGTACTGCTCAAATCGTCTCTGCGTTGTGTTTTATTCCAAATTAAATCAAAAATATGTTCTAACAAAGCACCATTTCCACAGCCAACATCTATAATTCCTTTGGGCTGCTCAGAAAGTGGTCTATTAAAAATATCAACCAAAACAGCATCAAACTTATTAAAGTATGTAGCATGACTTCCGCCACTTCCCCAAACATTCATACCTCTAAAAACATGTTGTTCATTCCCTAAACGATCTTGCTCAAAAAACGGTAAAAAATCTCCCGTCAAATAAGTTTCCATATGGCGCATAATAGGCGTATACGAAGTCGTAACTCCATACGCATAACTCTTGTCAAACAAAAAAGAACCTTTGGTAGTTAAGCTTTTTCCATCGTACATAGCTAACAATTCTAATACTTTTTGAAGCGAAGGATCTTCTAAAAAAGATGAAGTTTCAGTATTTTCTAAATCCGCATGATATACTAAATATACGAGCAATGGTGCTAACAAAACACCTTCTAAATGCAAAGCAACTTCGGTAGAAAAATACGCATCATGCTGCAGTGTATTTTTGGCGCTTGTTAAATAGGAAGCATAAGCAATCAAATTATCAGAGTCAGGCAACGGAAACTGAAACGGAGTTTTAAAAAGTTCATAATAATACACAAACAACGCATTAAAATAAACGTAATGTGTGGTATATTGTTGAAAAGCAGAAAATTTCGAAGTCGTTTCTATGCATACTTCTTGCGGTGTAACACTGTATTTTAAAATCCCTTGAGAAGCCAAACTTCGCAAAGCAACATTTAAATAACCAGCATGAAATTGTGGAAACTTTTGTAAAATCTTAGCAACGGAAGATGTCTTTTCTGTTGCTAAAAAATCAAATACTTGATGTTGTTCTAGTACTGCAATAATAGCTGTAATCGCAATTCCGTCTTGGTGTTTAAATAACAGTGATCGAAATGCTCGTTTTTCTTCTCTTGTTAAACTCATATCTCTTAAAGATACAGAATTTTCAAATGTAGTTGAAAGAAAAAGAACTAAAGAGACGAATTCTTCAGTTCTTTTAAAAAAGTTTATATACTAAAATTTATGTATTAAGTAGGTATATCACATACGTCTCCCGGAAATTTAGTTGGTGGAAGAGGTTCAGGTTCTGGAGGAATAGGACAAAACTTTACGGTATCTGGCCAAAAAGAATCTTCACCTCCATTTATTTTCTGTAATTTCTCTAAACTAGAAATTGTTTTTTTGTGTAATGATAAATTTTTTAATGTTTGTTTTTTCATGATATAACGTTATTTATGTATCATAAAATTAAATGCAACAAGAGTAGTGTAGAAGACTGAGTTTCTGAAAAGTAGTTTTGAATTGCTGTAATAGAAATAAATTAAGATTAAATGCCCTTAGGAATAGCGTCAATCAAAGTTTGTGTGTAAGAAGATTTTGGATTGTTGTAAATGGCGTCGGCTTCGCCCAATTCTTCAATCTGACCAGCATTCATAACTAATAACTGATCGGAAATATACTTTACAACGGCCAAATCGTGCGAGATAAAGATATAGGTAAAACCAAAATTATCCTTTAACTCATTTAAAAGATTCAATACCTGTGCTTGAACCGAAATATCTAAAGCAGAAACCGATTCGTCACAAATAATCAACTTGGGTTGCAGTGCAATAGTACGTGCAATTCCAATACGTTGTCGTTGCCCGCCAGAAAACTCATGCGGATATCGTCCATAATATGAAGCATCCAAACCAACACGATCTAGCAATTCAAGTACTTTCTCTTTTCGCTCGTCATCATTGGCATACAAACCATGTACCTTCATAGGTTCCAAAATGGCAGTTCCAACTGGAATTCTAGGATTTAACGAAGCAAAAGGATCTTGAAAAATAATTTGAATCTCCTTACGCAAACTACGTATCTCGTATGTAGACAATTTCGTAATATCGACACCATTATATAAAATTTCGCCTTCAGTAGCTTTATGCAGTTGTAAAATGGTATTTCCTAACGTGGATTTTCCACAACCTGATTCGCCAACCAAACCTAAAGTTTCGCCTTCATATAAGGAAAAACTAACATTGTTTACGGCTTTCACTTCCGTAGATGTACCAAAGATGCCAGCACTGCTAAAAAACGACTTAGATACGTTCTTTACTTCTAGTAATGGCGCTTTCGCGTAAATTTTTTCATGATCACGCTTTCTAGCTTCAGCTGAAACTACACTGTTTGAAACTGTGCCTGCCAATACATCTTGAATAGTAGGTAATTTTTTTAATCGAACATCTAATGAGGGTTTCGATTGTAACAAGGCTTTGGTATACGTATGTTTTGGATGTAAAAATAAATCTTCTGTCTTTCCACGTTCTACAATATCACCTTTATACATTACCACAATTTGATCGGCAATTTCACTCACCAAAGACAAATCGTGTGAAATAAAAATAATACCCATATTGGTTTCTTGCTGAAGTTCTTTCAACAACAAAATAATTTCCTTCTGAACGGTTACATCTAATGCTGTTGTAGGTTCATCGGCAATTAACAATTTTGGTTTACAGGCAATTGCCATGGCAATCATAACACGCTGCTTCTGTCCACCACTCAATTGATGCGGATAAGAACGATACATTTGATCAACTCTTGGTAATTTTACTTTCTCAAACAATGATAATACTGTGTCTTTTACCTCTTTCTTAGTACAAAACTTATGCTGTAATAAAATTTCTTCTACTTGTTTTCCACAAGTCATGGAAGGATTCAGAGAGCTCATAGGTTCTTGAAAAATCATTGAAATTTCATTTCCGCGTAAGCGTTGAAAATCCTTATTAGATAGTGTTGCCAAATTTTGACCATCGTATAAAATTTCTCCAGTAATGGTTACGTTTTTTTTTGGTAATAAGCCTAAAACAGCTAAAGAAGACACAGATTTTCCGCTACCAGATTCTCCAACAATACCTAAAATTTCATTAGAAGAAACTTGGTATGAGATTCCATGAATTACTTCATTATTTTTAAAAGAAATGGAGAGATCTTGTATATCTAATAAGGTATGCATTACTCAAAAGTACACAAACAAATTGAGTTTGTTAAAAAAAATGATCCACAAAATAATGTAAAAAAAGCGCTTCAGGCATTTTTCTTGTGTAAAATAAGTAAGGTTTTAGCGTAGTTTTTACGTAAAAAAAACAAACTGTGTAAGAATTTCTTAAAAAAATATGTAATTCATCGAAAAATTAAATAAAATGTTAAATAATTAATAAAAAATTAACATTTTTGACGCGTTTTAATGAAAATGCCCCAAAGATTGACCATTGAAAATGCATATTCCACACCAAATATGTTTAATTCTATACTGAATCTATAGGGTTTATTCATTATAGCGATTATTAACCTAATAACAACCAAAATAACACATGAAGAACAAGTACCTTTCACTAGGCTTACTAGCCTTTGGTATGTTTTTTGCGCAAACCTCATTTGGACAAACAGATGCTGAAAAGCAGAAAATTGTAAGCCAATATGATGTTCAAAAGCTTGGAACATTACAGAATCAATTTACCACAAATCAACTACAAGAAAAGCAAAATGCAATTCGAATAGCTCAACAAAATGGTTGGGAAATTAGAAAAACATTAGCAGATGGAACTTTAGTTGAATTACAAAAAGTAACTGCTGACGGAACTCCTGTATACTATACAACATTCAACGTAGCAGCTGCACGATCGACACGAACAAATTTCTTAAACTCAGGCGGTGGACTAGGATTGAACCTTATGGGACAAAACATGACTGCCCATGTATGGGATGGAGGAATTGCAAGAGCATCTCACCAAGAATATGATGGAGCTGGAGGAAATAACCGTTACACAGTAGGTGATGGAAGTGGTTCTCTTAATTTTCACGCAGCACACGTTACAGGTACCATTATGGCATCTGGAGTTGTTGCTGAAGCAAAAGGAATGGCACCACATGCAAGCGCTGTAGGACATGACTGGAATAGTGATAAAGCAGAAGCAACCAATGCAGCTTCAAACGGAATGTTAGTATCAAATCACTCGTACGGTTTTGCTGCCAGAAACCCTAATACAGGACAAGTACAATTACCACAATATTTCTTTGGAGGATATATCGATGAATCACGTGATTGGGATGAGATCTTATTTAATGCACCAAACTATTTAATGGTAGTTGCTGCAGGAAATGATGGAAATGACAATACAGCAAATAGCAATCCAACTGGAGGATCGGGATTTGATAAATTAACAGGACACTCTACAGCTAAAAACAATTTAGTAGTTGCTAATGCACAAGATGCTAATATTGACGGAAGTGGAAACTTAGTTTCAGTATCAATCAATAGTTCAAGTAGTGAAGGACCAACAGATGATTTCCGTATCAAACCAGATATTACAGGAAATGGAACAAATGTATACTCTACCTACCAAAATAGTGATACAGCTTATAATTCTATCACAGGAACATCGATGGCATCGCCAAATGTAGCAGGTTCTGTATTATTATTACAACAACACTATAATAATACAAATAGTTCTTTTGCTAGAGCAGCAACAATAAAAGGAGTTGTTTTGCATACAGCAGATGATGCTGGAGCTTCTGGACCTGACGCCGTTTTTGGATGGGGATTAATGAACGCAAAACGCGCTGCAGAAACAATTACAAATAACGGAAATGAAACTAAAGTTGAAGAGCTAACATTAACTTCTGGTCAAACGTATACAATTACAGTTGATTCTGATGGAACAAATCCATTATTAGCTTCTATTTCTTGGACAGATCGTGCTGGAACGGCAACAACAACCGTAAATTCTACAACACCAGTTTTAGTAAACGATTTGGATATCAGAGTTACAAAAGGAGGAACAACATATTTCCCTTACGAATTAACGGGAGCAACTACAAATGCACAACAAGATAATAATGTAGATCCTTTTGAAAGAGTAGACGTATCTGGAGCTTCTGGAACATACACAATTACAGTAACACACAAAGGTTCTTTAGTTGGAGGAAGTCAAGACTTTTCTTTAGTTGTTACAGGATTAACAGGAACACCAGTAGTATGTAATGCTACAACGCCAACAGGAGTTTCAACTTCTGGAATTACAACTTCTGGAGCAGACGTAAATTGGGATGCAGTAACAGCAGCAACATACGATGTACGTTACAGAGCTACAGGAAGTTCTTCTTGGACAACAACTGCAGTTTCTGCAAATAATACAACATTAAGCGGATTAACAGCTTCTACATCATATGAAGTTCAGGTACGTAGCAAATGTTCTAGTGGAAATTCATCTTACAGTGCTTCTGTAAACTTTACTACTGCTGATATACCACCACTTTGTACAACAACAGTTAGTGCTTTTCCTTACAGTGAAGGGTTTGAAACAAATGATGGTTGGACACAAGTTACAGGTGATGATGGAAATTGGGTACGTACAAGCGGAAGTACACCATCTTCAAACACAGGACCAAGTTCTGCTGCACAAGGATCTAACTATTTATTTTTAGAAGCTTCTACAAATGGAAGTACAGGGCAAATCGGTGCTAATGCTACTGCTATTTTAGAAAGCGATTGTTTTGATTTGGCAGGAAAATCTGAAGCAACATTTAGCTTCAAAAACCACATGTACGGTACTAATGTAGGATCATTAACAGTACAAGGTTCGACAGATGGTGTTTCTTGGGCAAACTTATGGACTGATTCAGGAAATAAAGGAAACCAGTGGAATACAATCTCAGTAAACTTAAGTGCTTATTTAGGACAAAGTGTAAAGCTAAGAATTGTTGGTGTTACCGGTGACGGATGGTCTAGTGACATTGCTGTAGATGATTTAGTAGTAACAGTTGTAGATGTTACAACAGATACTGAAGCACCAGTAATTACCTTAAATGGAGCAGCTACTATTACGTTAACAGTAGGAGACTCTTTTACAGATCCAGGAGCAACAGCAACAGATAATGTAGATGGTAACTTAACGTCTAGTATTGTTGTAACAGGTTCTGTAAATACAGCTGTTGAAGGAACATATACTTTAAATTATAACGTAAGTGATGCCGCAGGAAATGCAGCAACACAAGTCTCTAGAACTGTAAATGTAAATGCTGCTAGTACAGGTAGTTGTGCAGGTCAAGTGTCATCATTCCCATACAGTGAAGGATTTGAAAATACATTAGGTGCTTGGACACAATCTACAGCAGATGATATCAATTGGACAGTAGATGCTTCAGGAACACCTTCAAACAATACAGGACCATCTAGCGCTACGGAAGGATCATACTATATTTTTGTGGAAGCATCAGGAAATGGAACAGGATATCCTAACAAACAAGCAATTTTGAACTCTCCATGTTTTGATTTAAGCGGAGAAACACAAGCTACGTTTGCTTTTAGCTATCATATGTTTGGTGCAGCTGATATGGGAAGTATTTCTCTAGAAGCAAGTAATGATGATGGTGCTACATGGACTTCTTTATGGAGTGAAACTGGAAACAAAGGAAATTCTTGGCAAACTGCTAGTGTAGATTTAGCAGCGTATGTTGGAGGAACAGTTCAATTACGTTTCAATAGAATTACTGGAGCTACATGGCAAGCAGATATTGCTATTGATGATGTAAGTTTATCAACAAGCGGAGGAAGCGGACCTTCTTGTTCTAATGTATCGTTATCAATTACATTTGATAACTACCCAGAAGAAACAAGCTGGCAAATTACTAACAGCGGAGGAACAGTAGTAGCTTCTGGAGGAACGTATGCTTCTCAAGCTGATGGATCAACATTAAATATTGATGTTGGATGTTTAGATGATGGATGCTATGACTTTACAATCAATGATACGTATGGAGATGGAATCTGCTGTTCTTTTGGAAATGGTTCATTCACATTAACAAACAATGATACAGGAGCAACATTAGCTTCAGGTGGATCATTTGCTTCATCTGACACTACAAACTTCTGTTTAACAGCTTCTTCAACAACAGCTACAACAGATTATGTAACAACAGCAGATAATACATTATCTTCTTCTTTTGAAGTTCAAATTTATCCAAATCCTGTAAAAGGAGGAATCTTAAATGTAAGAACTACTCAAGATAATGCAAGTTATACGATTATGAATATGGTAGGACAGCAAGTAGGAAAAGGAAATATCACTTCTGGAACTATAGATGTTCAAAAACTACGAGCTGGTGTATATATGATTCAAATTAATGCTGGATCAAAAACAGTAACTAAGAAATTCATTAAAGAATAATACCCAGAATAACTAGTAAATATAGAGTGCTTAAAAAGCCCAAACATTCGTGTTTGGGCTTTTTTTATGAAAGATCATAACGAGCGTATTTTCTTTGACGCCAAATACTATTAACACTTTTGTAAAGATATTTTACTTAGCTTTGATATGTGATTCTTAAATCGAACATACTTAAAGTGCAAAGTGTTTGCATGCTCATCATTTTTATTCTGATAAAATTAGGTGTTGCGCATTCAGTTTCTCATGCTTTTTCTCATGATGACATCACAGATTGCGATCATTGTATTTTAATTATTGATTCAAACAAGACACATTCTTTTGACTGCAATACTGAGGTATATGAAAATACGATATGTTATGTTGAATCTACTTATAAGCCAGTCATCATATTATATAAAAACCCTATAACTAGAGCTTACCAAGCGAGTCAATTCTTCAACAAGCCACCGCCATCGGTTGCACACAATATTGGGTAAAAGTTTTCATAATTTAATTTATTAAGTACAAAAAAGATGCTGCAATTTTCATTGCAAAGCATTCTAATATATATTCCTTCTTAGGAACTTTCTATCCATTTACCTATACACATAATCAATCAAAAAACGCTTCATCATATTACTAAGCTATATGATGAAAGTATAATTATTCAACACCAATATTTATGATACAAATAGATAACCTTACCAAAACGTATGGAGATTTGACTGCTTTAGATTCACTTTGCTTACAAGTAAAAAAAGGTGAAATTTATTGTCTTTTAGGAGCCAATGGAGCTGGAAAAACGACAACAATCAATCTACTTTTAGGGTTTATAAAACCTACTTCAGGGAGTGCTTTTATAAATGATATCAATGTAATAGAACAACCTAAATTGACCAAGAATCATTTAGCATATATTCCAGAAAACCTAATGTTGTATCCAAGTTTAACAGCGTTGGAAAACCTTGATTATTTTTCAGGAATAGCCAATAAAAAATTCAACAAAGAAGAACTGGAAACATTTCTAACAGAAGCAGGATTGCAAACATCTGCCTTTCATAAATCAGTTTCTAAATATTCAAAAGGAATGCGACAAAAAGTAGGAATAGCAATTGCGTTAGCAAAAGATGCAAAAGTATTACTACTAGATGAACCAACTTCAGGATTAGATCCAAAAGCAAGTAACGAATTTGGACAATTACTTCAAAAATTAAGGCATAAAGGAGTTGCAACGTTAATGGCAACGCACGATTTATTCAGAGCCAAAGAAGTAGCTACAACTATTGGAGTGATGAAAGACGGACAATTGAAACATCAATGGGCAGTTGACGAACTTTCTCTGAAAGAACTAGAAGATAGTTATTTAGAAACAATGTCTTATAATTCTTTATAGTTATGGTATTAGATACATTCAAAAAAGAAACCAAAGAATTGTGGCGAGACGGTCGTGTTCGTATTGCTTTTATCATTGTATTATTTTTAACGGCTATTGCTACATATATAAGCACTAAGCATTATCAAAATATAAATGAACAATATCTTGAAGCTAGCAATACTGAAAGAGATATTTGGGACAATCAAGGAGAAAAAAATCCACATTCTGCAGCGCATTATGGTACGTACGCATTCAAACCTAAATATCCTTTATCTTTAATAGATCAAGGAGTTGATAAGTATACAGGAACTTCTATTTTCTTAGAAGCGCACAAACGAAATGAGGCTCAATTCATAGCTGCTTCCGATCAAACTGGTTTAGCACGTTTTGGCGATTTAACTCCCGATTTTATACTACTATTTATTATTCCATTACTATTAATTTTAGTTTCCTACAATAGTGTCACTAAAGAAAAAGAAAGAGGAACACTTACGCTCTTACGCAGTCAAGGAGCTATTGGATGGAAGATAGTCTTAGGAAAATGGTTGGCGATTTTTTCACCAATATTTGTTTTAGCGTTTGTTCTATTCTTATTAACAGGTGTGTTATTGTCTAATTTGCCTGATTTTGGAGTTTTTAATTGGTCATCACTATTTGTACTCTTTGGAACATATATGGTGTATTATGCCATTTTTATCAATTTAGTATTAATTATATCTGCATCCGTAAAAAAATCTGGAATCGCATTAGTATTATCCTTAAGCGTTTGGATTTTAGTATGTCTTGTATTGCCTAAAGTAGCAAGCAATCTTGCTGAATACAAATATCCATATCCGACAAGGCAAGAATTTAGCGAAAACATTACACAAGATAAAAAACAAGGACTAGATGGTCATAACCCTTGGAGTGAAGCCGCAAAAGAATTGGAAGAAAAAACCTTAAAAGAATATGGAGTAGACAGCTTGAGTCAATTACCATTTAATTATGATGCCTACAGAATGCAAAAAGGAGAAGAACATGAAGCTGAAATTTACTTTAAGCATTATAACTACCTAAAAACGCAGTATGCAAACCAAAGTAGTATTTATCAAAAACTAGCAGCAATTTCTCCGTACTTATCTACACGATTTTTAAGCATGGCAATTGCAAAAACAGATTATGATACACATTGGGATTTTTCAGATGCTGCCGAAAATTATCGAATTGAAAGTCAAAAATTTCTAAATGACCATTTTGCCAAAGAATCAAAATATGGAGAATGGGGTTTTAAAGCTGATGCTGAATTTTGGAAGAAACTACCAAAGTTTACCTATGAACCGCCATCGTTGTCAGAAACGATTCAAACAAACAAATCTAGTGTGCTTATGATGTTAGTTTGGCTAGTTGGCTCTTTCACCTTGTTGTTTTTCACCACTAAATCTCTCTAAAATGTTAAGATATAATTTTAAATATGAATGGTTACTATTGATCCGAAACCGATGGATTCAACTGCTCAGTATACTGTTATTTTTACTTTTTGGATTTGCTGTATACAATGGTGTTCAAAAAGTTAAAACACGTCAAGCCAATATTTCTAATGCAATAAGCGAACTTAAAACCCAAGAGACAGCAACATTAAGTGTATTAGATTCTCTTGAAAAAGGACACAAAGTAAGTGTATCTAGATGGCGATTGCCTTCAAGAGCTGTTGTCATAGGAAATTCTCTGCCAAGAGTAGTAAATATGCCTGCAAAATCAACTGCTTTTATAGCAACAGGACAATCAGACCTTTTTGCTCACTATGTAGAACCGACGGTTACAGGAGACGATCTTTCTATCAGTTATACGGAAATGACAAGTCCGGTACAATTACTTTTTGGAAGCTTTGATTTGGCTTTTGTAATCATTTTTCTATTGCCATTATTAATTATCGCTTTTTCTTTCAATGTGTTGGCTGCGGAACGTGAAAGCGGAACACTAAAGTTATTGGCATCTCAACCTATTCTCATAAGAGTTTGGGTATTACAAAAACTAGGATTGCGCTTTTTTTGGTTAATCTTGTGTATCATTAGTACGCTCATAATTGTCTTTGTAATTTTTGAATTCAATTTCTCGGCAAATTGGACTTCATTCGTAATACTGCTAAGTTATATTTTAGTATATGCGTTATTTTGGTTTGTCTTAGCATTTGCTACTAATATTTGGATTCGTAGTTCTGCCAAAAATGCCATCGCACTTATTGGTTTTTGGGTGCTATTTGTATTATTATCACCTTCTGTCTTAAATCAGCTAAGCAATACAATATATCCAATACCGTCTCGAACGTTAATGCTAAATAAAATGCGAACGCTAAAAGCAGCAGCAACTAAAAAACAAGATGAAATTTTAGATAACTACTTAAGAGATCATCCAGAATATGCTATTAACGATAGTACGCAAACACGAAATTTTTACCACAGATACATGGCAACGCAAAACTTGGTAAAAGAAGAACTAAGTCCCGTAGTTAAAAAGTTTGAAACACAATTAAACAATCAGCATCAATGGGTACATGCGTTTAGTTGGTTCTCGCCAGCATTAACGGTTCAAAATTCGTTAAATGATTTGGCTGGAACTTCAGAAAAAGATTATCAAAACTTTAGACATCAAAGTTTAGAATTTGCTGAAGAATGGAGAAATTTCTTCATTACATACATGTTCAACAATCAAAAATTCAAAAAAAGTGATTATCAAAATCTTCCTTCATTTAAATACACGTATCAAAATGAAGTTGGTTACCTGCGAATTTTAGGTTTACTCGGAATAAGCTTAGCGATTGTTGTTTTGGTATTTGTTTTAAAACCCATGAAACATTTAAATATACTAGAATGATATTTAGATCAATTTTCATTCTAATTATACTATTGTCTGTGAATTTTTCACAAGCACAAGAAGTCAATACGGCTAATTTTCCGCCACCAGAATAAGGCAATAAAAATTACAGGCAAAATTATTTCAGATGGACTTCTTTATGAATCATTCCTAGTTCTTTTAAAGCAATTTTAATACAAAGAGGATCACTAGACTTTTTACGAATACATTTTGGAAAAGAGTCTAGTGTTCAACTTGAAAAAGGCTGTTAAAGCCTTCGAAAATGGAGAACTAATATTCATCAAACATGTAACATTTCATCTGTGTCTAACAAGCGTTCATTGCGTAACCTTAGTAAAATCTGTGCAACGGCAATGACATCTTTTTCACAATAGGTAATGATGCGATCAATATCGCCTTCTTCATAAAAGACATTTCGTACCTGACTACCATCAATGTCATCTTTTGGAGATGGAATTCCCAATACTTTGGTCATCAAACGTAACGAAGTATAATGTTTATAATCACCAAATTTCCATAATTCCATGGTGTCTAAATGTGCAATTTCCCAAGGTTTCTTACCAAACAAATTCAATTTAAAAGGCAAAGTAATCCGATTAATAATCATACGGCGTGCTATATATGGAAAATCAAACTCTTTTCCATTGTGTGCGCATAACAAATGATGAGGTCTATTAAAATGTGTTTCTAATAATGCTTTAAATTCGCGAAGTAGTTGTTCTTCTTCTCCATAAAAAGAAGTCGTTCGAAACTGTCGAATATCTCCTTTATTCGCAAAATAGCCTACCGAAATACAAATAATCTTGCCAAATTCTGCCCAAATTCCTGCGCGATCATAAAATGCTTCAGGAGTAAATTCATCTTTACGCTGATAGGTTGTTTTCTGTTCCCAAAGCGTTTTTTCTTCAGTATCTAAATCATCAAAATACGGATGTTCAGGAACCGTTTCTATATCAAGAAACAATACGTGTTCTAAATTTATTTTCTGTAACATAAGTCTTTACTTTAGTACGTTTATGAGGGTAAGTTTGTACTATGAAGACATTGCTTGCTTTCGTTTTTTTAGCTTTTCTTTATAAAAAGACTTTTCAGCAATATATAAGGTTTTGATCACTTCTGCAAAAATCTGTTCACTGCTATTCTTTAAATATGTTGTCTTTTCGATAGTCATTTCGTGCGTTTCTTTCACCTGCTTTTTAATAGCTTCCAATTCGTCATTAGTAAAGATAAATTCACAAAACAAATGTTCCTTTGCGGGTCTTTTATAATGAATAGTAGCTGCTTTATCCCAAACTACATACTCTTCTCCCAAAATCTGCATCAGTTGAATCATATAAATCGGATCGGTGGCTGCAAACATACTTCCGCCAAAAATAGCACCTACATAATTTTTATTCTTATAACTCAACGGAACTTTAATTTTTACTGCTTTCATATCGTCCGTAATATCAATAACACGTGCTGTTGTACGACGATACATAGGCGACAGATTGAATCCGTATTTAAAAATTGCCGCGGTCGACATGAATTTTTTTAAAAAATTGGTAGCGGTTCTATACATAGTTTTTGCGAGTCTTAAATTAAAAAAGAGATTGCTGTTTTACAGGACTTTCATGTTCCAATAACCACTTTTTTCGCCACAATCCGCCAGCATAACCAGTTAGTGAGCCGTCACTTCCAATAACTCTATGGCAAGGAGTGACTATCCATAATGGATTTTTACCATTTGCTGCTGCTACAGCACGAATTGCTTTTACATCACCTAATTTTTTAGAAAGTTCTAAATAAGAATACGTTTTTCCGAAAGGAATTTTATTGAGTTCACTCCAAACTTTTTGCTGGAAAGTTGTGCCTTTTGGTGTGAGTGGAATATCAAATTCAGTACGCTTTCCTTCAAAATATTCTTCCAATTGGACAATACATTTTTTAAGAACTGACGGAATTATTTCAGAGTTTTCAATGGCTGTTTCAGTGTCTAAAACAGAAATTTCTAAAATACCTTCACCATCAGAGATGATTCTTGTAATTCCTAAAGGAGTTTTAATATGTGCTGTATGTGTGTTCATCGAACTAAAAAGCATGCTTCATCGATAAAAAGATTAAAAGTACAGATGAAGTGCAATTTTTTTATAGATTTGCTGTGCGTGAATAATTAATATATTAACAATAATTTATAAAAAAAATTGTAAATTTATAAATGTATTAATACACAAAAAAGAAAGTTGTTAGTAGTTGGTGGTTTATACAAGAAATTTACCAATGATAAATATACCCAGCAGAATTTATTCTTCTGGGTTATTTTTTTCAATCAATCCTAATTTCTTTGCTCTCTTTTCCCAACTTCTACGAGCGAGTTGTTGTAAATCGGCAACATTATCACTTTCGTCCATAATCTCTAAACCAAGTAAAGTTTCAATAACATCTTCCTGACTCACTAAACCACTTACAGAACCGTATTCGTCAACTACTAAAGCAATATGTTCTCTTTGCTCAATTAATTTTTCAAAAAGTTCAGGAATCGGCAAATTACGATCGGTAACCAATAAATCTCTTTTTATAGATAATAAAGGCTGATCACCTTTTCCGCGTATAATGGCTTCCATCATCTTATCTTTTAGGATATAACCTATAATATCATCTTCTTTTTCGCCGTGAATCGGAATTCTAGAAAACTTCAAATCTGGGTTTTCATCAAAAAATTCTTGAATTGTTTTATCGGAAGCGTCAATCTTCAATACAGATCGCGGCGTCATTACATCTTTTGCCAAGATATCTTTAAATCCTAAAAGATTACGAATCACTTTACTTTCCGATTCTTGAAATACACCTTTATCTGTAGCAATTTCTGTCATCGCAGTAAAATCTTCACGACTCAATACACTTTCTCCGTGTCCTTTACTGCCAATAATTTTAGTAAACAATTGCAAAATCCACAGAATTCCTGTGTATTTTAAAATCAACACCATAAATCCAAGTGTCTTCGTAGTGAAATTTGCTAATTCTTTCCAGTATTTAGCGCCAATTGTTTTTGGAATAATTTCAGAAGCAACTAAGATTAAGATCGTCATCACAACAGAAATAATAAATACACCGTAACTATCGTCGTCACCGTATAATTTTTTTGCTTCTGTTCCTACCAAAATTGCACCAACTGTATGTGCAATTGTATTGAGCGTAAGAATGGCAATTAAAGGTTTGTCTACATCTTGTTTCAATGCTTTTAAAGCATCTGCATAAGGTTTTCCTTCTTTCTTTTTAATGTTTACAAATGTGGGAGTTACACTGAGTAAAACGGCTTCCAAAATAGAGCATAAAAATGAAAAGAAAATAGAAATTACTCCGTAAAATATTAATAGTGTCATGTTTCTTTAAAAATTGTATTGTAGCGAATTTAGCTAATATTTTGCGCAATTTTTGAGATACGCTTCTGAATCTGCTAAGTTTCTGTTTTTTTGAGGATTTTATTCGATATCTGACGCACTTTTTGCATAAAAGTTACTACCAACCACGATATCTTGGTGGTTTTACATCATTTAGGTTTAAATATACAATGATTTGTCCTCTGTGATGTGTAACATGGTCTTGTAATAAATTCAAGATTTGTAACTTAGTTTTTGGACCAGCAAAAAAATCGACGACTTCTTTCAATTCCTCTGAAGAAGCTTTTTTTATGATAGCAGATGTATTGTCAAATGCTTCTTTAATAGCGGCAACAATTTCTGCCTTTGTTGTATAACTTGCTTTCTCATCGTTCTTTTTCTTTTCCTTTGAAAAATAAGTGGTACTTAACCAATCCATATTTCCTTTGATATGTAGTAATTGTTCGCGAAACGTTTTTTGACGTTCTGTGGGTTTGTAATCGTACTTGTCTTCAGGCATTGCTTCTGCCATTTCTACAAGATAATTTTTTGAGTTTTCCCATTTTTCTAAAAAAGCAGAAATTGGTGTGTCTTGTGCTTTCGCGATGGTTACTGTGAAGATAACGACAAGAAGTATGTATTTTTTCATTTTTTGAAGGGTATTTTGCAGTATATTTTAGTAGGTGTATAAAAGTATGGATTCAATATCTTTATCAGACAAGTCAGGAAAAGAAGTGCATTTGTAACCTCTTTCACCTGTGTATTTAATTTTACTTGAAAAATCATTTCGCATAAATTTAATAATATCTACAGTTGTGTAACGTTCGTGAATACCACGTAACGCTGGTCCAGTAGATTGTGCATCTAGCTTATGACAAGCAGCGCAATTGGCTTTAAATAAATTACGTCCTGCTTTTGCATTTTCCGCAAGAGAAGGAGAAACTAAGTGAGTACCACAGAAAAATTCTGGTTGTTGTTCAAATTCCAAACTTGCAATGTATTCTTGCTCCTGAGCGTTTACAAGAAATAATATGGCTGCTCCAGCAGAAATTATAAAAACAAATATGGAAATTGCCGCTTTCATTCTTAAAAGTTACGACAATAATTTGATAACGTCTTTAGCAAAATAACTGGCAATCATATCTGCACCAGCACGTTTAAACGCCATAATAGATTCCATCATCACTTGGTCGTGGTTTAGCCAGCCTTTTTCAGCCGCAGCTTTCAACATTGCATATTCTCCACTTACTTGATATACCGCTACTGGTACATCAAATTCATTTTTTACCTCACGGACAATATCTAAATATGCCATTCCTGGTTTTACCATCACAATATCAGCGCCTTCATCAATATCCATTTCAGTTTCGCGCATAGCTTCATAGCGATTGGCAGGATCCATTTGGTATGTTTTTTTATCACCAAAACCGGGTGCAGAATCTAAAGCATCACGAAAAGGTCCGTAAAATGCAGATGCATACTTAGCACTGTAACTCATAATACCTACATCGGTGAAATTTTCATCTTCCAAAGCTTCACGAATGCTTAAAATTCGTCCATCCATCATATCACTTGGTGCTACAAAATCAGCTCCGGCTTCTGCATGCGAAACGCTCATTTCTGCCAAAACTTCTACCGTATCATCATTGATAATTTTTCCTTCT
The DNA here is from genome assembly GCF_965224175.1 of Kordia sp. GTDB lineage: Bacteria > Bacteroidota > Bacteroidia > Flavobacteriales > Flavobacteriaceae > Kordia. Next base: position 3,587,905 of record NZ_OZ245041.1, read on the forward strand.
TCCACAATACCATCATGACCAAAAGACGAATACGGATCTAGAGCAACATCCGTCATCACAATCATATCTGGACACGTATTTTTAATGGTTTTGATAGCACGTTGCATCAATCCATCAGGATTTAAAGCTTCTGTTCCTTTATTATCTTTTAAATTATCAGGCACTTTTACAAACAGTAAAACAGATCGTAAACCTAAACTCCACAACAATTTCAATTCGTCAACGAGTGTATCTAAACTATGACGATAATAATTAGGCATGGATGGAATTTCTTCCTTTACACCTTTGCCCTCAACCACAAAAAGTGGTACTAAAAAATCGTTTGGAGTAATGATATTTTCTCTTACCAAACCGCGAATGGCAGCATTGGTACGTAAGCGTCTATTTCTTCGAAGTGGAAACATAAATTGTAATTTTAAAGATAAATCAAGATATCTTTTATATTTTTAATCGCTGTAAAGATAATGAATAATACACCGAAAGTCATATCAAAAACGCCTTTTGAATCATTGCGATTTCAGTTTACTTGGAGAAACTATCAAGAGAAGTTTTTAGCGCATTTTAATACACACATAAACGATAATCATTTACACGTCGTAGCGCCACCGGGATCTGGGAAAACAATTCTTGGTTTGGAAATGCTCCGTAGAGTGCAAAAAAAGACGATTGTATTTGCGCCTACATTGACAATAAGGAATCAATGGAAAGACAGATTGTTGTCTTTTTTTACGGAGGATAACGCTTTTGCGGATTTTTCTTTTGATTTAAAAAAGCCTGCATCACTCACATTTACTACTTACCAATCGTTGCATGCATTTTATAAAACCTTTGAAACGAAAGCAGCTTTTTTAGCGTTTTTTGAAACCTACGGAATCGAAGCAGTTGTGCTAGATGAAGCACATCATTTGAAGAATGAATGGTGGAAATGTTTATTTGCCTTAAAGCATGATCGAAAGTTAACCACAATTGCTTTGACAGCAACGCCGCCAATTGATAGTACAGACCAAGAATTGTCGCGCTATTTTGAATTGTGTGGTCCGATTGATGAAGAAATTGCAGTACCCGATTTGGTGAAAGAAGGCGATTTGTGTCCACATCAAGATTATGTCCACTTTTCAGAACCTAGTAAAGAAGAAGTTGAATCGATTGCCTTGTATCGAAAAAAAGTTACCGATTTTGTAGAAAGTTTACAATATGATGAAACATTTATTTCGCTTTTAAAATCGCATCGTTTTTTGAAGGTTTCAGATGAAATTTTAGCAGAGATCTACAAAGAACCAGAATACCTTTCTAGTATTTTAATCTTTTTGAAATCGGTTGGAGAAAATGTTGATCCGTTTTTGTTTGAAGTTTTAGGTTTTGAGAAAAACCAAGAAGTACGTTTGCCAAGTTTGGATTATGAATGGACAGAAAAGTTGTTGAAATATTTAATTTTTGACGATCGAGAACAATTATTCATTCATGAAGAATACTTGCTAAAACTAGAACGTCGTTTGCGAAAAAACGGCATGATCAATCACAAACAAGTATCTACTTTTGGAGATAAAAAATTGTATAAAACGCTGGCAAATAGTCCAAGTAAAATGCAAAGTATTGTTGAGATTGTACAGCAAGAATATAGAAATTTAGATACAGAACTTCGAGCAGTTGTATTGACTGATTATATTAGAAAGGAATTTTTAAATTATACACATATTGATGAGGTAAATCAACTTGGTGTATTGCCAATTTTTCAACATTTACGAACGTCTTTGAAACGGATAAGTTCTATTGGAGTGCTTTCGGGAACCATGGTTATTATTCCTGAAAACTGTGTGTCAATTTTAAATGAATTTCATTCTGATAAAACCTATACATACAAATCGTTAAATTGCGATGATAAATTTGTAATTATAACTATAAGTTCTAAAGTGAAATCAGATTTAGTAGCTGATATTACCAAGCTTTTTGAACTAGGACATATTAATATTTTAATAGGAACCAAATCGTTATTGGGTGAAGGTTGGGATTCTCCTGCAATCAATAGTTTGATTTTAGCATCTTTTGTGGGTTCATATGTTTCTTCCAATCAAATGCGTGGTCGTGCCATTCGTTCGCAAAAAGAAAACCCTAGAAAAGTTAGTAACATTTGGCACTTAGCTTGTATAGATCCTACAGTAGATGATGGCGGAGACGATTTGGAAAAGCTAGAACGACGTTTTCATGCGTTTGTTGGCGTTTCAAATACAGCGCCAATATACATTAGTACAGGAATTGGTCGTTTGGCATTGCCAATGACTTTTGATCGTGAAATTATTCAAAATCTTAACGAAAGTACCTTTGCAAAAGCAGCAAAAAGAAAGGAAATCAAAACTATTTGGGAAACGGCTATTGGAGAAGGAAATGTACTCACCACAGAAATACAATACTTTACCGAACAACCAAAATTAGAAACCAGAAGAAAGCAATTGTATCATCAAGACTTGGTAAAATATGTTTCTGCAGAGGTTTCTATGGGTATTTTAGTCGTTGTTTCAGAAATTTATCTACAAGCAACACTCAGGACGCTTCAAACAGGATTTATTTATTCTTTGTATAGTTTAATTGCGATTTTGGGAATCTTTTTAGGGTTTAAAATTTTTAAGAAAATTAGAGTCTATTCGCAATCGCGATTTATCTATACGCATATTGATAAAATTGGCAAAGCAGTATTATTTTCACTTCACGAATTAGGATATTTTACGACTCATCTCTCCGAAATTACAATTACTTCGGAAGAACCTGAATATGGTGGAGCTATTTGTAACATTCATGGTGCGACACGTGTAGAAAGTTCTTTGTTTGTAAAAGCTATGGAAGAAATATTGAGTCCAGTAGACAATCCGAGGTATTTACTTGAAAAAACCAATGCTTTTGATAGTTTTTCAGAATTACAAAACTACTATGCAGTTCCTTCTATTTTTGGAGGAAAAAAACAAGATGTAGAAATTTTTCTTAGCTTTTGGAGGCGTTATGTAAGTGGAGCGCATGTGCATTTTACAAGAACAATGGAAGGAAGAAAGTTGCTCATCAAAGCACGTTTATTTCATGTAACGAATGTGTTTAAAAACACAACCAAAAAGGAAGTAATTTGGAAGTGATTTTTGTCTCTTTTAAGCATTGAAATGACTATCTTACGGAGTATTTAATATAATACTAAAGAATGCAAAAGGAAGAAAATAGAAAGTTTACTGCAGATGATATACAAACATTGAGTACTAAAGAATGGTTTCAAATTAGATTTTTTGAACAAGCTGAAATTGATCCATTGTATGTGATAATTGGTTTTCTTCAAGAATATTTTGGCGGTTATTCGTTACATGAAGAAACAGTAGATATGTTTTTTGTAAATGAGTTTGAAAAAGCGCAAGTTTTTAAAAAATTATGTGATTATTATTTAGCTTCTCAACAGCTTGAAAATGATATAAGTTTACTAAAAGTTGAAAGTGGTCATTCGTATGTGCTCTCAAAAACAATTTGTAAAAAACTAGAAGCGTATTTTACGGAAAAATTACCGCAATTTTTGAGTCATAAATGCTTTAAGCTTCCTAAAACAGATGATGTATTTAAAACTCCAGAAGAATTGTATGGAGACAGAAGTTTCCTGTTTAACTTTAAAAGATATAGTTATTTGTTAGGTGTTGTTATAAAGAATAAAATGGAGCATATACCTGCAATAAACTTTGCAAATGCATCTCATAAAGCTGAGCTAAGCATTAAAATTTTAAGAGATTTTACTGCTTTTGGAGATAATTCTATGAAAGTTGAATATTTTTTTGGTGCTCCACATGTCACGCGAATCAATTTGTCTGAAGCAAATAGCATTTGGAAAGAAGCGGATGCGTATGTAACTCATATTCAAAAGTAAATGGTACTGTTTTTGATGTAAAGTTTATATGAAAATTGAATTTTTCTCGATGATTTTTATTGAGATTATGTATTAACATTAAAATCGACCATTATGAAAAGTAAATTTCTAAGACTTAATAAAGCTTGTAGTGAACAATGGGAAAACATGAAGCCAAATGAAAAAGGCAGTTTCTGTGATACCTGTGCTAAAAATGTAATCGATTTTACACAATTAAGTCAATTAGAAATTACTGAAAAAATTAAAAACTCAAAAGGAGAAATTTGCGCAAGAATTACTAAAAAACAACTAGAAACACCATTGGTTGATGTTGAAATTGCAAAAGAATACAAGCTGCCATATTCTAACATTGCTGCGAGTATCTTATTAGCGTCTACTTTAACTATTGGGCAAACTGCATATGCTAATACGGTGAATGTACAAACTGAAATTGTAGAAACATCAGATGCGACAGTAAAATCTGAGCGCAAACAAAAAACATCAACACCAAATACAACTTCTACGAGGAATTTTGTGACTTTTAAGGGAAAAGTAACAACCAAAAAAGATGGAAACGCTATAGATCATGCTAAAATTACATTGGTAACAATGAATGAAATGTTGACAACATTCAGCTTGGAAGATGGTTCTTTTTCTCTTAGAATTCCGATGGAATTACTTGATGATGATAACGTAATTAGAGTTACTTATGAAACCATTAAAAATGAAGAAGTATTTTCTGGTTTAGAAGCATCCGATTATGTCTTGTCTAAAAAAGAAATACAAACATTTTATGCTATAAAAGCTGAACCGTTAATTCACTATCTTGGTGGAATTGGTCATTATGCTAAAAAATCTCCTATTGTGATTCATAAAGGAAAAAAGATTGATTACAAGGAGTTTGTAAAAGCAAGAATGGGCAAGGTTAGTAGTTGTAGTTTAGAAAATAAAGACTACTATCATTTTGAATCAAAAGCAGCCATTGCCATTTATGGAAAAGCAGCCAAAGACGGTTTGTATATTTTGATAGATAAGTCTAAGAAATAAAATTAAACAACCAGGTATACAATACCATCATCCCTAAAACAATAGCGCCGTTTAACATGATGTCGCTGGTAAAAAATATCCCAAAGAAGCCAACACAAAGAATTGCTATTCCGTAGAAAAGACCGAATATTCGGACGTTTTTCGATGTTTTTAAGAAAGATCCAGGTAATGGTAATAACGCACAGAAACAAGTGAAACCCCATAACATGAATAACGGATTTCCAAATACAAAAAATGCAATGGTTCCTAAAATTCCGCCAAGTAACAATCCGCCAAAAGTATAACCACTATATTTTTCCTCATTTGTTAATAGATATTTACCATACGAATCGGCCAATAAAATGGTGTTGGATAACGATTCCATAATCCATCCGCCAAGGACAAAAACTAAATAGACAATAACCAACGGAATGACTAAAAATGTTAAATCAGAAGCACGTAAAATTCCAATTCCTACACGATAAGCAACATAAATTCCAATGATAAAAATCCATTGATTTCTAGAGGATTGCTTGCTCATCCAAAAAGCATATTTTAAATACCATTTGTATAAGAAATTCTTTGATTTTATAGCGGTAGCCATACCTTCACGCGCATATTGCATGTTCGGATTGAGTTGTAAGGCTTGTTTAAAATGATGCAATGCTTTTTCAGTATCGCCATTTTCTAACGCAACCCAACCTACATTGGCATGTGCATAATCGTCTTCAGCATTATCATATAAAATATGTTCAACGGTTTCTTCGGCTTCCTCTTTTCTATTAAGTTTGGTCAATATGCGAGCGCGAAGATTAAGACACGCTGTATTTTTAGGATCAAGTTGCAAACCTTCATTGACAAAGTGTAGTGCTTGTTCAAACTTTTTTTGATCCATTAACAAAGCGCCTTTAAATCCAAAGAAATCTGCTTCATACGGATCGAGCTCAATACTTTTATCTACTAAACTCATTGCATGATGCGCATTATTTAAACGATATGCAATTTGACCTTTTAGGAAAAATATATTTCCTTCATTTGGAGTTTCTTGTAAAAGTTCATCAAGAATTTTAGAAGCTTTGTCGTAAGCTTCTGTATTAAAAAAACATAGCGCCAAATAGTACTTACTTCCATAATTGTAAATACTTTCAGAAATGGCTGTACTCAAATAGCTGATAGCTTCTTGGTAACGTCCTAATTCGAATAATTGTACGCCTCTTTGATGATTTTTTGATTCGATCATTTTTTGATTTTTAAATAAGCTAAAATATCATCGTATAATCCGCTATCGTTTGCATACAATGCATAGTTTTTAGAAGATACAAACCATTCTTTGGTACTTGGCTTTGTTTTTTTAATGGCTTTTAAAATATCTTTTGTACTCAACGGTTTTGGGATGCCATCTTTAAAAGAAGCTTCAAGTTTTTTCTCAATAGCCACATCGATTGCTGCTTGAATATCGGCTCCAGAAAATTCTTTTGCGGCTTTTGCCAATGCCATATAATCAATAGTTTCGGTAGGTTTTTCTTTGAGATGAATATTAAAAATAGATGCTTTAGCTTCTATGTCTGGTGGCGATACAAAAATGATACGATCAAAACGTCCTGGACGGCGAAATGCAGGATCTAAATGCCAAGGAGCATTTGTGGCGCCAAGTATTAAAATTCCGTCGTTATCGGCATCAATTCCATCCAATTCTGCCAAAAACTGATTGATTACAGTTCTACCTGAGGTTTTATTAACATCGTTTCGATTCGCACCAAGCGCATCAATTTCATCAATAAAAATAACACAAGGTGTATTTTGACGCGCGGTTTCAAAGATTTCGTGTAAGTTTTTCTCCGAATTCCCAATCCACATGTCCAAAATATCATTAATTCCAACACTGATAAAATTCGCATTAATTTCGCCTGCCGTTGCGCGTGCAATATGTGTTTTTCCGCATCCAGGCGGTCCATAAAGTAAAATTCCTCCACCAATTTTTTTCCCGTAGGCTTTGTATAAATCTTGATGTTCTAAAGGCTTGATGATTTTTAAATCGATTTCCTTTTTAATGTTTTCCATACCACCAATACTTGCAAAATTGGTCGTTGGTTTTTTTAGGAATGACAAACCATCATCATCTACAAAGTCAGGTTCGCGCGTTGTGTTTACTTTCAAAACATTGTCAAAATCTTCATTGCTGTAAGAAGCATCGAGATTTATCAATTCTTTATAAGTTTCTTGTGCATCACTGTAATTTTCTTGATTAATTTGGCAATAGCACAATAATTCTAGATATTTTTTTTCGGGAGTTACTTTTATGATTTCTTCAAGTAACACTTCGGCGGCTGTAATTTTTTGTTGTTTGTAAAAACAACTTGCTAGTTCGTATTTTGCTTCTAGATGATTTCCATCTAAATCAATAATTTCAATTAATTGTTGCTCAGCTTCTTCAAAACTTCCTTGCTGTATGTATAGTTTTGCAATTTGAAGTTTGAGCGGAATATTGTTGGGAGAAAATTGTAAGGCTTCTAATAAACTTTCTAACATTCGCTTAATTTTTACTTAGATAAATTTTCTATCTAAAATTAACTTCTTCAGTATTTAAGGTTAAAATTATTTAAAAATACGATAGTTTCTAAGAAAAGCGGCTTTATATTTTCGACTTAACATTACTTTTTTGCTATTTGTCAAAATAATAAGATTATCTTTTAGATATGTTATTTTAGTTTTTAATCGAGAAGTATTGACGTTTTTATTTATATCCAATTTCTTCTGTCAAGGCAATTCTACTTTTGGCAAAATTTCCAGTTCCAAAAGCAATTTCTCTACCTTTTTCATCTACCAAAGTACTTTCTGCTACAAACAAATTGCGCGATTTGAATTTGAGTTTCCCTGTCGCCGTAATTTTTCCTTCGCTTACAGGTCTTGTAATGTTGATATTGAATGAAGTCGTTAAAACAAATGCATCTTTCACGATAGAATTTACTGCAAAAAAAGCGGCATCATCCAAAAGTTTAAAATATACGGAACCATGAATGGCGCCTAATGCATGAAAATACTTTGAATCAATAGCCATTGAAATGGTAGCTGTTTCATCAGCAACTGTCATTTGAGTAGTTTCATAAAGTTGCGTATTCATATTTGAAGTCAAATACATGCGCTCTAATTTTCGGTAGTGGTCCATAGTTTAAAATTAGTGAATTTTTATACGCTATTTTTTTAGAAATATTTATTCTTCGGTAAAACTTTAATGATTAAAAGTACTATTAAAGAAAGAAGATATACCGTAATAGCATATTTGAATAAGTTCACGAAACCATCACTAAAACCAGTCAGTGAAAAGTAAAATGAACCCATTTTGTATATGAAATATAAGTACACTATGTAAAATATAGCATTGAGAAGTATCATTAGTTTGCCAATTTTCATTGAAATTGAAGCAACTAATATCATAATAGTTGAGGTAACTGCTGTAAATAATGATACTAAGCATAAAATAATAGGAAAGACTTGTTTATTGTTGGTAATCGTATTCCAATTAGTTTCAGCTTGTGCAATATCAATTACACCTGCAATATGTTGATATATGTTATAAACAACGTCATTTAATACTTGAAATCCTTCATTGAGACCTCCATTTGGATCAATAGCGAACGCACCAATTATAAAGGGAATCAATAAAAGTAAAGGAGCGCCAGCCGTACAAATAAAACGGACTATTGGAGGCTTTGAAAGTAACATGTACTCTTTAATTTCCATCGGTTGATTGTCATCTAGTGATTCATCCACCATTCCAGCGATTTTGACATAACCGCCAGCAGGAAGCCAGCCCAATTTATATACCGTATGATTACGTTTAAAATTTAGTGTGTATTTTTCGCCAAGTCCTAATAATAGTGAGAAAGCTTCAATACGAACACCAAAAATACCTGCTAGAATGCAATGAAACATATTAAACAGAAACATAACTATTGCTACAGCAATTCCGAAATAAACAGCGGTTGTGATTATATCCATTCTTTAGGGTTTTTTAATGTTTCAATCAATTTAGCTTCTTCAGTTCCTGCTTCTGGATGATGATTGTATTTCCATTGTACAGTTGGTGGTAAACTCATTAAAATACTTTCAATACGTCCGTTGGTTTTGAGTCCAAATAAAGTTCCACGATCATGAACCAAATTGAATTCTACATAACGTCCGCGACGTACTTCTTGCCAATCTTTATGAGCTTGTGTATATGCTAAATTTTTACGACGATCTACAATTGGCACGTAACTTTCAAGAAAACTATTTCCTATCTCAGTAACAAAGTTATAACGATCTTGCATCGTAAATTCATCTGTTTTTTTTAAGTAGTCAAAGAATAGTCCACCAACACCACGAGCTTCATTTCTGTGCGCATTCCAAAAATAGTTATCACAAGTTTCTTTATATTTTGGATAGAACTCAGCATGATGTTTATCGCAAGCAGTTTTACATACCGTATGAAAATGTGTAGCATCTTCTTCAAACAGATAATAAGGCGTTAAATCTTGTCCGCCGCCAAACCATTGTGTAACGATATTGCCTTTTTCATCATACATTTCAAAATAACGCCAATTGGCATGAACTGTAGGGATGAATGGATTTTTTGGATGTAGCACCAAACTCAATCCGCAAGCAAAAAAATCACCTTGTTCTACCTTAAAGTTTTTGCGTAACGCTTCTGGCAATTCACCATGAACGGCAGAGATATTTACGCCACCTTTTTCAAAGATTGCTCCATTTTCAATAACGCGTGTACGTCCGCCGCCGCCTTCTGGGCGTTTCCATAAATCTTCTTGAAATGTAGCTTTTCCATCAATTTCTTCTAGTTTGGAAGTGATTGTATCTTGTAATTGATGAATGTAGTTGAGAAAAAGGTCCTTCATTATTTAATTTTTAATAATAACAAAGGTACTTTTTATATTAGAAATAAGAAGAATACCTTTTCAACAAAAAAAGAAGCCATTGCTGACTTCTCTTTTATTAGTTGTATGCTATTCTTATGTTAATGAAAGCATTTCGGATAGCCGTTACAAGACAAGTTGCAGCTATTTCTTTCACTAGCACATTGCGCACCTGGACAACTGTCTGTTGGCGCAGCAAAACCAGCTTTAATAATTCTTTGTGCTTCTTTTTCAAGAGATACAATGGTGTTTTTCCCTAAACTTAGTTTGGTGTTTGTTTTTTTCATGGTGTAAATTTTTGGTTAGATTGTTATTGATTTGCTGGACATGGTCCGTTGGCACAAGTTTTTGCTTTTGTTGGACATTGATCTCCAGGACAACTGTAAGAGGTTTCAGAACGTCCTCCTCGAATATTTTCTAAAGAGACAATTGTGCTTTTACTCAAAGCTAACTTTGCTTTACTTTTTTTCATGGTGAAATATTTTTGTTAAGTCATGAATATAAGTAAAAAGCAACTTGTAAGAGTACAGTATACACTTACTTTTAGTACACTTTTTCTGGATGAAGTGCTTTTAGTGTTGTCAGTGTAGAAGCTACAACAGATAATGGTAATACAATTAAGATACCAACCACAGGAATTAATAGAATCAGCATGAAAACGATTCCGTTTCCAATGGCAATTCCTCTATGTTTTCGAACAAATTCTACACTTTTTTTATAGGGAAAGTAGCGTTCTAGGGTGTAATCCATGTTTCCAAATCCTGCGTAGTATGCTTGTACTAAAAAGATAAGAAATACAAATACAATTCCAATTACGGGAATGAAACTAAAAATAAAGAATGGAATGATCCAAAGTATTTCTACGAGTAAGTTTCTAAAATTGAGTCGTATTCCTCTTGCTAATGCTGAGGTTTGTGCTTTGAGTCCTGAGTTTTGTTTGTGTACCGTTCCTAGAAGATATTGCTCTACTTTTTCTGAAATTGGACTCATAAACGGAGATACAAGTGCCATTAAGGTATGCTTAAAAATAACGATTCCTAATGCAAGGACAATCAATCCGCCAATGATATGACTGATGTCGGTGAACATTTCTTTTCCCCATGAAAATGGCCAAATTCCAGCAATATAATCTCCAATAGTGCTAGATAAGCCATACGCTGTAAAGATGATGACAATACCAAGTATAAAACTAATTGCAACGGGAATGGCAAAAAACCGCCATAAATTAAGTTTGTTTAGCAATGTGTATGCTGAAAAATACGCTTGAATTCCATTGAATATTCCTTTTATCATAGTTTAAAATTAATCATAAAAATCGAAATAATTTTCAATCGTATGTGCCTGCCTCTTTTGTTACTATAATTGCTCTCAATTTCCCTTAAATAAGATTTTATATTTTGCCCAATTGTTCTTTTGCTAATTCATAGTGATTAACTTTTTGTCGAAAATTAATCATACCAGGAATTGTTTCATATGTTCTGATAAAATCAAATCCTAATTTTTTCAAAGTCTTGTTGGGAGCGATATTCTCAGAATATGGTTCGCATATTAGCTTTTTTAATTCAAATTTTTCAAAGTAAAAAGGAATTGTCATTTTTAAGAATTTTAGCCCTAATCCGCTTTTTCGCTTTCCATTTTCCCATAAATGTAAATGCATTTTAGCAGATATTCCAAACGATATGTGATTCACATTTGAATGTCCTACAGGTATATTGTCTACTAACCAAATTATGTAATAATACTCTTTTTCTTTGTATGGTTTTATTAATTCTGCTTGTAGATTTTGAATCCATTTTTCTCGATTAGGCAATTTGCTTTTATCAGCGCCCATTCCTTTAAGAAAATCTACATCAGCATTGAAAAAGTAATCTACGATTTTCTCAATGTCAGATGCTATAAACTCTCTTACAGTTATTTTCATTCGTTTGTGATTTCAAATTGTTAAAATTATGATAGGTAGTTTTACACTATAAAACACGTTCAAAATGTAGCACGTCCATAATATTCCCGTGAAAATCTTTATGTCCATTTTTGATTCGCTCGGTCATTTTAAAGTCGAATTTTTCTGCGATACGCAAACTTCCAGGATTGTCTTCTCCAATGCGAAGAACGGCTTTTTTGAGTTGTAATTCTTCTTTGCAATGCGTGATAAGTTGTGTCATTCCTTTTGAAATGATTCCTTTTCCTTCGTGGTTTTTATCTATAAAATAAGCAAATTCACATGTTTTCGTTTGCCAATCAATTTTTTTGATGATGAGCAGTCCAATAGGTAATTGCGAGCCTTTTTCAACAATTTTGAAAGTGTAATTTTCCTTAGCAGAAGCTTCTCTCATTTTTGTTGCGATATAGATTTCTGTAGCAACCAGGGAGCAATTTTCTTTAGCTGTAATTGGAAAATATTGATGTAATCTTTTGGCATTCGCCTGAATTAACTCAAAAAGCTGGTTTTTGTCTTTTGGTTCTAAAAGTGCTATGTAAAATGATGTTTGCATTATTGTAAAAGTAGTGCAAATTCTGATGTAAAAAAATCCGTTGCTAGACTTACTAAGCAACGGATTCGTTTTTATGATATGTATTTTGAAACTTCGCGTTAGGGATAGAAGCTTTGTTGGAGCTCCTCGAAGAGAGCGACTGCTGAAAGCCCAACCGCAAAAGTACACTGAGCGGAGCCGAAGTGTACTTTTGTGGGAACGCCCAAATTATTTTATGCTTTATATTCTTTTACAGCGTCAATAAAGGCTTTAGCATTGTCTAAAGGAATGTCTGGTAAAATTCCGTGACCTAAGTTGACAATGTATTTGTCTTTTCCGAATTCGTTGATCATTTGGTGTACCATTTTCTTGATTTCCGCTGGTGGCGAATATAAACGTGTTGGATCAAAGTTTCCTTGAAGCGTAATATTTCCGCCTGTTAAATAACGTGCATTTCGTGCCGAACATGTCCAATCAACTCCTAAAGCAGCTGCGTTAGATTGTGCCATTTCTTGAAAGGCAAACCAACATCCTTTCCCGTAAGCAATGACAGGTGCATCATCTTTTAAAGCTTCAATGATTTGATTGATGTATTGCCAAGAAAATTCTTGATAATCTGTTGGAGACAACATGCCGCCCCAAGAATCAAATACTTGTAATGCATTGACACCAGCTTTTACTTTTTCTTTTAAATACGCAATGGTTGTATCTGTGATTTTTTGTAATAGTTGATGTGCTGCGACAGGATTTGTAAAGCAGAATTTTTTGGCTTTGTCAAAGTTTTTACTTCCTTGACCTTGTACACAGTAGCAAAGAATTGTCCATGGTGAACCTGCAAAACCAATGAGTGGAATTTCGTCGTTAAGTAATTCTTTGGTTGCTTTGATGGCTTTGTATACGTAGTCTAACACTTGTGGGTCAGGAACAATAACATTGTCAACATCTTGTTGTGTTCGCACAGGATTTGGCAAATACGGTCCGAAATTTGGCTTCATTTGCACTTCAATGTTCATTGCTTGTGGAATGACTAAAATATCTGAGAATAAAATGGCAGCATCCATTCCGTAACGACGAATAGGTTGTACGGTAATTTCACTTGCCAATTCTGGAGTTTGACAACGCGTAAAGAAATCATACTTCTTTTTAATTTCCATGAACTCTGGTAAATATCTTCCTGCTTGACGCATCATCCAAACTGGTGGACGTTCTACCGTTTCTCCTTTTAAAGCTCTTAAAAATAAATCGTTTTTTATCATGTTTTAGTTTTTGGCTGTTAGCTATTTGCTTTTAGCTTCCAGCTAATTTTTGATTTTGTTGATCAATCCATTAATCATTTTACCTTCTTTTTGGATCAACTCTAAAATTGAATTTATTTTAGAAGTTTCAACCAAACTTAGCTCTACAATAATAATCATTTGTGTTTCTAGCTCAAATAATGAACCTATTGCAATTTCTAAAAATCGCTTGAATTCTATTTCGCTATTTCTGCTACAACCTTCAGCAATGTTTGAAGGAATAGAAACAGCAGCACGAGTTATTTGACTTTTTAAACCATATCTTTCACTTGAAGGTAAATCATTAGATAGCTCATATACTTGTTTTACAAGCTCAATTCCATTTTTCCAAATTTCTAATTTCTTAAAATCCCTCATTTTGCTTTTAGTTGTTTACTAATTAGCTTTTGTTTATAACTTTTTTAATCTTATATAATGTAAAATACTGTTTTTACTTTTGCTAACAGCTAACAGCTAACAGCCAATGGCTATTTTCAAAGTACTTCTCGATGCAATTTTCTTTCATTTCGACTGCGCTCAATGTGCAGAAAATCACTCGAAGTGACGTTTTTTTGGTATTGAGAATATTTCAAGTTTATCTGACTAATTCCTAATACCCAAAACCTAATGCCTATTTTCTTTCATTTTTCGAAATGTCAAGCTCATTCTTCCGTTTTCGGTATCCGATTTGGGAATTGCGTGTTGCCATTCGTCTTGTATTTCGTTTGTCATATAAATGAAAGAACCTGAAGGCAATTCAAAGTTTTTTATGACATCTTTATTTTTGATGTTTCGAAATCGTAATGTACGAGTTTCTCCAACAGAGACAATTCCGACACCTGTGTTTTTTGTTAGTATATCTGTTTGGTCAGAATGAAATCCCATGCGAGATTTTCCGTCTAAATAATAGTTAATCAAACAGTTATTTGGTGCAAAATTGAGTTTTTTTTCTATTAAATCAACTATTTCTTGTATTTCTTTGAGAAATGGTTGATACGGATAACTGATTTGAGAATAGTTGTATGCTTTGCCATAACTTGCTGTTTTTCGTGCAGACATACGTTCATCCCAAGAAATATTGTTTTTTAAAAATTCAAACAAGATTTCTGGCTCTTTAATGAAATTCTCTATGTATGTTATTCCATTCATTTTTTAGCTTTTGGCTGTCTGCCTTTAGCTTTTATATTTCAAAGTACTTCTTTATACAATTTTCTTTCATTTCGACTGCGCTCGATATGATATAAAATCACTTGAAGTGACGTTTTGAGTTCATAGCTAATTACTATTACCTAAAACCTAATGCCTTTTATACATAATGCTCATTTACCAATTCTATGACGCTTTCAACCGTTGGTACTTTAGCGATACGTACATCTTCAAAGTGTTGTCTTGCTTCTTTGGCAGTAGTTTCTCCAATACAAAAGGCAATTCCTTTGGCTTTGTTTGCCGAAATATAACTTTGTACTGTTGATGGACTGTAAAACATGACACCTTCAATTCCGTCTTGAAGCTTTTCAGCATCCAACATGGTTTTGTATGCGTGTACTTCTGTAACTTCGATGTGATTTTCTTCTAAAATTGTAGGCAATGCATCCAAGCGAATATCACTACAAAAGTAGGTTACAGCTGTTCCTTCAATATATTCTACTAAATGCTCTGCTAATAGTTTCGAATTACGTGCCGATTTTACGACAGGACCAATTTTTTGCTCAATGAGTTTTTTGGTTCTTCGCCCAACACAGTAAATGTTTTCAAATTGTAATTCGCTTGCAGAGAAATTGTTAGCCAAAGCTTCTACCGCATTTTTACTTGTAATGACCACATTTTTAATCGGTTTGCGAACAACTTGTGGCTTGATTCGATTTAGGCTAATTTTGATAAAATCACTACTTTCTGATACAATTCCTTCATTAAGTAATTGACGTTGTGCTTCTGTGAGTAATTTGGTAGAATACACATTAATTTGCTTTCCAGATTTTTTGATATCATCCATCAAACGTTTTCCACCGCGTTCTATAATGTAATCTGAGCAGTATTTTGCTAGTTCGTGATGTTCACCTAATTTTTCGTAGCGTTTTGTATAAATTCGTTTCGTTCCGTCTGTACTTAATAAAACACCTTCTAGCGTAACTATTTCATCTTTTATGTATGCAATTGCTCCAATTGGCGCTGTACAACCACCTTCTAGTAAGTTTAGAAATTTACGCTCAATTGATGTGCAAATTTCAGTTTCTTCATGATTAATTTCTGCACAAATTGCACATACTTCTTCGTTTTCAGCCAAAGCGGTAATCATGATCGCTCCTTGTGCAGGTGCTGGAATCATCCATTCGAGATTTACAGACTCTTCAGGTCGTAAACCAATACGTCCTAATCCTGCGGCAGCAAAAATAGCGCCGTTCCAATGTTCATTGTCTTCTAGTTTTTGCAAACGAGTATTTACATTTCCACGTAAATCTTCAATGGTATGTGTTGGATATCTGTTGAGCCATTGTGCTTTTCGGCGTAAGCTTCCCGTAGCAATGACAGCATCACGTTGCGATAAAAATTCTTCATTTTTCTTAAAAACCAGTGTATCACGTACATTTCCACGTTTTAAAACCGCAGCTTGTACAATACCTTTTGGCAATACGGTTGGCACATCTTTTAACGAATGTACGGCGATATCGATGTCATTATTGAGCATAGCAATATCGAGTGTTCGTGTAAAAATTCCTGTGATTCCGAGTTCGTATAGTGGTTTGTCTAAGACTAAATCGCCTGTAGCTTTTACGGGAACTAATTCGGTTTTGTGACCTAAGAACTCAAGTTGTTCTTGTACTACTTTAGCTTGCCACAATGCGAGTTCACTATCTCTAGTCCCGATTCTGATGCGTTTACTCATAGTGAGTTATTTTCCAATTGAAATACTTTTTGTATAAGTGCTACACTTTCTTCTGAAGTTGTGTTTTCATCTTTGAGATGATTTGCGAATTGTGTAGTTATTTTTTGAATGATTCTGTTGCTAATAATTTCTGCTTGCGATTCGTCGAAATCACTTATTTTTTTACGTTGAAAGTTGATTTCAGCATTTTTCATTGCTGTTAGTTTTTGTTTCAACGCTTTGATTGTTGGCGCAAATTTTCGCGTTTCCAACCAAGCTGTAAATTCCGTTTTTACTTCGTCTATAATAGCTTCTGCTTTTGGAATATGTGTTTTTCTTCGTTCTAATGTTTCATCTGTAATTTGCGATAAAGCATCTAAATGAACTAAAGTCACATTGTCTAACTCTGTTGCGTCACGAGAAACATTTTCAGGAATTGATAAATCTAAAATTAGTAATTCTTTATCCGAATGAATGTCTTTTTTAGTAACTGTTGGACGTTGTGCGCCAGTAGCTACAATTAAAACATCTGTATTTTGTATTTCCTGATTGAGTTCTGAATACTCTTTTACTGTTAAGTTGAACTTTCCAGCAATTTTCTCTGCTTTGTCTTTGGTTCTATTGATTAAGGTAATGTGATTGTTTTTAGTATGTTTTACTAAGTTTTCACAGGTATTTCTACCAATTTTACCTGTTCCGAAGAGTAAGATATTCTTCTCAGATGTATTTTCTACGTTTTTGAGAATGTATTGCACGGAAGCAAAAGCGACAGAAGTTGCGCCAGAAGAAATTTCAGTTTCATTTTTGATACGCTTGCTAGCTGTAATTACAGCATTTACTAAACGTTCCATAAAACCATTGATTAAACCTATTTCTTGCGAAGCCTTGAATCCTTGTTTTAATTGTGAGATGATTTCAAAATCGCCTAAAATCTGACTATCTAATCCTGTACCTACTTTGAACAAGTGTGAAATAGCATCTTTGTTTTTGTGAACGTACGCTACTTCTTGAAATTCTTCAACACTTCCGTTAGAATTGTCACAAAGTAATTTTATTAATTGATATGGATGTTGAGCAAATCCATAAATTTCAGTTCTGTTGCATGTTGAAATAATCAACGCGCCATCACCAATTTCGTTATCTTTGATTGTAGAAAGAATAGAAGCTTTTGAAGTATCTGTTAAACTGAATTTTCCACGAATGTGAGCATCTGCTTTTTGGTAGCTCATGCCGACACAGTAGAAAGAATTATGTTTAGATATATTATATTGCTTCATGGGGACTTTAAAATCGTTAACAAAAGTATCATTAGAAGAGAAATAAAAATAACGCTCAAAGGACTTTTTATATCGCTCTAAGTTTTTTAGATGCAATTCTTCTGAAAAACTTGCGGAATGTTGTAAATTTACTGCAAAATAAGCCTTTATACGACACTTTGAATAGAATCATTCTAAATAAAGCTAAAACTTAGATCGCTACTTATGGAAGAAAAAAATATCGCTCAAGGAACTTTACAAGAGACTCAAATTGAAGATGGTTTTTACATTTTAAAGCTTCAAAATGAGAGTAATGATACTCAGCAACTTATCCGTGAAATTGACAGTAGTTTTATACAGTTTCATTTTTGTGTAAAAGGAAATTGTAAGTTTAATTTTAACAATGGAAGGTATTCGTTTGACGTGTTGGACGAACATGCATTATTGTTGTATAATCCGCAAACAGATTTGCCTATTAACGTAGATGTAAAGCCAAAAACGTGGTTGATTTCTGTGTTGATTCCGATCAAAAAATTTCATTCTTTATTTTCAAATGAAGCCAGTTATATTCACTTTTTGAATGCAGATAAGAAAGATAAAAAGTACTACGATAATAAAAAAATAACTCCAATGATGGCGGTTGTACTCAACCAAATGTTGAATAACAACATGCATGAATCTATCAAAAAATTATATCTAAAAGGTAAAGCCTATGAGTTGTTGAGCTTGTATTTTAATAGAAGTGAAGATGCCGATATTGAACAATGTCCGTTTTTGGTTGATGAAGATAATGTGTTAAAAATTCGTCGCGCCAAAGATATTGTGATTGCAAATATGGCAGAACCGCCAAGTTTACAAGAGTTGGCAAATGAAGTTGGTTTGAATATTAAGAAGTTGAAAGAAGGATTTAAACAAATTTACGGAGATTCTGTGTTTAGCTTTTTGTTTGATTATAAAATGGAATATGCTCGTAAACTCCTTGAATCAGGAAGTTATAATGTAAATGAAGTTGGTCATAAAGTAGGTTATAGTACAGCAAGTCATTTTATTTCCGCGTTTAAAAAGAAATACGGAACTACACCTAAAAAGTATATTTTGTCGGCTAGTTAGACTTTAGATTCGACTTTTGCCTGTCATTCCTATGAAAATATCTTGATTCTTGACTCTAAAAGTCTTGATTCTTGTTTAGTTACTGATTCATGAATATTTTCAATACCTTCTTCGACCACTAATTCGTTTTCGTTTTTTATATCGAACTTGTTCAATAGCATTTTCATACAATTCGTCTTCAATTTCATCACCATAAATACGTTCACCATTCAAATTTTTTGTGGTTAGATATGGTTCAATACTTAATGTAGGTTTGTCTAAAAATGCAATATGATATAGTTTGTTATTGATTCGATAACGATTTTCCTCTTTTACTTTGAAGAAATAAATAGTGATATCACCATCTTCATTGCTTAGTTTTTCTGTTTTTACAAATGTGATTGTATCAGTTTCTTTGTCAAGACCGATACGACT
Source organism: Kordia sp. (assembly GCF_965224175.1). Taxonomy (GTDB): domain Bacteria; phylum Bacteroidota; class Bacteroidia; order Flavobacteriales; family Flavobacteriaceae; genus Kordia. The sequence goes on from NZ_OZ245041.1 coordinate 3,607,094, forward strand.
TGTCAATCCTGCTTTGGCGTAACGTTGTTGTGTTTTTAAGGAATCAGGAACAATAGCTAGTTTGTCTTTTTCTGCTAATTTCCACAAGGTTAGTGCTAATGTTTTGTCGTCAAAAAATGTTTTTTCTTTAAGCTCTTGCGGAATGGATTCGTTATTTTCTGCTAGTAAAGCAACATATGTTGTTAATGCTGATTTCGCTTTTGTTTTGATAAGTTTATTGAAGAAATCTTTAATGTTTCTATCCTTTCGGAAAGGAAATAATAGTTTTACATAATTCTCAAGCGCATTGCTACTGCTGTAATTATAGGTAGATAACTTTCCTAAGTTTCTTTTGATTTCTATTTTGGCGTCATTCAACAATTGACTTTTATATCGCTTGTAACTTTTAGGCTTTAGCAAGCTGCTATCCATTAGTTGTGTCAACAATCCATAAATAGGTGCTTTGTATTCTTGAATGCTGGAATATTTTAGTAATTCTGGAAATAAGTCTTTCTTTAAAGATAAGTTGTTTTTTCCTGTTTTAAACAATCTACTTGTGCCTCTAGAGTCTAGCGGAAAATCCTTTTCTAGTAAGTGTAATACCAATTCATAAGATGGTTTGTCTTTTTGTTGTAATAGCGATTTTAATATGGCAGTTTGCGTTTTGGGTTTGTCGTATGCTTTTACGTATAATCGCTTAAAAAACGGATGAATTCGGTCATTTTTGAGCTTTCCTAAAGAAGAGATTAAGTAGTTTTTAATGTTTTCACGATCTTCAGGAAATTCATGATCTTCTAAAATAGAAATAATCGTGCTTGCATGCTTATCCGCAAATTTGATTTTTGCATATGATTTTAAAACAATACTGTCATTATTTTTAATACCATCAAAGAAAATACCGGTTTTATCAGCAAATACATCTTTCCCCAATAAAGTATCAACAGGTGAAAAAGTATCATAGAAGTTTTTGACAAATTCAGAACGTTCGGCAATTGAATCTTCTAAAGTAGATAAACTATATAATACACCTTTTTTTAGAATATTTCTTCTGTATACACGTTTTGCGCTTGCAGTATCTCTAAGCACATATGTACTAGAAAACATACCTTCTTTTTGATCTTGCTGTTTATCTTCAATAATAAAATTGAACTTGTAACCTTGTTCTAAATTATTCCACAAACTATCTATATTGTGAAACATTTGTAAATCGTGATATTTGATACGTCTTACATATACTTTTTCGTTACTTTTTGAAGTGTAAGTAATATATTTTTTCTCTTGATCGTATGCTTTTTTATCTGAACGATATCTTCCGTAAGATCTTCTAGAAGCTGGTTGTTTTGTGTTAGTTACTACAGAAAAATGAAGTGAAGTATCTATTACTGTTTTAAACTTTTTATACTTCGGAGTTTTTAATTTGAAGGAATCAAAATAGCTGGATTTTTTACTTTCATCATTCCCAATGTAGCCTAGCAAATAATAACTCTCGTCTTTTACAACTGTTTTTAAATAGATTTTCTTTTGTGTTGTAGTATCAATTATCGCAGACGATTCGTAGCTTTTGTATTTGTAATCTGTAAAGGCGCCATCTACCTTTTCAATTTCAAGTTTCTTGTAAAAATTATCATGAATATATTGGGCTTCAAAGGCATCTTCTTCAATATATACGACATCATTATTAAATACTTCTTTAAAAAAATAATATTCACCATTTACTTCGGCTTGCAACAACTTATTTCCAACGTTTTTAGTGTTGTCAGAAATAAAATTTGAAGGAAATAAAAACGAATACTTATGATATTCGGAAGTATAGGATTTCATTTCATTAGAGGTTTTGCGAAACTTTAAAGATTCGAAAATTTCTTTTTCATATTGAAGCACAAAATCTTTCTTTCCTCCAAATTTGATCGTAATTATTTCCAAAGGAGTTTTGTATATATGATACTTTTGGTAATCACCTTTTTTTGTTTTGTTTACGATGCTAAATCCTGGATATGGACTTGTTAATACTTCTTTCGAGATAATATCACCAGGAATATCTTCATATAATAAAGGATCAATTTCTTCTAAAGTAATTTTATCTTCATTTGGAAACTGATCATATGTATTTAGTCGGGTAATGGTTAGATATGCACCATTTGTCATATCTGGAGCTAAGTAAAATTTTTGCTCTTTGTATACAAACTCTCGGAGTTCATCAAACGTTTTTATTGTAATAAAACCATCAGGCGTACTGTATGAGTTTAAATATGGTTGTACGTGCAAATCTTCTAAACTTACTTTAGCTTTTAAGGCAAAATTTGTTTGTTTAGATGTCAAAGGTTTTACCTTGTAGCCTCTATCTTCTAGCATTTGAAGCATGCCTTTTTCACCAGCTAAATGTGCTGCGCCAACTCCTGCAAATACGGTTTTGTGCTTCATTAGTGAATCCATGACAATGACCATATTTTCATTTCGTTTAAACAACATATGTTCACGGTAAAACTCAGTGTTTGTGGCAGCGCCAATAGAATCGAGAAGCTCAATGTTTCGATCTCTGTACACGTCTTCTTGGACCGTATAGCGGTTTTGTTTTTTAAACATTTTTTGAACCCATTCGTCTGGTTTTTTCTTTAACACATTATAGGCTGCACGCGATGTTAAGTATCTAGATTCTTCGATGTTTTCTAAGCTAATAATTGGCTTGTTATTCTTTTTTCCAGCTTGGTAAATAAACATGTCCAAGTAGGTTTCTTCTTCAAAATCATCTGCGCCAGCTTGTTTTCGGTATAAATATCCATTGATGATTCTATTGTCAAATCTAATAATACGTCGTACAGATTCTTTCTCAGAAAACTGTGGATTAAAATTTCGATCATAAAAATTTTCTCCGCCTCCATATGCTGAAGATGTATTGTTTCTACTTTCATAACTATGTGCTAGCCAAGTCGTAGGATCTGACTCTAAAGCAACTGTTTCTGCTTCCTCCAAAGCCTTAAAAAAAACATCGTCCAAGCGAAAAGCAACTTTTTTGCTTACGTGCATTGTGCCATACAAATAAGAAGGTTTTTCCATACCATTTCCGGAAATTTCCCAAAGAAGACTTTGTTTACTTTCTTGAGATAAAAGGAGTGATGTAAAAAAAAGAAGTAGGAGTGATATATGTATTCTCATAAAAGAAGTAGAAATTTTAATGGTAATGTATCATCGGTAATTTGTGCAACAATGTACTAAAGATATGAATTCTTTCATGTTAATAGAATCATAATGCGTAAAAATGCCTTTTAAATGAGTGTATAAAGATTTCCTATGATTGTCTACTAATTTATTGAAGATAGAGTCGTATTTTTGTCAGGATTAAAAATTGAAAACAAAAGAAAACAGATGAAAGGTGTATTACTCATTAATCTTGGCTCGCCAGATAGTCCAAATCCTAAAGATGTAAAAAGATATTTAGGTGAATTTTTAATGGACGAACGTGTAATTGATGTTCCCAAATGGCTTCGTACATTTTTAGTAAAAGGAATCATTTTAAACACGCGTCCGAAAAAATCAGCGAAAGCTTACCAAAAAATCTGGTGGGAAGAAGGTTCTCCACTCATTATTATCTCTGAACGTTTTCAAGAAAAAGTACAACAGCGTGCTAAAGTTCCTGTAGCTTTAGGAATGCGTTACGGATCAATGAGCATTCAAAAAGGATTGAAAGAACTGCACGACAAAGGAGTTGATGAAGTTTTAGTAGTGCCATTATATCCGCATTATGCCATGTCTTCTACAGAAACGGTAATTGAAAAAACAAAAGAAGAACAGCAAAAACATTTTCCAAATATGGAATTGACAATTTTGCCTTCGTTTTACAATCATCCAGACTATATCCGTGTATTATCTGAAAAAATTAAAACAAACTTAGAAGGTGTCGATTACGATCATATTTTATTTTCATACCACGGAATCCCTGAAAGACATATTCGCAAAACAGATCCGACTAAATCACACTGTAAAATAGACGGAAGTTGTTGCAATACACCTTCAAAAGCACATGCGTATTGTTACAGACATCAATGTTTTGAAACAACAAAAGAAGTCGCGAAGTATTTAGATTTACCAGAAGGAAAATACAGTGACTCTTTCCAATCACGTTTAGGTGGAGATCCTTGGTTAAAACCTTACACTGATAAAGAATTTGAACGTTTCCCAGAAGAAGGAAAAAAGAACTTAGTTGTCATTACTCCAGCATTCGTAGCCGATTGTTTAGAAACTCTAGAAGAAATTGCTATGGAAGGTGAAGAAGAATTCAAAGAAGCTGGCGGACAAGAATACAAGCATATTGCCTGTTTGAATGATGATGACGATTGGGTAAAAGTAATGACACGTTGGATTAATGAATGGAGCGTAACTTCTAAAGAGGAAGTAACCGCTTAATGGCAAATAACAAATCTGCCGAACTTGGCATTGCGCCAATAGGGAAACTTCTAATTTCTCAAGCATTACCTGCGTCCATAGGAATTTTAGTCATGTCCTTAAATATGGTAGTCGATACCATTTTTGTAGGACAATGGATTGGTTCCATGGCAATTGCAGCCATTACGGTCGTTGTTCCACTTACATTTTTAATAGCTTCTATTGGAATGGCTATTGGAGTTGGTGGCGCATCTATCATTTCGAGAGCTTTAGGTGCTGACGATCATGACAAAGCACAGCGTACATTTGGAAATCAGATAGTAATGTCTTTAGGGTTGGCGATATTCTTTGTTATTCTCGGACTTATTTTTAAAGAAGAAGCCTTGTCTCTTTTTGGCGCGAAAGGTAAAATTCTTGCTCCAGCGGAAATATACTATGTAATTGTCATGTACTGTATTCCGTTTTTGGCGTTATGTATGACGGGAAATCCTGTAGTGCGTGCAGAAGGAAAGCCAAAATTTGCAATGGTAGCGTTGATACTTCCTGCCATTGGAAACATACTTTTTGATTACTTATTCATTAATGTTTGGGATATGGGAATGGCTGGTGCGGCTTGGGCAACGTCTATTTCATACTTTATCTGCTTCTTATTTATCTATTGGTTTTTCTTTTCTAAACATAGTGAACTCAAAATACGTTTAAAATGTTTCAAACTAGAACGTGCTATTGTTAAAGAAATTACAGAATTAGGCGGTGTTACATTGGCTAGACAAGGAATGGTAAGTATTCTATCTATCATTCTAAATCATACACTATTTACTTACGGAGGAGAAACCTCTGTGACCATTTATGGAATTATTAGCAGAATGCTCATGTTTGCGTTATTTCCTGTCATGGGAATTTCTCAAGGATTTTTGCCTATTGCAGGTTTTAATTATGGAGCAAATAAAATGGCGCGTGTGCGCGAAAGTATCAATATATCTATCAAATACGGAACAGGACTAGCTTTAGCAATCTTTGCGATCATTATGTTTTTTCCTGAGCAAATTACAGCCGTTTTTACAAATGATGAAACTGTAATTCGCGATGCTCCAAATGCTTTGCGTTGGGTATTTTTAGTGACACCATTAATTGCTGTACAAATGATAGGTTCTGGATATTTTCAAGCTATCGGGAAAGCCATTCCTGCATTGTTACTCACGCTTACAAAACAAGGGTTTTTCTTAATTCCTTTAATCTTAATACTACCACAATACTATGGAATCTTTGGTGTTTGGATTGCGTTTCCAATTGCTGATTTACTGGCTACAATAGTTACAGGTTGGTATTTAAATCGTGAAGTGAGGCGCACTTTGAAATAGGCATTAGTATTGAGTATTGAGATGTTTCAAATGTCAATTTGAGTACTGTTGAAGATCCCTTGACTTTCAGTTTTTGGTATGTTAAATTTTAAGTGTTGAATTTTGAATTACTTCAAAGATCAAAAATACAGTTAAAAATTATCTCAGAAAACCACTCAAAAATTCGTGTAAATTCTCAGAAGAGTAATTCTAAAAACATTTGTGCATTCGTGACAAAATAAAATTATTCCTCGATGGTTCTATTGAACATAGTTGAAAATACATTTTTCTTCACTTTATTGTAAAAACCACTCAAAAATTCGTGTAAATTCTCAGAATAATAATCCAAAAAACATTTGTGCATTCGTGACAAAACAAAATTATTCCTCAATAGTTCAATTGAACATAGTTGAAATACATTTTTTCTTCACTTTATTGTGAAAACCACTTAAAAATTCGTATAAATTCTCAGAATAATAATCCAAAAAACATTCGTGAACTCGTGACAAAACTAGCAACAAGTTATGGCTAGTACAAATAGACAAAACCACAAATAAACAAATAGCAAACCATACAACCCAACACCAAAAAGCGCAGCAACCCAAAACCTCACCCACTAAAAACAATTTAACAACCAACAATCATACAATAAAAAGAATAATCCGTATTTTTAGTAGCTAAAATCAAACCAACCTAAAAAATGCGAATTTTAACCATCTTGGCGGTACTACTTCTTACCGTAGGAAGCCATCTTGAATCACAAGCACAAACTTTTGACGAAACTTATTATAAAAATCTAGAATACCGACTTATTGGTCCATTTCGCGGCGGACGAAGTGCTGCGGTAACAGGTGTTCCCAACAAACCCAATCTTTATTATTTTGGTTCTACAGGTGGTGGAATTTGGAAAACTACTACAGGCGGACGCGCATGGGAAAATATTTCTGACGGTTACTTTGGTGGAAGTATAGGTTCAATCACGGTTTCGAAAAGTGATCCAAATGTGATGTACGTTGGCGGTGGAGAAAAAACCGTGCGCGGAAATGTTTCTTCTGGATACGGCGTATGGAAAAGTGTTGATGCAGGAAAAACATGGAAAGCTTCAGGACTTAAAAATTCGCGACATATTCCACGAATGGCGGTACATCCAACGAATTCAGATATTGTATACGCAGGTGTGATGGGAAATATTTATAAATCTTCCAATGAAAGAGGTGTTTATAAAAGTATTGATGGTGGAAAAACGTGGAAAAAAACATTGTTTGCGAATGCTGATGCAGGTGTTGTCGATTTAATCATAGATCCGACAAATCCAAGAATATTATATGCGTCTACATGGCGTGTTCGCAGAACTCCGTATAGCTTGAGTTCCGGTGGAGACGGTTCAGCATTATGGAAAAGTACTGATAGTGGTGAAACATGGACAGAGATTTCTGCAAAAAAAGGATTCCCGAAAGGAACTTTAGGAATTATTGGAGTGACAGTTTCTCCATTAAACAACCAACGTGTTTGGGCAATTGTAGAAAACAAAGAAAAAGGCGGTTTGTATCGAAGTGAAGATGGTGGTGAAACCTGGGTGCAAGTCAATAGCGAACGCAAGTTGCGTCAGCGTGCTTGGTATTATACACGTGTATATGCCGATACAGAAAACGAAGATGTTGTATATGTTTTAAATGTTCGTTACCATAAAAGTACAGACGGCGGAAAAACATTCAATACCTACAATGCTCCACATGGAGACCATCACGATTTGTGGATTGCACCCGAAAATCCAAAACGTATGATTATTGGAGATGATGGTGGCGCACAAGTCACGTATGATGGTGGCGAAACTTGGAGTACTTATCATAATCAAGCAACATCACAATTTTACAGAGTTACAACTGACAATAGTTTTCCATACCGAATTTACGTAGCGCAACAAGATAATTCTACAATTCGTATTCCGCATAGAACAGATAGTTTTTCTATTTCAGATGAAGATTGGGAAAGAACAGCAGGTGGCGAATCGGCACATATTGCAGTCGATCCAAAAAATAATGACATTGTATATGGCGGAAGTTATGATGGTTTTCTCACCAGAGTCAATCATAAAAAAGGAACAGTACGTGCTATCAACGTATGGCCAGACAATCCAATGGGACATGGCGCAGAAGGTATGAAATATCGTTTTCAGTGGAATTTCCCAATTATCTTCTCAAAACACAATCCAAATCGATTGTACACTTTTTCTAATCGTGTACACGTGACAGAAAATGAAGGACAATCTTGGAAAATTATCAGTCCAGATTTAACACGAAACGATCCTGAAAAACTAAAGTCTTCTGGTGGACCAATTACGCAGGATAACACTTCCGTAGAATATTACTGTACTATATTTGCTGCACAAGAATCACCACTAAAAGAAGGATTATTGTGGGTTGGAAGTGACGATGGATTAATTCATATTACACAAGATGGCGGACAAACTTGGAACAATGTAACACCAAAAGGAATGCCTGAATGGATGATGATTAACAGTATTGAACCAAGTGTTTTTGATGCAGGAACGTGTTATGTAGCAGGAACAAAATACAAAACGGGCGATTTTAAACCATACATTTATAAAACAACCGATTACGGAAAAACGTGGACAAAAATTACCAATGGTATCAATGCAGAACATTTTACACGTGTGGTTCGTGAAGATCCAAAACGAAAAGGATTGTTGTACGCAGGAACCGAAACTGGCATGTATATTTCTTTTAATGATGGAAGAAATTGGCAGTCGTTTCAGTTGAATCTTCCAATTGTTCCAATTACCGATTTAGTAGTAAAAGACAATAATTTAGTAGTAGCAACACAAGGAAGAAGTGTTTGGATTATTGACGATCTAACCGTGATTCATCAACAGTATAATATCACAAAAAATGAAAACATTCTATACAAGCCAAAAGACAGTTATAGAATGCGCGGCGGTTCACAAAAAGGTAGCAAAACGGAAGGGACTAATCATCCGAACGGTGTAATTACCTATTTCTATCTTAATGATTACGATGCAACAGATGAGGTTTCGTTAACGTATATGGAAGCGAATGGCGATGTCATCAAAAAATTCAGCACAAAAAATAAAAAGAAAGACAAATTAGAAGTTAAAAAAGGCGGAAATCAATTTGTGTGGAATATGTCGTACAAAGGCACTGAAAAACTCGAAGGAATGATTTTATGGTGGGCAAGTTTAAATGGTCCAAAAGCAGTTCCAGGAGAATACAAGGTAAAACTGACTGTCAAAAAAGAAGGTAGTGACGCAGAAGAAATTATCAAAACATTTACAGTACTAGCCGATCCGAGAGCAGAAAGTACCTTGGCTGACATGCAAAAACAATTTGATTTCATCAAAGATGTCAATGCTACTATGGACAATGCGCATAAATCCATCAAAAAAATTCGAAAAATTAATGGAAAATTGAGTTTTTTTGCATCGCAATATAAAGATGACTCAACCGTAAAAGATTTAGTAGAAAAAGCGAATGACTTGAAAAAACAATTTACCGCTATTGAAGAAGCGTTGTATCAAACAAAAAACCGTAGTGGACAAGATCCGTTGAATTTCCCAATTCGTCTTACAAATAAATTAGGACACTTAAATTCATTGGTAAGTATGGGCGACTTTGCTCCAACGGAACAAGATGTTGCGGTAAAAAACGAGTTGACACAAAAAATCAATAAAGAACTAAACACATTCAACAACTTAATAGATACTGAAATCAAAGCGTTTAACGAAGCTTTTAATGCGAAAAAACTAAACTATTTATTTATAGAAGACTAAATGTTACTAGAATATTACGGTTACATAAAAGCACTACATTTAATATTTGTAGTTACATGGTTTGCGGCGCTATTTTACATTCCTCGTTTGTTTGTATATCAAATAGAAGCCTTTCATAAACCATCGCCAGAAAAGGAAATTTTAGGGAAACAACTCAAACTCATGGCAAAACGCTTATGGTTTATTATTGGTTGGCCATCTTCAATTTTGGCAACACTTTTTGCAGTTTTACTACTCATTGCCAATCCATCATTATTACAATTGGGTTGGATGCATGTAAAATTATCGTTTGTAGTGTTATTATGGTTGTATCATTTAAAAACGCATCATATGCACAAGCAGTTGCAGCGAGATGATGTACGTTACAGTTCTAGCTTTATGCGTTTGTGGAATGAAGGCGCAACCTTTATACTATTTGCAGTCATCTTTTTGGTGATTTTAAAAAGTGCGATCAACTGGATTTTTGGTGTCATAGGAATCTTTGTATTGGCTATATTATTAATGCTAGGATTTAAAGTTTACCAACGCATACGCGAGAAAAATCCAGAAGCGTAATAGTAGTTCTGTAGCAAACTTTATTCGTATTTTTGGCTTGATTATTGCGCGAAAGCAAGGAAGATAAACAAACATTCATGAAACCAGCAAGACTTTCATTACGTTCTCGAATATTTGCCTACATGATTCTTTTGATTCTGGTAGCGTCTATTTTGATTGCTTTAGTGACCATTTTTCAATACGGAGAACAATCAAGAGAATATCATAACCGAAGGTTAAAGCGTAAAAATGAGCAAGTTACAAAGCATGTGGACAATTTAATCGGCTTTGAAACCACCTATGTTGTAAATGAAAAAAATCTAGCGCTTATCTTCAAAGATGAAATCTATAAAATAGCTGATATTCACAATTTAATGGTTCATTTGTACGATTTAGAAGGAGGTTTTTTACTTACTTCAGATACTTCTTTACGAAGTGAAGGTATTATTGAATGTTTGCCAGCAAAAGTACTCAATGGTCTACAAGACAATATCGACAAAGATTATAGAGATGATGTTGTTGAGGTAAACAATATTGAATATCAATCGTTTTACAGCATCATTACAGATACAAAGTCGAAACCATTAGGAATTATAAACCTTCAATTTGAAGTTGATAATACGTATGAAAAAGAACTGCGCGAATTTTTAACTCGTTTAGGATATACCTACGTTTTAATGTTGCTTATCGCTGTTGTTTTTGCCTATTTTATTTCAAGATACATTACGCGTTCATTAAAGCGAATTGGAGAAAAACTAGATCAAACTCGATTCAATCAACGAAACGAAAAAATTATCATTGAAGATGTTGGAGAAGAAATTTTCAACCTAATCAACGCATATAATGGTATGATTGATGAACTGGAAGAAAGTGCCGTAAAATTAGCTAAAAGCGAACGTGAACAAGCGTGGCGCGAAATGGCAAAACAAGTAGCACACGAAATTAAAAATCCACTGACGCCAATGCGTTTAAGCGTACAAAGTTTTCAACGTAAATTTGATCATAACGATCCAAATATTCATCAAAAAGTAGACGAATATACCAAAACACTTATACAGCAAATTGATACTATGAGTAGCATTGCTTCTGCATTTTCAAATTTTGCTAAAATGCCAGCGCAACAAAGAGAAACGCTTAATGTGGTTGAAATTACACGTTTGGCAATGGATCTTTTTAATGAAGATTATATCAATTATTCGTATGAACAAGAAGAAATTATTGTAAAATTTGATCGAACACAATTAATTCGGGTAATTACCAATTTGGTTAAAAATGCAACACAAGCCATTTCGCAAGATCGTCAACCGCGTATTGATGTTCGTGTATTTGAAGACGGCGAAAATGTAAAAATTACCGTAAAGGATAACGGAATTGGAATTACACCAGAAAACGAACCAAAAATATTTGAGCCAAAATTCACGACAAAAACCAGTGGAATGGGATTAGGACTTGGAATGGTAAAAAATATTGTGGAAACTTATAATGGAAGTATTACTTTTACATCAAAAGAAAATGTAGGCACAACATTTACCGTGTCATTCCCAAAAACATAAACAATCATGAGTTACGAAAACATACTTGTACAGCAAGACAACGGAGTTGCAACGATTACAATAAATCGTCCAAAAAAATTAAATGCGTTAAATAGAGATACTATTCAAGAATTACATGATGCTTTTGAAGCTTTAGACGCTGCTGCAGATGCCAAAGTAATTATATTGACTGGAAGTGGAGAAAAAGCGTTTGTAGCTGGTGCAGATATTAGCGAATTTGCACATTTTTCAGTAGAAGAAGGTGGAAAATTAGCAGCTAAAGGACAAGAGTTGTTGTTTGATTTTGTACAAAATTTAGGAACGCCAGTAATTGCTGCTGTAAATGGATTTGCACTTGGTGGCGGATTGGAATTGGCAATGGCATCACATTTTAGAATTGCTAGTGACAATGCAAAAATGGGCTTACCAGAAGTATCACTTGGTGTCATTCCTGGTTATGGCGGAACGCAGCGTTTACCACAATTAGTAGGTAAAGGAAAAGCAATGGAAATGGTAATGACTGCTGGAATGATTGGAGCAGAAGAAGCTAAACAATGCGGATTGGTAAATCATGTAACTACACAAGAAGAATTATTACCATTAGCAACTAAGTTGGCAAGCAAAATTATGAGAAATTCATTAGTTGCTATTCGCGGAGCTATCAAAGCGGTAAATGCTAACTTTGAGGATGGTGTAAATGGTTATGAAGCTGAAATCGAAGAGTTTGGAAATTGTTTTGGAACAGAAGATTTTAAAGAAGGAACAACGGCTTTCTTAGAAAAACGAAAAGCAGCTTTTCCAGGAAAATAAAATTATTTATTATAATTTATATAAATGAAAAGCCTGCTCAACTGAGCAGGCTTTTCGTGTGTTAAACAATTATGTATAATTCAAAAACTATTCTGAACATGGGAAGAAATATGTAAGCGTATGTGAATATCCTGAACTCGTCGTAAAATTCACAGAATATGGTTCTGCTAAGTTTAATCTGGCAAATCCAGCATTTGCTTTCTGTTTTAATTTCTTCTTTGTCGCTTCAGGCTGTGATACAGGAGGCAAAATACTTGCAATATCAACTGGAACACAGTCTAGTCCTGAAATCATTAACAAACTTCCGCTAGAATTGATAGATCTTATCACTTTTTTTCTATGCTTAATTTTACTTTTGGCAATGGTTTGTCCTCCAAAAATATCTGCACGTTTCTTCAATTTTGTTTTACAGCGTATCCTTTTTCCATCAAGTTTTACACCTTTCGGCGAAGCTATGGATATGTCTCCTCTTGTACAATAGCCACCAGAATCTAGGTTGCCAGAAAGTTGGTTTTTACAGATGACTTCACTACTGTTTATAAAAGCAGAAAAACCAAAATTCATTGACTCGCAAGGTACTGGGAAAGTGTTATTTGCGCCACTGGCATCATATACAATTAGTGTAGTTGTTGTACCAGCGCCAGCAAAAGTCCATTCTATTGAATACGATTCTGTTAAGTGGTCCAGACCTTCTACTGAAAATTCCCATAATCCACTATCAGCATCTACAGGATTTTTAGAAATTCCTATAGGACATTCTAAGTTAATATCTAACGTATCTTCACCAGAACAACTATTTGGCGTTAAAAGATATACGGCTCCATACAATCTGAAATTGGCAATAGGAGCTGTGTCTGAATCTGTATAATCGATCTCTACAACAAACCATTCACCAGGATAACCATAAAAGTTATCTCCCCAAATTGATTCTGGAAGTCCTAAGCTATTTTCCTTAATGGTTACACTTGTAAATGTATCTGCATTGTCTAAATATGTAAAGTAGATAGGATCACTTCCTATAGGCGCAATTGAATGTGCATCAATTCTTAGTTTAATTGTTTTCTCGTCGTCATTATGATCTAATATTTCCCAAGAAACTACTGGTTGAAATCCACATTCCATACCTCTTTCATCACCACTGTAGTCAGCAGAATTGTCTACATGTGTTCCAGTTTCACTGATACTTTCAAAGTCAAATCGTGGGTCATCACAAATGTTAATCATTTCAACACCTAATTCGTTTACATAGTATGATATGTCTCTGTCTTTTAATTGTCCTCTTTTTACAAGTTCTTGTAAATTCAATAAAGCTTTGTAATTTTTACAGTTAGGTGGTTTTATACGAACAACCACACAACCATCACTCCATAAATAGAGATAATCTTCAATAATGATCATACCATCTTGATTTAACATAGATTCAAAAACGGTATCAAACGTATAGTCGAATGTATCAAAATCAGGATCATCAGGAATAATTCCTTCGTCCATATCTTGCTCTTTTTTACGTAAAGAATACAGACCTTTTGACATTTCGTAAGCAATTAATACATCTTCATCTTCTCCAGAAGTATGATAATTTTCATATAAATTTCTATGTGTATTTTGAACTTGATCTAAAGTGTTGAATTTTAAAATTGTTTTTCCACATAAGGTGTAGCCGCTTCCGCCTGCTTTTTGAACAAATCCGGTACTTTCAGATTGTTCTTCAACGTAGTCATCGTTTTTACAGCCTACAAATAAGAGTAGACTCAGCACTAAACATGACCATATTTTGTTTTTTATTGGCATAATTTTTTGTTTTAATTAATGGTTTACTTTTTTCATGATATTTAGTGCATTGTGATCAAGAATGCACATTAAAAAGAATCGATTTTATAAGTAAGGGTTGCTATTGAAATTTCATTACCCAGTTTTTTAACTTTTTTGAAGATTTCTGTAGTTGCACTCAAAAACATCTTTATTTAACTGTTTTCACTTACGTAGAATGTACTTTTGATGAACTAATTAAGGAATTTTGGGACATTCATCGAAAATCAAAGGAAGAGGCGCACAAAAAAATGTACACAATCGTTTTTTACAAGACGCACATGAAGTACGTGCTGATTTTTTAGAATACTGTCGTAAAGAAGGTGAGCAAGCTGATAAAAACAAAACGACATATATTAATGTATTTCCCAAAACAATCGTAAACAAAGTAACGAGTCCTGATGTTGGTATGGAATATTCACTAAACCCATACCAAGGTTGTGAACATGGTTGTATTTATTGTTACGCTCGAAATAGTCATGAATATTGGGGATTTAGTGCAGGATTGGACTTTGAACGTAAGATACTAGTCAAAAAAAATGCCGCCGAATTGCTAGAAGCCAAACTAAAAAAGAAAAACTGGCAAGCGTATACCATTGTACTTTCTGGAAATACGGACTGCTATCAACCTGCTGAAAAAGAACTGGAAATTACAAGAAGTTTGCTAAAAGTCTTCTTAAAATACAAACATCCGGTTGCTATTATTACTAAAAATTCGTTGATACTTCGTGATTTAGATCTTCTAAAAGAACTAGCAAAAGATAATTTAATTGGCGTTAATATTTCAATTACTTCCTTGTCGGAAGAAACGCGCCTTGTATTGGAGCCAAGAACTGCAACGATAAAAAAGCGACTGGAAACAGTACAAATATTAGCTGAAAACGGAATTCCTGTGAACGTGATGATTGCACCTATAATTCCATCTATTAACAGTCATGAAATTCTCCCTTTAGCCAAAAAAGTCTCTGAATTGGGTGCGACTTCTATTGCATTTACCATTGTACGATTAAATGGAGCTATTGGAGAAATATTTGCCGATTGGATTCGAAAAACAATGCCAGATAAGGCTGAAAAAGTATTGCATCAAATAGAAAGTTGCCATGGAGGTTCACTAAACGATAGTCGTTACGGGCATAGAATGCGAGGAGAAGGAAAAATAGCTGAGCAAATTCGAAATCTAATTCAACTAGCACGCTTAAAATATTTTAAAAATAAAAAACTGCCTAGACTCAATACAGATCTTCACGAACAGTATAAAAACGGTCAATATTCATTATTTTAACTACGCTTACGAAATATATACGACGCTTGTTAATTATGTAAGACTTTACATGAATATATAGTATACATTTAAAGATAGTTCATCGAAATTGATGACTAAAAAACATGTATAACTATAAAATATTAACAATGAAAAAAGTATTATTATGTGTAATTGCTTTTACCTTTTTATCCTGTATATCTGATGACGAAACCATTCCAATTGTTGACAAAAGTGCCATCAGTTTTAATCTAAACGGAACAGATTATTCTTTAACGGAATATAGCGTACAATTAAATCCACTTGATACTAATGATCGAATCATAGAAGCATCATTCGATAACAATACGAAAACACTCATATTTTTTGTCATGGTAGAAGAAACCAATCAAATAGATGAATTTATATTGCTTGAAAATGGCGTAGAGTACAGTTCAGATCCTACGTATGGCGATCGAGAAACATCCATAACAATACATACAGACTCTAAAATGGAAGGAACGTTTCGAGTAAATATAAAAGATGCAAGAGATCAACCAATATTTACATTCACAAATGGAGTAATAGATATTGAATATTAATCTCGCAGAAAACATAAAAAGCGTAGCATTCCACAAAGAATACTACGCTTTTACCTAATTAAGTATCAAATTTATAGCCTAAAATTTAATGCGTTCTGTAAACGATCTTCCTTGACTTTCAAACATTACGGTGTATTCACCTTTTTTCTGTTTTGAAAGTTCATAAATACGTTCTACAATCTTCGTGTTTTCAATTTCTTCCGAAAAAATCATAGAATTCTCATGTGTAAAAGATTCACGGTAATAAATCTTAATTTTTAAAGGTTGTACATCAAGAGAAAGTCTAGAAACAAACAAATGATTATCATCAACTCGTACGGTAGGTTTGTAAATAATCGATTCTTTTTCCTTGTCAAATACTACTGTATTCGAAGTAACTTTAAAAGGAATAATTACGATTTCAACATCTTTATCAAGTTCAAAATAATAATCACCGTCTGGCAAAGCTGTTAAGTCAAATCCTTTTTTATATGTTCCGTTTTGTTGTATAGATTCTCTATAAAGTACTAATAAATTAGTGTCTTTAATGATCAATTCATGTCCTTCTTTTACGTTGTTTAACGTTAAAACAGTATTTCCCTTTTTAGTATCTAAACTGTATACACTGTTTGCG
Organism: Kordia sp.; assembly: GCF_965224175.1. Taxonomy (GTDB): domain Bacteria; phylum Bacteroidota; class Bacteroidia; order Flavobacteriales; family Flavobacteriaceae; genus Kordia. The sequence goes on from NZ_OZ245041.1 coordinate 3,623,741, forward strand.
TAGCTCATTACACTAATTGTCATCATTAGTATAAGTACCATGTTGTTCATTCTTTTTTTCATGACTTTTAGTTTTTAAATAATTACAGTACAAATCTAAGATTGATTTCCTGTTGTAAAAACAGCTATTTTGGCTAATTTATGTGTTATTTTAACCGTTAAATAATTGTAAACTTTTTTAAGGGTTAAAATAGAATACAATTTGGGTAAATGAACATAGATTTTGAGTAGTTTTAGTAGTATTTTTGTAATCATAGTTAAATCTTTTGCCGTGAATACAAAACCTACACTTGAAAAAATAACACCAGAGTTTGGAAACTCAATTTTTGTTGCACAAAATAAAGAAAAGCGTAAAAGAAACTTGGCATTTTGGCATTTTCATCCCGAAGTAGAGTTGGTATATGTAAATAAAGGTAAAGGAAAGTGCCACATTGGAAATCATCTTTCTTATTTTCACAACAGTCAATTAATTTTGATTGGCTCAAATTTACCACACAATGGTTTTACAGATCGATTAACATCGAAAGGAAAAGAAACGCTGATACAATTTAAAACTGATTTTTTAGGGAAAGAGTTTTACAGTTTGCCTGAAATGCAACCAATTTCGCTTTTGCTTGAAAAAGCTAAAAAAGGAATTCGTTTTAAACCAGAAACTAAGAAAATAGTAGGTCCAAAAATTGAAAAACTTCCCAAATACAATGGTTTTAAAAGAGTAATCAAACTATTAGAAATTTTAAATATGTTAGCTATAGCAGAAGATTACGAACTGCTAAATGTTGACGGATTTGCTTTTGAAACACAACCGCAAGACAGCATTAAAATTGATATCATATTTAAATATATCAACAATAATTTTCAACGACATATTACATTAGACGAAATAGCAAATGAAGTAAATATGACGGTTCCTGCATTTTGTAGGTATTTTAAGAAAATTACAGGAAAAACGTTTACAAAACTAGTGAACGAATATCGTGTAGTATATGCTACAAAATTGCTTTTGGAGAGCCAAAGTAGCATCACAGATATCTGCTATGAAAGTGGTTTCAATAATTTTTCGCACTTTAACAAGTTATTCAAGGAAATTACAGGAAAAAGTGCTTCCAAATACAGAAGTGAAATGAAATTAATGATTCAATAACCAACAACAAGTTCAATACATTTTTAATCTAAAGTGTAGAAGTAAATTTTATATTTCACCATTCCATTCACCATAAAACTGCTCTAGAAATTGCTCCATATACGCATGACGTTTTGCGGCAATTTGCTTTCCAGTTTTAGTATTCATTTTATCTTTAAGTAGTAGTAGTTTTTCGTAAAAATGATTGATGGTTGGCGCAGTTGACTTTTTATATTCCTCTTTAGTCATGTTGAGGTTAGGTTTAATAGCTGGATCGTATAACTTATGATTTTTAAAACCTCCATAATTGAAAGTGCGCGCAATACCAATAGCACCGATAGCATCTAAACGATCTGCGTCTTGAATAACAGCAAGTTCTGGTGATGTAAACTTTTGATCAAAATTTCCACCTTTAAAAGAAATATTCGTAATAATGTTTTCAACGTGTACAATAACATCTTCTGCCACAGCGATACGCTCTAAAAAATTACGAGCAACTTTTGGTCCAACAGTTTCATCGCCATTGTGAAATTTAGCATCGGCAATATCATGAAGTAAAGCGCCTAGACTCACAATAAATGTATCTACAGATTCTTCTTTGGCAATTAATAAGGTATTTTTGTATACACGTTCAATATGAAACCAATCGTGTCCGCCTTCTGCATGTTCAAGCGTCTTTTGGACAAAAGAAATGGTTTGCTCAATAATTTTTTCTTTTTCCATAAACTAATCGACAATAACGTGTTCTGTAATTGTTTTTTCAAGATGTTCTAACAATTCTTCACGTTTATTTTTTGGATAATCTCTTAAATTAATTGGTTCATGCGCTTCTACTTTAATATGTGAACCCAATCCGTATGGAAACTTTCCATATTTGGTGGTTTTCCAGGAATTATTAATGGTTACAGGAACTATTTGCGCATCAGGAATATACTTAAAAAGTACATTCAATCCTTTTGTTTTAAAAGGTTTAGGAACACCGGTTCGACTACGTGTTCCTTCAGGGAAAATAATCGCGGCAAAATTATTCTCGTTAATGAACTTTCCAAACCGAATAATTTCAGAAATGGCTTGTTTCGGATCATTTCTATCAATCAAAGCTGCGCCGCCATGACGTAAGTTGAATGAAATACTCGGAATTCCTTTTCCTAATTCTTTTTTACTGATAAATCGAGGATGATGCTTGCGAAACAACCAAATTAACGGTGAGATATCATTCATACTTTGGTGATTAGACACGATAATCAAAGGTCTATTTGCCTCTAATTTATAAGGATTTTTAAGTGTATAATGTGTGCCTAAAATATGATGGCAACGCATTAAAGAAAATTGCAATGCATTTACACTAATATCATGTCCTTTGCGTCCGCCTATTTTTAGGAAAATCCATTGGATTCCATGAAAAATAACTAACAACAATCCGAAAAAAAGCAAATAAATGCTTGTCAATATATACGATAAAAACTTCACTATAATGGTACTTTATAATATGGCAAAATTAAAAAACAAAACCACGCAAAAAGCGTGGTTAGGAATTATTTTTTTCGGGAAGAATGTATTAACAATTCTCGTTGTAAGCATCTTTTAGGTTTTCAGCAATCATTTCTGCTGGTCTTCCTTCAATATGATGACGTTCTAACATATGAACTAATTGTCCATCTTTAAACAAAGCCATGCTTGGAGAAGAAGGAGGAAAAGGCATCATATAACTTCTTGCCTTATCTGTAGCTTCTCTATCAACTCCAGCAAAAACAGTTACTAAATTATCTGGTTTCTTTTCGTTATCTAAAGACATTCTTGCGCCAGGTCTAGCATTTGCTGCAGCACAACCACAAACAGAATTTACAACTACAAGTGTTGTTCCTTCCTTTGCAATAGCATTATCAACAGCTTCTACCGTATGTAATTCTTCAAAACCAACAGCAGTTAAATCTGCTCTCATAGGTTTTACCAATTCTGGTGGATACATAATCTTCTAAATTAAATTCATTAATAATTTTGCAAAGATACGGATTAAATCCTTTTGAAACTGAATTCAGAAATGCTGTTTTTGTTAAAGAAAACTAAATAAGACGTCACAGAAATCGTAAGTGTTCACCAATTAATCATTTTTAGAAAAGAAATCGAAAATATGCTTTAAGGAAATTAGAATCGCACCAATAATACCTCCGAGGAAAAAGATTTTAGTAAAAATTCCTAGTTTGCTACGGCTAAATTTTGCAGAAAAACATAAATCACTATCAATAATAATATCTATAATTGAAAAATCAATTGTGATCACAAAAATTAAATCAATAAGAAATACTGTTATAAAAAACGCAATAAATAAAGACTCTTTTTTAACATGTATCAGCTTTTTTTCTCTCCATTTCTTTGTAATATTATTCTTTTTGTAATTGTTTTCTTTTTCTTTCGAGACCTTACTTTGATCCTTATCACTCATATTTCTTAAGCTTAGTAATACATGGTAGGTAATAATTTACGTCATACATGACTTAAAAATAGAAAATATATATCAAACACGTCATGTATGACGTAAATTATTGCGCCCTGAATTGAGAATTTTAACGTTTATGGACGCACTACAAAAAGAAGAGATGCTAAAAAAAATTGGCATGCGTGTTAAAGAGTTGAGAGTAAAAGCTGGTTATAAAAGTCATGAACAATTCGCATTTGATAATAATATTCAACCAAAACAAATGTGGCGATGGGAATCTGGTTATGATTTCAAAGTGTCTAGCTTAATTCGAATTGCCAAGATTCACAAAATCACCTTAGAAGAGTTTTTAAAAGATATTGAATAACACTTCGCGCATCTCAAAATATCATCGCTTACTCAACCATTGAGACTTAATAACTCTAAGGTAGTTTACTATTCAATTGATATGTTTCGATTCATATAAGCTTACCACAAATTTAACTGCAAAATTTAATAAAATAGTGCAGTATTGTTACACACATTTTCTAAACTCACGAGAATTGTCATTTCATTATCTTTTTTTCTTGGGAAAATGTATCTTTGGTAAAAAACTAATATATGAGTGGATTTGCAAGCTGGATTGGAGGCGCGTTAGGTTGGACACTTGGTGGACCAATTGGTGCTGCTATCGGATTTGCCATTGGAACGGCAGTTGACAAAGCAACATCTAAAGGATTATTACTTGAACCGCCAAAACGAGGTGAACAAGGACGTCGTAAACGAGTAGATCCTGTGTATGAAAAAAGACGACGACGAAAAACAACTACACAAAAACGATCACAAACCCGATCAGGAGATTTTGAAGTAAGTTTATTAGTGCTTTCTGCTATTGTAATGAAAGTTGATGGTGAAGTTTCGCAATCAGAAAAAGATTATGTGCGTAATTATTTTACAAAAATGTATGGGAAAGAACGTGCCAATCATGCGTTCAAACTGTTCAATGGATTGCTGAAAAAAGAAGATATTTCTACACGTCAAGTGTGTCAGCAAATTCAAATGTACATGGATCATTCTTCACGATTACAATTACTACATTATCTATTTGGTGTGACCAAAGCAGATGGACATGTTGACGAAGACGAAGTAACACTCATAGAAAAAATAGCAGGATATTTATACATCAACGATCGTGATTTTCAATCGATCAAAGCGATGTTTTATAATCCAGTAGACAGCGCGTATAAAATTTTAGAAATTGACAAATCAGTTTCTAACAATGAAATCAAAAAAGCGTATAGAAAAATGGCGAAAAAATATCATCCTGATAAATTACAACACTTAGGAGAAGAACATGTAAAAGGAGCAAAAGAGAAATTTCAGCAAGTACAAAAAGCCTACGAACAATTACAAAAAGAACGTGGTTTTTAAAATAAGTAAAATATAAGTTTAACACGAAACCCCAAAACCTAAAACCTACATACTCAATGAACGAATTTTGGATATATTTTAAATTAGGAATCAATCATATTCTTCATATAGAAGGTCTAGATCATATTCTTTTTTTAGTCGTATTGGTAATTGCCTATACTTTTAAAGATTGGAAAAAAGTATTGTGGTTAGTAACTGCCTTTACTGTTGGTCACACTTTATCTTTAATCTTGTCAACCTATGGAGCGGTAAAAGTAAATGGCGCTATTGTAGAATTCTTTGTATTGGTCACAATTTTTCTAATGGCTTTGTATAATGTGTTTACTGCCGGAAAGAACACAAATAAAGTAAAATCAGTAATATTACTCATCTCAGCATTATTCTTTGGAATTATTCATGGATTAGCTTTTGCTAAAGATTTTAAATCTATGATTACAGCAGGAGTGGACAGTAAGTTATTACCTTTACTAGAATTTACATTAGGAATTGAAGTAGCACAAATAATTGTAGTTTTAGTTGTATTGATAATCTCGTTTATTTTTCAGACTATATTTAGATTTTCCAAACGCGACTGGGTCATGGTTGTTTCCGCAATTGTAATTGGTGTATTAATTCCAACACTCATCAAAGCACGATTTTGGTAAAAAATTAACAACAAAGCTGTTGTGATTCCATCAGAAACCTAATATCTTCGTTATAGAAGGCAATAAGCAACTTTTATAGTTGCTTTTTTTTGCTTCAAAAAGGTTAAATTTGCATATGCCAAAACAAAAACAAGCAAAATACGATCATGCCTATTTACGCATGGCTAAAGAATGGGGAAAGCTTTCCTATTGTAAAAGAAAACAAGTCGGCGCGATTATTGTAAAAGATAGAATGATTATCTCTGATGGTTACAATGGAACACCATCAGGATTTGAAAATTTCTGCGAAGATGAAGAAGGATACACAAAATGGTATGTATTGCATGCAGAAGCAAACGCTATTTTAAAAGTAGCCGCTTCTACACAATCTTGTGTTGGTGCAACATTATATATTACAATGTCACCATGCAAAGAATGTAGCAAACTCATTCATCAATCAGGAATCAAAAGAGTTGTGTATGTTGATGCATACAAAGATGATTCAGGCATACAATTTTTAAAAAAAGCTGGCGTTGAAATAGAGCACATTCCTGTACTTCAAACCTCATAAATAAACGAATTTTGAATAAGACAACACAATATTTACTTCCCGTTATTATTGCCGCAGCAGTTGCCGCCGGAGTATTTATTGGTGGAAAATTAAATTTTAGTGCTTCTCCAGAAACCTTATTCTCATCAAACACAAGTAAAGATAAACTCAATCGACTTATTGACTACATTGATTACGAATATGTAGACGATGTTAATGTAGATAGTATTGTAGATGTCACTGTAACCAATATTCTTGGAAATTTAGATCCACATTCTGTATACATTCCTTCGGAAGAAGAAAAAAGAGTTGCCGAAAATATGCAAGGTGATTTTGTAGGTGTTGGAATCCGATTCGATATGGTAAATGATACTTTAACCGTTGTGCGAACGCTAGAAGGTGGACCAAGTGTGTTGGCAGGAATCAAAGCTGGCGATCGTATTTTAACGGCTGATAATGATACACTATATGGTAAAAACATGCGAAATACGGAGATTATTTCGAAATTAAAAGGCACAGAAAATACATCTGTAAACCTCAAAATATACCGTAAAGACACTAAAGAAGAATTTAATATTGACTTAAAAAGAGCCAAAGTTCCGATTCAAAGTGTAGTGGCGCATTACATGTTAACAGACGATTTAGGGTACATAAAAATTAACCGTTTTGCCGAAACAACATACAATGAATTTAAGGTAGCTTTGGCAGAATTGCAACAACAAGGAGCCAAAAACCTAACACTTGATCTTCGAAATAATCCTGGTGGAATTTTAGATGTAACTAGAAGTATTGCAGATGAATTTTTAGAAGATGGAAAACTAATTCTTTTTACAAAAAACAAAAAAGGAGAGATTGATAAATATTTTGCAACAGATGATGGCGAATTTGAAGAAGGTGAAATATATGTGTTAATCAACGAAAAATCAGCTTCTGCCAGTGAAATTATAGCAGGCGCTCTTCAAGACAATGATAAAGGAGTTATTGTGGGAAGACGCTCGTTTGGAAAAGGTTTGGTGCAACGACCAATGCCACTTGGAGATGGTTCTGTGGTGCGATTGACAATTTCACGCTATTACACGCCAACAGGACGATCTATTCAGCGTTCATACAAAGATGGAAACAAAGATTATTTTGACGAATATTATGAACGATTCAAATCGGGAGAATTAAAATCGATTGATAGTATTAAGGTTGCTGATTCGTTAAAATTTGAAACGCCAAAAGGTAAAATCGTATATGGCGGTGGCGGAATTATTCCAGATGTATTTATTCCACTTTCCAATACACCAGAAGAACTATCTCTCGAAAGAGGTTTGCGTACCAAAATTATAGGATATATTGATGATTTTGTATTTGAAAAGTTAGATGTTGACAGATCCTTATATAGCAACATGTCCTTGCAAGAATTTATGAATGAATTTACTGTCACTGACGATTTACTTCAAGAATATACAGACTTTTTTAGTAAGGTGCGTGGACAACGTATTTATATAGAAAAATATGCTGCACAAATGAAAAGGCATATCAAAGCTATTTACATTGAGCAATTATTTGGTATGAATGGCTATCAGCAACAACTCAATGTTGGTGATGAAATGATTGCCAAAGTGATCGCGTTACAGCAAAAATAATGACTGTTCTATTTGAAATCTATCAAGAATTTATAGTATACGGATCGGTTATAGTTGCAATTTTTTTTGCACTTCTTTCTATTGCTTTACATTTTAAAATCTTCAATCAAAAAACACTGAGAATACTAAGTTTTATAGCAATAGTACTATGTACTATGATGTCTATTGAATACTATCCGTTTCAAATATTCCAATCGCCAATAAGCTTACTTATACCTATTAGCTTGATTGTCATTGCAATTGATTTTTTTGTAGAATCGATTGCATCATTAGCATCAAAAACATTATTCATTCTCAATATACTTTACTTGGCTTTTGGACTCGGAATTTTAACTTCTAGTGCTAATACTTGGGGAAATATCAGTGCTGTTTTAGGAATGTTTATCGTACCAAATACGCTATTAATGACGATTTATTTATCGTTTACAATCAAAAATTATAAATTTCTAAGCATTAGCTTTCTAATTGCTGCGATGATAAGTTTATTGCTAATTGATATTGTCACAAACGGTTTTCAATATGGAATGTATGATGGAGATTTTGTAAAACAAAATAGGTACAGTAGTCTCTTGATCTGTTTTGTATTAATCTTTACAGGAATTATGTTTTATAAAAAACAAAAAGGAAGTCTTCAGGAAAAGCTATAAGTTCGTATTAGGAAAAAGATTCAAGATGTTCTTTGAGTAAATTTCGAAATAGAGCTAATACACTTAAGTTCAGCAAAAATATTCGTGAATTTGAAGAATAGAGATAATCTATATTTTGTTTATTTTCAGGAAATTATATCTTATCGTGCACTTTTGTATGATTTCCATCATTCCAAAGCGTTAAAATGTCAGTAGCTACTTGCGCGCCACTTCCTGCTGCAATAGCAAATTGACTTCTCCAACCTGCAATAGTTCCACAAGCATACAATCCGTTTTTAACAACATGATCTTCATTTTGAAGATAAATTCGATCTTTTTTGGCTGCAGCTCTTGGATGTGGAGCAATAAACTCATCCAATCCAGTAATAGTCAGTGGTTTTGCATAATTCAACGCAAGCACGACCAATTTACTATGATAAGTAGCTTTATTTGTAATAATTTCAAAATTACCAGCCTCACCTGAAATCTCTAGTACTTTTTCTTTGGCAATTTGTATAACGTGCGGATATACTTTTGTTAAATGTGCTTGTCCTTCATTTAAAATGGCGGCACCTGTTTTTCCTTCGGGCAAACCAAGTACATTATTAAACAAAGCATTTTGTAAATGTGAAGCTTTTTGATGCAACACAATTCCAATTTTCTTATCTGCAGCAAATGGTTTTTCTTTAGCAGAACCAAGCACGAGCGCGCATTGCATTCCTGAAACGCCACCGCCAATTACAAGTACATCAAACATTACTTATTGCTATTATTTACTTTATCTTCAATTTTCTTTGAAGTCATGAAAATTAATAAGATTAGAATAGCACACAAAGAAGCGACAATACTAATTAAGGCAATTAAGCTATCACCTTCTAACAAGTTGCTAAAATCTAAACGAGTAGCATTGAAAATAGAAAGAAGTATAGCGACAATAATAAGGACGTATGTGAATATTTTCATTTTTCTTTAAATAAGATCGTCAATGCGCACATCAATTCTAATTAGATGTATGTGCGCATTCACATGATTTTCTTGTTGCAAAATTACGCAAATATTTTTTGAATACCTGTAGTAAATATTTTAACTGCAATAGCTAATAAAATTACACCAAATACTTTTCTTAATATACGGATCCCGTTTTTTCCTAATAATCGTTCAATTCTAGCGGAAGCTTTCAATACAATATACATGATAGTCATATTAATTAAAATGGCAATAACTATATTGAGTGCGTCAAATTCAACTCGAAGTGATAAAATAGAAGTCAAACTTCCAGGACCAGCAACTAATGGAAAAGCAATAGGAAATACAGAAGCATCACTCAACGCATCTTCATCTTCTTTAAATAAAGTAATTCCTAAAATCATTTCTAATGCTAGAAAAAATAATACAAACGAACCTGCAATTGCAAATTGATTTACGGTAATACCAATCAAATTCAATACACTTTGTCCAACAAACAAAAACACGGTCAAAATAACACCTGCAATAATAGTGGCTTTTCCAGATTGAATCCGTCCAGTTTTACGTCGTAAATCTATGATAATAGGAACATTTCCTATAATATCAATCACGGCAAAAAGTACCATACTTGCCGTTAAAATGTGCTTAAAATTTAACTCCATTTCGATACATTTTTAAATTCGCGGCAAATGTACACTATTCGTCTAATTATCAAAGAGAAAAGATATATTTTTTAAGTTAAATTAAGATGAAATTAAAGCGCTCAAAAAAATCGTACATATAGCTGAATTACAAAACAGATAAAAAGGTATATTTGCAACATGTTTCAGTTAGGAAAAACCATTGTTTCAGAAGATATCATCGAAAAGGATTTTGTGTGTAATATTAAGGCATGCAAAGGAATTTGTTGTGTAGAAGGTGATGCAGGCGCGCCATTAGAGCAGGAGGAAATCAAAATATTGGATGCTATTTATGATACTGTAAAACCTTTTCTTCGCAAAGAAGGAATAGAAGCCATAGAGCAACAAGGAACTTATATCGTAAGAGATAATGGTGATTTGGAAACACCTTTAGTAAATGGTGCCGAATGTGCATATGTTACCTTTGACGATAATCAAACAGCAATGTGCGGAATTGAACAAGCCTACAATAAAGGACTGGTAGACTGGAAAAAACCAATCTCTTGTCATTTATATCCTATTCGTATAGAAGATTACAGTGAATTTGCAGCCGTAAATTATCATAGATGGCCAATTTGTGATGATGCATGCTCTTTAGGAAAAGAATTACAAGTTCCAATCTATAAATTTGTAAAAGAAGCATTGATTCGAAAATTTGGAGAAGATTGGTATCTCGAATTAGAAAAGACTGCACAAAAATTAGGACGCTAAATCTTAAAATTTCTTTTTCTCATTTTTTTTTAAAATCTCACGTTTTATCGCTGCTAACAAGGAATTAGTTATTGTAACTTGCTGAAAATCAATAAAAAATGCCAATTTGAAAATATGTTAAAAAGTAGGAAAAAACTGTACTGTTGTTAAAAACTCACTAACTTTGTGAATAAGTTAGACTTTCTTTTTCAAACACATTTTTTCATCTTTGTTATTCCCAAATCAAACAATAGTCTTTTACCCAATTTTACATTAAAAACTCGATAATTTTATGTCATCAGCAATAGAACCCATCTTACAAGAAAACAAAGACAGATTTGTGATTTTTCCAATTAAACATGCAGATATTTGGGAATGGTACAAAAAATCTGAAGCTAGTTTTTGGACGGCAGAAGAAATTGATCTTCACCAAGATTTAACAGATTGGACTACAAAGTTGAATGATGACGAGCGTTATTTTATCAAACACATTCTTGCATTTTTCGCAGCATCAGATGGAATTGTAAATGAAAACTTAGCAGAGAACTTTGTAAACGAAGTACAATATTCGGAAGCTAAATTTTTCTACGGATTCCAAATTATGATGGAAAATATTCATTCTGAAACATATTCTCTATTAATAGATACATATGTAAAAGATGAAAAAGAAAAAGACAAGTTGTTTAAGGCAATCGAGAATTTTCCGGCAATCAAAAAGAAAGCAGACTGGGCTTTACAATGGATTGAATCACCAAGTTTTGCAGAACGTTTAATTGCGTTTGCAGCTGTAGAAGGTATTTTCTTTTCAGGAGCTTTCTGTTCTATTTATTGGTTAAAGAAAAGAGGAATTATGCCAGGATTAACGTTTTCTAACGAGTTAATCTCTCGTGATGAAGGTGTTCACTGTGATTTTGCAGTGCATTTACACAATAATCACTTAGTAAATAAAGTTCCTAAAGAACGTATCCGTGCAATTATTGTGGATGCACTAAACATTGAACGTGAATTTATCACAGAATCATTGCCAGTAAGTCTTATAGGAATGAACGCTAAATTAATGACACAATACTTGGAGTTTGTTACCGACAGACTTTTACAAGAATTAGGTTGTGAAAAAGAGTATAATGTGTCAAATCCATTCGATTTTATGGATATGATTTCCCTTCAAGGTAAAACAAACTTCTTCGAAAAAAGAGTATCTGAATATCAAAAAGCAGGTGTCTTAAATAAAGAAGAAGAGTCAGACAAATTTAGCTTTGACGCTGATTTCTAGTTAAAAATACCCAAATGATTTTGGCTGTTTGCAGTCTAAATCTAAAAATACATAATAGAATACCCGAAACACTAATTTTTTTCGCCGAAAATTGGTGAAATAACTAACCCCTTTTCTGAACGAAATTCAGAAGAATAAAAAAATAGACGAGCATATGTTTGTAGTAAAAAGAGATGGAAGAAAAGAGCCAATGATGTTTGACAAGATCACTTCACGAGTGAGAAAGTTATGCTATGGCTTAAACGATTTGGTAGATCCTGTAAAAGTTGCCATGCGTGTAATTGAAGGATTATACGATGGAGTTACCACTTCAGAATTAGATAATTTGGCCGCAGAAATTGCCGCCACAATGACAACTACGCATCCCGATTATGCTCGATTGGCAGCGCGTATTTCCGTATCGAACTTGCATAAAAACACCAAAAAATCGTTTTCTGAAACGATGGTAGATTTATACGAATATGTAAACCCAAGAACAGGAAAAAAAGCACCTTTATTATCTGATGAGGTATACAAGGTAATTATGGACAATGCAGATCGTTTAGATTCTACAATTATCTATAACCGTGATTTTGGTTATGATTATTTCGGATTTAAAACCTTAGAGCGTTCATACTTATTAAAGTTAAACGGTAAAATTGCTGAACGTCCACAACATATGCTAATGCGTGTTTCTGTTGGAATTCACCTAAACGACCTAGATGCAGCGATTGAAACATACGAGTTAATGTCTAAAAAGTACTTTACACATGCAACTCCAACGTTATTCAACTCAGGAACACCAAAACCGCAAATGTCATCATGTTTCTTATTGGCGATGCAAGATGATAGTATTGACGGAATCTACGATACATTAAAACAAACGGCGAAAATATCACAATCAGCAGGAGGAATTGGTTTGTCTATCCACAATGTTCGTGCTACAGGATCATATATTGCTGGAACTAACGGAACAAGTAACGGAATTGTACCAATGTTACGTGTGTACAATGATACAGCTCGTTATGTAGATCAAGGTGGAGGAAAACGTAAAGGTTCATTTGCAATTTATGTAGAACCATGGCATGCTGATATTTTTGACTTCTTAGATTTAAAGAAAAACCACGGTAAAGAAGAAATGCGTGCGCGTGATTTATTCTATGCAATGTGGATTCCAGATTTATTCATGAAAAGAGTAGAAGAAGATGCTTCTTGGACGTTAATGTGTCCAAATGAGTGTCCAAACTTATTCAATGTACACAGTGATGAATTTGAAGCATTATACTTAAAGTATGAAGCTGCTGGAAAAGGAAGAAAAACAATCAAGGCGCGTGAGTTATGGGAGAAAATCCTAGAATCTCAAATTGAAACAGGAACGCCTTACATGTTATATAAAGATGCGGCAAACCGTAAGTCAAATCAAAAGAACTTAGGAACGATTCGTTCGTCAAACCTTTGTACAGAAATCATGGAGTATACATCTCCAGATGAAGTAGCGGTTTGTAATTTGGCTTCTATTGCATTGCCAATGTTTATCAAAGGAAACGAATTTGATCACGACGAATTATTCCGTGTTACAAAGCGTGTTACAAAAAACTTAAATAAAGTAATTGATAGAAACTACTATCCTGTAAAAGAAGCGGAAAACTCTAATTTCCGTCACCGTCCAATAGGATTAGGAGTACAAGGATTGGCAGATACATTTATCAAGTTAAGAATGCCTTTCACATCTGATGAAGCTAAAAAACTGAATCAAGAAATTTTTGAAACATTATATTTCGCAGCAGTAACTGCTTCCATGGAAATGGCAACCGTAGAAGGTCCATACCAAACATATGAAGGTTCGCCAATATCACAAGGAGAATTCCAACATAACTTATGGGGAATTAAAGATGAGGAATTAAGTGGTCGTTGGGACTGGGCAAGTTTACGTAAAGAGGTAGTTAAAAACGGAGTGCGTAACTCATTATTAGTAGCGCCAATGCCAACAGCTTCTACATCACAAATTCTTGGAAACAACGAATGTTTTGAGCCGTATACATCAAACATTTATACGCGTAGAGTACTTTCTGGAGAATTCATCGTCGTAAACAAGCATTTACTAGAAGACTTAGTAAACTTAGGATTGTGGACAGAAGATTTAAAGCAAGAATTAATGCGTGCTAACGGATCTATCCAGCACATTGAAGAAATTCCGCAAGACATCAAAGATTTATATAAAACAGTTTGGGAATTGAGTATGAAAGATATTATCGATATGTCTCGTCATAGAGGATATTTCATTGATCAATCTCAATCATTAAACTTATTCATGGAAGGTGCAACGATGGCAAAATTAACGTCAATGCACTTCTACGCTTGGAAATCTGGATTAAAAACAGGAATGTACTACTTACGAACAAAATCGGCAGTAGATGCAATTAAGTTTACAGTGAAGAAAGCGAAAAAATCAATACCAGTAGCTGCTGAAGCTGCAGCCGTAGCGCCAGGGGCAAAACCAAAACCAGTAGCTGTAGAGCCACTGACACCACAAGAACTGCAAGAAATGTTATCAAAAGCGAGAGAAAGCGAAGATGACGATTGCTTAATGTGTGGTTCTTAAGTCTACAAAGCTTATAAAAAACCGGCAAAAGAAAAGGGAATGTTGTACAACATTCCCTTTTTTATGTTTTATAAAGGCGTATTCGTGTCAAATCTAAAAAAACTAACAGCAAGGCAATCTAAGAGATTCCTAAAAAATCAGGAATATGTCTAACGTTCTAAGTAAGTCTAAAAATCTAAAAGCGTCAGTGGTCTAACATCTAGTAGCAAAGCGATCTAAGTATTTAAAGACAAGGTAGTTCATTGATACATTTTCAAATTGAAAAATTGTTACATTAATTAAGAATATCCGTTCCTAAATACCCATTATTTTCATTGTAATACCAAGCACGTTTTTTAGGCATTTTAATACCATTAATGACAGCCTCTTCTGTTAGTAAAATATATTCTCCGTCATTTTTAGATTCATCTTTAAAAAACTGATACACTTCCATAGCGTATGTTTTCGGATCAAAATAAAAATACCAAGTATCTTTCCCTACATTTTCATTGTAAGTAGCTTTCAATACTAAATATTCCTTTCCTTTAAAGGTTTTCTTTTGCACTTTTGGATCGATGATAGTTCCTGGATCTTTTAATTTCATTGGCAAACCATACAAATATTCGTAATAGCCTTTATATAAATTGGCGCGTTTACAATTAAGACTCTTTTCTTTGGCTATTTCTTCTGGAATATTAGTTTCTCCATTAAAAGCAACAGTACAACTGTCTTTATCAACGGTAAATTCGGTTGTTTCTGCATTACGTGTTGCTTTTACATAAAAATATTCTTTAGGTAAATTAATTTTAATAGTACTTACGCGCGATCCATTTTTAGGTGTTTCCATAGTAATTTGAAGTGTTCCGTTGAAACTTGCCCAATTTCCATTAGGATCGTGATATTGAATGGTTTTTTCTAACAATTGTTGTCCTGTCAATTCTTGGCTTATTGCGTTTGTCGTATATATAAAAAAACTACATAGAAGACAAAAGAAAAATGATTTGTTCATGGTTTTATTTGGTATAAATTAGTGAAGTCTAAGATAGAGAAATTTAATCAGATGTTGTTATGTGTGTAAGATTTGAAACTTCTTTAAAACAAAAAACACAACCGTAACGATTGTGTTTTTATCATATTGTGAGATGTTCAGTTTTATTCTTCTTGGTCTGAACTTTTATCCTTTGTAATAGTGGCAGGTTCTACCGAACTATCATGTGCATTGTGATATTCTTCTAAAAGATCCATAGTAGCTTTCAATAAATCTTTTGTCTCCAATAACAAGCTAAAGTACAATGTTGTATTCTTCGGACTCGATTCTTCAGTACGTGTACGTTCAACCTGAGTTTGAATCTTTTGACGTACCAATTGGAAAATAGCTTCTTTATTCGTTAAAACACTTCCAATTTCCTCAAAAGAACGTGAGTCAAAAGCTTTCTTAGTATTGTTAAAAACAACTTCTAGCGCTTCATCAACTTGTTTCAATTCTTTAATTTGATTGAATTTCAGTTTCTTATGGTTATTGTTTACGTGTTTTAAACTTGCTTTCGAAATATATTCTAATGATTGTGTAATATCTTGTAAATAGCCTAAAACATTAATATAGAAATTACTTGCGCCAACACTCGTTTCATCTAAATTTTTGATAAAATAGAAAATATTGTCACGCAATTCGTCAATCTCAGTAGAAAGTTTAGTGATATTTTTTCGGTTCTTCTTTAGCATTTGTAAATCTTGCTTTGCTAAACCGTTAATAGCACTTGTGTAAATTCTATTTCCTCTTTTTACCACATTGGCAATATTATCTGCACTTTCGTGGATGACACCTTGTACTGAGCTGCTTTCGGCTTTCTTTAAGCTGTCTTCTACTTTTGCTTCTTTTGCTTTTTTATTATGATTGATATAATTACGAATCAATAAAAAGGCAGCCAATGCTAACAAAGCGCCAAGCATGATAGGTAAATTAAGGTTTAGTAAAAAGGCAATCAATCCAGCGGCTAAAAAGGCAATAATTGCAGTAAAGAACCAACCGCCAATTACATTCAATACACCAGCAACTCTATACACTGCACTTTCTGCGCCCCAAGCTCTATCTGCCAAAGAAGTACCCATAGCAACCATAAAGGTTACATATGTAGTAGACAATGGTAGTTTCATGGAAGTTGCAATTGAAATTAATACACTTGCTACCATTAAGTTTACAGCAGCGCGAACCATATCAAAAGCAGGAATATCTTCTTTATTTTTATAAGTATTTACAGCTGGAATCATAAATTGTTTATCTATACTGGTTTGTAAAGACTTTGGTGTAATAGCAACGATTCCTTGTGAAATACCAATAGACATGCGCACAAAACCTCTTGATAAGAAATTAGGTTTAAAACGTTCTTTGGTTTGTTCTTGACTTGATAAATCGATAGAAGTCTTTACTACAGCTTTTGCTTTACTTGAAAACCAAAGTGTAACAACCATGATCAATCCTGCAATTACCAAGAAAAGTGTCGGTGTTTTTACAGTTTTATCAAGAAAATCCATCTTAAAACTACTAGCGGCTGTATAAATTTCAGCAGCAGAAGAAGTGTCTAAAGCAGTATTGCTTGCAAATTCGTTGTATGACTGCCAGCCTGCAATTGGAACACCAATAAAGTTTACCAAGTCATTTCCAGCGAAAGCAAGTGCTAAAGCAAAAGTTCCTACAATAATAATCAGTTTGTAAATGTTTGTCTTAAATAAAGACATAACCAAATATGAAATAACAGACCAAACTACCAAGCTAATTGTAATGATAGGAAGTACATATACTTCTAGGAAATTTTTAAGTGTAAATTCAACAATTCCCTTATCAAAATCAACAGTAATTGTTTTTATTCCTGCGTCTTTAAACGCTTTAAGATCTGAAAAAGATGAGCCTAGATGCTGATTAATCCATGGGAGTAAACCGTCTTTAGGGCCATTATATAAAACTTCGAAAACTGAATTTGCATAATTGGTGCCTTTAATTCCTTTCACAAAAATAAAATACGTGATAGCTGTTAAGGCTATTCCGCCAAAAACAGCACCAACCCAACGTGCTTTTTCATTAAAGTTATAAGATAATAACAAACGTGAAACCCATTGCACCAAAGCACCAACAGAGAAGGCGACGACGACTGAGACGACAATACCAATAATAATCTCAGTAGCTTTTGAAGTATTTATATACTGTAATAAAGTATCATAATCACCACTTTGATTGGTAATCTTAATCAATGCCATTGCTACTGCAGCTCCAAGCAATTCAAAAACAATAGAAACCGTTGTCGATGTAGGCATTCCGAGCGTATTGAAAAAGTCAAGCAATAGAATATCGGTAATCATAACCGCCATGAAAATAATCATGATCTCATGAAACACGAACTGTTCGGGTTGAAAAATTCCTTTTCGGGCGACTTCCATCAAACCGCTAGAAAAAATGGCGCCAATAGCAACTCCAACACTTGCAACAATCATAATTGTTTGAAAGGAAATAGCTTTAGAACCAATAGCTGAATTCAAGAAATTTACTGCATCATTACTAACTCCTACGACCAAATCAGCAATTGCCAACACAGTCAAAGCAATGATCATAATTAAGTAAATATTGTCCATATATGGGTATTAAAAATAATTTACAAATATCAATAGTGTCGCGAAATGTAATGTTACCTAAAGGTTATATCTTACGCTTTTGCATTAGCAATACTTCTATACTGTTATAAATATAACAAATAAGACCATGAAGTGTTGAAATATCTTTCTTTTTTGCTCAAAAACACGAATATACTACCAAGAATCGGCTCTCGGTGGGATTTCTATAATTAATGTAGTATATTGCAGAGAAAATGCTATTTACTAATGAATTGGGAACAATTACTCTCCTTAAAACGTTACGGGGATACCCATAAGCGATTGCGCAAAGAACAAGATGAGACCCGATTGGGCTTTGAAGTAGATTATGATAGAGTAATTTTCTCATCAGCTTTTCGCAGCTTGCAAGATAAGACACAAGTTGTCCCTTTATCCAAAACAGATTTTGTACACACACGCCTTACGCACAGTTTGGAGGTTTCTGTAGTGGGAAGAAGTTTAGGAAGAAAAGTAGGAACAAAACTCTTAGAAAAATATCCACACCTCAAAGAAGTTCATGGATTTCAATTCAATGATTTCGGAGCCATAGTTGCAGCAGCAGCTTTAGCACACGATATCGGAAATCCACCATTCGGACACTCAGGAGAAAAAGCTATTGGAGAATATTTTAAAATTGGAAAAGGAACACAATTCCAATCAAAACTCTCTCCAAAAGAATATCAAGATCTATGTGATTTTGAAGGAAATGCTAATGGATTTAAAATTCTAACCGAAAACCGCAAAGGAGTTGATGGAAGCTTACGATTGAGCTATGCTACTTTAGGAGCTTTTATGAAGTATCCGAAACAGTCGCTGCCAAAAAAGCCCACAAAACACATTGCAGATAAGAAGTACGGAATTTTTCAATCTGATAAAAAAGCTTTTACTGATGTAGCTAACGAGCTTGGCTTACGTACATTTGATGAAGGTGAAAATATCAGATATGCAAGACATCCACTCACATTCTTGGTAGAAGCCGCAGATGATATCTGTTACACAATAATTGATTTTGAAGATGGAATCAATCTTGGATTGATCCAAGAAGAATACGCTCTAGAATATCTAATCAATTTAGTAAGAGATACCATTCAAACAGATAAATATAACTCATTACAACATCGAGAAGATCGTTTGAGTTATTTAAGAGCACTATCTATCAATACACTTATTGAAGACGCTGTACGTATTTTTCTAGAAAACGAAGAAGCTATTCGAGAAGGAAACTTTTCAGTAGGACTCATGGAAAAAAGTAAGTACAAAGCACAAATTGATGACATTATCAAAATAAGTATTGATAAAATATACAAAAGTGACGAAGTCATAGAAAAAGAAATTACAGGGTATCATGTATTGCAACATTTACTAAATACGTTTATCACAGCAACAGAAAATTACCATAATGATTCACTGTCTAACTATGACAAGCTAATTTTGAAAGTTTTACCAGAAAATGTAGACTATCAAACAAACCTTTTGTATAATCGATTGATGAATATTACTAATTACGTATCAAGATTGTCCGATAGCAAAGCAGTAATATTATTTAATAAACTCACAGCAAAAACCGTATAATTTTTTATTAACAATTAGCCTCGTAATCTAATTTTTTAATACATGCAACAAAATTACATTAGAACAGGAATACTAATTTTTTGTTCACTTTTTGTACTACAGATAAGCGCTCAAGAAGCAATCTCTGTAAATAAAAGAGTCAAATTCACAAAAGAAATCTCTCCAGAAAAAGCAAAAGGAGAATTTTTGCAAAAGTTCAATTTGGACGACAACAATACATTCCAAACAACGATTGTCAATCAAGACAGATCTGGAATGAAGCATGAAAGAATGCAACAATATTACAACGGAATCAAAGTAGAATTTGGAACCTTAGTAATTCACTCAAAAAATAACGCTGTAAAAAGTATTAACGGAGAAGTATATAACGGACTCGGTGTAAACTTGTCACCAGCATTATCTCCGCAACAAGCTTTTGACAAAGCACTCGCCTTTGTAAACGCAGAACAATATTTATGGTCAAATCCACAGGAAGCTGCAGCAATGAATTATACAAAGCCTGCTGGAGAATTAGTATTACTTCCTGAAATGAATACATATTCTGGTTTGCTAAATTTAGCATACAAATTTGATATTTACGCAACACAGCCAGTAAGTAGAGGAGAAGTATATGTAGATGCGCAAAACGGACTCATCTTATTTAATAATAAAATTATCAAGCATCACAACAACGAAGGTCGTGAAATACTAAATAATCCTGCAAATCTTGTTAAAGTTAACAGAACGTTAGCGCCTTTTGTGGCAGGAACTGCTCAAACGAGATACAGTGGTCAACGTGATATTGAAACACGTTTGGAAGACAATGGAGAGTATACCTTAAATGATGATTCGAGAAATGTATTTACAAGAAATGCACAAAATGTAGCTTTTGGAGGCGGTTATATAAATAATTTCGCTGAATTTACGGATGATGATAACGCTTGGTCGTTTTCAGGTCTAAGTCTAGACAATGCCGCACTTGATGCACATTGGGGAGCCATACAAACTTATGACTATTGGTTAAATGTTCATGGAAGAGATGGAATTGATGGTAATGGATATGCAATGAGAAGCTATATTCATGTTGCCAACCCTAATGGAGGCGGAAGCTGGACAAATGCTGCTTGGAATGGATCTGTAATGTCATATGGAGATGGAAGCGGAAATTTTGAACCTTTGACAAGTATTGATATTTGCGCCCATGAAATTGGACATGGAGTTACAAATTTTGCAAATAACTTAGTGTATGCTAGAGAATCTGGTGCATTAAACGAAGGATACTCCGATTTATGGGGAGCAGCTATCGAATTTTATGCAAAAGGAAATGGAGATGATTTAAATCCTAATATGGAAACTTGGCAAATAGGAGAAGATATTGTTTCTAATGGACTCGGAATTAGAAATATGAGCAATCCGAATCAATTTGGTGATCCAGATACGTATGAAGGAACAAACTGGCGCCCAACATCTGTCGCTGGTTGTCCTACACCAAATAATAGTAATGATCAATGTGGTGTGCACAGTAACAGTGGAGTGTTAAACCATTGGTTTTATTTATTAGTACAAGGTGGCGCAGGTTTTAATGATGTAACAAATCAATTTGATGTTACTGGAATTGGAATGCAAAAAGCAGAAGAAATTGCCTATTTAGTATTAAGAGACTACCTAACTCCAAATAGTACATTTTTAGATACTAGAAATGCAGCAATAGATGTTGCAATCAATTTACACGGAACTAATAGTCCCGAAGCCATTGCTACACAAGATGCTTTTTATGCAGTAAATGTTGGAGGTCCATACATACCACTTACAACAGATGCTAGATTAGTTTCAGTTTCTAATCAAGAAATCCATTGCGGATTAAATACATTTGTACCAGTAGTAAGAGTCGAAAACTCTGGAGTAACAACAACTATAACAAATGTAGAAATAAGCTACTCTGTTGTTGGAGGAATCAGTGATACATTTACATTTAATGGAAATATTCCTGTAGGAGCGATTCAAGATATTACACTTCCTGCATTAACTTTAGAAAAAGGATTGCAATCGCTCAACTTTGGAATCTCTGTAGCAAATGATCAAGATGGAACAAACAATCAAGAGCTACTTTTATTACGTGTAAATGAAATTGGTGTTGCTGAAGATGTATATGATTTTGAAACGGTAGATGATGAGTTAAACACATATTTTGATGGAGCTTCACAAATCTGGACTAGAGGAACATACACACAATTAGGAAGCGTATTTCAAAATACAACGCTAGAAGGTGAAGTATATGCAACTTCATTGAGTGGTAACTATGCAAACAATACGAGAAGTTATTTATTATCAGATTGCTATGATTTAACAGGTGTAACAAATCCGACCATAAAATTTGACATGGCGTTTGACCTTGAAGAAAACTGGGATTTTGTTTACATGGAATATACAACTGATGGCGGAAATACTTGGAACGTTTTAGGTTCTGCTTCAGATCCTGACTGGTATAATAGTGATAGGACGGCAGCAACCTCAGGAAACGCTGACTGTTTGTTATGTATCGGATCACAATGGACTGGAACTGATACAGTCATGGAGGAATATAGTTATGATTTATCTGATTTAAGCGGAGAATCAAGTATTATTTTTAGATTTGTACTTGTAACAGATGGAGCCGTAAATAATGAAGGTGTTATAGTAGATAACTTGGTAGTAACTTCTGTATTAAGTGTTGGAGAAGTAGCAAATAATAATGCTTTTTCTGTATATCCAAACCCATCTAACGGAAGTTTTAATATTAAAGCATCAAAAAACTTAGGAGACGTTACTGTTAATATTTTTGATATAAATGGAAGAAATTTATATTCTAAAGCTGTTAATTTGACAGGAACTGTTAACTTTGACCTAGATAATTTACAATCAGGATTATATCTCTTGAGAGTAGAAGGTACAGAATTCGTAAAATCAACAAAACTAATCATTGAGTAATTCACAGTGATTGAACAAAAGACTTTTTTAAAAAAAACAAAAAGCTCATGGAAAGAAAAACAAAAAGAAGAGTATTTATCACACTTTTATTTTTAGCAGTGTTAGGGTACACAGTAAGCCTAAAAAATAAAGAAGTTGAAAAAGAGGAAAGCTTATCGGCAGCTGAATTAAGAGAGAAGCATGCTAACTATCTAGCGAATAGTCCTTTTAAGGAAACTCAACAACTAACCAGAGAAGAGCGTAAAGCAAATGGATTACCTCCTAATGGATACAACGAACAACTTTGGGAACTAACAATGAACCCAAGATTAGGAAGACCAACTCCAGAAAATCTTCCTGAAATACAAAGAGCTGAATTACAAAAACGTACGCCAGGAGATGCAGACGACAATGTATGGGTAGATAGAGGTCCTAACAATATTGGTGGGCGAACACGTGCAATAATGTTTGATCCTAATGATATCAACAATGCAAATCCAGCTGACGATTATACAAGAGTATTTGCTGGAGGAGCTTCAGGTGGATTATGGGTAAATGACGATATTACAGATGCAAACTCATCATGGCAGTTAGTAGATGGATTACCTGGTAATATTTCTGTAAGTGTACTTGTTACTGATCCTAATGATTCAAATACAATTTACTTAGGTTCAGGAGAATCTTATAGTCAAGGATTTGCAGTAGGAAGTGGAGTATATAAATCTACAGATGGTGGTGTTACATGGGAACAAATTCTTGGAGGAAACTTTAACAATTCAACTAATTCTGGAGGATTAACATTGGTAGACGGTATCTTCTTTGTTAATGATCTTGTAGCAAGAAATAACAACGGAACAACAGAAATATATGCTTCTATAGCAAGTTCTGGATACAGAGAATCTGGAGATCCATTCAATATCTTAGGTTTTGATGATAGAGGTTTATACAAAACTGATGATGGAGGAACAAACTGGTCGCGTTTCCCTATTCAATACATCAACAACGATTACTTGAATCCAAATGATATCGAAATCGATATGAATAATAACATTTGGTTGGCAACAACAAGTGATTCTTTTGGAAACTCTGGAGGATCTATCTTCCAATCTACAGATGGTATTACTTTTAATTTAATAAGAACTATTCCAAATGCAAGACGTACAGAACTTGAGCCATCTTCAGTAACACCTGGAACATTTTGGGTTGCTGCTAATGTTGGTGGTCAAGCAGATTTATTTGTAACAACAGATAGTTTTGCAACGCTTAATAGTTTAGTAGAACCAAATGATGCTGATAATGGAATTCCTGCTACAGATTATGCTAGAAATCAAGCATTCTATAATTTACCTATAGAAGCTGATGATAATGATAATTTATATGTTGGAGGTATTGATTTATTTAAATTCAATTCAGCAGGAAATGACTGGGATCAAATCTCAAAATGGTCTAATAATAATAACCTTTTCAATCTAGATGTATCTTTTGTTCATGCAGATCATCATGCAATAGTTTTCCGTCCAAATGATAATACGCAAGCGGTCTTAGGAAATGATGGAGGTGTATATTACTCAGCAAATTTTGTAAACGCAATGAATAGTACTACAGCCATTCAATCACGTAACTTAAATTATAATGTAACGCAATTTTACTACGGAGCAATCGCTGAAGGAGATATTGCTGATGGAGATGACTTTGCAGGAGGAACACAAGATAATGGAAGTTTAGCATCTATTGATTCTGCTCCTGGAGCAAATAGTGTAGTAACATTCCAAGGAGGAGATGGAGCTTTTACTGATATTGATGATGCTGATGGTTATATTATAGCATCATTTCCATCTTTAGCGCACATATTTCGTCCTTTCCCAGCATTATCGAATGCAGGTGCTTATTTTATAGTAAATGAAAATACAGGAAGCTTTATTAATCCAGCATATCTAGATAAAAATACGGACACATTTTATGCAAACTCTGTTTCTGGAGGTCAAGCACGTGTTGTTCAAGTTAGAAATGTAAATGCTGGCGCTGGCGGTCTTGTTAGAAGTAACTTAACAAATGGTTTACTAAATGCTCAATCATCTGCTTTCAAAGCTACAGCTAACGGACAAACAGTATTTGTTGGACTACGTAATGGACGTTTATTAAAACTTGAAGCGGCATTAACTACAGTACCAGTTTGGTCTAATGTAACAGGTGCTAACTTTGTTGGAAGTGTTTCTGATATCGAATTTGGAGAAACTGAAGATGATATCTATGTTACTTTCCATAACTACGGAGTAAACAATGTTTGGTATTCTCCTGATGGAGGAACTACTTGGGAAGAAAAAGACGGAAACTTACCTGATTTCCCTGTAAAAGCGATTTTAATGAATCCATTAGTAGCAGGTGGAGTAGAGGTAATTATCGGAACAGAATTAGGAGTTTGGAGAACATCAAACTTTACTGATGCAAGTCCAACATGGATTCGTTCTGAAAATGGAATGCGCTCTGTACCAGTCTTAGATTTAGATTTAAGAGTGTCAGATAATACCGTATTAGCAACAACGCATGGTAGAGGTTTCTTTACAGGACAATTCTTACCAGGAATATTAAGTACAGAAGAATTTGAAGCTGGAAGTAATTTCTCAATCTATCCAACAATTTCAAATGGAAACATGACAATCAATGCTAACAATAGCGGAAACGCAAAAATTACAGCATACACGATTGCAGGACAACAAACATTCTTACAAGAGATGGATTTAAGTAAAAATACACCAACAAACTTAAACTTATCTGAATTGTCTACAGGAATCTATATCCTGAAAATTGAACAAAACAAAGCAGTTGAAACACAAAAAATCGTGATTCAATAAGTAAAATTATACATACATAGAAAAGCGAACTCAAACTATTGGGTTCGCTTTTTTTATAAAATAAAGTATTATATAGATTTCTTAGAAATAATAGCTGCTAAAACATTAGTTGTGAGTGCCAAGCAACGTAAGTAATAATTCTTTGATAGCTTTTTTAGAAATGCCACATTCATCATGCAACTCTTCTACTGTACCGTGTTCAATAAAGGTATCTGGAATTCCACGTACATAAATATTGTTGGTATAATTAAACTCTGAAGCAAACTCAATAACTGCAGTTCCAAATCCACCATTAATAACTCCGTTTTCAAGAGTTACAATTGTATTAAAATGATTGAAAATTTCGTGTAAAAGTTCTTTGTCTAATGGCTTTACAAATTGCATATCATACAAAGCAATTCTTTTAGACGCATCAAACTCTTTCACAGCTTCAATAGCAGCAAATCCAATATGACCAACGCTCAACACTGCAATATGAGTTCCTTCTTTAATACACCTTCCTTTGCCAATTTCGATAGTAGAAAAAGGTTCTTTCCATTCTTGTAGCATTCCGCGACCTCTTGGGTAACGAATTGCAATAGGATGTTCTAAACCAAGTTGTGCTGTATACATCATATTTCGCAAGGCAACTTCATGTAAAGGAGCAAAAATGATGAGGTTTGGAATACAACGTAAATATGCTAAATCAAATACGCCGTGATGTGTAGCGCCATCTTGACCCACCAAACCTGCTCTATCTAAACAAAAAATTACAGGTAAATTCTGTAAAGCGACATCATGAATCACCTGATCGTATGCGCGTTGTAAAAACGTAGAATATACATTGCAAAACGGAATCAAACCTTGTGTTGCCATTCCTGCAGCTAATGTAACAGCATGTTGTTCGGCAATACCAACATCAAAAGCACGATCTGGGATAGCTTCCATCATAAACTTTAAGGAGCTTCCAGTAGGCATTGCAGGTGTAATTCCTACAATCTTTTCATTCGCTTTGGCGAGTTCTACAATAGTATGTCCAAAAACATCTTGAAACTTCGGAGGAAGATGTGCTGTATTTTTGGGTGTAAGTTCGCCAGTATGCTTATCAAACTTTCCAGGTGCATGATACTTCACTTGATCTTCTTCTGCTTTCTGAAGTCCTTTTCCTTTTGTGGTAATGACATGTAAAAATTTTGGACCTTTTACTGTTTTCAAACGTTCCAATTCGGCAACAACAGCAAAAATATCATGTCCGTCAATTGGACCAGAATAATCAAAATTCAAAGCCTCAAAAATATTATCTTGTTTCTGTGTTCCTTTCTTTACATTGGTCAAATACATTTTTAAAGCACCAACACTTGGATCAATTCCTATAGCATTATCATTCAGGATAATCAAAATATTTGTATCGGTAACACCCGCATGATTCATAGCTTCAAACGCCATTCCGCTAGCAATAGAAGCATCGCCAACAACGGCAATATGTTGTTTTGTGAAATTTTCTTGTAATTTGGAAGCAATTGCCATTCCTAAAGCTGCAGAGATTGCCGTAGACGAATGTCCGACACCAAAGGTATCATAATCACTTTCATCGCGCTTAGGAAAGCCAGAAACACCATTACGTTGTCTGTTTGTGTGGAAAATTTCTCTTCTTTCGGTTAAAATCTTATGTCCATATGCTTGATGACCTACATCCCAAACCAATAAATCATTTGGTGTATCAAAAACATAATGCAAGGCAATAGTCAGTTCTACAACGCCCAAACTTGCGCCCAAATGTCCTTCTTTCGTCGAAACAATATCAATAATAAACGCACGTAACTCTTGTGCGACTTGAGGTAAATCTTCTTTAGAAAGTTTCCGTAAATCAATTGGTGAATTGATATGTGAAAGTAAATTTTTCATGGGCGAATTAAGAATGGTAAAATTACGATTTTTGCAGAAGGTTCGCTAAAAACTTAGTAATTTTACAACAGAATCATTCCATCATGCAACTCGAAAACATTTTTGACGATAATTACTTCATGAAAAAGGCACTGCAAGAAGCAGAAATGGCGTTTGAAAAAGGTGAAGTTCCTGTAGGTGCTGTAATTGTTATTGACAATCGAGTAATTGCACGCGGACACAACTTAACAGAAACATTAAATGACGTTACAGCGCATGCAGAAATGCAAGCCATTACAGCTGCTGCTAACTTTTTAGGTGGAAAATATTTAAAAAGATGTACGTTGTATGTAACCTTAGAACCTTGTCAAATGTGCGCAGGCGCGTTATATTGGAGTCAAATCTCAAATATTGTTTATGGCGCACGTGACGAAGAACGCGGCTGTATAAAATTAGACACAAAATTACATCCCAAAACTGTTATGAAAGGCGGTATTATGGCAGAAGAAGCTTCACAATTGCTTAAAAAATTCTTCATTCAAAAGCGAAATTTAAACTAAACATATTATAAAAGCATTATTTATTTTCTGAAATAAAAGTACTACTATTAATATAGGTTTATACCGTATTTAATTTATTGTTTGTAAGATAGAAGTGTATGGTGTTAGCGTATGTATACTATTTTTCATGTTTTTAATTTTGAGTAATTACCAAATTAAAAAACTATTTAATTATGAAAAATGTAAAGTTTATTTATGCATGTGCATTTGTGTTTTTACTGTTTTTTTCCTGTAGTGAAGAACCTGTAAGTAGTCTAGAAAACGAACAAGGACTCGATTTAGAAGCCGTATTAAAAAACTATCCCGAAAAAATTACTATAGATAATTGGGAAGAGTTTGTATATGCGCCAAAAGAAGTAATTGAACACTTCAATCAAGAAGAATTAAAGTTAAAAAAAGCTCGAAAACCAATAAAAGCTCCTGACTTTGATGAAAAAAGATTAGTACTCGGATCTTTATTACTCGGAGAAGTACAAGTTTTAGGAGATGGAATAAATCCTAATACGACATATTTAGGAGGAACTGGTGTGCGAATTACAGCTGGAAATACCACAGCAAATGCTGTTTCGGCTGCAACCCCTTTCTTTCAAGGTCAAAATTTCTTTTTATCCAATTTAAATGGACTCATGTGTTTTTATCACCAAAATAACACAACAGGTAATTATTCATTTGCAGAATGGGTAAATGGCGTCTCTACTTTAGATATTGTACTGATACAAAGACATATTTTAGGATTACAACCTTTTACAGAATTGTGGCAATACGTAGCTGCAGATGCAAACGGTGACGGAAGCGTAACGGTTGCAGATCTTAATGTGATAAGACAATTGGTATTAGGAGTTACTTCAAATCTTCCGCCTATGGCTACAGGATTTTACAATCAACCAGTTATTTATTTTCCACAAGGAGATTATGATACCGTGAATGCTAATTTGGCTTCAAACCTTCCTTTTATTAATACATTCTACCCAGTCTTTACTTGCCAAACTACTATTGCAAATACTGATACTGACCGATATGCAATAAAAAGAGGTGACTTAAACGGAAGTTGGAATTTTTAAAAGTTTGATTTCTTCCTAAGAAAATAAAAATCAACAATCATAAAAGCTGTTAGGTATCCAATATCTAGCAGTTTTTTACATAAATACATAAAAAAACGCGCAATTCATATTGCGCGCATAGCTTGTAACGGTGGGTTTTGAGACAATTATTCTATAATTTGAACATTTGTAGCAACCATTCCTTTTCTACCTTCTGCTTCTTCGTAAGAAACATTATCGCCATCTGTTATTACTAAACCATTTAAGTTAGATACATGAACAAAAATGTCTCTTCCTGTGTCGTCGTTGGTAATGAATCCAAAGCCTTTGTCTTCATTGAAAAATTTAACTGTACCAGTCATTTGTGATAAAAAATAAAATTAATAGGTACCTAAGTTAACATTTTTAAAGCACAAACCGATACTATTTGAAGGTGTTTTTTGTGTTATTCTTTTCGAGAGAAGTCGTTCATTTCCTTCAATTTATCTTTTGAAAGTATAAAATCTTCCTTCTTTTTATTCTTGTAACGGTGGTAAATAAAGAGTGGCATCCAAATAAAAGAAAAGATCAAAATACAGATACCAATTACCTTCTGTTCAAAATTTTCTTCTTGAAATTCGTAATTATAAGCAAAAATTCCAACGCCTAATAATGCCACAAAAAGGATGATAAGAAAGTATTTCATTTTTTTAATTTTTGATAAAAATCTATCGTGTAAAAGTAATCAACTTTCGTCGATACGCCGTTAATAATTTTGATTTTGAAACAAATCCGTAATATTTTCCTTCTTTCAAAACAGGCAGATTCCAGGCACTGCTATCTTGAAATTTTTTCATCACCGTTTTCATATTGTCTTCTTCATAGATAATATAATCTGGCGCATGATGCATAATGTCGTCTACATGAAGCGATTCGTACAAAGAAGTATCAAACATAAACTCGCGGATATCATCCAACAAAATGATTCCTACCAAAATAGCATCTTCATCTACAACAGGAAATAAGTTTCTACTAGATTTAGTAACAGCCTTATGCAGCATTTCTCCCAAAGTCATTTGTGGCTGAATGGTGCTAAAATTTTTCTCTATCACACTGTCGAGCGCCATTAATGTCAATACAGTTTCATCTTTGTTATGTGTAAGTAATTCGCCTTTTTCAGATAATTCACGTGTGTAAATAGTATAATTTAATACGTTTTTTGTGATAAGAAACGAAATTGCACACGTTAGCATCAACGGAACAAACAAATCATAGCCGCCAGTAATTTCCGCAATCAAGAAAATTGCTGTTAACGGTGCATGTAATACGCCAGCAATCAATCCTGCCATGCCCACCAATGTAAAATTTGACTCAGAAACAGTAAATCCAAATTGATTGATGATTTTGGCAACTACATTTCCTAGCGCACTTCCCATAACCATTGTAGGAATGAAAATTCCACCAGAACCGCCAGCAGCAAAGGTAGTTGTCATGGCAATTGCTTTAAAAATGGTAATTCCGACCAATAATAAGATCACAATCCAGATGTTTTCGGTATAACTATCTAAAGGTGTTTTTCCCAAAGCTTCTATGTGATTTCCATCAAGCAAATTGGTGATAAATCCAAAACCTTCTCCATACAACGGTGGAATAAAGTAGAGCATGACACCAATCGTTAATCCGCCAAAAATAAGTTTGTGTTTTTTCTGCCGAAACCGTTCAAAAAACTTCGTAATGGCAAAGTGCATTTTGGTAAAGTAAATAGAAGCAAAGGCTGTTCCCACGCCAAGTGCAATATAAAAAGGAATGTCACTAAGTTGAAATTGTTCCGATAAGGTAAAATTGAATAAATTCTCGTTTCCCAAGAAAAAATACGAAGTGACAACCGCCGAAACCGAAGCCAATAATAATGGAATTAAAGAAGTTAATGTTAAATCGAGACTAAAGACTTCTATAGCAAAAATAATAGCTGCAATGGGCGATTTAAATATAGACGAAATAGCGCCAGCTGCTGCACAACCTATCAAAAGCATTCTTGTTTTACTGTCAATATGGAATAATTTGCTAATGTTAGAGCTAATGGCAGAACCTGAAGCAACAGCAGGACCTAATAATCCTACCGAACCACCAAAACCAACAGTTAATGGAGCAGTAATGAGTGGTAAATACATTTTATAATTTGGAATGATACCTGTGCGTTTGGAAAGCGCATACAAAATAGACGAAATGGCGTGTTCTGTTTCTTTTTTAAACACATATCGGAGCAACACATACACTAAAAAAAGTCCGATAACTGGTAAAATAAAATACAGTTGATTTTTAGAAAAGATGATTCCGTTTTCTAACAATGCCTGAATTGAAAATGTAATGTTTTTTATAGTAACAGCTACCAATCCTGAACCTAAACCTACTAAAACACTTAATAGGTATACAAAGTTTTTGTTGGAAATATGTTTGTATCTCCAAATCAAAAAGCGTGTAAAGCGTGATTTTTTAGTTGTTGGCATCGTACGATTGTGTCCTTTAAAAGTACAAATCTAATGCATCGATTCCAATTTCGCTTTTAGGTTAGTGTAATCTTCTAAATATAATTGACGAATAGTTTCTACATACGGACGTTGATCGGAGTAGCCTTCTTTAAAATTAGTAATGGCTTCATTGATGATTTGTAAAGCTGCTGTTTTTTTCTTTTCAAAAAGTTCTCTAGGAATTCGAGTATGCGCAATATTGCTATATCTAGATCCTTTGGTCTCTATTTCCTGTAAAAGCATTTTGCATTCTTCAAATAAAACAGCTGCTTTGTAATACTTTGCATCCGCAAAATCAGTATTATACTTTAATAAGGTGTTGAAATTGTGCAGTGCATTTTCAAATTTTTTAGGATTAAAATTTAGATATAGTTTACTTTTTGATTGTTCATAATGAGCAATTCCGCGATATAAAAAAGCTTCATGTTCAACCCAATCTTCTCCAGTTTCTTCTGTTTCCTTTTGAATGTGTTTGTTAAAAAAGGCAATGGAATTTTCATAATCCTTTAAGCCTAAATAAGCAATTCCGCGCCAAAAATCGACACTGTGTCCTTGCGGAGCATCAATAAAACTAGGTGTTAACGTATCTGTGGCATCAAAATCGGCAATAGCATTTTTGTAATCGCGATAAAACCATAAATAATTATAACCGCGATATCCTTGCCAAGCAATTGGATCGAGCTCAACAGCTTTGTCAATATACTTTTTCCATAAATGCGGCATGCCACGCTTTAAAAACGGAATTGACAATTCGCGCCATGATTCAGCATGTGTTGGATCGTATTCTACAGCTTTTGCAAAAGCGTTAATACTTTCTTGCGTTCCTTGATAGTTTGACATTCCATGTTGGAAACAGGCTAAAGAGCGTTTCTTCTTGTCTATATTTGCTTCACAAGAACACAACAATATTATTGGAATGATGCTAAGGAATAATTTCTGTAATGTTTCCATGTTCTATTTTGTATGAGATGTACATATAAGTATCGTAGTAAGCGCTTCCATTTTTACCTGTAATCAAGTTTGGATTCCACTCTTTTAATTGCGTAGTGAGCTCAAAAAGTTGTTCTTTTAAGTCTTTTGTGAATGTTTTTGGTTTTAAATTTAGATCGTTTTCATGAATTACATAACGTCCAGCTTCACCTTTACAATTAATGACAAAGCGAATATTTAAATAACCAGAATCTGTATAATTTTTGTTTTTGTAATTTGATAAGATAAAATTTCGCAATTCGTTTTTGCCTTTGCTATATCGAGCACGTTCAGGATTGTAATATTGTAGGATATAATGTTCATTACAAACTTCAAATCCGTCACTTAAAAGTGCAGTTTCAGGATTGATGTAATGTGCATCTGTTGTAAAAGCATTTTCTGTGGGAATAAAATCTTCTTCTTTTGATTGTTTAGCACAAGAAATAAAAAGAATTCCTAAAACGACAACAGCAATTTTAGTAATTTTCATGGGTTTGTTTTCTAGGATAAATCTAATCAAAAAATAAAACAGCGTATTATATTTTATATGTTTTACAGTTATAATAGTATCAACTTCACTTTGTATTGTATAAACAACATTGTAGTAAATAATAGATAAAAATAGAATATTTACTATATTAATAAATTAATTCTTACAATATTTATGGATTTTTAATATATTTGATTGAAATTATGCCAAATGACCATGAAAAAAATAATTCGAATCGTACCATTACTCCTTATTATTACTCATATCATATTTTTCAATAACTTTTATCGAAACGAGTTTGAATATAAAATGTACTCATTAGTCGCTATATTTATAATATCGACATTGATTCTTGTCAATTCATTAAAAGGAGAACTTGAAGCGAAGAAAAAAACAACACTCATTGTACTGTCTGTATTTGTCCTTATTTCGCTAATGTTTTCTTTTTATGAATTGAGGTAGGAAATAAAATTATTATGAAAAAAGCAATTAAACTTATACCACTACTACTTGTAATAGTTCATATCATTTTTTTTAAGAATTATTATCAAGATGAATTTGAATATCAAATATATTCTCTTGGGATTATATTTATGATAAGCCTTCCCATTTTTTTGAATTCATTTAAAAAAGAAACGAAATCGAAGAAGAAAACAAAATTAATTATCCTATCAGTATCAATATTAATTACACTGATGATTTCTTTTTTTGGATTGAGATAGTATAGACATCAAATAAAAATATATTCACAAAAAAACCTGCAAAGTGCAGGTTTTTTTGTGAATATATTTTGAGTAAACATCAATTATTTACATATCAAGTTTGATGCTTAGTTCTTTTAATTGTTCATCATCAATTGGTGCAGGCGCATCAATCATAACATCACGACCAGAATTATTTTTCGGGAAGGCGATAAAATCACGGATTGTTTCTTGTCCACCTAAAATGGCAACCAATCTATCCAAACCGAAAGCCAATCCACCATGTGGCGGCGCTCCATATTGAAAGGCATCCATTAAGAAACCAAATTGCGCTTTGGCTTCTTCTTCAGTAAATCCTAAATGCTTAAACATGATGGCTTGCATTTCTTTATCGTGAATACGAATAGATCCACCACCAATTTCATTTCCGTTTAATACTAAGTCGTATGCATTTGCTTTTACATCGCCAGGATTAGTATCTAGTAATTCTAATTGACCAGGTTTTGGAGACGTAAACGGATGATGCATTGCATGGTAATGTCCAGTTTCTTCATCTAGTTCTAATAATGGGAAGTCCATTACCCAAAGTGGTGCAAACTCTTCAGGATTACGCAAGTTTAAGCGTTCAGCCAATTCCATACGTAAAGCACTTAATTGCGCACGTACTTTGTTTGTATTTCCAGATAAAACACAGATTAAATCACCTGCTTTTGCTCCAGTTGCTGCTGCCCATTTTGCTAAATCTTCTTGATCGTAGAATTTATCTACAGATGATTTGTAAGTTCCGTCTTCATTACATTTTACATATACCATTCCTAAGGCACCAACTTGTGGGCGTTTTACCCAATCAATGAGTTTGTCAATTTCCTTGCGTGTATATGTTGCTCCACCTGGAACAGCGATTCCAACAACCAATTCTGCCGAATTGAATACTTTGAAGTCTTTGTGTTGTGCAACTTCATTCAATTCACCGAATTCCATTCCGAAACGAATGTCTGGTTTGTCATTTCCGTAGGTTTTCATCGCATGGTCAAAGGTCATTCTTGGGAATTTTTCAATATCAATTCCTTTGATTTCTTTTAGCAAATGACGTGTTAATCCCTCAAAAACATTTAAAATATCTTCTTGTTCAACAAATGCCATTTCACAGTCAATTTGTGTAAACTCTGGCTGTCTGTCGGCACGTAAATCTTCATCACGGAAACATTTTACAATCTGGAAATATTTATCCATTCCACCAACCATCAATAATTGTTTGAAGGTTTGTGGCGATTGTGGTAATGCGTAAAATTGTCCTTCATTCATACGAGAAGGCACTACAAAATCACGCGCACCTTCAGGTGTCGATTTGATTAAGTATGGTGTTTCTACTTCAATAAATTCCTGCTCAGACAAAAACTTGCGAACTTCCATCGTTACTTTATGACGGAATATCAAGCTGTCTTTTACAGGATTACGACGAATATCTAGGTAACGATATTTCATTCGGATATCTTCTCCACCATCCGTTTCATCTTCAATGGTAAATGGAGGTAATAATGAAGCATTTAAAACCGTCAATTCTTTTACTAAAATCTCGATATCTCCCGTAGGCATATTTGGATTTTTAGAAGCACGTTCAATCACTTCACCTTTTACTTGAACTACGAACTCTCTTCCAAGTGTTTTTGCCTTTTCAAAAATGTCTGCAGGCGTACGTTCTTCATCAAAAATTAATTGCGTGATTCCGTAGCGATCGCGAAGATCGACCCAAATCATAAATCCTTTATCTCTAGACTTTTGAACCCAACCTGCTAAGGTAACTTCTTGTGTAATGTGCGATGATCTTAACTCACCACAACTATGTGATCTGTACATGTGTATGCGATTTTAAAAGCGCAAATTTAATGGTTTTTGGTGGATGAATGGTGTAGGAATTAAAATATTTTGGGAGAACTAAAGATTAAATAATTTTTGTGAACTTTTTTTGAATGAATTTTTCTTAAGTCACTTTTTTTAGATGAATGAGCGATTATTTATTCCCTTTTTTAAAGCTAATGTTACCCTTTTTTAATTAGTTAACTATTTAAAAGTAAGCGCTTTAGATTTTCAATGTTAATTTAATGTTACGTAAATGTTGTCTGAAGGTAAAAAAAATGTTACCTTTGTAATGTAATTATTAAGAGAGTCCTCAAATTATTAAAAAAATATATATATATATGAAAAAGTTACTTTTTATAGCAGTTTTTCTTGTTTCAGGAACAATTGCATTCGCACAAAATAATGACAAGCCTAAATTAGAGAAAAAAGGAGATTTGATTGAAGCTACTTATTACCATGATAATGGAGTAGTAGCGCAAACAGGATTTTTTACGCTAGAAGGAAAAGTGCAAGGAGAATGGAAATCTTATGACGAAAATGGAAAGAAAACTGCCATCGGAAATTATGAGAATGGAAAGAAAGTTGGAAAATGGTTTTTCTGGAATACAAATCAACTAAGTGAAGTAGATTATTCTGAAAGCAAAATCAAAAAAGTTAATAGCTGGCAACGTACAAGTTCAGTTGTGAGCAACAAATAGGAAGATAAAACGATCAAAAAAATCCCGAAGTCTATGTAGATTTCGGGATTTTTTATTTTTAGGAAGTTCTGTGTAAGCTTATTTGAATAGACTTGAATAGCTTTGTTCATTTTTATTCTAAGTGTTGCTGATGCGTTTATTTGTTGGATGAGTTTATCGTCTAAGAAAGTTTAGAAACGACTAAATGTATGTATACTGTTTTTGTAGTTTTCTATTGTTTAAGATAGAGAGTAGAGAAGTTAAAAATGCTTCTACAAGGCTGAAAAACGAGTACTTTTTAATAGATACTATGCCTCGTTATAAAGTACAGATATAAAAAAACTCCGCTACGTAGCGGAGTTTTTTTGTTTGTATTATACTGTTTTTACAGGTAAATCGATTTCATTAAGATCGATATCATCGTCGTCGTTGTGATAATGATGAGGAATATCATCTTTCTCAATTTCAGGACGTTTGCTTTTAAATGCCCAGAATTTGAACTTGGTAATCAGGAAGAATAATATTGGAACAATAATTAATGTAAGGAATGTTGCAATGATTAATCCGTAGATTACTGTCCAAGCTAATGGTCCCCAGAAAATTACGTTGTCTCCTCCTAAGTATATTTTTGGATCAAATTCACTGAATAATGAGAAGAAGTCAATGTTAAATCCAATCGCTAATGGAATTAGTCCTAATACTGTCGTAATTGCCGTTAGTAATACAGGACGCAAACGTGCTTTTCCAGCTCTCACTACTGCTTCAAATACATCCGGAATTGGTAAATATCTAGTTTCTTCAATTTTTAGATCATGTTTTTTTCTATCTATTAAGAGTTGTGTATAATCAAGTAGTACTACACCATTGTTTACCACAATTCCTGCCAAGGAAATAATTCCCATCATCGTCATCATAATTACAAATGGTGCACCAGTGAGTAAAATTCCACCAAAAACACCAATTAAACTTAAGAATATAGCAATCATAATGATTGTTGGTTTTGAGATAGAGCTAAATTGGAAGATTAAAATCAACATAATAAGTCCTAAACCAGCAAAGAATGCACCTCCTAAAAAGTTTTGTTGCTTGTTTTGTTCTTCAATTTGCCCTGTGAAATCTACTTTGATTCCTTTATCTTCTACTTTAAATTCATCTCCAATTTCTGCTTGAATTTGAGCCACAATAGCACCAGCATCTGTGAAGCCTGGAGCCATTCCTGAATATACAGTTACTACTCGCTTGTAATCGTTGTGTTTAATAGCGCTAAATCCAGAAGTGTTTTGTTGCTTAGTTATCGCTGAAACAGGAATTTCTTTCAATTGTCCCATTTGGTTTCTGAAAATCAATTTCTGATTGAATAATGAACTTGTATTGTAACGATTGTCCTTGTTGAAGCGAACATATATGTCGTAATCTTCACCATCTTCTTTGTATACGGCAGCTTTTACACCAAATAAAGAATTACGTAATTGTTGTCCAACTTGTCCAGCAGAAACTCCTAATTCTCCAGCTTTTTCTCTGTCAACTACTACCTGCATTGCAGGTTTTCCTTTATTTACATCTATTTTTAATTCTTCAATTCCTGGGATATTTTTAGAATTGATTAATTCACGTAGTTTTTCAGCTTCTGCAATTAACTGTGTATAATCATTCCCTTCTAATTCAATATTGATAGGATATCCTGTTGGTGGACCAACAGCATCTTTTTCTACAGAGATTGCAACTCCAGGATAAATTCCTTTTAAAGCTTCCGTTACTTTAGTACGTAATACTTCACTGTCTTCACCTTTACGGAACTTATATTCACGCATGGAAGCAGTAATTTTTCCTTTATGCGGCATTTCTGCGGAAGAACCACCATCAGTTTGAGGGTTTCCAGCTCCTTCACCAACTTGAGATACTGCAGATTCTACTAAGAAGTTGCGTTCTCCATCTTCCATATATTCATCACCATTTAATACAGTGTAAACTCGTTGCTCAATATCTTTGGTAATTTGATTTGTTTTGTCAATAGCAGTTCCTTGTGGATATTCTATATAGACAATAATTTGATTTGGTTTGTTATCTGGAAAAAATTCTACCTTGGTACGCTTGCTTCCTATTGATCCTCCAAATGCCATAAAAGTTGCAATTAATAGCGCAAAGGTTCCAAAAGAGAATACATATGGTCTCCATCCGCCTAAAGCAAAACGTAAGAAACGTTCGTAAGTTCTTTCTAATGCAGCTAATATTCTGGTTTGGAAGAAACGTGCCATTGGTTTTAATACATATTTGTATGCCCAAAACATAATGGCAATAAATATGAATAAGGTTCCTAGTCCTTTCGCTGCTCCGCCAATTACTAAACAAATCATTCCAAGAACTCCTAGTAAAACACTTATGAAAATAAGTTGACGTACTTTTAGTCTACGTTCTCCAACTTCCATGAATTTTGATACCATCATAGAGTTGATAAATATGGCTACGAATAACGATGAACCTAATACGACTGATAGTGTAATAGGAAAATAAATCATAAATTGTCCCATAACTCCTGGCCACATTCCTAGTGGAACAAAGGCAGCTACTGTAGTTGCTGTTGAGATGATAATAGGAAACGCAATTTCCCCAATACCTTTTTTGGCAGCTTCTATTCGTGACATTCCTTCTTCATCCATTAAACGATATACGTTTTCAACAACTACAATTCCGTTATCTACTAACATTCCAAGCCCCATAATTAGAGCAAAAAGAATCATGGTATTCATCGTATATCCTAGCATATTTAAAATCATAAATGACATAAACATTGACATTGGAATTGCTAGTCCTACGAATAAGGCATTTCTGAATCCTAAGAAAAACATTAAGACAAATACAACTAGAATAATTCCGAAAATAATGTTATTCACCAAGTCATTTACTTGGTTGATTGTTTTTTCAGATTGATCATTTGTAATGGAAATTGTTAAGTCCTCATGCGATTTCTTAAAGTCGTCAATAATTACATTGATTTGTTCTGCGGCAGCGACCATATTTTTACCAGCACGTTTTTTCACATCTAGCATTACTACGCTTTCTCCAAATTCGCGCGCATAGGTAGTTTTTTCTTCTTCTTG
This sequence comes from Kordia sp., assembly GCF_965224175.1. Taxonomy (GTDB): domain Bacteria; phylum Bacteroidota; class Bacteroidia; order Flavobacteriales; family Flavobacteriaceae; genus Kordia. Next base: position 3,663,062 of record NZ_OZ245041.1, read on the forward strand.
AAAACGAACTTCAGCAATATCTCTAAGATATACAGGTCCGTCTAATGATTTTACAACAAAATTTTCAAGTTCTTTAGGGTTTTCAATTTCTCCTAAAATTCTGATGGTACGTCTTTGTCCAGATGAAATCATATTTCCCGCAGAAATGGTAACATTTCCATTGGCAATTGCATTTTGGACATCTTGAAAGTTGACTTGTGCAGCCATCATTTTGTAGACATCAACTGCAACTTCTACTTCTTTTTCTTGTGCACCACGAATATCGACTTGTTTGATTTCTTTTAAGTCTTCTATTTCATCTTCTAGGAATTCAGCATATTCTTTTAATTTCTCTACAGGATAATCTCCTGAGATATTAATATTAAGAATGGGCGTTTCTTCGGAGATATTTAAGTCAAATACATTTGGTTCAACTTTGGCATCGTTAAAAATTGGCCAATCTTCACCACCTTTTTCTGCATCAACTTCATCTTTTATTTTTTGTTTTGCGGCTTCAACCGTAAGACTTTCATCAAATTCAACTACAATAATTCCATAATCTTCTTGTGATGTAGAAGTAACTTCTACAACATTACTTACATTTTTGATACGATCTTCTAGCGGATCAACAATTAGTTTTTCAATATCTTCCGCGGTATTTCCTGGATATATTGTACTAATGTAAATTTTCGTTTCTTTAATTTCTGGGAAATTTTCTCTTGGCATACTAAAGTACGCACTAAGTCCCAATACGAGGAGTAACCCCATGATGATATAGATAATGGTAGGATTATCGATAGCCCATGAGGATAATTTAAACTCCTTATTTATTTTTTTATCAGACATTGGTTTGATAGGTTATTTTTTAGTTATAATCGTTACTTCTTGACCATCTTTTACACTACGAGCACCTTCTTTAATTACGGCATTTCCATCAGTTAATCCTTGAACAACTTCTATAAAGTCTCCTTGTGTTTTTCCTGTTGAAATAATTACTTTTTTTGCTTTTGCAGTTTTGTCTTGAATAGAATCTGCTATGTATATGTATTGTTCTCCTTCCGCATTTTCAGAGATCACACTTTGTGGAATTAGAATTGCTTTCGGGTTTGTATAATCGTTAATTTTAAGTTTTGCCGTTAAGTTCGGTTTGATGTTTCCGTCTTTGTTTGGCACTCCAATTTCTATTTTGAATGTACGATTGTTTGGATCGATAAAATCACCTGCTTGACGTATTTTAGCATTCATTGGTTTTCCTCCTAATACAGGGAAATATACTTCTACGTCTTTTCCTTTTTTAACATTCGTTAGATATTTTTCAGGAATTACAGCTTCAATATACATGTCTCGTAAGTTTACGATACGTATGATTTGTGTTTGTCCAGCGCCTACAACCGAACCTTGCTCAGTAATTACGTCATCTACAACACCAGAGAAAGGTGCTCGGATGGCAGTTTTGCTCAATTGAACTTTTAACTGATCAACAGCTTTTTGTTGTGCTTCGTATGCTGATTTGGTTTGTAAGTACTGAATTTCAGAACCTATTTTTTGATCCCATAATCTTTTTTGACGATCGTATGTAGTTTTTGCTAAATCTGCTTGAATTTGCAATTGTGATAATTGTTGACTCAATCCGTTGTCGTCAACTCTTGCTAAAATTTGACCTTTAGAAACACGTTGTCCTTCTTTTACAAATACTTGTTTTAAAATTCCAGACATTTCAGGAGTAATCACAATATTTTTCTTAGTGTCTACATTTCCTTGCAATTCTAAGTAGTGATTAAATATGGTATCTTTTGCAGTAAAGACGGTAATTAAAGTTTTCTTTTTTGTTGGATTTATTTTTTCAATCGCATCTGAAAGTTGTTTGATTTTTGCATCAAGCTCTAGCTTTTCTGCTTTCAAAGCATCTCTCTTTTCTGTAATTTCTTTGACATTTTTTTCAGAGATCAACGTATCTATGTCTTTCTCTGCTCCACCACCGCAAGAAGCTAAGATGAGTACGATAGGTAGGATTAGTATATTTATTTTTTTCATTATGATTGATTTTTTATCGTTGATGAGTTGTGTTTTAAACTTATACACTTATAAACTATTATTAGTTTGTTTGATTTAAGATAGTTTCTAATGCTGCTTTTTTATTAATTACATCAAGCATTGCTTGTAAATATTCTTGTTGCGCGGCATATAATTGTGTTTGCGCTTGACGAAATTCGAAACTAGAAGCAACTCCTTCAAAAAACTTCACTTGATTTTTCTTTTCAATACGTTCAGAAAGATTAAGATTTTTCTTTGCTGTTTCATATTCTTCAATTGCCAATTGATAATCGCTTTTTGCAGAATCTACTTGAAGTTTTAACTGTTGTTCTACTTCTAGTAAATCATCTTGAGCTTTTTCTAAATTGATTTTTGCACGTTGTGTAGCAGCACTTCTTTGTAATGAACTAAAGATTGGAATGTTTAGATTGACACCAAATGCAGCAGAACCAAACCATTGTTGTTCTCTTTCAAAAAATCCGAAGTCATTTCCATTTCCGTTATAACCAGCTGTTACAAATCCTGAAAGTGAAGGCAATGCTTTACTTTTTTCTAATTTTAATAATAATTCCTTAGATCTTGTATCGTTGGCAGCAATTCTGTAATCTACTGTTTTTGTGACATCATCTTCTGTTAGTAGGATAGAAGGTGCTAAATTTTCGATGGTTAATGCTTGAAGTGAATCTGTTAGTTTTGTATCAGTATTCAAGTCAATTCCTAATGTAATATTTAGCATTTTATATGATAAATCGCGCAAGCGTACTACATTTCTAAGATTACTTTCTATGCTTGCCAAAGTAATTTCCAATTGTTCTACATCTTCTTCTTCTGTGAGTCCGTTTTCGTAGATTTTTTTGGTTTCGTTTAAATTTTTCTCAAGTGTCAACTTATTGCGTTCTAAAATCGCAACACTTTCTTCTGAAAGTAATACGTTTCCATATGCGTTGATAACGGCTTTTCTAATTTCTAAATCTGTTTTTTCTTTGGCATTTTGAGAAATTTCCAAAAATACTTTTGCCGATTGTAATCCTACTAAATACGAACCATCAAAGATGAGTTGGTTTAAAGTAATATTAGCGTTTACAGATTGTTTTGTTCCAAAAACGACTGGAATAAAATCGTCTGCACTTGGCGCAGTAGGAATGTTATCAAGTACAGGTAAACTACTTAAGTCGTAAAAATCTTCCAGTTGTCTTATTTGACTAAAAGGATCAAAAGCACTTGCAGGAAGTAAAGAAACTTGCTGTTTTATGTTATTTTGATAGCTAACTGCTCCATTAATTTGAGGAAGTCCAGTAGCTGTAGTCTCCCATTTTTGCTTCTTTGCAGCCTCAATATCGCGGACTGCATTTTTAGCGGTTCTATTGTTTTCAAGTGCAAATGCAATAGCTTCATCTAAAGAAAAACTTTCAGGCACTTCTTGATTTTGAGAAAATCCAAGACTAAGAAAACATAAACTAAAGATAAATATTAGTTTGTTTCGCATGTTATGATGATTGATTAGTTGTTGTTATAAATTTGTTTAAAGTTTCGAGTCCTTTTGGCGTACAAATTCCACGTATGTGGTATTCTAAAAAGTATTCCATAAGTGTATTCATGGAGAATTGTTTTAAAGGAAATAATTCATTGTCCTTTATACCAATAACACCGTTAAAATAAATTCTAGAAATAAATTCGATATTAATTGTATCTCTATACACACCAGATTGTACACCTCTTGTTAAATTATCTTTTACGCAATCTTGCATTACGTCATATTGTTTTTGCTTAAGCGTTGCATAGATTTTTGGATAGTATTTTTGCAATTGATATTGTGGAGACGACTTTTCATCTTTTAAATGTTCCATTACAAAACGTTTGATCTCGTATAGCTCCTCAATAGAATTCTTTTCAGTTGCACAAATCAAATCAATACCTTCACTAATTACACAAAACAATGAGTTTGTTACTTCATTTACTAAAGCTGTCTTATTGTTGAAATGTGTATAAATCGTCTTTTTTGATATGCCCATTTCATTGGCAATGTCGTCCATAGTCACACTCTTAAAACCTAAGTTTAAGAATAATTCCGTTGCAGTTATTTTAATTTTCTCTTTCATAAGTTGGCTGCAAATATACTTTGGAAACTTTAAAAACAAAAAAAGTTTCCTGGGTTTTTACATTTATTTAACAAACGATTTTCATTTCCATAAATTGGAAATATGGTATTTTAGCTGAAATTTTCAGAAGAATGACACAAATTGCTCAATACAGAGAAACTTTTATAAATTACTTAGAAGAAAAGGTTACAGTTACAGAACCTAAAAATTTGTATGAACCAATCATTTATATTTTACAACTTGGTGGAAAACGATTGCGTCCTGTATTGACTTTAATGACTGCTGAAATTTTTGGAACTTCACACAAAAAAGCATTAGATGCAGCACTAGCTGTAGAAGTTTTTCATAATTTTTCTTTAGTGCATGATGATATTATGGATGATGCTCCTCTACGAAGAGGAAAAGAAACAGTTCATGAAAAATGGGATATAAATACTGGAATTTTATCAGGAGATGCAATGCTTATTTTGGCATATCAGCTGTTTGAAAATTACGAGGGGAAAACGTTTAGAGCATTGGCAGAATTGTTCAGTAAAACAGCAATTGAAGTATGTGAAGGTCAGCAATATGATATCGATTTTGAAACTCGAAACAATGTGACGATTCCTGAGTATTTGAAAATGATTGAATATAAAACCGCAGTTTTAGTTGGTGCAGCAATGAAAATGGGCGCTTTGGTAGCTGATGCTAGTGAACAAGACGCACAAGGAATTTATGATTTTGGCCGTTATTTAGGAGTAGCATTTCAATTGCAAGACGATTATTTAGATGCGTATGGCGATCCAAAAACCTTTGGAAAGCAAGTTGGTGGTGATATTATTGAAAATAAAAAGACATATCTATATTTAAAAGCACTTGAAAACGCTTCAGAAGCAAACCAAGAAACCTTAACAAAATTGTTTGCTACACAACCTGAAGATCCAACAGATAAAGTGGAAGCTGTCATGAATATTTTTAACGAAAGTAAAGCGCCAGAAGCTATAAAAACTGCTATTCAAGATTACACTACGAGAGCTTTTCAATTACTACAAACATTAAATATTGGTGCTAAAGAAAAGCAATTGCTACAAGCTTTTGGAGAACAATTGATGAATAGAACGGTTTAGTATTTAGTTATGAGGCTTTAGTAATGGGTATTGAGGTTTTCTTACTCTTATGTGATGTTGAATCAAGTTCAGCATGACGAGTCAATAGAAATATAAATTAACATTAGAGCGTCAGATCGAGTGAATTTGTGAAACAAATTAGTATCGAGATCTACTTTGAATTTCTAAGTTGTTCTCGATACATTTTTTATCAAAAAATACTCGAATTGACGTTTAGAAACTGTAAAGAGTATTTGCAATCATTAAATTAACAAAAAGACAAATCAACTAAAAGTCTAACATCTAGTAGCAAAGCAGTCTATTTTACAGATCTGTTCCAAATTTCAATCCAATAAAAATAGTTCTTGGTTGTGACGGACCATAAATATAATTTGGATCACGATCTATCGTTTGATCAAAATCATCTTGGTATGCGTTGAAAATATTTTTAACACCACTATTTATTTCAAATTGATACTTCTCAGAAAGTGTAAAAGTTCTGCTAGCATTAAAACCAACTTCCAGTAAACTTGGTGTTTCTTCCAACACAGTTTCTGGAATAAAACCAGCAACATGTGGCACAAACATTCTTCCCGTATAAACTCCGTTTAGGTTAAAATCCCATCGCTCGTTTGGTGTATAATTAATCATGGCATTTCCATATACATTTGGTGTACGCGTTATTTTATTAGTTACAATTCCTTCTTCAGGTTCGTATGAGTTTTCAAAATAACTATTCTGGAAAGTTCCGCCCAATTGAAATAAGAACTTCGGATTTGGACTAAAACGCGCTTCCAAATTGAAACCATTTACAATAGCATTATCGCCGTTAATTTTCTCTTTAATTTCAAGTCCATCAACTTCTCCACGCGCTTCATACACAAACGGATCGTTGATTGTTGTGTAAAAACCTTCAAATGTCAATACCAATTGATGATCTTCGTGCTGATGTGAATATTCTAACGAACCAATAAAACTATGCGATAACTCTTCCTTTAAATCTGCTGCTAAACGCACACGACGCACTTCTCCAGTAATAATTTCAGAATGTACATCTTCCGAGAAAAATTGTGGTGCTCTAAAACCTTGTGAATAACCAGATCTAAAACTGATGGTCTCCGTAATATTATATAAAACACTTACGCGCGGATTTAGAATAAAAAGGCTTTCATCATTAATATTAGATTCAAATAATTCACCACGAACACCAGTTAGCAGTTTTAAATTGTCTAAAATTTTCCAGTCTAATTGTGTGTAAATACCAAGTGTGTTTGTGTTTTGTGTAATTTGATTTACCAACGGGTTTTCACGACGTTCCGTAATTCGGTTGAAACGATGTTCTACACCTGATGTTAAGTCCATACTTCCACTAATAAAATCTTCAAACTGTGCTGTATGTTGCACGCCAGCAACCGTGACAAAATCTTTAGTTACTCCAAAACCATTTGGATCTTGATTGGTTCCATAATAATTGTCAGATCGTGTATTTTGAACATTTCCATAGGCAGAAAACTTCTGTAAATAATCTTCTGTGAAATAATCAAATGTAATTCCTCCGCCAATAACATTACTTGTAATTTCCTCTGCAATATTGGCAAATATTGGTGATTTATCAATGAAATCTCCTCCGCGTCTGTATTCATGCGAGTTGTTAAATTCTAAGGTTAACTTTCGTCGGAAATCAAATTTGTAAAACGACTTAAAACCAAAGTTTATATTACGCAGTTTGGTCATTTCTGTAAAGCCATCACCATTATTATCATAACCTTCACGATCGCGATGCATTCCAAAAAATGTAATTCCTTTATTTAAATCTTCCGAAACAAAAGTAGAATTGAATGTATTTACAGCATCTACACTTTCTCCATCAATCAAACCTATTTTAGAAGCAACTTGAAATTGATTTTCAATTGGATCTTTGGTAATCACATTAATAGTTCCAGCAATAGCATTTGAACCAAAAATAGCTGATCCGCCACCGCGAGTTACCTCAATTTGCTTGATCATATTGGTTGGAATTTGTTCCAAACCATAAATTCCGTTCAGCGAACCAAATACGGGACGACTATTTACGAGAATCTGTGAGTATGCGCCATCTAAACCGTTGATTCGTATCTGTGAAAAACCACAATTCTGACAATTTACTTCGGTACGTAATCCAGGTTGAAAATTTAAACCTTCAAATAAAGTTGCTGCTTGTACATTTTTTAGTGATTCTGCGTTGGTAACAGTTACTAAAACAGGAGCTTCACGTCTATTCAGTTCTGTTTTGGTGGCAGAAACCACAACCTGATCAAGTCCTAAAGGATCTTCTTGCAAGCTAAAGTTTAAAGTCAATGTCTTGTCACCAACTATAATTTCTTTTTCAATGGTTTTAAAACCGATTGATTGTACCATTAAAGTATAATTTCCTGATGCAATTTTTAACGAATACGCTCCTTTTGCATCAGTAATAGTTCCTTTTTCACTGTTCTTAATAAATACATTTACAAATTCTTCTGGTTGATTTTTGTGTGAAATAACACCTTTTATATCAGTAGTTTGAGAGAATGCGCCTGAAAAAATTAAGAAGAATAGGAAACAGAAATTAAGTTTCATTAGAAATATTTTTTTGCAAAGATATGATTAATTTTTAGCCTAATCTAAAAAAAGAATGAGTCTAAATACAAAAATTGTATATTTGTGTTGTTAATTAAATGATTATGATGACACTTTCGGAAGAAAACTACTTAAAAGCAATTTATCATCTAAGCGATGCTTTTGATGGTGGGATTAGCACGAACGCGATTGCGGAAAAAATGAATACCAAAGCTTCTTCTGTGACAGATATGATCAAAAAACTATCTGAAAAAGGTCTGGTAAACTATAAACGTTACAAAGGGTCAGAGTTAACAGTAGAAGGTAGGCTCATTGCGGCAAGTATCATCCGAAAACATAGACTTTGGGAAGTATTTTTGGTAGAAAAGCTCAATTTTACTTGGGATGAAGTACATGATGTTGCTGAACAATTAGAACATATCAAATCTGAAAAACTCATCAATCAATTGGATGAATTTTTAGGTTTCCCAAAGCGTGATCCGCATGGTGATCCAATTCCAGATAAAGATGGAAACATGTCTGATCATGCAGATGTATTGTTAATGACACTCGATAAAAACGACAAAGGCATTATTGTTGGCGTAAAAGATTCTTCTTCCTCTTTTTTAAAATATTTGGATAAACAAGGCATTGCTTTGGGGAAAAAGATAAAGGTAATCGATAAAGAACCTTTTGATAATTCTATGAAGATTCGAATTAAGAAAGAAGAATTTACAATTTCACAGCAAATTGCTAATAATATTTATATCAAGAAATGATTTTTTTGAATGATAAATTATGAATGTTGAATCTTAAATTGGAAAGTATTTTTAATAACGAAGTATATCTCGACTGCGCTCGAATTGACAAATCAACAATAAAAATGAAAAAATACATTTATATACTACTGATAATTTTCACAGTAATAAGCTGTAAAACAGAAGTGAAAAAACAAAGTGGAAAGCTTCAAGTGGTTACGACAACTACAATGATTACTGATATGGTAAAGAACATTGGTGGTGAAAAAATTGAAGTGCAAGGTTTAATGGGAAGTGGTGTAGATCCACATTTGTACAAAGCCAGTGAAAGTGTAGTGAGTAAATTATTCAATGCAGATGTAATTATCTATAATGGACTGCATTTGGAAGGAAAATTAGAAGACGTTTTCGAAAAACTCAGAAGTCAACAAAAGAAAACCATTACGGTTTCTGACGCTGTGGATAAAAGTGGTTTGATTAGTTCGGAATATTTTGCATCCAGCTACGATCCGCATATTTGGTTTCATATTGATTACTGGAAACAAGCAACACGATTTGTGGTAGATGAACTCAAAAAGCTAGATCCAGCAAATGCTGAAAGTTTTGAGAAAAACGGACAGGTTTATATTGAAAAGTTAACAGCGTTATCTAAAGAAATAAAAGAAGTAATAAATACATTACCTGTAGAGAAACGAATTTTAGTTACGGCGCATGATGCATTTAATTATTTTGGGAAATTACACGATTTTGAAGTTGTTGGTTTGCAAGGTCTATCAACAGCAACCGAAGCTGGTGTACAAGATGTTCAGAAGTTGGCGAATTTTATTATTGAAAAAGACGTAAAAGCCATTTTTGTAGAAAGTTCAGTGCCAAAACGTACTATTGAAGCATTGCAGGCAGCTGTAAAAGCGAAAGATCATGAAGTAGCTATTGGCGGAATCTTATATTCAGACGCTCTGGGAGATGCAGGAACAGTAGAAGGAACGTATATTGGAATGTATCAATATAATGTAAAAACGATTATTGATGCATTAAAGTAATTTTAGACTTCTTAGATGATTAGATCGTTAGATTTTAGATACGATTTGAATTATAATATAGATTTACAAGGCGTCAGTTCGAGTGATTTTCGAAGAAAATAGTATCGAGAACTACTTCGAATTTCACACTATTTCTCGATACAAAATTCTTTTAGAATTTCACTCGAAATGACGTTTAACTTAAAGATTTGAAGAAGAACAAATAAACAAATTAACGAATCGACAGAAAATACAAATCAACAAAAAACAATGAAAGAAAAATACGCAATTACGGTAGATGACCTTACGGTTGCATACAATTACAAACCTGTATTGTGGGATATTGATTTGGCAATTCCTGAAAGTGTATTGATGTGTATTGTAGGACCAAATGGTGCTGGAAAATCTACCTTAATCAAATCAATTTTAGGGATTATAAAACCTATTGCAGGAACTGTTTCTATTTTTGGAAAACCTTATGAAAAACAACGTTCATTAGTAGCGTATGTTCCACAAAAAGGAAGTGTTGATTGGGATTTTCCGACGACAGCGCTAGATGTTGTGATGATGGGAACTTATGGCAGTCTTGGTTGGATAAAACGTCCTGGACAAAAGCAAAAGAAAGCTTCTTTGGAAGCCTTAGAAAAAGTAGGAATGTTACCATTTAAAAATCGTCAAATTAGCCAGCTTTCTGGCGGACAACAACAGCGAATTTTCTTGGCAAGAGCCTTAGTGCAAAATGCGTCTATTTATTTTATGGATGAACCTTTTCAAGGTGTAGATGCTACCACAGAAAAAGCAATTATCAATATTTTAAAAGAGCTTAGAAAAGCTGGAAAAACAGTAATTGTAGTGCATCACGATTTGCAAACCGTTCCTGAATATTTTGATTGGGTTACGTTTTTGAACGTGAAAAAAATTGCGACAGGTCCAGTAAAAGATATTTTTAACGATGATAATTTAACCAAGACTTACGGAATTAACTATAAAGTAAGCGTTCAAGAATAACTACGTGTATGAAAACAAAAACTTTCTTTCTTCTCTTGTTTCTGAGTTTATCTTCATTTTCAATGTTTGCACAAACAGACATGAAAGCGGAAGAAGCAAAAGTATTGTCATTGTTAAAGCAATTACGTTCTAAAGATGAAAACATCAATAGGGAAGTAGTGGCAATTCAATTTGAAAAAACACTAAAAACAGTACTTTCAAAAAAAGAAAGTTGGAATTATAGATTTCCCGAACTTCGTACATATATTTCTGTAGCCACTTCTGATGATAAAAAGATTAGAACCTTTGGTTGGGACAGTCTTACAGGCGGAAGTTGGCATGCATTGAGAAGTTTCATTCAGTTTAAATTTGGAGATAAAATTCATGTTGTTTCACTTCAAGATGAAAAACCAATGGACGAAGAAGAAGGAAATAATATCCTTGCTGATGCTGTGATTTTAGAAATTTATCCTTTCGGAAAAGGCTATTTGTTTGAAGCGTATGGAACCTATGGAAGCGGTCATCATCATAAGGTATTAGCATATTTTGAGTTGAACCAAGAAGCGTTAGTGCGAAAAGCCATATTTGAAAATGATGAAGTTGTGTATGTGTTCAAAATTGCAAGAAAATACAAATTTGATCTACTCGTAAATCCTGAAAAAGCTACCATTACACACAGTGAATTTTTATTGGATGCTGATAGTGGTTTCTTTCTGCCGACAGGAAAAAAAGTAGTATTGACTTTTGACGGAAAACAATTTATAAAACAACTAAAAAACGAGAAACCATAGATTTTTTAGAATACATAGAGCTTATTTTTTCTAATTATACTGCACGAATTGTCATGCTGGGAACAGCAATATTAGGTGCTATTTGTGGTATGTTAGGAAGTTTTGCTGTATTGAGAAAACAAAGCCTTTTGGGCGATGCTATTTCACATGCTGCCTTACCAGGGATTGCGATTGCATTTTTAATTACTGGAGTAAAAGACAGCAATCTCTTTTTACTTGGTGCCTTAATTAGCGGATTGATTGGAACTTTTTGGATTCGTAGTATTACAAAAAACACGCACTTAAAATCAGATACAGCATTAGGATTAACACTTTCTTTATTTTTTGGTTTCGGAATGTTGCTATTAACGTTTATTCAAAAACAACCAAATGCAAGTCAAGCTGGATTAGACACGTATTTATTTGGTCAAGCAGCCACTTTATTGGCAAAAGATGTTTGGTTGATTGCTATTGTAGCTGGAATTGCACTTTTAATTCTATTGGTTTTTTGGAAAGAATTTAAAATTTTACTTTTTGATGTAGACTATACCAAAACACTCGGATTCAATACGCGTTTTATAGATATTTTAATTACAACTTTTATTGTAATTACCATTGTTTTAGGCTTGCAAACCGTTGGTGTAATTTTAATGAGTGCTATGTTGTTAGCTCCAGCCGCTGCAGCACGACAATGGACAAATAGTTTGGGAATGATGGTGTTTTTGGCAGCAATATTTGGCGCTTTTTCTGGAGTTCTTGGTACTGCGATTAGCGCTAGTCAAAGTAATCTTTCTACAGGTCCAGTTATTGTGTTGGTAGCAGCAAGTATTGTTTTCCTTTCGTTTATATTTTCACCAAACAGAGGATTGTTATTTAGAGAAATTCGCTTCAGAAAGAACAGAAATAACCTAAAAATGCAGAAAACATTGGCATTTATGTACGGAATTGCTAAAACGCATGAAAATATATCACATCCGCACGCCATTAAAATTTTGAATGGTTTTCAAGGATTTTCAAAAAAATCACTGCAAGAATTGGTCGATTTAAATTATGTAGAAATCAACGGGCAACAATGGTCAATGACAACACAAGGCTATGAAACGGCTGCAAACTTATACAATCAACAAGTAAACGATACACATGAATAACGCACAAATTGTCATACAGATTATTGTAGCGCTTGTTGCAGTTGCTTGTGCTATTCCAGGTACATTTTTAGTGTTGCGTAAAATGTCGTTAATCAGTGATGCGATCAGTCATTCCATTTTGTTGGGAATTGTCATTGGATTTTTCATTGTAGAAGATACCGCTTCACCATTCTTAATTGTTTTGGCTGCCTTGGCGGGAATTGTCACGGTAATTTTGGTGGAATACATTCAAAAAACAGGTTTGGTAAAAGAAGATACTGCTATCGGACTCGTTTTTCCCGCCTTGTTTAGTATTGGTGTTATTTTGATTGCCAAAAACGCAAATGATGTGCATTTAGATATTGATTCTGTGATGGTTGGTGACTTGAGTTTAGCACCATTTGACATCATACAAATTAATTGTATTGAAGGAATTACAGATTCGTGTATCAACTTAGGACCGAAAGCAATTTGGGTGATTGGAATTATTCTATTGATCACCTTGATTCTCTTGTTTGCTTTTTTCAAGGAATTGAAAGTAAGCACGTTTGATCCAGGTTTAGCGGCTGCGCTAGGATTTTCACCAGTTATATTGCATTACGGTTTAATGACGGTTTCATCGGTGACCATTGTAGGAGCATTTGATGCAGTCGGTCCAATATTAGTTGTTGCTTTAATGATTGCACCTGCGGCAACCGCTTATTTATTTACAAAGGATTTAAAGAAAATGCTACTACTTTCTTGCTTTTTTGGAGTAGTGGCAGCTATTTCTGGATATTGGTTGGCACATGTGTTAGATGCGTCTATTTCAGGTTCTATGACGACAGTATTAGCTATTCTTTTCTTGTTGGTATACGAGCCAATTATTACGTCTATTTTGGTAAGTATAGCGACTGGAATAAGTGTTGTTTTTTATCAATATTATGAAGCATTACTTGTAAATAATACTGGTTTTGAACGTTTGCTTTTAGGAGAAAAAATACAAACCGTTTTTAGTCAGTTTGTGTTTTTAGATTATCTGTATATCATAGGAATTGCGGTAATTTTGACAGTACTTTTAATTTATATTTTGCCAAAACGAGGTGTGATTTACGGATATTACAAAGTGCGACAACAGAAAACAGAGATTATGTTGTTGGTGTTTTTATTGCACATCAGAAACCATACAGAAGAAAGTGAACGTCATGTAAAACACTTGAACGAACATATTAATTGGCAACGCTTGCGCTCACAATCTATTGTGGAATTGGCACAAAAAAATAACATGATTACCATTACGGATAAGATCATTTCTTTAACCAAAAAAGGAGAAGATTTCACCGAAAAAGCCATTGATTATATCATTACCAACAAAGACACTGAAATTGAAGAGATGAAAGATGATTTCTTTTTATTTAGAGGATAGGTTTTTGTGTGTTTCGTTAATCTATTTTTAAAAATATTTTTAGAATACGAAGTTTTATAAAAAAAAGCAACCACAGTTTTTAGCTGTGATTGCTTTTGATTGACAACTTTCCTTTTATATTAGAAGTCCCATATCCAACTTTTACTTTGTGTGTATATAGCTCCTACAGATATTTTAGGTTCAGGTTTTGTGAAATCTACTTTTCTGAAACCAGTTGTGTAACCATTATCTCCTGTGCCAAAATTACTTGGGTTCATTACATCGATTCCACTATAACTGCTATCGATTGTGCCTCCGGGATTATATCCTACACCTCCTATTGGAGTGGATATCCCTATGTTGTATGATACAGATTTTCCTTCTATATGTTCCAAGAGAATTGGTTCACCTCCTGTGGAATCAAAGGCATCAAATTCAAAGCCTGTATCAACCCCTAGCCCCATGTTTCCTTTAAATTCAAAATAAAGGCCATGATTTCCAGTGTCATCTCTTACAATTCCTATACTAATTCCAATTCCTCCTCCTAGAGCGCCACCTATTGAATAACCAAAATATCCAGCTCCGTTAGTTTTTTTATCATTTACGGATTCATCTTCCATCTTTATATCACTATTATTATTATATCCAGTTAGTACAACGGTTTCTAATTGATTTTCTACTACTATATCACTATCGCCAATTGCAGTTTCAGAACCATTATAAATTATACTTTTTTCGCTATCATCGTCTCCATTGCCTAATGGTTTCATCCCATCTGGATCAATAAAGAAAATAGGATTATTAAAAGCATAATTATAAGGAGAATGTCTACGCATTTGTTCTGCTAATGGATCGATATTCATCCAACGTCCTATAGAGGCATCATAATTTCTAGCATGAAAATCTTGCCATTCTAGTCCGAGTTCATCGTTTTCTTCTTTTCCTTGATACCCATAGAGATGATCTCTTCCAACTTGATTGGCATTATACCCTTTATGCTTCAGTCCAAACGGATAATAATGATTTTCTTCCTTGATTTCAAATGAAGCATCAATACTTCCGTCGCCATTCATATCTTGGTACGAAAGCCTTATGTTTCCTAAGTGATCTTTGTATTGATATGTATACTCAAAACCAGTAATAGATTCCACAAGTGGCGTTGTACCTCCAAATAATCCACCACCTAATGGTT
This sequence comes from Kordia sp., assembly GCF_965224175.1. GTDB lineage: Bacteria > Bacteroidota > Bacteroidia > Flavobacteriales > Flavobacteriaceae > Kordia. The sequence continues at coordinate 3,678,073 of NZ_OZ245041.1, forward strand.
CACCACCTGTCATTTCAAATATAGGTTCTACATAACCTTCTTCGGTATTAAAGAATGTAAGCTTTAATGTTGAACCTCTGGAAGCTCCTTGCTTGTAAATATAATTGCCCGCATAGAACGTTGTTCCAGATTCGGCAGCTAGAAAATCACTTACTTGCTTTTCAAGTTTCACTCCACTTGCGTCATACGTATATGAAATTGTGCTTCCGTTGGAAAATGTAATTTCCGTTGGAAGATTTAGATAGTTATAACTAATGTTAGTGATGTTTTTGTTTTTATCTTCCACCATGTTACCATTGTTGTCATAGCTGTAATCGTTTCCTGAGGTATTTCCATCTTTGAAACCATGATTGATGTTACCAGTATCGCTTACACTTAATAATTGATTTCCTGAATAGTTGTAATTTAAATCATCCATTAATCCAAAAGAAGTAGCGTCAGGATTTGTATGACCTATTCTTTTTAATTGTTGAATGTTTCCATTAAGATCATAACTTACTAAGTCTAAGTTGTAGTTTGCAGTATTGTCTACAGCTTTTGTAATTCTGTTGAGTCCGTCATATTCATAAACATAGTTTTTCAGCGAACTGTCTTGTCCTTGACTTCTCCATGACGTACTGCTAATGTTTCCGTTAAATAATTGCTTGGTCGGATCTGTAATGTCATTGTATTTGATAGCAAAGCTAAAAAGGTCATTTCCTTGATTGTTGATATCGTTGATTCCTTTTAGCCAACCTCTTACGTTATACGTATAATCTACTTCTTGTAATTCATTTTCTAAATCGACTAGCACTAAGTCTTTGATTTTTCCTTCTGTAGAGTGAATTGCTACATCACCCATAAGTGGATTTCCATTGTCAGCTACACCAGAAACATAAAATACTTCTCCATTTTTTAGATAGTAAATTTTAGTTCCTCTTCGTTCAATAGTTAATATATCTCCAGGTGTGTATGTTCCTTGCAAACCTCTGTCTGCACCATTTTCACGAATATACATTCTTCCCCAATGTGTATAAATAGCATAATCAATAGAGGAATAGCCAGTACCACCTACTTCTTCAGCGAGCCCAACCATGATGTATTTATTCAAATTAGGAATACTGTAACTTAAATATCCATCGCCAGTAATGGTATTAGTTGTAGTGAGTGCGCCATCCCAACCTGTAGACTGATTTTTAGTAATGACATTCCCATCAACAGTTACATTGCTTAAGTTTGTATATGCGCTAATGTTAGGTATACTTCCTCCAACTTGTTTTTGAGTCAATTGCCCTAATTCATCATAGGTATTTCTTGCGATTAGTTCTTTATTGCCATCATTGATTTGTTTGGTTTGATACAATAATCTATCAGCATGATCGTATATGAAGTTATCTCTAGTCACTATTGCACGATCTCTAGAACGTTGATGTGTAGTTATACTTTTCAGTACTTTTCCAGTAAAATCTAATCGAGAACATAGTTCGTCTTTTGTGTCCAAATAACTATTATTTGTTTTTGTATATACAGCACGCGCTTTTTCATCATAATATGATTCACTAGTTATCCAATGGTTGTGTCCTATGACGCGAACCTTACTACCAGTAGCTAGTCCTTTTGTTTTGTTAGTAAAAGCTTGTCCCATGCATGAATATCCAATATGAACATTTTGTATTGCAGTTTCTGCATCTAAAAATGAACTATCACCTATTAAAGTTCCTTTGTAATCGATTTGCGTAGAGAAGAATACTTCGTCATTCTTTTTATAAAGAATTAGGTTATCAGCACGTTCAATCTTGAAACGATCTCCAATTTGAAAATATGTTGGACGTATTGTTTGATATGCGCCTTCTTCATATATGGTAATCTTGCTTTCTGTTCCGTAACCTGTATAAATAGCATAATCAATGGTATTGTAATGATCATTTCCAGCAGAATTAACAGCTGAAAGCCCAACCATAACACGTTTGTTTGTTTGAGTAACTGTATATTCAATATATCCATCACCTTGTATGAGTCCATCAGTTGTAAACCCAGCATTCCACCCGTAAGCAGCTCCTGCTGGTTTACTGACTATATTTCCATTGACTTGTAGACCATTCGCAGAGGTAAGTCCAGTGTTAATTTCATAGGAAGTTTCAGTGTCCCAAGAGTAATCATCATAATAGTTAACTGTTAATACAATTACAGAAGCATCATTTGGGAAATTAGTATTGGTATAGTATACCGAAGTGTCTCCAATAGTTGTTGCTGTGGTTGTTTTGGTTTCATATAATGCAGTAGAATCAAAAGTTGTTTGAAGAGCTGCTCTTGAACCAGAATTAATAACAATTCCTGTGTAAATAATTCTTTCAAAAGCATCGTACTTTGTAAATAACCATTTGTTTTCATTTCTTAGATTCACGTCTTGTGTTAGTACAGGACGATTTAATCTGTCATAGACTATATATTCCCATTCTTTGGCAGGAATTTTCTTCTCAATCAATCTATTTCTATGATCGTATTTGTATTGATAACAAAGTGTACTGAGATCTGTTGCACTAATTGTTGTTTTTGCGGCAGCTTCCGGCGGTAAAACATACGCTAAATTCCCATAATCATCATAAATATAGTATGTGTCATGACGTACTTCTTGATCATAGGTGCGTTTTAATACTACACGTCCTAGTTTGTCTTTGTATTCTTCCGTAGTATGATCTTTGGTAGATGCAGAAGGATTAGTAAGATTTGGTTGCCAATTTTCATCTTTGGTAATTGTTTTATATAATTCTCCCGCAAGGTAGAAGCCATCTTCTTGCAGACTTACATCTGTATAACTATTTCCAATAGTTGCTTTGAAATGACGGATATTATCAAAGTTTTGATCTGTAATTACGCCGTTATACGTATTGGTTTGATATTCCATTTTGATTGTATGATCTGTATCGGCAGTAGTATCTACCATCCAATCTAAACCAGGCGCGCCAACTTCTAATGCTCTATTTAATGGAGAATCTTCTAGTGATTGATGATTATATGCATTTGTTGTATTTTCATATTTTGTAGTATTGTAATACGCAGCCTGATTGGTCAATGCATTGCTATGAATTGCACCTTGTAAACTTGCTGCTGTATATGGTAAAAATTCTTTTTCTTGACGTCCAATTGCATCATATTCAAAATGAGTAATGATATCTTTTCCAGTTGCTCCTTGTTGAATAGCAATAGATTGTTGCGCACGTCCTAGTCCGTCAATATAATTGATGTTTTCTAACGTATCCCAATTATCTACATCAATTCCATCTTGTGTAGCTTGTTGATATGCAATTGTTTTTACATAATTATCTAATGCATCATTTCCATTACGATAAAAATATTCATTAGCAGCTAAAATGTTTCCGTCAGCATCTTTTACACGTTGTAAACGGTGAAAATCATCGTATTCGTAGGTAGTTTTATATCCTCTTATGTCTGTGCCACTGATGATTCCAATCATTGGATTATACGTGTAGTGACCAAATTGTGCATCTGGGAAATTGGTTTGTAAACTTGTTAATTGTGAGGTGTTTAATCCTGTGCTTCCCGTATGGAAGTTATTTCCAAAGAGTGTTTCAATTTCTGAAAAGTTAACACCAATAAGTTGTGCTACAGGATACATTTGATCATAACCCCAGATATAACTGATAGGAGTACCATCTTTTTTGCTGACTTGTAGAATGTTTCCATACGAATCATAACGTTGATATTCCAATCTGTCTTCTAAAATGTCTGTTCCTTTTGAAACAGCAATAGTCTTAGGTAAAATAAGATCGGTTTCAAATTCGTAATATTCAGTTTTTAATTGATCTAAAAGAGTTCCATTTTTATAATTTTCTACTTCAAGAACTTCATTGATTCTGTTTAGATTTACTAATGAATTACGAATAGCAGTATTGTTTCCTCCGGTTGGAAAACTGGTATCTACAGGATAATAATATTTTGTCATATAATCCTGAGTAATGCCTTTTTCATCAAAAAATGTATGCTTTTCTTTAAGCTGATAATTTACTGGGTGATATGAGAATGTTTCTCTTGATGTTGTTACTGTTTGGTTTGATTGTAAATCATAGAAGTAATCTTTAGTAATGGTTTCTGTCAACTGAGAAATTCCAGCATAATAAGAGTAAAAATGTGAATCTATATAATTTGATGGATCACCACAATTGTACATGTAAATAGGCCCAGCAATAGAGACCTCACTTTCTGGATTTATGGGCAATTCAATTTGGACGGTAGTCGTTAAATAACCATCATAAGTCTTAAAAAATTGATCCCATTCACAACTACTGTATTGCTTCAGACTCATTTGTACATTATCCGCCACTATTTTTGAAGAAGTTGTATATGTATGGGTTACTTCTTTGAGTTTGCGATCATTTTCATCAAAAATTTCCTCTTTTGTGAGCAATCCTCTTTTGAAATCTTTATCTTCTTGTGGAACAAATGGGTAAGATGGAGTTACAAAAGTTGGTTCGTCTTTTGGAGAAACAAAAGTATATCTAGTTTCTCCATTATTTTCTTTGTATACACGTATATTTTGATAACCAACATAATTCCCTTTGGTCATTTGTACATTTACAGCATTGCTATAATTTTGAACGCGATATCTTACTACTGAAGTTGGACCCCATACGTAACCATTTAGAAACATATGCCTTCTTGCAATATCATAGGGCTTATCATATAGTTCACCATCAAATGATCCACTTGAAACGCTTGTATCATCAAACTCGTTATAATCATAATATGTTTTTGTAGCGATGTTATTTTTATCCTTAAAAGTAATTGAACCTACACGTAAACCGCCACCATTAAAGTATTTTTGATTTGGAGTGAATTTGGGATAGTTCAGCGAAATATCAACATTTACGCTATCAATATTAGAAGATATATACTCTCTATGGCTCAATTGAATAAAGTACCATCCGCTAGGAAGAATTGGTTGATGTGAAGCTGTTGTAATTGTATAATTAAGTGAATTGTCATAGTTGGGCGTTTCAAAATCTGAAACGCTTGTAGGCGCTGCGCAAAGTCCTGTGCAATCTGGATCAAATCCAACAGAAGCTTTTACTGTTACAGGTGTAATTTTTACATGAAAGTTTTCAAGTTCATTCCCAAAAGGTTGATTTGGCACCGTTGACGTAGTATTGATATTGAGTGTTGTGTTTGTAGATAAACCATCTATGTATACAAATTCGATATTAGGCGTAAATCCATTTTGAGGAGTAATTTGATCGTTTAATGTATAATTTGCAGTAAAGTTTATTTGGTTTTCGGGAATATCACGAAGATTTACAGGTTCGTCTCCAAAATAGCTAAACGTATTAGATTCAAAATTAAATGATTTTACGCCGCCAGTAGGGTAGTGCATTTCGGTTAATACACCAGTAGTTACATTTCCTCCATTATAATAACCCCAACGATCTTTTTGAAGATCACCAAATGCAGGTAAATCTTCTTTATTATGATAGGTCATTACATATGGAAGTGTTGTATTTCCGCGAGTATGATTCACTTGATTTAAAAATAAGCGATTTCCTAAACTTGTTTCAGAATAGCTGAATGAAAAACTTTCTACAACAGCGCCTGTAGCATCTTTACGTTGTATTTGAGTAAGTTTTGCTCCTGTGCTAAATAATGGTGGAGATATAGAACCACTATATTCAGGATGTCCTACAGTATGATTAAATTCAATAGTAGAATTATCTTTTGATAAGATAATACGACTTAGTTTTTGTGTTTGTATTTGAAGTGCGCTCGCTGTATACGAATTTCCTGATTCAAGCAAGCCTTTATTGAAATTTTCAAAAACTTCATAGGCATCTCCTGTGATTAAAGCAGCATTACCTAAAACTTTTTTAACTGTTGAGTTTTTAGGAGTTTCAAAGTTTTCCTGAACATCTGTGTATTCAAAAGTGCACAACGGTTTTAAATTGCTAGTGGTAACTTTTTTGAGCATCCAAGCTGAGTGGTACACATTATTTGCTACAGTACTTCCAAGACTTATACTGATTCCGCTTGATAGAGGTGATGATACGGTTGTTTCTTTATATTCTTGTCCAAAGGTATAAATGGTGCCTGTTTCATCAGTAATTTCAAAAGCATCCATAACAAAAGTAATAGGGTCATAGAAAAGTTCTATTTCTAGTTTTTGATCGTAGGATAATAATTTAGCTTCTAGATTTCCAGCTGTATTTTTGATGATTACAAATCGTCCAGATCTTCCTAGGAAACTAAACTGATATAAGTCTAATTGTGTATCAAATCGTTCAATCCCTCGAACTCCTTTCCATAGAAACTCATTAGAAGCTGCAGGATTATTTACGAATGGATAGTTAAAATAATTATTATGTAAAACTCCTATTCCTTGATTGGGAACATTTTTTTCGTCAGGTTCGCCAACAACGGTACGAGAAATTACACCGCCAGCATCTAAAGTCCATCCGGTTCCTGTCCATCCTGAACGTTCATCAATACGAATACCTGTAGTGTTGTATCGAAGTGATAAATTGAGTCCTACATTTGGTGATAATTGTTTTCCAAATATGGGAATGCCAATATCAGGAACTCCTGTATATTGACTTACAGGAACTTCTTCAAATTGCATTAAGTTCGCAACTGTTGGTGAAGCTGGAATAATTGTTGGTAATTCTGTTGGATTTGAATCGTCTTGTGCGTATGATCCTTGATGAAACGTTAATCCAAAAATGACACACACAATTTGCATGAAATACTTTTTCATAGAAAAATTGGTTTTAATGTTAATGTATTCTAATAAATTGTGTAGAGTCTTCAACAAATAAACTAATGAATTATGAGTTGTTTGAAAATAATGTATAAGCGTTATGTTTTGTAGAAAACGATATTAACTTTCTTATGGTTTTGAATACGTTCGCAAGAAAGTTTACTCGATAATCGAGATTTAAACGTTCAGAAATTCGCCTCGAAATTTTTTTAATTGTTTCTGTTCAATGCTTCGTGAGCTTGCCCTGAAATAGTTTGCTTATGTAGGGTGAGATATGGTTGATTGATTTTTTGAAATTTTTACTCAATTTTCAGCTAATTGCCGAGTCATTTATTTTACGATTATTCAATGACTAGCAGTATTATATATTTGGCTTCTTTCTTAGTTCATTACCGAACTACAGATTCTTTATCATCAAATAGCTCAATCAGAATTCTTTTTTAAAATATTGGGTAAACAGTATTCATCTGCGTTTGATTCCAAGTTTCAAATCAAGCACGATTCACACTTTTATACTTAAAAATTAGTTGTAGAAAACAATAGATTTTAAAAACAAAAAAGCCATCCGATTGGATGGCTTTGCAAAGCTTTGCTCCCCCTCTTGGGCTCGAACCAAGGACCCTCTGATTAACAGTCAGATGCTCTAACCAACTGAGCTAAGGAGGAGTGTTATTGCTTTTTGCGAGGGCAAATATATGTTATTTTTTATTTCGAACAAACATTTTTTTTAAAAAAATAAAAAAGTTTTTTGTTCTGCACTATCTCTTACTAAGAACCACCTTTAATAAGGTTCCAGATATCATTTCCAAAGATAACCACCATTAAACTCATAATGATTACAAAACCAACTATTTGTCCTATCTCCATTACTTTTTGTGATGGTGCCTTTCCAACAATGATTTCGTATAATAAAAACATTACGTGTCCTCCATCTAAGGCTGGAATAGGTAATATATTTAAAAAAGCTAACCACACAGAAAACATAGCCATAAAGCCCCAAAAGAATTGCCAATCCCAAACAGGCGACATCATTTCTACAATTCCAATAGGTCCTTTTACTTTTTTGTATCCTTGAATTACTGGATTAAATATTAATTTAAATTGCTTTACCTGGCGAACTAGTACATTAATCGTTTCTTCAAATCCTCTAGGAATCGCTTCAAAAAAACCGTATTCTTTAGTAATTACTAGTCGATCTACAGCTTTATTGTTATCTAATACAACACCTATTCCTCCTTTACTAGGAACCATTACAGGAAGTGTAATGTTTTTTCCTTCTCTCTTTACGGTTAATTGAATTTCTTTATTCGTGTTTTCTTTTATTTTAGTGCGAAATTGATCCCAAAACTGAATTTTAGCGCCATTTATGCCAACTACTTCATCATTTGGTAATATTCCCGCTTTTTTAGCATTTGTGCTGTCTGATACTGCTCCTATGATGGCAGCTATTCTTGGCGTAACAAAGTTTCTTCCTTTACTATCTAATGCCGCTTTTTTCCCTTCATCACTTAATGGAACAGTTTCTTCTTTTCCATTTCGTAAAACTGTTACTTGATCACCTAGTAAAATATCTATAGTTAAATACTTGTCTAACTTTTCAACCTTATTTCCGTCAATTTTTAGAATTTTATCTCCTGTGCGTAATCCAATTTGCTCACTGATTTCATCTACATACAAACCGTCTTTAATTTGATCTACAGGAACATATGTTTCACCATAATATACAAATAGTGAAATGTAAATTACCCAAGCCAATAAGAAGTTGACAATAACACCACCTAACATGATGATTAAACGTTGCCAAGCTGGTTTTGAACGGAATTCCCAAGGTTGAGGTGGTTTTTCCATTTGTTCTTTATCCATGCTTTCATCAATCATTCCAGCAATTTTAACATAACCACCTAGTGGAAGCCATCCAATACCATACTCAGTTCCTTTAATTTTTTTCTTTACGATAGAGAACCAAGGATCAAAAAATAAATAGAATTTTTCAACTTTCGTTTTAAAAAGTTTAGCTGGTATAAAATGCCCTAATTCGTGAAGAATCACTAAGATTGATATGATTAGGATAAACGATGTAATCTGAATAAATAATCCCATTTATAGTATAAAATGTTTATAGAACGCACAAAAGTAAGGTTTTATCATTACTTATAAAAAATAGCGACGCTCTAAAATTTGTTTTTATTGTATTTATTCAGCTATATAAAAAGGATAGATTACTTTTTTGTTGTCACTAAGGTTGTTTTGTTTACAGTGTTTTCTATAGAAGGAGTAATTTCTAATTCGGCAACAGCTTCAATATCAATACCAATGTTGTTGTTTCTTGAAATTAAATCAAATTTAGGATCAAAAATCATATCAGCGATTTCAAAATCCACTGCAATTTGAAATTCCTGACCATTCACAGTATTATCAATTGTAATGTACTCTTCTTCTCCTTGTGTTCCAATCACTAAAAAAGATACATTCATTTCAAAAAAATCAACTTTTCTGTTAGACTGTGCTTGATTCATTTTGATATTTAATTTACTTTCTGCTCCTTGATACCAAGCGATATCGTACGAAGGATATCCTTCACCGTAAATCCAATCATTGAAGAACTCTTGTAAATTTTGTCCACTAGCTTTTTCTAAGTGAACTTGTAGTTGATCTGTATTTGCATATCCGTATGCTAATTCTTCGTCGTTTAAGTAATTTCGAATGGCTTGAAAAAATACGTCATCACCTAATTTTGTGCGTAACATATGAATTACCATTGCACCTTTGTTGTAACTTAATCTAGAACTAAAGATGCGCCCAACATTATCTAATTTATCATCTTGCACATATACCGATCCATTTCTTGAGGTAGTAATATCTGCAATTTTTCCACGTTTCCAGTTGATAAAATCTTGCTCTCCGTCGAAATGATTTTCAACCAAACCAGATAAATACGTAGCAAATCCTTCGTTAAGCCAAATGTCATTCCAAGAATCGCAAGTAACCTTGTTTCCAAACCATTGATGTGCTAACTCATGCGCAATTAATGATCTGCTAAAATTCCCCATAAACGAAATCGTAGAATGCTCCATTCCACCACCATATTCAAACTCTGCATGACCGTATTTTTCATCTTTAAAAGGATATTCTCCAAATAAATCTTGAAAAAGGTTCATAATGTCAACAGTAACTTTCGTGTACTCTTCTGCTTTTTCTTTTGATTCTGGATATACATAATTTACAATGTCAAAACTATGTCCGTTTCTCTCAACAGTTTGAGAGAATACTTCGTAATCTGTAACAGCAACTCCAATTAAATAAGAAGCAATTGGATAATTATGTTGCCAATGAGTCGTTATTACAGCTCCTTCTTGAGTTTCTGATATTACCATTCCGTTGGAAACAGCTTTGTAAGCTGCAGGAGCCGTAATAATGACATCAATTTGATCTACTTTATCATTTAAATCTTGTTTGCATGGCCACCAATCTCTTGAACCGTAAGGTTCAGAAAGTGTATATAAAGATGGCGTGTTGTTATGTGTTGTTGTTACAAATCCTTCGCCACGAGCGTTTTTATTAGGAACTCCTTCGTAAGTAATTGTAACTGTATGTGTAGCGCTTTCGCAAAGACTATCTGTAAAAGTTAATACAAGTTCGTTGTTTTCATGTGTGAAAGCCAAATCTTCTTTTCCATTAGCTACTGAAGAAACTTCTAATTGGTCAGATAAGTCAAATGTAATTGTTTCTGTGTTCTCTAAAACACGAAATTCGGTACTAACTTTTCCCTTTATATAGTGTATTGCTGGATCAACTTCTAGTTCTAATCTGTGAGATAATAAATCATACGAAGCTGTATGTTCATTTGCTTCAAAATCATGTATGTGTTGAGCTCTATTGTGTTCTGTTTCAACCACATCGATCAATTCCTGATCTGTCTGGCTAAAAGCGACAAAAGTCCACAAGAAACCAAGGGCTAATATGGTATTCTTCATAGTTAAGTTAGATTTGGGACAGACAATATAGGAATTTTTCACTGTCAAAAATAAAAATCGTAAATTTGTACAGGGTTTTTTCGATGAAAGCCCCAAATCAATTCGACGAACTGTAAATTTATCCGTTAAACGACACTAAATGATATCATTTTTTAGAGAATACAGACTTTTTGCGATTGTAATGGGCTGTTTATCAGCGATTATCGTCACCGTTTTCTACTTTGCATTAAAGAAGAAAAATGTGCTTCCTATATATCAACCTGCTAATGTAAATGTCGAATTAGTTGACAATTCCATACAACATGTAAGTAAATATCATAAAATAAATAATTTTTCTTTGGTAAATCAGAATGGTAAAACCGTGACACAGAAAGATTATGAAGGCAAAATTTACGTAGCAGATTTCTTTTTCACAACTTGTCAAACTATTTGCCCGATCATGACGAAAAACATGACGGAAATTCAAAAAGCAATACTAGATGACGATGACATAATGTTATTATCACATTCCGTAACACCCGAAATTGATACGGTAGCACAATTAAAACGCTACGCAATTGAAAAAGGTGTAAATGATAAGAAATGGAATTTAGTTACTGGCGATAAAAAACAAATTTATGACTTGGCGCGTAAATCGTACTTAGCTGTGAAATCAGATGGCAACGATGATTACGGAATGGTACATACCGAAAATTTTATGTTGATCGATAAAAAACGTCGCATTCGCGGATTTTATGACGGTACTAAAAAAGAAGATATTGAAAAATTGCTCGACGATATCGAAACGCTAAAAGAATCTTACGAATAGCGCTTTTTCTTCACGGAAGTTTTCTAACTAAACTTTTTAACTTATTTTTGCTTCTTTAAAATTAATCTAAATAAAGAAATGTTGACGGTTGCTGATTTAAAAAAAGGAGAAAAAGCGAAAGTGCTTGATTTTTCGGTAGATACAATTCCGCTAAAACTTATAGAAATGGGTTGTTTGCCTGGAAATGAAATCGAATTAGTGCAGACAACACTTTTTAACGGACCTTTATTTTTAAGGATTAATGGAAGTAATATTGCGATTCGTAAAAATACTGCCGCAGAAATATTAATAGAAAAAATATAATATCCTATTAGCTAATGAGTGATACAACAATAAAAGTAGCCCTAATAGGAAATCCAAATACAGGAAAAACCTCATTGTTCAACCATTTAACTGGATTGAACCAAAAAGTAGGGAACTACCCAGGAATTACTGTTGATAAGAAAACTGGAACCTGCAAACTTTCTAAAACGCACAAAGCTACCATACTCGATTTACCTGGAACGTATAGTTTGAATGCTTCTTCTGCAGATGAAAAAATAGCAATTGACGTTTTAAATGATACTACCAATGAGTTTTATCCTGATGTTGCCGTAGTTGTAACTGATGTTGAAGAGTTAAAACGAAACTTGCTCATTTTTACGCAGGTGAAAGATCTAGAAATTCCAACACTATTAGTTATCAATATGGCTGATAGAATGAAATCTAAAGGAATTTCAATAAATATACCTCAATTAGAAGCCGATTTAAATACAAAAATTGTAATCATCAGTTCCAAATTACAAACAGGAATTGATGAAGCAAAAGAAGCAATTCTTTCTTATACTACACTTTCAGCAGAACGCTGTATTGCCGCAGAAAAGATAGAAAAAAATACCATTACAAATCCTGAGTTATTAACATCTCTGTCAAAAACAGAACTCAAAAAAGTACAGCATAGAGAAACTATTGTTAGATATAAGTTTATCAATGATACGCTCAAAAAATCGTATACAGTAGACAAGGCAAAAGCATCGGATTTACAAACAAAACTCGATCGAATTTTTACACATAAAATCTTCGGATATGTAATTTTTGCAATCTTATTATTGCTCATATTTCAAGTAATTTTTGAATGGAGTTCAGTACCGATGGACTTTATTGATGGAATTTTTGGCTCGTTGGCAGATTGGACAAAAGAAGTATTGCCTGCCGGAATGTTTACTGATCTACTTGCCGAAGGAATCATTACAGGATTGGGAGGAATAGTGATATTTATTCCACAAATCGCCTTTCTATTTCTCTTTATCGCCATTTTGGAAGAAAGTGGTTATATGAGCCGTGTTGTCTTTTTAATGGACAAAATTATGCGTCGATTTGGCTTAAGTGGAAAAAGTGTAGTTCCTTTAATCTCTGGAGCTGCATGTTCTATTCCTGCTATTATGGCAACAAGAAACATAGAAAGCTGGAAAGAACGTTTAATTACGATTTTAGTGACGCCATTTATTACTTGTTCTGCAAGATTGCCAGTATACGCGATTTTAATTGCACTTGTAATTCCCGGTGAACGTGTCTTTTGGTTCTTCAATTGGCAAGGAATTACGCTGATGCTACTTTATATTATTGGATTTGCTATAGCGTTACTTTCAGCATTCATACTACACAAAACACTAAAGATTGAAAGCAAGTCTTATTTTGTTGTAGAATTACCAAAATACAAAGTACCATTATTTAAAAATATTGCTTTTACTGTAATAGAAAAGACCAAAGCATTTGTATTTGAAGCTGGAAAAATCATTTTAGCAATTTCTATCATTCTATGGGTTTTAGCATCTGTTGGTGTCAATGAAAAATTTGACAATGCGGAAGAATTGATTACAGAATCAATTGAACAAAATGGTTTTAACGAAATTCAAGAAATTTCTTTGCAGAATAAAATTTTACGACTAGAAGAAAGCTTAAAAAAAGAAGCGAAAGAAGCTGGAAAAACGATAAGTATACAAGACATTAGTTCAGCTGTAGCTGAAAAAACACCAGAATTTAGAGAGGCAGTTGTAGAAGATGAAATAGCAGGATTACGACTAGAAAACTCAGTATTGGGTGTTATAGGAAAAACGATTGAACCAGTTATAAAACCACTAGGTTACGACTGGAAAATAGGAATTGCATTGGTAAGTTCGTTTGCAGCTCGTGAAGTATTTATAGGAACACTGGCTACTATTTATAGTGTTGGAAGTGAGGGAGATGACGAAGATGGAAATACCATCAAAGCAAAAATGCAGTCGGAAGTGCATGCCGATTCTGGAAAAAAGGTATTTACTTTTGCTTCTGGTATTTCGCTATTATTGTTTTATGCGTTTGCCATGCAATGTATGAGTACGCTTGCTATTGTAAAACGCGAAACAAATGGTTGGAAATGGCCTATGATTCAACTCTTTGGAATGTCTGCTATTGCATACATTGCTGGATTAATAGCGTATCAATTTTTAAAATAAAATTATGATTCAAGAAATATTAGTTGGTATCACATTCTTTATTGCTATAGGTTTTATTATCAAGAAATTTTTTTGGCAAAAGAAAACCGCAAAAGCTTGTGGAAAAGACAATTGCGGTTGTCATTAAATTGCAAATTGCTTTTTAAAAATAATAGTTCACTCCAAAAAGTAAATTTGAAGTATTTAAAGATAAACCGAATCCTTTAGAATCTGAATTGTAATCATTGGAAATGGCGTTAGCGTTATTCTTAGAGTCACTACTTGAATAGCCTAGTGATCCAATGGAAGTTTCTAATGCTAAATTTTTGTTCAGTATCAATGTAAGTCCAGGTCGCACACCTATAAATAAATTCTTTGTTCTCCAATCACCTTCATTTTCGAGCTCTGTTTTAGAAAATGAAAAACGAGTTTCACCTTGTATAAAAAAGGCTAATTTTTTTCCTATTCCTTTGTAATAGCGTACATACGGAAATATTCTATATGTATTGTTCTTGGACTCAAAGTCTACTTGATCAGATCGATCATCTTGTTCTTGTATGACATGCGAATATCCAAGACCTAATCCGATAAAAAAGTTATCGCTAATAGCATAACTATAAGAAGAATTGATGTTGTAATGAGTCCTTTTTGTATCAAAATTTTGTGTTTCACTAATAAAATTTGAATCAGAAGTTCCTAATGATAAGCTTAGATTTACAAACTGTGTTCCTTTCTCAAAGGTAAGTTTGTCCGATTGGTTTTCGTCATCTTGAGCATTCACAAAAGCAATCATAAGTAGACATACTACTAAAGTAATTTTTTTCATACTAAATGGTTTTAATGTTTAATGTTAAAACCAAATGTAGTATAGCATATTTAAAAAATAAATAGGTTTAACAGGGTTTTAATCTTTTTTAGAAAAGTTTAACTAGAAAAATAATTTGGTAAGTTCTTAGATCGAAAAGAAAATAAAGCGTATAAAAAAAAGAGAGCGTTAAGCCTCACTCTCTTTTTTCAACAAAAATTGTTAACTGTGTCTTTAGGGAAAACAACTAATGATTTCTAAAATTACTCAATACTAAAGTACATTGATTATTAAATAATAAAATTTTATTTAGATTAATAAACTCTATTTGTCGATAAACGCACTTTAATATTCGATAAACGGTAATTGGTGTTTTGTATAAAATACTGAAATTCAGGCGGCTAACATTTGTTAGTTATTGTCTTTGATAATGTAGGAAACTATAACGCATTTTAACTTCCAAAGCTAATTGAAACCCATAATCAATGATTTTTTCTTCCTAATTTCTGAGGATATAACAATTCAATGATAGTTTACGACAATTCAACAGAAAGTGTTCTTATATATGAGGGAAGTATTGCACTTTTGAAATATCAATGAAACAAACGAACACTAAAAATCAAAAATTATGACACCAGCAGAAGTTTTCAAAATTGTAGGGATGCTTGCAATGCCAATGTGGATTCTACTCATTTTTCTTCCGAAATGGAAAGTAACCAGATTTCTTATTGATTACAAAGTAATTCCAATTGTATTATCTGTGATTTATGCAATTTATATTGTCAAAGCTATTGCAGCAGATGGCATGATGGATTTTGGAAGTTTACGATCTGTAATGCAATTGTTTACCGTAGAAAATGCCGTATTAGCAGGTTGGGTTCATTATCTAGCTTTCGACTTATTAGTAGGTATGTGGATTGTAAATCAAAATAAAACATTAAAAATTCATCCAATTATTGTGGCACCTTGCCTGTTTGGAACTTTCATGTTTGGACCTGTAGGGTTCTTAATATTCTTCATTATCAGAGCTATTAAACTTAAAAAAGTATCATAATGCGACTATTAAAACATATATTCAGTACCGTAAAAAAAGAAAGTCCTATACTATTTACGATTGTCATGCTTCATTTTGTAGGTGCAATTGTTTGTGTTGGCGGAATTTTTATAGATGAAAGAACACTTGCAGGCATTAATGTTTGGATAAAACCCTTAAAATTTTGTGTTTCAGGCGGAATTTATATCATGACAGTAGGTTTTTTAATGACGAAATATCCGTACTCTAAAACAAAGAAAAACATCATGAACAATATTGTTTCTTGGACATTACTTTTAGAAATTGGAATTATTTTTTATCAAGCAGCACGCGGTGTTCGCTCACATTATAATCAAGAATCTTTATTTGATGGATTGCTTTTTGCAGCTATGGGAATACTAATTGCCATCAATGTATTGCAAATGATTTTATTTGTTTTTGATGCTGCCCGATTAAAAATGAAAGTCGCAAAACCGATACAGGTAGCTATTTTTATGGGTTGGATTGTCGTAATTGTTGGAAGTTGGGTTGGCGGACAAATGATAGGACAAATGGCACACAATGTTGGTGTCGCTGATGGAGGAGAAGGTTTGCCAATTTTAAACTGGAGTACTGTTGCAGGCGATTTACGAGTTGCGCACTTCTTCGGATTGCATGGTATTCAAATAATTCCGTTATTCGCATGGATACTTGTTAAAAAGTGGAAAGCGACAACAACAAAAAGAGTCCTTACTGTGATTGTTTTCGGATTGTTATTTTCTGCATGGATTGCATATATGTTTTACCAGGCCAAACAAGGAATGCCATTAATCAAATTATAATCGAGAAGCATGTTATTTAATAAGGAAAAACGCTTAAAATATATAGGATTCAACGATCTTTGGTTTGTTATTACTGGTATTATAGTGCTAAGTTTTGTAACCGATTACTTATTCGCAAATTCTTTTATGCGTTATCCTTTTAAGAAAGCCGTTACCAATTGGAGTATATCCTTGTTTTTTTCTACGGCTAACTGGTTTACGATACGATTCATTTTTATCATACTTCGAAAAAATTTTCCTGAAATAGAACATGTAGGAAAACGTATTTTATGCCTATTTTTTTCCATTATAATTTCGGTAACTTCTATTGATGTTATAGGTGGCTTATTTTTTGGGTATCTTTTGGGTGGAACATATCATTTTACAGAACGCTATAAAGTATTACTGCCAATTATCATTATTACAATTATGGTAATGGCAATTTATGAAGCAGTATACTTTTATATTCAACTCAAAAAATCCATTAGAGAAGAAGAACAAGCCAAACAAGTAGTGGTTTTGGCACAATTAGATGCTTTGCGCAATCAGGCACAGCCACATTTTTTCTTTAATAGTTTAAATACATTGCGTGATATTATTGATCAAAACTCAAAAGAAGATGCCAAACAGTTTGTAGATAAATTATCGGATGTCTATCGTTTTATTTTAGATTCAGGCGATGTAAATGTTATTCCGCTGCGTGATGAACTCAAATTTGCACGTGCATACATTCACATTCAATCAGAACGTTTTGGTGATAATTTAAAGCTAAATTGGCAATTACCAGAAACTGCACTAGATCTAATGATTGTTCCGATGAGTTTACAATTATTACTTGAAAATGCTATAAAACATAATGTTATCTCTCGATCAAAACCTCTAACAATTAATGTTGATGTAAAGGAAGGATATTTAGTAGTACACAACAAAATTCAGCCAAAATCAACACAATTGCCTTCTACCAAACTCGGTTTAATTAATATTGAAAAAAGACAAGCATTAATCTCAAATAAACTACCAAAAGTTGTCAATAATGGAAAAGAATTTATAGTGTCCATACCATTATTAACTGCGTCAGATATAAAAGCTTACTCATGAATGTACTTATCATAGAAGACGAATTTCGTGCAGCAAATCAGTTGCAAAATATGCTCAAAACTTGTGATTTTGAGTATAATTTAATCGATATTATTGATACGGTTGAAGATGCTGTTGTATGGTTTCAGCAAAACGAAATGCCCAACTTAGTTTTTATGGACATTCAATTGGCTGATGGTTTGAGTTTTGAAATTTTTCAAAAAGTTGAGGTAGAAGCACCAATTATTTTTACAACCGCGTTTGATCAATATGCAATTCAGGCATTTAAAGTAAATAGTGTCGATTATTTATTGAAACCCATTCAGGAAGAAGATTTACAAAAAGCATTGCAAAAGTTTAGTAAATCCAATCAGTCGCAACACATAGAAAATTCAGTTTTAAAACAATTATTAACGAGCATACAAACGCAAACGGAACAGAAAAATGCTAAAACTCGAAATGGTTTACTTGTAAAAGAAGGAACTGGTTTTGTGCAGATTAAAGTTGCTGACGTACACTATGTATACTCTGAAGACAGCATTACGTTTGCCGTAACAAAAAATAAACGTTATATCGTAGATGAAACGATCGATCAGTTATTTAATTCCTTAGATTCTGATCAGTTTTATAAAATCAATCGTGGACAAGTTGTTGCAAAAAATGCTGTTGAAAAAATAAATCCGTATTTCAATCATCGTGTAAAACTCACCGTTTTGCAAGAACGTGATCAAGAATTTATCGTTAGTCGCCAAAAAACAAGCGATTTTAAAGCTTGGATGAATCAATAGTTGAAAATTTTAAAATATAAAATGGTATTTTCGTCTCGCGATGCCAAAAAAACTAAAAGTCATACTTGTTAATATTTCCATTCTACTGATTGGAGTTTTATTGATGGAAGTATTTTTTGGCGGTTGGTTCAATAGTAGCAATCAATTGAGCAATTTAGGAATCATCCGAGATGCGAAATTCGAATTCGACGTAAGTCATTTGTACACAACCAAAAATCCGACGATTACATATTCTAGAGATAAATTTGGACTGCGAGGAATTTCAGCGTTCAATCAGCCTTCTAAAATAAAAATCCTTACTGTTGGCGGAAGTACCACCGATCAACGTTATTTGGACGATTCTAAAACATGGCAAGAAGTGTTGGAAAAAGAATATAGAAAAAACGGTGTAGAAATGTATGTTTCTAATGCGGGCGTTGACGGACAATCTACCTACGGACATTTAAAAAGTACTGAAATTTGGTTTCCAAAAATTGAAAATCTTCAACCAGATATTATTCTATTTTATGTCGGAATTAATGATTTTTACAAAGTAAGTAGTGATGCCATTTATGATGATATTAAAGAAATTGAAACGCCTGGATTAAGAAGTCAAATCAAAGACAAATCGGTAATATACAATGTATATCGAAAACTGCGAGGTATGCAAAAAGCAAAGAAATTTGAAGTTGGACACCGAAAAGTAGATTTTTCTAAAATACCATTTACCACAGAAGAAGTTTTGGATGAAAAATTACTGGAATTATACGACGAAAAGAATTTAATTGCTTTCAAAGCGCGCATAAAAAAACTGATAGTGTATGCAGAAAGTATCAAAGCGATTCCTATTTTTATTACACAACCTACTTTTAGTTACCAAATACGAAATGGAAAAGTATATGGAATGGAAACCGTGCAATATGTTGAAGACAAATATGCATACAACGGAGTTGGTTATAATAAATTACTCAACAAACTGAACGAAGCAATGAAGGAAGTTTCGGAGCCAGAATTAGTTATTGATTTAACGAATGATTCAGCTTGGAACGCCATCGATTTTTACGATTATTATCACATGACAGAAGTTGGTGCGGAAAAATTGGGTAAAAAAATCTATCAGAAGCTTAGCGAAATTAAGTTTGTGAAATAGCAGTCTAAAAAATATACATACTTTTACTAAAATTTAAAGCGTGAAGTGGTTTAAACAAAAAAGTAACATTGTTGTCGGAATTTTATTCCTGATTACGTGTTTGAGTGTGCTTAGAAAACCCATCGTTTATTTTCCTGATTCTACAGGATATTTAGAAGTCTATCTCATTCGTTCGGCTGGTTATCCAATGTTTTTAAAACTCATTCAGTTCATTTTCGGTTCTTATTTCGAATTTGGATTGATTGCTACACAATTACTCATAGGACTTGCGTCTATTTACTTTTTTGTAAAAGCTATACAAAAGCATTTTAATATTGGACTCTTGCTACTTACCTTGTTAACAATTGCGTTATTGTTTCCCTATTATTTTAATGGGAGAATCGCGAATAATGTACTTTCGGAAGCTTTGTCATATGCTTTATACATAGCAGTCATCACGCGTTTTGTTAACTTCTTTGTAAAACATGAAAAGAAACAATTAGTACTGGCATTACCTATATTATTTTTACTATTAACGGTAAGAACACAGTTTTTCTATCTAATTCTTGTGGCAATTTTGATGATTTTTTGGGTATTGATAAAACACAAACAATGGAAATCTTACAGGATAATTTTAGGATTGTATATGCTGTTGCCTATCGTTACTATTTTTGTAGATAAAACCTATCATAAAATAGCACACAATCATTTTGTAAGTACACCGTGGACAGGAATTCACTTAGCTGCGCCAGCTTATTATGTGTCGGATGCAGACGATGAAGCCATTTTTACAGATCCAGAAGAGAAGGAATTATTTAGAAAAATACACCAACAATTAGTTGAGGAAAAACTCAACATTACAATTCCAGTCAATAGGGAAGTAGAATCTTTGACGTCGCGTTATATATCTAATTATACGACAGTTGCCAACAAAACAATTTACAAACTTAGTGATGCGCATTTTGATTCCAATCTCAGCGAAAACGAACGTTTTATTTTGGTAGATAGTATCAATAAAAAGATGGCTTTTCCGTTGGCAATGCACAATTTTAAGAAATGGTTCAAGCTGTATTATGGAAATGTGATTTTTGGTTTTTCTAGCATAGAATACTTACTTCTTAATGTCTTTATTCTGCTATTTTCTTTAGTGATGCTATTCAAAAGAAATGATGTATTGAGTAGAATAATTTCCTTGCTACTTTTATGTTCTCTAGGAAATGTATTGGCAATTTCCATAGGAATTCACGCTGTATTTAGATATACTTTTTACAACGATTGGGTGATCTTTTTAGTGGTATTTTTATTGTTGACGTATTGGGGAAAGTATAAAAAATCGGAAGAAAACAATAACAAATTACATTCTGAAAGCTCCGTATTTTAAAATACAATAAATAGCTCTAACGCCGTCTTTCCAGTTAATTTTCTTCCCTTCTTCATAGGTGCGTCCATAATAAGAAATTCCTACTTCATAAATTCGAATTTTTGGAACTCTCGATATTTTTGCAGTGACTTCTGGCTCAAAACCAAAACGTTTCTCTTTTAATTTGATATTCTGAACAATATCTGTTTTAAACATCTTGTAACAAGTTTCCATATCTGTCAAATTCAAATTGGTAAACATGTTTGATAAAAACGTCAAAAATTTATTTCCTATCGTGTGCCAAAAGAAAAGTACTCTATGTGGATTACTTCCCATAAATCTAGAACCATATACGACATCTGCAAAACCATTTACAATAGGTTTTAGCAAATCATTATATTCTTCTGGGTCGTATTCTAAATCAGCATCTTGGATCACCAAATAATCGCCTGTAGCTTTGCTAATTCCCGTATGTAATGCTGCGCCTTTTCCTCTATTCACTTCATGTTCAAAGTATTGAATGTTCATGGACGGATTTTCGTTCATGTATTTGTGAATACTAGCTGTAGTACCATCTGTAGAACAATCATTTACAATAATGATTTCTTTCTCAATATTCTGTATTAAAATTACATCTCGAATTTTGTTTAGAATTTGATGAATCGTAGCTGCTTCATTATAAGCAGGAATTACAATAGAAATTTTCTGTATGGTCATGAAAGTATGTTTCTGAGCATCTAAATAGTACACTCAGATTGCAACTTCGAAAATATGATTTTATTTTTAATCAGCCAATCAATTCTTAAAACTCTAGACGAACCATAAAATTTGGTGTTCTTCCTAAAGAAATTTTATCAATTGTTCGCAACTGAAATTCGGCACTTTGCGTATTTACAATAACTCTGTAGTTTCTGTTTAAAATATTCTTCTGATTGTAGATGTTTAATAAAGAAATACCAAAAGAAGCTTTTAAATCCTTACTTTTAAAAGGTTTTAGTTCATATTTAGCAGAAAAATCCAAACGATGATACGGATTTAAACGTTCACCATTTCGCTCTCCGTATTGAATAGTAACAGTATCTGCATTGTCACCTTCCAAACCTGTTGCAAGCGTATACGGACGCGATGTTCGGTAACGCCAACCAAGCGATAATTCTAAATTGCCAAACTTAGCCGATTGTACAAACGATAGATAATGACGAATGTCAAAATTACCAGGAAATAGATTGGTATTGTTTAAATTATCAAACTGAAACTCGTTTCTAGTCAATGCATAACTCACCAAACTTGTAAAATTATAGAAGCGTTTTTTAGCCAAAACATCCAAACCAATAATAGTACTATTACCTATAGAGATTGCTGAATCTTCCACATCAAAACCTCTAGTAAGTGATGTTAAATTGCTTATTTTCTTGTAATAAGCTTCTACATCAACATTCCAAGAATCATATTGATACGTAGTACCAATACCAATTTGTTCACTTTGTAGTACAGGAATTGTAGTATCATCAGCCGAAACCCAAACCTGATTTTCTAAACCAAAATCTTGTGTTTCAAATTCTGTAATCTGACTCACAAACTGATATTGTCGTTCTGCAGAAAAAGAAGCGTTAAATTCGTCACTTAACTTTTTAGCGACATGAATTCTTGGTTCAAAAAAGAACGATTGTAGTGTTGTGGCATAACTTGCCCGAATGCCTGAAAAAATAGTCCAATCGTTTAATTTTAGTTGATGTTCGCCAAAAATAGCGTGAATTGTATTTTTAGAATCTTCAGAACTAATTAAAAAATCTGGATCAAAAATCACATCCGATTGTCGTCCAATAGTATAATCTAATTTGTTTAATGTGAGTTCGTAACCGCCAATAAAACGATGTTTTTTGTTCAATTGGTATTCCGATTGAAAATGCAGACCAATTTCAGATACTTTATTCTTTTTAATGGTTTCATAGTCAAATAAATTAGACAATAATTCTTCACCCAGATATTCAAAATCGTATTGTGTAGTTGTCACATTTAGTGCAGTAGTTAATTTTTTAGTCCAAGTATGTTCCCAAGAAATACCGATTCCGCGATTATTGATTAATAAATCATCATCTGTACGTCGGTTGATTTCATTAAATTTTGATACAAAATCGAGTTCATTTTTAGAAAGAATAGCACTTACTGATAGTTGACTTTTCTCAGAAAGTTCCGCAATAATTTTTGCTGTAAAATCGATAAAGTAAAATGTATTATTAGTCAAAGAAAGTACATCACTGAAGGTTTCGTTATTATCTGTAATCTTCGTGTTTTGGAAAATTTGCTCTGAAAACTCATCAAAAGTTACCGTTTCAAACGCATCCGAATACGAACGGCGAAACGAAGCAATAACGGCCACTTTTTCGCCAATAGGTTGCTGTACAAAGGCATCAACATAAATCATATTTGCGCCCAATCCTACCACTGTTTTTTTAGGAATTTTACTATGTGATTGTATATCTATTACGCCCGAAATATGATTTCCATAACGTGCAGCCGCCGCATTTTTATAAATTTTTACATCTTCAATTACATACGGATTAAAAGAAGAAATCATTCCAAAAAAGTGATCGTATTGATACATTTTAATTCCGTCCCAAAGAATCAAATTTTGGTCAGGTGTTCCACCACGAATGTTTAATCCTGTAGAAGTTTCATCAGGACTTTGTATGCCTGGAATTAATTGTACACTTTGTAAAACATCTGGTTCTACAAAACCTGGTAATGTTTGAAAATCTTTAGGAATTGCTTCAATAGCACCATCTACATTTTTTGAAAAACCTGTTGTTAAGTAGTTTGAAATGATAACTTTATCCAAGTCAATTGTACGTTCTTTGAGTGTTTTTTTCTTCTTTTTTGGAGATTTTAAAACATACGTTCGTGCAGTAATTTTTTGAAAAACCAATTGTGTTTGCTGTGTAATAGCTTTAAAATTTTCCGAAAGTGTCGTAGGAATTTTTTTGAGTGTGATGAACTTTCCTTGAACGATTTTAGCATTGTATGAAATACTAACATCAAAGCGTTCTTCAACATCAGTCAACACTTTTTTCAGTGGAGTGTTATCATAAGAAATATTTCGCTCCTGCGAATGTAAAGCTTGGAAGCATAAAAGTAATACGTATACCAGATATGCTTTTTTCATTTAGTTTTTTGAAAGCGTCACAATGTTATTGTTCAATTTGTAATCAATATCCATAGCTTCAAAAACGGTTTTGAGTGCTACATCGCGATTACTGTTGGTAAAACGTCCCGTAAATCGTTCTTTAGCAAATGTTGCAGTGTTTTGAATTTGAATTTGATATTGATCTTCAAGCGCATCAATTACTTCCAACAAAGGTGTATTATTGAATGAACTTAGTCCTGAAATCCAGTTTTTTTCTGTGGTATCAAATGTCCAATTGGTTACTGAATTATCAAATGTTCTGACAGCTTTTCCTTTGGTTAAAATATGCGCTTTGTCATCAGTATTTGTCACATTTACTTTGCCTGTATAACATTGAACTTCAAAGAAATTTTTGTTTGTATCTACATTAAATGACGTGCCTAAAACTTCAACAGTTCCTTCATCTGTTACTACTTTGAAAGGAGAACCTTTGGTTACTTCAAAATACGCTTCGCCATCTAAATAAAGTGTTCTTTCTTTATTCCATGTGTCTTTATCGTAATGTAACGTTGATTTTGCGTTTAGAATAACTTCTGAACCATCAGGAAGATTGATCGCTAATTGTTCGCCAAAACTAGTTTCAAAAGTTTGCGTTGTGCTATTCATAAAAACATACAGTCCAAACAAGATGACTAATGCCGCTGCAATTCCATACACATAGCGTAGGTTAAGTTTTTTGACGTTGGGTTGTGGCGCTATTTTTTCTTTGATTTTTGCAAATACAGCATCTTCATCATACGCTGGATCTTTTAATTTCTCAGTAGCGTTGATGATTTTTGCATAGGCTTTGTAGTCTTCTGATTGCTCAAAAGTTTGCTTTTCTTGCGGAGTTAATTTTCCACTAAGCCATTTTGCGATATCAATTTCGTTATTTCTTTCACTTTCCATGACGCCTCACTTATATTACAGACAACTCATTTTTTATTTACCCTACCTTTTAAAACTTAGTTTAGAATAGATTTTTTAATTCATTACCAAGATTTAAATATCACCAATTTCTTTTCGGAGAAATTTTAGTGCATTTCGCATACGTTTTTCAACAGCTTTCTTTGAAATATCTAGAAAAACAGCAATCTCTGCATAGGTTTTTTTATCAATACGATTCAATAAAAATACTTCGCGTTGTTTTTCAGATAAATTTGCAATTGCATTTTCTAACTTTTTCATGAATTCTTTTTCTTCCAATAAGAATTCCGGACTTTCTACATCAACTTCTGATTTCTTAATTTGTTCATGTTGTAGAACTACTTTTTTATGTTTTACAACATTTAAAAATGCGTTGTTAGCAACTCTCTTTAAGAAGAATAACGCATTCGCAAAAGGAATCTTTTTGCAATTGTTCCAAAGTTTAATATACGCTTCTTGCACTAAGTCTTCAGCTAAATTTGCATCACCACATTTATAAAAAATATAATTGCGTAATGTTCTTGAATGCTTCTTAAAAAGCGCTTCAAAATTTTTAGATTCACAAACAGATTTTTCGGGTTTCAATTTACTAAAAGTTAGTGCGTATATTCGTTCGTTTCAAAAGTATATAAAAAATATGAACTCATAATGTGCTTGAAGACAGGTATTTAAAATTTTGTTTCTGAATTTTTTTTTGCAAAGGTAGGGTAGATAACAATCGAGTTGTCTATAATTTGTAAACCCAAAAACAAACAATCTAAAATTTAAATATCTTATGAAAAAGTTTCTAAAATTCTCACTCATTCTAGCACTTGCAGTATTTACATTTTCTTGTAGTAATGATAACACAGATGTAATTCCTGAAGAAGAAAGTACAGGAATCAGTGCTACTTTAAAATCAAATTTAACAACACATGCACGAACTGCAGTTGCTACCAATCAAGTAGAAAACGTATTTGAAAATAATAGTGAAAGTAATGCAGAATGTTTTACTATTGATTTTCCGTATTCTTTTGAAAATGCAGGAGTTGTTATAGTAATAAACAACCAAGCAGAATTGGATGCATATTTGCAAAATAATAATTCACCTGTTGGCGGCCCAGGAACATTAGTTTTTCCAGTTACCGTTACATTAGCAGATGGATCTAGCGTTGTTGTAAATGACGAAATGGGATTGATTGCAATCATTGAAGATTGTATTGATGACATCGACGTTGGAAACGAATGTTTCTCTTTTAATTTTCCACTAACTGTAGAAACAGCAGACGGAAATACAGTTGTTGTAAATGATGAACTAGAGTTATATTCAGTTCCAAATGCAGTAGGTTTTGTTTTCCCTATTACGGTAACTACAGCAAATGGAGTAGTGACAATTAATGATAATGCAGGTTTTGATGCTTTATACAACGAATGTTATGATATTGATCCTTGTGACGATTGCGGGACAAACTGTTTTGAAATTGTATTCCCATTAACATTGGTAGATGATAGTGGAAATATAGTAACTGTAAATGATGAAGATGAATTCTTAACATATTTAAATAATCCAGCAGGTACAGCAGGTACATTTTTCACAATTACATACCCAATGACTATCGAGTACGCAGATGGTACACAAGCAACTATAAATAGTGATGACGAATTAACAGCGGCATTCGACGCTTGTAATTAATAGAGTTTGGTTACGACGACATTAACAACTATACGTTTTAAGCCAACGTAAAGTTCTTAATTACTCACAAAAAAACCCTTGTTTCAGTAGAAGCAAGGGTTTTGTTTTTTTATGGGCTTGATTTAAGGTTAAATGATTGAAAGATTAAAAAAATAAACATTCGTGAATTCATGGTTAAAATTTTGAATCACTTTTTAAACTAAAATTCTTTTCAGAACTTTACCTCTAAAAGTATTTCTATGAATTCTACCACAACAAAAGATTATTGGTCGCAACGTTATAAAGATGAACGTACAGGTTGGGATATTGGTTCACCTTCTACACCTTTAAAAGAATATATTGATCAGTTGGAAGATAAAACGTTGAAGATTTTAATTCCAGGAGCCGGAAATGCGTACGAAGCTGAATATTTACTACAACAAGGCTTTAAAAATATATATATCTTAGATATTTCTGAAATTCCTTTGAAAGCATTCCAACAACGAAATCCTGAATTTCCTGCTGAAAACTTAGTGTGTGAAGACTTCTTTTTACATAAAAACACCTATGATTTAATTATAGAACAAACATTTTTCTGTTCATTTCCACCTTTACCAGAAACTCGCAAGCAATATGCAACACATATGGCTGAGCTATTGAAACCTAATGGGAAACTAATCGGTTTATGGTTTGATATTCCTTTAACGGGCGATTTAGAAAAACGTCCTTTTGGTGGAAGTAAAACAGAATATGTAGCATACTTTACACCTTATTTTGACATCAAAACTTTTGAAAAAGCACACAACTCTATTCCACCACGGGCAGACAATGAACTTTTTGGAATTTTTGTAAAAAGTTAAAAACTGTTAAAAAAAGAAAGGACTTGTAATTAATTCGACAAACTCAGGAATTAATAAGAAACTAATATACTAAAGTTAGTACACAACCTAATCTATTTTTATGAAATCGATTCAATTGTTTTTGGTCATTTCCTTGTTTGCCAGTTTGATGGCTTGTGAGACCAAAGAGAAATCTGCTCCAGAAACCACAAAAACTGTTGCAGAAACTACCCAAAAAGAAGCTGTAAAGACAGTAGATAAAGCAACGCAAATTTTACAAGAAACTATCAAAGCGCATGGCGGAAAGTTATACGATCAGGCGAATTACGAATTTGTATTTCGTGGCAAAACGTTTCGCTTCAAAAATGATGGAACTAATTATACATACGAACTAGAAACAACAAAAGACGGAACAACAACACTTGATGTTCTTGACAACGGAAATTTTTCACGCCAAGTAAACAATCAACCAGTAACACTTTCTGAAAAAAAACAAAATAGTGCCATTGGTGCTGTAAATTCAGTAATCTATTTTGCTACGTTACCGCATAAATTAAATGATGGCGCAGTAAACAAAAAGTTTGTTGAGGAAACGATAATTAAAGGACAAAAGTATGATGTTTTGGAAATTACATTTAATGAAGAAGGTGGCGGAGAAGATCATGATGATGAGTATCATTATTGGATCAATAAAAACACAAAGAAAATAGATTATTTAGCATATAATTACCAAGTAAATGGTGGCGGCGTTCGTTTTAGAAGCGCTTATAATACAAGAGTTGTTGATGGAATCACTTTTCAAGATTATATCAATTACAAAGCAGAAGTTGGTACACCATTAAAAGATTTGCCAGCCTTATACGAGAAAGGAACATTAAAAGAATTATCAAAAATAGAAACAGAGAAAGTAATCAATTTAAAAAAGTAATCATGAAAAAAATCGTTATGATGCTTGCGTTTTTCGCAGCAGTAAGTACAGTAAATGCACAAGATTTCCCAAAAGTAGATAAGAGCCCAACAGATATTGCTCATTATCCTACAAATGCTCCAAAAAGAGCTTTTGCTAAAACAGCTGAACAGAAAAAATCATTAGAGCCAAAAATTAGAGTGATTTATGCGAGACCTTTTAAGAAAGGAAGAGAAGTTTTTGGAAACTTATTAAAGTTTGGAAAAGCATGGAGAGTTGGAGCTAATGAATCGACAGAAATTTTATTCTTAACGGATGCTATGGTAGGAGATACGAAAGTAAAAGCAGGTCGTTATTCAGTAATCATTATTCCAAATAAGGATTCATGGACATTAAAGATTAACTCAGAAAATGATGGTTGGGGAAATTACTCATATGACGCTTCTAAAGATGTAGCAAGTATTACCGTACCAACACAAAAAAGTGATAAAGAAATTGAGCAATTATCAGTTGTTTTATATGAGAAAAGCAAAAATGTTGTTCATTTAAAAATTGGTTGGGATACTACAGTTGCAGAGTTTCCAATTACATTAAAATAAAAAGGATTCAATTTTTAGTTTAGATGATCAATTGAATTTTAAAAAGCACTTGCATTCACTTGTAAGTGCTTTTTTTTGCATAATTTTTTACTCGATAATCGAGATTTAAATGCTCCTACGCTTGCGTCGAAATGTTTTTAATTTTTTCCGTTTAATGCTTCGTGAGATTGCTTTGAAGTATTTGATTTTGAGGTTTTTGTATACGTATTTAACGTAAGTCCAATAATAATGAGTAGAATTCCTAAAACGCTCCACATTGTATACGATTCATGAAACCAACTCAATCCAATGAGCATAGTGAAAATAACTTCTATATATTTTAATGGTGCAGCTTTGTTGGTTTCTGCGAGTTGCAGTGCCTTGGTCATGTATAACTGGCCAACATAACCAAATATTCCCAAGCTCAATAGTAAAATCCATTCCCAACCTACAGGTGTTTTCCAATACGGAATGCACAAAATACCGCCAGCAATTAATGCAATCATCATAAAGTAATTAACAACCACAATAGGATGATCGTCAGCACCAATTTTACGAATAATAATAAATACCAATCCACTGAAAAAAGAAGAAGCCAGAATCAATAAAAGTCCTGTAGTATTGATTTGACTGTCAAATCCTTTGAGAATTACAACGCCACTAAAGGCAATGAGGAAAAATAGCCATTGTATCGGTTTTATTTTTTCTTTTAAAATAAAAAATGCAAAAACTGCTGCAAAAATAGGAGAGATGTAGCGTAAGGAAACTGCTGATCCGATAGGAAGGTGTTTTGTAGACATAAAAAACAGTGACATGGACGTAACACCAAGAATACCACGCAGTATGAGTAATGTTTTTTTATTTCCAGAGAAAGGCAACTTATATTTCAACAACAATGGAATGGTAAAAAATAAGGTTCCTATAGATCTAAAAAATACAATTTGATACGCGTTAAAATCGCCTAGATACTTTACAATGGCATTCAAAAAAGCAAAGCCAATGGCGCTAATGATCATAAATTGAATGGCTTTTTTGAGCATGAAGTTTGTGATTTTTTATGGTCACAAAAGTAGTTGAAATAATTTTTGATATCTCAATTTATTACAATCGTTTTTTCCTTGGTTTTCTCTTTTTATTTTTTCCAGCGACAAGCGGACGACGTTCTGTAAAATGATTTCCGTTTACATGATATATATCTAATCTATTTCCTGTTCCTGGGAAGTTTTCAGGAAGAATTCTTCCTGGATAAATGATTCTAATCGTATTAGGAATGTTAAGTACTTGTCTAATAATTAAAATAATACGAGGAGAAGCCACTAACATATCGCCATAACTACCAATTTGCTCTCTAATGCGCATTAATTGTCCTAAATTAGGTTTTCTGCCATGTGCAGCTCTAGAAATAGCATTGATTAAGCAATTATTTAAACCGAGCAGTCTGTTTGCTTCAACTTCAATAGTATTATTCATATCAGTTACCAAAGCACGTCCGCCAATAGCAGCAGGTTTGTACGCAGGTTTACTTCCCGAAAAAAGTTGACCAAAAGACATTCCTTTTTTACTCGAGTTTACTTTTCTAATAGCTTTGTGTAAAAAGTAGCGACCACCTTTGCTTCCTTTCATTAAATCTGAACCTATAGCAGCCAAGGCTTCTGCGGTAAAGCGATCCATTTTTGTTTTTCCGCCTTTTTTTAAGTAAAAACGTAGCATCTGTAACTGCCTCTTTTTTCTATTTTTATATTTCTGATTGTCTAAGCGTGTACTTAATTTTTTCCAGTTATATTGTTGACTTGTCCCTGCACGTTTAAACTTCTTTTTGGCTACTATTTTTTGTTTTCTTTTCCTCGACTTTTTTTCTTCAACTTTATTGAGAGGTGTTGCATAAATATCTTTTGTTCCAGGATTGTCAAATTCAATTTGATGTCCTCCCAAATCTACACTAAATGGTAAATGACTATAATCATCACGTTTATTGACTTGACGCCCAAAACGAATACCATCAAAAATATCTACAACAGGAACATTAGATTTGTTCTTTTTTGAATCGCCACGTAATAAATCGATACTACTTTTTCTCTTCTTTTTGATAGTTTTACTTAAATCAAGCATATCTTCATCATCAGAATTCCAACCTGACAAATCGCCCTGTGAAGTAAAGTTAGTACTTGTTGGTCGTAGGTCATCAGGTACAGTAATTGAGTGCATACTACTTCGTTTCCGTTTACTTCGTGCACCTGGATTATTCCAAGCTTCTACTAAACCTTTTCTTAAATCGAAAGGATTTCCTTTATTCTTTACATATGCTTCTACTTCGCCTTTGGTAGATCCAATACCTAAGTTATTATTTAAAATAAATTTTTCTGCATGCGATTTAAGAAACTGAATGATGGCTTGTAATTGAGTTGTACTTGAATTATGAACTTTTGTTACTTTTTTTTTTACGATAGCTTTCCGCTGCACCGCTTTTGCGCCCATTACATCAGCTTCTTTTTCTAAACCAGCATTATCATTAATTTTTGCGCCTTTTACTGTTTTTGTAGGTTGTACACGACCTTGTTTTTGTTGTACTACATGCCAAGCTTCATGAGGTAAATGTTTTTCTTGTCCAGAAGCCAAATGAATTTGAGTTCCTTGTGCGTAAGCATGCGCATTGAGCTGAGTAGGTTTGGATGAATTGTAATGTACTTTTACATCATCCATAGAATGGCCTGATAAGTTTTCAATTCCAGCTTTTAAATTGTCAGGTAAACCTGTGTTATTCTTCTTTTGTTGTATTATAGTTGACGGACGATTGTCTTCCAGAATCTTTCCGTTAGCTTTTGTATGATGTGCAGCAGCCGTTTGCTGTGTCTTTTCTTGTGATGTTTTGGAAAGGTGTTTTTTCATGGTAAATGCTGCTAAAGTACTTATAGTATTATCTCATTAGTATCCACAATTACAGGACTTTTTCCACCAGCGTAATCTAAGGCAGAACAATAGTTGTGATTGTGAATGTATGCTTTTAATCGTGCCAGATATGGATCGTAGTAATCCAACTCAACGTCTTTTCCAATGATTAAGTTTCTGATGTAGTCATTATAAAAAGGATACGGTGTAAATAATTTATGTTGCGCATAATGTACTTTGTGATATACATCATCATATTCATTGACTCTTTTTTTATACTCAGCAATTCCTGTTTCTACTTGATAGTAAAAATTATATAGTATTTCCTGAAAAGCTGTGGTTTCGCTCGCTCCAATAATAAATAAACGCCTGCTTGTTATCAAATAACCAATTAAGTTTAGCTGCTTATGAATAGTACAATGATTGAGTGCGTTGGCTATAATAATATTCCTATATTCTTGTGGAATATCATGTCGCCAAGAATTCATCACGAGTAATCGTGAATGTTCCGGTAATAATATGAGTTCTTCTATATCTACTATCATAAAAAATGATTATGATTGTGTAATTGTTTTATTTTCTTTTTTCAATTCTCTTCTGATTCCAGTGAGCAACTCTTGTTTGTTTACAATAGTATCTCCACGTTGAATAGCTGCTAATGCGCAATAACGAAGTACATTGATAATGGCGCCACCTGCAAGTTCATAATCTTCAGCAATTTTGTACAAATCAATATTGTCTGCCAATGTGCAAGTTCCTGTAAATACATTTTTCCAAAGTGTGAAACGTTCTTCCACAGAAGGCATTTGAAAGTGTATGATCGACTGAAATCTTCTCGAAAATGCTTTGTCCATATTTGCCTTTAAATTGGAAGCTAAAATGATGCATCCAGGGAAATCTTCAATACGTTGTAATAAGTATGCTGTTTGCTGATTGGCATGTCGGTCATTTGACGAGTTCGCTTTGGTACGTTTACCAAATAATGCATCGGCTTCGTCAAAAAATAGAATCCAATTTTGATGCGCAGCAGTATCAAAAATTCGCGATAGGTTTTTTTCCGTTTCTCCAATATATTTTGACACAATCATAGATAAATCGACACGATATACATCTAAACCTAAATTTTTGCCTAAAAGAGAAACTGTTAATGTTTTACCAGTTCCTGGCGGACCGTAAAATAAGGCTCTGTAACCAGGTTTTAAATGTTTAGATAATCCCCAATCATTCAATAATGTATCTTTATGAGACAGCCATGTAGTTAGTTCTGTCACTTGATCCATAATACTAGGATTTAGCACAATATCATCCCATGCTAAATTGGTTGTTATTTTTTGAGCTGGAAATGTAACACTGTGTTCTAGTTTGAGTTTTTCTCCCGTAATAAAGTAATGCAACCATCGATGATTAATATTTAAAACACCATTAAATTTTGGCAAATAATCGTCTACAGATTCAATGTTTAATACCTGTTCTTTGTGAAAAATATGATCATTTTTAAAAAACGAAAGTACCTCCAAACTCCATTCGGGATTTAAAGTCGTAAGTAAAAAAAAGAGCGTTTGTCCTGTAGGCAAAAATCCGCTATGACTTTTATCAATAACACCTCCAAATTCTGTAAAACCTCGGTTGTAAATTTTATTTTGACCAAAGAAAATATCCAATGCTTCTGGGCGAATATGTGGTGTAATGGCCAAGATTAAAGCCATTCGTTCTAAGTTTGTCAAATTCCAAGTTTTGATGGTATTGGCAAAAGGCGAATCTATATTCTCAACATCAGGCATTGGTATATCTGTCCAATGCATATTTTCGGTGCCTTCATGTTGTAAATACACGCTAATTACCTGATTGATTACATTTTGTAACCAATCTATTTCTTGATACAGAGAAACTATGTATTCATTAGTTTCCATACCTTTCAAATAGTTTTTCTACGTCGTCTAAATTGGCATTTGTCCATGAAAAATATTGCAAAGCCGTATTTGGATTTAGTTGATTGGCCTGCAACATATCTAGTAAAGATGCTTGTGCATTGCTTGTATTTGGTGGAGAATATGGACCGCCTAAATGATAAAAATCGTATTCATAAAAATTTTCTGCCCAAGTAGGAACTTGTGTTCGTTCAGCAATTAATTGACTGATAAAGACATCTAATTTTTCTTGCTGAATAATGAGTTTCTTTGCTTTAAAAAAAGAAGGTTTCTTTTTGTCTTCTCTGTGATAAAACTCAATTTCTCTAGCTTGAATGGTTTTTGCGTTCGAATCTCCAAAAATATCTACCAATCCGAAGTTTTCAGATTCTGTAGCAATTTCTAATTCTGCTTTGTCAGAACCTGCTATGGCTAATGTCCAGTCTTTTGCAGTTGCACTTTCTGTAACAATGTATAATTCTCTGAACGAATAATAAGTTTGGGTCATTTTGATGATAAGCTCTTGCTTAAAATCGCCCCAATTAGCAAATTTAACAGATTCGGGAGTGCTACTTTTAAAGAAGAAACTTCCAAATCCGTCAAAAGCTAATACCTGTTTGCTAAACTCAAAATCTCCTTCAATTGGATTGTGTCCAGAATCTCTTCCAGAATAAGGTTTGGTAACACCTTCACTAAAATTCCAATTGGAAGGATTGAGTTGTATTCCATTTTCAAAAACTACTTCATCTGTATTGACTATATTTTTTCTAAAAATATTCCCTAAAACAATCATTTCTCCATTTTTTATCTGAAAAAAATCACCAGGATAGATATTTTGATTTAATGGTTTTGTGGGTATAAAACCATTTGTTCTATTATAAAAACTTCTGTAAAATCTTTTAAATACATCGTCCATAATTGTTTTGTTTTAGGTGATTGTTGTTATAATATAATCAAGTTTATGATGCTAATGCTGCGGCATTTGCTGCGGCAAGTCCAGACTGTAATGACTTTAATTTTACTTGTGCTTTGCTGAGTGATGCTTCGGCAGCATTTAATTGTGCTGTAGTATCATTAGAAGCTTTTAATACTTCTTCATACATATTACTTGTAATATTGTAAGCTGTGTACAAATAATATTTAAGCGATTCATTTGCAGCTGGCATATCTTCATTTTCTACATTGTC
This sequence comes from Kordia sp., assembly GCF_965224175.1. Classification (GTDB taxonomy): domain Bacteria; phylum Bacteroidota; class Bacteroidia; order Flavobacteriales; family Flavobacteriaceae; genus Kordia. The sequence continues at coordinate 3,713,066 of NZ_OZ245041.1, forward strand.
AATTTCTTCTCCGATAATGAATTCATATAACTTTGTAGCTTGCAACAATTCGAGCGACATTGCAGATTTTGCTTCAATCGTAGTTGCTTGTGAAGCAAATACAGATTCTAAAGCTACCAATGTTAAAGCAACAGCATTGTTTGCATCGCTACTAGCTTGTGTAACCATCGTTACTAATTCATCAGAAATTAATGGATTTGTTGCTTTTTTGCGTATCACAAGGTTTGATAATTTATTGATGACTTCTGCCGAATAAATAAGCTTATTCACTACCGTATTGATCTCAGTTGCTACTAATTTTATTTTTGGTTCAGCTCCAGAAGGAGTTTGAGTTGTATTTGTTACTGATTGATTTTCAGTACCACTTAACTCCGTATAAGTTGCCTTTGAATTTTCGTATAAATCTTTGGCATTGCTTATGACTGTATCCACAGCATTTTTGTTGTCTAATGCTTGTGCTTTATTAGCTTCAGCAGTTGCCAAATCAACAGTTAACTTGTTTTCTTTCTCAGTTAATGAATCTACAATAGCTTGGTATTGTTGTACTTCATTTTCTGCGTTTAAGACTTCCTGTGTTAAAAAATCTATTTCTTGCTTCTTTTTTTCTGTAATTCCGTACTTGCTTGTCGTGCTTGTATCAGGAATTAATATGGTTTCTCTACTCATGATGTATAGCTTTTTATATTAGTTTAATGTTGTTTGTTTTGGATATGACACTACTTCATTAGTTACAGCGTATGGATCATTGTATTTAAATGATGCTGTATGTTGAAAATCTGAAAGCGCATTTATAAACTGTGTATTGATACTTTCATCTGGATTACTTGTAATCGTAATGATCGCAGGAATGTATTCGTTTTTGTTGATCAAGCGGTTTCCAAAATTATCGGTCGTTTCTGCAGCTAGCGTAACTTGTTTTGAATAGAACTTATAACCTCTTGCTAGTAAAATTAAATCCTTAATTAATTGATCGTAATCTGGAAGCAGCTTTTTTAATGGTTTTGTTTCTACTTCTTTGATGGTATCTTCAATGTATGTTACAGCATCTGCGATAAATTGTTCTATGTCTGTTTCTGTATTCGATTTCTTCTTAGAAATGTTAGTCATACTTGTATTTAATGCTTTTACCTTATCGTTATCAAGTTTTTTAAATACATCTAGTATATCTCTTAATAAATATTCTATTAAAGTCTGATTTCCAGGTTTTGCATCTGTATAACTACCTGCTGGAATTTCCTCTGCAATTGTTAAATTAAAAAAGAAACCTGGTTGTAAATGATCTTCCTCTGCCAAAGCTTGTTGTTTTTCTGCTTGTAAGATGGCTAACTGATCTTGTAACAACTGTTTTCTTTGTGCATTTGTAATGCCATTTGTGTCATTTTTAGAAGTTTTCTTGGCAGCACTTTTTGTGGTTTTAGCGTCTTTTGTACCTTTTGGTGGCGCTTGCTCAACTTTTGTAGCTTCTGTAGTAAGCGCATCAATTTTTGCTTGTACATCACTAATTTTTTCATCATACAATAACTCCAGTTGTTCTCTATCTTGTACTTGTGCATCAATGTATTGTAACTCTTCGGTTGTTAATAAACCTCGAACTAACTCTTGATCATTCGGTAGTAAAGCACAACGATATTGTATGTTCTTAAGATTTTCCGTACCATTATTTTGTAAATACTTAGGGTTTTCAAAAACACCAAAGTTGATAACGTTATCAGATGTTGGCTGTTGAATTCCACTAGAATCTGCTGCGTTCAATTGATTTTGTAGTGTAAACATTTTTGATGGCGCTGATAAGTAATCGTCAAATACATTGATCGTTTTCTTGTAAGCCATTGTAAATACAGTAAGTACAAACACAACATACTCTTTTCCTAACTCTAAAGGTTTTCCTTCAGAATCTAATAAAACAGGTTTCTCAGCCGTACTTGTTCCCGTAGTGTAAATCTTCTGAATAATACCAGCTGCATTTTCAGTACTTGGTGTTATCGGTACAAAACGATCTGAAAAGCCTTCTGTCACAATACCTTCAGCATCATTAATACCAAACGTAGCACTTTTACTATTTTCTACAAGCATGATGTAGTAATTCTGAACAGGATACCCAACAGGTTTGTCTGCTCCATCTGCAGGTTTTACATTAAATGCACTTTTATAATTATTGAAAGAAACCGTATAACTATCATGATCACCAATTGTAATAGGCGTTGCAACAGTAAGATCTAAATTTAGTTCACTATTACTTAAAGCATAGGCTTCTTTTGTAGCGTTGTATGAAACACTATAATCTTCTAATGTTCCTTCTGCTTGTTTTTCTTTTGTATTTGCTGTGGCTAGTTCTGCACTTTGTGAAGACAATAAAGCAGTAGTATCATCATATTGTTTGGTAACTACACTTAGTAAATCTTTGATGGAAGTATCTGTTACAGTAGCTTTATCTGATAACGTGTTTGTTGTAACTTCCGCAATCGCTGCCGAAGCTTCCATACTATGTTGTGATGCTTGTTCTGCAGCATAAGCAGTATCATTCATCAATACATATGCTTTATTGCTTTGTGCATAAATATCAGTATCAAAATCAGCAGCATTTACAATGCTAAAAATACTTCCTGTATCACTTGCTAATTTTAAAATAGCATTGGCAGCAATTTGAACATTGGCTGCAGCGACAGATGTATTTGTTACTGATGTTGCTGTATACGATTTAGCATTATTAGCAGACTGTAACACATTGGTTGAAACATCACTGTCAATAATAGCCTGTTCATTTACTTTTTTCTGATAAGCGTACTTCGCAGTTGTTACTTCTAACTCTTCTGCGGTTGTAATTCGTGCACCTTGTGCGTAGTAGAGCGAAAACATGGATGCTTCCAATTTTGCTTCTACATTTTGTAAGTCTAATTCTTGTGCGTTCAATGACGAAACAACACCTGAATGTAGATTTTCATTGTAAGAACTCATAAATTTTATTTTTTAGTTTGTTAATTAATTTTTTTAATCTAATTGGCTGTTTTAGTTATGTCTACTTCTATTCTGACTTAACTACTATCTATTTTTGGTATGTTTTTCTTGTATATTTTCATGGTGATTTGTTTTTTAAAATGGCCAAGTAACATGCAATGGTTTAGACATCCATGGCAGTTTTATGATGGAAAATGAAAAGGGTGATTTCATCATTAAAACATCATAAGGTCTTTTTTCTACAGTAAGTTCCCAACGGTCTTCGGTTTCTCTCAAAATTCCATCTCGTACGAGCCAGTTTCCACGAAAACCGTTTATAGAGGTTTGACCAATTTCTGGCCAATAACTAATCGCTGCTTGTAGCATTCCTTCTATTAGCTGTTTTTGATCTTCAGTAATTTCTGTACTGTCTTTTACAGGTGTATTGGGAGAAAGACCTACTAACACTTTATTGAGTGTTAATAAAGATTCATCTGTTTGCGTAAGTCCAGTCACAATAAATTGTAAATAATGGATTGAGTCTAATTGTGCTTCATCAGAAATAAACGCATTATTTTCAGTTAGATCTAAGCGATCTAATAACATCAAAAAATAAGAGTTGAGCATGACTAAACCTGCGTTTGGAATTGCGACACCTTCTTCTGGGAATTCTCTTAATTCTGTTTCCATAAATGATTTCTTTTTGTTGTGATATTCTATGTTAGATTGATTGTGTTTTGATGGTTTTATAATTGATGAAATACTTGTATATGTTACCTGTAATGATGGCGGTAACATGGTTTTGATTGTATTGATAGCGTTGATGAAATCTTGTTGTTGAATGTGCTGTTTTCCGCAAGTTTCCCACAGCAATTCATTCCAAATATTTGTATGTGTTATCAAAGACCAATTGGAAGTTTGCCAAGCAGTGATTACTTTTTTGACGATTATTTCTTGTAAGCTTTTCGTTGAAATTCCTCGCATAGAAACAAATGCTATACTTTCATATAGTTTTTGCATATCCATAAGTTCTTTTCGCTGCGACGGATATAATTTTAATACAGCTTCAATGAAATTTTTGAAATGAATAGTTTGCACAAATTTGGTCAGTTGTACAGTTGAAATTTGCTGACTACGAATTGTTTTTAAGACAATTAATGGTTGTTGCTGTATCAATTCATTCACAATGCTTTGATAGGTATGTGCTTCTTGATGTTGAAACCATGTTGGAATTGAAAACCTAGTGATGAGGTGTTTACTTAATAATTCCAGTTTATTGTGCTCAACACAATGTGTAAGTGCTTCAGAAAGAGTAAATTCCTTGATTTCTGGAGTTGCTAACTCAAAGATTTGATGTCTTTCAACCAATACTGTTTTTAAAATTTCAGGTACTTTAAATCGGTTGTTTTGTATATGTTTTACAATGGTAATTTGATCTAATGTGGCAGTCTCAGAAAGTGTATCAAAAGAAATATTTACAAGTGTTTTCAATACTTTTTTTGCAGCGTGTTTTCGTTGAATTATCGCAATAGTTTGCTCCCAAAAAATAGTTTGTAATGTGATTATTGTTTGCGTATTTCCAAGTTGTTTGGCAATTACAAACAACATATGAATTGCTCTAAAAACAGCTGAATTTGAACTAGCAACATCATTTCCAATCAATACGATAAATTCCTCAAACTTGATGGTTTCTTTTAAGAAAGAAAGTTGTTTGCTAGAAGTAACCGTTTCTACAATAATGTTTCTGATATTTTTTGGAGAAGTTTCCAATCCCATGACAAACAATGTTGCAAAGGAGAAAGGTCTTTTAGAAATTTCAACAGTTGTGTTTGTAGCTTGTAAATTATCTTTTAAAACTTCAAATAATGTGTTCGTTTCAATTTGATACGGCTTGATGATAACTTCGTTTTTTTGTAATTTTTTTGTAGCACTATTTTTTGTTATCTCTGCTTTTTCAATGATAGTGTTTATAGCTGGAAATGTTTCTAAAACAGTAGCTTCAAACAATTGAGTAAATGCACGTTCATTACCTTGATAGCTTTGATAATGAACAAGTGATTGCCAAAAACAATCTTGTAAAATCACTTTGATTTGTGATGAACTAAATGTTGTTTTGGTTTCAGTAATTTGTTTTAAAAATTTAGCAATCAGACGTCCGCGAAGTTGTATGCCATTGGTAACTAAATACGAAATTATAGTAGTTTCATTGGCTTTGAATTTACTTGTCGTTGTCTTTTTTGATCGGACAAGTTGCGAAACATGTTTGGCGACTTCAACTTGCTTTTTAGCTTGTGTTGTAAGTTCTAGAATTACTTCAATTGTTGTTTGAGAAGTATATTTTTTATGTTGTGCTTGTATCGAAACAAATTCATGCGATGACCAAGCCAATGTGCGTATTTTTGGCGTATTCAGCACTAATTGAATCGCTTCTTTAACTGCTGTCGATGAAACTTTTAAAATATTTTGCTGCTGAATGAAATACTGTAATATATTGGTAAAGAAAGTGGCGGCATTTTGCGATTTGTATTTCCACAAAACTTCAAAGCCTGCAGACATCAATGCGTTTTTGATAGCACGCAATGCAGGTGCTTTTTTCGGATGTTTTGTAATTAGAATTTCAATAAGTTGCTTCACTTTTACTAAGACTGTAAAATTTTCTGGAGCGACTGCTTTTAAAAATCTTTCAGTTCCGTATGATGCAATCAAAGCTGTAATATGAATTGTGACTTTCTGTGTTTTTTCTACGGAAATAATTGCATTCCAGAAAGTAGTTGGTGAAGCCAAAATCCACTTTTGTACTATTTTTTCAAGTTCTAAAATTGTACTTGTAGCCGAAGTTGGTTGTTGAATTTCAGAAATGTACTTTGAAATGATATGTTGTATTTTTTTCTCTGAAGTGAATGCTTTTGCTGTTGCAATTTCTTTTTGATATAAGCTTTGTAAATCACTGTATAATGAAATAAAAGAAGTTTTCTTCTCGGTATTTGCAACGTTTGAAGCTACAAAATGATCTAAAATGACAAACTTACTTTGCTGTTGTTTGTGTGCTAATTTTTCTATGACGAAATCTAAAAAAGCAGTTTTACCAATAGAAGTATGTTGATGTGTGACACAAAACTCAATTCCAAAAGTATATACATCAAGAAGTTCAATTTTCACGGAAGAAGATTTGTGTAATTTTTCAAGAAAAGTAATCTCTGTTAAGATTTTTTTCGATTGAGAAGGCGCTAAAGCCACAAATAAACTTTCAATAGCTGCAGGAATTAAATCTTTCAACACCGCTTTCCAAACGCTTGGTTTTTGAGGAACGCTTAGTACAATTTTTTGAAAACGTGTTGTATCTAGCTTCGATAAATTAATCACCAATTCATTAAACTCATTCTTCTGTACATTGATACTTCTTGTGGTTGGAGAATTAAAATATAATTCAACTTTTTGCCAGAAGTTTTCTTTCTGTTTTTCTGTTTTTATACGAGAAAAAGATGTATTGTGAAGTTCTTCCGATAGTATATTTAAAATTGCGATAAAGCCTTTGTCTACTTGGAAATATTCATTGGCACGTCCAATAGCACTTTCAATCAATTCTATCATTGCATCGTATGAAATATTGAAATGACTAGCCATTTGTTCTATCGTATTTCGTACAAAAGCAACTCTATTAAAAATAGTTCCTCTATCCGTAAATAAATAATTCAAAATCCAAAGCCAAAGATTCTTTTTCAAATCATTAGTACTTGTCTGTACAATAGTTTCCTTTTCTTGAACCTTTACAAATTCTTTTGAAAAACTGATGATTTGTTGATGATTGTTTGGTTCTAATCCAGCAATAATTTTTTTGATGATCACATCTGAAAATTGCCAAGCAATTCGTTTACGAACATTCGCAGATATGCCAATTTCTTGAATCATATGAACAACATCCAAACGATTGTTGACCAATTGTGAACGCATGATTTCGGCAGCAGTTCCGTAAGTTTCTTGATAATTCCATGGTAATATTCCTTGTAATAGAAAATCACGTAGCACATTAATTTGCGCAATATCTTCATGAATAATTTCCAAAGTTTTATCTCCGTTTTTCGGATACATAATTAAGTCATACAATGCAGTTCGTAAAGCTTCTTCCAAGCGTAATGGAAGTTCACTCATCATGTTTTCATAAGTGATTGCGCCCAAGTCAATAGCGAGCTTCTTTATTTTTAGTGTTTGACCTTGTGGACAAATACTATCAAACACAGTATCAATAATTCGTTTCATCTTATACGAACTCCATGAGCTGATATCCATCTGCAATTGATGCGCGAGCCTTTTGGAATCGAAAGCTGTATTCCATTGGCAATGTGTGATGATATGTGCTCCTTGATTATGCATTAGTTGGCAACGTATTTTTTGAGATTTCTACAAGTTTAGTTACTAAGTTTCCTGCGTTTACAGTTAGTTTTTGTGCAGTTTGAGTCTTTTCTTCAGTGGTTTGATTGTTTACATTATAAATATTCGAGTTGTACCAGCTTACATACAGCGGAATTAGTGTTTGTAAATCGTCTGCATCAGCATACATTGGGTTTGCTGTAATTTGAATTGGCAATTGACTTTCCATAAAGTAGGAGAGACGATGTTGCCAATCTGTAGCTATAAGTTCTTTTATATAATTGGGGAAAATCCAAAACAATGTATTTTTCAAAAACGAATCTGTGATGTACATGGTGTTTTTTTCATTCCAATTAACACTTGCTGTCCATGAATTTGCTGTGTTTGGAATAGATATAAATGTGGCATCTTCTAACGTATTGCTATCTACTTGTGTAAGTGTATAATTAGCATTAATAGATGTCAAATAACTTGTAATGTCTTGTGACTTCATAGTATTCAACTTTGCTGAAAGTGTGATGAAATCGGTATAATTTAATATCGTATTTAAGCGATAATATATATTAGAAATTGAGCTTTCTTTAATGTATACTTGAAAACTTCCTGACTGTAATAGTACATTAGTTTCAATAGCAATCATTCCTTTTCGCTCAGTGATTAGCCATAAAACCATTTCGCTTTGTTGATATAAAAGTGAAAGTGCTTCTGCTGTTTCAGTTTCTGCATTTACATCAAGAATTCCTTGTATGAAGTTGACATAGAAAGGTTTTAATGTCAATAACATGCTTAATTTTAGAGAAATTGTAATATAGTCTAAACTGTCTTGTTGCGAAATTGCTTGTTCTTTGTCTATGCGAGTCACATCAAAAACACCATTGTTTTTATAGGCTTTTGTTAAAATGTTGTGTAACTCTTTTTTTGCACGATATTCAGCTTCGATATTGAAGATTTCTTGTTGTGTTGCATTTGGAATACTGGCAATTTTCAATTGTAAATCAGCCAAAGTTTCCAAAGTATTTACGCTCAATAATGAATCAATAAGTTCTGTAGTAATTTCAAGGATATAATCATTTAATTTAGAAGCACCAATACTATTGTAAGCCTTTGTGCGATTGTATGATAAAGGTGTTAAGTTTTGCAAATACACACTTTTAATAATTACGGCATCTTTCAATATATCTCCAGAATATACAGTTCCGTACACAAGCGTATCAATGATTAAAGGCGATTCTCCATGTCTTGCCAATAAATGATCTAGTAAATCATTTCTACGTTGCAAATTCACAGTATCTTCTTCATTAAATACCAATAAACCATACATATAAGAGTTGTATGGATCTTCTTTATAGGCTAACCAATTTTTGTGCGCTATTGTAGTTGATGATTCTGAATTTGTACCGAATTTAAAAATGCTATTATTGCGTAAAAGTGATTCCACATCAGGAACACTTTCATACAGCGCTTGGTAAAAATAAGTAGGTGAAAAAACTTCAAACGGAACAGGATATTTTGGATTTACCTTTTCCGAAGGTGTTTTAGTGCTATTGTAACTTTCTAAGTCTGCAGGATTTCCTGTGATAGAATTTTGAAAGGAAAATAACTTGTCAATATTTGCTAATTGAGCAAACTGATTACTCAACATCTGATCAAATAAACTCAAGTATCCTTTTAATTGTCGCGATTGTGCTATTTGAAACGCTGGCATACTGCTATTCGTAGCACTTTCTCCGACAGCATATGCTGCTGGAAATGTATGTTGAATAGAATAATAACTTGTAATATCTCGGTATTTTCCTGTTGGAAGTTTTGGAGCGATTTGCACAGCGGCTACTTCATTAATTTGTGTACTTTCTTGTTGCATGTTTGCCAACTCATCAATCAATGAAGTATTTAGCGAAGTATTCAATTCTTTTCCTTGCGTGCTTACGTGTAAGCTTGAAACATCTGCTTTTTTTAAGAATGATTTTGAAAAATTAAAGCTTAAAATTTCACTTTTTATACAAGATGCAGTTGTTGTTGGTGTATCGTCTGCATACGTAAATGAAATCCCAGAAATAGATTGTACGCCATCAATTTCGCGAATCAATTGTGTAATTTCAAAAGCTTGAATGATATCTTTTTTTGGTTGAATACTTTCAGAAGAAATCCAGCCGTTTTTTAAACTAGGACCATTAAAAATTTCATTAGTAGTTTCTCCTGAAGCTTTCAATTTGTCATAACCTGTTTGTACAACATTTGGAAAAATATAATCCGTAATAGATTGTATGATTTTTGGGAGAATCGAATTTAAATCATAACCAGAGTCCAGTACAAGATTTCCACTAATGGTATATTCTTTAGGAGTAAGTATTTGTGGTTGTAAAAACAATTCACTCACATTTCTACAACTATTTAATAAGAAAAATGTATCATCTTCAGGCGAATCAATCACTGATGGATTATCATAATTAGGATTCAGTAATAAATACACATTATATACGCCACTCACAAAAGGAAATGACAAGGTTGTTGGTACAATTACTACGTTCTTTACACTTGGAATTTGATCAATAACATATTTTATATAATCATTAATTGTTACAGGTGAACTTGTTAAAATATTTTGTGGTAAATAGAATTGATTGTCAACTGTTAAGTCACCATTTTCTTTTGTCAAAATATCTTTTATGGAAAAATTTCCACAATAGCCAAGTTCCGTAAAGGCATAGCAGAGTTGCTCCAAAATAGTCACACCAGGATCACTAGGATTTAAATTGGTCCATTCGGTGTTGCTATGTGCTTGGATATAGGCAAAACCTTGAGATTTCAGCGCTTTAAAATCAAGCTCCAAAGGAAGTTGCATATCTGCTATGTAGTTTTCCTGTGTCATAAATGATACTTGATTTTACTGTTCTTTGTCAAATTATTTAAAGATGGAACTAGGATAATTCCATCTTTGGCAACCACTTCTTGCGTGCTATCTTGATAACTAATTTCTCCTGTGGTAAAATTTTTAGTTCCTAGTTGAAATGAAATACTATTCACTTCTAAAATGCTATCATATGTATTTATAAAAGCTACAAGTTGCGCAGTGTTTAGCCCAGTGTCGATGGTAATTTGCGATTGCGCACTTGTAATCCAAGGCGCCAGAAAAATATTGATTCCGTCATTGACTTCTTTTGCAACGGTAGTTACGTCTTCATCGCTTTGTACCTCAATGTCGGCTGTAATTTGCACGTAGTTCAATTCAAAATTTTCCACAGAAACGTTTAGGAAAGATGAAACACGTTGCGCAATATATTTTTGAATGTCTACTTCATAACATTCACTCAACAATGGCACAAAAGCATTGGTGTCACTAGCTTCTGCAACTCTTTTGATGACATAGGTATATACTTGATTTGTTGTTTTTTTATAAATTGATTTTGAATAGTACACTTCCGAAAATGCCAATCGGATGGTATTAAAAAAATCTTCTGTAGTTACCAATCGATCTTTTGTTTTCAATCGTGTACTTACTCGTGAATTCATCTGCGCATTTGTTTCTGCGGCTTTTCCACCAAAAGAAGCAAAAGGTTGTACAGTTGTTGAAATTTCAGGAATGGCAGTTTGTGGTGTTGTAATTACATTTGCAGCGATTTGTGGCGTTGTTAACGAAAAATCGTTCTTTGTTACAATGCGTTGTAATGCAAATCCGTTGGTTTTTAAAAAAGATGTTTCAGGGAAACTATCAGGATTATTTTCAGTGCCTATGGCAATCCAATAGTTTGCTCCAGCAATAGTATCGTGTATTGTTGTAATGTCGTCAGGAATGTTGATTTTGATGATTCCTGAACATGTAAAGTTATTTGTGCTGTCTGCAATTGAAGTCAATTTTTTCCAACCACTTGTACTTAAATACGAATATGTTAGTTGTTTGGTAGTGAGTATCTTTTCTGTGTATGTTCGAGCCAATTCAAAATAAAAACTTACTTCTGCAGGTACGATTATATCTTGTAATTCTAAAAATAATTGTCCTTTAGAAGCAAATGTTGGTACTAACGGTAAAGCTGTCAATGGAGTAATTTCTCCATTTGTGTTTCTTATAGGAGAACATCCAATAGTCGTATTTTCTGTGATGATTTTTTCGTCTGTATTTGTAGTATCATACACTTTGTAATTAGCAAAAGGAGTATTGTAAAAACACTGCAACGGATAGCTTTCTTCATTTGTTGAAAAATCGTAACTCACAGAAGCAGTATAGTTCCCTTCAAAAACACTAACCATAGGAACAAATGGAATGTTTGGAGAAGAAACTAACTTCTGATCATCTTTAGGATCTTTGATTTTTGCGGCAATAATTTCTGCATTAAACAAAGCAATTGCAGCAACTACTTTTGCATAGATGTCTGTTCCAAAACCATCGCTTGGTTCAGATAGTTTCATTTTTAAAAATCCAGTTGTTGTTTTGTCTGTAAGCTGTAATAGTTTTTGTTGTAATGTTGGATCAACAGTAGCTGCATCAAGATTGATTCCTGTAAACTCAAAGGTTCGTGATGAAGGAATTATTGTGAGGTCTGTCGTAGACGAAAAAAATAAATCTTTCTCTGTACTCGAAGAAACAGTATTGCCATTATCTATACTATCAAAATCTTCCCACAAACCATTTTGCAAAAGCTGAAAATCAACTAAAAAAGCAGTATTGTAAAATGTAAGTTTATCTGTCTGTGTTTCCAATCCAATTTGATCCCCTTTTTTAAAGAGTCCAGTGAATTTTTGCAATAAAGATTGTTTTTCCTGAATGTTAGTGCTGAGTGCATTGTTTTCTACATCAGTAATTTTTTGAGAAACTGTAGTTTGTGTAGTCTCAATCTCTTTTGAAATATCTGTTTCTGCTTTATTTGCAGCATCTGTATCTATTTCATTACTATCTTGGAAACTTTTGATTAAGGTATTTTGAATGTCCAGAATTGCGGTCAACATGTCATTGTTTAATGAAACAATATCGGTAACAAGCGGATCTGCTAAATCTTCTTTTTTCTGAAGTTTTGTTGTTTGCTTATTAACCATGTTTGTAAGTGTTGTTTGATTCTGTTGAATTAAACTAACAGCATCATTCACATTACTTTTTTGTGGTATTTTTTTAAATAATCGTTCTTCAGATTTGGATATTTCTTTATATAAAGATTCTTGTAAACTTTTTACTTTTTTTATGAACGCCTCCAGTTCATTTACATAAATTACAGTACCCGAATATTCACCATTTAAGTAGTTGTTATATTCATTATAATAAGTAGCAAAGTCAAAGTTTGGAGCAAACGGATTCCACGTCAATGTAAACTCAATGTCTTGTATTGGTTTGCTGAATGCTTCTGCACTTCCTACCATGAAATTTTGATTCACTTTAGGTGCTGAACCTAGCAATTGAAAAGGTTTTTTAGGATTGAGTTGTCCGAAATCGTTGTACAACTGAAAATCTTGTAAACCTTCTATAGCAACATCAATTGACATTGTTTTAATTTGTGGTGGAGAAGCTAAATTTTCAAATTCAGAGAATAGCATTTTAAATAAAGGCCATTCGCAAGCGTATCCATCTGGATTTTTGGTAAATGCTGCAATTACTGGATCGGTTTGATGTAGTGTAATCGTTAATTTTACATCACGATCAATTGTCATTGGTAACTTATAACTTGGTGTTGTAAAATTGATAGTGATTTGCTTCTTTGGAATTTCAAACCAAGCTTTTTCAGTACTCAAATAGAAGGTTGTTTTCTCTTGAATAATAGCAGCAAACGTTGAGCTTGAAAGTGTGAGATTTAATGTAATTTCTCTTGAAGTTGCTTCTGTTAAGTAAAACATTGGCGAACCAAAAGCGATTGCCATAGTATTGCTAACTTTTTCTTTAGGCAATTGTGAACCAAAAGTTTTCCAAGTTTTAATCGCGCCAGCTTCATCTTTTGTAACAGCATTTACAGGTGGTAATTTTTCCAAATACAACTCTGAATGATAGGTGTCTACAATTGTTTGCGAAAGCGTGTATGCATTTACAATTTTAGCAGGATTTAGGGAAGTTTTTTTAGTAGTTTCAAATAAAATAGGTTGCTTATTTGCATCAACACCTGCAGTGAAAATAGTTTTTTGTGGCAACTGAAACGTAGTGGTCTTCTTTGCCAAATTACTACTAGCATACACACAATCTGGAACGACACTGTTAGGTGCTTGTTTTAAAATATCTTTATAATAAAAATTTAAATGTTTGGTTGATAGTGAATTGAGTTGGTTTTGGTAAATTTTTAGTAAACTCGTAAAAGTTCTAAGTAAAATAGTATCTGGAAAATGACTAGGAACATTTTGCAAGGTTTTCAATTCTGTATCAGCGTATGAAATGCATTTACTAAAAAAGGCAAATACTTTTTTTCCTGTAGCATACAAAGACGTATATAAATCATCTTGCGTAAGATTTTCAATATAAAAACATTGTTCGTTAGGCACCTGATCACATGGAGTTGTAGGTAAACCTAATACAGTCCAATAGGGAGATTCTCCTTTTCTTACATTCCAAATTTTTGGATCGTAGTTTTCATATGTGCTACTATCTACAGTTTGAATTCCAGGTATATTTGGAGTGACTTTAGGATTTTTTTCATAGGCATAGAGTTGTTTTCGTAAGGCTATTAAAGACCAAAAAATCAATCCATACGTATCTTTTACACTATGTACGATATACGTTTTCAAGTTGTATTCTAAACTTGATTCTTGCATATAATGTGTCCATCGTTCCATCATTTGAAATACCAAACTCAGTTGATCAAATAATTGATTGAAGCCGTTTGATATAAACTTGACACTAGAATTTTGCGTGATGGCATTTTTTAATTGTAAACATGTGTTGACAAACAAAGAATATGTTTTCTGAAAAGAAGTCTTAGCTATAGAAGCGACTAAAAAAACAGGATCTTTTAGTAAAAAAGGAGACCAATTCCCATTAATGGTATTTGTTTGATCGTAAAAATTAAACAACGTAGCAAAGTCAGCAAGCAGGCGTAAATTGTCAGTTTCCGTTCTGCCATCTACCAAACTAGCACTTGGCACTAAAGCTTTCTCTAGTGCTATCATTGCGTTATGTTGATCAAATTGACTCATGTACTTATTGTTGTAAATTGGTTCCTTCTTTTATGTAAAAAGGATACACGTAATTGTGTCTTGTGTTGGTTTGATTGTAGATGTATTTGATGGTTACTTCTACCAAACCATTTTGTAAATCGGCAAAAGCAACATCTACCGATATTACTTTTATTCTGGGTTCATTATTTAGCAGCGCTGTTTTTACGGCTTCTCTAATTTCACCTTGTAATGTTGGACGCATTTCTTTAAAGAAAAACTTTTGTAATCCTGAACCGAATTGCGCTGAAAATGGGCGTTCACCAAAGGTGGTTTGCATGATCAAATTGATCATTTCATTAATATTAGTTTCATACTTTGTGAGTTTCAGTTGATGATTTTCCTTAGAAAATGTCACAGGAAATGACCAACCTGAACCGAGAAACTCTTTTTGTATGTTTGTTGTTCTATCCACCGATCATTACTGTAAAATCTCCTAAAACAATCGATCCGCCATGTGCGGTTGTATCGCCCATTCTTGCTGCGGGCATTCCGCCAATCATTACGGTTGCAGATCCTTTTACAATAGAATCTGGCGGTCCAACACATACGAGCATATCACCAACGCGTGCGGCTGGCAATTTGCCAATTAGAACTGTTGGTTCTCCTGGACCAATTACAGGTCCGCCCACATGTGGAATAGGAGGAACGCCCGGTGTTACCATTGGACATTCGTGAAAATCGGTTAATCTTGCTGCTGGTGGCATATTTTTGTTTTTTTAGCTGTTAATTTTGAAGTAAAAAGGTTGTTGAGAAATTTACTAAGACCCAACACCTAATTCCTATTTTGTTTCAAAGTACTTCTCGATACAATTTTCTATCTATTTCGATTGCTCGATATGATATAAAATCACTCGAAGTGACGTTTAGTTGTTTGTGTTTTTATTTGAGCTAAAAAGATTATCAAGAAACTTACTAATCTCTAATCCCAAAGACCCAACACCTAAATCCTACCTAGTTAATCATCACCATGGCTCCTTTGATGGTGGTTTCTGTTCCACCTTGAAGCGAAGCTGTCATGCTTCCTTCGGCAGAATACTGCATTTGTGCGGTTTCTTTGATGTTTAACCCTTTAATTTGAACATCGCCGCCAGAAGATTCAATCGTAACTCCTGTATCTCCTTTTAGTGTGAGATTTTGTGAAGCTTGTACGGTAATGTCTTTATCACTTTTTATGGTAATTCCACTTTCCGACATCACAATATTATTATTGTTTTGATCTTTAATCGTGATTTCTTTGTCTTGATCGCTGAAAATGGCTGTATTTTTACTCGGAGTTTCTAGCGTAAGTACTTTATTTTCATCATCAAACTTAATGTTGATTCCAGATTTAGATACAAATGCTTTGATCGTATTGTTTTCGTTTGGATCTAAACCATCAAAAGGTTTGTTTTTGTCAGCGCTGTACATACTTCCTAAGATGATTGGATAACGTGGATCTTCATTCAAAAATCCAACAACTACTTCATCTCCAACTTCAGGCATAAAGAATGTTCCTGCGCCAGAAGTTGAATAGAAATTGGTTAATCGTGCCCACAATCCTTCACCATTTGGATCAAATAGCGGAATGTCTACTAATACACGATATTGATTGTCTGGATCTTCATACATTTTTTTTACGGTAGCATTGAATAATCCTTGTGCACCAGGTAATAATCCAGAAGCTGGTGGCGCCATTACATCTGGTTCTTCCGTAAACCAAATAGGAGACAAGCCTACTGAAACTTCCGTAACCCAGTTTCCATGGCCAATAACATGATGTACATTAGAAATGATATGATCGCCATTAAAACGATCGCCCAATCCTGCTAATGTGATGTATTTTCCAGGATCGACTAAATTACTTCCTTGAAATTTTACGTCTCCTTGAATTTTTGAGTATGCACTTTTTACCAAAGCGGATTTTGACCAATTGGTTAAATCAGATGCTTCTAGTGGAGCTGTACTTTGCAAAGCATAATCAGAAAGTCCCACAACTTCCGATAGTTTTTTAGAAGATAAATTTCCTGGACCTGCGTAACTTACGTTGGCTTCTCCTGAAGCGGTTTTTTGTTGTGTAAAATCCCAAGAAGTTCCTTTTGCGGTACCTAATTGTGTTACAGAGTTTAAGGAAGCATTGAATTCCAATAAATTGTTTCCATATGCAATTTCTAAGACAGAAGTTGTATCATTATCTGGTGGAAATACGGAAACTTTTCCGTTGAGCGTCGTCACAATCATTCCATTTGTTTCGGCACGCGCCAATAAAAAATCCCAATCGGTAGTGTAATATTGTACCTGTTCTGGCCATTCTTTAGAGGTTGCAGTTACATCCGCAGACAATCCGTAGTTTCCAATAATAGAACTCATAATGTCGCTGTCTTTTTGTTTTGAATACGTCAAACTTTTGCGACCCACAATCATTTTTACAGCTTTATCTCTACACTCAACAACTAGAACAGAACCTTGACTTCCATGAATACGAATACTTTGTTTGGTAATAATTCCTTCAAAAATGGTTTCGTTTTTAGAATCGTATCCTGCTTCAATAGTAATTGTATTTCCTGGAACAAATGTACTTGAGGAACTTGCTTCAAAAGTTTCATCCGCTGGATTTCCATCAATGATTACAACTTTTGCAATCGATATTCTGTTGACACCTTTTTCAACTTCAACAGACATTACGTCCATTGCATCTGGAATATTACTTCCGTTGGTTTTGATATCAAATGTGACTAATCCGCCACTGGTAATGTTTGTTGATGCACTCATATAATTTATGTTGGCTTTATGATTGGTGGGAATAATAATTGTTGTCCACCTTTTAATTGTCTGAATTTGTTTAAATCGTTGTACTGTGCTACTTGAACGTAATAATACGGTGTGTTCCAAACCTTGTTTGATAATTGAGGTAAGCTATCGCCTTGTACAACTTCGATCATGTGTGAAATGTCGGGAGAACTTTCGTTGTCTTCTTTTTTTCGCTTATCAGCAGAAACATATTTTCCGAAACTCAACGATATTTTTGCTCTTAACGGACTTCCATCTGGTTTGAACAAAGTATACGTTGTATCGAACGACTTCAATACGCTGTAAAACACGAGATCACTTCCCCATTGTATTTTTACAAAGTTGGGTCTGTGAATGTCGCCGTTGTAGGTGTAAACAATATCTTCTAAAGCTTCAATTTCCTTGTTTAAATCGGTACGTTTGTTATCAACAACTCCTGTACAGTCTATGACAATATCAAAACTGAGATTGTCACTTGGTGTGTGTTTGTATTTTTGAGATGTTGTACTCGTATCTATAGGTTGTTGCTCATTGTATTCAATACTTCGACTCCATTTTATAGATTCAGGATTGATCATTAGATTATATGGATCACCAGAAACGGCTTGTGTAAAGTCCTCATCTTTGTATCCTGTTATTTTCATATATTCCAATGCCATAATCGTATGTTATCTATTATATTTTTCTCGTTTTTGTGCTTCCGAAATCATACGTCTGCAGCTTTCCAATACTTCATTTTTTAATTTTGAAGCATCGTACGCATTGCGTTTTGTGTTCAAATTTTCATGCACCGTTTTTATCTCTGTTTTTATGACTAATTCTCTGATTTCTATGGGCATAATATGTGTTGTGTACGTTTATGTGGTTGATTTGATGTTGAAATAGTTGTATGCTAATTCGATAGTTTCTATTAATATTTCGCTTTCTTGCGATTTTAAATCAGAAACAGCATAACTTACTGGATATGCATTGTAAAACGTCCATTTCATCAATACTTTTCCTTCATTATCAAGCAAATCAACAGATACATCTTGTGTTTGTATAGCATTTGCTAATCCTCCATCTAGTGTATCAGAACACCATGAAATTAACTTTGATTCTGTTGGAACAATGGCTCTTTTAAGTACTAAGTTTTTACTACTGCTTACGTTTGGCAATCGATATTTAAACCGATTTTCGCCGCCGCCAGCAACTTCTTCAATACCTAATTCTTTACTGATTCCTGAGACTTCTTTAAAAGCCGCATCTTCCCCTTCAAACGAAAGTGAAAAATAGAATCCAACAGGATATGCACTATTATCCATTTGCGATAATTAGTTGTTCGTGGGCAATTTCTAAAGTGTCGATAGCAACTTCATTTCCATCAGATTTTAGATCAGTACTCGTAATTTTGGTCGGCCATGCATTGTTAAGTGTCCATTGCATGGTTACTTTTCCAGATTCGTCTAATAGTTTAATGATTACCGTTCTACGTTTGATGGTGTTCATAGAAATTTCCTTATGCCAATTCCAAAATGTATTATCGTTGACAAAAACACCGCGTTTCATAGTTACATTTCCATACTTTACTATGCCAGGCATTTTTTCGGTAGAGAATAGTGTACTATTACTTTTACGATATTCAATAATTTGGTTTTCTACGTCCATTCCAGAAACTTCTTGGAATGCAACACCTTTCATTTCAGTTCCTAAGTCTACTTCAAATCGGAACTTTGGCATGGGCCATGTAGACCCTTCTTTACTTCCATCATCTGCCATAATATTATATTTTTAATTGTTAATTTTTGTTTTTAAAATGTGATTACTTTTTTGCTTTAGATTAGCTAGAAGTTGCTTGTTGTTGTTGGAATGTTAGTACAATAAATTCTGCAGGACGCACTACTGCAACTTTAATAGTTACATTCATAAATCCATTTAAAATGTCGTCTGAAGTCATTGTGCTTCCTAATCCGCATTCAACAGAAAAAGCAGCAGCAGCAGTAGCTCCTTGCAATCCACCTTCTTTCCAAATACTAGTTAAGAAACTTCCAATCATGGTTTTTACTGCTTCCCATGTGTTTTTATCGTTTGGAGCAAATACATAAGCTTGTGCCGCAAGTTTACACGATTGCTCTAAGAAAGTCATCGTTCTTCTTACTGATAAGTAGCGCCAATCTTGACTGTTTCCGTCTAAGGTTCTTGCGCCCCAAATTAGGATTCCGAGTCCGTTGAAGAAACGAATAGCGTTGATAGATTTTCCAGAAACAGCATCTACATTTAAGCCTGCTTGTTGAGATTCTGATAGTTTTATAGGTAACGAAGCTGCACCAACCATAGAAGTATTAGCAGGAGCTTGCCACGGACCAACTTCATTGTCAGTTACCGTAATTACACCGGCCATTCCACCACTTGGCGGTAACATGTTTGCATCACTTAATACATGATTAATGATTGTGCTGTAAGTTTTACTTGCTGCAATGAGTGAATTGTTATATTGACTTACCGTTAATGGTGTTCCAGAAGGGTTTTCAATGTTTCCAATAATAGTTTCTACCGTTTGATCTGGATTGTCAGCAGGACTCAATAATGGTTCTAATTGTTTTATATCACCGCCAAAAAGATTTGTATAGTCAATATCAGAAGTTTGCATGATTGTAGTTCCAACAAATGGATAATAAGCGGTTCCATAGTTGAGTCCGTTGGCTCCTGTATTGTCACGGAATGTAGTGATATCGTCCATCCACATTACTGGATCTGGATTTCTTCCTCCTATAATGTCTAAAATAGCAACAGCTGTTTGCATTTCTTCTGCTTGTAGCAGCATAGAAGCCATTAATGTTCCATTGTTTTCAACAGATAATAAAGTAGCTTCTGGACAGATATACATAGTTGGTTCTTGTTCATTTTTCAACAATGCCAATCCGTTTGTAAGATCGTTTAATTGTACATTTGGATTTACAATTTGATCTCCTGGAGTCATTGCTTTACCGGAAGGAGCACCATAACTTCCCACTGATACGATGTACGCGTCTCCACCACCGTTTTCGTAGAACAAACGAATACTGTTGTAGAGATAATAAATAGTATTTGGATCAGGAACAATAGAGTAGTAGGTTCCATCAATGAGCATGTAATCACCTTTTTCTGGTTGACTTTTTTCTGCTACCAAATAGTATTGTGGACTATATTGTTTTGCTGGATCTGCTGGTGCAGGTGGATCTGGCAACATAAAAATTGCCTGAAAATCTGTAAAGGACGTAATTTTGGTCGGTACGTTTGTATACGATTTCCCTTCGTACATGGCTTGAGGAGTATATCCAATAAATGCTGGAACTGCTGTTGCCACAGGGACAACCGAATTTCCGAAACCATTTATTTCATTGATATAAACCCCTGGAGATTTAATGGTTGATAAATTCATAAAACATAGTTATTTGATTCGTGTTAATTTTTATAAGTATTGATAAGGCATGTTAGATATAGACATATATCAACGATGCTATTGTATGGTCGTCTTGTATTTGTAAGTTTTGTGGATTGGGAATCGGTAATCCTTTGATAACGATTTCCTTTCGTTCACCACTTATAGTCTGTTTTGTGTTGACTAAGTCAAATGTGTAGGTTACTTCATTTTTTAATGGGATTTTGGTAGGTTTTGATGAAAAAAGCAGCGCTTTTTGTCCGTTTTGAAGGATTTGTTCAGTTGGTGATGTAAATTGAATTTCATTAGCTCCTTCTATAACTAATTGATTGTATTCTTGATTCGAATTATTCACAACGTAATAATTCCACTCAGTTTTTCTAGCTTGTAGTTGAATGGAAAATGAGATGGGATTCATTATTTTTTGTAAGCGAATGATATCGTCAAATTTTATAGCAACAGTAATTGTTTTCTGATTGTTCGCTTCTTTTATAAATGTTTCTGAAAGTTGTATTTTTGTTGTGTTTGATGAGGTTTCAGTCATGTCGCTTGCATAACTTAGTATTCCTAATTCATTCGTAGAAATGTCTGTGAAATTGTAAAAATTTGCATCCGTAGTAATTCCTTCAAATTGAAAAGCAGTGATGCCAGAAACCTGCGAGATATAATTTAAATGTGTTTCTATTGATTGCTCACTAGATGTGTAGACTTCAAATCCGTCAGTAAGTATTCTTAGGATCAAACCATATTTGTCTAAAATCGTTTTTGTTGATGTGGTAGCTTTATATTGTAAGCATTCACAAACATTAGACGCATAGTATGTATGCGAAACCGTTACTTTAAACAAAGATATATATGTTATACTCATGGTTTTGCGTCTGTATTAATACTTTTAATTGCGGTGTCAAATCCTTCAACTTCATCAGAAGCAATAGATACTAATCGGATTTTATAAATTACAGATGGTTGATATTTTGTACCAAGTGCTGTCCATAGATTCTGCATTTGCATATAGTTTTCGCCTTTTTGAAACTCATATTCTAGTTTGCCTATTTCGGTAGGAATTCCGGCGTTTTTAGTGGCGTCAACCATTTCATTTATTTGAAAGAACTGAATAGAAGTATCTAAAAACTTTAAAGCTTCTATATAATCTTCAAAATTTGGAGTGATAAGCGTAAATAAGTTGTAACGTTGTGAACGCGGAGCTCTTTGGTAATTTCCGTTTTCTAATTTTTGATTTCTATTGTAGAATTGCTGCGTGTTGTCTTGTTCTACATGAATCAATGAAACGATAATCTTGTTTTGGTTTTCTAATGGCACATTGCCGTTTTGATCAATGATAGGATTGATCTTTACCACATCTTCCTCCAAATTGAATTTTGTCTTTACAAATTGGTTGAGTGCTTTTCCTGTAAATTGAAGTGCTTTTTCAATCATATGGTACAATGGTTTGGTTAGCTAGCAATAGCTTGCTAAAATTAATAATACAATGAATGTTTATAATGAAGTAGGCGTATACCATTTATGCACATTTTACGTTTGTACGAATTTTTCCGTAGACAAATCGTAGACAACAATAAAATTCATATACAACGATTTTGTATACCTTATGTATAAGATGTATTTGTAATGTTTTGGTTTTAGGCAGAAGTGGTCAGCAATACTTCATGAGTTTAAGATACGGAAATATTGAATGTTTGCTGAATTAAATTTTTACAAAAGTTTAGTTTGTTAGCGTTTGAAGATAATTGCGAAGATCTTGATGTTTTTCTAATACCATTTTTTTCTTTAAACGATATTTATGTGTACGAACACTTTCTTGATTGATTCCTAAAATTAAACGAATATCTTCATTAGACATATTCATCTTTAAATAGCAGCAGTATTTTAAATCTTTAGCAGTGAGACACGGAAATTTTTCACTCAGATTTTTTAAAAAGTTTGGGTTTATATTTTCAAAATAGCGTTTAAATTCGTCCCAGTGTTTTCGATCATTTTTTGTCATCTTAATTGTATTCACAATAGACATCAGCTGTGCTTTGGTAGAAGCATCTACGTTTACATAGAGTTGTTTGATGCGCTCTTTTATTTTGTCTAAAATGGCTTTTTTTTGATCGAGTTCTAAGGTGAAACGCGTTAAATCTTTTGTTTGGTCATTGTTTTGTAATGCATTTTGCGCAAATGTTTTTGAAGAAGAAGATTGTGTTGTCTTTTGAATTAAATTTAAAATGCCTTGCACATTTGTACTTAAATGATTTGATTGTACACCATATTCAAACGACTGTGTAAAGACAACCATTTGATCTTGAATTTTTAGTTCTTTTCGTTCCTGCTGTTGGCGCAAACACAATAAAGGAATTGTAAAACTATTGTTGTAAGATATCAATGAATTGATGATGTTTTGATTGTCTCGAAAACTAAGAATGATTAAAATGGGTTGAATAGATTTTGATATTTGAATGATATCAGACACACGCGTAGCTGTAATAAAACTATACTCATTCACTGTTTGCAAACTTTTTAGAATTGCAGCGAGCGAAGTAGAAGTATCACTTCCAATAAGTATATTTTTGTGTGTAGTCATTACTATAGATATATTTATGTCAACAAGTAATAGTGTATTTTTGGGGAATCACATCAAAAATGATATTTCAAAAGTAGTATTTAAAGCTGTGAAATAATACGGTAGAAATACTTGGTTTTGACGTTTCAATGTTAATTTTTAGGAAAGATTTGAAACGATGTAGATTTATGACCTTCATAATATGGAGTGATTGGTTATTCCAAATATAGAAAGTCTACATGTTTTGAAATAGCGTGATACTACGTGATTATTTTTATGTTTTCTGATTGATGATTTTAGGAATCACTTTAAATCAAAAATCCGAAAAGTATTTTTAGCAAGATTGAATACTTGCAGTTTTCCTTGCAATACAGTTGAAGCATCTCGTAAAATTTTCACTACTTCATTCACTTGAAAATTTGATGCCATACTCACAATTTGTGGCATCACTCTAGAATCGTTGCAATCTTCATTTTGAAATATTTCTTGCTCATCAGTAAAAGTTGCTGCTAACGATTTGCCGTTTTTGTAATTGAATACAGAAATATGACCTTCTTCGCCTTTTACGCCAGTGTACACCATAGGAATAGCGTATTTTTTACAAATGGAATCTATCAATAATCTAGAAGCGTAATTGTCTGTACAATCCACGACAATGTGTGCATTTTTTAGTAGGTTTTCGCTGTTTTTGGACGTTAAACGTTCTTTGATGCTTGTAATTTCAATCGTTTTGTTACGTGCTTTCAATTCCGCCGCAGCGATCTCACATTTATAGTGTCCGACCGAATTTAGATCAAATAAAATTTGACGTTGCAAGTTGTCTTTTTCTACTATATCATCATCAATAATGGTAAGTTTTCCAATACCAAGTAGCGTGAGTGATAATTGTGTAGCGCAACCCAATCCGCCACAACCTACAACAGCAATATGTGCTTCTTCATAACTCATTATTGAATTTGACTCAAAATAGTTTTGTCGGTAATTTTATCATCTTCTGCTAAGAGAAAAGCTTTGCTTAATACTAATGATAATCCGCGATCACCTTCAAAAGGCAAGAAGATGTTACTGGTATTTTTATCTTTTCCTCTCGCTGGAACAATACATAAATATTGATCGTTTGGTTCCATGAGAATATTAGAACTTCCTATGTGAATTTTGTATGTGCGTTTTGTTCCTTTTACACGTAAAAATTTCCCGTCAATACTAGAAACTTTGCTGATTTTTAAACGAGGTAATAGTTTTTCTAAGATTTGTTTTCTCGTTTTGGCAACTTCCGTTAAATCTCCAAAAGAATAACTTGTCCAGTAATCTCGGTATTGTGGTAATCCGCCATTGTCTCTCCATTCTGGATCGTTTCCAACACTACAAACACCTACAAATAAATCAACATCACGTAAGATTTCAGAAAGGACAAGTTTCGGAACTTCAATCAAATCTAAGACTTCGTTATCTTTAATAAATCGCACTTGGTCGGTTGCTACATAATTCCAAATTCCTGCATCATTAAATTCGTCATCCGCATACAATTCATTAATCCAAAATTGCGCTTCTAATTGATGTGCTTTTATTTGTATGGTAGCCGTTTGTGAATCAATTCCGTCATCGTAAGCGCCCATTAGAGAATATTTCCATCCACGAATGCTCGTGAGTGCATTAAATTGGTGTTGCTTTAAAATATGTGCTGCCATTCGGTTGCTATACGTTTTCGTATTGATTTCTGCATCTGTTAAAATGTATACTTCACGATACGCTTGTTTTAGCGGTTGTTTTATTTCAAGTTCTTCTAGTTTTTTGCGCCAAAATAATACACCAGTAACTTCTTCATAAATAGGATGCCACAAGCGAACTTCTGTTTCTTCTGTAATCCAATCAAGAGGTGTATTATTTTCAGTAATCCATTGTTCGTTTATATAGAAAGCTGTGACAAATGTATCTTCTTTTTTAAATTGCCATAATAGTTTTTTTGCGATAAAACTAACTAATCCATGATTTAAATAGTATTTTGTTAGACTTTCATAAGTCCATATGCGATTGTCTAAATATAATCTGTCTATACGATCGCGTTGCGCTGTGAGGTATTTTTTAATTTGGGCAATATCACTTTTTGCCTTTTTGAGTGTTTGTGAATGTTTTGTAGAATTTTTTACAAATGCAGGAGTTGTTTTTTGTGATTTCCCGTCTGGTTTTCGCCAGATAAGATTTACTTTTCCAAGCTCTTGTATGCTAAGTTCTAAGTGATAATCGTCAAAAGCGATTGTTTTTTCTCCATTTTCCAATCCAAAGTTAGGAATGGATAATTCTTCTATTTCTGAGGAAGAAATGCCTAGTTTGGTAGAAGCTTCTTCAATATACTTTATGATGGTTTTTCGCGTATTGTTTTGTTTAATTTTTAGTTTTAAACGAGACAAATGACTGATACCTTCTAGTCCTTTTGTATTTCCTAATACATAAATACAGGCATTACCAATACCTGCTGCTGCTGGACCAACGCCAGGGATTTTTTTGAAACAGCGTTCTGCTAGTTTGGCTACAAGATGTAAAGTGGTTGAGTCATGAAATTTTGCTAAACTCCATACGATACCTTTGACGAATGTAGTGCTTTTTTCATGTAAAAACTCAAAGTGTGTATATTCATAAACATATCCATTGCCATGATCATACTTTATAGTCTTTTCTATTTCTTTAAGTTTCGTAATGTGTTCTAGCCATGGATGAACAATGGCTTTGTATTTTGAAATTCCTATTTGATCAATAATGTCACTTGTGCTTTTTAGAAAACGCTTGCTAGGTTTTCCGCTAGTAGCTTTTGTAAATTGCTGACATAGCTGATATATATAATTACGAATATTTTCTTCCATTGACAATACTTCAGCATTAAATAATTTGCCGAATTGATCGTCTGTATGTGTATATGGAAGTGTTTTTCCTTCTGTATTTTGACTATCGAAAAGTATTTTTTTGAGTTTTGTTTCTACTTTTGTAAGGTCTGATCCCCAATAATTGTCTTTGTTTTGCATTTGAGAAGATGCTAGAAATTTTTCAATGAAAGCTTTCCATGCTGGCGTTAAACCATTTTTTTTGACACTTTTTTCTATTTGTTGTACGGCAAATCCAATTGGCCAATCTGCAAAACGAATAAGATTCCTTTTGGATGATGAAGTTTCGATAAAGTAATTCATCAAATCTTCAAATTCTATAGGATTGTACTCAAGATTACTTCTCATGAGTACTGGCAATAACGTGGTACATATATATCGCTTATCAGCTTCGGCATGATTTAAGGATCTTTTTTCTCTTTTTTTAATGAGTTCTATATATTGCTCGGCAATATATCTTACAAATCCTTTTTTCGTAGAAGAGTCTTTTGCTTTCAATTTTTTGTACGAAGGAAGTTTTGCAAACGCTACAGAATAGGAAGTATCATCATCGGCAGCTTCTTGCATGATGTCTTTTAAAATATGTTCATATTCCGAATGCTCTGGAGACGCTGGTTTATTTCCTCCAAATAGACTTTTTAAGCTATTTTTTAATCCCATATTAATTGTTTATCCACCTACCAAAGGAGTTAGTTTTACAAAGCTAACAGTAGTTGTTTTGGTTACTAATACTTCTTGCTCAAGACTTTCTGCTTGCTGATCATCAACTAAAACTAGAAATCCATTTTTTTGAAAAGCATCAAAGGCAATGAAACTTTGCTCTTCAGCGTCAATCTTTTTGCGTTTGTTTTTTAATTTGTATCCGTTGAGTGTTTTTTCGGATTCTGTAGGACGTATAAAACCTTTAAAATATTCAGGTAGTTTGTTGTTGTAGGCTTCGACTTCAGCAGAAACACGAGCTGTGATGATATCTTTTACGGTTACAATTTCACTGGCTACAGCAATTTGTATTTGATTTAAAATATCGCCCGTTAATGATTCATCCTTAATGGTAATCGTCATCGTATTATTTTTTATTAAACTTACTAATTTTTATGGTTAGTTGGAAATAGAGTGGACAAAAAAACCTGCAACTACAGGAGTTACAGGTTTTATTATTTTTTGTTTTTAAGCTAAAATGTATCAGTCTTTTCTAAAACCGTTTATTAGACCAATTTTACTTTTGTAAACGTCAATAGTAACGTCTTCTATATCGTGTTTTGTCATATTTGTTTGCCAATTATTCGTAACTAGCCAAATTCCTTTCGGATCTTTTAGCATTTTTATATTGTTTACTATTTCATCACCATCTTTGTTTATAAAGGTGTTAGAAACAATCATCCATTCAAAAGTTTCTTTTGTTTTATCAGAGTAATGAAGGAAGTAATCAGTTTCGTTTTTCCCATTATTCCAGAAAAATAGATCTCTTTTTTCAAAACTTAATCCGTCTTTAATAGAAAGTGTAATTAGTATTAAGTTCTCTTTTTTCTCATCTAAATATTCATAGGGAAATATATTTTTTTGAACTGAATTAATAGAAATTCCATGTTCATCTTTCTCAAAAAAATGTTCTGGTTTCAGATTTACTATTTTTCTTTCTGTATCATGTATTGTTTGGTATTCAATAGTAATTTCCATCTTAAAGTATAGATTGATTAAAAAAGAAAAACCTGTAACTATAAAAGCTACAGGTTTTTAATTTATTATAAAATTGTAATTAGTCTTTGCTTACAATGATAAAGTCTGAACGACGATTTTGTTGGTGTTCTTCATCTGTACACTTTTTACAGTCTACTAATGGAGAGCTTTCTCCTTTTCCTTCACTGCTTAAGCGAGAAGCGTCAATTCCTTTAGAGATGATATACTGAACAGTAGATTTAGCTCTTCTATCAGATAAACGTTGGTTGTAAGATGCAGGACCTCTAACATCAGTATGTGTTTCCACTTTGATTACCATATTAGGATACTTTGTCATTACATTTACCACTTTGTCTAACTCAAAAGCAGCATCTTGGCGAATATTGTGTTTGTCAAAATCAAAATAAATTGGGTTTAGCACAATTACGTCTTCAATAATCTCTTCGATTGGAGCTAATGGAATATCAACTACTTTTTCAGGATTATCTCCACTATTCACATCTATTTGCTGAGGAACATAACCTTGTATTGTAGCTTCCACGCGAGAAGATTTGTCACATTCTACTTTGAATGTTACTTTTCCTTCTGAATCTGTTGTTTTTGATCCAACACTGTTTCCTTTGTCATCAGCTAATACAACATTTGCTCCACTTAATGCAGCTCCTGTTTCTTTATCTGTTACAACAATAACATAGTCAACATCACAAATTGGGTTGATTAGGTTTACTTCGTAGATATCATCATCTCCTTTTCCTCCGTCACGGTTTGAAGCAACAAATCCTTTTTTAGATTCTTCATTAAATGTGAAAGAGAAGTCATCAGAATTACTGTTTAATGGCGTTCCTAAGTTACGAACTGCACCATAAGAATCTCCTTTAACTTTAGAAGCAAATACATCTAATCCTCCAATTGTCAAATGACCATCAGAAGAGAAGTATAAAGTGTTATTGCTACTAATGTATGGGAAAAATTCTCTTCCTTCAGTATTGATATCTCCGCCTAAATTTTCTGGCTCACCAAAAGATCCATCACTATTGATAGCGACTTTGTATAAATCTGATTGACCAATACCTCCTGGCATGTCTGAAGCAAAGTATAAAGTTTTTCCATCAGTACTTACTGCTGGATGTCCAACTGAATATTCATCATTGTTAAATGGAACTGGTTTTACATTAGTCCATTCTCCACCAGACATTGTTGCTGTATACAAGTTTAATGTTCCTTGTCCACCTTCACTTTTCTTGAATTTACCATCATAGTAGTTTTCACGAGTGAAATACATTGTTTTACCATCAGGAGAAAAACTTACAGTTCCTTCGTGGAACTTTGTGTTGATATCTTTAGATAAAGCAACTGCTTTAGATAATTCTCCATCGCCATCATATGTAGCCATGTAAATATCTAAGTATGGTTGATCGTTCCATCCATATTTTCTACCACCATCACGTGTAGACGTAAAGTATACCGTACTTCCAGTTGAAATCGCTCCAAAGTCAGAATTTTTAGTATTAATTTCAGAATTCTTCACTTCAAACTTAGTCACTTTTGCTAAAATTTGTGGAATGTAGTTTGGATTCTTGTTAAAGGCTATTGCTCTTTTATCTCTTGGTTTTGCTTTTGCAAACTTAGCCATCCAGTCATTGTGCTGTTGGTACTTTCCGTTAGCTTTAAGCATTTGCGCATACTTATAATATACATCAGGCTTTGTGTTTCCTTCAGAAATTGTTTGACTATACCAACGTTCTGCATCTTTTGTTTTAAAAAGATTGTAATAACAGTTAGCTAATTGTTCATATACATAAGCGTCAGCTTCTTCAATGGCAATTTCTTTATATTCTTCGGCCGCTTTTACATATCGGAGATCTTTGAAAAGCTTATCGGCTTTTTTTGTTTTATCATTCTGAGCAAACACATTTGAGGTTGCTAGAATTAGAATTAATATATATAGTTTTTTCATTGTTTTTGGCGTTTAGGTGTTAGAAATATCTAGGCGAACGAGAAACTTTTCTTGGGAAGTATAAATCAAATAATAAGAATACTTCGTGCGATGCACTTGCAACAGAAGAGATTTCTGAAGTTACGGCATCATAAGCGTAACCGATACGTAATCTCGGATTAATTGCAAAGTTTACCATTCCACTAAAAGAATCATCTAAACGATAAGAAGCTCCAATTTCAAATTTTTCATAAAATAACGCATTCACGTTTAAGTCAAATGATGTAGGTGCATCAAATGCTGATTTTACTAAGAATGATGGTTTGATTTTTGTATTGGGACTTGCTTGGAATACATAACCTCCAGTAAGGAAATAATGTGAAACTTCAGAACCAAATGCTCTTCCGTTTACATCAAGGTGTTTTCCTTTTAAGAAGTTAGGTACAGATAAAGCTAAATAGTAATTATCTGTATAGTAAAAAAGTCCAGCTCCTAAATTAAATGTAGTTTCATTTACATCACTAGAAAAGGCTTCATCACCTTGATCAATTAATGTTGGATTTACTTGTGAAAACAGTCCAATGTCATGGAAAGTTAAACCAGCTTTAATACCAAACGCTAATTTGTGTGCGCCGCCTAATTTTAATGTGTATGCAAAGTCAGTATAAGCATTAGTTTCTTTTACAGGTCCAATTTGATCTGAAATTAAAGATAAACCTAGTCCTACATTTTTACCGACTGGCGAATGCCCAAAGAACGTAAACGTTCTTGGGGCACCGTCAAATCCGGTCCATTGATTTCTGTATAATGCTCCTAAAGATATTCCTTCTTTAGATCCTGCATAAGCAGGATTAATTACTGCCATATTATACATGTACTGTGTGTACTGCGGGTCTTGCTGAGCAAGCGATGGCAGTGAAAAAAGTAATACAAATAGCGCGATATATAAGTTCTTCATGATATGATGTAATATTATTTTTAAGAATATAGATTTTTAATTTTTATGTAACAGATGTTATTTGTTTAAATAAACCCATCCATTTTTAGACTGTCCATTTTCAAGTCTTAGTACATAAAAATAAGTTCCTACTGGTAAATTATCATTATCATTCGTTTGTCCTTCCCATTCATTCGTGTACTTTAATTTTTTGTATACAGAACGACCATGCGAATTAAATATCTCTATTTCTTCTACTCTAAATGCTCTTAAATCTAATGTTTGATTAAAAGGATCTCCATTTGGTGAAATACCTTGTGGGAATGAACACATAGAGTTAATTACTGTAAATGTTTGCATGCTTGCGCATCCATCAGCAGTTGTAATTGTTACTGTATATTCTCCGTCTTCAGTAGCAATGAATTGTGATTCGTCATTATTGACAGAAGAACCACCTGACCAATCATAAGTTACTGTTGCTGGATCATATCCATTGTTTAATGGAGATACGGTAATTGTATATTCATCATTAATACATTCACCTTCTAAACCAATATTTGCAGGATCAATTTGCATTAATACCTCTATTTGGAAATCTCCTGTAGTATAGCAACCTGTTATGTCATTTTCAATACGAATGTATACTGTTCCTCCTGCACTTGTATATGTTGTAGGATCTGCTAGCATATTAGTTCCAGCTTCGGCATCTGCTGAAGTTTCGTAATATGAAATTGTTACATCTTGTTGTGGTGGATCACCTAAAATATTAGGATCTTGTATTGTAAGATCAAATACAGCGATACCGTCAAGATCGTCATCACATTCTCTTAATGTTTCAGTAGAAACAATTTCAGGAACTCTTTCTACACGAACTGTAACATCATCTGTTAGCGTTACTAATGAACCATCAGCAAGTGCATATGTAATAGATGCAGTATATGTAGTATCTTCTGTTGGAGAAACAGTAATGTCTGTATCATTACTAATTACGTTACCATCTGAATCTAACCACTCAAAAGTATAGTTAGGGTTACCATCTGGTACAAATCTCCATAATTCTTGTTCAGTAACTGCCCAAGGAGAATCACTTGTGTTTCTTCCTGGAGGTGCATAACCTACAGTTCCCGCTTCATTTTGAATTCCTATTACTGTATTTCCTCCATTCCAAGTTGGACATGCAGGTTTTTCAATGATTACTACATCAACAACGTTAGAAGATTCATATAAAATAATCTGTTGAGTAGTTAATAGATCATTACAAGCAAAAGAGAAATGAGGAACTTCAAAGAATGTTACTTTAAATTGACGCGAAGGCGCTGTTCCAACAGTAGTGTATTCAATATAGTGATCACCATCTACACCAGGATCAATATCATGGTATGCACCAAATATTCCAGCACGGTGAAGTGGATCAGGTCCGAAACCAATATCAACTAAGTTAGGATCTGGAACATCTTCATTGAAATTCCAAGCGCAGTTTTCACCTGCCATACTTGTATCAAATCCAATTAATCCATTCGCTCCAATTACTAATTGAGTATAATTTTGACCAAAGAACTGGAAGTCAAATCCTAAATCAATAACAGAAGACCAAGTATCATCAGCTGTAATAGAAGTAGGTACTCCTGTTAAGTTATCTGGAGGACATTGTAAGTCACTAATTGAATATGAACTTGTATCAGATGTAATAGCACTTACCATAAATGTTGCAGATAAGTCTGTTGAAGTTACATCACATGTTTGTAATTGATCGTATCCAGCATTGATAATTCTACAAGATTGATCTGGACAGAAAGGTTGTGTTTTAGGCTCACTTGTGAGTACACAATTTGTATCGTCTGTATCAGCTACTGTAAATACTACTGGAGTTGCATTTGGATATGGTCCAAAAGTATATACACCTGCAGCTGTTGCAACTTGTGCAGCACTTCCAAAATCGTCTGTAATAGTAATAGAGGCAGCATCTCCTGTGTCTAAGATTTCAACATCAATTAAGAATTGATCTCCAGCAGCACAGTCTTCTACTACAGTATATGTTGCAGTAGGCTTGAAACATGTTAAACACTCAGCAGTCCATTCCCAAGGCGTTCCATCTCCAGAAGCACAACTTGTAAATCCATCACTGATAATTTCCATGAATAAGTTTCCACCTGTAGACTCAATAGTTAATCCAGCTAAATCTCCTGCATTGTTTCCTGAGAAGATTAAATCTCCAGTATTATCAGAACCACTGTAGAAGTTAATGATATCATCATCATCTGTAATTTGTCCAGCAGTGAATGATAATCGTATAGGGAAGCCTGAATCTGATGTAAATAAGAATGAATTATCATCATTATTAGTATAGCAATGCGTAAGGTTTATTGGTCCGTCTGCACATACTAAATTAAATATTTGGTTTGGATCAGGTCGTGTAGTAAAACTTTCCTCAATACAACCCGTGGCAGCACCATTTGCATTGTAAGGTATAATCGTTACATAATATGTTGTAGCGTATTCAGTATCCACTAAAAATGTATTAACATCTCCAACATCTTGACTAAGAACTTCTGTTCCGCCTGGTGTAGTTCCAACATTTAAGATATATCCACTAGGTGTGTTTGCAGCAGTTCCCCAAGTAATGTTTTGATCAATTTCTACATCAGTAGCACCATCTAAAGGAAAAGTTAATGAAACACAAGATGGTGGAGCGAATGGATCAATACAGCTTACGATGAAGTCCCAAGGAGTATATCCTTCAGATTGACAACTAAAAACTCCATCTGATTGAATTTGGAAAGTAATTGTTGGTCCTGTACTTTCAAAAGTAAGTCCAGCTAAATCACCAGCGTTTCCATAATCATTATAAATTTCTGTTCCGTCTGAATCAAAAACGATTAATTCATCCCAGTTGTTTTCTACTTGACCAGCATTGAAAGAAACTGAAAGTAGTGATGTTCCATCAGAACTTGTATAGCTAAATGTTGTTGTATCATTGTTTCCATAGCAAAAACCAGTTACATTTAATGGTGGTGCACTACAATCTACAGGAACAAAAGGGTCATCACGTATTGTAAAACTTTCCTCAGTACAACCAGTAGCATTACCGTTTGCATTGTATGGCGTAATTGTTACATAATGTGTTGTTGAAAAAGCTAAAGTTCCAGGGTCGAATGTGTTTACAAGACCTACATCGAAACCATCTAAAACCTCATTTCCTCCAGGAGTAGTTCCTATTGTAACTAAATATCCTGTTGGGTTTCCAGCAGCTGTTGTCCAAGAAATATCTTCATCTTCGTTAATATCTACGGCTCCATCAACAGGTGATGTTAAAGCAACACATGTTGGAGGTAATGAAGGATCTACACAAGAAACAGTATAATCCCAAGGTTGAATTCCAGCACTACTTAAACAGCTTACAGAACCATCAGAAGTAACTGTAAGGCTAAGAGAAGGTCCAGTAGACTCAAAAATAAGTCCAGCTAAATCTCCATTGTTACCGTATCCATTATATAATTCGGTTACACCATCAGAATCGTAAATAATTAATTCGTCCCAGTTGTTTTCAACATTTCCTGAGTTGAATTGGATTTGAAGTGTAGCACCATCAGAACTTGCAAAGTTGAAAACTTCTGTATTGTTATTATCATAACAGAAACCTGTGACATTTACAGGAACACCAGAAGCACAATCTACAACAACATTTGGATCAGCACGTGTTGTAAAGCTAGATTCAGTACAACCAGTTGTGTCTCCATTTGCATTGTAAGGTATTATAGTAACATAAAACGTAGTAGCGTAAGCTAACGTTCCAGGATCGTAAGTAGTTACGAGACCAGCATCAAATTCGTTTAAGATGTCTGTTCCTCCAGGAGTAGTACCAATAGATATTTTATATCCAGTTGGTCCGCCTGTTGCAGATCCCCATGCGATATCACTATCCTCATCTACATCAACAGCACCATCAACAGGAGCAGTAACTGCAACACAAGAAGGTGGTAAAGATGTATCTACACATGTGATTGAAAAATCCCATGGTGTGTATCCTTGATTATCACAACTAATTGAACCGTCAGCAGTAATACCTATAGTAATTGTATCTCCAGTAGATTCAAAAGAAAGACCTGTTAGGTCTCCAGCATTTCCGTAACCGTTATAAATTTGAGTTGTTCCGTCAGAATCGGTGATGATAAGTTCATCCCAGTTATTCTCTACTTGTCCGGCGTTGAAAGTGACTGCCAGTGGCGATCCATCACTACTTGTATAAGTGAAAGATGTAGTATCATTATTTCCATAACAAAAACCTGTATTGTTTACAGGCCCTGAAGTACAGTCCACAGTTTGTGAATATGATAACGCACTGAAAAAGGTCACCATGATCAACAAGGTAATTTTTTTCATAAAAAAGTTGGTTAATAGTTAGTAGCCCTAAAAATAGTAAAAAAATGCAAACTTAACTTTACTTTAACACTTTAGTTGAAAAAAAATAAAAGTCAGGCGTTAAATTTTAACCTTATATAAACAGGAAAATGATCGCTATAACCACCAAGATATTTTCTGCCAGCATAGGTTCTGAAAGGATTGCCTTTGTACTTTCCTTTCCATTGTGTTAAAAAGTGATCATCAAAAACATCTGCAGTAGCAAAACTGTGAGTTCCTTTTTTATAATCGAAGAAGTTGGTTGTAAAAATAATTTGATCAAATAAATTCCATTCTCCTTTATAGTTTAAACTACCTTTATATATAGTCAATAATTTTTCCATAGGATTATACAAGTCTGTATCCATTAAATGTTGTTGAATGCTTTTGCTTGTAGGATCATCATTAAAATCACCCATAATAATAATATGAGGATCTATTTCTTCAGATTGGATATTGTTTATTTTTTCTCTAACAGTTTCCGCGGCCTTAATACGCTTGTGTGCTGTTTCATCTGCGCCATCTCTGCGCGAAGACCAATGATTCACAAAAACATGAATAAGTTCATTGTTTAATAAACCTTTTACATATAATGTATCTCGTGTAAAATCACGACGTCCTTCATCATTATATAATAGGATAGGAATTGATTCGGAATCAATTACTTCAAAATGTTCTTTTTGATAGAGCAAACCTACATCAATTCCACGTTCGTCAGGAGAATTGTAATGGACAAAATCATAGTCATGTTCAATAAGTTGTTTTGAATTGATAAGATCATTCATGACTGTTTTGTTTTCAACTTCAGCAACACCTACCAATACAGGCGGATTTTCTATATTTTCTGGACCAATACTAGCAATGGCAGAACTTAACTTGTAAATTTTCTTATCATAACGTTTTGGAGTCCAATTTCGATCTGATTCAGGTAAAAAATCATTGTCTAAAACATATTGATCGTCTTCTGTATCAAATAAATTTTCAAGATTGTAAAATGCAATGGTGTGGTACTTACGTATAGTATTGTTTTTCTCCATAAGAGTTATAAAAGTCTGTTTATAAATATAAAAGTACTAAAATCACAAAAGGAAATGTGTAACTTTGTGTTTTTAATTTTATTTATGCTAGAAAAGAAATCGATAGCTTACGAGCGTGCCGTCCTTATAGGGGTAATAACTAAAGATCAAGACGAAGTCAAATCTAAAGAGTATTTAGATGAACTTGAGTTTTTGACATATACTGCAGGCGGTGAAGTTGTAAAGCGTTTTACACAGAAGATTGATATTCCGAATCCGAAAACATTTATCGGAACCGGAAAAATGGAAGAAGTAGAGCAGTTTGTAAAATCGAACGATATTGGATCTGTGATTTTTGATGATGAGTTATCTCCTTCACAACAAAAAAATATAGAGCGTTTGCTAAAATGCAAGATTATTGATAGAACCGGATTGATTCTCGACATTTTTGCACAACGCGCTAAGACAAGTTATGCGCGAACACAAGTAGAGCTAGCACAATATCAATATTTATTACCACGACTTACAGGTTTATGGACGCATTTAGAACGTCAACGAGGAGGAATTGGAATGCGCGGACCTGGAGAAACTGAAATTGAAACAGATAGACGTATTGTACGTGATAAAATTGCTTTGTTGCGAAAAAAAATGGTGACAATCGATAAGCAAATGGCCGTACAACGTGGAAACAGAGGTGCCTTGATTCGTGTTGCTTTAGTCGGATATACCAATGTTGGAAAATCTACTTTGATGAATGTGGTAAGTAAGAGCGATGTTTTTGCTGAAAATAAACTGTTTGCTACGTTAGATACTACTGTGCGCAAAGTTGTCATTGGAAATCTTCCTTTTTTATTGAGTGATACTGTTGGATTTATTAGAAAATTACCAACACAATTGGTAGATTCTTTTAAAAGTACACTTGATGAAGTTCGAGAAGCCGATTTATTATTGCACATAGTAGACATTTCGCATCCTAATTTTGAAGATCATATTGCTTCTGTAAATCAGATTTTGAGTGAAATTAAAAGTGCTGATAAACCTACAGTGATGGTTTTCAATAAAATTGATGCATACACGCATGAAACTATTGATAGTGATGATTTGGTGACTGAAAAAACCAAAGCACATTATACGCTTGATGATTGGAAAAAAACATGGATGAATTCTTCTGCGGAAGATGTGTTGTTTATTTCTGCAATCAATAAAGAAAACTTAGACGAGTTTAAACGTAAAGTATATAATGTAGTTCGTGAAATTCACGTAACGCGTTTTCCATATAATAATTTCTTGTATCCAGATTATGAGGAATTACAATAAAAATTAAAGATCAAAAAAAGGAGATAATTGCAATTATCTCCTTTTTTGTTTACATTTAATATCTACTAATAGGCAGTAAATCTGTTTGTTAATGATGTAAGACTTATAATTCCCTTATTTTTTTCAGACTGATGCTATACAGCTATTTTCTTCGGAAAACGATGCTGTATTACCTTTTACGTGGAATCCGAAAAACGTACGAGTAGGAGCAACTTAATATTTTACACAATGAAAAAAAATAAAAAGCAATTAAATCTTAAGAAAAAAGCAGTCTCTGATTTATCAACTCAAACTATAGGTGGACTTCGAAAAGAATCGCCAACAGGACCACCAACAAATGCTAATACGATGTGCTACATCTGTCCTGATAATCAAAATGAGTGGTAAAATTCAATATTAAAAACTTAATACAATGAAAAAAAGTCTAAAAAAACTACAACTTAATAAAAAAGCTGTTAGCAATTTATCTGATTTGCTAAAAGGCGGATTACGACAAGATCCATTTGATCCAAAAGATCCATTTGATCCAACTAATAATACATGGTGTTATGTATGTCCAGATGATCCTGTAGATACATTTTGAAATCATACAAAAAACATAAAAGAGTCTATGCATTATGTAGACTCTTTTTTTATCAATAACCTAAAGAAAAGGACATTTAATCTTCTTCAATCCAAGTTCCTATTATTCCTCTATTTCCTAAAGCATAGCCCAGTCGGTAACTTCCTGCTTTTTTCATTTCAATATACTTTCCTGGCGCTGGTATAATTCCATTATCACGTAAAATAGCATTGTAGGCAGCAACTTTATCTTTTCCTAAACTATTTCCGTTTTGTGTAATATTGTTTCCGTCTATTAACAATTTCACCGCTTCATCTGTAGATCCAATAAATCCTTTTTTATGTAAATCGTTGAATACTTTTTTAATCTTAGCATTTAAGCCAATGACTACAATATGATTTCCTTTTTTATAGAATGAAAAATCAGCATTTCTTTGTACGCCAGCTTTGCGGAACATTGCTGCATATTTTCTATTTTGTGCTTCAGATAACTCAGTTCCGTTCACATACATACGATCTTTTTCAGTGGTAAAAGTAACTTCATCAGTAGTACTAATTAATTGATCGTCTCTCAATGATGCTAATAAATCGTTTTGTATTGCTGGCCAAATCCAATTTAGATTTGTATCAGAAGTTCCAGAATATGCAGTTTTTGGATCGTCTAACAAACGTTTTATATGAGTGCTTACGCCGCCTTTATGACGTGCTCTTTCTTCTACGCGTTTTGCTTCTCTATCCAAACGTTTTGCTTCTCGTTCTATTCTTTTTGCTTGCATTTCAATACGTTTCGCTTCGCGTTCAGCACGTTGTTTCTCTCGTTTCGCTTGTTGTTCAATTCGTTTTGCTTCACGTTCTGCCTGACGTTCCAAACGTTCTGCTTCAAGTTGCATACGATCTGCCTCTCTACGCATACGATCTGCTTCTCTTTGCATACGTTGTTTTTCAGCATTTACACTGCTTCCCGAAATAATAATCTTGGCATCTTTTCCCATAGCTTCAAACTTTTCTACCAAAGCAGGAGAAGCGACATTTAAGTCTAAAGAAATACGCAAGCTTTTTTCTGTCAGTTTTACGTAATATACCTTTTCATCGTTACTCCATTTAGAATATCCTTTTCCGATATCCATATTTTTTCCGCCAAGTGTATTTTCGATCAAATTTTTAAGCTTCTCGTATCTATTTTTTGGAAAACGTGCACGAAGTTTATAATCATCTTCTGTATGGCTTATAGAAATAGAAGTACTTTCACTACTACTGCTACTTTTTGTAGAACTACTGTATGTAGATGATGAACTTGTTGATGGTGGCGTTGGCGGTGTTGGTGGTTCTTGCGCATATCCTAACTGGACGATGCATGTGCTTATAATTGCTATAAATAAATGTTTCATTTGTACGTTTTTTAATTTCTGTTAATGTCAAATGCAGTTAGCATCATAAAAAATTGTAATTCATATAACCTGATTACGGATGCTTGTGTCATTTTTCTAATTTTTGATGAATGTTACTCTTATTCTTTGATGATTTTAAAAGTCAATCCAACGCCACGAGTACTTTCTATGGCAATGGTAGCATCTTTTTTAAAGTATTTTCGGAGTCGGCTAATAAATACATCCATGCTTCTTCCTGAAAAGAAATCATCAGTTCCCCAAACATTTTCAAGAACGTCTTCTCGTTTTATCATTTGGTTTTTGTGATCGTAGAAATACTGAATGAGTTGCGCTTCTTTCTCAGTAATTCGTTGTGTTTCTCCATTGAATTTTAATTGATAGTTTACTGTGTCAAAAACATATTTTCCAATGGTAAATTCTAGTTCGTTTTTTGATGAAATAATTGTTTTTTGTGTTCGTTTCAATATGTTTTGTAAACGTAAAACCAAAATATCAGCTTCAAATGGCTTGACGATATAATCGTCGGCTCCGAGTTTTAATCCTCGTATTTTGTCTTCTTTCATCTTCTTGGCTGTCAAAAAGATAAATGGAATTTCAGGATTGTGTTGAATCACTTTTTCCGCTAATGAAAAACCGTCTAATTTTGGCATCATCACATCAAAAACACAAATATCAAAAGCGTTATCTTGTTGATGTTCGTCGGCAGTAAAAAGCGCAAACGCTTCCTGACCGTTTTTTGCCCAAGTCACATCAAAATTGTGAATCATTAAGTATTGTTTTAAAATACTTCCGAAATCATAATCGTCTTCTGCGAGTAAAACTTTGGTTTTTTGCATTAGTTAATTGGTATTAATAGGGTAAATATGGTTCCTTTTTCTAATTCGCTTTGCACGGTAATTTTACCTTCATGTGCGTTCACAATCTGACTTGTATAATACAATCCTAATCCAAGTCCTTTTACATTGTGTACATTTCCGTGACTAACTCTATAAAACTTATCAAAAATTTGTGGCTGATCTTTCTCCGAAATTCCTTGTCCATTGTCACTAATTTTGATGCTGTATGTATCGCCTTTCAACGAAGTTTCTATCGTAATTTCTGTTTCATCATTTCCATACTTTACTGCATTTTCTAGAATATTTAGGATGGCAGTTGTAAAATGGAAAGTATCTATTCGTAACAATACTTCTTGTGGGCAAATATGATTAATGATGTTTAATTCATGCTGTTGTGTTGACAATTTGAAATCTGCAATCAAATCATTAAAATATTCGTTGTCTACAACAACGTCTTTCGATAATACAATATCATTGGCGCTCAAACTATTCGTTAATACTTGATCGATGAGTTTTTGCAAGCGTGTATTTTGTCTGTCAACAATATTTAATGTATGATCAAATGCTTCCTCAGAATTGCGAATTCCTTTGTTTTTTAAACTTTTTGATGCAACACTTAAAGTAGCCAAAGGTGTTTTTAATTCGTGTGTGATATTGTTGATGAAATCTGTTTTGATCTCTGTGATTTTCTTCTGATTAATTAAATTTTTAATTGAATAATAGAGCAATCCAACGACAAACAAAAACAGTAATACCGAGAATACAAGTAAAATTGCCATACGACGAAAAACAATACTTTTCCAGTCGGTAATTAAAATGACATCTTTTGTTTTTAGCTCAACATCAAATGTATTTGTAAACACACTATCGTTTTCTTGCGAAATAAAATCAAACTCTGTAAAGGTTCGTGAGCTTTTAATAACATGTGTATCTGTATTATCAAAATGTTCTCCCAAAACTGTGGCATCTTGGTTTTTTGTTGCAGGAAAAATGGTGTCATTTTCTTGACCATTAAACACAACGATACTTGTAATATCACGCTTGTAACGAATTTTATATCCTAAATTGATAGCAGCTAATTCTTTTTTGTAACGTTCCATATATGGTACATTAATGCTGTCTGCTTTTATGCGTAATCTGCGAATTACCTCAGCTTTGGTAATGCGTTTATTTTCGTAATCACCTAAATTGGTACGTAAATCTTCGCCAAGAATATCAACCAATGAATCCAACTCTGGATGATTGTCAATATCAGAAATCGCATTATCTGTTTCTTGTACAAATGCGCGCTTCTTTAATTGATATGCGTTTTCTATTAAGTATCCTTGAATTCCCGATAAGGCAATCAATGTAGCAATAGAAGCAATAATTAATATGGTGATTTTATTTTTCATCTAATGGTTGTTGGTTTGTTGTTGGCTGTTTCTTCAGTTTCAACAATTCAAAAGTAGTAATTCAGCAAGATGCAGCCATAAAAAACCACATCGTTAACCGATCATTAACCTTAAAAATGCTGAAAACACCTGTGTTTACTATGGTTTGAGTTCTACGTTAACAAAGTCGCTTACATTATTAAAAAGTACGTTAACTGCTCATTAACTTCTGCTTAACCTGTTTATCGGCGGTACTTTTTCACATTTGCAACATCAATCAGTCAACGAACTTACAACATGAAACATTTAACCATTTATTACGTCTTCTTATTTTTTAGTGTATCACTATATGCGCAAAAAACAATTCAAATTCACAAAGTTACTTCACCAATTACTATTGATGGAGTTGCAGATGAAGCCGATTGGAAACAACATGCAGAAGCTGGAAATTTTATACAAACACGCCCAGATAACGGAAAAGCTTCTACACGAAAAACGGAGATTGCAGTACTGTATGACGACAGTTATTTATATGTCTTAGGAATTATGCATGTTGCAAACAAAGAAGAAATTAGTAAGCAATTAACAGCACGTGATAACACAGGAAATGCAGATGTTTTTGCACTACAAATTGATCCTTTTGGTGAAACGCGTGAAGGATATGATTTTACAGTGACAGCAGCAAACGTACAAACCGATTTAAAACTAAGCCAGAATAATAGTTATGAAAATTTTAATGTAGTTTGGGATAGTGAAGTAAAATTATACGATGACAAATGGATTGTAGAATTCAAAATTCCGTTCAATAGTATTCGATTTCCAAAGGAAGCTATGGATAATTTTAAAATCAACTTTCAAAGAGTTTCTACAAAGCTGAACGAAGAATCGTATTGGAATCCTATAAAACCAGAAGTTGACGGTTTCTTGAATCAATTTGGAAGCTTAGAAGGTTTGCCAAAAATTACGCCGCCATTAAATTTATCATTCTATCCGTTTGTATCTGTTGTAAACGAAAAAAGCCCTGATGGTACTAGTAAGACAAGTTTGAATGGTGGTTTGGATGTGAAATATGTACATGACAATTCGTATACGTTGGATGTTTCTTTAATTCCAGATTTTAGTCAGGCGTTGTCCGACAATCAAATTTTTAAC
Organism: Kordia sp.; assembly: GCF_965224175.1. Taxonomy (GTDB): domain Bacteria; phylum Bacteroidota; class Bacteroidia; order Flavobacteriales; family Flavobacteriaceae; genus Kordia. The sequence continues at coordinate 3,755,686 of NZ_OZ245041.1, forward strand.
TTGTCGCCATTTGAAGTGCGTTTCAATGAAAATAGGCAATTTTTTATTGAAGGGACAGAAATTTTTGATAAAGGTGGTTATTTATATACGCGAAGAATTGGTGGCGTTCCAATTAATAAAAACAATATAGAACTGTCCGAAAACGAAGAAATTGTCAAGAATCCAATTGCTTCAAATATTATCAATCTTGTAAAAGTCACCGGAAAATCGTCCAAAGGTTTTTCAATCGGAGTTTTAAACGGAATTACGGCAAAAAGTGAAGCTACGATTCAAAATACAGAAACCAATGAGTTTCGAAACGAACAAACAAATCCTTTCACAAATTACAATGCTTTAGTACTCGATCAAACCTTAAAAAACAATTCATCCATCACATTTTTAAACAATTCAGTTTGGCGAAGTGGAAAAGATTACGACAGCAATTTTTCAGCATTATTATTCCGCGGATATACAAAAAATAGAACTTATTCTGTGTATGTGAAAAAAGCAGTTTCTCAAAAATATTTTTCTGATCAGAAAGATGAATTCGGACATCAATATTATGCGTATCTGTCAAAAGTAAGTGGAAATTGGAGAGGCGGAATTTCAGCAAATTTATACGATGATAAGTTTGATAATAATGACTTCGGATTTTTACCGAGAAACAATCAATTTTCAGTTCGTGCCAACATAAATTATCAAAATAATAATCCTAAAAAATGGTTCAATCAATATTCTGTTGGAATTGATCATAGTCAGCGTTATTACTACAGTTTATTTGAGAAAGAATTTGCCTATTACAAATTACAAGGCGATGCCACTTTTAAGAATAATAGTGTATTTTTTGGTTCGTTTGCGTTTATAGAAAAACGACAAGATTTCTTTGAACCACGTACCAAAGATAGAAACTTTAATAAGCCAGCGCAGTTAGAATATTTTGCGGAATATCAAACGAATCGTAATAAGAATTTTTCTTTTGCTGGATATGCAGTGTATGTGAAAACGTTAAATTCTGCTATTTTTTCGGATGAATTTATTGCTGGTTACGGACTGCGTGGACAGTTGGGACAGCATATTTCGCTATATTTTAGTCAAGATGTAACCAATATTCCTAGCAATGCAGGTTTTGTAACACGTGAAAATAATGATTTGATTTTTGGGAAAAGAAGTGTCAAAGAATTGACCAATACGTTTGAAGCGAGTTATGCCATATATTCTAAACTGAGTATGAATTTGCGTGTGCGTCATTATTGGATTCAAGTTGATTATGACGATCAATTTTCTTTGAATACGCAAGGAAACTTAGACCGCAATAATTATACAATTGATCCAAATGATTTTGATGATAATTTCAATTCATTTACGATTGATTATACGGCAAGATGGCAATTTGCACCAGCCAGTGAGTTGAGTTTTAATTATAAGTTGGGCGCGAATTTATTCAATAATCAAATCAATTCAGGTTACGGAACTAATTTGAAAAATACGCTACAACAAGACAACAGCAATACGATTTCGTTGAAAATGACATATTTTTTAGATTTCAATCAACTTCGTAAGTTGTAACTGTATGACTTTAAACTAACGATTAACCTATTTCGTAATATTAACAACACATTCTTTTTCTATCAATCTTTAATAAATTTAATTAAAATGAGATTATTCACAATACTTCTATTTTTAAGCTTTTGTAACACATCTTTCGCACAAAGAACAAAAATTATAGAAGCATTTAAGCATCATTCCATTATGGTAAAAAATGATACTATAAACTATCACACGTATTCCAAGAAGAGTATCGACTCCACAAAGAATCTATTGTTATATCATCAAGGTTCTAAAGCTGTATCTCTCTATCAAACAATGGAAGAAGATGGGAAAACCTATGTTGGAACAGTTATTCCTCTTGATTTCAATCTCTTACCAAATGATTATTTGCTTGTAGTGATTTCAAAAAAAGGATTTCCTTTCTTAACAGAAATGGACAAGGAATTTCCTGTTCCAAAAACATATTATGAAACTCAAACGTTGGCTTATAGAGCTTTTCAATCCGATAAGGTAATCAATGAACTAATTAAAAATCATAAAAATCAGTTCCAAAAAATTATTGCACTCGGACATTCTGAAGGCAGTGATGTTGTTGCGAAATTGGGAACGATAAATAAAAAGATAACGCATTTTGGATATTGGTCAGGTGGTGGCAATACGCAATTTATTGACTTTGTAACTTTCATTAGGAAAGATGTTGATAAAGGAACTTTGACTGAAGAGCAAGCCGAATTGAAAATCGACTCGTTGTTCAATGACTTAAAGGATATTATGGCTAACCCAAATGCTACCGACAGATTTTGGCAAGGAAAGAATAACAGTTATAAAAGATGGAGTGGTTTCTCCGAGCCGCCTATTGAGAATTTATTGCAAATTGAAAAGCCAATATTCGCAGCGATTGGTACAAAAGACCAAGCAGTAGCACTTGAGTCGGCTTACTTAATACCAATAGAATTTATACGACATAAGAAGAATAATTTAACTTTTAAAGCATATCCTAATTTAGACCACATATTTGGGAAAGAAATAGAACATGGAAAATTTGAAGAACATTTGAATTCTATTTTTATAGATTTTTTAAATTGGGTAGCTAAAAATTAATGAAAATAACATATCAAAACCCATAATTCACACCTAAGCCTAGCACTTCACGTGTTTGGAATCCATTAAAAGCATTGTCGTCGTAAATGGTTTGGAAGTTGATGTTCGTAGAAAGGTATTTGTTGATAGACATTACCACATTGGCACTATAGTTAATATCTACATTTTCGGGTTTTTCTAAATAATTAGAATAGAGATTTAAAATATTCTCAAGAACGATATTTTTCAGTAATGTAAATTTATAATATCCAGAAGCGTACATTCCTAATTCGTAGCGAATACTTTTTCCTTCTGCAACACCAAAATATGCTGAGTTTGGCAAGGTAAAGCTTTTGTCAACAATGGTCATTTTGGAAGTTCCTGGCGCAATATTGAAATTTAAATGATCGCTTTTCTTCCATAAAACTCCAGGTCCAAATGATACATATGCAGGTGAAAAAACATTGGTATTTTGTGTGCGTGTTTCCACACCATTTTCATCTGTACTATAATTGAAACCTTTGGTTATTTGTGTTCTAAAATTTAAAAACCCTGAATAAAACCAGTGATTTTCTCCTTTTTTACCAATGACGGAATTCAATTCAAAACGATCGTCTGTTTTTCGGGTAAATTGACTATTCTTGGTTTGTGTTAAACCGTAAGCAGCGACAATTCGCGTGTCCCAATCCCACTTCTCTTGATGATAATTTAAATCGTACACCAATCCTAAAGTTCCAGAAATACTATTTTCTCCACCAGCAGCCCAATTGGAGAAAGCTGCTTGATTAAACAAGAAAGATACATTTCCTTTAGATCGAAAACCTTTGGGTATAGTGTCTTGTGTAACAGTTATAGGTTTTTGTATTGCCGCAGATTTTTGTATCGCAGCTTCAATAACTGTTGGTTTTTGTAGTTCTTGACTTCTAGCAGTTAATCCTATGAATAGGAAACACAACATTATAGCATGTTTCATAGTATATCAAAAATATGTGCGCAAAAATATATGCTGAAAATTTGAAATCAAAATGTGTGAAACGAAAAAAACGGTCTACAAAGTGTAAATTTCGTCAAACCGAACTCGATTCGGTTTCTCATAAAGATTGAAAATCAATATAATGAGATTCTGGATCAAGTCCAGAATGACGTTTCTACACGTTTTTAGACCGCTTTTTTTATATTATTTAAGCTGTATCTTACAAGTTGTAGCTCAAACCAATTGTCCAGTACGACTGTAACTTGTTGTCTACATTGTCAAAAGTTGTTCCTGCATTTCCTTGTGCAAGATTGAAGTTTACGGCTTCTTGCTTGTTTTGTCTTAAACCAAAATCAAAACCAACTCCAATCATTTTCCACAACGTGTAGCTAAAAGAGTTTGTCCATGTCCAGTTTGAAAGATCACTACTTTCATAACTTTGGAACATTGATAAATTTGTTTTAAAGTTGATTGCTCCAATACTTCTTGTGTAATCTGCAACGATTTTCGCACCTAAAGAAGACTCAAAAACAGTATCATTGTCACTAAATACGAAGTTGTAGTTTAATGGGTGAATTACCACAATTAAGTTTGTAATTGGAGTCCAAGTAGCACCAACACCAAGATCTAAATATCCAGGATCATTGAAGTTACTTAAAATAGTAGTTCTGTATTCTGCTAATCCTGAGATTGCGAATTTTTCACTCAATTTACGACCGTATAAGGAGCTAATGTTAAACACATCTGTAGCTTCTCTAAACTTTTTATCATCAGTTGGATTGTCTTTATCATCAAACTTAACCCAAGCTAAGTTTACATTAGCACTGTTGTTCCAGAAGAACTTCTCTTGTTGTAAATTTGCATATGCGTTTACGGTAAAACCAATATTTCCTGATGAAACGTTTGGTGTTCCTTGTGCATACCAATTGCTAAATTCAGAAAGGCTTCCACCAATAGTTCCGAAAGCTCCTTTTTTCCATCCTGGAAGTGCGTCAATTTGTGCTTGTAAAGCATTTGCTTCTGCTTGTAAAGCATCTGCTGCAGCTTGCTTTTCTGCTTTTTGCGCTTTTAATTCTTCTGCTGTTTGAGCATTTAAAGAGCTCATACCTAAACATAATGCGATTGCAAATACGATTTTTTTCATTTGTCTGTTTTTATTAGGTTATCAGTGATCTAAATTAACTTCTTAATTAATACTAATGTAAGAATTTATTTCACAACTGTTCTTTTTAATTTTTGCGAAGGCAAATATAGAATATGCGATTTAGTTCACAAAAATACCATAAAATATTTAACTGTCTAATAGTTAAATTGTTAAGTGGTTTTTTAGGAGGTTTTTTTCTTTTTGTAGAGTGGAACAGACGAACAAGCTTCTCCATACATAACACTTCTTGCTACGTTATGTAATTTGGTAGTCATCATCGCGTATGCGTTGTCTGGTATGGGTTTATTGGCGCAACCTTTTATAATTACAGGCTTGTCTTGGTATTCAGAAACATCTAAGTTGTTGATGATATCTTGATAAATGAAACTTTCCAGATTTTCTAAGGTGCCAATTATCACTTTTTCGACAAAAGGTGTAATATTTGCGCTTATCAACATATATGCCCATGCTGGAATTATGGCATCGGTAGTGCAACATAGCGCAACATACTGTCCTTGGTGTTGAGACCAATCGTATTCAGCAACATGTTTTCTGAAATCTTTCTCACGAAGAATCAATCCTTCCATGAGCCAATCGGAAATATCAAACAATACACGTTCGCCTGAAGGGTAATAATCTTCAAGATCAAATGTGACTAATTTGCTTTGCGCAACTCTATTGATAATTTCGTCTGCCATGTGCTTATAATAAACCTAATTCTAGTTTTGCTTCTTCACTCATCAAATCTTTATCCCAAGGTGGATCAAATGTAATTTCAACAGTAGCATTGTTTACTTCTTTGAGCGATTTTACTTTTTCTTCTATTTCTAGCGGAAGCGTTTCTGCAACAGGACAGTTTGGTGACGTTAGTGTCATTAAGATTTTTACATCAGAGCTTTCATTTACAAAAACATCATAAATTAATCCAAGCTCGTAGATATCTACTGGAATTTCTGGATCGTAAATGGTTTTTAAAACTCTAACTATTTTTTCGCCTAAAGCGTCTGTATCTATGGTGATTTCTGACATTTTAATTTAATTGTGTTTGATATGCAATTGCATATAACTTTAATTGTTTAATCATACTAACAAGTCCATTGGCTCTTGTAGGAGATAAATGCTCTTTTAAACCAATTTCATCAATAAAATCTGTATTTGCATTAATGATTGCCGCTGGATTTTGATTGGAGAATGCGCGAATTAGAATCGCAATAATTCCTTTGGTAATGATGGCGTCACTATCGGCAGTAAAAACCAATTTGTCATCTTTCATTTCGCCGTGAACCCAAACTTTACTTTGACAGCCTTTAATGAGGTTTTCGTCCTTTTTTAAGTTTTCATCAATCAAAGGAAGCGATTTTCCAAGATCAATCATGTATTCATAACGTTGCATCCAATCTTCAAACATGCTGAATTCGTCTACTATTTCGTCTTGTATCTCTTGTATCGTCATTTTTATTCGTTCTTAGTATATACGATTGTTTACTTAGACGCAAAAATACAACAACTATTACGGTTTATCAACTGCATTTGCCATTGCTTGTATTTTATTTACCAAAGCTGCTAATTCTTTTGGTGGATTTCCATGTCCGAATTCTACACTTCTCACTACATTTTCTTTATAATGAATAGATAATGTTGCAGGAATCACTGCATCTCGTTTAAGATCATCGGGATTTACATAGTTTTTTTTGAGTTTTTCAGCATCAATTTTATCGAGTAATTGTATGATTTCTTTCCAATCTTCATCTGCTACTTCTTGCTGAACACTTGTTTTTTTACCGCGAATATTCGTGAGTGAAAATAATTCTTTAGACAGATTGATATCTTGATAAAACCCACGAGAAGATGCTTTGTATTGAATTGAAATTTCATCTTGAGCATTTTTTTCCGTGAGTTGTGTTTCGGAGTTCTTGTTGTCACAACCTTTAGTAAAGAGTGCTATTGAAAATAGGCAAAGTAAAAATTTCATAAGTAATATTTTATTCAGTTATATAATAATACAAAAAAAGACGCCATTAGAGACGTCTTTCTGTATTAAATTTAGAATTCTGTATTCTTTAAGAAAGCATCATTTTAGCTTTGGTAATGGCTTCAATAAATGTATCTATTTCTTCTTTGGTATTGTAAAACGAAAACGAAGCTCGTACAGTTCCTGGAATTTTGTAAAAATCCATGATAGGTTGTGCGCAGTGATGTCCTGTTCTAACTGCAATTCCAAGTTTATCAACAATAGTTCCAATATCATACGGATGTATGTTATCTATATTAAATGAAATAACAGCGGTTTTTTCGCCAGTTCCATAAATAGTTACTTCTCCAATAGCAAGTAATTTTTCGGTAGCATATACCAGCAATTCATTTTCATAAGCTGCAATAGCTTCAAAGCCAATATTGTTCATGTAATCGAGCGCAGCTCCAAAAGCAATGACTCCACAAATATTTGGTGTTCCAGCTTCGAACTTATGTGGCAAACCTGCATAGGTAGTTTTTTCAAAAGTAACTTGATCAATCATTTCGCCACCACCTCTATATGGAGGTAATTTGTTCAGCCAATCTTCTTTTCCGTATAATAATCCAACACCTGTTGGGCCACAAATTTTGTGAGCAGAAGCTACATAAAAATCTACATCTAGCGCTTGTACATCTGCTTTGATATGTGGAGAAGCTTGTGCGCCATCAATTAAAACTGCTGCGCCAACTTCGTGCGCTTTTTCAACAATAAATTCGATAGGATTGATAACTCCTAATGCATTTGAAACATGATTGCAAAAGACCAATTTTGTGTTTTCGTTCAACAAAGAAACATAAGTTTCCATGTCTAGCTGTCCGCTTTCAAACATCGGAATCACTTTCAAAACAGCGCCAGTATGTTCACACAATATTTGCCAAGGAACAATGTTTGAATGATGTTCTAAAGCAGAAACAATAATTTCATCGCCTTTTTTCAACAAAGAAGTAAAACCATTTGCAACTAAATTAATACTGTCAGTAGTACCGGCAGTTAAGATGATTTCGTACGGTTTTGCCGCGTTAAAATGTTGTTGAATTTTGATACGCGCTTCTTCATACGCATCTGTAGCTTCCTGACTCAATGTGTGTACGCCACGATGAATATTTGCATTGTAACGCGAGTAATAATCTACAATACAATCAATCACTTGTTGTGGAGTTTGTGAAGTAGCTGCATTATCGAAGTATATCAAAGGTTTTCCGTTTACTTCTCGTTCAAGAATAGGGAAATCTTTTCGTATCTTTTTAATATCTAACATGTGCTCTTTTTCTATCGTTGCAAAGGTACTAACTATTCTTAGATTCTGTTGTCACTTTTACGGGGAAATCAGTTGTATTTATAACTCAATTTTGTGCGTTTGATCGGGTTTCTGAAACTCTTTCAAAAAACAATGCATTTGATTTCAAGATTTTTCTCGTAATTTGTTCACCCAGCAATAGGACTTAAGTCGTGAATATTTGTTTGACTTACAAAGTGAAAATTGTTATTTTTCTTGACATAAACTCGAAACAATGCCAAAAAATAAACCTGCAAAAAAAGCTTCATCAAGCAAGCCAGAAATAGCTAATCAATTGATCATTGCACAATTTTTTTGTGTATTATATCTAGCTGTAACTTTTGTGCCTTTATTCAATGCAATGGATTATGATGCGCCAGAATGGTTGTATGTTTCGTTATTGAATGTAGTTTCTTTGGGATTTCTATTCAAGCACAAAGACTTTTTTGAATCTTTTACATTATTTAAAAAAGCGAAAACGTATCTCTTACTTTTAGTAGGCTTCTTTCTTGTAGGATGCTTGTCAATGATTACCGCGATTAATGTGAGTGAAAGTTTAGTGCATTTGGCGCGGTTTGTCAATGTTATTGTAGCGTTTTATTGTTTGTTTATTTTTATCAGAAAAGATCCGAAATTATTCTTCAATTTAGTGTGTAAAATTGCGATTGTTCTTACGGTTTATTATTCGTGGAGAGCAATTCAATATTTCTTAGGAAACGCAAGTTCGGCAAGAACGAGTGAGTTTATATTGGCATTTCCTCACAATTTCTCTAATGTCAATATTTATACAGCATATATTGTGATACAAGTTCCTTTGGTAATTTATAGTCTTTTATATTTTAAAAAGGTTTGGAAATACGTAGCTATTTTAGCTTTTGTGATGTCAAACTTGGCATTATTGTTTTCAGCTTCTCGAACTGCCTTACTCTCTTTAGTTATTATATATATTATTACAATTGCTTTCTTGGTTTATGGAATTGTAAAATACAAGACAAACCTAAAAAAGGAAACCATATTTTTAGCTATTTTTCCTTTGTTAGCAGTGATTTTAGTGCTCAATGTGAATAGAGTTGATAAAAATGAAATGAACTCTTTTTCTTCTTTGCTGACCACAAAGAAAGTCGATTTTTACAGTGGTAAAAAAGCAGAAGAAAACAATGCTGAAGTGAAAAAAATCATTTCAGAGAAAGAAAAAATTAGCATTCCACCAAAAAATACTGCAGGTCGTTTTTCGCTTTGGAATTTAGCATTCAATGCTTTCAAAGAAAATCCTGTGCTTGGAGTTGGTTATGGAAATTATAAAGCTGTTCCCAAAAAAGAACATTATAAAAATTATACAAATAGTAAAGGTTCTTTTGCAAATCCAAGAAGAGCGCACAGTGACTTTTTAGAAAAGCTTGCCGAAACAGGAATCATAGGATTTTTATTTTATGTTTCGCTATTTGTCCTGCCTTTTTTATGGTTTTTAGGACTTTTAAAACGCGAAAAAGAGTATGCAAAACAGTTTCTCTATATTACTGTTTTTTCGATGGCTGTTGCTTACACATTTGATGCTTTGCTAAACTTTCCGCTTGAGCGTGCACCAATTCAATTGTATTTTGTTATCGCTGTTGTTTTTATAGTGGCTTTCGCCAGAAAAAATACTCCGACGAAACATGCTTCTACGCCTAAAAAGTTGCACTTGGCAATCTTTGGTGTGTTACTGCTGAGTAGTTTTGCTAGTTTAGCTTCAAACTATTTGGTTCTAAAATCGTATCAATTGCAACGCAATATGCGTACAGATTTAATGGGGAAAACGCTATTCAGTGAAGAACCTTTAAAAAATTCCTATGGAAACATTAAAAAGCAATGGACAAATTATCCGCAATTGAGTTATGTAGGAACTGTCAATAAAGTATACCTAGCCAATTATGCTATCAAGGCAAAAAAATATGATGAAGCATTGCAAATACTAAACGAAGTAGCATCATATAATGGAGATGCGCATTTAGTAAAGGCTTTTAAATCGGAAATATATCTCAATGTAAAAGACAATTTAGATAGTGTAAAGCATTATTCTGAAAGCATTTTTAGTGATTATCCAGCGTTTAAAACAAATTATAACATTCTAAAAAGAGTGTATCGCGCAAAGAATGATACGGTCAATTTATGGCGTGTTATGAATCGTTACACACGTGTAAATTACAGAGATGTAAACGAATGGATTAATAAGGCAAATATGGTTTATGAAGTAGCAAAAGATAGCGATCGAATGCTAAAAGTATTGGATACAGCATTGGCATATACTTCACATAGTAAAAAATTAATTGATGCGAAAAAAGAAGTTTTACGAAAGCTAAAATTTAAATCGTATTTAAGTAAAGATGAAGTCAAAGCGAAACATCAATCGGCGTATGATTTCTTTGCAAAACAACAATATGAAGCTGCAAAAAAAGTATACCAAGAAATTCTAAAAACGAATCCAACAGATTACTTATCGATCCAAAATATTGGAATCATCGACTTAATTAAGAAAGATTACAAAACTGCCATTACAAACTTAACAAGAGTTATTAAGGCAAATGCATTTGCAGATGGAAAAGCAGAGTACAGTCGTGGATATTGTTATGAGCAACTTGGGCAAATAGAAAAATCTAAAGCAGATTATCGTAAGAGTAGAGCAAAAAAATATTCACAAGCAATGACATTGCCAGAATCAAAGTATAAATAAAAAGAAGTCGCTTTTACAGCGACTTCTCTACAATATATTCGTTGCTATTTTTTAGCAAATAAGCGCAGAACCACATCCATCTACAATTGATGGGCAATCTATTGTTCTAATAGGAGGACAGCCAACCGTGCGAGGACATATTGCCGTACGCGGACAAATAACTGTTCTTGGACAAAATACCGTTACAGGACAGCCAACAATGGAAACAATAGTTCCACCGCTTACTTGTCCTTTTTCTAAATTCGATACAACTTTCTTGTTAAGCGAAAGTTTTTTTAAGGTTTTTTTGTTTTTTTTCATGGTTGTTAAGTTTTTTAAAGTTTACATTTCTTTTAAACTGATACGTAACAGTTTTACAAAGCTATTCTGAATTAGTGTATTGGTAAACAGCTTTATGGATACTTTTTAAAGGTGATTTTCCTGTTTTTTAATTAGGAAAAACACTATGAAAAATCGATGAACTAATTTTCATTTTAATATATTTGAGTACTCAAACAGTACAAATCATGAAGAAAGTCTTAAAAATTACCCTTGCTATTATTGTAATTCTTGTAATTGTTCTTGTTGCCTTCAATTATTCAAGATTGAATATTATTTCAGGATATTCTGCCAAAAACATGAATTCTTCTGTATTTGTTGCAGGAAGAACAGCTGAATTCACGGATAATACAGATAATAATTTTGGACCTGTAAATATTGCTGATGACGTTGTAGACGAGAAGAAGAAAACAGCTTCAGCAACAGTATTTGGACTCATGGAGCGAACTGCTGTATATCGTAAAGGTTTGGGAAGTGTTCTCATTGATGATGATTACGATATTACAAAAGAAACACCAATACCGCATCGTTCTAATATTGCTCGTATGTTGCCGTATCCATACGGAAACATGAGTCAAAAAGATACGGTTTTTTCCAATGTAGATTATGCTAAGGTAAAAAGCGCAGTTAATTATGCTTTTGAAACTGTAGATGGAGAAGATGTCAAAAAGACGCGTGCAGTTTTGGTACTATATAAAGATCAAATTATTGCCGAACAATATGCGGAAGGATTTAACAAAGATTCACGCATATTAGGTTGGTCTATGACAAAAAGTTTAGTGAGTACTATGTATGGTGTTTTACAGTATCAAGGGAAAATTAATATTTGGGACAAAGCACCTGTAGATTCATGGAAAAATGATGAACGTGCTGAAATTACAATTCATAACTTATTACAGATGAATAGCGGATTGGAATGGGAAGAAGATTATAGTAAAATATCTGATGTGACTAAAATGCTATTTCTTGCCAAAGACATGACAAAACCACAAGCAGAAAAGCCTTTGGTTGGTAAGCCAAATGAAACTTGGTACTATTCTTCTGGAACATCTAATTTGCTTTCTGGAATCTTGCGAAAACAATTTAATAAACATCAAGAGTATTTAGACTTTCCTTATCGTGATTTTATTGACAAAATAGGAATGCATTCTATGTTGATTGAAGCCGATATGGTTGGAAACTATGTAGGTTCTTCCTATTCATGGGCGACTCCGCGTGATTGGGCAAAATTCGGATTGCTTTATCTGCACAGAGGAAACTGGAACGGTACACAAATATTTGATGATTCTTGGGTAGATTATGTTACAAAACCTACACCGACATCTAATGGACGTTATGGAGGGCATTTTTGGCTAAATGCTGGCGGATTTCATCCAGACGTGCCAAAAGATATGTATTCTGCAAATGGATATCAAGGACAACGTGTGTACATCATACCTTCAAAAGATTTAGTAGTAGTTCGTTTCGGATTAGCAGCTGGAGATGCTGTCGATTTTAATAAGTTTCTAAGTGAAATTAGTGGTGCTATTAAGTAAACTTTCTTTATTTTAAACATATGTTTTAATTTCTTTCTGTAAAAAATAGAATCAAGAGGTATTTCTACGACCTTTTGTATAATTTAATATTCTTTTTTCAAGTAAATTACAGTTTTTTTTGATTGTAAATAGCTTATGGTCAAATCTTTAAAATTTATTCAAACATTTTACAATATTTTTGTGTAAAGTGCTTGATAAGTTAAAACATATGTTGTATATTTGCATTGTAATTCTTTCGAAAGTGTATAATTTTAAGCTTAAAATGACGTAAAAGATAGGTCGCGACTATTTTTTACAACCTAAGGAGAAAGCCGAAAAGCCTTTTTAAAAAGAGTAGGTAAACAATTTTAAAAATTACAATTATGCCAGTTAGTCCAAATGAAATTGCAAGTATCAATTTCAGTGCAATGTTAGGGAAACCGTTAACAGCTGTTATTGATGCACAAGCAGCAGCAGCTTTATCAACAGTAGATTTTATTAATGAAGTAGGTTTGAACGATGACGGAACAGTTAAAAACGTTGAGTTTAGTTACCTTAAAGATGTTGATGGTACAGCTTCTTTGGTAAAGTTAACAACGCCTTTGTTAACTATTGTTCCAATTCCTTTCTTACGTGTAGCTGACACTACAATTGATTTTAATGCAAAAATCTCTAGTGTAACAAAGGTAGAAACTACAGCTTCGCACAAGTTAGATTTAAGTGCAGAATTAAGTTTACGTTGGGCTTTTGGTCGTTTTAAATTCAAAGGAAGTTATTCGTACCAAAAGAAAAAATCGTACTCAGATGAAGCGAAGCGTTCATACAGTATGAATGTTAAAATTCATGCAGTTCAGGACGAAATGCCTGCAGGAATGAGTAGAGTGTTAGATATGCTTGAAGAGTCTATCACGGAAGCTTAGATCTAATTTCACAAAACTAATTAAGGAAGCCTCTTCGGAGGTTTCCTTAACCTAAAAACAAAAATCATGATTACATTAAAAGATTATATAGGAAAGATTTATAAAGAAGTGACCAATGCTAAAGTGCAATCGGATATTGAAACCTTAGCCATTGCACAAGAGTATGTTCAAAATCCAATGTTGAAGCATTTTTCAGTACCAAATATTCGTATCAAAGAAATGGAACTTACTATTCCTGTTGCTATTGATGCAGTTGCAACAACTTCACCAACATATACAGAAAGAGAAGTGCAAGAAGTGTATGAAGCGGCTTTTGAAAAAGTGTATTTAAGTTTTTATCCTTTTAAAACTGCAAGATTAGAAGCAATGAAACAAGATGTTTCTCAAAAAGCAGCAGAAGTTGCGTCAACGGCATCTGTTGAACTCAGAAGTGTAAGTCAGGAAACTGCAACACCAACTTCAGATACTGCAACATCCGCAGAAACTAGAGATCAAGAAACACGTCAGGCTTTTAGGGTTTCATCGTCATCGTCTGTTCAACCTACGTATGAATCTGTAAATACTGCTTACGCGAATAATTTTGCACAAGCTACGTATGATTTGGTTGCTTCTGAAATTCAACAAGGTGAGTTTTTGGCACAATTAGTTCCAGAAATTGAAAACAATCTACAACCAAAAGCGATTGAATTAGATTCGCTTCCTGTAATTGTTGAAACAAATCGTTTAAAGCAAATTAGCGATCCGGCAAGTATGATTAGCATTAAAGTAAATATTACAGACGACGCTATGGAGTGGACGACTGATGTTGATGAAAATGGCGAAACAGTACAGGTATTAAACTACGAATAATTAGAATCCCATATTTTCTACACATAATATGTATGTAAGGAAACTCAAAATACAAACACATGAAAACAAGTATTATAGAAAAAAATACCTTCTTTGAAGCGTCTATTTTTAAAGTAGGATTGATTTCTGAACTGCTTCGTTCCAAATCTTCTCGTTTTTTAACAGAGATTGAACGTTGGCTTTCAGAGAATCAGCAAGTATTGAAGCAATTTGGATTTGTAGAATCGAGTCGTATGGGCATTTTGCAAAATCAATTATTTGTTGCAAAAACGAAAGATGTTCCTCAAAAAAGAAGGCATCAGTTAATGGTTGGTGCAAATTGTTTGGAAGTGGCGCACGATGTATTGGCAAACTTGCATGAGCCTATTAAAAATAAAGTGACGCAAGGAAGAGAAACCATACAGCAAATTTTGGTCATGGTAAAAAATGTGCCAGAATATCAAAAGCAACGCAATGAAAGTTTTAATCAACATGTAAAAAATATATGGAAACGATTGCGAAAAGACCAGCAATTTAGCGCTGTTGCAATGCAATTACAAACCGTACTTCCAGAAGTAGATATTTACAGAATTATTGCAGAAGAGATTGAACTGTAACCTACGCAAAAAAAATCCCAAAGCTTTTTGCTTCGGGATTTTTAAAGAATTTCTTATACTCGATCATCGAGATTTAAATGCTTCATAGGCTTTCCTCGAAGCAGTTGACTTTCCTTTATAAGTCGAATCCTAAATTCACACCTAATTTTTGTGCAATTAATTTATTGATTCGAGTTTTAATGGCGTTAATCTTCACGCTCTCTAAAACGTTATTGGCAAAAGCATACATTAGTAATGCTTTTGCTTCCTTCATTGGAATTCCGCGTGAGCGTAAGTAAAATAAAGCATCTTTGTCTAACTGACCAATGGTACAACCATGAGAACACTTTACATCGTCTGCAAAAATTTCTAGTTGAGGTTTGGTGTTAATAGTAGCTTTATCGTCTACTAAAATATTATTATTTGCTTGAAATGCATTTGTCTTTTGGGCTTCTTTTTCTACCACTACTTTACCATTAAAAACTCCTGTAGAACGATCGCCAAAAATACCTTTATAATCTTGGTGACTTTCACAGTTAGGTTCAATATGATGTACCAATGTGTTGTGGTCTACATGTTGTTTATCACCAATAATGGTAATTCCTTTCATTGTAGAATCAATATGTTCTCCTTTTTGGAAAAATTGAAGGTTGTTGCGTACTAACTTTCCACCAAAAGAAAATGTATGCACAGATGCATGACTACTTTGCTTTTGTGAAATATAAGTATTGTCAATTAAAGAAGCATCTTGATTGTCATTTTGAATCTTGTAATAATCAACAATAGCACGTTTATTAGCAAATACTTCTGTTACCGTATTTGTCAGCACTACATTTGATGTTAAGCTTTGATGACGCTCAATAATTTGTACATGAGAATTTTCACCAACAACAATCAAATTACGTGGTTGTAGCATCAACGACGTTTCATTTCCTGTAGAAAAATGCACAATTTGAATTGGCTTTTCAACTACTTTATTCTTTGGAATATGAATGTATGCACCTTCAGATGCAAATGCTGTGTTCAATGAGGTTAAGCTGTGATCCTTTTTCGCTGCTTTGTTGTAGTATTCGTCAATGATGATTTGATATTTAGGTTTGTTTAAAGCAGAACTCATCAAACAAACATCAATACCATCATGTGTTGTTTCTGAAAGGAAAGAACTATATTTTCCATCAATAAATACAATTTTATATGTATCAATATCATGGATAAAATATTTTTTAATTTCTTTAAATTCGATAGCCGTTTCTTGTTGAGGAGAAATGCTATAATCGTGTTTTAACAACGCATTTAAAGAAGTGTATTTCCAGTCTTCATCTTTTTTTGAAGGAAATCCTTTTTGTTGAAACGTTTTAATAGCTTCATTTCGAATTTCATTTAGGTTTTTTGATTGATCGTTTACATGATCTTCAAAAACCATAAAAGATGATAATAATTTATCTTTTAATTCCATGTTTTGCTCCTTAAATAGTTGCTTCTTGCTTAATCCAGTCGTATCCTTTTTCTTCGAGTTCTAAGGCTAATTCTTTCGTTCCTGATTTTACAATTTTTCCATTGTGTAATACGTGAACAAAGTCTGGAACGATATAATCTAATAAACGTTGGTAGTGTGTAATTACAATCACAGCATTGTCTTTGCTGCGTAGTTTGTTTACACCATTGGCAACAATTCGTAAGGCATCAATGTCTAAACCAGAATCAGTTTCATCTAAGATGGCTAACTTTGGTTCTAACATTGCCATTTGGAAAATTTCGTTACGTTTTTTCTCTCCACCAGAAAA
Organism: Kordia sp.; assembly: GCF_965224175.1. Classification (GTDB taxonomy): domain Bacteria; phylum Bacteroidota; class Bacteroidia; order Flavobacteriales; family Flavobacteriaceae; genus Kordia. Next base: position 3,772,370 of record NZ_OZ245041.1, read on the forward strand.
TCCTTCGTTTAATGAACGTGATAAAAACTTTCTATCGATTTCTAATAATTCAGCCTTTTCACGAATTTTCTTAAGCATTTCGCTTGCTGGCATTTCGTCTTCTCCTTTTGCTTTGCGTGTTTCGTTGATGGCAGTTTTTACAAAATTCGTTACAGAAACTCCTGGAATCTCAACAGGATATTGGAATGATAGAAAAACGCCTTCGTGTGCGCGCTCTTCAGGACCTAATTCTTCAATATTCTCTCCATTCAAGAAAATTTCTCCATCCGTAACTTCATACTCTTCTTTTCCTGCAATAACGGATGATAAAGTACTTTTTCCAGATCCGTTTGGTCCCATAATCGCATGTACTTCTCCAGCTTTTACTTCTAGGTTGATTCCTTTCAGAATTCCTTTGTCTTCAATACCTGCGTGTAGATTTTTAATGTGTAACATTCTAACTATTTGTTATATTTTTGAAACGAATTATTGATTGTTTTTAATGATAATAGTACCATTTTGATTTGCACTTGGTTGTTGTACAGAAACAATTTGTTTTATTTCTATCACTTCTTTCCAAGCATTTTTAACAGGATTAGGTTTCTTTAGGCCTCTTATGACTACAGGAACCATATCGTGTGCTTCTTTTTTATATTTTTCACACTCTTTGTTTAGTGCTAACATTTGATCGTCAATAACGACACCATACATAGAACTTCCAGCAGTTTGAAATACAGCAGCTTTTTCACTTTCTAAGTATAAGAACATTCCAGAAAATGTATCAAATTCATTTCCTACAGTAACTGTCTCTGTATATCCTGAATTTTCTGTAGTTCCAGTAGTTTCTGTTGTTGTTTCGTTTGGCTTAGTTTCGTTTTTACAGCTTAACATTAGCAAGCATAGTGCGAATACGAAATAGATTTTTCTCATGTTTTACTTTTTTGTGATTGATTATCCTACGGAACCTTCTAATGAAATCTCCAATAATTTTTGCGCTTCAACAGCAAATTCCATCGGGAGTTTGTTTAAGACATCTTTACTAAAACCATTCACAATTAGGGCAATGGCTTTTTCTGTGTCAATTCCACGTTGGTTGCAATAGAAAATTTGATCTTCCCCAATTTTACTTGTAGTGGCTTCGTGTTCTATTTGTGCAGTTTTATTTTTTGCTTCTATGTATGGAAAAGTATGTGCGCCACATTTGTTGCCCATTAATAAAGAGTCACATTGCGAGAAGTTACGTGCATTTTCTGCTTTGGCAGCAATTTGAACTAAACCTCTATAACTGTTTTGTGATTTTCCAGCAGAAATTCCTTTTGAAATAATGGTGCTCTTGGTGTTTTTTCCAAGGTGAATCATTTTGGTTCCTGTATCTGCTTGTTGAAAATTGTTTGTTACTGCAATTGAGTAGAATTCTCCAACAGAATTATTTCCTTTCAATACACAGCTAGGATATTTCCATGTAACGGCAGAACCTGTTTCTACTTGTGTCCAAGATATTTTTGCATTTTTCTCACACAATCCTCTTTTGGTTACAAAATTGTAAACTCCACCTTTTCCTTCTGCATTTCCTGGATACCAGTTTTGAACGGTTGAATATTTAATTTCAGCATCATCTAAAGCAATCAACTCAACAACGGCAGCATGCAATTGGTTTTCATCACGTGATGGAGCTGTACAACCTTCTAGGTAACTTACATAACTTCCTTCATCAGCAATTACTAACGTACGTTCAAACTGACCAGTTCCTGCTTGATTGATTCGGAAATAAGTTGACAATTCCATCGGACAACGAACGCCTTTAGGAATATAACAGAAAGAACCATCTGTAAATACTGCAGAGTTTAGTGCAGCATAAAAATTGTCTTTTTGTGGTACAATAGTTCCTAAGTATTTTTTCACCAATTCAGGATGATCTTGAATGGCTTCAGAAATAGGACAGAAGATAATTCCTTTTTCTGCTAAAGTTTTTTTGAATGTTGTAGCTACCGAAACAGAATCAACAACAATATCAATAGCGACACCTTGTAATTTCTTTTGTTCGTCGATAGAGATTCCAAGTTTTTTATACATTTCTAATAACTCAGGATCAACATCATCTAGTGTTTTATTTGGATCTGCTTGTTTTGGAGCTGAATAGTAAGATATAGATTGAAAGTCTGGTTTTTCGTAATGTACATTTGCCCATTCTGGTTCTTCCATTTCCGACCAAATTCTAAATGCATTGATACGCCAATCAGTCATCCATTCTGGCTCGTTTTTCTTTTTAGAAATCGCTCTTACAATATCTTCATTTAAGCCTTTTGGAAACGTATCACTTTCAATATCGGTATAAAAACCGTACTCGTATTCTTTGGTTTCGAGTTCTTTTTGTAATTCTTCTTCAGTATACTTACTCATTCTTTCGATATGATTTAGAGACTATAAAGTTGAAAATTCAATGTATAATCTCACTTTTGTTTTTTTAAAGTCTAGGGTTACTTTTAAAATCAATTAACTTTGTAATTACAAAGAAAATGATTCTCCGCAACCGCAGGTACGTTGTGCATTTGGATTGTTGAAAACAAATCCTTTACCGTTTAATCCACCAGAGTATTCTAAAGTGGTTCCAACTAGATATAAGAAGCTTTTTTTGTCTACAATAATTTTTACACCATTGTCTTCAAATATTTTATCTTCTTCTGCTGTGCTTTTATCAAATGTTAAATCATATGATAGTCCTGAACATCCGCCACTTTTCACACCAACACGAACATAATCACTTGTAGCGTCAAAACCGTCGTCTGTCATAAGCTCGACTACTTTTTTACGGGCTGTTTCTGAAACTGTTATCATTTTTTTAATTTACGTTTAAATTGTACTTGCAAAGATACGCTATTTGCCGCTTTATTTTAAAAAACCTAACATTTATATAACAAATCATGCGATAGAATTTTTTGATGACTGTTTTTTTAGCGCTTTTTTGTGGAAATAATTGCTGTTTTTTAGCTCTTATATTCTTGATATTTATCGGATGTATGGTTTGTTTTTTCGTTTGATGTATTGTATTTCTTTATGTTTTCTAGAGAAAATCTATGATGCCCATAAAACTTTGAAAAATGATAATCAACGAATGATTGTCTGTATGATGAATTGACGCTATAACTATTGTATTAAAATCAAAAACTTAGAGTATTGATTACTTGTTTTGAGGTTTTCGAAATGTTAAACTTAAGTTTTTGTGAAATTTTATGACTTCTTAAAGCGATTGCTTTTTTATAGTTTTTTCTTAAAAGTATGTATTTGTGTTTTCAATAAAAGTATTTGATTTATAGTGTCTTGTATTTTGTTGTTGTTTTTTTTGTAATAAAAGTAATCAAGACTCTGTTTTAATAGCTTGCATTGCTGAATGAAACTTTCATTTTTTGACGCAAGAATCCCTCTATGTAATTTTACCTGTTTTTATAAGTTGCGTAATTTTATCTATTACTCAACTTGTTGAATATCTTAGGTTTGTGCTGTTCGCATGATACAAATAAAAACGCGATCATTTTACACACATGTGAATTATTAACCCCTATTATTAATTATAAAAACAGTACAAACACATGAAACAATATTACATTTTTTTAGTAGCTTTTTTAACAGCTAGCCTTTTTGGCTTACATGCACAAACTTTAGGATATGCTATGTGCTTTGATGGACTTAATGATTTTGCACCAGTATATAGAAGTACCGAAACGGGAATATTTGGTACCAACGCAAATAATGATAGTTTTACTATTGAATTTTGGGTAAAAGACAACGGAAATGGAGGTAAACATATGTATTCTAAGCATTACGATACCGGATCAGAAAAACAAGGTTATTTTATCGAAAAAAGTCCAACAGGAACAGTGACAGTAGGAATTGCAAATACAAACAATGCTTGGACTACCATAACGGGTACTAAAGTAGTAAACGATGGCGCTTGGCATCATATTGCATATACGTTTGATTTTAATATAAATGTTATAAAACTATATGTTGACGGTGTATGGGAAGGTACCGCTTCCGGATTTACAGCCGTTTTTGGAAACAATGTAGATGCACGTTTGGCTAGTTCTGAATATGAAAATACTTATTTTGGAGGCGCGTTCGATGAATTTAAAGTTTGGAATACGGTACGAACTGTAAGTGAGATAAATACAGGAAGAAGAATGCAATTGGATACTTCTGCGCTGCCTACTGGCTTAATTCAATATTTTCAATGTAATGAAGGAATTCCAGGTAATGATAATTGGATATTGTATCAGCTATTGGATCACACAGGAAATGGACGTCCAGGTGATTTATGGAATGTAAGTCGTTGGGGAAGTTGTTCTAATTGGGTAAATTCTTTAACTGATGCAACATTATCTACAGAAACGTTTGAAGCTAATGCAGCAGGATTGAATTTATATCCAAATCCAGCAAAAGATTTTATAAAAATCAATGGATTAAAAACAACTGAGGATTATGCAATTTACAATACTATTGGAGCCGTTGTAAAAAGTGGAAAAGTATCGAACAACAAAGAAATTACAATTGCAGATTTAAAAACTGGTTTGTATTTTATTAAGTTGACTGGAAATAGAACGATTAAGTTTATCAAGCAATAAACATATATAATATATCAGTATTACATTAAAATAGTGAGAATGTCTAAAAAGTATAGATTCCGTCAAACCGAACTTGATTCGGTTTCTCATGACCATTGAAAATCAATATGATGAGATTCTGAGTCAAGCTCAGAATGACGTTTTTAAATACTTTTTAAACAGTCTCGCTATTCTTTATTCTGAATGAATACGAAAAGGATTGTAATGAAAATCCTGTAAGAAAGTGAGTAACATTTCGATCTAACTCAGTATAAACATGATCCCGATGTTAATTGGTAATGGACCCAAATAAAAAGTTTTAAAATTCTGAAAATCGCTGATCAAATATAAAATCAGCATCCGTGAGTGTTTTTAGGAAATCAATAATACGTGCTTTTTCTTCGTCTGTCATTGGAATTCCGAGTGTTCCATCCGCTTGACGGAAAGAACTATCTAAGTTTTCATAATCGGTAATTCCGTTTCTGTAATGTTCTAAAACCTGATCAAGAGTTGCAAAACGTCCATCATGCATATATGGAAAAGTTACTTCTATATTGCGCAAATTAGGAACTTTAAATTTATAATTATCTGTAGGGAAACCTGTAACACGTGCACGACCGATATCATCATATTCTGGATCGATTGCTAAACCGTTGTTACGATAAGATTGATCTGTAAATAAATCGCCAGCATGACAAGAAGCACATTTTTGGTTGAATAATTCCATACCTCTTGTTTCGTTTTCTGTAAGTGTTACATTTCCTTCGTTGCGACGAAATTTGTCATATTTACTATTGGAAGTCACCATCATTACCATAAACTGTGATAGTGCTTTTAGAATATTTTCTGAGTTAATTTCGCCATTTTCAAAGGCTTCTCGAAACAATCGTGGATATTCAGGATGTGCTTGTAATTTTGCAATGACATTGGTGAATGTTTCGTTCATTTCTACTTCATTCGTAATCGGAATGATAGGTTGTAAGTCTAAATGAATGGCAGCGCCATCCCAAGTGAATTCGTTTTGAAACGCTAAATTGTGTAATGGTTGTGCATTTCTATTTCCTAAAGCACCATCAACACCATGGCTAATTATGTGTGTATGATGTGTAAATGCAAATTCTTGGATATGACAAAATCCGCAAGCAACAACATTGTCAGAAGCTAAGCGACCTTCATAAAATAAACGTCTTCCCAATTCAAAACCTGTTTCTGTTGGCGGATTGCTCTCTATATCATAGATCAACGGTGGAAAGTTAGAAGGGACATTAAAATCAAGTAATACATTTTGAAACTCACCAGCTTCTTGCGAAGGAATTTCTTCGTACGGCTCGTTTTTACAAGATGCAAAGAGAATTGCAACAAGTATGTATATATAATAACTGACTTTCATGTTGAGCATTTCGTTTTACTGAGCGCTAAATGCACTTTCTAAATTGGTAGCAACTCTTGGCGCATTTACAGGATCTACTTGAATATCGCTAGTATCTTCTAATTTGATTTGATTGGTGGCATCTATAATAGTAGAAATTAAGGCTTGTACATTGACAGAAGCAGTATTTCCAGTTGCAATATTGATTGAGTTTGCTACGGGAAGCGTTATAAATTTGTAGTTGTCTAAGGTTTGCCCGTGACTTCCAACATGAATGACAAAAGGAGATTCAGTTCCGCCTTGTGGAGTAAATGTTCCTTCAAACTTGATAAATTTATAACCTGCTGCCCAGTTCCACAACATGCCAGCTTGTTCTGCTTGTGGTATAAAATTCATAACACCGCCATCTAATGGATATTTAGATTGATCGACACCAATACCAAAAGAAATATGTGTATAATTTCCAACAGGAATTCCCGTTAAGCTTAACGTTAAGCTACTTGGGTCAGCTTCATTGATAACGAAATACGAATCTTCTTTTGGGTATTCATAAACTGTTCCGTTGTCTTGTGTTAATGAAATGTTTGAGATGATATATTTTAATTCGTTTGTGACGATGCTTTCATTGTTTTGATTGATAAAAGCGGTTGTTCCCAAGTTTAAATCTTGTGTTGCTGAAATACGATTGTCAAAGGTAATTTCCATCGCAGACGTTTCTATAGCATTAGAATCGTTATTACACGATGAAGCAATTATTAGTAGCAATAATGAGAATATGTATGTTGTCTTTTTCATGAATTATTTTATTTTGATGATTAAAGCATCTTTAACGCCTTTATAGGTGATAATATCACCATCTTCACTTTGTGTATTTCCAGCAATAACTAACTTTTCGTCGGTAGTTTCTATAATTCCGTAAGCAATATCTAATTGTGATCCACCAAAGTTTTTCTCCCAAGTTAGATTTCCTGTATCTGTAATTTTTACAACCCAAAAATCATTTTGACCATAATTTGAATTTACATCAACATTGTTGCTTTTTGCGCTTCCTACAACAGCAAATCCGCCGTCTTGAAGTGGTGTAATAGCTCTAGCAGATTCAAAGTCAGTACCACCATATGTGCGTTCCCAAATAAGAGAACCGTCAGTATCGTTAATTTTTATAATCCAAAAATCAGCAGAACCTTTTAGATTTGAAACATCTCCATCAGAACTTCTTGTGTCTCCAACTACAATATAGTTTCCGTCGTTTGTTTTGGCAATGTCGTATCCAATGTCAATTCCAGAACCTCCATAAGATTGTTGCCAGATTAAATCGCCAGTATTGCTGAGTTTTACAACCCAAAAATCATAGCTTCCTTGGCTATCTGTGATGTCAAAATCGTCACTTTCGGAAGAACCGGCAATGATAAAGTTGTTGTCATTTGTTTCTAAAGTCGAGTAAGATCTATCATTGTTTGTTCCGCCAAAATAACGGCTCCAAGTAATATTTCCGCTAGCATCTAATTTGTGACACCAATATTCTCCAACTCCATGTTTGGCAATAATTCCGTCACTATTGGTTGGTCCTGGTCTCCCAACACTTCCAAGTCCACCAGAAGCAGTAATATCTAAAAACCCAGTAGTGAAATAACCACCGTCACTGGTTTGTATTATGTCAAATGCTTGATCGCTTCCAGAGTATCCAAAACTTTTTTCCCAACTTATATTTCCGACTGCATCTAACTTTACAATCCATTGGTCGTAAAAACCATTGTTAATTGTCACATCTTCATCACTACTTCTGCTATAGCCAGTAACAATAAATCCGCCATCTGTTGTTGTTTTGATTGCTTCACCACGATCATCAGCGGTTCCGCCATAGGTTTTGCTCCAAAGGACATTTCCATCAGCATCTAAACGCATTACCCAATAGTCATTTTGTTCAGAAGTATGGTCAGTAATATCACCATCAATACTTTTAGTGTAGCCAACAATGGCATAACCGCCATCGGAAGTCATAGTGATGTCTTGTGCAGTATCTTCTTGTGTTCCTCCTAGTGTTTTTAACCAGTCAATTTCACCTTGAAAACCAATTGGAGTAGGTTCATCTGTTGGATCTCCAGAAGTGCTATCATCAGAAGAACAACTAAAGATGAAAACAAAGGCGAATAGTAATAATATGGTATTGTATATTTTGTGCTGTTTCATGAATTATTCATTGTTTTTTCGAATGATAAATAGTCCAGAATTGATATCGCTAATAATAATGTTTCCACTTTCAAAATATGGATATACATTCCAAACACCTCTAAAAATAGCATCATCATTCATAGGATATGTATCAAAAAATCCTTCTTCTTGTATTTGACTTCCACCAATATTTGAAATATCTAGCATGCGTACGCCAGCAGTATAATTGGCTAAGAAAAATGTGTCTCCTTTGGTATATCCGTTGTGATCAATAGCTGCTGTTGGACCAGTATAGGTCATTTTTACTGACGGATTGTCCAAGTCTTCAAAGTCAAATACAATATTTCTTGTATTGAATCCGAAGTTTAATTCGTCCAATTCATCACCTAGTATAAAATATCGTTGATCTACAGTAAACCAACCTTGATGTGTATAACCAATATTTGTGTATTCGATTGTGGATAGTTGAATCGGATTATTTTTGTCTGTGATGTCAATAATTACTACTTCATTGGTGTTACTTCCAATTAATATTTCTTTTCCAACATGTTCTGTGTCAGGTCCGTTATAAGTAACCACTTGTGCATCGTGTGAATAGGCGTCATCAGGATAACCTCCTGCTGCGATTGGATTTGTAGGATTTTGAATGTTTACAAAATGTGGTCCACCATCAAAAGAAGCGGTACTATCATCCAGCGTCATGGCTCCAACGGCATAAGCAAATCCACTTTCCTCATTGATGACAATATTATGCGCACTTCCAAAACCATCGTATAAAGCATCTGCGGTAAATACTTGTGGAGGATTGGTAACTGTACGCAAACGTGTTAAATCGAATACTTGCATTCCATGACCAGGCGCTTCACTTACAATAAATGCATGATTGTTATATACTTTAATATCTCGCCAATTACTTGCTACTGTTGCGGTTGGGAGATTTCCTAAATAAATTGGATCTGTTGGGTTTGTGATATCAACAAAAGAAGCATTTTCATTTGTACCAATTAAGGCATATTCTCTTCCCGTTTGTGGATCAGTCCATCCCCAAGAATCATTTCCTCTTACGGCGCCAAAAGTATCTAACGAAATATGACTCATTAAGTCATAGCCATCACAAGGATATTCTCCTGCAAAACCATTCTCACAAATAATTGCGTCAGGAAAAGCAATAGAGTTTGGAGTTTCACTTGGTGTCGCAACTGAATTATCATCTGATGCACAAGCTCCAAAGCACAGTACAATTGTTGAAATGATTAAAAATAGTTTGAAATTTTTCACAGTTCTTTGTTTTTTGTTAACATCATTATCCATTAATTTACAATTAATTTTTGAGATGTTGAGTTGTTGATTTTTACGACATAGATGCCTGAAGGCAATTTAGTTACAGGTACATAAAATAAAGTTTCATTTACGTTTATACGTTCGAGCACTTTCTTTCCTAATAAATCAAAAATCTCTACTTTGTTGATCAACATATTTTCTCCAGCTCTAATCATAATATGATCTTTAGCAGGATTTGGATACATCATAAAATCAAAGGCTTGTACTTGATTTGTGTTTAGTGTTGAACTTTCTCTAATTACAAAAAGTCCTCTGTCAATATCACTTATAATAATATTTCCACTTGCAAAATATGGATATACGCTCCAAGCACCGAAAAAAGTTGTATCGTTTGATTCTGGATGTGTATCAAAAAAACCAATTTCATTAACATTTGAAGGATTGGTAATATCTAAGATTCGCAATCCTGCAGTATAATTCGCTTGGTATAGTTTGTTTCCTTTTGTATAATAGTTATGATCAATTGCATTTGAGTTTCCTGTAAATGAAGTTAAAAAGTTTGGACTATCTAAGTTTGCAAAATCAAAAACTAAACCTCTTGTGTCGTATCCAAAATCAATTTCATCAGTTTCATCACCCAAATAGAAATAGCGATGATCTTCCGAAAGCCAACCTTGATGTGTATATCCAACATCTACATAAGCAATAGTAGAAAGTCGTATTATGGAAGATTTGTTACTTACATCTAAGATGACAATTTCGTTTTCGTTGCTGGCAATCATGATTTCTTTTCCGTTGTGTTCCGTGTCAGGACCATTATATATTACAATTTGTGCATCATGTGTATAACCATCTGTAGCATAACCACCAACGGAAACAGGGTTAGCAGGATCAGAAAGATCTACAAAATGTGGTCCGCCACTAAAAGTGTTACAACCTAATAAGTAAGCAAAACCAGTATTTTCATTAATAGCAATATTATGGCAACTTCCAACATCTGTTAGTACTTTATCGGGAGTAAATGTTTCTGGTGCATTTGCTACATTTCGCAAGCGTGTTAAGTCAAAAACCTGCATTCCATGATTCCCTACATTATCTGCTACAATATAAGCGTAGTTATTGTATACTTTAATATCTCTCCAGTAGTTTACGCCAGCGTTTGTTGGAATGTTTCCTAAGTAAATAGGATTTACAGGATCGCTTACATCAACAAAACAAGTTTTATCTTCAAAGGTAATCAGGGCGTATTCTTTACTCGTAGTCGTATCTGTCCATCCCCAAATATCACTTCCGTCTTCATTACTAAATGTAGATTTTGGTAAATTTGACAGTAAGTCATAACCATCACAAGGGAAAGATCCGGCAAATCCACCAGAACATGGGACAATTTGTGCGTTTAAGGGGAAAAGAACAATAAGAGCAAGAACAAAGAGTAGGTTTCGTGCAATACGTGTCATTTTTTTGGCTAATTTTGCGTTTTTATAAGGATCGAGGCTTTAAAAACAGTCGACTAAAATACGATTTTAACTTAATAAATACTACTGCAACATGTTAAAAGACAAGAATGAACAGCGAACATCATTGGCAAGTTTGGGAGAGTTTGGATTGATAGATCATCTTACAGCTAATTTCAAGATTACGCAAAGTTCTACAGTGAAAGGAATAGGTGATGACGCCGCAGTATTAGATTTTGCTTCAAAAAAAGTAGTGGTTTCTACAGATTTGTTAGTGGAAGGAGTGCATTTTGATTTGAGTTATATGCCTTTAAAACACTTGGGCTATAAAGCAGTTGTTGTGAATTTATCTGATATCTATGCAATGAATGCAAAAGCAACACAAGTGACAATTTCAATTGCAGTTTCTAACCGTTTTCCTTTGGAAGCGTTGGAAGAATTGTACGCAGGAATTGAATTGGCAGCCAAGCTTTATAAAGTAGATGTTATTGGAGGAGATACTACTTCTTCTACAACAGGTTTATTGATAAGCGTAACTGCTATTGGTGAACTTGAAGAAGAAAAAATTGCTTACAGAAGTGGAGCAAAAGAAAATGATTTGTTAGTGGTAACAGGAGATCTTGGTGGTGCATTTTTAGGATTGAAAATATTACAGCGTGAAAAATCGGTGTTTGAAGTAAATCCGAACAATCAACCAGATTTAGACATGTATTCATATATTATTGAGCGACAATTGAAACCTGAAGCTCGAAAAGATATTCCGCCTTTATTACACGACTTAGATGTAAAACCTACATCTATGATTGATATCAGCGATGGTTTATCTTCTGAAATCATGCATTTGTGTAAGCAATCTGGAGTTGGTTGTAATTTGTATGAGGACAAAATTCCATTAGATCCGCAAGTAATTTCTACCTGTGAAGAGTTTAAGCTCGATAGTACAATGGTTGCTTTAAGTGGCGGAGAAGATTATGAACTTTTATTCACCGTTAGTCAAGAAGATTTTCCGAAAATCAAAGCAAATCCAAATCTTACCGTAATTGGACATATGACACAAGAAAGCGAAGGTATTCACTTGGTAACAAGAGCAAACACAAAAATTCCATTAAAAGCACAAGGCTGGAATGCAATGGATGCATAGATTTTTTAGACTTGCTTCGCGTTTAGATTGTTAGATTCATTTCGCTCAATTCAATGATTCAAGCACTATTTTCTTTTAAGGATTTAGTAGTTTTTGAATTATGCTAATTCTAGAATTAGCATAAAAAAGCCTAAAATACATGTAATTATTGTTACTAATTTTAATAAGAGATAAGTTCAAACCAATGGTCTGAACTTATCTTTGATATGATAGAATTAAATTGTTTCAGCTTTCCATGCAAATTTTTGAAAAGCTGCATCTACAGGTGTATTAGCAATGTGATTCGTATAATTACTAATTGTTTTTTGAGCTAAACCTAAGATAATTTCTAAAATTTGTTGTTCCCCATAACCAACTGCATAAAAACGTTCTATTTCTGAATCAGTTATTTTACCTCGATTCCTAACAATACTCAAGGTCGTGTCTTTTAATACTTGTAATTTTTCCGTAGGCATGTTTTCTTCATTCCTTAAAGCTTCTGTTAAATTAGGATCTACTTTCATCGTATGTGCAATTCCTGTATGTGCAGGAACGCAATAATGACAACCATGTTCCACATTTATAGATTGCCAAACAACCGTTAATTCTTCTGCATTAAAAGATGTTTGAGTAAACAATTCATGTATTGTTTTATATGCTTCTAATGTTTTTGGAGAACTAGCTAAGACTCCATGTAAGCCAGGGAGCATTCCATATGCTTTTACAGATTGTTCTAATGATGCTTTGCTGCCTATTGGAGCAGTTTCGATGTTGTGAATTTTTAATGTACTCATACTATTAATTTTTTATTATTTGACTAATTATTAAATAACTAAACAATCGTTTAGTTATGGGTTAAAAAAAATGTTATAAATTTTTGAAGGTCATTTCAATATAGTCTTCAATTTCTTTTTCATTATTTACCTTTGATGCTGCTGCTAAACCATGTTTTGCTAGTAATAAATAATTAGCTTGCTTTAATATGGTTTCCTTATCTTTTTTGGAGTCCATTTTTAATTTTTCAATGAACAACTCTTTTAAGTTATTCATGAAAGAATTCATTTGCTCATTAATTATTTTATCTTCCTTTTCCGAAAATTCATTGTAAGTGTTCGTAATCAAACAACCTTTTTGATTTCCGCTTACATTACAAATTCTAACTGAATTATAGAAAAAGTCTTTAATGTCTTCTATGCCATTATTTGAGTTTCTAATTTGATCAAAAATGAAATTTACTTTGTTTTTGTAACTCTTCAGACTTTCTAGAAATAGACCATGCTTGCTCCCAAAACTTGAATATATCGAGAATTTATTAATACCCATTTCTTTTTCAAGCATTTGCATTGAAGTAGTTTCATAGCCATTTCGCCAAAATAGGCGCATTGCTTTTTCTACTACTACATCCTCATTATATTCTTTTTTCCTTGCCATTAGATTTAAATTACAAGACAAAACTAAACAATCGGTTAGATATAAAAAATATTTTAACTTTTATTTTATAAATTCTATCAATTTTGTTGAATTTGAATAAAAATATTTTGGTTAATTGAATATAACGTGTTCGTGTAGTGTTAGTTTTCTAGACTAGAATTCAGTGATGAAAAAAGCAAACCAGAGATAAACCGTCGGATTTTCCAAGTAAAATAAACAAGATATCAAATTGCAATGAATTCCGATTAGAAGTTCAGCTGCTATGAATTATACATGTTAAGTTATCTACGATTCTATAATATATCCTCGTCAAAACTCTACAGGGCACATCGATTAGCAAATCTACGATTTGTAGTAATGAGAAGCACTTGCGTTTTATAGTATTTTATAAAAACACAAACTTCTTTCTGCAGAAAAAAGAGATAATATTAACTAAAAAGCGTGATTTTTCTTTTTATGAAAGCTAATCAACGTTTCGTTAATGTCTTTTAGTTGAGGTGTAAGTGGAGTAATTTTACCTTTGTCATCAGTAGTAGCTTCACAGTTACAAAGCATACATTGATATTCGTTAACATGTGAGGTGATTTTTTTCGTCACTCGGTAGCGGTGACCGAAGATGCTGCAGTATAACTTTCCAAAGGAAAAAGTAGTTTTTATGCTCTTGTGATCCATTGCATTAAGTAGGTTAAGTAAGTTTTCTTTTTGGTTACACCGAAGATACTAATTTGAACCATTTATCCGATGAAAAGCATCATTTTTTAGACGAACGACACTTTTTTTGAAGTTGAATGGTAAAAGTAAAAATGAATTCTTTCGTAAATAATTTAAAAATCTGTATTTAATAAATAGATTTTTCTTACTTATATTTTTGTTTTAAGTTAAGGACTGAAGTTTTTGGGAGAATTGTTAGGAATAGAAACTTAATTTCTTACAAAGTTTTCTAAAGAAAATAATAGATCATCTTCGTTTTCAATATGACTCATATGACCGTCAGGGAAAATATCTACATCTACTTCAGAATCTTTTGTTTGATCAATTAAATCTTCAAAGTTTAAAATAGGATCACGTTTTCCAATAATCATCATTTTTTTGTACGGAGAAAAATGCAATAATACTTCACGATCTTCTCGAACCTTCATTCCTTCTAAAGCAGCGACAATTCCTTGCAAAGAAATCGTCAAGGCTTCTTTTTTAACTTCTTTGATCTTTTTTGCGAAGATTTTGCGATTTTTTGGCCTAAATAAATTCGAAATAGATAATCGGATGAATTGTTTGTGATTATACTTTACAGCTCTAATGGCTCGATCGCGATTTATTTTTCGTTCAGGACTATCTGCGCGCGAAGTTGAATTTATCAAACATAAACCTTTTACATAATCAGGATACATTTCGGCGAAAGCCAACGCTACATAACCACCCATGGAATGACCTGCTAAATGAATTTTACGCAATTTTAGTTCTTTTAAAACTGCAAAAATGGTTTCTGCCATTTCCTCCATGGTATGAATATAACCTAAACAACCTGTTTTTCCATGACCTAGTAAATCTATGGTAATGACTTTGTGAGTTTTAGAAAAAGTAGCTACATAGGTTTTCCACATGGTGCTTGTTTCTAAAAAACCGTGCAATAAAACCAAAGTATTTCCTTTGCCCGAAACCGTATAGGCAATTTCTATATTTTTATAGCTCACAAACTGTTGCATGTCGCAAAAATATGTATCTTTCGTTAGCTATAAAACCATTCCTTAAAAATGTTATCGTCTATTTTTCAAAAACTTTCACCTGCTGCTGAGAAAAAACTATTAGTCTTAGCAATTGCCACTTTTTTATTGGCAGCAAGTTGTATGATACATTTTGATACATTGCTAAAAAACGAAGTCGCTCCTTTAGGAATTATCTCGTTTGAATTAGCAAAGACACTCGATGGTAGCACAGAAATCTTAAACACTTGGAAATATACAGAAGGCGCACTATTGTCTGCAGAATGGAGTTTGTGGTTTGATTATGTTTTTATTATTACGTACACATTATTACTTTGTTTGATAATTCATCGTGTAAGGCGAACTATTTGGAAAGATCCTGAAACTTTAGGCTATCGATTAGGAATTGTAGTGATACGTACGATAGTATATGCTGCCATTTTAGATATGGTAGAGAACTTTGCCTTGCTTCAATTGTTTTATGGAGATTTACAGTCGCACTGGTCAACATTAGCATTTGTGGCTGCGGCTATCAAATTTGTCAATATCACTTTAGGAATTCTGTATGTAGTAATCAGTCTACTAATTGCTGGAATAAAAAAAATTACTCATGTCAAAAAATAAAGAACTTTTCGTTACTGCTTTTGCATTATTTTCTATGTTTTTCGGAGCAGGAAACTTATTGCTACCTCCATTATTAGGATATCAAGCAACAGATCAATGGCATTGGGTTACACTTGGGTTTATGATTACGGCTGTAGTAATTCCAATTTTTGGAATTTTGGCACATGCACGATTGCAAGGTTCGATGTTTGATTTTGGAAAAAAAGTATCGCCAGTATTTAGTAGTATATTTTGTATCATTATTTATATTATTTCTGTTACGATTCCTTCTCCTAGAACTGCTGCAGCCACACATGAAATTTCTATATTTCCCAATTTTGGAACAACTCCGTTATTAACGAGCAGCATTTACTTTGCGCTAGTTTTAGTTTTTGTGTTGAATAGGTCAAGGATTCTCAATTTTATTGGAAAATTCCTGACACCGTTAATTGTTTTAATTTTATTGACCATTATAGGAATTGGCTTATTTATGCCGCATGCTGTTGTAGATGCTTCTTCTTTTAAAACACCATTGTTTGAAGGACTAAAAGAAGGTTACCAAACGTTTGATGCTATTGGAGCTATTGTTATTGGTGGCGTTATCATCATTTCGTTAAACCTGAAAGGACACGATTCATTTGAAGAAAAGAAAAAATTGATTGCTAAGTCTGGCTGGATTGCTGGTTTTGGTCTGTTTGTCATTTATGCTGGTTTGATACTACTCGGATCGTACTTTAGTAATGAAATATACATTGATACAGCGATGAGTGGTGATATGAAACGTGCTACATTATTACGTGGTATCAGCTTGGCTACTTTAGGAAATATAGGAACAGCATTTTTAAGTGTATTAGTGGCGTTGGCATGTTTTACTACAGCAGTAGGAATTACTACAGGAACTGCCGATTATTTTAAAGGATTGTTCAATAACTCAAAAGAGGCATATACCATTACTGCAGTAGTTGCGTGTTTAATAGGAATTTTAGTTGGGCAATTAGATTTTCATGACATCATAGTCATTGCGATTCCTGTCTTGAAATTTATTTATCCAATAGCTATTGTGTTGATCTTTCTTAATATCACTTCAGAAAAGTTTGCCACACCGATTGTATTTAGAACCGTAGTTTTGGTCACATTTATTTTTGGGTTGTTGGATGCGATTCATTTCTTTTATCCGCAAAATAGTTTATTGTTAAACTTTAGAAAGATGATGCCGCTTGGGACACATGATTTTGCATGGGTTTTGCCTGCGTTATTAACGTTTGTATTGGTTGGATTTTTTCAGAAGAAATAACGAATTGTATTTTGCAATTCCAGCCTAAATAAACATAACAAAAAGTAGGTTTTTTAAGTAAACAAACCTCTCTTTTTACGACCAAAGAAAAAGTTTTATATTAGACCAAAGAAATAAGCATTCATGGCAGTTCAAGATATTACAACATATACGTATCAAAATACATTTTCATTAAGTGTAGTGCAATTTGAAAAAGCATGTGTTGTCAGCAAGCCAGAACAAGTTGATTCTTATACCATTTATTGGATAAAAGAAGGAAAAGGAACATACCATATCGATTTTGAGGAATATACTTTTGAAGGCAATATCATCTTCTTTTTGTCGCCAGGACAAGTATTTTCCGTAAGTTCAGAAAAGATCAAAGAAGCGTACAAATTATCGTTTCAACGAGATTTTTATTGTATTCAAACACACGACAAGGAAATTTCATGCAATGGTGTGTTATTTAATAATGTGTATGACTCGCCTTATGTGATTCCAAAACCAAAAGATATACAACGCTTGAGTTTGTTATTAGAAGATTTAATTGAAGAATTTAATAACGAAAATTCGGGACAGTACGATATGTTGCAAACGTATTTGAAGCAATTTATCATTCATTCGGTTCGTGTAAAAAAAGACGATTTTGTAGTAAAGTCAGCAACTGAAACCAAACTCTATAAAGATTTTAGTGTATTGGTAGAACAAAACTTCAAACAAATGCATTCAGTTTCTGCCTATGCTGATCGTTTGGGAATCTCGCCAAAATCGATTACCAAACACTTTCAAAAACTAGGAACAACTACACCAAGTGATTTCATTAAGAATAGAATTATTCTGGAAGCCAAACGCCAATTGTTGTATTCTGAGCAGTCTGTAAAAGAAATTGCTTTTGATTTAGGATTCAATGATCCTGCATATTTTACGCGTTTCTTTACCAAAGCTATTCAGAAATCTCCACTAAACTTTAAAGCAGAATACAAGAAGTAGGATTCGCCTGTTAGAATGTAAGACTCGCTTCGCTGTTAGTAGGTAAGTTTTTGAGTTTTAATTATTACATTTTTTAAATCAGTATTCACAATTGTACTTTGCAACAATTCAACATTCAACATTTAAAATTTTCCATTTAGAGTTTCCAAGTTATTCTCAATACAACTTTTCTTCATTCCATTTCAAAAAAACACTCGAATTGACGATTGAGTTTTGAATCGTTTTTTTCTTTTAAATCAGACTAAAAACCTAACAAATCTAAGAATCTAAAGACAAGAAACCCATTTGTCCAATTCTTAGGAACTTTTGTCCATTTTTTGGAATGTCTTTCTGCCGCATCTTTGTACTGTAATTAGAAATCAACGTTTCGACAACATTAAAAACACATATAATATAGATTACATTTTTAAAGTGCTTAGTCGAAAATAAAAACCAAAAATTATGAAAGACATTCAAAATAATACATGCCCAAATTGCTGGGGATATCAAGAATACGATGAGCAATATCCAGAGAGACAAATCTGCGAATGCAAAAATTAAAACAAACACATTTAACAAAATAAAAAACTATTAAAAAAACAAAATTATGAGTACAAGAATTGAAACATTAAACCCAGAAACAACTACAGGAAAATCAAAAGAATTATTTGATGCAGTACAAAACAAATTAGGATTTATTCCAAACCTTATCAAGGTATTCGGAAATTCTCCAGCAACGTTACAATCATACTTAAGTTTAGGTGAATTGACAGGAAGTGGAAACTTTAGCAACAAATTCAGAGAGCAATTGGCTTTAGCAATCGCAGAAGAAAATTCATGTAACTATTGCTTATCTGCGCATACAGCTATCGGAAAAATGAACGGATTGACTGAAGAGCAAACTGAAGCAAGTCGTCAAGGATTAGCAAATGATGCTAAAGTACAAGCTGGTTTACAATTTGCGCAAAGCGTAACTAAAAATAGAGGACAAGTTACAGGAGAAGAAATCGCAGCAGTAAAAGCAGCAGGTTACAATGATGGAGACGTTTTAGAAATTGTTTTAAATGTAGTTTCAAATACATTAACAAACTATGTAAACCACATTGCTGAAACAGAAGTTGATTTCCCAAGTGTAGAAGCTGGAAAATTTACAGTAACTCAATAATTATAAAAAAATAGTGAATTCCCTGAGTCTCTAATGAGAAAATCAGGACGAGATTCAGGCATTCACATCTATATAAATAATCACACAAACATAAATTTTAAAAGAAAATTACAATGAAAAAATTAATCGCAATTTTAGTATTATTCGTAGGTTTTTCAATGACTACGCAAGCACAAAACAAAATGATGAAGAAAGACGTGAAAACGGTTTCTTTAGAACAAACAAAAGGTGAATTCACACAAAAATCGATCACACTTTCTCCAGGAACGTACGTTTTTGAAATCGCAAATACAGGAGTTGGACACGATGTTGGATTTGTATTAGCGCCAAAAGGGAAAACAGACGCTGCAAACCACATTAAAAACGCATACGTAACGGAAGTAGTGAAGAATGATACAAAAGGACATTCAAAAGAAGTAACACTTAAAAAAGGTGAATATGTATACTTCTGCCCATTAAACCCTACACCTCAATATACCTTAGTAGTAAAATAACTACTATTGTTTTTTTCATGATTGATAATTAAAAAGCACGCTAATTAGCGTGCTTTTTTAGTGATACGATTTTGTTAAGAATTATATTTTAATCAACTTTTTAGTAGCTATTTCTCCTTTATTGGATTGAATATTTACAAAATAAACACCACTAGCTAAATCGTTAATTATAATATTATTTTGAACTTGATTTTTTAAAGCTACGGTTTTAATCACTTTTCCGTTGATATCAAAAATGGAAACATTGTCTAATACAATTCCTTCGCTAGAAACAATGCTAATTTCATCTTGAGCAGGATTTGGATACATCGTAATACGTGCATCTAAATCTGCAAATTCAATAGTAGATAATACCGTGTTTTCATAGATTTTTACATTTCTATAAAAAGAAGTTGCATCATTATAACTTCCACCGCCAGGATAATTATTGTTAGTAAACGTATTGTTAAACAGATCATTATCTGCAGCAAAGAATAAGTACGGTATATTTCCTGTGTAGAATTGACCAATTGGAATGCTATAATGTTTGTAAGTATACTTATCGGCATCCGTATAGGTGTTAAAGTCATTATTAAAAATGGCAGAAGGTGTTACATTTTGAAAACCATACAGTTTATACACAAGCAAAGGATCAAGTGCTAAATCATCGTCAATACCAATGTAGTGAAGTTCTCCATCAATAGTGCTCATAAAATCAAATTCAATGACAGTATTTGGTGTGATATCATAATTAATTTCTATCGCTTTCCAACCATTCGTAGCTATGTATAAAGTAGCGCCATTGTCATACACATCAGCAACACCATTATCTTGATTTACATCATAACTTAAAATGGTTTCATTATTAAAATTAATAATTGGCAAAAAAGTGTCGCAAGCATCAATTTCTGAAGGATTCGCGTCTAAATTCACATCAGGAAAACCATTACAAGCATCAATACTATCGCAAATACCATCGCCATCACTATCGTTATTGATATCATTTGGACAATCATCACAGGCATCAGGAATATGATCCAAATCTGAATCTAATCCGGAAGTACAACCATATAATGTAGTGAGTACATTATCAATACTCCACAAATTGTTTCTATCTGCTACAGAAGAATTCAACGCTGCTTCCATACGTACTTTTTGTCCTTGTGTAAACATCGCATAACTTGCAGCCGTATAATCCATCATATTAGTAATATTATCTACACTTCCGCAATTTATAACTGTTCCAGGATCTGGAAAATTATCTAAATCACTAATGGCATTTCCTTTTGTATTTGGAGTATCTGCAACAGAATCATCAGAATTACAATAAATATCATTTCCATTTCCACCAGCATTTGCCCAAATATGGTATACATTAAGCCAATGTCCAACTTCATGTGATAAGTTGTGAAACCAATTTTGTGTCATTTCTCCGTGTTCTCCAAAAGCCCAAGCAGACATCACATGTCCATCTAAATATGCATTTTCTTGACTTGCTACATTTGGTGGAAAGGTGGCAAAACCAGAAGATCCACTTCCATCAATGGCTTGACGAACTACATAAATATTAAAATACCGATCGCGTGGCCAATGATACGTAAGTCGCATATTAGGATCGTTGCCACGAAATGTATAAAAAGCATTTACCTGTCTGTCAATTCCGTTGGTAGGATTTCCTTGCGGATCAAACTTTGCCAAAACAAATCGCAGTTTTTTAGTATCAAATGCACCACGTACAGGAAGAAAACTAGGATCAATATTTTCATCGAACGCAGTTGTTCCATTAAAGAAAATATTCAATGATTCTATGGCTCTTTCTACTGCGGCATCCGAAATATTTTCTACGCCATTATTATGAATAATGTGTACAACCACAGGAATAATATAATCTGTTCCGATGGTTAATCCTTCAACACCTGAAAAATCTTTACTTATTGAACTTGTCTTAAACTTATGTGTAAAATTTTCCAATTCTTGAAAAGCGGCATTGTTTTCAGGTCGCAATTCAGGATGTTCAAGATACAAACGTTGTTGTACAATATCTTGTCCGCATTGTTCTTGCGAATAAGAGTAAAAAGTGACACAAATTAGGAAAATGAAGCGTAGTGTTTTTTTCATCATACATAAGGAATTCAGTAAATATAAAAGTATGTTTTTTTGAAAAATAATAATTGTTAACTTGTGTAAACGCCTTAAGTTAGATTTTTTTTAGTGTGCATTACTGTATAGTTGAATATCAAAACCATTTAACTTTTTACGAATAACCGTTATCTTTTCTTGTAAAGTAATTGGGTTAATTTTCAAGTTAGGAAATAGCGTAGGATCAGGTTTTAGTGTCAACTTTGTATAATTTTCATGTTCGTTATTTTCGCTGATAGTACGCGTTTCGGTTTTTCCTTTTTTAAACAGAAATTCTCCTTTTTTTCATCAGAATACGTGAGTAATGTACACCATTCGGAAGCAGTATTGATGGTCATAATACCTAATTTGCAAAACTCATCACCAACAGCCAAATGTTCCTTGTAATTTCGACACGTATACATCTTTGTCATAATGCCTTCGGCACGAGTTATGTCATGACTCATCTTTAAAGACATTCCGGCATCATATTCCAATGAAAAATAATCGGAGAACAAAGTAATTTTTATGAAGCTACATTTTTTGCTCATTACCTTATCAATGGCGTGACACGCAACTTCTAGCGGAAATCGATCGAGTGATTTTTCTTCATAAATTTCTTTAAAATACAAGTTGGGACGCAACTTTATATGTTCTCGGGCATCTAATGACTGAATGCCGGCTTCGGTATATTTTGGTTTTTCTTCTTTCATGATTAAAAATAAATTAATAATTATATCGAAGATTCTGATTTAGAAATGTAATCTTTCATACTTACGACCACGTAATTAAATTCAATGTTTTTCTGATCAATTTCTTCTGAAAAATGTATAATAAGTCCGGTAACAATTTCTCCTATCTTAGGATAATTTTCTACAGTAATTCTGTTTTTACTAATGTATGGAGCTAGAACAATACCATAAAATTTTTTATTAATATCTATATAAATGCCATGTGGTTCTATCTTAAAAACTTTACCAGAAATGATTTCTCCTATGTGTAATTCTTTTTTTAG
The DNA here is from genome assembly GCF_965224175.1 of Kordia sp. Taxonomy (GTDB): domain Bacteria; phylum Bacteroidota; class Bacteroidia; order Flavobacteriales; family Flavobacteriaceae; genus Kordia. The sequence goes on from NZ_OZ245041.1 coordinate 3,795,090, forward strand.
TGTATTCCAGCTATTTATATTTCGTATCATTGTCTAAATGTTTTAACACGAAAAAAGTACTTAACTTCTTTTTTTCCATGATTAAGCATGTATTTGTAACTGAATATCAAATCCATTCAGGTTTTTGCGCAATTCATCAATCTTTTCTTGTAACGCTTTTGGATTCATAGTAAAGTCAGGGAAAATAGTAGCATCCGGTTTTACTGTGATTTTAGTGTAATTTTCCTTTTCGTCGCTTCCGCAGATAGTTCTCGTTTCAGTTTTCCCTTCTTTAAATAAAAACTCTCCTTTTTGTCCGTTTGAATAGGTCAGTAATTTGCACCATTCTGCCGTTGCATTAATTCGTATCAGACCAACGGATCCATTAAGACCAGATTCAAAATCATCTTTTTTCCAAAATGATACTTTTTCTGAAATTTCTAATAAAACAGCCTCTGCTTTTGTAATATCACCTTCATAACGATGGCGTGTTTCTAGAGACATTCCTGCATTAAATTCAACAGAAAAGGTATCTGCATATAAGTTCACAATAATCGTTGTACTATTTTGATCAATCACATATTGAATGATTTCTAACGGAATTGAATCGAGTGATTTTTCTTCAAACAAAGTTTTAAAATACCATTGCGGCCGCATGCGAATATGCTCAGATGGTTCAATATGATGAATCATAGATATGTGTGAGTTGATGAAGACTAAATATACTAAAAACTCATAACTAACCATTGATTAATTATGAGTTTTTTAAGTATGTATGAGTTTGAAAAACAGCTTTGTAACGCTGTGAAGTGATCTAAAAAATTACGAATTCATCAAATCTTCAATTTCGTCTGCTTCAATAGGAATATTACGCATTAAATTAAATGGTTCACCAGTTTCTTGAATTACAACATCATCTTCTAAACGAATTCCAAAACCTTCATCAGGAATGTAAATTCCTGGTTCAACGGTAAACACCATATTTGCAGTCATTGGTTCTGTTAAAATTCCGTAATCATGCGTGTCCAATCCAATATGGTGAGAAGTTCCGTGCATAAAGTACTTTTTATATGCTGGCCAATCTGGATTTTCGTTTTGTACATCTGCTTTGTCAAGTAATCCTAAACCTAACAACTCTGATGTCATTATTTTTCCAACTTCCACATGGTAGTCTGCCCAAATAGTACCTGGAACTAACATTTTTGTTGCTTCATCTTTTACACGATTCACTGCATTATATACTGCTTTTTGACGTTCAGAAAAACGACCAGACACAGGAATTGTTCGTGTCATATCGCTTGCATAATTGGCGTATTCTGCTCCAACATCCATCAAAATTAAATCACCAGCTTTACATTGCTGATTGTTTTCAATATAATGCAACACATTAGCGTTGTTTCCTGCTGCTACAATTGGCGTATAAGCAAACTTCTTAGAGCGATTGCGTAAAAATTCGTGAATCAATTCTGCTTCAATTTCATATTCCCAAACACCAGGTTTTACAAAACTTAATAATCGACGGAAGCCTTTTTCCGTAATGTCACAGGCTGTTTGCATCAAATCTAGTTCGATAGGATCTTTTACAGAGCGTAAACGTTGTAAAATAGGATTACTTTTTGCAACACTGTGTGCAGGATATTTGTTTTTTAACCATTTCGTAAAACGGTCTTCACGAGTTTCTGTTTCTACATTGGCGCGATAATGTTCGTTGGTGTTGATGTAAACCGTATCGCATTGCGTCATTATTTCAAACATTACTTTTTCTAGGTCTTGTAGCCAATATACTGTTTTGATTCCTGCAGTTGCTAAAGCCGCTTCTTTTGTAAGTTTTTCTCCTTCCCAAACCGCAATATGTTCGTTTGTTTCTTTTAAAAATAAAATCTCACGATGTTGCTCTTTTGGACAATCTGGAAATAATACTAAAATACTTTCTTCTTGATCTACACCACTTAAATAAAAAATATCTCTATGTTGCTCAAAAGGCATCGTACTGTCGGCACTAATAGGATAAATATCATTCGAATTAAAGACAGCTAAACTATTTGGCTTCATCTGCGCCATAAAATTCTTTCTATTCTTAATAAATAAGTTGCGATCTATTGGATGGTATTTCATTGTGGTAATTTTAAATTGATTTCCTTCAAAAATAATCAAACAAAAAACGAATACAGTAGCCAAATGGCATTTTTTTAATACACTAATTGGAGAATTTAAAAATATATCAATTTGATGTTCTTGAAAGTATTAATGATCTAAAGTCAACTACTTCGGGGCAAGCCTATGAAGCATTAAACGGAAACAATTAAAATATCACAACAAATAACTTTAGGTAACACTGACTATACTATATTCTTTCTAATTCGACTCATATGTCTGGATGAAATTCCCAAAAAAGAAGCTAAATAATGTAGCGGAACTTCTTTTAATAATTTTGGCTCGTTTGCAAGTAGCTTTTTATAACGCTCTTCAGGAGTTAACGTCAACAAATCAATTCGGTAATCGTCAATTCGATAAATTTGATTCTCTATTAAATTGTAATAAAAACGATGAAAAGCGTCATTATTTTTAAGTAACTTTTGAAAGTTTTTTTGATCAATCACAAACAAATCACAATCACTAATGGCTTTGATGTTTTTGCGTGATGGAATTTGATGTATAAAGCTTTTTAATGCCGCTGTGGCGGAATTTTTCAATGCGAGATACGTTGTTTTTTCTTCGCCTTCTACCAAAATATTATGCTGTAAAATACCGCTTTTAATAAAGCAGAAATGCGGGCAAATTTTTCCTTCTTCCACAAAAAGTGTATTCTTTTTTAAATGTACATGCGTGAATACTTCTAGAATCATAGGAATTTCAGCATATAAAGATGCATCCTGAATAAAAGTTTTTAAGTATAACTCAAAATTAGCGGTAGAAACGTTCATATTAATTTAAAAATATAAAATTATTGAAAACTCACCAGAAAATACAAATCATTATGTTAAGTTATATGTTTTAAAATTAAATCAGTTTGCACATAAATATTTCAAAAACTCTTTAACTATTGTTAAAAAAACACGCTAAATTTTGCCAAGTTTACAACATTGAGTAATTTCCAAGTCTAAACCAAACCCAACCATGAAACCTAAAATATTACTTTCCGTATTCCTTCTTTTTTTAGTACAATTTAGCTTTGCGCAGCACAATCCAACTTCAGCTACACAAGTGCAAGATGCTTTAAAAGAAAAAGCAAAACTCACAGAAAACTCTACTGTAAAAAATATCGAATTTACCAACATCGGACCAACGATTATGAGTGGTCGTGTGGTCGATTTAGATGTAAATCCGAACAATCCTACCGAATTTTACGTTGCATATGCTTCAGGAGGTTTGTGGTATACCAACAATAACGGAACTACGTTTGAACCTGTATTAGACAGTTCGCCGACACAAAATATTGGTGATATTGCTGTCGATTGGAATTCTCAAACAATTTGGGTTGGAACAGGAGAAAATAATTCTTCACGTTCATCGTATGCTGGAATTGGAATCCTAAAAAGTACTGACAAGGGAAAGAGTTGGAACAATATGGGATTACTCGATTCACATCATATCAGTCGAATTTTAATCAATCCAAATAATGGAAATGAAGTTGTAATAGCTGTACTAGGACATTTATATTCGCCAAATGCAGAACGTGGAATTTTCAGAACCACTGATGGCGGACAAACTTGGAACAAAACATTATTCATAAATAACGATACAGGAATTGTAGATTTAGCAGTTTCGCCGAACAACTTCAATATACAATACGCTTCTTCATGGGAACGTGATCGTAAAGCATGGAATTTTATTGGAAATGGAATCAATTCAGCGATTTATAAAAGTACAGATGCAGGACAAACTTGGAAAAAAGTAAGTGAAAAAACTGGTTTCCCTGAAGGAGATGGCGTAGGAAGAATTGGATTGGCTGTTTACGATGATACAACAGTTTATGCATTTCATGATAGTCAATTTAGACGAGAAAAAAAGGAAAAAAAGAAAAGTGATTCCAAAGCATTAACGAAAGATGATTTCAAAACAATGTCTTCGTCTAAATTTTTAAGCTTAACAGACAAAGAGTTAAATACGTATTTAAAAACGAATGGTTTTCAAGAAAAGTACAGAGCTGAAAATGTAAAACAATTGGTGCGTGCAGGAACGATCAAACCGATTGATTTGTCAAAATATCTCGAAAATGCAAATTCACTTTTATTTGATACGCCAGTAATTGGCGCGCAAATTTTTAAAACTACTGATGGTGGAAAATCATGGAAAAAAACTCATGACGATTATCTAGACGATGTAGTGTACTCTTATGGATATTACTTCGGAATGATTCGCGTAAGTCCAAAAAATCAAAACCAAATATACATTGCAGGTGTACCAATCTTACGTTCGAAAGATGGTGGAAAAACTTTTAAATCGATCAACGGACAAAATCAACACGTTGATCATCATTCACTTTGGGTAAATCCAAACAATCCAAATCACTTAATTAACGGAAATGATGGTGGCGTGAATATTTCATATGATAATGGAGACAATTGGATCAAATGTAATACACCAGCAGTCGGGCAATTCTATGCTATTTATGCAGATGAACAAACACCATATAAAGTATATGGAGGATTGCAGGATAATGGTGTTTGGGTTGGTCCAAATAACTACAAAGCTTCTGTAAAATGGCATGAAGAAGGCGAGTATCCATACAAGAGAATTATGGGTGGAGACGGAATGCAAGTACAAGTAGACAAACGAAATACAAACATTGTCTATACAGGATATCAGTTTGGAAACTACTTTAGAATCAATCGTGAAACAGGTTCACAACAATACATTCAACCAAAACATGAGTTAGGAGAATCTCCATACAGGTTCAATTGGCAAACACCGATTCATCTGTCGGTTCACAATCAAGATATCTTATACTTAGGAGGAAATAAGTTGCATAGATCACTCAATAAAGGTGACGATTGGGAAACGATTTCAGATGATTTAACACAAGGTGGAAAAAAAGGAAATGTTGCTTATGGAACGTTGACAAGTATTTCTGAATCGCCTTTCCAATTCGGATTGATCTACGTAGGTAGTGATGACGGATTGATTCATATAACCAAAAACGGTGGCGGTGACTGGCAGAAAATCTCTAATAATCTTCCAAAAGATTTATGGGTTTCACGTGTAATTGCTTCTGCGCACAAAAAAGAACGTGTATATGCAACACTAAACGGATATCGTTGGGACGATTTTGCAAGTTATGTTTACATGTCTGATGATTACGGACAAACGTGGAAAAACATTGCCAACGGAATTCCAGATTCACCAGTAAACGTGATCAAAGAAGATCCTGCAAATGAAAATATATTGTATGCTGGAACAGATAATGGTGCGTATGCTTCGCTAGACATGGGAAAAACTTGGCAACCATTTCACAAAGGCTTACCAAATGTGGCAGTACATGATATTGTAGTGCAAAAACAAGCAAAAGACTTACTTCTTGGAACACACGGACGTTCTATTTATAAAGCAAATATTGCGGTTTTACAAGAGACTGATGCAGCCGTTGCAGCAAAAGATGTACATGTATTCGCGACTAAAAATATACGTTATCGTTCATTTTGGGGATCAACTTGGAGTAAATGGTTAAAACCAAATGTGCCAGAAAAAAACATCTACTTTCATACTAAGAAAAGCGGAAAATTTACTGTAAAAGTAACTGCGGCAAATGATGTCGTTATGAATGAAAATTCAATAGAAGCTGATGCAGGATTTAATACTTGGAATTACGATTTGAGCGTGACTGAAAAAGGGCGCAAGAAATATTTAAAAAAGGAAGAAGATGCAAGCATTCCAAAAAAGAAAAATGGAGCCTATTATTTACCGAAAGGAACGTATACCATTGAAATTTCTGGAAATGGCGGAAAAGCGTCAACAAGCTTAGTGATTGAATAAATTCTAATATAACGTGATTCGACGTAAAAATTATTAATATAAAATATAAGGTGTTAAATATTAGCTGTTTGTAATTTTATTGTAATGGTTTTGAAAGTCAAAATGAGATTCTGAAACATTATATCAAACCTCTTTAGATTTGAATTTATAAGAGATAGACGATTTAAAATAATAATTAACCCTAAAAATAAGTGTGCATGAAAAATTGGATGTCAAATTTATCAAACTCCAAAAAACTAATAAACATTAACATTCCAGGAACACATGACAGTGGAACGCATGGCACTGTAGTTCCGTTTGCTAAAACGCAAAGCTGGTCAGTAGAAAGACAATTAAATAATGGAATACGATTTTTAGATATTAGGCTTTCTAAAAGTGCGAAAATACCAGGAGTATCTGAGTTTTTACTTGCGAATATATTTATTTTAAAACATGGCGTAGCTCCAGTAGGAGGAACTTTTGTGGATGCTGTTTTAGTCCCTGTATATGAATTCTTAAGAAAAAATCCTCAAGAAACAGTATTAATGTCAATTAAGTCAGAAGAATCCACATTCAAAATTACTTCTGACGATATGAAAGAATTTGCAGCGTTATCTTACTTTTATGATCATAAAAAAGACATTAAAAATGTTGAATTAGGCGATGTAAGAGGTAAAATTGTTCTTTTGAATAGAGTTACTGATGATCATGGATATGCTTGGGCTAACTTTAAAAAGCAAGATGTTTATGAATTAGAAATGAAGCATTACGAGCAAATAATTGTGCCAGAAGTGAAAGAACGTACGCAACGAGTTTGTATGCCTTTTACAGACATATGTTATGAGCAAGTAATCATTATTGGAGTGAAAGAACGAACGAAGCGAATGCCTTGTGGATGGGATTATGCTAAGAAGACTGAAAACATTTCTAAATTTCTTAAAGACAATAAAGATAATGTAGAGAATAAGTTAAATATTAACTTTCTAACTGCTTCAAGTTCTGATTTTGTAAATTATTTTGCCTTCACTAATGGTGTAGAGATGAATGCAATAATTCAAAATGAATTTATAGCAAAAAAGAACTGGTATGCAAACGGAATGGTATTTCCGATGGACTTTCCAACACCTGAAGCAATTGAAAAAATTGTTTCATCGAATTTTTAATAAAATATTTATTTTAAAATATAGACGTACACTTCACATTCAAATTGAGCTGAGTCGAAATGTGAGGTGTACGTTTTTTTTCATTTTTAAAACATGAAAAAACAAAAACTCTATTTCCTTTCAGGAACGATGTGTACAAAGCAATTGTGGGAATTTGTTATTGCAGATTTGACACAGTTTGAATGTATTTTTATAGATACAACTTCAGCAACTTCTTTTAACGAAATAGATGCTTTATTAGAGGAAACTCTAGAAGAAAATGCTTATGTCGTTGCTTTTTCCATGGGCGCGTATGTAGCAATGCATTTTGCAATTTCTCATCCAAAACGAATTGAAAAAATGATCATTATTGCCGCTTCTGCGGATGGTTTGAATGCGCAAGAATTACAACTACGAAAAAGCACTATTGACTTTCTAGAGCAACACAATTACAAAGGAATTTCTACAGCAAGAGCACTGCAATTTCTACATCCGCGAAACCATCAAAATAAAGAATTGATCCAAGTCATAAAAGACATGGATGCAACTTTGGGAAAAGAAGTACTAATTCGTCAGCTCAAAGCGACTTCACAACGTGTGAATTTAACTGAAAAATTAAAACACATTCACACGAAAGTTCATGTCATTGCTGCAAAAGAAGATGCTTTGGTTCATATTGAAAAAATAAAGCAAACACAACAACATTTTCCCAAAGCAACGATAAGTATTTTAAAAAACTGCGGACATATGAGTCCGTTGGAAATGCCTGATTTGGTGAGAGCAACGATTGTTCGGTTTTTTTGAATTAGATTCCTTTAGAGCATTTGACGACTCGATAAAAAACAGTACATTTTAAATATGGAAATACAATTAAGATTCTACCTTTTTATCCAATCGCCAACATCTTTACAATAGAAAAATACAAAGTAATTTACTCTTTCAAAATCGCCAATACATATTCCTTATAACTTGCGCCAATAGGAACTTCTACATTGTTCAATTCAATATCATGTGGTGTAAATGCAGTCACTTTTTTACTATTAATCAAATACGATCGATGTATGCGTAAAAATGCATGCTTGGCAAGTTCAGCTTCTAAATCACTAATTTTTTGCTTGGAAACAATACTTTTTGAACTCGTGTGAATCTTTACGTAATCTTTTAGACTTTCTATATAAACAATATCACAAACCGAAACTTTATGATATTTTGTGCCAGATTTTATTTGAATTAAAACTTCCTCTGTCTTTGGTGAAGAAGCACTAGCAACAGACACTTGCGTAGGTTTTATATCTCTATAAAAACGTTCTACAGCTCTAAAAAAACGATCAAACGTGATAGGTTTCAATAAATAATCAGCAACATCTAAATCGTAGCTTTCTAATGCATATTCTCTGTATGCAGTCGTGAAAATTGTTTTTGGTGGATTACGCAACGACTTTAGAAAATCGATTCCTGTCATCGTTGGCATCTTAATATCTAAAAACAACAAGTCAATTTCTTGTGTATTCAATATTTCCAAAGCTTTCATAGCATTGTTACACGTAGCCACAACTTCAAAAGAAGCAATCTTTGAAATGTGATTTTCGAGCAATTTAATTGCCAACGGTTCATCGTCTACTAACAAGCACTTAACTTTCATGATGTTGCGTATTTAAAGTGATGGAAATTTCAAAAGAATCTTCTTTTTGATCAATTGTAATCGTATGCATATTTGGATACAATAATGCCAATTGCTTGTGGATGTTTTCTAAACCTATAGCTTCTCTAGAATCTTCGGAAGCTTGCTTAACAACTGTATTAAAAACAGTAAAGGAAACAATAGCTTCTTGTTGTGAAAGGTTGATAGTAATTTCTGGACTTCCAGCATCTTCGCCTGCGCCGTGTTTAAAAGCATTTTCGACAATAGATAATAAAATCAACGGTGCAATTTTTGTATCTGCTGCTACATTATGTGTAAAGGAAACTTTCAAACGTTCGTCATACCGCAAACGCTCCAGCGAAATATAATTTTCTAGCAGTGTAATTTCTCCCGACAAGGGCACATATTTTTGATCGCAACGATATAAGACATAATCTAAGATTTCAGACAATTTTCCAATAGATTCCGAAGTTTTTGGCGAGTTTATAATAGACAACGAATAAATATTATTCAAAGTATTGAATAAAAAATGGGGATTCAATTGTGCTTTCAACATCTTTAATTCGATAGCAGTTTTCTCCTTTTTCAAGGATTGTTCCTCTATTCGTTCTAAAGAAAGCCTCAGCAATAAAAAGAAAAATGCAATTGAATAAATGGTAAAAAAGTAACCACGAACCAATTTCTTCCAATCGGTTAAGATTTCTAAAATAGGTTCTTGTTCAAATGGTGCGCCTCTAAACATAGGTTCTGCAACATGTACCATAAGCGTTCGTGATAATACACACATTAAATACGCACTTATGATCGCATATAAAAAGAAAAGAAAATATTTTTTTGTGTATAAAAAATTAGGAATTAACCAATACGCTATGAAATAAGAAACAATAATTTGTGGAATAATATGGGAAGCTCGTGCAATGGTAATTACCCATAAAGGATCGTAAGAGGCGTCAGAAAAAATTAAAAATAGATACAATACAGACCAAAAAACAACATGCTTTAAAACACGTCTATTTTTTATATAACCAAAAATATCTTTTACAACTTGTATCATATACTTCAAATCTAATAATATTCATAAAAGTACGCATTACGCTTCTTTAAAAATTATAGATAGATGGAAATGCTAAAAAAACACCCAAACACTATCAAAAAGTAGACGAAACTTATAACAACGCTAATAAGGCATGTTTGACGACTATACGCAGGTGTTCGACTATTTATAAATATAGTGTCTGATTAAAGATCATATTTGTTGCATCAATCAAATTAAACAGATAAAACATGAAAAAAATAGTCATCTTATTCATGCATCTAACATTTTTAATTGCACATGCACAACAAAGTAAAGACTACACAATTACAGGAAAAGTAGTTGACAAAACAACACAGCAGCCACTAGAATATGCAACGGTTACTATTTTAGACGCAACCAATAAAGTTTTAGAAGGTGGAATTACAAATGGAAAAGGAAATTTTTCTTTAGAAGTAGCACAAGGTGTATACACGATTAAAGTGGAATTCATTTCTTTTAAGTCTTATGAATCAAAAAACGTAACAGTAAACAAAGACCTCAATCTCGGAACTATTAGTCTGGAAGAAGATTTAGAAGCGCTGGGTGAAGTTGAAATTGTCGCAGAAAAATCTACGGTAGAATTGAAACTAGATAAAAAAGTATTCAATGTTGGAAAAGATTTACTAACGCAAGGAGGAACCGTGAATGATATTCTGGATAATGTACCTTCCGTAACGGTAGATGCTGGCGGCGGAATTAGCTTGCGTGGAAATGGAAATGTGCGCATTCTGATCAACGGAAAACCTTCTGCCTTGGTGGCGAATAATGGTTTGGATCAAATTCCTGCAGAAACGATTTCAAAAGTTGAGGTCATTACGAATCCTTCGGCGAGATATGAAGCACAAGGAACAGCAGGAATCATTAATATCATTCTAAAAAAGAACAAAAAAGGCGGTTTGAGCGGTTCTGTACAACTAAGCGCAGGTGATCCACGAGACTATAGAGCCAATTTGAATCTTACATACAAAACAGATAAAGTAAACTTTTTTACGAATGTCGGATACAGAAACTCAAATTTCTTTGGCGAAGAAACAACACGTCAGGTAGTAACGAATAACGGAATTACAACAGGATTAACGCAATTTAATGATCAAGACAGAAATGACGATGCACATAATATCTTTTTTGGAGGTGATTATTATATCAATGATAAAAATACACTGACAGCAAGTTTTTATCATACGCTTTTAAATAACACGGATGAAACGCGTTTAAACTATTCGTACTTAGATGCAAACGGAGCAATTGACAGTACGATTTCACGAGTAGAAAATTATAAAGAGCCACAAAATTTCAATCGTTTGGAAATGAATTATGTGAAAACCTTCGATAAAAAAGGACAGAAGCTCGAAATGGACGTACAATATGACTTTTGGAACGATGATGAGCAAGAAAGCATTCGTCAACAAAGAACGATACCAACAACAACCGATTTTACAACCATTCGAAGCGACGATGTAGAAAGTAGCAAAGACTTTTTATTTCAAACAAACTTTGTATCGCCATTAACAGAAACTTCACGACTAGAAACTGGTTTTAGAGCCGAACTACGAAGAATTACAAGTGATTATATGGTACATATTGACGATCAACTCGTACCAGAATTAGACAACGAGTTAGATTATAATGAACGTATTTACGGTGCGTATGCTCAATACGGAGATAAAATAGGGAAATTTAGTTATCTATTAGGATTGCGCGTAGAACATTCAGACATAGGTATTGATGATGAAAAAAGTTTGTTTAATGATGATAAAGACTATACAAACCTATTTCCAACTGTGCATTTATCATATGAAATAGCCGATAGAACCGATGTACAAGTAAGCTACAGCAGACGTATCAACAGACCAGCTTTTTGGCAACTAAATCCTTTTGGCGGATTGACAGATTTTCGAAACCTATTTGGTGGAAATCCAGATTTAAACCCAATGTATACAAATTCGTTTGAAGCAGCTTTTCTAAAACGTTGGGGAAAATTTTCAATCAATCCTTCGGTATATTATCAACACACAACCGACTTTTTCAACTTTGTAACCAATCAAACAGCGGATGGAAACTTCGTCACATTTCCTGTAAACTTAGATACGGAAGATCGTATAGGTTTAGAAGTGTCAGCAACATACAATCCTTTCAAATGGTGGCGAATTTCAAGTGAATTCAATTTCTTTCAATATGATCAAAAAGGAAGTTTTGAAGGACAAAATTTTGATACTAAAGATGATACATGGTTTACACGAATCAATTCGAGAATGCGCTTCAAAAAAGGATTGTCTATGCAAACCAGTTTTAATTACACAGGAAGAAACCAAAATGGACAAACATTGCAAAAGGCACAATACTTTGCCGATTTCGCAATTAGTAAAGACATCTTTAACGATAAAGGAGCTATTACGCTAAATGTTAGAAATATATTCGATTCAAGAATTCAAGATCGAGTAGTAACAGGAGAAAATTTCCGCTTAGCATCTGAAAGAAAATCCATTGGAAGAAGAATTTCAGTAACCTTTGTCTACAGATTCAATCGTAAAAAAGGACAACGCGATCGCCTTCCTGATTAACTAAAACGTCTTATCGAGTGATTTTTCGAAATAAAATGAAGAAAAATTGTATCGAGATGTATTTTGAAACAATCAGTTTTTCATTTGAATTCGTATAATTTGAGTTGTATCTTTATTGAGATGCTTCAGGATTTTTAAAAGATAAATAATCCTCTATAATATTTGAACAATGAGAAATACCAATTTTATATACTTAATGTTTGTTTCTGTAATGTTTTTTAATGCTTGCGACACAAAAAATCAGAAACCAAAAAATAATGATTCTTCAATTTCAAAAGAGTTCTATTTTGGACAGAAACCACCGAATTTAATTCCAGAAATTTTCGCGCCTGGCATTGTTTCAATTAATGGAAGATTTGAAGGAGCTGTCTCGTTTTCTCCAGATTTAAGAGAAATATATTTTGGAGCTTATTATGAAGGCAAAGAAACAGCAATCTATTATTCAAAACTTGAAAAAGGTACATGGACTACTATAAAAAGAGCAAATTTTACTAAAGGGCAAAAAAAGGAAGAAATGCATCCTTTTGTCAGCCAGAATAGTAAAAGGATTTATTTTACAGCTTTGGACTCTGTTTTTGCAGATGAAAAAATTTGGTATGTAAATCGTTTGCAAGATTCTTGGAGCGCCGCAATACAACTTAATTCACCTATAAATGACGATCTAGTGTTTTCTGCCAATCAAGCGAAAAATGGCGATATGTACTATTTCAACTTGTCAAAATTTAAAACATACTATGCGCCTAATGAAAATGGTGAATTCTCTGAAAAAATGGAGATTGGTATTACATTTGGACATCATGCGTTCATTTCTCCATCTCAAGATTATGTATTGGTTGCAGGTGAAAATCAAGAAAACAATCATAGAAAAGACAATGATATATACGTCTATTTTAAAAAGCAAGATGGAACATGGACAAAACCAATACATCTTGGAAACTCCGTAAATTCTGATTTTGATGAAAAGAGTCCTAGGATTAGTCCTGATGGAAAGTATATCTTTTTTGGAAGATCTGAAAGAAAAGGGGAAAAGGGATTAGCAAATATCTATTGGGTAAGTACAGAAGTTATTCATAAGCTAAAACCTACTAATTTATAGAAAATACAGCAAAATTTAACCTTTGTGAATTAGTACTTTCGCTAAATTTCCTAACACTTGCATTGCTTTTTCAATAGGTTCGGTTAATGGTTTTGAAAAACTCAATCGAATATAGTTTTTGTGTGAATCATTCATAGAGAAAATCTGTCCTGGAGCTATGATCAAAAGTTGCTCTTTAGCAGCCTCAAAAAGCGTAATACTATCAAAATCTTTTGGAAAAGCAACCCATAAAATATAACCGCCAGTAGGTGGAACTACATAGGTTTCTTTTGGAAAAAAATCATAAATAAGTTTACAATACGCTAGCATATTGCTGTGCAAAGTATGTCGCAGCTTTTTTAAATGATACGGATATCTTCCTTTAGAGAAAAAATGTAGCAAAGCTTGTTGCGACAAAGTACTCGAACCCAAAGAGTGAATTCTTTTTAAACGAGTAACGGTTTCTGTAAACTTTCCGGGAATTGTATAGCCAATACGATAACCTGGCGCCAAAGTTTTTGAAAAAGAAGAGCAATACATTACCAAACCTTCGGTGTCAAACTGCTTGCAAGTACTCGGACGATGTTTTCCAAAATACAACTCACCATATACGTCATCTTCAATCAGCGGAATCTGATGTTTGCTAATCAAGTTGACCAACTGTTTTTTCTGCGTTGTTGACAAACTCATTCCTGTCGGATTATTAAAATTAGTCGTTAGCAAACAGGCTTTTACGGGAAATTCTTCTAGTGAACGTTTAAAAAAATTCAAATCCAAGCCTTTGGTAGTATGAATAGGAACAGGAATAACTTTAAGTCCTAAATTCTTAATAATTTGATGAATTCCATAATAAGTCAAACTATCAGAAATCACAACATCGCCTTTTTGGGTGACAGCTTGCAAGCATAAAGTTAATGCTTCGGTACAACCAGCTGTAATCACAATATCTTTTGATGTATACGCTTTTCCGAGTTTTACCTGTTGTCCAGCAATTAACTGTCGTAAATTTACATTTCCTGTCGGGTGATCATAATTTAAAATATCAGCGCCCAAAGCTGTCAAAGCTGACTTAATGCTCTTTTGCAAAGTTGCTGTCGGTAACAAGGAAAGATCTGGTCTTGCAGTTGATAAATGTAAAAAATTGTCAGCACTCAATAAATCTACCAAATGCGAAATCATGGCGTCAGTTGTCAATTCCTGTATTTTGGGAACGATCTCAACTTCAGTATCCGTAAAAGTAGGTGTATATTTTTTTGGTTGATACATTACATAATAACCTGATTTTGGTCGTGCTTCTATCAAACCTTTCGCTTCAAGTGAATAATATGCTTGAAAAATGGTAGAAGCGCTAACGTTGTGTTGTTTGCTAAATATTCTCACAGACGGAAGCTTATCACCAAAAGCCAACACACCATTCAAAATCTCTTCTTCAATGTGTGTAGCAATGTCTTCATATAAAAAATTGACTACTTTCATGTGTATCTGATATGGTGCAAAGTTAAAAAACTGAATCTGTTTTCTTATACTGTTCTCTATTAAATTTGTCACAATCAAAAAACAGAGCAGATGCGAACAGCAATAATTACAAATGAAGCGTATTCAATTACCACAAACATTGATAAGCTAGATATACAAATGATTCATCAATATCTAAGCAAAGAATCTTATTGGGCACAAGACATTCCACTGAAAATGGTGAAAAAATCCATTGAAAACTCGCTAAACTTCGGAATCTTTCATGAAAAAAAACAAATAGGTTTTGCGCGTTTAATTACTGATCAAACCACAATGGCGTATTTGTGCGATGTATTTATCATAGAATCTTATCAGAAAAAAGGATTGTCGTCTTGGTTGATGCAAACCATTATGGAACATACAAAATTACAAGGATTGAGGCTTTGGTTTTTATTCACAAGTTCTGCCGATTGGCTGTATGAAAAGTATGGATTTACACAGCCAGGAAAACCAGAACTCTACATGGAAAAACGAAACAAAATAGATTACAAAAATGTATAAAGAACTAACAAACGATCAGGAAAATATTGCAGAATTACTAGCGCTAGTAACACAATTGGCGCAACAACGTTTTCAAAACATAGACAATATTCCGGCTGCAGCCAAACCGCAAAAAGTAAAAAACTATCCATTACCATTAGAAGGTCTTGGAACTACAGCAGTATTAGAAAAATTCAAAACAGAATACCAACATTTAATGTGTGGTTCATCTGGACCAAGATATTGGGGTTATGTAACTGGTGGCGCAACGCCAGCTTCTGTACTAGGTGATTGGTTGGCAACTATGTTTGATCAAAACACGCAAAGTGTTCAAGGAAGAGGTGACGTTTCAGCAATCATAGAAAAAGAAACCATTCAATTACTCCTTGATTTTTTTGAATTACCTACACATTTTTTTGGAGGTTTTGTTACTGGAGCTACCATGTCAAACTTTACTTGTTTAGGCGTTGCCAGACAATGGATTGGGAAAAATCAAAACTACGATATTGCGCGTACAGGAGTACAAAAGCTAATACAAATTGCAGCAGGTTTACCGCATTCATCAGTGATAAAGGGAATTGCAATGTTAGGTATGGGAAGTGCAAACATTCACAAGATTCCATTGTTAGAAGATAGAGAAGCAATTGATGTAGATAAACTAGAAGCATTTTTAAAACAACAAACATCAGGCGAAGTAATTGTATTGTCGAGTGCAGGAACAGTGAATAGTGTTGATTTTGATGATTTAAAAGCGATTTCAGCATTAAAAGAAACATATAACTTTTGGTGGCATATTGATGCTGCTTTTGGCGGAATGGTCGCGTGTGTAGAAGACAAAAAACATTTGGTTGCTGGTTGGGAAAAAGCAGATAGCATTACTGTTGACTGTCATAAATGGTTCAATGTTCCTTACGATAGCGCCTTGTTTTTTATTCAAGAAAAACATCAAAAAAGACAAATAGAAACCTATCAAAACTCTAATGCACCGTATTTGGGAAATCCAATGGAAAACTTTTCATACTTAAACTTTTTACCAGAAAACTCTAGAAGATTTAGAGCCTTACCAGTATGGTTTTCATTAATGGCATATGGTAAAAAAGGATACCAAGAGATTGTCAAGAGAAATATAAATCTTGCTGATCAACTCACAACTTATATCAAAGCCAGTATACACTTTGAATTAGTCGCGCCAACACGTGTCAACGTTGTATGTTTCAAATTAGTCAATTTCTCGCAAGAAATACAAAATTTATTTTTGCAAACATTAAATTCAAGAAGAAAAATATTCATTACGCCTTCATTATACAAAGGAGAAGCTTGTTTTAGAGCAGCATTTGTCAATTGGCAAACGACTCAAAAAGACATTGCTATTGCTATTGAAGAATTAGAAGCTACTTATCAAATAATCAAAACAAGATAATTTGTTGTTTTTCTATTAAAGATTGAGTCTAATGAATTAAAATTCAGCAATGTATTGTTTGTATTTTACAGTGATAAAATACGCGTAAATGAAGGACAGACTTGTAGAATTAGACATTTTAAGAGGACTTAGTATTGTTGGGATGATTTTAGTCATTACACCAGGTGATTGGTCTCAACGATTCCAATGGATGAATCATGCAGAGTGGGAAGGATATCCATTATCAGATATGATATTTCCCAGTTTTTTATTTTGCGTAGGTATGGCAATGGCGATCTCTTTTAACAAAGGAATAAATCAAAATAAAAGTATATATCTGCTTCTTGGTAAAGTAATAAAAAGAACCTTTTTGCTTATTTTAATTGGTCTAATTATCAATGGATTTCCTTTTTATGATCTTAAAAATATAAGAATACCAGGTGTGCTGCAAAGAATTGCAATATGTTATTTTATTGTAGCATGTCTGTGGATTTTTATGAAATGGCGTAAAACTAAAAAAGTAGAATTATGGTTTGTAATTTCTGCTCTGTTGATTTTGATTTTCTATTATATCTTACTTTATCATATTCCAGTGCCATCAGTTGGAATTGCAGGACATAACTCTTACAGTAGTTGGCCTACATACATAGATCAAAATGTGTTTGGAATCAATCACTTATGGGATTTGGGAACAACAAATGGGGAAATAACATATGATCCAGAAGGAATCATAGCTAGTTTGCCAGCGACAGTTAATGTAATAAGTGGAGTAGTTGCAGGACTTTTTTATATAAGAGTAAAAACAGTATATACAACTGCGCTATTTTTTATTGCAGGTTTGTGCTTACTGATTATAGGATTTTCTTTAGATTATTTTGAAATTATGCCAATAATAAAGAAAATTTGGACAAGTAGTTTTGCACTATATAGCAGCGGTTTCTCGTTATTGGTTTTGGCTTGTATCCGATTTATTATAACATACATACCTAAAACCCG
This sequence comes from Kordia sp., assembly GCF_965224175.1. Classification (GTDB taxonomy): domain Bacteria; phylum Bacteroidota; class Bacteroidia; order Flavobacteriales; family Flavobacteriaceae; genus Kordia. Next base: position 3,812,906 of record NZ_OZ245041.1, read on the forward strand.
CCATGTATTTTACCCATTTATTGTATACGGATCAAATGCAATATTAGCTTTTGCTATAGGGAATATGTTGTTACCAATATTTGAATTATACATAAACAATCAATCAATACGTAAAACGGGTCAGGATTTCTTTAATAGTTTTATCGAGAATGAGCAATGGGCTTCTTTTACATTTTCAGTAGTTTTTTTAATACTATTATTCGGTCTTCTTAAGATGCTACACACTAAAAAAATATTTCTTAAAGTATAATGTATTGTAGATGTTATTTTCCTTGAATAAAATTCCTCGTAATGAGTTATATAGAAGTGTAACATTTACACAAAAATTTGGTCTATTAAATATCATCAATCAATAAAAACAATAGACAATGAAATCAAAATTACTACTATTATTAGCACTAGGAATCTTTACCACTTCATGCTTATCAATTAGAACGAAAACAAAACGAACGATTGTTACTAAAGAGAAATATGTTCCTGTAGATAAAGAATTGTATAACACAATTGTAAATTTAGACAAACGTTTCTTCGATGCTTATAATACCTGCGACCTAGAGACACAAGCGGAACTCATTTCAGAAGATATTGAGTTTTTTCATGATATGGGCGGATTGGCAACATCCAAAACACAGATTATGGAGTCCATGAAAAATAATATCTGCGGAAAAGTAACTCGTACATTAATTGATGGAACAACGGAAGTATATCCAATTCCAGGATATGGTGCTGTGCAAATGGGAACACATAAATTCTTCAATAATCAAGAGCCAAATGCAAAGTCAATTCCAAGTAAATTCGTGACTGTTTGGAAAAACGACAATGGTAATTGGATAATGACACGTATCATAAGTACACATAAAAACGAGTAAACGATCAACACATACAAAATTCTACACCAACCAAAAGAAAATCAAATGTGCGCGTAGCTTTTCTACCTATCTTTAAGTAACTAAACCTACTTAAAGATGTTACATTGGAATTTATATAACACGACCATATTCGTGGGAGCTATTGGACTTTTAATCTTAGTCGCTTACCATTTATTCATAAAAAAAATAGACAATAGAACGTCACGTTATTTCTTTTGGTTTCTAATGCTTACGGCAGTTGCAATTTTGCAATACATTTCGTTTGATATAGGTATTACAAAGCAATACAAAGCAATCTTACTTTTCTTTTTTCCGTTAGAATTTTTGGCGCCAGTAGTTTTTACTGCGTTTACATGTTCATATTTACAAAAAGAAACACTCTTTAAAAAGTACAAATACTACTTGTGCATTCCGTTTGTAGTATTCTTTCTTATTTATACGGTTGTGAAAATAAACGTATTTGTAGATTATTCCATACTATCACGAGAAACGGTTGGTAATATTCGGATGGAATGGAATGAAAACCTAGCGTTGTTATTCACGTTTATTATGGGTGTTTGGAATTACAGAATCATTAAAGATTACGAAAATGGCTTAGGCGAACTCTCGTATCTCGCAGTTATTCGTAAAACCAAATGGCTAAAAAACACCTACGTAACGCTTATTCTATTAAGTGTTTTTTGGTTGATAACACTCTTATACATAAAAACAAATGTACGTGTTAGCGGAAACCATAACTACTATCCATTATGGATTGCGTATTTAGTATGTTACTATGTGTTTTATGTAAAAAGTAGTGCGCATTTGCAGAAAATTCAAAAAGAAAGAGACGAAGAAGAAACTGTGTTCAATCTCTCAGGATTAGACAAATTATTTGAACCAAAAGCATTACATGTATTACGTCAAAATCAATCACAGGTCATTGCTATTCTGAGTTATTTTGCAACATCTTTATTTGATAAAAACAAAACAAAAGAAGTGCTTTGGGATATTTTAGAAAATTGTGTATCTAAACTGCAACTAGAAGATTGTGTCTTGTATCTTTTAGATGAAAAAAAGCAAGTATTACAACAAGAAGCGGCTTTTGGAAACAAAAAAGATGAAGCATTTACCATTCATAAGCCAAAAGAAATTCCAGTTGGAAAAGGAATTGTAGGAAGTGTTGCCAAAACGGGAAACTACGAACTTATCAAAGATACTAGCAAAGACAAACGTTATATCATTGATGATAAAGCACGATTATCTGAGTTATCGGTTCCAATTTATGTAGATGGAATTCTAAAAGGAGTGTTGGATGCTGAGCATTCTCAACGTGATTTCTTTACAGAGAATTATCTCTATTTATTTCAACTCATTTCAAAATTGACAGAAAAAAAGCTGGTTCAATTGCAACAAAAAAAAGGAATCAATATCACTAACGACAATTCCTATTACAAAGAAATATGCTCGTTAATGGAAGAAGGGAAACTATACCGAGATCCAGAAATCAAACTACGTACACTATCTGAAAAAATAAATATCAGTACAAATTACTTATCACAATTGATCAATACACTAAGCGGATACAATTTTTCAGACTTTGTAAATAGTTATCGTATCAAAGAAGTAAAATCAAAACTTTCGCATCCAGCATTTGTAGAATATCCAGTATTGTCCATTGGATTAGAAGCAGGATTCAATTCAAAATCGGCTTTTTACAATTCCTTCAAAAAGCATACAGGAATGTCACCCACAGTTTTTCGGGAAAAACACCCATACGAGTCCCAATTCTTTTAAAATCAAGAATACAGGACGCTCGAAACCTTTGCCAATACTAGGTTTGCATCGTTATTAATTCTAAAAAATAAAACGATGAATACAAAAACAAAATTAGCATTATGGGGAATGTTACTACTACTTTCGTTCTCATATGCAGGAACAAAAAAAGGCGAAAATGCCAACAATTCAGAAAATCTGTATGCGGTAAAAACATTAAAAAATTATGCAGCAAGACATGAACTTTCTTCTTCTCAATACCAAGCAGAAGTAACCAAATATCACAAAGCAGGTTACAGATTGACTTATGTTGATGGATACTATGTAAATGGAAAGGTAAAATTTGCAGCTTTATGGGAAAAAGGTAAAACTTCAGGATTCATAGCGCGTCATAATTTAACCTCGCAACAATACCAAGATGAAGTTTCAAAACATCATAAAAACGGATATCGTCTGGTACATGTTGACGGATATTATGATGGAAAAAAAGTGCTATATGCTGCCATTTGGAACAAACAAAGCACTAGCGGATTACGTGCGCGTCACGGATTAACAGGAATACAATATGCTGCCGAATTCAAAAAGAACAAAAATGATGGCTATCGTTTGGTACATATAAGCGGTTATGGAGTAAAAGGTAAAGCATATTATGCTGCCATTTGGAAAAAAGGAAACCCTTCTGGATATGTAGCGCGTCATGGATTAACAAGTAAGCAATATCAGGAAACGGTTGTGAAATTTTGGAAACAAGGATATCGTGTTACACAAGTTGATAGTTATGATGTAAATAAGAAAACTTATTATGCAGTTATCATGGAAAAGAAATCAGGAAGATATAGTGCGCGCCATGATATGAATCCTAAAAACTATCAATTACAAGTAGACAATCATTACTATCAAGGGTATATTCCAATTTCTGTGAGTGGACACGATGCAGGAAAAAATGCAGGATATGCAGCAGCTTTCAAAAATGTAACAAGTTGGAAAAGTAATGATATAAAACAACTAGATAGCAAAATTACCAAAGTGATGAAAGACTTCAAAGTTCCTGCGGTAACTATTGGAATCGTAAAAGATGGAAAATTGGTGTACGCTAAAGGATATGGATATGGAGACAAAGAAAACAAAATTATCGCTTCGGCAACAAGTTTAATGCGTTTGGCAAGTATTTCAAAACCAATTACAAGCGTTGCTATTATGAAACTATTAGAACAAAAGAAACTAAAATTAAATGACAAAGTACTTGGAAAAAATAGCATTTTAGGAACTACCTATGCAAGACTTAGCTTAGGAAATCGTGAAAAAGCAATTACTGTAAAACAATTATTAGAACATACGGCAGGCGGCGATACCTGGGATAATAATTTAACTCCAGAAGGAAAAGATACCTGGGGCGATCCAATGTTTCAAAAGAAACTACTAAATAGGAAGCAACATATTAACTGGGTTTTAAGGAGACGTAATCCAACACACAAACCAGGAGATTATTACCAATACTCAAACTTTGGATACAATTTATTAGGAAGAATCATTGAAAAGAAAACGGGCAAAAGCTACGAAAGTTATGTGCGTAATAATATTTTAAAACAATGTGGAATTACGCAAATGTACATTGGCGCTAATGATAAAAAAGATCGTGAGTACAAAGAAGTGGTATACTATTCAGACAGAAAACCATACGATTTGCAAATGCGTAGAATGGACAGTCATGGCGGTTGGATTGCTTCTTCAGTGGACTTACTAAGGTTCATGGTTCGTGTAGATGGACAAAGTTCTAAAAAAGACATTCTAAAAAGTAGTACTATAAAGATAATGACTACAGGTTCTTCTGCAAATTCTAAATATGCAAAAGGTTGGTCTGTAAGTGGCGGAAATTGGTCACATGGTGGAAGTATGGCTGGAACAGGAACGATTTTGAAAAAAATGGATAATGGTGTGAGTTATGTAATCTTAACAAACTATTCTAAACAATACAAAAAAGGCGATCCGACACATAGAGGTGAACTAAAAAAAGCAATGGAACAAGGAATTGGAGCCATTAAATTTTGGCCAAACTTAGACTTATTTTAATAAAACTCAGTTTTGAGAAGCTTACATGGGAGACAATTAATAGTATAAATTGAAATTACTTAGTTGAAAACAAACTTAGTAACCTTTATAGCCATAGTAGTAGCATTCTCATGCTAATTTGCCACTGTACGGAAAGTGATTTCTGTGCGGTGGTTTTTTAATATAACTCCATGAATAGCTGTTGAAAACGTTAAAAATACGATAAATGACTTTGCGCTTGGAAGTGATTGTTTTAACTTGATAATCGAGATGTAAATGCTTCGTGAGTTTGTCTCGAAGTAGCTGACTAAATCCACAAAAAATGAAATCATCAATACTAATCTTAGCAAGTCTTATCACTGTTTTAGTACACTCTCAAAATGTAAAACAGGAAAAGGTTTCAACTGAAAATGAAATCAAAGTACTTGCAGAATTAATTGTAGATGAAGGTGGAAGTAAAGTGCAAATTTCCAAATACAAAGTATTAAAAACTATCAAAGGAAAAGTGACAAATGATACTATTCGTGTTGGATATTACTTTTATAATGAATTAAAATCGAAACCGAAAACTTCAATTCTTACATTACGAGCATATAATGGAAATTTAAAAAATGAAGATTATTATATCTTTCCAGAATACAATCCTTCAAAAGGAATCGAAAAAGCACAAATAGCTACTGTTAGACGTGAATATTGGGAAGCTTGCGAAACAGGAAAAGAAATATGCAAGCCATTGGAATTTTTAAGAGCATCAAAAGGCGATAAATGGTTTCTGATTTTGCCATGTGGTGGCACAGAAACAAAGGCATATTTTTCTGAGAAAAAAGATTTTTCGAAATTTTTCTCTAAAAAAGAAAAGACTTCAGAAGAGAAAATAATATTCCTAGAAACAGAAGTTTTTCATGCTCAATGTCCGCCAGTATTTGAATTGACAAACTTAGAAGACGGAAAATACTTTGCATATATGATGTCTTGCGGGCTTGGTGGTGGCATTGAAATCAATTTGAAAACGAAAGCAAAATAAATCGTTTCGTAGAAATCTATCAGAGAAAAAATCTACAGGTAGTTTTGATCTTAAAATTCATTCCTTTAATTTCAATAAATATTAAGACATACAACCAACACAACTACATAAACTCTAATAGCAATACTATGGGCATATTTGATTGGCTTTTTGGTAAAAAAGAAAGCAAACCTCAGGCAAAACCAGCGCTAGCAAAACAAAAAGAATTACAGCTAGAAAAAACCTCAAAAGCACTCAACATAGATGTTTTTTGGGAAATCATAGAAAAGTCATTAAAAAACACCAACAATCAAGAAGCTCAAATAGCGTTTCTAAAAAAAGAACTCCAACAACTAACATTACACGAAATTATAGGTTTCCGAATTCAAACAGATGCATTATTGTTTGATACGTACAGTTCTGAAATGTGGTGCGCAGCATATATTATGAATGGCGGCTGCTCAGATGATGCCTTTGAATACTTTCGAAATTGGTTAATATCTAGAGGAAAAGAAACCTACGAAAACGCCAAAGAAAATCCAGATTCGCTCATAAATGAAGTTCTAGAAGAAGATTACTATGGTTTTGAAGACTTTTGGTATGTGGCATTAGACGTATTTCAACAAAAAACAGGAAAAGATGCATACGATTATATAGACTATGACAACATACACAAAAACGAAGGTAAATATGTCGATTTTGAATTTACTTGGGAAGAAGACGAACCAGAAAGTATGAAAAAAATCTGTCCAAAATTATTCGAAAAATTATGGGATGAATAAATTGCTTCAAAAGAACATAGATCTTTAATCTCAAAAAAGTTTACGGTACAACTTTACAGTGTATGGCATGAGTTGCTTCGTGTTGGGCGAAATTTTTTGTCACACTTTTACAAAAATGATTGTTTTGACCAATAAACTTAAAACGAATACTTATGAAAACACGCATCATTTTATTACTCTGCGGCTTAGTACTACTCAACTCATGCATCTTAAAATCCATACAGCCATTTTACATTGCCAAAGCCATCAGTTACCAACAAGATTTCATAGGAAATTGGGAAGATCCTGAAAATGGAAGTTGGAATATAGCTTCTTTTAAAACTGTTTTTGAAAGTGAGAAGGAAGATCCTAAACTCACTGAAGACGATAAAATTTTGTTGGATAAATACAAAGATGCTTATGTTGTATCTTACACAAAAAAAGATAATAAAGCGACATTCATTGTCATTCCTTTTCAAGTAAATGGTAAACTTTTTGTAGATTTTACTCCTTTCAATGATGGACTAGAAAACGTCAATCAGCTTTTAGCGCAACACCTAATTCGTACACATTCTATAGCAAAAGTAGAACGACTAAAAAACAATGGAATACGATTTAAATGGCTAGACGAATCAAAAATAGAAGCACTCCAAAAACAACAAAAAATTCGATTAAAATCTGAAAAAATTGATCTTGAAGATGATTATATACTCACGGCTACATCTGCAGAACTCTATGCTTTCTTAGAAAAATTTGAAGCGTCAAATGGAGATGAAATTTGGGGCTCATCAGATCAAATCACATTACAAAAAGTAAATGCAAAACCTTAATACAAATATGGATTACATATTTCAAAAGAAACGCAATGTTGTGTTCAACATAGCATTGTGGTTTCTGTATTATATCGTGTTGCTTTTTATCTTTTCGCAAGGAAAAACGCCCATAAACATTGATTATATCTACACGTTTGGGTTTTTAGTTTTTGCGGCGATTCCAATGCTGTTCAATATCTATTTTTTAGTACCAAGATTATTGCAAAAAGGAAAATACGTATGGTTTTCAGTTACTTTTATTGTTATTATAATCGTATTTTGGCAATGTTATACAGATCTTTTTGAAAGATTGTTGAATGCTACGTTTAAAGACTATTATTTCATTTCGTATCAAACCAATTTGCAAGCAATAACAAAATTTGTGTTACTGCTGATCGTGTCAATGTTACTCAAAATCTTTGAAAATTGGTTGTATTTCAATGCCTTGCAACAAAAACTATTACAAGCAGAAAATCAACGCATACAAATTCAATTAACACACTTGCGATCGCAGATAAATCCACATTTTCTATTCAATTCTCTTAATGTAATTTATGCCTTAGCAATAGAAAAAAAAGAAGAAACTCCGGAAGCTATCGTGCAACTTTCAGACGTATTGCGTTACATTATTTATGATGCCGATGCTGATCGAATCAAACTGAAGGAAGAAATTGTTTTACTCAAAAATTACCTTGCCTTTCAAAAATTCAGAACACATGGTTTGGAAGATATAACTTTCGATATTACTATTGAAGACGAAGACTTTGAAATCTACCCGATGTTGTTATTGCCTTTAGTAGAAAATGCTTTCAAACACGGAATGGAAAAAAAAGTAGCAAAACCTTTTATAAAAATATCGCTTGCGCAAGAAGGAACGCGTTGTCACTTTCAAATTGTAAATCACAACAACAATACGCAACAAAAAACAAAAGCTGTGTATTCTGGTGTTGGACTTGAAAATATTCAGCATAATTTAGAAATTGTATATCCGAAAAGGCATCAATTTCACATAAAAGAAACGGCAGAAACATTCACGGTTTCACTTCAAATACATCAAAAAGAAACAAAAAAATGAATCTAAACTGTATCATCATTGACGACGAACCATCTTCGCAAAAAGTACTCAAAGTATTCATTGAAAAAATACCGTCATTACATTTGATTTCAATTTGTAACAACGCTACAGATGCGCTGGAAACCTTACGAAATCATTCAAATATCGATTTGTTATTTTTAGATATCAATATGCCAAATATTTCAGGATTAAGCTTCTACAAATCGTTGAAAAACCCGCCAGCGGTGATCTTTACAACCGCATATGCGGAATATGCTATTGATGGTTTTGAGGTAAACGCAGTAGATTATCTTCTAAAACCATTTTCCTTTGATCGTTTCTTAACATCTGTGAACAAAGCGTTTGATACACTAAAAACTCCTGAAAACACCACTGAAAATGAAGTCATCTATGTAAAAGAAAACAAAACCTTGCATAAAATTGTATTGCAAGACATTCTGTACATAGAAGCTCTTGGCGATTATGTCAAAATTCACCTAGAAAACAAGTCTGTGATAACCAATAGTACGTTTACAAACATGTTGGAACAATTGCCAGCAACTCAATTTGTTCGCACGCACAAATCTTTTGCGATTCATCTCAAAAAACTCAACAGCGTTTCAGGGAATCAAATCATCATCAACAATGCTAAAATTCCTATTGGGCAAACGTACAAAGCATCCTTTATGAAGTTGTTACTGAAGGAATAAACCTGTCACGAAAAAAGATGTGAGCGCCAAGATCACTTGAAACATCATTACGAGGAAGCATGACGAAGTAATCTTATGCTTTCTTTGAAACTAACAGATTGGCACGTAGAAACTCCTCGTAAAGACTGTATCTGACGATTCAGAAAAATTCGTGAATATATACAACTGAAGAAGCTAACAAAAAAACAATTCGTGAATTCGTGGCAAAATTCTATCCAAGAGTAAGCAGACAAAAAAATAATCAATTAAGGTTACGTATCACATTTCGACTTCGCTCAATGTTCATGTGGAATGACAAAATTTCAAACAATGCCTCAGAACAGTAAGAAAATCTAAAAGCATTTACACAGAGCGAAGTCGAAGTGAAGCGCGATCTAACAACGAAGTGATCTAAAATCTAACAATCTAAAGCGTAAGCGTTTCTAACAAGTCTAACAATCTAAGAACCAATATGAAACAAGGCATCACCTTGATTCACCACAGCTTGGTTGTTAATACAAAACACAAAACCATCATACGGAGCTTTCACTTCCTCACAATAATTTGCAAACGTATCTGTTACAAAACCAAGAATATCACCTTTTTCAATAGAACTTCCGTTCATCACTTGCGGAACAAACATGCCAGCGGTTGGTGCGCGTAACCATTTGCGAGCAGTCAAATATTCACTAGCTTCACGTTCAATCAACATTGGATCAATCTTGTCAATCATGCCAGTATATTTCATAACATTCAAAATTCCCTGAATACCTTCTTTAATGGCATACTCATCAAAACGCATACTTTCGCCACCTTCATAAACGACAATAGGAATCTTTCGATCATAAGCTGTTTTTCTGAATGATCTTTCAATCAAAGAAGTCGCAAAATAAAAAGGCGCGTTAAATACTTTCGCCAAAGTTTTACTCTCAGGCATATCGGCAGTATATCGTATCTGTGGATGATTATGACGTTGTGCGCCACCAGTATGTAAATCGATGCCAAAATCTACTTGTGGTAACACTTCTTTTGTGACCTGATAGGCAATTCTCGCGGCAAGTGAACCATTTTTAATCCCAGGGAAACTACGATTTACATCTTTTCCATCAGGTACTTGTCTCGAAAAATGTATAAATCCAAAAATGTTTAGCAAAGGCAATACAATCACAGCGCCGCTTTTAATCTTATAACAGCCTTCAAACAACATTCTGCGAATAATTTCCACACCATTAATTTCATCGCCATGCAAACCACCTTGTACCAAAAGTGTCGGACCTGGTTTTTCTGCATTAAACACATATATAGGAATATCAATCAAAGTTCCTGTAGGCAGACGATCAATAGGAATCTTAATCCATTTTACTTCGCCAGGTTTGACATTTTCTCCGTGAATTGTTATGATTTTATTTTCCGAATTTTCGAACATTCTTTTCTAAATATTTAATAATCTCACCTGCTACATTTACCTTTGTATGGGATTCAATACCTTCCAAACCTGCGGAAGAATTAGCTTCAATCACTAAAGGACCACGTTTTGAGCGAATAATATCCACACCGCAAACAGGCAAGCCAAGTACTTTAGACGTATGAATTGCAATTTTCTTTTCATACTCTGTTAAGGTTACCGATTCTGTCGTTCCACCACGGTGTACATTACTTCTAAAATCTTCATCTGTACTACTACGCATCATAGAAGCAACAATTTTGTTCCCTACAATATACACACGAATATCCTGTCCGTTAGCTTCCTCAATAAACTCTTGCAGAATAATATTCACATTCATATTATAGAGTGATTCAATAATAGATTTTGCAGACTTTTTACTTTCAGCAATCATGACACCTAAACCTTGTGTTCCTTCTTGAAGTTTAATAATAATAGGCGCTCCACCAAGCAGTTTAATATGTTCTTTAATATTGGAAGTATCTTTAGCAAACAGAGTTTTTGGTATAGGAATGCGCTTTCGAGCTAGAATTTGCATTGTACGCAACTTGTTCCTTGAACGAATAATTCCCAAAGATTTTGCGGTTGTAAATGCACCGTTCATCTCAAACTGTTTCACAATAGCAGCACCATGCCGCGTTACTGAAGTTCCAATACGTGGAATAATAGCATGAACTCCATCGGTAATGTTTTCGGGACCTAAATAAATTTGTGGTCTTGTTTCTTCACCGAGAACGACAGCACATCGTGTATGATCTACAACACGAACGTTATGCCCTTTTTTAACGGCTTCATGATACAATCTATTCGTAGAATAAATTCGGGAGTTGATGGAAAGAATATAAATATTCATTATAGGTGGAATCGAGTAAGATTTCTTAAAAATAAGTAAACTTTCTTACTTTAAAAATCCAGAATGCTTAAAAAATAACAAATCATTGATTTAGAACCTATTTTACGGATAAAACGATGGTAGAAATCCGCAATCTTATTAAATTGCATACGAATTGATATTATTCAGTCGTTTCAACACTGTAAAATTTTTCTAATGAAAATAATTAAAAAAAGTATTTGGTGTCTAGCCATTTTAGCAATAGTACTTTCATCCTGTAATTCTGAAGAAAAAGACTGTTGTGCTAATCTTGAAGGTCCAAAATTAGTGATCAAGTTTAAATTTGATCCGACACAAGAACGATTAAATAATTTGGGACAACCTACAACAATTCCTTCAGGAAATGCGGCGCAATCTCCAAACTTTGCTCGAATGAGTGCGAATTATATAGAATTTGCGTCAAGCGCGAACACACTCTTAGGAACTGGCGAAATCATTTATAATGGTCCAGAAACGACGGAAGGAGGCGCATTGGCAATCGATTTTCAAAATGCACAATTTGCAGGAAGTGATGAAATTTTTATTGCCATTCCATTAGAACAAATAGCGCAAGGAAACTACAATTGGGTACGTGTTTCATTAGCATATCAAGAAGGAAGTATCAACTTTTTACAGAATGGGAATGACATCACAGGAACATTAGCAAGCTTTGTAGGATACAATAGTTACATCACCAATTTTGATGTTAATGGAAGTATGTTCAATATCAATGAAAACAAACTACAAGGATTTTGGGCATTTGAAGCCTTAGGGTTTTCCACACAAGGACAAGCGCCAGCAGGAGCAACTACGGTTCCAAATCCCTTATTTGATTCATCACCTGTACCACAAGGTTCATGTGTAGTTACTGGACAATTTGCAAATGCATTTACAATCACAGGAAACGAAACTGAAGATGTAGAAGTAACACTTTCATTCTCTGTAAACAATAGTTTTGAGTGGACAGAAATCAACGTTGATGGAAAATACGAACCTTCAATTGGCGAGCAACCTGTTGATATGGGATTAAGAGGGTTAATTCCTTCTGTATCTAATTAATCTTGAAAAAAAGAGATCTTTAATTATATTAAAAACATTCATGGCAATCTTGTATAAAGTAAAAGTTGATACTATCAGTATAGAAACCAAAACATTGATAGTGCAGATAGAATCGTTTCACCCAGATGCAATGAATTTTAGCGAGAACTTAGGCTTTGCTATGAAAATTTTATATGATTCTGCTAAGTCAAAATCTACCTTGTCAAAATTTATCGATCATGAATGTACGATGTCAGAAACATGGATGCAAAACAATGTGAAAGGATTTATTTCTAATTGTAAATTGATAGAAGTTCGTACACCAGAAATAGAAGAACTTATGGATAATGGTTCATACTTATATTGGTTTGGAGAAACAAATCAGGCAAACGCAAAAATAAGTATTACGGTTACAAATACTGCTTGGATTGAACATTTATCTATTGCATCAAATTGGGGAAGTACTGCATATGATACTGTAGTTGACTACAAAGATCGCGAACCTATTAATCCAGTTATTGATGCTAATTCTTTTTCTGTAGATTATAAAAATAGTGGCGGTTGGATTCCTGTAAATGGACAATCTATAAAAGAATATTCTTCAAGTTGGCCTGTATTGTATATGCCTAAATACAGTGAAAAATCATACAGACGGATCAGAAAAATATCGTATAAAAATTTAACTCCTAAAATCATAGAAGAATTACTATTCAAAACAGTTTTTATTTTGGAACGAACAGGAAATAAATACTTTGGTACACTTGTTCCTTACGGAGAAAATTTTGGAATGCTATACTTAAAAAGTGATCAAGAAGCCGATTTTTATCTTAAATACAAAGCCGATATTGTAACAATAGGTATCGCTGAGTTTAATACAAACGACCCTGCCAAAGTAAAAATAATCTAAAATAAAATTTGTAGGGCTAAACTATTTGTAAACTACTTTTTACAAGATTTTCAGTAAAGAACTTAGCTTCGTAATACATAACTTAAATTCATTCTAAATAGACTTCAAAAGAAGGTTTAAAATTTGTAGACCTTCAGTGCACGCCGTATATTTGTGAAACAAATAATTAATCACAATTATAATGAGCGGAATTTTAAATTCTTCGATTGGAAGAAAGTTTGCAATGGCACTTTCAGCACTCTTCCTAATGTTTTTTCTTTTACAACATTTTGCAATAAACATTCTTTCTGTGTTTAGTCCTGATGCTTTCAATGAAGCGTCACACTTCATGGGAACGTTTTGGGCAGTACAGTTTATCCTTCAACCAGTTCTAATTATTGGAATCATATTCCACTTTACAATGGGAATTATTTTAGAGTTGAAAAACCGTAAAGCGCGCCAAGTTAGTTATGCAAAAAATAACGGAAATGCGAACTCTTCTTGGATGAGTAGAAACATGATTTGGACAGGACTTCTTATTGAAGCATTTCTTATCGTACACATGTCTCAACTTTGGTGGCATGAAATGATGGTAAAATATATCAATCCTGTTAAAGAAGATCCAACACGTTATTATGAAGAGTTGGTAGCGCATTTTGAAAGTCCAGTAATTGTGGGAATATATGTAGTAGCATTTGTATTCTTAGCATTACATTTATTACACGGTTTCAATTCGGCTTTCCAATCAATTGGAGCGAATAACAAATACACAAAAGCATTAAAAGGGATAAGCAAAGTATATTCTATTGGAATTCCAGCAGGATTTGTTTTCATCGCATTATACCATCACTTAGCACACTAAAAAACTTATCATAACTATGGCTTTAGATTCAAAAATACCTCAAGGACCACTAGCAGATAAGTGGACAAAGCATAAAAATACAATCAATCTTGTAAACCCGGCTAACAAACGTCTTATTGATGTAATTGTAGTTGGTACAGGACTCGCAGGTGGGTCTGCGGCAGCGACATTAGCTGAATTAGGATACAATGTAAAAGCATTTTGCTTTCAAGATTCTCCACGTCGTGCGCACTCAATTGCAGCACAAGGAGGAATCAACGCAGCAAAAAATTATCAAGGAGATGGAGATTCAACATACCGCTTATTTTATGATACAGTAAAAGGTGGAGATTATCGTTCGCGTGAAGCAAACGTATATCGTTTGGCTGAGGTTTCTGCAAACATCATTGACCAATGTGTGGCACAAGGAGTTCCTTTTGCGCGTGATTATGGAGGATTGTTAGACAACCGTTCATTTGGTGGAGTATTAGTATCTCGTACATTTTACGCAAAAGGACAAACAGGACAACAATTATTACTAGGAGCTTATTCTGCGATGAACCGTCAAATTGGTCGTGGAAAAATCAAAATGTACAATCGTCACGAAATGTTAGACGTTGTTATTGTTGATGGAAAAGCAAGAGGAATTATAGCTCGTAACCTAGTTACAGGAGAAATAGAAAGACATTCAGCACATGCGGTTGTATTAGGAACAGGTGGATATGGAAACGTATTCTTCTTATCAACAAACGCTATGGGAAGTAATGTTACGGCAGCATGGAAAGCACACAAACGCGGAGCGTATTTTGCTAACCCTTGTTATACACAAATTCACCCAACATGTATTCCAGTTTCTGGAGATCATCAATCAAAATTAACGTTAATGTCTGAATCATTACGTAATGATGGTCGTATTTGGGTACCAAAAAATAAAAAAGATGTTGAAGCGATTCGTAACAAAACGTTGAAGCCAACAGATCTTAAAGAAGAAGATAGAGATTACTACTTAGAACGTCGTTATCCAGCTTTCGGAAACTTAGTTCCACGTGATGTTGCCTCACGTGCAGCCAAAGAACGTTGTGATGCTGGTTTTGGTGTAAACGCAACTGGAGAAGCTGTTTATTTAGATTTTGCTTCTGCAATACAACGTTACGGAAAAGAACAAGCGCACATTAAAGGACTCAATGAGAACGATGCTGCTTTAGTGAAGAAGCTAGGACAAGAAGTTGTAAAAAATAAATATGGAAACCTATTCCAAATGTATGAGAAGATCGTAGATGAAAATCCATACGAAACACCAATGATGATTTATCCAGCGGTACATTATACAATGGGAGGAATTTGGGTAGATTACAATTTGCAAACTACAGTTCCTGGATTATATGCCATCGGAGAAGCAAACTTCTCAGATCACGGAGCCAACCGTTTAGGAGCTTCTGCTTTAATGCAAGGATTAGCTGATGGATATTTCGTATTACCATATACAATAGGAGATTTCTTAGCAAATGATATTCGTACAGGACCAATTTCTACTGAGTCAAAAGAATTTGATGCTGCTGAGAAAAATGTAAGAGAATCAATAGACAAATTAATCAACAATAACGGTACAAAACCAGTTGATTACTTCCACAAGAAATTAGGAAAAATTATGTGGAACAAATGTGGAATGGCTCGTAATGAAAAAGATTTGAAATCTGCAATTACAGAAATCTCTGAATTAAGAGCAGAATTTTACAAAGATGTTCGTGTGCCAGGTGAAGCTAATGAATTCAATGAAGAATTGGCAAAAGCAGGTCGTGTAGCTGACTTTTTAGAGTTAGGAGAGTTGTTTGCAAAAGATGCATTACAACGTGAAGAATCTGCAGGTGGACACTTTAGAGATGAATACCAAACAGCAGAAGGAGAAGCAATGCGCCGTAAAGAATTCCAATATGTTTCTGCATGGGAATATAAAGGAGAACCCAAAGACGCTGTATTGCACCAAGAAGAGTTGAAGTACGAGAATATAGAAGTAAAAGAAAGAAGTTATAAATAGATGTCAGTATTGAGATATGAGATGTTAGAATGATAACTGCTCAATACTCAATACTCAATACTAAAATCTAAATTTTATGAATTTAACATTAAAAATATGGCGTCAAAAAGGCGCAAACGATAAAGGAAAAATGGTTGATTATCAAATCAGCGATGTTTCTCCAGATATGTCTTTTCTTGAAATGTTAGACGTTTTAAATAGCGAACTAATTACAAAAGGAGATGAGCCTGTTGCCTTTGATCATGATTGCCGTGAAGGAATTTGTGGAATGTGTTCTCTATATATAAACGGAGAAGCGCACGGACCAGATCGTGGTGTTACAACCTGTCAATTGCACATGCGTAAATTTAAAGATGGCGATACTATCTATATTGAGCCGTTTAGAGCAAAAGCATTTCCTGTAATTAAAGATTTAGTAGTAGATAGAAGCGCTTTTGATCGTGTACAACATGCAGGAGGATTTATCTCTGTAAATACTTCAGGTAATACTATTGACGCTAATGCAATTCCAGTAAACAAACACGATGCAGATACTGCTTTTGACGCAGCAACATGTATTGGGTGTGGAGCTTGTGTAGCAAGTTGTAAAAATTCAAGTGCGATGTTATTTGTTTCTGCAAAAGTATCTCAGTTTGCTTTATTGCCACAAGGACAAGTAGAAGCAACAGATCGTGTTATGAATATGGTTAACCAAATGGATGCGGAAGGATTCGGTAACTGTACCAATACAGGAGCATGTGAAGTAGAATGTCCGAAAGGAATTTCACTTGAAAATATTGCACGTATGAATCGTGAGTATTTAAAAGCATCTTTCAAAGGATAAAAAAATTAAATACATACATATATAAATCCCAAGTATAATCTGCTTGGGATTTTTTAATTATATTCATCAAAAAAATACGATGCTACGACCAAAACTTATTCTTCTAGTATGTTTATTGCTAACATTTAGTTGTAAATCACAAAAAGAAACCAAAGAAGAGAAGGCTAAAACGATACAAGTTGAAACCAAAGTAGCATACGACTTTACAGCTTCAACCTTATTAAAACATGTTAAAGAACTTTCTTCTGATGCATACGAAGGTCGTGAAACAGGAACTGCAGGAGCAATAAAAGCTAAAAACTATATCATAAGTGAATTTGAAAAGTTAGGCGTAAAACCATTAGGAAAAACCTTTGAACAGACATTTCCATTACCTAAAAATAAAAACATTCAACAAGGTGAAAATATCTTAGGATTCATCAAAGGAAGTTTAAAATCAGAGGAATACATAGTAATATCTGCACATTACGATCATGAAGGAATTAAAGGTGGAAAAATATACAATGGTGCAGACGATGATGCTTCTGGAATTAGCGCGTTGATCGCTTTTGCGGAATATTTCCAAAAATATCCACCAAAACATTCTGTCATACTAGCGGCTTTTGATGCAGAAGAAAAAGGACTGATTGGCTCGTATTATTTTGTTGAAAATTCAATTGTTCCTAAAACACAACTCAAGCTAAATATCAATATGGATATGATCAGCCGTAGCGATAAAAACGAGTTATATGTAGTAGGACCACAATACTATCCACAATACAAATCGCTTATAAAAAACACCAAAACAAGTGGAAATGTAAGCCTGAAAATTGGTCATAAAGAATGGACATTTGCAAGTGATCATGCTGGATTTCACAAGGCTAAAATTCCATTTATTTATTTTGGTGTAGAAGATCATGAAGATTATCACAAGCCTACAGATGATTTTGAAAACATTCATCCAACCTTCTACACAAATGTAGTGCAGACAATTATCTCATTTTTTCAAATAGTTGACACAAAATAAGTGTAAGAAATCAAGGAGTTTAATATGTCAGCAATTTCATAAAAACAAAAGAAAGGTAGTTCTCATAAGTTAGCTTTTTTTGTGTTTTATGGTTGTATTTGTGTGTTCAGAACATTATATGGTGCGTTCAGAACATTTAATAAGCGACGGAGTGCTTTTCAAATTATATTTGTGCCACTAACCTATTGAAAACACTCAAATCTTACAATAATGAAACAAAAACTACTTTTTTTATCATGTGCACTCTGCACATACGTATTAACAGCACAAGCTATATTTCCAGATACATTCGAGTTTCGAGGAATAAACTCCAATGCTCCTGATGTGGGTGTAGTACCTGCTCCAGGACCAAATCCTGCAGGTTTAGATGTAGCCGTTTTGCCAACATTAACCGGAAGACTAAGTGCGCCAGTATTGGTAGATTTAGACGGTGATGGTGATTTAGACATGGTTTCTGGCGCACAAGCTGCGGATGGAAAATTATTTTACTATGAAAATACAGGTTCTGCTACGGCACCAAATTGGGTGCAAACTGCACAGCCAGCATTAGATGCAGTTGCCATTGCTCCAGGAGGAAATAATGAAACAAAAGGTCAATTTATAGACATCGATGATGATGGAGATTATGATTTATTTTTGGCGACTAAAAATGATATAAATCAATTTAACTTTAATGATATCCATTATTATGAAAATACGGGGTCAGCTACAGCGCCAAATTTTGTAGAATCTACGATTTCTGGAATATTAAATCAGAATATAGCAAACTTTCCAGGTCTTGGATTTGTCGATTTAGATAATGACGATGATTATGATATGGTAGGTATAGGAAGTGATTCCATATCATATCTTGAAAACACAGGTAGTAAAATGGCACCAATGTTTGAACGTAGATTACATTTAGACAATCCTTGGGATATGAATACAGGTACAGGAATATTAGATCGTAACTGGCCACACGGTGACATATTGGTAACGGTTCCTAATTTTGAGGATGTAGATCGTGATGGTGACTTTGATTTAATTGTGGGAACTGATACAGGAATTGTACGTTGGGTAGAGAATATTGGGACACCTACAGCACCAGATTATGGAACGTATGCATATCAAAATATGCCAGGAGATCTAGAAACTTTTGATTTCGGACAGTTTGCAACGATTAGTTTTGGAGATGTAAATAATGATGGTGTATTAGATGCTATTATGGGAACATTTAGTCCAGGATACTTTGCTTGGTTTGAAGGTGTATTAACATCGCCATTAAGTGTAGAAGAAGAAGCTTTGGCTGTGAACATAACGGTAAGTCCTAATCCTGTAAATGATTTATTGACGATACGGTTTGAAAGCAATCAAATCAACAAAACAAATATTTCAATGTACAATATTGCTGGACAAATGGTATACGGAAGCAATAAACTTATTCAAAATGATAGAGCTGTAAAAATTGATGTCTCCAACTTAAAATCTGGATTGTATTTCCTAAAAATCACAAGTGATGATGATAAAACAATCGTCAAGAAAATTACTGTGAATTAAAACATAGTGATTGAGATTTTTATTAAAAAAGAGATTCACTTGTTTAGGGTGAATCTCTTTTTCTGTTAAAATAAATAGTAATATTTTTATATCCTGGATAGTCAGTAAGACTTTTATAGTAAGAGTTAAAAAGATAAAAATAGACAGTATAAATTTTAAAATTTATGAAACAAACGGTAATTTCTATGCGTTACATGCTTAAAAAACAATACGTTTATAAAGTAAGTATATTACTATGTTGTTTCATAATGACTACAAGTTGGTCTCAAAATACAGACTATACTTCTATCATTAAAATAGAAGATTATATACTAAACAATCAAAAAGATTCTGCTACATATTATATAGATTTACTCAAACAAAAAGAGAATCCTTATATACATACTTTAGAAGCGCTAGTTAATGACAAATCTCCTTCTTTTAATCATTATTATTTGTTTTCAGCTAGGATCTATAAAAATTATTCAAAATCTAGAGATGTTAATTTTTTCAAATTTATTGAAGGTATTCCAATGCCAACTAATAAGAAACTAATTAATATAGATTATGTATATATCAAATGGCTTTATATCTTAAGATTACTCGATATAGCTCAACTTGAAAAAGCTAGTGTCGAAAATGAAAAATTAGCGGATTATATAAATATGTATTCTCCAAGTGATCCAAATTATATAAGGTCTAAACTATTATTAGGTGCTCATGATATTATTATTAGTATCATTCAAAGAGATGAAAAAGGGAAAGCTGCTTGTATAAAAAATATAGCGTTAGCTAAGACAATTGGAGACAAAAAAATAGAAGCTTTATATCTAAGTTATTTATGTGACTTTTATGCATCTGATGGTAATGCAGGATTAGAATCCTATATAGCAACTGCTGAAAAAAGTATTGAAATAGAAAAAACTTTACCTGTTAAAACGGTTGTTTACGAATCTACAATGGAAAAACTAATAGATGGTTATTTATATTTAGGAGGTAAAAATAAAGAAGCGCTAGAGCTATTAGAGACGCTATATAGTTCTCTAGATTCTAGAGCTTTCAGTTATCCGTTATATGCCAATTTTCTTAGGAAAATAGATTCGTCAGACCCTATGAATCAAAAAATACTTCATCAGTTTGGAGTAGATAATATTATTGATTTTTGTAAAAAAATCGAAGAAGAGAGTGTCGGTGTACTAAACTCTAATAAGCTATACTATGTATTAAGTCAAAATTCAAAACTACTTCGAAAAAGAGGTTTCTTGAATGAAGCAATAGCCTATATGACAAAATGTATAATGCTAAATCGAAAAATATATTCTGAGGATTTAGCAAATTCATTATATGATTATAAATCGAAGCAAGAAATAGAACGAAAAGAATTAGAAATTGAATACCAAAAAAACAAAGCAAATTTATACACAATTATAGTATTCATATTAGTATTTGCTTTCATAATTTTAATGTACATCGTCTATAAAATGCTACAACAGGCAAAAGAGCTTAAGAAGAAAAATATTAAAATTGAAGAGCAAAGAGATGCAATATTAAAAGAAGGAAAAGAAAAGGCATTATTGCTAAAAGAAGTACATCATAGAGTTAAAAATAATTTCCAAATTGTATCAAGCTTACTCGAATTGCAAACCAAAGGAATACAAGATGAAAAAGCTTTAAACTTGGCAAATGATGGAAAAAATAGAGTAAAATCAATGGCGTTAATTCATCAAAAACTCTATCAAGATGATACAGGATTAATTGACTTTGAAGAATACATACAAGCATTAGTCAAAGAATTATCATATGTATATGCTTCTGAGAAAAAAGTACAAACGAATATAAATGTAAAAAATAAGCAATTTGATGTTGATACTGCCATTCCACTAGGCTTAATCATAAACGAATTGATTACGAATGCTTACAAATATGCATTTGATGACGAAAAAGAAAATGAATTAAACATCTCCATCAATAAACTTGGAGGAGAAGAATACAAGTTGATCGTAGCTGATAATGGAGAAGGATTGGATGCATCTATCAACTTAGCCAAAGTTAAAAGCCTAGGATTACGTTTAGTAAAACGATTAACGAAACAATTACAAGGAAAATTTACCCTGAACAATACTGAAGGAGCCTCTTTTGAAATTACCTTCAAAGACACTCAAAGAAGAGCATTATTAGACTAACCATACCATGAATAAAGTAAAAATATTAGTCGTAGAAGATGAAATTATCATTGCTGATCATCTATGCGACACACTTGATGATTTAGGATATGAAGCCTTAGAGCCAGTAATCAACTATACAGAAGCTATTGAAGCTATCGAAGTTGAAACCCCCGATTTGGCGATTTTAGATATTCAATTATCTGGTCGGAAAACTGGCATTGATATCGCGGAAAAAATTAGAAAAGATTACGACTTTCCTTTTATATTTCTTACGTCTAATTCAGATCCGCTCACAGTTTCGGAGGCAAAAAAAGTAATGCCGCCAGCCTATTTAGTCAAACCATTTACTAAAGACGAATTGTATACGTCGATAGAAATTGCGTTGTACAATTACTCTAAAAGAATAGGAGAAGTAAACGATGATGAATTGATTATAAAGGATGCATTTTTTATCAAAGAAAAAAATATCTTCATCAAGCTCAAATTCGAAGAAATTCTCTTCATAAAAAGTGAGCATGTATACGCTGAAATTCAACTTACAAACAATCAAAAACACGTAATTCGAGGAAATTTAAATAAAATTATTACCAAACTCAATAAGCAATTTGTGCGTGTGCACCGAAGCTATATAGTGAACTTGGATTATCTACAAAAAATTGATCAAAACAATATCATTGTATTAAATGTTAATATTCCAATTGGTAAAAAATATAAAGATGATTTGTTGCAAAAAATCAACTTATTATAGATTTAAATAAACACTTTATGTGTGTTAAGAACATTATATGAGTAGTTCAGAACATTGGTGAAAAACGAGTAAAACTGTTAGATATATTTACAGTCTTAACCTAAAATCTTACATGTTATGACAAAAAAAATACTTGTTTTTTTTGCGTTTATAAGCGCAACATTATTTCTAAATGCCCAATGTGGACCAAGTTATACAGGTGCTACTAGTTCAGGTAGTGGTTCTGGTGGAGAAATACCAAATTTTACAGGAATGTCCTTTACTACAAGTGCTTCTTGCGGAGGAATCTTAACATCAATTACATCAACAGTTCTTGGTTCTCCAATCCCAAATGCAACAGTTTCTGTACGCCTATATGAAGGTGATGGATTAGGAGGAAATGTAATAGGCGAATTAACAGGAGTTCCTGTAAATGGTAGTGCAGTATATGATTTTTCGGCACTCATGATTACGATGAATCCGTCTACAACATATACATACATTATCGAAAAAGAAAATACGTCTGACTCTATTTTTGCCAATTTTGTATTTGATCCTATTCACCCTGGAGGAACAGCATATTGGGGAGGAGTTCCATCGAATATAGCTATAACTTTTAGTGTAAGTATTGACAATTCTACATTAAGCGTAACTGATGTTGATACAGATGAAACTGAGTTGCGTGTCTATCCAAATCCTGCAGCAAATAGCATTCAACTAACATCTTTGCAAAAAGCAGAAAACTATACCATACTTGATATCTCTGGAAAGAAAGTTATGGAAGGAACTATAAATGTAAATCAATCAATTAACATTCAACAACTAACAAAAGGAATGTATTTCATTCAATTGGAAAAAAGAGTGCTAAAATTTGTGAAAAAGTAGTGCAATCAATAGGTAATTGTTAAACTTTTCTTAGGATGAAATACTAGTAAACGCAAACCTATATGGTTTGCGTTTTTTTATTATTGACTACTTACTTTTCAAAGTAATCTTCTATTTAAGACAACTAAAAATAGAACAATTTAAATATTGTAAGAACATACTTTCGTGTTTTTAGAACAAATCTTTCTTAGTTCGTAACATTTTTATCTTTTAATAAAAAAGTAATCTATAACTTACTTAAAATATAAACGATTGTAACTAATTTAATTTTGAAGATTATGGAAGAAATACACCCAAATTCGCCAAATGAAAACAATATCGATACTTTCTTGTGGAAAAAAAATCTTATTGGTTCTGGATATGATATCGTATCCATTGTGGCTCATGGAGAATATGTATATGCAGGGACTTCACATGGAGAAGTACATAGATATAGTTTAAAAGGTGAGCCTAGTGGTATAAATATACTACAGGCAGCTCCAAGTAAAGGAGAAGTTCGATTAACTATTTATAAAGATCAACTAGTTGTTGGAACTGTTGGATGTATAATGCTTATTCAATTAGATAATTTTGAAAAGATAGATTCCTACACGATGATCGAGCTTTCTTTCCCTAAAACAATATTTAAGAATCGTGCTGTTTCGGTAATAGCGGATGATAATTTTATATATGCAGGATCAGTAGGATATGTATTTAAGTATAATATTGCTTCGAAAGAAACAATAATGAGAACGTTTTTAAATAGAGGACATCAAGAGGTTTGTTTAGAAATGATCGGTAATCAATTGATTGCAGGAACAGAAGGTCATGTTGTATTGATTGAGAAAAATGATTTTGAAAGGAAAAAGAAAATAATATCTCTTCCTCATAGTGGGTATGGAACAGTTTCACTATTAGTTTATGACAATATCATATATGCTGGTTCAAACGGATATGCTTACAAAATAAGTGCAGATGGTAAAGAAGTCAAAAAAAATGAACTTGAAGTAGTTGAAAAAAGTGAAGTTAGTTTAGCAATAAAAAGTGATAAATTAATTGTTGGTTCAAATGGAGATATTATGGCGATTTCATTAATTGATTTCGAGTACAAAGGAGAATATATTACTTCACTTCCTCATTGTAAAGGCGAAATTGTTTCTGTTGCTGTTTCTGACTCTTATGTCTATGCAGGTTCGGTTGGATATATATACAGAATCGAAGATAGGAAGCCTGTATACATAGAAGGAATGGGAACTAATGCAATTCGATTCTGTGAAAATAATAGGCAACTCTTTGCTGCAGGAAGTAATTTTTTGGCTTCAATTGCATATAAAGAATCTTGAAAACACATTTAATTGTTAATACTAGTAAATCGTTTTCAGATAATGCAAAAGAAAATTAGATAATTAATCACGTAAAAAATATTTCATTCAATAATAAAAAGAGTGCTAAAATTTGTAAAAAAGTAGTGCAATCAATAGGTAATTGTTAAACTTTTCTTAGGATGAAATACTAGTAAACGCAAATCTATATGGTTTGCGTTTTTTTTTGTTTCTTGGCAGATATTTCTCAGAATACCATCATGCAAGACCCAATTACTTTTTATAGCCAACAAAAAGCCAAATTTGTATCAGAATTGAAAGTACAACGAAGAAAACTGAATCAATCAAGTTTCCTTCGATTAATCGTTTTTTTAAGCATCGCTTTCGCGATTTATCTCTTATTTGGGCAATGGCCATATGTGATATTGGCATCAGTAATTGGAATGGCGATCTTTCTATTTTTAATCTTTCGCCATTCAGACTTAGTCTACCAAAGCAACAAACTAAAAGCGTTGATTCAATACAATCAACTAGAAATAGATGTACTCAATGGTGATTTGTCTAAATTGCCAACAGGAGAAGAATTTTTAGATGCTTCACATGAATTTAGTTATGACATCGATCTTTTTGGAAATGCTTCTTTCTTTCAATATCTAAACAGATCAACAACACGTGAAGGAAAAAATGAATTGGCAGCATTGCTTGCTAGTAATGATATTTCAGACATTTCAATACGCCAAAAAGCAATTCAAGAATTGGCAGAAAAAGCAGATTGGCGACAACATTTTTCAGCCATAGCCTTATTGATAAAAGTAGAAACAACTTCCAAAAGTATTACTGATTGGCTCAAAGAATACAAAGCATTCATTCCAAAATCAATTCGCTATCTGCCAATGATTTTCTCAGGAATCTCTGTGGCTATTATAACCTTGGCGTTTTTGCAAATCATTCCATTTTTATACGTATTACTTTTGTTACTTTTAGGATTAGGGATTACAGGAAGATTTTTAAAAAGTATAACGAAATTATCGTTTCATACAAGCAAAGCCAAAGACACATTTCAACAATACGGACAATTATTACAACGTATCGAAGCAGAAACATTTACGGCCAAGCTACTGAAAGAAAAACAACAAAACATTCACAGTGATACACAAAAGGCATCAACCTTAGTGAGAGAATTTTCAAAACGAATAGATGCTTTAGATAATCGCAATAATATTTTAGTTGGAATTTTCTTAAATGGATTTTTATTGTGGGATATTTCAAAATCATATCAAATAGAAACTTGGATTTCAAAACATAGTACAAAAGTGCAACAATGGTTTGAAGTTGTAACATTTTTTGATGCCTACAATAGTTTAGGAAACTTCGCATTTAATCATCCGCAGTTTAACTATCCAACAATTGTAGAAAATGTGCCGCAAGTCATCAATGCAAAACAATTGGGACATCCATTATTGAGAACTACAAACAGAATTGATAACGATTTCAATATCGGAAACTCAGAATTCTTCATTGTTACTGGAGCCAATATGGCAGGGAAAAGCACATTTTTAAGAACCGTTTCTCTCGGAATAGTCATGTCTAATGTAGGATTGTCAATTTGTGCTGAAACTGCAGCATATTCGCCCATAAAACTCATTACAAGCATGCGTACCACCGATTCCTTGGCGGAAGGTGCTTCCTATTTCTTTTCAGAATTACAACGCTTAAAAATGATTGTAGATAAAATTGAAGCGGATACGTACTTTATCATCCTAGATGAAATCCTAAAAGGAACAAACAGTCATGACAAAGCAATGGGTTCTAAGAAAATAGTTCAAAAACTAGCTTCGCAAAATGCAGCTGGAATCATAGCTACACACGATTTAAGCTTGTGTGAATTAGAAAAAGAGATCACTCAAGTAAAAAATTATTTCTTTGACGCCGAAATTATCAATGATGAATTGTTCTTTGGATATCAACTAAAAAAAGGCATCTGTTCTAACATGAATGCCTCGTTTTTATTGAAGAAAATGGAGATTGTAGAGTAATCTTCAAAATTCTTCCATAGAACGTCATATAAGTTTCTTCTATCGTGTAATTGTATCAAACAATCTAATTTAATATTTTTGTTTATGTTAATGTGTTAATTTTAATACAGTTAATATAAATATTAACATGTAGTCTTTTGTCCCCTAGATAAAAGCCCCCTGATTCCCTAATTGCATTATTTTTAAGTATAGATGGCTCTAAAATACCTCCATGTCAACGAAAGACATTACAAGAAACAATTGTTGGTTTCTAATCAGCAAGTAAAAACGTTAAAAAACTTTTTAACAGGACTCATACGTAATGAAGTCCTAATTATCAATACAAACTTAGGTTTAGAAATATACTACGAAGCCGATTACGATTGTACGCCAATCATAAAAGATGCAATCGCAATTGTAGTGTGTAAAAAATGTGACGCTAACGATCTCTTTCGCTTCATTTCTTTTCAAAACGAAAAAGAAATTCAGCATTTTATGGACGATTCTATTGCACAAGTTTCCGAAATGCCTTTATTTCAAAACTACACAAAAAGTATGTTGCATCAGTTAAAAACACAATTTGAGTCCAACAAACAACTCATTGGAAAATTATCTGATATCTGGTTTGAAGTAACACGAAATTTACGTTTCAAAAATGTCAGCATTGAAAAAATAAAAGAATTTCAAGATGACTTTCAATCTATTTACATCAGTAAAGTAGAAAATGACGTTCTAAAAGGACTTATTTTGGAAGCGTTAGACAGAACACATGTAAATTGATTTTCCTGTAACATCAAGGTTATTATATATTCTTCCTCATCTATTCGTAAGCTTGAAACGAATAGATGAGTATTTATTTTACAATCTTTATCATAGAATTTGAAGATTTACAGTTTCTTAATCCATCTAAGTAACTTGGATAAGGAACTCTTATGCTGTACACAATAATAGTATCACCAATAGACATATTATCTAATTCTTGAATCGCTTCCTTGGAGAACTTACTACCTTGAATTGTAAATCTATTCTTCCCTAGAAAAACAGATTTAAATTCTGTAGCTTCTTGTCGTTTATAAGGTGTGTAATTTTCAATATCCATAGAAAATCGTCCCTTTGCAATCTCACTTTTACTCAATTCCATTGGAGTATCTTGAAAAAGCTGATCATCAAAAAAAGTTCTTGGACGCCCAATATCTTCTATTCTAAAAACCTTCTCAAATTTCAAAGTTTCTCCATTTCGCATATCTGCCATTATACGAAAAGTAACTTCTTTTCCTGTAGTTGGATGCAATTCATAACGATTTTTACCTACATATTTTAAACCTGGTGCCATTACAGAAAATCTTAAAGAATTTGGTACTGCAATTTTCACAGGATTATTTGCGTCGCGATACACAACATTCATATTCTCTATTTCTACAATGGCTTCTGGTTTATTGCTAGAAAACTTTTGAAGCGAAGCAATAGAATCTCTCAATATACGATTTTCTGCTTTTAGTTCTTCACAAGACATTTGCTCTTTAGAATGATAGCTCATCAATATCACAGAAAGAAAAATGATGAAAATAAAAAATAGGTTTTTCATAGAAAGGCTTGATTTTAAGAGAATAAACGAAAACGGAAATGACTTTATTTTAATTTTTTTTAAATATAACTGTAATAAAACAAATAGCGCTGTACTAAAAGGGAAACGAAAAACTTAAAACGATGAAAACAATAGTATCTATAGTAATTTTATTTTTTGCTTTCGCGAATGTGGCAGCACAAAAAGAAAAAAAAACAACTGCTTTTGAAGTGAAAGTACATGGAAAAGGCGAAACCATGTTTTTAATTCCTGGTTTATCATGTTCTGGAAATGTTTGGAATGAAACAGTTGAAACGTATAAAAATGATTATGAAATCCATGTATTTACATTAGCTGGTTTTGGCGGAGTAAAACCTATTGACTCAGAAACAATTTTACAAGAAGTAAAAAAAGAAATGCTACCTTATATCAAGAAGCATGCAACAAAAAATAGCGTATTAATTGGTCACAGTATTGGTGGATTTACAAGCATGCTGATTGCTCTTGATGATGAAAATGTAGTGTCAAAAATTGTAATTGTAGACAGTTTGCCGTTTCTCGCAGGCGCATACAATGCACAAGTAACAGAAGAAGCTGTAAAATCAACATACGGAATGATGAAGCAAATGTATATGCCAATGGACAGTATTACGTTACGAAATACCTTAAAACAATCTTTGAGTGGTATGATGCGAAACAAAGAAAACCTAAATTTTGTATTGAATGATGCCGCAAAATCAGATCGAAAAACACTTGGCTATACCATGTTTGAAATGATGAGTAATGATTTGCGAGATGATTTAGCGAAACTTAAAATACCTACATTAGTACTCACAAACTGGAACAAGCCTATTCCGCAATTTCCTAACTTTACAAAAGCAGAAAAACTAGAAATGTATGAAGCACAATACAAAAATTGTGATTCTTGTACCGTAAAAATCATTGATGAGGCAGAACATTTCATTATGCTCGATAATCCAACTGTATTTTTCAAAGAAGTTTCCAACTTTATCAAAACGAACTAATATCTGATGCGAGAAGATTATTTTCAAGAAATCATTACACATCATAAAGACAAAATATATCGAATTTGTCTCGCATATCTCTACGAAAAAGATTTGGTAGATGATTTGTATCAAGAAGTGTTGATAAACGTTTGGAATGGACTTAAAAACTTCAAAGGAAATGCAAAACTAACCACATGGCTGTATCGTGTCACACTCAATACAACGATTACATTTAATCGACATAATAAAAAACACATACAACTATTCAATAATGAATTGCCAGATACTTTTGAAGAAGCCATTGATACAGAACGGCAAGCACAAGAAAACCGAGTCAACAAACTCATGCAATGTGTGCAAAAACTTAAAAAAGATGAACGTCTCATTATCAGTTTGGTACTTGAAGAGCTCAGTTACAAAGAAATTGCTGAGATCATTGGAATAGAAACCAATAATGTTGGTGTACGAATTAACAGAATCAAAAAACGACTTTTAAAAATATACAATAATGAATGATTTTAACGACATCGTAAACGATTGGAAATCTGTTTCTACAGACAAAACCGAACGCAAAGAAGCGAGTGATTCATTACTTGGAAAACTCAAAAAACTACAGCGAAAAATTATCATAGGAAACGTATTGATGAGTATTTCATTTGCGTTTGTATTTTCGGTGTTTTTATGGCTATGGAATGCAAACCTCTTTAAAGAACGTTCAGATAATTTTTATCTAGGATTAGCATTTATGTCTATTTTACTCACAGTCACTTTGGGCATGATGTGGTATCGTGTATTATTTTGGCGAACACCAAATGATATCTCTGAAAATATGAAAGCATTTGCAACAAAAATGTTAAAAAAATTACGCTATTTCAGATGGATTACCAATGTGTTTATGCCTGTATATCTTGTAATGCTTGCTGTAGGAATGACAATCTATTTTCAAGACGTTTTACACGAAGCAAGTTTCCAAACCAAACTAATCGCTTATTGCGCAACGTACATTTGGATTTTACTTGTAGGTTTTGTGATGATGCGAAAAAAGCAAAAAAAGAACAACAAGAATGTTGATCCAATCATTGAAAGTTTAGAAGAAATACTAGAAACTTTTTAAGTAATATAAATAACAATCTAAAGCTCCAACCATATACAAAGTTGGAGTTTGTTTTTTATAGTCGTATTTAAATAATGACGACATACAACAGTATTTTTTACGTTTCCGATTCTCTATTTTAGTTTCAATTATTAACATAATAACTGAAAATTATGAAAAAAAGAAATTTAAAATCGTTGAGTTTAAACAAGAAGTCAATCTCTTCATTAGATGATGCTGTAAGAGCACATGGCGGAGGAGTAGGAGAAGAAGGAAGTTCTTATTTTTCTTGTATTGGAGGAATTTGTTCACCTCCTGAAACTGAAATTACATGTCCTACTTGGGTATTGTGCGATTGGACTAAAGTAGCTGGTGGCTGTTCATTCCAGTAATTAAACTTTCAAGCGAACTTCGGTTCGCTTTTTTCTTCTAAACAAAATGCTTTTAATAAGAAGTATTCAATATATATTTTTATGTTTTCATTATAAAAAATCAACGGAATTCACGACTTTTACTTGGCAGAAATATATGGTGCCGTGTTTATGGTAAATAAAGCACGAATTCATAATTTTCTGAAACAATCAGCAACGAGTAATGAAAACCAGATGATACAACATACTTCCAAATTGCCTAATGTAGGAACGACAATTTTTACAGTCATGAGTCAATTGGCTGCCAAAGAAAATGCAATCAATTTGTCGCAAGGATTTCCCAATTTTCCTTCAGATTCAAAACTGATAGAAATGGTACAGCAAGCATTGAAAGAGAATTACAATCAATATGCGCCAATGCCTGGTGCTTTTATATTACGAGAAGCTATTGCAGAGAAAATTGCGTATTTGTATCAAAGAAATTACAATCCAGATACGGAAGTTGTGGTTACAGTTGGAGCAACAGAAGCTATTTTTACCATTATAAGCGCGTTTGTACGTCCAAAAGATGAAGTTGTCATATTTACACCAGCTTATGATTGTTATGCGCCAGCTGTAGAAGTACATGGCGGAAAAGTAGTGCCAATTCAATTGAAAGGAAAAGAGTTTTCTGTTGATTGGGATGAAGTGCGAAGTAAAATTAACAACAAGACAAAACTGATGATTATCAATACGCCACACAATCCAAGTGGAACAGTATTGTCAAAAGCAGATATGTTGGAATTGTCATCTATTTTAGAAGACACAAACATTATTTTACTAAGTGATGAAGTCTATGAACATATTGTGTTTGATGGAGAAACACATCAAAGCGCAGCGTTATTTCCAAAACTTGCAGAACGTACATTTATTACGGCTTCTTTTGGGAAAACTTTTCATAATACAGGTTGGAGAATTGGCTATTGTGTAGCGCCAAAAGAATTGATGGATGAATTTAAAAAAGTACATCAATTCAATGTGTTTTCAGTACATCATCCAACACAAATTGCCATAGGTAGATATCTAAAAACTCCAGAAAACTATCTGCAATTACCAGCATTTTTTCAACAAAAGCGTGATTTCTTTTTAGATGCGATCCAAGGTTCACGTTTCACATGGAAGCCATCACAAGGAACATATTTCCAAGTACTTTCATATGAAAATATCACAGATGAATTGGATACAGAATTTGCAAAAAGACTCACGCGGGAACACAAAATAGCGTCCATTCCACTTTCTGTATTCAATACCAATAAAGAAGATCATAAATTACTACGTTTCTGCTTTGCAAAAACAGAAGAAACATTAGCGGAAGCGGCAAAAATTTTAAATAAGATATAAAAAGCTGTCTAAAAAGTTGAATTTCCGTTAAACTGAACTTGATTCGGTTTCTCATAACCTTTGAAAATCAGCATAATGTCATTCTGAATTAAATTCAGAATGACATTTTTTATTACTTTTTAGACAGTCTCTTTTTGATCTGATAGAATATCTACTATTTTGGCGCAGTACAAATTCCTGGTGATCCTGTGTTGTAACACCATCTGTTGTAGGTCCAGTTACAAAATTCTGGTTCTCGTGAGTCACAAATGAATCCTTCAGAAAATCGTCCACCTTTTACGTTTTCAGGAGCTAACGAAGAAACTGCATTCTTGTTAAGCGATAAGTTTTTAAAATTCTTTTTTTTCATGGTTAAAAATTTTTAAGTTTTGGTTTCAATATTAATGTACGTGACAAGACGTAATACACATAGAAGTTCGGCTTGGGCAATCTGTAATACCTGTTGCTCCACCAACAATTTTTTCTTGTTTACTAGCATCTAAATTTGCTACAGAAGCTTTTACCAATTTCAATGATTTTAATTTTTGAGTTTTCATACTAAAAATATTTGTGGTTGATTAAAAATTTATTGATCTCAATGTAGCTTTTGTATCCAACGAAAAAAAGAAAGCGTAACTCAAGAGAGCTAAAAATTAAAGGAATTGAGGTAAAGTGTAGTAATAAGAAAATGTAGGAACAGAATATAAAAAAACCGGAAGTTTTGCTTCCGGTTTTTCACATGTGAATTATTAATTATATTCATTAATAACAGACTACATCTTCGCAGTGACTTTCTAGTCCAGAGGTTGGTATATGACCTGGTTGAAAAGACCTTGTGCCGCCTTTAATGCTTTGAGTATTCATTTTTGCAATGACTGCTTTTTTGAAATACATTTTTTTATTGTTCTTTACTTTCATGTTTAAAGGTTTATGGGTTGTTAAATATTGAAAGTAATATAGTTTATTTTCTCTTCGAAATGTATGTTTAATGAAGGCTTTGAACCTCAAATTACTTAATTTGAGGTGTTGTTTTCTGTGTTATCTTCAAGATTTTTAATATAATACGAAGGATATAGTTTTGTATGCGCTTTAAAATATTTAGTGAATGAATTTGTGCTTTTATAACCAATTTCTTCAGCAATATGCTTGATAGAATATTTTCTGAATTTAGAATCTTCTTTTAAACGTTTCAATACATATTCGATGCGTAATTCATTAATATATTCATAAAACTTCTTCTGTTTATAAGAACTAATAATTTTAGATAAATAGGTTGTATTGGTTTTCACTTTTTTAGCAAGTGTTTGTAATGTACAATTGCTATTCAGAAAAAAGAGTGCTTCTTCTAGCTTTTCTAAACGTTCTAAAATGGCTTCCACTTTTTTATCTTCGATCGTAAAATCAGTTTTTCTTTTTGTTGAGTTTTTGGTATCTATTTGGGAAACTAATTTTTCGAAAGTAGCTTTGTTTTGTTTTCTCGTTTTGGTCAATTTATACAGAAAATAAACACACAATCCAACTGCAAAAAAAGCGAAGAGTAATACATAAATTAAGCTATTTTCTAATTTGGAAGTACGTGTGGAAAGATTGTCATTTTCTTTGCGAATAGTTTCATATAATTCTTTAATAACCTCAATATTTTGCGTTCTATTGTATTTGTTTAATTCTATATATTTTTGAGTATATGCTAGGTAATTATCATTTTGCTCGAGTTTTTCATATGAGTTTGCCAAAGATCGGTAGGTTCCTATTAACTCTGGTGGATTAAAACTATTGGCTATCTTTTTATTTTTCACAGCAACAATGGCTTCAACTTTACTTAAAAATTCAATTGCCCTTGTGTATGATTTAAGTTCATAATATGACTTTCCGATATAATAATAAATTTCAGTTAATCGTTTTTGATTGTTCAAGTCTTTAGTGATTTTTTCTGCTTTTTTAAGATAATCAATAGCAATTTCAAAATCACCTTTTATAAAATATGCGATTCCTATATCTATATAAAAATAGCTGACACCTTCATCGTCATTAATTGCTAAGCTTTTTTGTAAACCAATTTTAGCATAATGCAAGGTAGAATCTGGTTTTTTTAAACGTAAAAATGTACCACCAACGCCCATGTATGAATTAATGGCAATCAATTGATCTTCAAATTGATGCTTTTCTGCGAGTCGTACATTATTCTTATAAATTTCTAAAGCTTCATCAAAAAACTCCATGCGTCTTTTAATCTTAGCGATATTAGCTTTCGCTTTAATTTTTAATTGTATGTCATTTAGTTTGTTAGCAATATCTAAAGCTTTCAAATACATTTCTAAAGCCTTTTTGTTATCACCAAGATAAACGATGGCAGTTCCTTTAGTTAAGTAAGAATCAGCTAGTGATACATCATTTTTAAGCTTTTGAGCATTCATAATTGCAGAGTCACAATATTGAATTGTTATGGAGTAATTTCCTTCAATCATGGCAATACGTGCATTTTGAAAATGTGCATTAAATATACCTTTGATATTATTGGATTTTTTGCTTTTTTCTAGTAAAATCTTAGCGTATTTTTTAGCTAAATCTGGGTTGGAAAGTTTGTGTTTTACGATAAATGTTACTATTTCTTCAGAAGTAGCATCTTCAGGCATTTCTTGAGAAAATCCAGTAAAAAAGATCAATGTAAAAACAATAAAACTCCAAAATGTATTCACTCGTAGCATCTCAAAAAAACTTTTACTAGCATTAAAATAAAGAATTTTAAAAGTACTAATAATAAAATACATTCATCTTCTTTTAAGATTTTTCTGCATAAAAAAAAGCCTCTCAAAAGAGAAGCTTTTCTTGTAACATGTGAATATTAAATTATTGACAGTTTGTTTGATTTCCAGTAAGACACAAAGGACCTGTTTGTCCGCCAGTTTCTCCACAATTAAAGAAACAACTTCGAGTTGGATTTTGCCATGGCAATCCGCTCGTTCCTCCTTTTAGAGCTTTTAAATTATTTACTTCCATATTTGCAATTAATTGCTTTCGTAAGTGGATAATATTTACCTTTTTTTTCTTCATAATGTATTATTTAAAGTTAAAGTTTCACGATTGAAAATAAACATAATTTATGCGTCAAAGAGTATACTGTTAGATGTGAATAACTCAAATTTATGAATTTGCGTCACTGTTTTTTTCTTTATCATTTAAAGTTTGAATATAGAAAGAAGGATACAATTTCGTGTGTGCTTTAAAATGTTTGGTAAATGAATTGGTACTCTTATATCCTATTTCTTCTGCGATATTCTTGATGGAGTACTTTCTAAATTTAGAATCTTCTTTTAATCGTTTTAGTACATACTGAATACGAAGTTCATTGATGTATTCTGTGAATTTCTTCTGTTTATATGTGCCAACTATTTTAGATAGATAACTTGTATTCGTTTTGATCTTTTTTGCTACGTTTTGCAAAGAACAATTACTACTTAAAAAGTATAAAGAAGTTTCGAGTTTATCCAAACGCGTTAAAATTTCTTGTACTTTTTTGTCTTGAATGGTTACATCTTTTTTCTTCTTTTGATGATTTTCTGTTTCTATTTTTTGCATCAATTTTTCGAAAATAAGCTTATTCTTTTTGCGAGCATTGATGAATTTTAAAATAAAAAATACACAACAAATTAATACAAGAACTCCAAGAATAGAAACAATTTTTACGGTGTCTTTTAGTTGCGATTCAGATGTACTCAACTCTTTGTTTTCTTTATTAACATTGTTAAGTAATGTTTCATAAACACGGGTTCTATCTATATCTTTTAATTTATCCAAAGCTTTGTATGCTTCAAAACTTGCATTCGATTTTTTAATTGCGCCTTGGCTTTTATATATATCAGCAAGAGTTTCATGGGTTTTTAGTAAAATATGCGGATTGAATTTGAGAATATTTTTATTATTATTTTCGTTTGAAGCAGTTTGTTTCGTCAATTCTAAAAAATCAATTGCTTTCGCATACTGTTTTAGTCCTACATATGATTTTCCGATATAATAATACACTTCCACTAGACGTTTTTTATTTTTTAAACTAAGCGTAATAACTGTCGCTTTATTTAAATACATGATTGCTTTTTGAAAATCACTTTTCATATAATGAGCAATTCCCATATCAATATAAAAATAGCTTTCTCCTTCTTCGTCTTTATTTGCAGAAGCATAGCTAAGTCCGGGTTTTGCATAAAAAAGTGTAGAATCGGGTTGTGATAAGGTTAAAAAAGTACCTGTCAATCCTAAATAGGTGTTGATTCCAATTGTTTCTTTTTCAAGCTTATGCTGTTTGCATAATTTGAAGTTTTCTTGAAACATTTGTAAAGCTTCTTCATTTAAATGTACGTTGCGTTTTACTTTAGCAAGATTTTCTCGTGCCATAATTTGACTCAAAACATGCTCACTTTTTTTAGCGTATTCTAAGGCTTTAAAATAATATGCTAAGGAAGTTTCATCATCGCCAAGATATACATGTGCATTTCCTTGTGTCATTAATGCTTTTGATGAAAATACATTATTTCCTGTTTTTTCAGCAGCAATTACAGCTTTTTCAGCAAATTGAAGTCCTGTTTTGTAATCACCTTGAATATTGGCGATTCGTGCGAGTTGATAATAAGCTTTAAAGATAAATTCTAAGTTGTTTTCAACTTCACTTTTTTGTAAAAGAATTTCAGCTTTTTTACGAGCCGTTTCTGGATCTGAAAATTTTTGCTTTATCACAAATTCATACATTTCACCTAAAGAAGCATCTTTGGAAAGTTCTTGTGCCTACGAAAAATTATGAACGATTAAAAATAATACACAGGTTAAAAATTTAGAAAGCGGCAATTTCATAAAGTGTGTTTGTAGTCTAAAAACGTATTTCGTTGATGCTGTATTATTTAAAAAAATATGGTAGGAACTGAGTTAAATTTTTAAAGGAACAGACATTGTTAAAAATACTAATAATTCTTCGCCGACGAATATAGCTTTGATTCTTTTTTTAAATGTCACATTAATTTTGGTTTTAAAAAGCGAAAAGCAACGCTAAATCTCACGTAGAGATGCGCTGCTTTTCTAAACAAACTTTGCGTTGAAATATTTTATTTTTTCATTTTTGAGAGCATCGTTTTTGCATTTTTGTCATTTGCATCGATAGCCAATACTTTTGAATAATATTTTGTAGCTTTTTGATAATCTTCGGTTTCAAAATATGCTTCTGCCAAACTATCATATCCATTTTTATTCTCTGGAAATAGCTGTGTATTTATTGTAAAAGTCGCAATTGCTTTTGTATACGCTTTCGCGCGAAGCAACACATAACCATAGGTATTTAATTCTTTTAGACTTTTTGAATGTTTCTGTAATTTAGAGGCCACTTTCTCTTGATTTTTAACAACATAATCTGCTCCTTTTTTCTTGAACAACTCATGGAGCTCTGTGACAACTTGATAGTTGTGCTCATAAGATTTCTTTCTGCAAATTCTCAACAAATCGGCTTCCAAACTTTCTACAGGATGTTCTACAATACGTCCTATTTCTTTTCCTTTTTTGTCATACACTATAAATGTAGGAACACGATGAATGTTCAAGCCTTTTTCTTCACCATTTGGACCTTGTTTGTAGTTGGATCGAGCGTTATTTAAACCAACAACACGCAATTTGTCTTCAGAGAAATTAGCAGCTTCTAGTACTTTATAAAACTTTGGAACTTCACGTTTGCTGTCGCCACACCAAGTTCCCATAAAAACAGTAATAGTATATTTCTTAAGCTTTCGCTGTAGTTTTTTTATGATTTTTGCATCAGGTTCATAGGCTTCGTAATTTTTTGAAAACCATGAATTAAAAGAATTAGAAGTAAATCCTTCTTTGGTGATTTCTCCTAAAATCATATCGCGTCCTCTGGCGTCTTTTGTTACCTGATTCACGTTTTGCGCACTTGTAAATTGTAATGTAAAAAATACAAGCGCAAAAATAAATAGTTTGTTCATCTTTTGGTTGATTTTAAATTGATGATTCAAAACTCAGACAATCAAAAATGGAATACCAAAAAAGTTCACAATCTACGTGAATACCTTTATAAACGGCATTCTTGTAAAAGAGGTATTTCTTTTCGTAAAAATGGAAGTTTGTACAGCAAAGCATGTATTTTGTCCATTTATATTTGACGAATTCTACGTTTCTTAGTACTTTGATTGCTTGTAAAAACAGCTCCATGAATTTCTTTAATCATAAAATTTCTAAAATCCTGATCCACATTTTATTTTGGACCTTGTTCGTTTTTGTTTCGCTGTTTTACTTTTCAGATTATTATTGGGCAGAAAATCCGTTTCTTCAATATTTATCTATTCTTGTCATTATTGTATATGTGAATGACTTTGCGTTGTTACCATATTTTGAAAAGAAAAAATGGTATACATTATATATTCTCATCATTGCGTTGATCAGTTTTTTGGCGACACAATTATATTGCAACGTATTTGCGCAATGCGGTTGTAGTGTTGCAAAATGCTTGTCAGACTATGTATGGCAAACTATTGTGCCAATTATCTTTTTCTCTTTTGTTTGGATGTTGTTTCGCTATTTAGAAAAGAAAGATGAAGTAGAAGAAATTCAACG
Source organism: Kordia sp. (assembly GCF_965224175.1). Classification (GTDB taxonomy): domain Bacteria; phylum Bacteroidota; class Bacteroidia; order Flavobacteriales; family Flavobacteriaceae; genus Kordia. The sequence continues at coordinate 3,851,450 of NZ_OZ245041.1, forward strand.
AAAGCATACAGAAATGGAATTGAAATTCTTGAAATCACAGATAAATCCGCATGTATTGTTTAATAATTTGAACACAATTTATTCGTATTCATTGGAAAAACCAGCGCAAGTTCCTGAGTTGATTTTGATGTTGTCTAATAATCTGAAACACGTATTGTACGAAAGCAATGCGACATTTGTTCCGCTAGAAAAAGAACTTACTTTTATTGATAATTACATTGCGTTTCAAGAGATACGTACCGAAGGAATCAAAACGATTACATATCAAAAAAGTATTGTGCAATTTAATTATGATATTGCGCCACTTTTATTAATTACAATTATTGAAAATGCGTTTAAACACAGTACAATTGATACCACTATTGATATTCATATTTCAGTAGAAAATAATGTGTTAGAATGTGTGTGTACAAATGAATTTGATGCCACCAAAATAGCAGCAGAAGAGCAAATTGGATTGCAAAATCTTAAAAAGCGTTTAGAGTTGATTTATAAAGATAAATATGAATTACATATTGAAGCGAAAGCCAAGTATCGTGTAACTTTGAAATTACAATTGACATGAAACATCCACTAAAGTGTATTATAATAGAAGATGAAATTCCTGCGCAACGTATTCTAAAAAGTTACATTGCTAAAGTGTCCTATTTAGAATTGATAGGAACATTTAATGCTGCTTTAAAAGCCTATGATACTTTACATTCAGAAGAAATTGACTTGATTTTTTTAGATATTAATTTGCCTGATATTTCTGGGTTAAGTTTTTTGCGTACACTCAAAAATCCGCCTACAATTATTATGACAACAGCCTATCCAGATTATGCTGTGGAAAGTTTTGAGTTTGAAACGATTATTGACTATTTAGTGAAGCCATTTTCTTTGGAACGTTTCTTAAAAGCAATTCAAAAAATACAACGTTTACAACCAAAAATTGTAGAAAGAGAAGTGCAAAAACAAGCATCCAATACTTTGTTTTTGAATGTAGATAAAACGTTTCATAAAATACAATTTCAAGAAATATTTTATGTCGAATCTGAACGAAATTATCTCACATTGGTCAGCAACCAACAAAAATTATCTTTCATAGGAACATTGCGAACATGGAAAGAGAAATTGCCTGAAAATCAATTCATTCAAATTCATAAATCATTTGTGATAAACAAAGATCATGTGGATAAAATTACAGGAAACGAAGTGTATATTCACGACAAGCGGATTCCAATAGGAAGAACGTTTAAAGCAAGACTCTTTGAAGTATTAGATATCAATTAAAAAGTTGAATCCTAAAAAAAGCGAACCAAAGTTCGCTTGTCATTTTAATTTTTACGGTTTTCAGCTCTCATTTGAGCTATAATGTTTCCTCCGCTGATGGTTTCTGGTTTTTGAATTTCGAATTTTTTAAATTTTTCTAACATATCATTGCTTTTTAATAAGATTAATCATCCCAAGGCTTGCTAATATGACAGCAATCTTCATTGATAAAGCTACAACAAATTCCTCCGCCATTGATAGCTTGTTGTTCTACTTTGTTTAAGGGTTTTCCGATTTCTAATAGGTTTTTTAACATGATTATTATTTTTAAATTGATTGTAAATCAAGGTATTAAAATATATGATGATCTCTTTACGGAAAAACCATAATTAACATTCCGCTATTGATCTTATATTTTTGTAATTTCATACCAACATACCAACATACCAACATACCAACATACCAACATACCAACATACCAACATACCAAATGGAAAACCAAGAATTAAAAATAGCACTTGTACAAACCAACTTAATTTGGGAACATCCTACGCAAAACCGTATTCAATTAGAAGAAAAAATGAATGCAATTTCAGAAACTGTTGATGTGATTGTATTGCCAGAAATGTTTACCTCTGGTTTTACAATGAATCCGCAAGCTGTTGCAGAAACTATGGAAGGTGAAACCATTACTTGGATAAAAACGTTAGCAAAAACTAAAAATGTAGCAATTACAGGAAGTTTGGTAATTTCAGAAAATGGAAATCATTACAATCGTTTGATATTTGTGTTGCCTTCAGGAGAAATTGAAAGCTACGATAAGCGACACACGTTTACGTTGGCAGGCGAACATGAAGTATATACTGCTGGAACATCTAAAAATATTATCAACTATAAAGGTTGGAATATTTGCCCGCTTATTTGTTACGATTTGCGTTTCCCAGTTTGGGCAAGAAATGTAGAAAACTATGATGTTTTATTATATGTTGCCAATTGGCCAAAACCACGAATCAACGCATGGGACGCATTACTAAAAGCGCGTGCTATTGAAAATATGAGTTATTGTATTGGTGTTAATAGAGTAGGATTGGATGCAAATTCGCATGAATATCCTGGGCATTGTGCTGCCTATGATGTATTGGGTGAAAAAGTCACGAATATAGCTGAAAATAAAGAAGAAACGGAAATCGTTACTTTGACAAAATCTCATATAGAAACCTATCGTAACAAACTAAAATTCTTGAATGATAAAGATGCGTTTATCTTAACTTAATCAGCTCTTCAATTACGTCCCAATTAGCTCGTACTTTTTGCTTTCCTGGAAAATATTTTACAGTTTCAGGCTGTATGTTTTTTAAGTAATTTCCAGTATCCCATTTTCCATTTTTATTTGTGTCATACACTACGCGGAAATACACAGTTTGTGGTTCAATAAATGGAAACTCACAATAAGGTTTTGGTTCTGTTAGGTATTCTTCGGCAATTACTTCTAGTTTTTCGGTTACTACTTGTACAATAACAGGAAATTCTTTACCTGGATATGATAATCGGATGTTTCCATAATCTTTATCTGCTTTAGTAGATAAAGTATAATTTAATGTATCATTCACTTCACCATAAAAATCAGTAATGGTTTTTGGAAGCATCGTAATTGTATAACGTTGACTTTCTTTTTTCTCAAAAAAGATATCCAAACTGTTTTTCTCTTCATTGAATTTTGAAGTGAATTTGACAGGAATAGAGTCTTTATTTTGAATAGAAATTAATTGATCATTTACAGTTGCGATTGGTGTATTTGCTGCAATTTTGAAATCTCCATTTGTTGGAATTGTTCCTCTAAAATTTGTAGAAAGTTTCATAGAATCTCTTTCCATTTCTTTCAGTTTCACGGTAAAATCTTTACTATACTTTCCTTTAGAAACAGTAAATAATAATGAATCTGTTTCGGGTTTTAAGTTTTCATACCAATAGCGTAATGTATCCTTTTCTGGATCTTGTGTAGTTTTATAGCGAAAATCAGCAGCAACTTCAGAGTTGATTTTAATATTCATGCTATCTACTTTTCCTTCATATCCAAAAACAATCATATTTTTTGAAACTTGTGCTGGACGTGTAGCTTTAAACTCAGGAATTTCTTTAAATAATGTGATTGAATAGACAGAATCTGTTGGTACTGTGACTTCCTGTTCAACATATCCAATTTTATCAAACTTAGGATCAAAAACATAATTATTTGATGCATCTTTTAGTGCAATCATTTTGTATTTTCCAGCACGTAAATTAGACAATTTAAACTCCTTTAAACTATCTAACGTATTGGTAATATATGTTGGTGTTCTTTTATATATAGTAGAATCAGTATACGTAGAATCTATCTCAAATAACATGACAGAAACAAATTTTTCTGGACCAATTTTAAGTGCATCTTTGAGCGTTCCGGTAACTTCTAAAGAATCGATATATGGACCTGTCGAAAACACATATTTAAAATAATCGTATGGATTTTCTTCATTATTATCAACAATACTTTGTCCAAAATTGAATGAATACGTTGTGTTTGGCTGCAACGTATCTAAAATTTGAATATCTATATATTTACTAGCACTTCCTTGCGGATATATAATATAACCGCCTTCTTTGATTGGTGGAGAAATAATAAGTTGTTTCTGAATGTCTTTTACCTTGATGTATTCGTCAAAATAAATGCGAATTCGTTTCTTATCGAAATTAGTACTGAATTCCTCAGGCTGTGCTTTTACCATTTTTGGTGGTGTTTTATCAGGTTTTCCACCTGTAGGAGTTCCACGCTTCGCACAATTAACTACTGATAGTAGTGCTATGGCAACTAAAAAAAGATATATAAAACGTTGTTTCATTCACTAAATTAAAATGATGCGGTACAAATTAACTAATTATTTTTGGTACTAACGAAGGTTTTAACTTGCTATTGACATAGTTGCTACACTAATTTTAATATTTGGTATTTTTTTTAGCGCATTTGCACAAGCTTCCAAAGTAGCGCCAGTCGTAATAACATCGTCAACGAGTAGAATGTGTTTTTCGGCTAATGTTGAAGTATCAGCAATTTCAAAAGAATGTTGTGTCGTAAGCCAACGTGCAGCCCGTTTTTTAAAGGCTTGTGTTTTGGTATGATTAACTTTGATCAGAATATCGTCTGTATACATAGCGTTCAAATGATTGGCAAGTTGTTGACCAAAAGTTGTTACTTGGTTATAACCGCGTTTGTATAATCGTTTTTTGTGTAATGGAACAGGAATGATGTGTGAAATGGTATTGTATGAAACTTCTTTTTTTAGTTCTTGACCAAGTAAATCTCCTAATAAGACTCCAATTTCTTGTCTGCCTTTATATTTTAAATGATGTAATAACTGTTGTACCATTCCATTCTTTTTGTAGTGTAATAAAGCAGTGGCATTTTCTATTTGAACGCGGCCGTAAAAAGTCTGTTTTACAGGATTTTGCCGATGCTTGTGAAAATCCGTATATGGTAAATTGTGTAGGCATTTCGTACAAATGTGCTGCTCTTGATGCATAAGTTTGTCAGAACAAGCTAAGCAAGTCTTTGGAAAAAAGGAAGAAAGAATATTATTTAATATATTTGCCAACTGAAAATATTAATTTTTAACAGAAATTAGATTTAAAAATACTACTTTTTTTATGAGTAGAGCTACAAAAGATACAATCCAAAAAATATTATTAATTGCGCTTTCTGCAATGACTGTGTCTATGGTGCTCATTTCTGTGTTCAATTATAAAGACAACAGACAAAAAAACGATTACTTAGACAAAGAAAAGATATTAGTGCAAGAAGAATTAGAAGTAATTATTAAAAATTACACACACATTGCAAGTCATCACAAAATACATTCTGAGGAAATCAATATAGAAAAAGAAAAAGCTGTTAAATTATTAAATAGTTTAAAGAATACGATTATAGATTATGAATCTATCATAAAGTACAGAAGAGAAATGCTCGAACTAAGAAAAAACAATCATCGATTGCAAGAAACATTTCATCAAGGAATGTCTACAGAATCAATGAATACTACTTATTAGTCAATAGTTTTCACATTCTTGTTAAAAAAAGAAAAGAATCGGTTGAAAAAGCATTATAAATTCTGAATAATTTCTTTACTTCGCGTCACATTCAAAATTCATCATCAAAAAAAGCATTAAAAGTCTCTTCATTTGGATAAATTAAAATTTTTCAGAGAAGCAATACGCGATATTAAAACTTCGGGAACTATTTTCCCAAGCTCACGATTTTTATCCCGAAGAATTGTAAAAAATATAGATTTTTCTACGGTAAAGGTTATTGTTGAGTTTGGTCCTGGAAATGGAATCATCACCAAAGAAATTTTAAAAAGAATACAACCACATACAAAGTTGATTGCTTTTGAGATTAACGATAAGTTTTTTGAATCTCTCGAAAACATCAAACATTCACAGTTAATTATAGAAAAAGTTTCTGCTGAAGACATTACGCCAATTCTAAAAAAACATGGTTTTGACAAGGCAGATTGCATCATTTCTAGTTTGCCATTAACCAATATTCCAACAGAAATAAGTGATCGAATTTTAGCGAATTCCTATGCTGCAATGGTTGAAAATAGCTTGTTTGTCCAATACCAATACAGTCTTACGTACTACAAAAAATTAAAAGAAGTGTTTAACGATAAAGTAAAGTTATCGTTTGAAGCATTCAATATTCCACCAGCTTTTGTATACATCGCGCAAAAATAGCTTGTAGCTGATACACAAACGTTTTATATTTGCGCCATGGCAAAACAAGACGATCAATTTAAGAAGGTAGTATCGCACGCAAAAGAATACGGTTATATATTTCAATCGAGTGAAATTTATGACGGTTTAAGTGCTGTATACGATTATGCTCAAAATGGAGTAGAGTTAAAGAAAAATATTCGCGACTATTGGTGGAAAGCAATGGTTCAGATGAATGAAAATATTGTAGGAATTGATGCTGCAATATTAATGCATCCAACAACTTGGAAAGCTTCTGGCCACGTAGATGCGTTTAATGATCCTTTAATTGATAACAAAGATTCAAAAAAGCGTTACCGCGCAGATGTTTTAGTAGAAGATTACTGTGCTAAAATTGAAGCTAAAATTGAAAAAGAAGTCAAAAAAGCAGCAAAACGTTTTGGAGAAGCATTCAATAAAGAAGAATTTATATCTACGAACGGTCGTGTATTAGGCTACCAAGAAAAAATAAATACCATTCTTTCGCGTTTAGGGAAATCATTAGAAAATGAAGACTTAGCAGATGTAAAAGCGTTGATTGAAGAATTGGAAATTGCAGATCCGATGACAGGTTCTAAAAACTGGACAGAAGTAAAACAATTCAACTTAATGTTCGGAACAAAATTAGGAGCTTCCGCAGATACTGCAATGGATTTATATTTACGACCAGAAACAGCACAAGGTATTTTTGTAAACTTTACCAATGTGCAAAAAACAGGTCGTATGAAAATTCCTTTCGGAATTGCACAAACAGGAAAAGCATTTCGTAATGAAATCGTAGCACGTCAGTTTATCTTTAGACAACGTGAGTTTGAACAAATGGAAATGCAATTCTTTGTAAAACCAGGAACACAAAAAGAATGGTACGAGCAATGGAAGGAAAATCGTATGAAGTGGCATTTGTCATTAGGAATGGGCAAAGATAATTATCGTTTCCACGATCATGAGAAATTAGCACATTATGCTGATGCTGCCGCAGATATTGAATTTAAATTCCCTTTTGGTTTCAAAGAATTAGAAGGAATTCATTCACGTACGGACTTCGATTTAAGTCAGCATGAAGAATTTTCAGGTAAAAAATTACAATACTTCGATCATGAAGCCAAAGAAAGCTATGTGCCATATGTAGTAGAAACATCTATCGGTTTAGATCGTATGTTTTTAGCTGTTTTCTCAAATTCATTAGTAAATGAAACTTTAGAAGATGGTTCTGAACGTGTTGTATTGCGTTTGCCTGCTGTATTAGCGCCAACAAAAGCAGCCGTTTTACCATTGGTGAAGAAAGATGGTTTACCAGAAATTGCACGTAAAATTATAGACGATTTAAAGTTTGATTTCAACGTAATTTATGATGAAAAAGATGCAGTTGGACGTCGTTACCGTAGACAAGATGCCGCAGGAACACCATTCTGTATTACTGTAGATCATGATACATTAGAAGACAATATGGTAACTATTCGTCATAGAGATACGATGGAGCAACAACGTGTAAAAATTGAAGATGTACGTGGTATTATCAACAAAGAAGTTGATATGCGTGCTTGGTTGATGAACATGTAAATTTTACGAAAACAATATTTATATAAAAAAGCAATGCACTATGTATTGCTTTTTTTGTATTTCTACAGGATATGTTTTTTGTAACTATATCGACTGTTTTTAAGTTTGTAAAACTATAAAGAATAGATATTTATGTTTTTTTAGAGCTATAAATATCATCCTTTTTGAATGAAAACTTAATTTAAAAAGATACTGACATTGTTCATATTTGTAGTGAAAGTGCTTATCTTCAAAAAATTAGTGAAAGCATACACAATCAATCAACAAAAGTATGAAAGAACATAACGAACGTATTCTGCAACTTTCGGCACGAATTGATATTTTGGCACAAAAGCAGTATGAATTTACCAGAGAAATCTCAGAGTTACGCAAACAATTAGAAGAACTCAGAGCAAAAAAATGGGAAGATATTGCTGAAATGACTACTGAAGAAACACCAATCGTTTCTGAGGAAACAATTTCAATTCCAGAAGTGCCAGCAACAGTTTACGAAAAAGTAGAAGAGACAATTGCTACGCCTCCACAACCGGAGATTATTCCAGAAACACCAGCAGATACCACACAATCTATCCCAAACAATACGGATCAAAAATCAAATCTTGAAAAGTTTATTGGTGAAAATGTTTTAAACAAAATCGGAATTATTATTACGATTATTGGTGTTTCTATTGGAGTAAAATATTCTATTGAACACGATTTAATTAGTCCGTTAACACGTATTATTTTAGGCTATCTAAGCGGAATTGCGTTATTAAGTGTTGGAATCAAACTAAAAAAGAAATACGAAAATTACAGTGCAGTTTTGGTAAGTGGTGCTATTACAATCATGTATTTTATTACCTATGCAGCGTATAGTTTTTACGGTTTAATACCGCAAGTGCCCGCATTTATAATGATGGTACTCTTTACTATTTTTGGTGTCGCCACAGCAATTCATTACAACCGACAAGTCATAGCACATATAGGTTTAGTTGGAGCGTATGCAATACCTTTTCTCTTAAGTAATGATTCGGGAAATGTATTGGTGTTATTCTCGTATATAACCATTATCAATATTGGAATCTTAGTAATTGCATATAAAAAATATTGGAAACTATTATACTGTTCGTCATTCGGATTCACTTGGTTGATCTATTTTTCTTGGTATGTAACTAATTATTCTGTGTCAGCACATTTTGGAGTTGCGCTAAGTTTCTTGACGATATTCTTTGTTATTTTTTATATGATGCTTTTAGCGTATAAAGTATTGAGAAAAGAAGCATATACGGCTATTGATATTTTACTATTGTTGTTAAATACATTTTTCTTTTATGCTATAGGATATGCACTATTATATCACCATGAAGTAGCAGAAAACTACTTGGGAGTTTTTACAGTATTCAATGCATTATTACATGGAAGTATCGCACTGTTTTTATTCAGACAAAAAGAGATAGACAAAAACTTATTTTATCTAATTGTTGGATTGGCAATTACATTTATCACTATTGCAATTCCTGTAGAATTAGATGGAAATTGGGTGACAATGTTGTGGATTTTAGAAGCAGCCATTTTATTTTGGATTGGACGGACAAAAGGGTTGGCGATTTATGAAAAACTTTCATTTCCATTAATTTTATTAGCTTTTTTGAGCCTCATTCACGATTGGACAAGTTTATATCCAAGTCTATACGGAGCGAATTCTGATGTGAGAATTAGAACGATATTCAATATGAACTTTGTGAATTCACTGTTTTTTACAGCTATTTTTGGATACATCACGAGACTATTTTTTGATAAAAAATATACATCTCCATTACAACTTTCAAAATCGTTAACAGAAATGTTATCATACATATTGCCAGGTATTTTGATTGTGACAGTATATTTTACTTTTAGAGTTGAAATATCAAGTTATTGGAATCAATTGTATTTAGATTCTGGAGAAGAAACAAATGGATATCTTCAGGGACAGAATTACTCGTTTTTAAAATTTAAAACAATTTGGATACTTAATTACACATTACTTTTCTTATCAGTGCTATCATTTGTAAATATTAAGAAAATTAAAAATGAAATACTCGGATATGTCAATCTTAATCTAAATGCTGCAGCGATTATCATTTTCTTAACGCAAGGATTATATATTCTAGCAACACTGAGAAATCTATATATACAAGAGTTCTTTGAACTTGGAGTAATGGCGATAATAATTCGTTACATATCATATCTATTTGTCATACTCTTATTAATAGTAACTTATACGTACGTTCGTCAAAAGTTTATTACAAAAGACTTAAAAGTCATTTTCAATTGTATTTTACATTTCACAGCTTTATGTATTCTAAGCAGTGAACTTGTACATTGGCTAGACATGGCATCAAGTATTGAATCAGATAAACTCGGATTGAGTATTTTATGGGGAACGTATTCGTTATTTGCGATTGTTTTAGGAATATGGAAACAAAAAAGATATCTGCGAATTGGAGCAATCGCTCTTTTCGGAATCACATTAATTAAATTATTCTTTTACGATATCGCACATTTATCAACAATCTCTAAAACAATTGTTTTTGTCTCTTTAGGTGTATTATTATTGATTATTTCATTCTTATATAATAAATACAAGAGCAAAATTTTTGATGAGAATTAATATAAATTACACATAAGATATATAAAAGCAATGCGTTATGCATTGCTTTTTTGTATATGTACATTGATGATTTCTCTCCAATAAAATTAAACAGTTAACCATTAACGACGTTTTTTAACTTTCTAAATATGTTGTTTACTCACAATGACTTCCAAATGGAACTGTTTTTATAGGTAGTTTTTCAAAAAGATCAAACCATAATATACACAAGATTGATTTTAAAAAAATGAACTTTTAAATACAGTTAAAACATCAGGTATTGTAAGAAAATATAATTATTTGTGAATAGCGTGATATTTACAAATATCATGATTGTATTTATAAATGATGATATCAAGTGTTTGAAAATGTGTTGATTAGATTGTTAATTAGCGATGTGGTTTTGTGGTGTTGTCACGAGAGAGGCATAAAACTTTTAAAGAGAACACACAAGCCAAATCAAATTATAGAAACAATATAACCATTAAATCTAATTATCATGAAAAAAATCAAAACGTACCTAGGAATGCTAGCCATAGCCGTTCTTTCAATTACAAGTTGTCAAACAGATAACGTAGAAGAACAAACTGAAGTAGAAGCTACTTTTCAATCAAAAGAAGGAACAAACAACGAGAACGTAACTGTTGTAAAACATGTGTATAATTACAACGGAGAAGAGTTTTCTGTAAATTATATAGTCAATAATGAATCAGAAGAAATAGTGAGCGTAGATGGAGATGTACGCCGTGCAGAAGAATTGTTTAGTACTGATGAAAGAGCAAGTTCGGTATTAGTTACTGAACTAGAAGAATATGATCCTAATGGAACTATTAGAACTCCAGAATCAATAATTTTACAATTTAATTTGTTTGATTCAAAAACTGAAATGGAAGCTTTTGTTCAAGTGAATAGTTCTGTTATGATGCCAGATGAACAAGAGTATGCTACTAATCAACAATTTCACAATCCATGTTATAGCTTAGATATATTTGGAGAAGGAAGATTTTATTTTTACGAAGATTTTTCTTATGGAAATGAAATGGTGCCATTACGTAGAAATGGAAGATATTATTTTAGAAATCATTGGGTAGGATCTACGTATAATGATAAAATGTCTTCATTAATTGTTAGAAAGCCTTCTAATAAAAGATCCTATACTATACTATATGAAGATGCTTGTATGAATGGTAGAACTTTAGCTTTTTATCAAAATACAGGTTATACAGGATATGGAATTCCTAGTTTACGTTATTATATACTTTATAGAATATGGTTTTGGCGTACGGCTACATGGAATAATCAAGTGTCGTCTATTAAAGGATATTGCTGGTAATATTTTAACTAAAAAAATCATTTTTTCAAAAAAAGCCTGCTGTTCAATATTTAGAACAACAGGCTTTTCTGCTTTTAATATAATGTTTACCTTTTTTAAAATCTGTATCCTAAAGAAATTCCACCTCTAAAAGTAAACTCAGGAGAATTGTCGTCCAATCCTATATTTCGTCCACCACCAAGAGAAATCTCTAACATAAATCCTCTTTTATTTACCCACTTTTTACCAATAGCAACTCCAAGCGCTGCATCAAAATAATCTTCTTGTAAATCATCTGGGTTTTCACCTGAAGCAAATTTTGAAAATACTTCTACAAAAAGACCTTTTGCTCCGTAATCTTCTTTATTAAAAAAGTAAAATCTGAAAAATGGTGTAAAAGCAAACTTTTCATAATATGCTGCATCGTCTTTCGGGTCTTTTAAGTTTACAAATAAAGATGCTCCATAGCCAATAGCTGTATCGTCTACGCGCTCGTAGCTAAAGTCTAAAGCGGAGAAAAATGCCGCATCAAAAACGTCTAAGCGTATTTCGTTTTTACGATCGCCAACGCCATAAATATCATCAGAATCTGGTTGTTGTGCGTACGATTGAAATCCTATAAAAAGGAATAATGCAAGTAATTTAAGAGTAAAGTTGTTTTTCATCTGTTTGTTTTTTTAGTATTAATTTTTGTCAGATGTAACTCGCTAGTAATCTTGATGTTTATACAAACAAAAAGTTATAGCTCATTTCATAATTAACGATTTTGTTGTTGTATGTTGCTTAGTTTAACAACAATTATACCATTATAGATTCAAGAAGTGCAAAAAGGTTGCGTTATTATTTAGAATAATTTTAAACAAATTCTTCGAAATGTTTTTAAACTCTAGTCTGAAAGGCGCTAAAAGAAAGCTTTTAATTGTACGTTTCCAGTGTGAATTGTGCGTGATGATTCACTTTTTCTGCCGAAATACGAAAGGTTTAAATCTAAAAACTTGGTCAATTTTTTCTGAACCAACAAATTCCAAGTAAAGTTTGTTCCAGGTTGTAAACCTTCTAACATTTGGTAACCAACAGGTGAAAATGCATTTCCGGAAAAGTCGTTTTTAAAATAATTAAACTCACCATTGAGCGCTATTTTTTGTTGATTGCTATACGCAAATGAAACACCTACTTTTTGCTGTGTTAACGTTTCTGAGTCGCCGACTTGATTTTCTTTGTTTTCGTATTTATAAAAAACACTAAATCGACTATTTCGACTAAATAAGTATGAAAAAGTAGGTTCTACCTTAAATAGGTTAATTTCAAAGTTTTTATTCAAGAAATTTTCAGAAATACTTTCTGTTTTTCCAGTACTGCTAATCAAATCTGTGAGCCAAAATTTACCGATTTTATGTGTAAACTGAAGTTGATGTGATGTGTTGATATTTTCTTGTGAACCAATAGAAAGTAAGTTTTTAGACTTGGCATTTAAATATGTGTACGAAGTTGTGTATTTCTGCTTTCCGCGATTAAAGAAAAGTGCATTTCGTAAACTCTGATTTAATCCTAAAACATTTTCACCTTCATCATCATCAAAAGGATTAAAATTGAAATTATCATTTTCACGACGAATCTTTCTATCTATTAAAAATGAACTTTGATTGTAAAAATGCGATAAAAATTTCTTAAAACCAGAAGCATTACTTGTATTCCATTGTGTAGGATTTAAAGTTATTACTTGGCTAAACTTATTTTGATGCGTTTTAATAAAAATTTGATTCGGTAACAACACACGCACATAAATAGCTTCATCAGGAAACTGAGCGAGTTCAAATTCGTTTAATTCTTGAATTCCGTTATTATTATAATCATTCCATGTATACACTCCTTGTCCAGGATCAACTTGTACATATGTAAATTCTTGTTGTGGAAGCGTTCCAGAATTGGTTTCGTACACTGTATTTAGTGTTGCAATCTTATTAAACAATCGTTGTTGATACACTAAACGTGAATTCAAAGATTTTTCATCTTCTTGCGTTTCGTCTTCTTGATTTAAGGTTCTATAATTGACAAAAAGTGACAATTGTGTATTTTTATTTTGAATCAATCGAGATTTTAAAAAGTAGGTGTTTGAGGTATTTACACGTTGCAAATTATTGTTGCGTAAACTATCGTTCACACGATATGTATATCCAATTTCTGCATGAATTTTTAAACTATCACCAACTCCTACAAAACCTGTATAAGCTTTAAAACGCTGACTTAATGGAGTAAAAGCTTCCGTAGCAATTTCTTTTTGTTCGTTACTTTCCAAGCTCACTTGCGCACCAACCCAACTTTTAGTAAAACTATACGTTGAACGTGCGTAGAAACGTAAAAAATCAGAAGTTGAAGTCACTGTTTCATTGGTTAGCAAACTTCCGTTAGAACGTAACTGTAAGTTACCAAACTTTAAATCGGAGTTAATTACGTGGCGATTTCCTGTGGCATTATTCGTAAAATCTAAATATTCAAAACGATACTGCGCAGTTCCATTTTCTTCATTAGAAAAATCTAAACCTGTCGCTAAAAACTGTTGATTTCCGATGTTGAAGTTCGTATCAATATTCCAATCACGATTAAATTCAATAGAATATAAACGTTCAATCGTTTGGAATTTCTCATCGATATAATTGAAATTAGCAAAACTACCAACTTTCCACTTTTTATCTATTAATTGCTGTTTTACACTTACTTTGGCAGCAATTCCTTGATTGTCATCATCGTCCAAAGACGAAAATAAGTTTTCATCATTATTGCTAAAACCAACTTCAAATTGTGCAGCCGTTTTTTCGCTTGGTGTATACGATCCGTTTATGACAGCAACCTGTGTTTTGGTTGGTGAAACTAATTGAATAATTGGTTCATAATTTCCCTGCGGAATACCAGCAATTGGTGAAACATATTCGTAAATTCTTCCGTTAGAAGCTGTATTTGATAACACATAATTTCCTTGATTATCACCTACAAGCGTGAAACGAACATCAAACAAGGTATCATCAGGATTCACAGAAAACACAAAAACTTCCATACCGTCAATGGTTTCTTTTCGGTATAAAATTCGATTTTCAGAAAAGGCTTGTTCTACGGCAGAAGGCGCAGACATTAACTGTTGATCGTCTCCAGCATCACGTAAAATATTCACTTGTTCTTCTGATAAATTTTGCTGAATTGGCTGGTTTTTAGAGTCATTTTCAGAATATACGTATCCAGCAATTTTGAACTTTTCATGTTCATACTGTGCGCCACCATACGCAACAAAACGTGTATAGTTGTTATCTGTAAATTGATACTCTACCGTAATACGCATTTCGGAAGTAATAGGGTATTTAGAAGTAAACGTAATTTCTCCCGCGTTGTAATCAATCACGTAATCGTTGTTTTCTCCACGTTCTACAGGCAATCCGTTTACGTATACGGTTTCACTTCCCGAAATAATTAAAATAAACAATTCCTGATTGGGTCCAGTCAGCTTATACGGACCTTGATTTCCTTCTTGTCCTTGAAATCTACTTTGTGTATAACGTCCGCGAACCAAAGCTCCAGAAGCAAAAAGTGTTGTTTTTCCATTTTCTCCAGGCAAGGTTGCTGTTACGCCAACACCTTGTACTTTTTTCTGAAAACGCATAAAATCGGTTGTCGTATTTTCTAGATTTACATCTCCGGCACGTACTTTCCAATTTTTGCTTTCCAATTCAATAAAAACTTGATCAAATTCGTCCAAACGCTGCGAATAACCACTTTCCTGTATAGGAATGTTTGCATCTTGAATAGACGCGCGAAGCGTAATATTCTCAGAAATTTTTCCAGAAATCTGTAAGTCTAACTCCGAATTCAATACCGTATTTTGATTATTTCCAATGGTCACACCACGCGAAATACTTCCAGACGTATTTAAACCGTCAAACAATCGTGTATTGGCAACTTCTCTGTTAGATTTTAGTGAAACAATTTTGTCGATATCTATTGGGTTTTCTACAATAACATCTTTATTGAAACCACTATACTTCTTTGTTAAAAATTCTGGATATTTAGTATAGCTTACGAGAATGGAATCTGTACTGATTTTTGTTAGGTCTAAATATAAAATCGCTTTTTTAAAATCAATTCGATACGCGGTAGAATCAATTTGCTTATTTGCTTTATCCGTTAATTTAAATTGAAACGGATTGATACTTACCGAATCTAACACGATAGAATCTTTTACAGCCACTTTTTTTGTACGGCGATTTTTTGTTTGTCCCTGAAGATTTACAGTGAAAAACAATGCAGCACAAAAAAATAGAAAGAGTGACTTCATCTACAACTAAACTAATTCCGATCAAAAATATTTTAATTTTCGCAGGAAAAGAAGCTTTTTAGCAGAAACGACACATTTCTATGAGCAGATATTGTGATTTTTGGTGTTTTAATTAGTATTGAGTGCTGAGATGTCGGTATTGAGAGATTTCAAAGTGTAGTTTGAAATTTCATAAAAACAATTTCATAAATGACAAATTATCCCAACTCTGTAGCTACAAAATCCTTGCAAAAAGCTTTAATCTGAGTTCTTGTCTTTTTAAAAGCATTAAATATGTGCTCTTCTGAACCAATTACCTTTGACGGATCAAAAAAGTTTTGATGAATTCGTTTTGCGTTTTTACTCGGAATATATGGACAGTTTTCGTGTGCATGATCGCAAACAGTAATGATAAAATCAAAATCGATATTGGTATATTCAGCAACATTATTGGACGTATTATTAGAGATATCAATATTGTCCAATTTCATGATGGCAACGGCTTTCGGATTTACGCCGTGTGTTTCAATTCCGGCACTATAAATAGTAGCTTTTTCTTTTGCGAAATGTGTCAGATATCCGTCAGCCATTTGACTGCGACAGGAGTTTCCTGTACAGAGTACGAGTACATTTTTCATAATTTTTGGTAGGTTTTTGATTGTTTGTATTGAAAAGTACTTAGGTTGTATTTGTTGAGGAATACTCTCCAAAAACAAACAATTTTATAGTGACAAATGTAAGCAGAAGAATGTTGAATCCTTTTATCTTTTCGACAAAAGGACGTTATTTTAACATATTTATGACAAGGGTATTATAAGTGTAACAATCCGTTACTTTTGGCAATTCACTTGAATTTTTACGAAGAAGTCATTTATTTTTCTACGATACTGATTTAGCAAATCGACGTCTATGGAGTAAAAAGTGTTTTTACCTTGATTTTTTTGCTTCAGCAATTTAATTCTTTTGATTTCAGAAAGATGTTGGGAAACTGTTGGTTGTGCCAATCCTGTTGCTTTTACCAAATCATTACAATTACAATTTTCATTTTTACTAATATATTGTAACATAGAAACTCGCGCAGGATGTCCTAATACTTTGGTAATTAATGCAGTTTCGTTTTGATAGTCATCGAAGATGTGATTCTTTGTAATACCCATGAAATGTAATTATAATGTAATATTACAATAAAGATAAAAAAAGCTGGAAATATTTCCAGCTTTTTATGTGTTTTTATTTTCCAAACAAACGTTGGAAGAAACTTTTTGTTTTCTTAGTCG
Source organism: Kordia sp. (assembly GCF_965224175.1). Classification (GTDB taxonomy): domain Bacteria; phylum Bacteroidota; class Bacteroidia; order Flavobacteriales; family Flavobacteriaceae; genus Kordia. Next base: position 3,868,543 of record NZ_OZ245041.1, read on the forward strand.
TTTCTTCAATTACTTCTTTAGCTTCTTCTGTAAAGTCTTCTAAGCGTTCACCTGCTTCTTCAGCAAATTCTCCCACTTTTTCTTTTACATCTTCAAAAACCTCTTTGGCTTCTTCAGAGATTTCAGCAGCTTTATCCTTTGCGACTTCTTTGTATTCGTCAAACTTGTCTTTGGCTTCTTCTGCAAATTCAGATGCTTTTTCTTTGGCGTCGCCATAGGCTTCTTTTGCATCTTCAGCAAAATCGGCAGCTTTCTCTTTTGCTACATCGGCAAATTCGCTAATTTTTTCTTTAGCTTCATCTGCAAACTCGGCAGCTTTTTCCTGTGCTGCTTCTGCGAATTCTGTTGCTTTTTCCTTTGCGTTATCGAACGTATCTTTTACTTCTTCTTTGATTTCCTCAGCTTTATTTTCTGTGGCTTCAACAGACTCATTAATAGCTTCTTTTGCTTCGTCTAATTTCTTCTCTAGGTCATCACTTTTTTCACTCATAATTAATCTTTTTGAATTTTCTACTACTACGTGGTTACTCAGTAACTCATTATAATCAGTTCAATATAAATGATATTTGTTACATAGTTCATTATCAAATTATTAATTTTTATTGAGAAAAACTATTTAAAGGCATCATCTTTAGGTTCCCAAAGTTCAATTTTGTTGCCTTCAGGATCTATAATCCAGCCAAATTTACCATAACTGTATTCTTCAATTTCACCAACAACAGTCACGCCTTCTTCTTTTAATACTGCCAATAACTCAACTAAATTTTCAACTCTAAAGTTCATCATAAATTGCTTCTCACTCGGTTGAAAATATTTTGTGTCATTAGGAAACGTACTCCATTGTGTAGAACAATCATTTCCTTCTTTATCTTTCCACCAAAACGTACAACCGTAATCATCTACAGGCAAACCTAAGTGTTTTCCATACCAGTTTTTAAGTCCTTTAGGATCTTCTGTCTTGAAGAAGAATCCGCCTAAACCTGTTACTCTATTTTTCATATTTCTGTTTTTCGTTGTTAATTTTTCTTATGCAATACCAAAGCTGAAAGTAGTGAAATAATTACTCCAATCACAAAAACCATCATTGTCATCACAAAAAAGACGATAAATGGACTTCCATACGCTTCACTTTGTTTGAGTAAAGCTAATTTTTCTAGTTTGATTTCTTCTAAAGTAAGATCTGTTCGAGCATCCAATAAACCATTTTCATATGCTAAATATTGTTCGGTAAAATCAGGATTAATTTTAGTAATATAAATAGTATCCATGATTCCAAAACCAACCGCAGCACACAAGGAAATTAAAGCGCCGACAATAAAAGCAGTTTTAAAGCTTATTTCTCCGTTCAGTTCATGATTTTTGTAATGTCTGATTCCAAAATACACAAAAGATAAAGAAGTAAACATGGATGCAAACCCGATAACTTCTTGCGTTCTAAAAGACAATCCTTGACCAAAATATAAGGCAAGAAAAAATAAAATTAGTGCTGTAAAAAATCCATATGCTCCGTAAGTAAGTATTGTTTTTTTCATTGTGATACTGTTTTAGTTTGAGGTCTCAAAAGTAGGAGAGACGCCGAAAATAGTACTCATACGAAAGTACCAATTTGTTCATACTAAGGTAGTAATTTTAAGAAATTCACAGAATTTGAAGCGCTATTGCTTTTTGAATAGCTTGTGTTCTGCGTTTTACATCAAGTTTGGAATACACATTAGAAACATGTGTTTTTATAGTGCTTTCTGAAACAAATAGGAGTGAAGCAATCTCCTTGTTGGAATGTCCTTTGGCGAGTTGACACAATACTTCGTATTCACGTTTACTTAAGCCTAATGATTCAATTTTTTTATGATCAATTTTTGGTTTTTTTGCTTCCGCGGAATATGTTTCTGCATCATTTTCTGATTGTTTTCTCTTTTTATTGATGTAGATTCCAATGAAGAAAAAAACAATCGCAACGGCAGCAATGCTAAATTCTAAGGTTGTATCTCCTCGTATGACAGAAAATTTACTCAGTTGAAACAACGCAAGTAAAGCGATGATAAGAGTCGCGAAGATGAAAACTGTCTTTTTCATTTTTAGTGAAAATGAACTTTGAATTTATCTACGATGGTTTGTGCTAGTTTTTCTTTACTTTCTTTAGTCCAACCCGCTACATGTGGCGAAAGCAATACGTTTTCTGCCTGGATTAGATACTGAAAAGCTGACGGCATTTGATCATCATTAAATAAGTTTTCAAACGAACTTTTTTCGTATTCTAATACGTCTAGTCCTGCACCTAAAATTTTCCCTGATGTTAATGCCGCAACTAAATCTTTGGTAACGACACTTTTTCCACGCGCTGTATTAATCAACCAAAAGTTGTGTTGAAAAGCATCAATGAATTGTTTGTTTACCATATTTAGCGTAAGTGGCGTTTGTGGCGTATGCAAACTTAGTATGGTAGCACGTTTTTGCAATTCTGCAAGCGAAACTTGTGTGGCATTTTCGTCACCTATATTTTCTTTTAAATCATGAAAAAGTACCTCAGCTTCAAAACCGCGCAGTTTCTTTGAAAATGCTTTTCCCATGTTTCCATATCCAATGATTCCAACAGTTTGTCCGTCTAGTTCAACACCGCGATTGGCTTCACGCAACCATTTTCCTTCACGAACTTCTCTATCAGCTTTATTCAATTTATTAAACAAGGATAAAATCATACCGAGCGCGTGTTCGCCAACAGCATTTCGATTGCCTTCTGGAGCAGAAATTAATTTAATGCCTTGTGCTGAAGCAAATTTACAGTCTATATTTTCTAATCCAGCGCCAACACGACCAATAAATTTTAAGTTTGTTGCTTTTGCTAGAAACTCGGCATCAATTTTAAATCGACTGCGAATAATAAAACCATCGTACTTGTGAATTTTTGCTTCAATTTCAGACTTAGAAGATGTGTAATCTTCATGATTGGTATGTCCTAAAGCTTCCAATTGCGAAATAAGCAATGGATGATTTTCATCGAGATGTAATATATTCACGTGAGTTATATTTTTGGATATTCGCTTTGTGTTTTTTCATGAACGACATCGCCAGTATGTGCTGTGGTGAGTTTTTCAAAAAGTAACAAATGTACTTCTTCATCATCTTTAGTAACAGGACAATGTTCTACACCTTTAGGAACAACAATAATTTCGCCTTCGTTTACGGTAACCGTTTTGTCGCGAAACTTCATGTACAAAGTTCCTTTAATTACTTGAAAAAGTTCGTCTTCGTCATCGTGTTTATGCCATACAAATTCACCTTGAATTTTGGCGAGTATCACTTGCATATCGTCAACAATTGCAATTTGGCGTGGATGCCATTGTGTGTCAACGAGTTTAAATTTGTCTTTTATGTTAATTGCGTTCATGCAACTAAATTACGAGATTTTACAATGTCTTCATCATAATATTGAAAACAAAATCTTCTTTCCCGATAGTAAATGATTGTGTATGATGTTTGTGAAAGTCATTTGCTTTATAAAAATTTAGTGCATGTTGATCTGTATGGAGTTCTTTGAGCCAAACACGTTTGATACTGAGTTTTTGAATTTCTTCAAAAAAGTCTATTTTCAATTTCAAGCCGTTTCCTTCTGAAATATAATCTTTTAGGATGTATAGTTTTTGAAGTTCTGCGGCTTCATTGTAGTCTGTGTCTGGAACTGGAATGCCTTTTTTAAGTTTTGCATATCCCACAGGAAGTGTTTGTACATATGCAATCCAAAAAATATTTTCACTCTTTTCAAGCGAATCCTTCATTTTTTCAATGGAAAAATTCTTGTCGATATATAATCGGAGTTCTTCTTCGGAAGAAAATAAATTACCAAAAGATTCAGAAAAGTTGATTTTTGCCAATAATGATATAAATTTTGCATCTGCGGGAACCGCTTTTCTGATTGTATGATTTTCCATTCCTTTTATAGCCTTGAATTCGATAATTATCGATTTAGAGTTGTTTTATATGTCTGATATTTATAGAGTTGCGTTTCGTGGTGTTTTTAGATCTTTCTGATTTTCAATGCTTTAATTCGATAATCACTGTTTGCTTTCCTTTTTCTTCCACAAATTTAATGCTTCATTTGTTTCATCATTAACGATTTAAAAAACATAATATTATGAAAAAACAGACAAAAATCTTAAAGTTGAAAAAAGCAACAATCTCTGAATTAAACATTGCTAAAGTAGGAGAAATTATTGGAGGAAAAACAGGAGCAGGCGGTCCTTTTGGTGAATGTGTTTCTAGGTATGATTTTAGACCATGTTTCACGTCTCCATGTGAAGCCTCACAAGGTTGCTAGATAATTTGTAATAAATGTTAAAGCGAACTTCGGTTCAGTCATGGTCGGAAGATTTTTTCTTCCGATCATGATTGACTTCGGTTCGCTTTTTTAGTTTGTGGTAAAAAAGTAGATTTATTTAGTATTTAGAAATATTTATATTCTTTTTAAAGAATGTTAAATAACGTATGAATGGTTACAAACATACTTGTATAACCTAGAAATGAGTATGAAAGTTAAAATTCCAAACTATTTTTAAGTCACTAATATATATAGTGATGGCGTATTCCGAAAAGCCAATTGTTAAAAAGAGTAGGGAAATTTAAATTACACATTATGAAGAAAGGTTTAAAAACATTGTCATTGAAAAAGTCAGTAGTATCTGAATTAAATACTCAAAATTCTAAAGCTATTTTAGGAGGAAGAAGAACAGTAAAAACACAAGCTGATACATTATGTACTTCAAACGCAATTATTTGTAGTCCTTCCATAAATTTTGCATGCGAAACAGCTGATTGTTAGTATAAATTAATCAGCATAGATTTAAGCGAACTTTGGTTCGCTTTTTTTAGATCCCAATAATAAGTTTGGCAATCATAAAGTAGATTAGAATTCCGAAGATATCGTTGCTAGTGGTAATAAATGGACCAGTAGCAATCGCTGGATCAATTCCTCTTTTATCTAAGAATAGTGGAATAAAGGTGCCAATAATTCCTGCGACGATAATAACAATAACTAAAGATGCTGAAATGGCCAAAGCAGATATCGGATCTTCTTTCCAAATCCAAACAACTACAAATAGAATGATGGCTAAGGCAATTCCGTTAAATAAGGCAAGTAGCATTTCTTTCCATAAACGGTTATTGATACTTCCTTTGATATCATCGTTAGCTAAACCTTGTACAATGATGGCACTTGATTGTACACCAACATTTCCAGCCATGGCAGCAATTAATGGTGTAAAGAAGAAAAGGATAGAATAGTTTTCTAGCATTTTGTCAAAGCCTTCCATGATAGCAGCTGCGCCAATTCCTCCTAACAAACCTAAAAATAACCAAGGCAAGCGTGCGCGCGTGAGTTCCCAAATACTATCATCGGCTTCAACATCTTGGGTAATACCGGCTGCTAACTGATAATCTTTTTCAGCTTCTTCTTTGATGACATCTACAATATCATCAATAGTAATACGACCTACTAATCGCTTCATTTCATCAACTACAGGAATGGCTTCCAAATCGTATTTAGACATGACTTTGGCAACATCTTCCGCTTTGTCGTTTACATTGACATAATCTACTTTGGGAATGTAGACATCTTTGATATGCGCTCTTGTAGATGTTGTCAGTAAGTCTTTGAGTGAAAGTCTACCTTTTAAAATTCCATCGTTATCAATCACATAGATAGAATGTACACGTGTTACTTCTTCTGCTTGTTTGCGCATTTCTTTTACGCAGGTTAATACATTCCAGTTTTCGTTGGCACTTACTAATTCTTTTGCCATTAAACCTCCGGCAGTATCTTCATCATAACGAAGTAATTCTACAATTTCCTTGGCGTGTTCTTTGTCTTCTAATTCTGAGATTACTTCCTGTTTTCGTTCATCAGGAAGTTCAGAGATAATATCGGCAGCATCGTCTGTATCTAATTCATCTATTTCTTCTGCAATTTCTTTGGCAGATAGATTTTCGAGAATTTTTTCACGCATGTCATCATCAACTTCTGTAAGAATGTCTGAAGTTTTTTCACTGTCTAACAGCTTGATAATGTACGTTGCTTCCTCAAGATTAAGCTCATCAATGATCTCCGCAATATCTGCATAGTGAATTTCCTCTAGCAATTCTAGAAGTACAGTATCTTTCTTTTGCTCAACATATTGTTGAACTTGCGCTATGAGCTCGTCGCTAAGTTTGAACGGAATCATTTGCTATCTTGATGGTTAAATCTATAAATCCTTGAACAGCTAATTGTTCAGGACGAAGTCCAAAGATAGTATCTTCTTTTAAATTATTGGAAAGATTGAATGTTTTTAAACTGTTACGAAGTGTTTTTCTTCGTTGTTGAAATGCTGTTTTTACGACTCTGAAGAATAATTTTTCATCGCACGGAAGTGTGAAGTTTTCTTTTCGAATGAGTCGCATTACGCCAGAATCTACTTTTGGCGGCGGATTGAACACACCTGGCGGCACTGTAAATAAATATTCAGCATCATAGAATGCTTGTGTAAGTACAGACAAAATTCCGTAGGTTTTGTTTCCGTGAGGTGCGCAAATACGTTGTGCCACTTCTTTTTGAAACATGCCGCTGAATTCTGGAATTTGATCGCGCATTGCCAACGTTTTGAACACAATTTGTGTAGAAATGTTGTACGGAAAGTTTCCGATGATGGCAAATGGTTCTTCTTTGAATGTTTTCTTGAGATCGTATTTTAAAAAATCTTCTTCTAAAATTTTGTTAGATAGTTGTAAGTAATGTGCTTGCAAATATGTTACAGATTCTGTGTCAATTTCGCAGACATAGGTAGTAACTGGTTTGTCGAGTAAATACTTGGTTAAAACGCCCATTCCTGGACCAATTTCCAAGACATTTTTATAATTGTTGAGCGTAAGTGTATTTGCAATTCGTTCCGCAACTTCTTCATCTTTAAGAAAATGCTGTCCTAAATGTTTTTTTGCTCTTACTTTATCAGTCATCTCTTAAAAATTATATCGTTGTCACGCGTTCTTGAATCAGCGCTTCTATTTCTTTTCGATCTCTTTTTGAGAACCACGAAAGTTCAAGATCATATTGTTTTTCATCGTGAGAGATTAAGTAAGGTTCGCTTCCGCCTCTACCTGGATGATAGGATTTTAGTTCTACAAAATCTTTTTTGAAACGATTTGTGCGCAATGTAGTATCACTAATCGTAATATGTGGTTTTCCTGTGAGAACGATATATGTAATTGTTAGTATGGAAATAATTCCGAAGAACGCATTAATCACATATTCTATAAAAACCAAGTTTTTGCGCAGTTTCATACTAAACCATTCTGCCATTGAATCTGAAAGTACAGTAATGATGTAAAATGTTACTGCAATGACAATGACAATTAATATCGCTTTGATAAAGTAAGCACCTTGAGAATAATATTTCCTTTCTTTCATCTGTTCGTTTTTACTTCTTTTTTCGTCACATGGAACATCTTTACTTGGTTTAGAATTTACTTAACTAAAGTAGGAGATGTTTCATTGTTTTAGGCGTTAAAATCTTGAATGATTTTTAGTTCTGTACGGAATCCTAGCATTTTATCTGCAAATTTTTTCATGCCTTCTTCACGTAAACGTGGTGCATCTTCTTCGTAATAAGCTTCTAGTGCATCTTTTGATTCAGCTGTGTATTGAACTGCATAGGTTGTTCCGCCCATTTCTTCTTCTACTAATACTTGAACAAGACGTGCTTCTGTAAATTTACCCGTGGCGAGTACGTCTGGAATATGTTTTTTTATCCAGATTAAAAATTCTTCGTGAATGCTGTCATCAATGTTTATCGTAACGTTGTATATATACATACCTATATTTTGAATATAAAGTGCAAAATTACGCTTTTAAGCTGAATTATATTGTACGGAAGAATGGTTTTAATTCTTTTAGTTGATGTTATCGCCACGCAATTTTCGATATGATTTTTGCGCTTCTACATAGTGAATGCTGTCTTGATGATTGAAAATGATTTCTTCAAAGAATTGTTTGGCTTTTTCAGGATCGTCAAAGTGATTTAAGTATAGTTTTGCCATCGCAAAGTATGCATCATCGACTAGAATGTCTTCTTTATAGAATTCTATGATTTTTTTGTAGTTTAATCGTGCTTTGTCAAATTCGCCACGTTTTTCATAGAGTTTTGCTTGCATGAGTAATGCTTCATCTTCTATTTTTTCGCCTTTGTGATTTTGTAAAATGTCTTCTAAAGTTTCTATGGCTGCCGTTTCCTTTTTTTGGTAGGCTAGTAAGTCTGCTTTTGCATATTTTTTTAAGGCAGTTTGTGTAGAATCTTCCAAAGAATTATCTGAAATGATGAGTTTTAATTGCAAAGCATCATTTGCAATTAGTTGTGATACAGACGATTTTAATACTTTGAGTTGTGCTTCTGCCCATTCAAAATCACCTTTGTAATAGCTAGTGCGTGCTACACGAAAACGAGCTTCTTGTCCTGTAACATCATTTTTTAAGGCTTTTTGAACTTGTGAAAAGTATATTAATGCTTGATTGAATTGTTCTTGATATACTAAAATATCACCTAAAGCAAGTTTTACAACTGCTAGTTGACGTTTGGTAAGTTTTTGCTGCGTTGTTTCTTTTAAATAACTGATGGCAGCTTCAGGTTCATTTTTTTGAAACGCCAAGAAATTTGCATAATCGCGTTGTAGTAAAACTGTTCGGTAGTTTCGATTATAGCTGAGAAATAATTCATCAAAACGTTGCTGAATTTCATCATAATTTCCATCAGTAATGGCTTCAATATCTATTTGAATTAAGTTTTGAGACGCACGAATTTTTGTAGAATCTTGTGTTGATTTATCAATGATATACGTTAATATTTCACGAGCAGTTTCTGTGTCGCCATCTTCAATACTCAAGCTTGCCAATTCAAAAATACGTTGCAACGAATAATCACCTTGCATGTAGATAGCTTTTTCTTGTATAAAGGCTCTTTTGTATTGCTTTTGTTGAATGAATAACCAGCTTAAAAGTTCATTCCATAATAAATTTGGATCTTCCTGATTTCTTTTAAGTAATAGTTTGCGAAATAATGTATTGTTTTCTTCATTAGGATCATTTCGAAGAAATTGACTGATAATACGTTGTGCATATCCTTTTTGTTCTACTCTGTCTTTGATAAGGTCTAAATAACTAGAAAACATTTTTTCAATGTTTCCCTTTTCTCCGTAAATACGCGCAATATTATTCAGGAAGTTATAATTCGGATTGGTAGCCATAGCACTTTTATACACGCGCAAAGCATAATCTAATAGTGATTTCTTTTCAAATGAACGACCAACCGTGTATGATGCGGTTACTTTTTGTTCTGTAAATTCAACTGCTTTTTCATAATAAGCATTTGCGTTAATGGTATCTTGCTTTAAATCATAATTAAAACCAGTTTCTACTAATAAAATAGGATTGAATCTAGGTTTTTTAATGGCTTCTAAGAGTAATTTTTCGGCAGCATCAAATTCTTCTAATTGTTGATGACTATTAATCATTCCAATAAAATAATTGATTTTTCGCGGCGATTTTTTGTAGAGCTTTTCAAAAGCTACGATGGCTTTTTTGTATTCTCCTTTTTCATAATATTGTCGCGCCAACGCATCATTTTGGGCAACTGCTTGTAAAGACATTGCCAAACTGAAGATGATGAATAATATATAACGCATAGAAAAGCTTTTATTCAAAGATAACATAAAGTATGTTAAATATATTGTAATGTTGGATTTTTAGATCGCGCTGACGCGCTGTTAGACCGTGCTTTGGCACTTTTAGACTTGTTTGTTATCTTAAATTTATAACTTGAATGCATTAAAAATTAATGCTTAATATGGTTACTTAACTCAATCAAATTTTGGTCTGGATCTCTTAGATAGATAGAACGTATTTTTCCTGTAGCTCCAGTTCTTTCTACTATACCTTCAACAATCTCAATATTTTTATCTAGTAATTCAGTTTTAACGGTTTCAATTTTTGTTGAGACAATGAAACATAAATCGGCAGCACCAACAGTAGGAAGTTTTGCTTTAGGTTCAAATTCCTTTCCTTTTTCGTGAAGATTTATTTTTTGATTTCCGAAAGTAAGTGCTTTTCGATTTTCACCAAAAGTAATCACTTTCATTCCGAGAATATTGGTGTAGAATTCAATGGTTTCTTCAATGTTTTTCACAGTTAAAACAATATGATCTATTCGTTCAATTTTCATGATATATTTTGAATTACGACGAAGTTTTAGCTAAAACAGCTGTCTCTAATAGCGCTTCTAGTTTTTTGTTGGGTCCATAAATAGTCATACATTTTTCAATCATCATTCTAGCAATAAATTCTTCTAGGGAGTTTGCAACGGCTCTTGCTGTTAATAATGAATCGTGAATGCTGCGAAATACAATTGGTTTGTTTGTTACGGAGATACATTCGTTATCAATGAAATAGAAATCACCATTGCCAACTCGTCCTACGCCAAAAATGAAATCGATGTGTTCTCTAATGTCTACTTCTTTAGGCCATGAATACTCATAGTCATCAGCTTCTTCTTCACTTTCCATATGATTATCATATTGCCATTCTACTTCAGCTTCTATTCCGCCAATTTCAGAAAGTGGTAAAAATTGATCGTCCTCACAACCATTTCTCCAAGCATATACAGCTTTAAGATCATCAGGTAAGCCATGACCTTTAAAATCGGCTTCACTTGCTTTGTCGTTAAATTTTAAGTGAGATGATAATTTTAGTTGTTGTATCAATAATTCCAATTCAGCTACAGATTGCGGTAATGATTCAGGAATTTCTATTTTGTCTTTTGATGCCATTGCATTTTTATCAAGCATATTCCAACGAATCAACAATCTTTTCAATTCTGTGTCGGCAGCATTAGAAGCAGTTATGTCAAAACTTTTTTGCACAAGTTGTTTTATAAATTTACCATCTTCTGGCGCACTTTCTATAAAACCATAATAGCGATCATTGATGCAGGCTTTTAGAATGAATTTAGCATCTTGACTTTGTGTATGTTTGCTTAAGTAGTCTGTGATTTCATCTATTTCTTCTGAACATATTGAAAGATTTTCCACAGCACTTTCTAATTGGTCAAAACCAAAAGTGTTTCCTAAACTATTTCCAATTCTGACACTTTCTTTAAAATCTTCAACAATGCTTAAAATTTCATTGAATGATATTAAAAAATAATGTGTTAGCAGTAAAAGATAACTTGTTTTTCGGTTTGTATTGAAGCAAGAAATTGCTGTAGAGAGTAATTCTTCCTGTGAGTTAGCAGTTGCTAAAAGTTCTTTAGAAAACGAAGTTGTATCATTTTTATAAAACTTCTCAAAGGAATCAAATATATGAGCGCCGTACTCATGGAAGCCAATCAATTCTATGAGATTTAATTGATGTATTTGCTCTTTTAAATTGGTATTGTCTGGTTGTATTTTTTGGTGTGTTCTAATTGTTTTTCTAAAATCACTGGCAGCATCCAAAAGCGCATCGATATCTTTAAATTCGCAATTTTCATGTGTTAATATATGCTGCATTTGGTCAAGTAATTCTTGCATCATTAAAACAACTACTTGCTCTTCATCGTTATTTAAATTCCATTTTTGGGTGAGATTTGCATGACTACTATCAAAATACAAGGAAATTAACCAACCAGCGGCAAGACTTTTGGGAACATTACTTTCGATGAAATTTTTATTTCCAAGTCTAATTTTTTGCAAGGCATCAAGCTTATCAGGCGTATGAAGCATATAATCCCAAAGTAATCTCTTTAACAATCTATAAGTATTTGTATGTGGCGAACACAAATAGATTGTTTTATGTTGCGTAGCAGAGGAAAACCCTTTATGCTCGGAAACAGCATCAAATAATTTTGCATAATATTCAAAAAAAAGAGCAACCCAATTTTCTTCAAGTTTTACATCTGGAAATTGATTAAAAAGCGTTCTTATAAAGTCTTCTTGTTCTTTACCATGTTCGTAGGCTTGATTGCTATCTAAATCTTTATAATTGCAGGAATTGAGTAGTGCTGTAAGACTGGTTATTTTCATAAATATATTCTTGTATAATAGTTGTGTTCTGTAGGGAATTGCTAAAGCTAGTAGAAACTTTTTCAAAATCAAAATGCCCGAGCAATTGCTCAGGCATTTTTTTAGCTATAAGATTCCATAGATTATAAACTATTTAAAACTAGGTTTGGGTATATAGCACTTTGTGTTTAGCTCTTATATGAAACGTACTAGCTATTAATCTATGGATTACGTTACATATATCGATGTAATAATTGGGAGCACAAACGTATATAATTTACCGATAAAAAGCAAAAAAGATCGATAAAATACATTATCGATCTTTCAAAAAAATATGATTATATGTGTAAGTTTTGACTTAAGAAATTATGTCAAATCCTGTGTATCTGCGTAATACGTCTGGAATCTCTATTCCATTCTCTGTTTGATAATTTTCTAAAATTCCTGCTAAAACTCTTGGCAATGCCAAAGCACTTCCATTTAAGGTATGTGCTAGTTGTTTTTTACCATCTTTATCTTTTATTCTGAGTTTCAGGCGGTTCGCTTGAAAAGTCTCAAAATTAGATATAGAACTAATTTCTAACCAACGATCTTGCGCTGTAGAAAATACTTCAAAGTCATACGTTAATGCCGATGTAAATCCTAAATCGCCACCGCATAAACGTAAAATTCTGTACGGAAGTTTTAATTCTTCTAGAATCTCTTTTACATGATTTACCATGCTGTCTAATGCTGCATATGAATCTTCTGGACGTTCAATGCGTACAATTTCTACTTTATCAAACTGATGCAAACGATTCAATCCGCGAACATGTGCGCCATAACTTCCAGCTTCACGTCTAAAACATGGTGTATATCCTGTACAGCAAATTGGCAAATCTTCTGCTTTTAGCAAATCGCCACGAAACATATTCGTCACAGGAACTTCTGCAGTAGGAATCAAATACAAATCATCCCCAGTTACGTGGTACATTTGTCCTTCTTTGTCTGGCAATTGTCCAGTTCCGTATCCAGAAGCCTCATTTACCAAATGCGGTACTTGATATTCCGTATATCCAGCATCTGTATTTTTATCTAGGAAATACTGGATTAACGCACGTTGTAAACGCGCACCTTTTCCTTTATATACAGGAAATCCTGCTCCTGTAATTTTATTTCCAAGTTCAAAATCAATGATATCGTACTTTTTTGCTAATTCCCAATGTGGTTGTGCGTTTTCGTGTAACGTTGGAATGTTGCCTGCGCGAAAAACTTCTTCGTTATCATCTTCGCTATTTCCAGCAGGAACCAATTCGTTTGGCACATTTGGAATGGTGTATAAAAGTTCTGCAACCGCAGTTTCTTTTTCTTTTAAGTTGGTTCTTAAACCTTCTGCTTGTGTTTTTAACTGCGTACTTTTTTCACGTAAAATCTCTGCTTTCTGACGTTCACCACTTTTAAACAACTGCCCAATTTCTTTGGATAATTTATTAGAAGAAGCTAAAGTGTTGTCTAACTCAACTTGCAAACCTCTACGTGCTTCGTCTAACGAAACAACTTCGTTTACAATCTCAGTGGCATCAAAATTCCTTTTCTTCAAAGCTTCAATAATCTGAGCTTTGTTGTCTCTAATAAATTGTAATTGTAACATTTTGTTATGTTTATGGCGTTCCCTTTGGTCAGGCTTTCGGCTATATCTTTTTTTAACATCGTCATTGAGAAACAAATCATAAATTTATTGTGACAATCTGCTACAAAAGAAACAAATTACTTCGTCGTTTGCTCCTCGTAATGACGTTTGATAACAAAAAGGATGTCGCCTCTATCCTTAACGCGTAACGCATTGATTAATTGAAGGCACAAAAATAATCAAATAAAGAGAAAAGTTGTATTATTTTCTAGCTTAGTTTATGGAGTCAATATAACTTCACGAGTAACTTGCCAGCGATCATTTTCCCAAACGAAATCAATGACCAAATTGATCAAGTTTTCAGTGCCTGTTAAATTTACTTTTCTATCAAGAATGACTACACCTTTATTGTCATTCACTTGTACGTGATGAATTGCTGCCCAGGTATTTAAATCTTGTTCTTCAGCAGCTTTTTTCATTTCAAACATTTGCATAAAAGCAGTCTTATCTGCCAACAACTTTTGCTTTTCAACATCAAACATGATAATTTGTAAATCTGTATGATATAATTGATCAAGTTTTTCTAGATCGAAACTTGTTCCTGCTTTTATGAGTATTTCAATAGCTTCCTGTAAGCCAGTTGTTGTTTTAGTTGTCATTTTTAATATGGTTTAAGTTTCCGTATACTTTTCTATCATAGATCCAAGAAATTGTAATGAATACCAACGCGATTCCAGAAAATAGATATTCACCATCTGCTACCATTACATGTGCTACTAAAGCAAGAATTGCATCAAATAAAAATCCGGCGTAAGCCAATTCTTTTAAAAATAGATTCCATTTAGTTGCTACAGTAATTGCACCAGCAACTTTTAAGAATGCTAACGGATAAATAATCCAGGTTGGGAATCCTAAGTTATTAAAGAACATTTCGGCTCTGGGATAATTAAAAATATACATCATGGCGCCTGCAAAGAATAAGAAACAGAGCAATCCTGTGAAAATCCAATAGATGATTTTATTTGTTTTCATAGTATTTGTTTTTAATATTATTGAGTTTTAGTGTTTCAAGTAAAATTGAAGGTTCCATACGTGTCATGTAGTCAGCTTCAAAATGAATGAAGATTATTTTTTGATTGCTGTCTATAACATAAATTGCAGGTACAGGCAATTCGTTATTGTGATTGCCATGAATTTTAGAAAAATCCATTCCAAAGTTGTCAAATTCTTTTTTCGAAGCTTCATCAAGTTCAAAAACAATTCCGATTGTTTTCATAAATTCAGCATTTCTATCTGTTAAAATAGGATAGGAGATGGTATTTTTTTGTGTGGTTTGTGTAGCCAATTGAGGAAGTTCTGCACTAATGGCAATAATATCTGAATTCACGGCTTTAAATTCGCTGCGTAAGCGTTCAAATTCGCGTAATTCCATATTGCAATACGGACACCATCCACCACGATAAAAGTTAAGAATTAGAAATTCTGACTCCTGAATTTCTTTTATACTTACATCATTTCCATAATTGTCAATTAATGAAATATTTGGAATTGTATCGCCAACTTGTAAAGCATTTTGTTGTAATTGATTGTTGCGAATGTTCTCTATACTTTTTGTAAACGTATCAATAACAGATTTTGGCATGCGTTCCATGGTTGCATCTCTAACTATTTTTAGCTGTTCTTGTAATTTCATAGATTCATTTTTTTGTTGGTACAAATGTATTTCTACATTTCACGAAATGAATTATCTATGTATTTCTTAAAATAGTCAATCTGTAACCGAGCTATATTTTGGTAAGTTGTTTTAAGAATTGATTTGGAGTGAAGCTCGTATGTTTTTTAAAAAATCGAATGAAGTTTGAAGGTTCGTTGAAACCCATTTTAAAAGCAATTTCTTGCGATGTGTATTTTTGCTCAGAAAGATTCCGTTTAATTTCTAATAATAACCAACTATCAAGAAAAGCTTTGGCGGTTTTTCCTCCTATTTCTTTGCAAATATCGTTGAGGTATTTATAAGAAACGTCTAATTTTTTAGCATAACTTTTTGCATTGTGACTTTCTGCATAGTATTGAGTGATGAGTAATTTATAAGACAAAAAATCTTTAAAACGTTTACTTTCAAATGTTTTGTGCTGATATACAGAAAGTTGTTTTATTTTGAATAAAAGTGCCATGAATACCGAATTAATCATTTCGGGTTTCATGTTCAAATTTTCTTCTTGATGTAAATGTTTTAATAATGTTAAAAATGATTGTAAAGAGTGTAAATTTTCTTCACCAATATAGACACTAGGTGTATTGTAAATATGTAGGAAATGAAATAAATTTTTTTCACTGATATTTTGGCTAATGAAGCTTTCCTCAAACGAAATGACAAATCCATCAGTAGTCCGTTCTTTATTAAATGCGTGTACTTGATCTTTGGTAAGAGGAAGTATTACACCGGGAAAAATTTTTTGTTCTTTAAAGTCGATAGTATGTGTGCTTTCTCCTTTGGAGATAATAATGAGCGCATGAAATTCTATACGATGTGGTTTTGATAAATCGTATCCGTTTTTTTTACAACGATCGCGTAAAGTTTCAATAGTAATGAACTCAAAGGGTATGGGTTGGTTTACAAACCTAGAGAATATAATATTTTCAATATCATCTGCCATGTTACTTTTTGTCGTATTTACTTTTAAAAGGTAATAACCAATCGTGATGTGAGAAATGAGACCATTCTTCGGCAGCTAAATCTACTTCAGGATCAAAGAGTTTTTGATACAGATGATTGTTTACTTTTACGGTACCTTGTGCATATATTTCAACGTCCATTCCTTTTTTTGCAAAATCTTTCTTTAAAAACTGAACAAACTGCCATAACATGTCTGGTTTTATTGCAACTCTTTTTGCTTGTTTTGGAGTTGTGTATGTTGCGGGATATACATATGTAATTTTACAAGTTTCTTTGTCAATTACTTTCAATTTTATATTCCCTGATTTAGAACGTAGCATCATTCGCCAACTTAAGCGATGTCCTTCTTCAGTCCATAGTACATCTCCTTTAAAAGTCCAATGACGTAAAGGCAATAGAATTTGTGACATAAAATAGAGTGCAAATATGGGAATTATAATTTTTCTGTACGGTGAAAGGATGACTTCATTACCTGTATATACATCTTTATTCCTTAAAAAGATATTTCGAATGGTTTTTGGTTCAAAAAAGAAAAGACATAGTGCTAAAGACATGTACGGAAAAATTCCAATATGCAGCACAAATGAATTGAATAGGTGAAAAATAATGGAGCAAATAAAAATAAATATGCGTGTACGTTTCCAAAGCAATAATGGAATCACTAATAAATCAAAGCCAATGCCGACGTAAGTTAGCAAGTAGTAAATCCAATTTTGTTGCAAAAGTTCGCCAATAACGGGTAAGTTTCGCTTGCTATTTATTAAATTTTTTGTGACTTCTCCCGAAATCCAGTCAGGATACATTTTAGCTATAGAAGCATACGTGTATACAATGAATAACTGTAAGATGAAAATTACTAATACCCAATTGGGCATGTGATTTTTTTTCAGTTTTGGATTTAATTTAGCATCTACTGAAAGAGAATGATGCGCAGGAACAATCCACATGAATACTGATAGTAATACTAAAAGGTAATAATGGTTGTTATAAGATGTTTTTTGAGTTAAATATGCGCCTGTCCACAAAATAGTAAAGAGTCCAATACTCCAACGATATTTGTAACCAACCATTACCAAGAGTCCACAAGTTCCCATTACAATAAAGTAAAAGTAAAAACCGTAACTAAAATCAGCTAAATTAAAATACTCTAATCCGAATAAATTAAAATCGAGTAGCGGCTTTCTTAGTGCTTGCTGCATAGGTGTTAAAATGCCTTCAAAACCTATAAATGTAAAAGTAAACTCTGGGGTAACTAACGCACGTTTTACCCAACCTGTAAAAACGGCACCAAATCCTTCCAAACAAATTAGCAAGCCAAAAAATACTCGGAATAGTACGAGCGAAGTGTTGTCTACTTGTTTGTAAAGGAATTTATTTAGCATGATATTTTTCAATTAATGCTAAGGATTTTTGTTGATCCTTTTTTAGCTGTTCTTTTAGTTTGTCTACCGAATCAAATTTTTGTTCATCTCGTAAGCGTTGGATGAATTGAATTTGAATTTTTTCATTGTAAATATCACGATCAAAATTAAAAAAGTGAACTTCGATAGTTTGATCTGTTCCTGCTACTGTAGGATTTGTGCCAATATTCATCATTCCAAAAACAGGTTTGTTATCTATAGTGCTTTTTACACAGTAAACTCCTTGTTTTGGAATAAGTTTATAGGTCTCTTTTATGTGAATATTTGCTGTTGGAAAATCGATAGTTTTCCCCAATCCTTTTCCTGAAACTACGGTTCCAGTGAGCATAAATTCATATCCAAGATATGTATTTGCTGTTGTAATATTGCCTTCGTTTAAAGCTTTCCTAATTTTGGTAGAACTGATTGTAATATCGTCTATTTCTTTGGCTTGAATTTCTTCTACTTTAAAATCTAAAGCTTCTCCAAATTCACGTAAATCATCGATATTGGCAGTTCGGTTTCTTCCAAATCGATGGTCGTAACCAATGATAATTTTTTTTAAGTTTAAGTGATCAATTAAAAAGTCACGAACAAAATCGCGTGCTTTTAATCTTGAAAATTCTTTATTAAAAGGATAAATAATCAGCGTGTCTAATCCTGTGGCTTCTAAGAGTTGAATGCGTTCTTCAATGGTATTGATGAGTTTTATATTTGCATCTTGTTGTAATACCATTCGTGGATGCGGAAAAAAAGTAAGTAACATTGTGGAAAGTCCTTCTGATTTTACAATCAGATTTTCAATAATTTTTTTATGTCCCATATGAACACCATCAAAAGTACCAATGGTTATTGCGGAAGGATTTTCGGCTTTATATGCATCAAAAAAATCTATGGTATTCACTATGTTGCCTTTTTTTACAAAGCTATTTAATTCTTTTACAAAAAATAAATAATCTTGTTGTTTTAAAGAAAGATATTCACAGATAAAAATAAATGTTTCATCGCTCCATTAGCTTAATTGGTCGAAAAATCGTGTGAAATTTATGTTAATTTTAAAAAAAGAGGGATTTTTGGTAACCTAAAAAAAGTAATCCCTTAATCTTAAGAACCTATGAAGCCTATTTTACGCTTCGGTTTTCTTGCGTGTATTTTTTTGCTTTCAACTGTTGGATTTGCCCAAAACAACGACTGGAAGAAGCGAGGAACCGTTACAGACTCTGAAACTGTACGAAAATTTAACCTATCAGAACAAAAAGTTCATTTTTTTGAACTAGACTTTGAAAATTTCAAACAACAACTTATTGATGCTCCTCAAAGAGGGAGAACTTTTAATTCAAGCACAATTGTACAAGTACCAGGTGCTGAAGGAAAATTAGAATCTTTCAAATTGTACGAAGCTTCTGTTTTTGCGCCTGAATTGGCAGCAAACTTTCCAAATATCAAATCGTATATTGGATATAGTCAAGAAAACTACGGAGCGCAATTGCGAATGAGTGTTTCTCATAAAGGAGTGCACACAATGATTTCTTATGTAAATCAGCCAACTGTATTTATGCAGCCAGAAGATACTGGTGTAGAAAACTATGTAGTTTACACTAGAGATGCACGAACAAATACAATAGGAGAATTTAATTGTTCAACTATTGATGAGGTTCAGGGTAGAATTGCTGGCAATGGAGATGTCCATGCAAAAGATGCAGATGATCAAGTTTTGCGAAAGTTTCGTATTGCTATTTCTGTAACAGGAGAATATACAGCGTATCATGGAGGAGCAGTTGCAGATGCAATGGCAGCAATTAATGTTACAATGTTGCGTGTAAATGCAATTTTTGAAGTAGATATGGCTGTTACTTTTGAAGTGATAGCGAATAATAATACTGTAATCTACACAAACGCAAACACAGATCCATATTCTCCAAGTACTAGCGGATTAGATGATCATCCAACTTATGGAGGCGCGCCTTGGTTTGCTACGAATTGGAATGTACAATTACAAGAAACATTAAGAGACAATATTGGAGAAGCAAATTACGATATAGGACATTTATTTGGTGCTGCCGGTGGTGGTGGAAATGCAGGTTGTATAGGCTGTGTTTGTGAAACAGATTTTCCACAAGGTAAAGGAAGCGGATATACTTCGCCAGCTGATGGAATTCCAGAAGGAGATACATTTGATGTAGATTATGTAGCACATGAGATTGGTCACCAAATGGGAGCTAATCATACTTGGGCGTTTAGAACAGAAGGAACTGGAGTAAATGCTGAGCCTGGAAGTGGTTCTACCATTATGGGATATGCAGGTATTACAGGAGCAAATAACGTACAACAAAATAGTGATCCGTATTTTCATTATCACAGTATTAAGCAAGTAACAGATAATCTTGTAAACAGAACTTGCTGGAATGCGAATAACTCGCCAATGTTATCGAATAATCCGCCAAGCGCTAATGCAGGAAGTGATCATGTGATTCCACAAGGAACAGCTTATGTGTTAAGAGGAAGCGCAACAGATCCTGATGGAGGAGACGCACTTACCTATTGTTGGGAACAAACTGATAGCGGACAAGTTACTAATATCACATTTGGACCAACACTAACCAGTGGCTCTATGAATCGATCGCAAGAACCGTCAAGTTCTCCGAATAGATATATTCCTCAATTAAGTAGAGTCGCTTCTGGAAATTTAACCCAAACTAATCCGACAATCAATACTGCTTGGGAAACCGTAGCAACAGTAAATAGAACGATGAGTTGGGCATTGACTGTTCGTGATAGAGAGCCAACAGCTACTGGGTTAGGTGGGCAATCTAGTTTTGATCTTACTTCAATACAAGTAACCACATCTGCAGGACCTTTTACAGTAACTTCTCAAACTTCTAATGTAAGTTGGGATATGGGAACAAGTCAAACAGTAACATGGAATGTAGCTAATACAGATACTGCACCCGTAAATACAGCTAATGTAAATATATTAATGTCTACAGATGGAGGAGCAACTTTTCCAATAACATTGGCATCAAATGTACCAAATGATGGATCGCATGATATTACTGTTCCTGTAACAACACCAACTTCTCAAGCAAGAATTATAGTAGAAGGCGCAGGAAATATTTTCTTTGCAATGAATTCAAGTAATTTTACGCTTGTAGAGACTGATTTTGCATTGACATTTACTGATAACGAAGAAACTGTATGTCAGCCAGGAGACGCTGTATATACTTTTACATACAACACTTTTAATGGTTTTAGTGGAACTACTAATTTTTCTGCAGCAAACCTTCCAGCAGGCGCAATGGCGACATTTAATCCAACTTCTGCATCAGCAGATGGAACTATGGTAACATTAACTGTTTCTGGATCGGGAAGTGTAACAGTAGGAGATTATACATTTTCGGCACAAGGAACTTCTGGAGGGAATACAAAATCATCTGATGTAATTTATAATGTGCAAGCAGGAAGTTTATCACCTGTTACGCTTGTGTCTCCTTCTGATGGATCGACAAATACACCAACAAATTCAAATTTTAGTTGGTCAGCAAGTGCTTCTGTAAGTGATTATGTAGTAGAAATTGCAACAGATGCAGCATTTACAAATATTGTAGAAACAAATACGGTATCAACAAATAGTTACACAGCTACATCATTGGCACAATCAACTACATATTATTGGAGAGTAGGGATTTCTAACAATTGTGTTTCAACAGTATATTCTAGTGTATATTCATTTACAACACAAAGTTGTTCTGTGTGTGCTTCTGTGGCAAATACGAGTTTTGATACAAGTACAACATTAGTAGTGTTTGCCGATATTAATAGAAGCTCCGCAAAGCCTTCGGGATATAGTGATTATACAGCTACAGATGCTACAGACGTAACTAAAGAATCCTCTTATTTGATTACTGTAAATGCTAACACTGATGGAGATTACAGAACGCAAACAAAAGTATGGATTGATTGGAATCAGAATTGTAGTTTTGATGATCCAGGTGAAGAATATGATTTAGGAGAAGCTGATAATGTAGCTAATGGAGCAACAGCAAACTCAGGAATGATGATTACAGTACCCGCTGGAGCAGCTACGGGAGCGACTACCATGCGTGTTTCTACAAAGTATACAGCGAGAAATAATATTGTGTTCCCGACTTCATGTGAGAATGGTGCAGATGCAGAAGTAGAAGATTATCGTATTAATGTACAGAATACCTTATCTACTAGTGAAAATGAATTGGAAGGATTTACAATTTGGCCAAACCCTACAAACGGAAGATTTACTGTACAATTTACTTCAACATCTAGAAATGATGTAACAATTGATGTGTTTGATGTGCGTGGACGTTCTGTTTTTGCAAGAAAGTATGGTAATACTGCAAATTTCTCAGAAGAATTAAATATAAGCTCAGTACAAGCTGGATTGTATATGGTACGTGTAAATGATGGAGAACGCGTGAGTATCAAAAAATTGATTGTTAAATAATTTTCACAATCAATACCTAACTAAACTAAATACTAGAAAGAGCGGACAATACATCCGCTTTTTTTATTTTCCATTAAAATTATTCATAGTATTTGAAACACCAGCAGTTCCGAAAGATTTGATAAGTTCCATGCTTTTTTCGAGTCGTTCTGGAAGTTTAGTTTCTTCTTCAGCATTCCATTCTCCTAGTACATAATTCACTTGTCTTCCTTTGCCAAAATCGGCACTAATTCCAAAACGGAATCGTGGGTATTTTGAAGTGTTTAATTGCTCCTGAATACTTTTTAATCCGTTGTGTCCACCATCACTTCCTTTGGTTTTTAGGCGAATTGTTCCGAATTCGAGATTTAGATCATCAGTAATAATTAAAACATTTTCAACTGGAATTTTTTCTTTGGTCATCCAATAACGAACTGCTTTTCCGCTGAGGTTCATATACGTACTTGGTTTTAAAAAGATAAATGTTCTTCCTTTAAATTTGTATGTGGTAAGGTCGCCTAATTTTCCAGTTTCAAACGTAACGTCTTCTTTTTGTGCAAAAAAATCAAGTATTTTAAACCCAATATTGTGTCGCGTGTTTTTGTATTCACTTCCAATATTTCCTAAACCTACAATGAGAAATTTTTTCATAGGATCTGTTTCTTCTATGTTGAATGATGATTTTGTATGAGATGCATTTAATAATTTTCTAAAAAATTGAAGCATGCTGTAAAAATTTGTGTAAAAGTAACGCGTATTATTGCTTAGACCAAGTCTGCATGTTAAAAATTGAATTTTACTAAAATAAAAAAGCATCTCATATTGAGATGCTTTTCATAAATGATCGTTTGATCAATTTGTTTTATGCTTCTTTTGCGGCTTTTGCAGCTTCTTGAGCAGCTTTCATTGCAGCACGTGAGATTCTTACTTGGCAAACTACAGTATTGTCAGCATGTAATAACTTGTAGCTGTCATTTTGTAAAGCGGTAACGTACAATTTGTTTCCAATTTCTAACTCAGAAATATCAGCTTCGATAAAATCAGGTAAGTTTGCAGGTAATGCTTTTACTCTAAGTTTACGCTTGTTTAAACGTAAAACTCCACCAGCCATAACACCTGGAGCACTTCCTTTAACAGAAACTGGAATATCCATAGTAACTTCTTTATCATCGAATAAACGATAGAAGTCAATATGTAAAATCTTATCACTTACAGGGTGAAATTGAATGTCCTGTAAAATAGCATTGTGTGTAGAACCGTCTTCTAATGCAATCACAACTGTGTGCGCATTTGGAGTATACACTAATTTAGAAAATGATAATTCTTCTGCTGAAAAGTGTAATGGATTGTCTCCTCCGTATAATACGCAAGGAACCTTTCCAGCATTACGTAAGGCTTTTGTTGCTACTTTACCTACGCTTTCTCTTTGAGATCCGTTGATTGTAATTGATTTCATTGTTTTTGTTTATATTAATAATTAATTACATTAAAAACTTTGAGCTGATAGAGGTGTTGTTTTGAACTCTTTGCATTACATCTGCAAATAGGTTGGCACAACTTACTACTTTTATTTTGCTCGATTCTTTGCGTAAAGGAATAGAATCTGTTACGATTAACTCTTCTAACTTTGAATTTTCTATTCGTTCATACGCTTTTCCTGATAAAATAGGATGTGTACATATGGCACGTACTGATAATGCTCCTCTTTCTATCATTACTTCTGCAGCTTTGGTTAATGTTCCGGCAGTATCTACCATATCATCTACTAAGACTACATTTTTTCCTGTTACATCACCAATTAATTCCATGTGAGAAATTACATTAGCTTTTTTGCGTTGTTTGTAACAGATAACAACGTCGCTTTCTAAAAATTTAGAATACGCATATGCTCTTTTAGATCCTCCCATATCTGGGGAAGCTACTGTTAGCTTATCTAAATTCAGTTTTCTTAAGTAAGGTAAAAACACGGTAGAGGCAAATAAATGATCTACTGGTTTTTCAAAGAAACCTTGAATTTGATCTGCATGTAAATCCATAGTAATGATACGCGTTGCGCCAGCTACTTCTAGCATTTTGGCAATCAATTTTGCGCCTATTGGAACTCTTGGCTTGTCTTTACGATCTTGTCTTGCCCAACCGAAGTAAGGAAGCACAGCTGTAATATGACGAGCAGAAGCTCTTTTGGCAGCGTCTAGCATTAAAAGCATTTGCATTAGATGATCTGAGTTTGGAAACGTAGATCCTATGATAAATACTCTTGCGCCACGAACCGACTCTTCAAATGAAGGTTGGAATTCGCCATCACTATAGGTTGAGAACGTTACTTTCCCTAATTCTGCTCCATATTCTTTTGCAATTTTCCTTGCAAGTTCATCGCTTTGCGTACAGGCAAAAATCTTTGGTACTGGGACAGTATAGGCCATTTAATATTCTGTTTAGTAGTTAGTTAATTGTTGTGTTGTGTTAAATGAGGTGCAAATTTAGAAATTTTATGCAACTCTAAAAGCTTTTATTTCTTTTTTTAAGGGAGAATTAAAATTATTTTCTAAATTTGCACTCCTTTTGAAAGGAATACTAGCTCGAGTGGCGGAATTGGTAGACGCGCTGGATTCAAAATCCAGTTCTTTCGGGAGTGTGGGTTCGATTCCCACCTCGAGTACGGAAAATAGAAAATCCCAACAGTTGTGTTGGGATTTTTTATTTTCACAAGTTAATAATCAGATGTTAGCTTAGGTATTCTTCTAGTGTTATATCATCCAATTCAGGGATAGCTATTTCAAATAACATAGCCTGACTTTTGATCAAATCTAAAGCATCATAATAAGCAAATATCTGTCCTTTGATATGATTATCTTTTTTTGACTCGGTTTTTAATTCTTCTAGTTTTTCTATTAGTATTCTAGCCAAATCAGAAATATAGTCTACATGAGATTCTTCTATCATTATTTTCTACTTTTTTTGCAATTCGTCTAAAATGTTAAGTTGGTCATTTACAATTTTCTGCTGTTTTACGCCACTAGTTTTGTAAATGTAAGAAATGTGAACGTCACTCTCTAATTACGAAAAAAGCAATCATAACTTAATATGATTGCTTTTACGATTCTGTGAGTTTTTTTAATGCTTACTCATATTTGGCACTAGTTACAGACTAGTGCTAGTAGGGGAATGTTCCCTTACGGACAACCAAGTATTTTAATAACTTCATTATTAATTTTATTTATTAAAACTTCTGTTTTTTTCAGGGTGATTTCATCTGTTGAAATTAAACGGTCTTTTTGCCATGTTAAAAAAATAGGTATAAACCATATTAATCTTACTAATTTATAATTTATTAAATTAGAATTAGTCTCTAGAGTGAATTTTTTTAAA
The DNA here is from genome assembly GCF_965224175.1 of Kordia sp. Taxonomy (GTDB): domain Bacteria; phylum Bacteroidota; class Bacteroidia; order Flavobacteriales; family Flavobacteriaceae; genus Kordia. The sequence goes on from NZ_OZ245041.1 coordinate 3,894,105, forward strand.
TCATCAACCAAATTATTTCCTAGATCAAAATCAACATTCCTATTGTTTCTAATTTGGAATAAAAAACCTTTTTCATCCCAACATTTATTAAGTATTTTGATTAGCTCTTGTTCATTCATTTTTATTTCATTTAAGATCAAACGGACTAATAGCGCTAGGAGGTATATAATTTTTAATTAATACTTCTTGAGCATCTTTAGCCATTTTATTGATATAATAATTTTTTACTCCAGGAATCCCTTTAGAAATATTCAAAACCTCAGAAGGTACTTTGTTTAAATCTATTTTAACAACTCCATTTCCACTATTAAATGTATTCAAAGCAGTAAAACTACTTTCTGTTGTAGAAATCCATTGAGAGTCTATTTGCCCTCCTACATGACTTGCCGCATCGTTACCTGCATTTGGTGATCTAGCTGATAATCCATTAGTTAAAAAATCTTTATCTTCCTTAGATAAAGCCCTAAAGACAGAGCGTTCAGGCAAATCATCAGCTTTGTTTTTGACTGTTTTTTCTACAATATCATCTATTGGATTTCCTCTACCTCCAGGCATCATACTCAACAATGTGCCAGATATTACTTTAAATTGAGCCTTTGGATTTCCATCCAAAGCTGCACTAAATGTTTCTCCTCCTCCTAATTTATATAAAGCATCACCAAAATAATTTCCTGTTACATTTTTAGTTGGCCCACTACTTGTTGGGCTATATCTATTCTCTCTAGCATAACCTTCAGGGTCTTGCGCTCTTCCGCTTTGTGGATTATTTCGAGGATGATTAAAATTAATTAACCCAACTCTGACACCTAATTTAAATAACCAATCAGGACAAGTCTCACAATTCCCGTCAGGATCTGTATAGCTAATTGGATTATCTAATCCATACTTATAAGGAGTCCAGTCATAAAACTTTTCAGCCATGTTATCCACAGAAAACCACCTTCCTAATGAAGCATCATAATTTCTAGCTCCATAATCAATCCAATTAAGATCAAGTTCATTTTGTTCTTCTTTTTCTCCTTCATAACCGTACCCATACTGATGGTCTCTCCCTGTAATTTGGCTATTATATCCTTTATGTTTGAGTCCAAAAGGATAATAATGATTCTCTTCCTTGATTTCTGTTTCTACTTTGATAGTTCCGTTTCCATCAATATCTTCATAAGAGAGTCTAATGTTTCCTAGATGATCTTTGTATTGATACGTATATCCAAAACCTGTGATCTTTGTAGGTTTGTTTGGATCAAATTGAGGTTCTATATAACCTTCTTCACTGTTAAAGAACGTAAGTGCTAATGCAGCTTGATTGCTTGCTTTTTTGTAAATATAATTTCCAGCATAATGTGTCTCTTGGACATTTTCTGTGCTTTGGTCATTTACAATTTTCTGCTGTTTTACTCCACTAGCGTCGTAAATGTAAGAAATACTACTCCCATTATCAAACGAAATTTGCGTTGGTAGGTTTAAATGATTGTAAGTGATGCTAGTAATGCCCTTGTTTTTATCTTCAATCATGTTTCCATTGGCATCATAACTGTAATCATCACCAGTGTTGGTTCCGTCTTTAAATCCGTATTCAATCCCTACATGATCGGTTACTTTTTGCAACTGATTTCCATTGTAAGCATATACGAGTTGATCCATCACACCAAAAATAGTTGCTGCCTCGTTTCTGTGTCCGCTACGTTGCAAACGTCTGATGTTTCCGTTTTGATCGTATTCGACTTCATCTAAGTTGTACTTTCCTGTATTGTCTACCGCACTTGTAATTCTATTGAGCGCATCGTAATCATATATATAGTTCTTTAGAGAGCTGTCTTGTCCTTTGCTTCTCCAAAGTGTACTACTGATGTTTCCATTGAATAATTGTTTGGTAGGATCAGCAATATCATTGTAATTCAGTGCAAAACTAAACAGGTCATTTCCTTGATTGTTGACATCATTAATGCCTTTAAGCCATCCTCTTACATTGTAAGTGTAGTCTACCTCTTGCAGTTCTTTTTCCAGATCCACAAGTACTAAGTTCTTAACCGAACTATTTATATGATACATCGCAACGTCTCCTAATAATGGCGCGCCACTATCTACCGAATCAGAGATATGAATCGTTACATTGTTTTGCAAGTAATGTATTTGATCGGCTCTACGTTCTATTTTAAATTCATCACCAGCATTATAACTAGACACATCCCAAATCACACTGTAATTATCGCGAATATGTACATCTCCATTTGAGGTAGTATAGATAGCATATTTGATACTTCCATAACTGTCATTCCCTACGACATCTGAGAGTCCAATCATCATGGTTTTGTTTGCCTGTGGCAGTACATAACTTAAGTATCCATCTGCTGTGATGGTTGTCGTTGTGGTGAGTCCGCCATCCCATGCAGTAGCCGATGTTTTGGTCAGAAGTTCTTTAGACTGACTGATATTGTTTAGATTCTCATAGTTACTCACTTTTTCAAGACGACCACCTACTTGTTTTTGCGTTAGTTGTCCAAGCTCGTCATAATGGTTTCTGGCAATAAGCTCTCTGTTTCCATTATTGATTTGTTTGGTTTGATACAAGAGTCGATTGTTGGTATCATATACATACGCATCATTGGTGACTACAGGATCATTGCTTGCTTGTTTATGTGTTGTGTTTGATTGTAATACTTTCCCTGTAAAATCTAACAAGTTACTTACTGCATCACTTGTCTGCAAGTAATTATTGTTTGAAGTGGTATGAATTGCTCTTCCTTTTTCATCATAGTATGAAGCCGTTGTAATCCAATCATTGGTGTCTAAGATACGTACTTTACTTCCTGTAGGCATTCCTTTTACATTTTGAGTAAAATCCTGTCCCATCACAGAATAGCCAATGTATACATTTTCAATAGCAACTTCTGGATCACAAAAAGAAGCGTCCCCTACAAGTGTTTCAGTATCATTTGCAATTAAAGAATGGAAAGCTTGTCCGTTCTTTTTAAATAAGATTTGATTACCAGAGCGTTCTACTCTAAAGGTATCTCCAATTTCACAATAGGTGACAGGTGAAGATTGAACGGTTCCATCTTTATAGACAAAAACACGCTTATCACTTCCGTATCCTGTGTAGATAGCATAACCAATAGAAGTGTAATGAATATCTTCTGCATCTGCCTCTTTAGAAAGCCCTACCATGATACGTTTATCAGTTTGGGCAATGGTGTATTGAATGTATCCATCTCCTTGAATAGCTCCTTGGGTGTTAAACCCTGCGTTTGTCCATGAAGCAGGCAATCCTGCTGTTTTTTGATGTACAATGCCAGTGGTGGTAATTCCATTATTTCCATAAAAATTATAATTTGCTTCATACGAAGTTCCTACATCCCACAGGTAATTATCGTAGTAATTCACAGAAAGTAACTCTAAACCTGTTGTTGGAAAAGCATTGTTGCTGTAAAAAGCAGTTGCATCTCCAATGGAAGTAGCCGTTGCTGTTTTTGTCTCATAGATGGTAGTACTTGCAGAAACCGTGTTTTGTAAATTCGTTCTAGTAGCTGTACTTGCATACTTTCCTGTATACACGACTCTTCCTAGTCCATCATATTTGGTAAAAAGCCAAAGACCATTAGTTCTTAAGTTTACATCTTGCGTCAGTACAGGGCGATCTAATGTATCATAAATGATATATTCCCAACCTTTGGCAGGAATCTTTTTCTCTATGAGTCTATTTCGATAATCATATCTATATTGATAACAAAATTTATCAAGCACATTACTATCAATACTAGGTTGACTCATCGCCATTGGAGGCAATACAAATTTTAAATTCCCAAAATCATCATATACATAATAGGTATCATGTGACACGCCTAAATCATAGGTGCGTTTTAAAAGTACTTGTCCTGATTTGTTTTTAAATTCTTCAGTCGTATGATCTTTTACATGTGTTTGATCCTCTTTCCAATTCTCATCTTTGGTAATAGTTTTATACAATGTTCCTGTTGGATAATAGCTTCCCGCATACACCAAAGAAGAAGGATTGGATACATCAAAACGTTTTACAGCATCCACTAATGAATCATTAAGCTGATACGTCATTTTGATCGTATGTCCTTTAGCGATTGACCAAGCTTCCCCTGGCGCTGCTTGTTCTGTGACTCTATCGATCTCGTCAAATACTTGCGAACTATACGTAGGTTGTATGGCACCTTCAAGCGTAATTTGATCCAGCATAGTTTGTAAATCCTGTGGAAGATTACTCACACCAGCAAGTATTGTCAACAAACCATTGGCATTGGTTTCACTAGAAATATCGTCTGCGTATTTGTTATGATAAAACTGCTGTTGTTTTCTAATTTCTCCCATGGCTAATCCATTGTTAGAGATGTCTCCCAAAGCTGGTGGCGCAAAGTCTCCACCACGTTGGGCATCAACATAAGGCAAGAAAGAGTTTGCAGTTCGACCATATTCATCATAGGTAATGAGCGTTTTAATATCTCTGTTGTCCTTTGGTGATTGACCAATGGCGATTTGCATTTGTCCACGTCCCATTCCATCAAAATATGTGATTTGTTCAATTTTATCTTTGGATTGAACACTAGAAACATCTTGTAATTGTGTAGGGGTTTGAAACGCTACCGAATGTACATAGTTTCTATTCTGGTTGATTCCTACTTGATTTGTTGTATCAGAACATCCATTATAGGTTCCATAGGTATCAGGACACCAATCGCCTCCATTTTCTACATATCCAGTTGGAATAGCTCCTGAGCAAGAATAGATCACATCATTTAAATCTCCAAAACCATCGCTATCAGTATCATTATAATAAGCTTTAAAAGATTGTAGATTTGGATCAGAATCGTCACAGTCTACCAGTAAATTAGAAGTATTGTTTAGATCAATTAATACAGCATCCAAAGGAATGTTTTCACACCCTTGAATGATGGAGGTAATCGTATAATGTCCATCATTATCAATATCGGCAACTGTTGCCCAATACATATCTGGATTGATCTGTGGATCGGTATCATCACAATCAAAATCATTACAAACTCTATTGTTTTCTACCAATATAGCATGTGAAGGTGGTGTGTATATGTATAGGTTTGGATTTTGCGGGTCAAACGGATAGGCTGGATCTCCATAACCATCACCGTCCCAATCGTAATATTGTATGACATCACAGTCATACTGAAATTGTGCGTGCATGCTTGTTATAAAACCACAAACACATACTAGTAGTACTATATATTTTTTCATTTCTCTTTTCATCTTAGTTGTTTTTGTAGTGATATGTGTTTTGACTCAGTACGTTTCCATCGTGGTCTAAAGTATATTGCATACGTCCCATGGTATCGTATTTGTAATAACTACTTCTTCCTCTTGGATCAGTACTTTGTGTCATCCCGATAAGCGGATCAAAACTATAGGTACTCACCATTGCATTTGGAAGTCCATTTCTAAGTGGCGCTAAAGCATTTTCAAGCGCAGCACCTGTAAGATTCTGAATGGTTGCTTCATCTACTAAAGCAGCTACTTCTGCATAGGTTGCATTTTCAATTTTTGCTACAGGATAATTGTAATTATAACCCCATACATAGGTAATATGTGTGCCGCCTGTTTTAGAAACTTCCCTAGGTTGTCCGTATTTTGTATATCCATGATAAGTAATACGTTCTTCTAGTGTATTATTGGCTATTGCACCTGACATAGAAGCTAATAAATGGTTCGTAGGATTGTTCACAGGATGACTACCTGTAAAATTTCCATAATTCGTAATGGCTGTTTGCATCAAGGTTGTGCCTTTATATTGTTTTGTGTTTAATGGAACAGTAAGCCTATTTGCAGCTAAGAGTGTTGTATTGTTTTCTTCATATGGATAGCGAATAACAGTCTCATAGGTATCTGCTTTACTATCGGTAAACAGTGTTCTAGTGGGATTGTAATGATTCGGTACACTCTCATAGAACGTCTCTGTGACTTGAGTAAGTTCCAAATAACCTTCTTTGGTGATAGTGGTTTGTCTATTGGGAAGTTTTTGTCCTGGCCATATGTTGTAGATGTTTCTAGAGATATCACAAGCACCTGCATTCATACAAGCAATCACTGCCTGTTCACCTGCTAGATCAAATGGAAATAAATGATATTCTCTACTAAGCACAAAGCCTTTGATATTGTCTACATTTGGATCTGCAAAGGTGATATATCCAGTGGTTGAACTGCTTTTTCCAGTGATTTCTTCCAGTACAGGTTGTCCGCCTACCCAATCTTGTGTGTATGGAGCACCAGGAAAAGCGACACTGGTAGAAGCTGGTGTGTAGGTGCGTTTGATTTGTCTGACTTGAGAATTTCCAGCGTTGGCGCTTCCATGTCCTGCATCTGTGGCTAGTTCATGAATGTTTTCAACCACAGTGGTATATCCTGCATAACCTGATTGTGTGGTAAGTAATGGTACCCAACTCTGAGAAACATACTTGCGAACATCTCCCATGCCAATTGAAAAATAGAACGGTTGACTCAAAATGTATCCATCACTGTAATCAAAACTCTTATAACTTGTTAGCTGTGTTAAATCGTAGGTTTTGATTGCTTTGACGCGTAATCCTCCAAAATAATCAAACACTTCTGCATTTGGATTTGGATTTTTTTCAAACCATTTGAATTCAACATCGCTGTAATGATCTGTAAGATTGTAATCATTACCATTGGTAGTGATTTCAATTTTCACCTTATAACTCTCGTCTTTGTCTACCAACACAGAGCCTGATTCCCAAATGGAATAGCTTGCTACAAGTGTTTCTGAGTTGCCGTTTACTTTGTAGAGTTTAAAGAACATATTTTCACACACCTGATCAGCTCCTGTGTAAAGCGCATCTACATTTTCACAACGATTGGAAAAACCAAAGTATTCCATCTGTGTTTTATTGGCATTGCTTGAAGCAGATTTGGCATCACTGGTTACTATAAAATCATTGGACCAAAATACATAGGTAGTACTTCCATTACTATTTTGAGTAATGCTGTGCTGATTGGAAGCTTGTGCAGCTACTTTTATCTTTTTTCCACTGTATGGAGGCAAATCAATATGACGTACATCTCCACGGTTATTCTCGTAATATAATTTAGTCACTCCGCCTTCTGGATACGTAATTTTGTTTAGCATACACGCTACACTATAATCTGGATCGACCTCTCTATTGGCACTTTGTGTATTTCCAACACTCTGAAAAGGAATCAAATTTGTGTTGTTTTTTCCATTGTAATATCCCCAATGATCTTGCGCATATGAGCGTTTATGAGGAAGCATTACATCCGTATTGTATTCAAAGCTGTAACTGTAATTCTCTGAAGGATTGTATCCTCCGTGATGTCCTTCAAAGATCACTTTCTTCAGATATAAACGTTTACTTAAAAAGGAATCATCATTAGTGCCTGTTCCAATGAATTCACTGAAATTAGGCGCAGGACTGGTAAAATAGCCATGATTTAGTTTGATACGTTGTGTAAGTATATTGTCGGTATTGTACACCTCTATCGCAGCAAGTCGTTGCTTACTAGATTGTGTATCCAAACGATTGTTAGTATCACGTACAAAATGTACGGATCCTTTACTGCTGGTAATTTTTGAAAGTAGTGTGTAATGACGCTTAGTAATTGAATAGGTATCAATACGTTTTTTTTCAACATCGCTCAGAGGTCCATTAGAGTTATGAACTACTAATGATTGTGATCCTTGTGTGGTATTGATATCATTAAACGGATATGCAGATGGATACCCATCTAATATGGGATGATCGTACTCTAAAGTAATCACATCTCCATTAGGACTAGTCACACTTACCAAATCCCATGTTTCTATATATGTATTGCCTTCTCCATCTTCAGGAGAAAGTTCTATCTGACCTGCAATACTTTGAAAAGTATCGGCGACATGAAAAATATTTCCAACCTCGAACTCATATTTGATACCGTTTGTATCAATAATAGTCCAACCTGTGATTTTATAATTTGTGTATATCGGCTGAATAACAACATTTTTATTTGGAAATTGAACAATCTCTCCTTTTGGATTGGCAGCATCTCTTTCTTGATTGAACATAAAGCGTCCTGACTGACCAAACATGCTGTAGTTAAAATCATCTGGTTCGTAGTCAAAACGCAAATCGATGGCTTGTTGTCCTGTATAATAGGCGCATGAATGCGGATCATCAGCTACAGAAGGATCCAAGTCACACACCAGTTTGATATGATCAACTGTATATGGATTGGTGATAAAACCATATTCTCCACCATCATCAGGATATCCTTTGACGGTACGACTGATTTGTCCACCTGCCGAGAGGTTCCAACCGAGTCCAACCCAGCTTGATTCTTCTGTGACGCGATGTCCACCCGCGTGATATGATAAATTAATAGGAGCAGCAAGTTCTCGTCCTTGTAGTGTATAAATAGGTACACCTACATTAGGTATCCCATTATAATACGAAACGGGAACTTCACTGTAACGAAGTAAGGAGGCTACTTCGGGAGCCTGTGGAATTACAGCAGGAGTACTGTATTCTGTGGTACTGAATTGTGCATGCACAAAGCCAAAGCTTGCTAGCATGCAGATACATGCAATAAAATGTTTCATAAATTTGTTTTTGTGTAAATGTTTATTTTGTGTTGAGCATATTGTTTATACTGCCATTCTCAGTGGCATTGAGAGTTCTTGATTTTTTATTTGTTTGGTGAGCATTCTATTTTTTCTAAAGCTCATTGGCAGTATGATTTCACCTTTTAAGTGCATCAAACGATATTTTGGTTCGTACAATTTTAAGTGACATAAATTCACTAGGAATGACCTGTGTATGCGAATGAATCCGTCATGAATTAGATGTTCCTCATGATGTCCAATAGATTTACAGCTGATTCGTTTTGTACCATTGCTAAGATGTAGCCATGAATAGTTTTCACAAGCTTCGATGTATACAATTCTTTCTTTGAGTATATATTCACCTTTGTGCTTACTTCCAATTCTGATATAATTGTTGTTATTGAAGATTTCTTTTTTTCTTTTGGATCTATTTTCTACGTGTATCATACCAAGATATTTTTGTGATTAATTCTTCAAAAAATGTGTGGTTGGGGATGGGGTTTGTATTCTAAAGTAAGTCTGTTAGAATGTTGCGCACAAAGATTTTGTGTAAGCGTTGAATCTTGACCAACGAGCGTAGAAAATCATTAAAAAGATAAGATTACACTTGTTAAACTTATGTTAATGAAAATATCGAAGCTTATCTACCAACGTTGGCAAAAGTGTTAAAAAAGGAGTACTTATTAGGTCTATTTTGGTTGTAGCTTCTGTAGTTGCAGTAAGATGTTTTTTTCAAACTATTTTCATAAAAGGAATCGGTGATTTTAGACTTTTAAATAAGCTATTTTCTGGTATATTTTTACCTAAGACTTTCACTTAAAAAGACCTTATTTGTGTGTTTATCTATCAATATAGAGCTAAAAATTACGCTTATACATTATTTTATGGAGTAGAGATATGTTTCTCTATTTTTGAAATAAACTGTGAATATGAGCAAGTATATAATCGTTATTTTTCTTTGTCTTTTAGGCGTAAGTTGTAAAACTGTTTCGGTAAATAAACAACCGCAAATACTTACTGAAACTTCTGTTGAATTAGGTTCAATTGGTTTGCTAAATGGAACTTTGATTGCCCATACTTATGAAAGTATAGCGATACCAACTTTCGAAAAAGAATTGAAGTTAAGTGTCCAGTCCGTTTCTTTTTCAAAACAAACATTTAAAGCTTTTGCAAGAGCTAATGAACGAACACAAAAGGTAGCACTTAATTTTTCTGATTCATTAAAAGTGAAACCAACATATGCGTTATTACAGTTTGTAGATCGTGTTGCAATTACTGATGAGTTAAACAATACAAAGAATACAGGAGTACGATCTTATCTAGAACACAAGAAAGATGCACAAATGGTAACGAGTATTTCTGTAGCATTTTCTGAAAAACAATTGAATCAATTAAAAAAAGCAACGGAAGTTTTTTTAGTACAATCTCCTTCAAAGAAGTTTAGTTTACAACTTACAAATCTAAATGGAGAAAAACAGTTGTTAGATTTTTCTGATGGAGTTGTGTTTACATATCAAACATCTAGTTTTTGTTGGAAAGAAAATAATAGACATAAGTTGGTGATCGCTGATATTGTAAGTGATTCAGAAGGTTGTCCGCCAAATACACATCGAAAGTCAGAAAAGGCAATTCAAAAGAACGATCTCTTTAAATTGTAGTTATAGGATACGTCTTAACAATCTGCCTAACCCAACAGATATTATCACAGGCGAATTTTAACAAGTAGAATAATTAAACATATAAAAATAAACAAATGAAAAAATACGTATATAGTATATTGGTACTTTTGGTAATGACCAGTTGTTCTGATATAATAGAAGTGCAAGATATTACTGACGATACTGTAAATCTTGTTGCACCGCTTGACAATGCAAATCTTAGTATTACAACATTAACACTTTCTTGGGATCCTGTCGAAGACGCAACGCATTATCAGGTACAAATTGCACGTCCTGATTTTGAAAATATTCTACAACTCGAAAGAGATTCAACAGTTACCGACAATTCTGTTTCTGTACAATTAGAAGCAGGAAACTCCTATCAATGGCGTGTACGCGCAGTCAATAGTGATTATGCATCATTGTATTCCACGTATTCATTTACAATAGAATGATGAAAAAAAAAGGAAAGACATATATTCTATTAACAGTTGTCTTAGGAATTTGGGGAACTATAGGCTATCAGATTTATTCGAAATTGAATACAGATGATTCACCTGTAATTATAGCAGATTCGAGTGTAAGTTTTACTCCTAAAAAAACGATTGCAAAAGATACATTCAGTATTGATACAACACATCGTGATCCATTTTTGGGAAAACCTTACCACAGCAAAAAAAGCGCTAGAGTAAAAAGGGTAGCAAGCGTTAAAAAAGACTCAGTAATTTTTCCACAACTGCGTTATAAAGGAGTGATTTCAAAACAAAGAAGCGCTCAAAATATATACATTATAGACGTTGCAGGAACACAACAACTTTTTAGAGTTGGGAAAACAATTACAGATGTCAAACTTATTAAAGGAAATAAAAAATCAGTAACGATATCTTTCAAAGGAAAAAGAAAAACGATTTCTGTTTCAAAGTAAATTATGAAATTTTATAAAGTAAAAGCAGGTTCATTACAATTTGCCATTATGATTTCAGCAATCATTGCGGTACTGCTTTCTGTTTTTATGATATTGATTCATTCGCATTCCATGTTTGCCAAAAAATCAGATATTTTAATAGAGACAATTCAGCAAACTGAAAATACACTTATTAAGAGTTTAGTCGATTTTTCTGTTGAAAGAGATACGATTCTTAATGTAATTGACGAAGAAAAAAACATGACTTCTAAGTTACATTCTGGATATTGGGGCATGTATGGGAAAATGTATGCCGAAATGAGTATGAAAGCAAAAAGGTTTGAAAAAATAGCCTTAGTAAGCGGTTGGCAGTCAGTTGAAAAACGTACGGCTTTGTACTTAAAAGAAACAAATAGACCTCTTGTTGTCGTTGGAAATTCAAAGATAGAAGGGAAAGCCTATCTTCCAAAACAAGGAGTTAGAGCAGGAACAATTTCTGGAACTTCTTTTTATGGAAATAAACTTGTGTACGGAAGCATCTTAAAAAGTAAAGAAGAATTACCAAAGTTCCCAGCAAAATTGAAAGAACAATTGATTTTTCTACAAGGAAAATCACTTCCTGTAAACAATGAAAGCTATATTGATCTAAAGCCAAATAAAACGTATACAAATTCTTTTAGAGAACCAACAAAAACAATATTCTCTAATAGTGAATTGGATTTGTTTCGTGTGAAGTTGGTTGGAAACATTGTTATTCGATCCAATACAAAAATAAAAGTAGCAGCTTCAAGCGTTTTAAAAGACGTTATTTTGATTGCTCCCGAAATAGAGATAGAAGACAATACCAAAGGTGTATTTCAAGCAATTGCCAATCAACAAATTATTGTAGGGAAAAATTGTGAATTGAATTATCCTTCAGCCTTGGTATTACTTGCTGAAGATGATGTTGAACTGACTTCTAATTTGACAAAAAAGAAGAATATTTTTATTGATGAAGATACAACGATCAAAGGAATGGTTTGTTATTTACAAGATAACACTACGGTTCGATTTGAACCACAAGTATTATTAAAAGAGAGCACAAAAATTGAAGGTTTGGTATACTGTGAACAACAACTAGAATTGTTAGGAAGTGTTTATGGAAGCCTCTATACAAGCGGATTTATTACTAAACAATCAGGTTCTGTTTATCAAAATCATATGTATAATGGAGTCATTTCGAGTAGTGAATTAATGGATGAATATGTAGGTTTTCCGTTTGAAAATTTAAATTATAAAGTTGTAAAATGGTTGTATTAAAAAAAATAAAAGCTGCGACATTGATGGAAACTTTGGTTGCCACAGTTTTGATTGTGCTTGTGTTTATGATTTCAACGTTTTTACTGAATTCACTTTTTAATAACACAGTTAGAAATAATACAGATGCGGTTGAAAATCATATGTCTGAATTGATGTACTTATCAAGACATGGTAAAATTTCGATTCCTTATGAAGATGAGTTAGATGATTGGTACATTTCTATTGAAAGAGAGCACACAAAAATACGTGTAGAAGCTTCTCATAAAGAAAGTAGAAAAACAATTTATGTAGAACGCTATGAATAAAGATGTACATAAAATAAAAGCATTTACGTTAAGCGAAATGGTGATTGTAGTATTACTTACGGTTATTGTTGCAGGAATCGCTTTTTCTGTATTGCAATTAGTGCAAAAACATATGTACGCCATCCAAACGAATTTTCAGAATTCAAGCAATATCACTCTTTTAGAGCAATCGTTATATATAGACACGAATAGATCAAACCACATTCAGTATGATGAAAGTGAATCAACACTACACTTTATTTCTGAAATTGATACGGTAAGCTACAAATTTGAAGCAACTCATATTCAGAAAGCTACAGATACATTCAACGTAGCTGTGACTGATAAACTATTTTATTTTAAAGGCGAAACCACCAGATCAAGTAGGGTAGATGCTTTTAAGTTAACGACCGATAAAGAGTTTAAAAGTAAATCCATTTTTATTTTTAAGCGAAATACGGCAAATACGTATATGAATCCATGAGTTTTAAATTGAGTAACATACAACAACAAAAAGGCATTGCAACTAAGGAAAAATCGGAATGGTCTTCCATTTTACAGAAAGAAATTGTGCTATTCGGGAATGGATTTTCAAACAAGTTGAAAGAAGATTTCTATACTGAACTTGGAGTACTTTTAAATGCTGGAGTTTCTTTAAAAGAAGGATTGGAATTGCTGCTTAATTCTCAAAATAAGAAAGCAACAAAAGACATTTTAGAAATTGTTGTGGCCGATTTAATTGAAGGTCAAAGTATGTCTGAAGCGATTCGAACTCACAAAGCATTTACAGAATACGAGTATTATTCGATTAAAATTGGAGAAGAAACAGGAACATTGGCGGCAGTTGTAAAGCAATTAGGTGCTTTTTTTGCGAGAAAAAATCAACAACGTAGAGATGTGGTAAGTGCCTTAACATATCCAATCATCGTTTTTAGTACGGCTTTTTTAGTAGTTTTATTTATGTTGCATTTTGTAGTTCCTATGTTTCAGGATATTTTTAAACAGAATAAAGTGGAATTACCAGGCATTACAAATTTTATCATCAGTGTTTCTGAATTTATGAAATCGTATGGTTTGGTGATTATTTTTGGGATGATTTCCTTATTTGCTTCTCGATTTTTATTTAACAAACAAGAATGGTATCGTCGTTTTAAAGATTCTTTACTTTTGAAGTTGCCATTTTTTGGAAATTTTATTAAAACCGTGTATTTATCACAATTTACACAAGCCATTGCATTACTTTCTGCATCAAAGGTTCCTGTAATTAATAGTATTCAACTCGTAAAAAAAATGATTGCTTTTTACCCGTTGCAGGATGCATTAACGAGTGTAGAAGCTTCTATCTTAAAAGGAGCAACGTTGAGTGAAAGTTTGGCTTCTCATCCTATTTTTAGTGACAAAATGATTGCGCTAGTAAAAGTTGCAGAACAAACCAATCAAACAGAGTTTATTTTTGATCGTCTAAATGTACAATACCACGAACAAGTACAGCGACAGTCTAAAATGATGTCTACCATCATGGAGCCGCTTATTATTGTATTTGTAGGCGTAATGGTTGGAATTATTTTGATAGCAATGTATTTGCCAATGTTCAAATTAGGAACTGTTTTAGGAGGATAATTAAACATAAAAAAGCAATCACAGTACTAAAATAAGTACTATGATTGCTCTATGATTCAATAATTATTTATGAGTATATAACTATTGGTTTATTATTTTGTGACTGTTAGCCATCTCAATATAATAACTCTTCCCATGCCCCAAGAAGCTTTTGCCGAAGGATCAGTAATAGCATCAGATACGTTTAAAACTGGATTGGTATCTAAAGTGATTAAATAGTCATCGCCTGACATAGTAAGTATATCAATGGTAGACCAATGAATATTTCCATCATCTAACATAATACCAATAACATCATTAGCTTGAACAGTTCCTCCATCATTATTTTCAATCAAAAAGGGATTAGAAACATTAGGATTACTATTTGCTTGCCAATTTGAAGCTATAGTAGTTTCAACTCTATTAATAACACTCCAACCCAATGCTGTATTATTCAAGTTAGAATTTCGAAACCATGTTCCTACAGGGAAATCTTTATTTTTAGGAAAATCTGTAGCAGCAAAATTTTCAACTATTTGTGTTGATACTGGGTGCTCTTGATAAATTGGTCCCCATCTATTCCCTGAATAATGATTAACGCCTATCTTATTTGAGCTAGGTCTTACTATAACTGTTTCATCATCTTCATCAGTATCGCCACTACCTGGATCTATATAGCTTTCTGTTCTAAAAATAATTCCATAATATTGCGTTGGAGATTCTCTTTCGGTGTAATCATCTTCAATAGCTAATGACACATCGGCAATTGAGTAACTATAAAAATTATTTCCTTCAATAATATTATTAAAACTATAACCAGATAGCACTAATCCACCATACGGAGAGCTATTATAAATAAAATTTCTTCTTAAAGCATTATTCTCGAAAATATTATTAGAAATTATTGAATTACGAGTTGTTGCTATTGCCATTCCAAAAGAATTATTTCTATCTGCAGTATTATTAGAAATGATAGCATTTCTAGATCGCTCAATAGCAAAACCTAAATCTCCTCCATTTCTTGCTATATTGTTTGTTAATTTAAGTCTAACAATATCTTTTAAACTATACAAATCAGCAGTACCGCCGTCAAAAAATCCATAGTCAGGACCTATTGCTATATTTCCATCAATCACTATATTTTGATGATAATTTACATAAGCACTTAAATCATGATTTCCAGCTCCATTTCCTGAAGTTATATAAATAGCACTTGGTGCGATTCCTCCGCCCCAACGCCAAGCCCAATAGTCTGCGTTATAATGGTCCTCTTGAGGATAAGTAACACCATTAACTACTCTTTCTGGTTTTCCGTTAACATTTCCTAATCCAGTAACTACGCCATCGTCTCCTCTAACGAATTGATTTTCTCCATTCAATTCATCAATTATGGAAGTAGATCGCCCTATTTTGATATCATTATTTAAAATCCATACATTCTCGCTAAATTGTCGATTTGTTGCATCTGTATTTCCTTGGATTCGAATAGGATTTTTAGTTAAAGTATTTTCAAATGTGTTATTCTCAATGCGTATTCCATTATTACGCCTATGAATGTCTATACCAAAATTACTTTCTCTAAATACACAATTTTTAATAGTAACATTTTGAATGTCTTGGAAATAAATTCCTGCACCAGAACCATGAACATTTACCATATTTTCAAATACACAATTTAAAACATCAATGTTCTTATTCGATCCATAGCTAACGATACCTCTAGTTCTTTTATTGGCATCAAATTTTATGCCTTCAAAAGATGTATTTTCTCTGTTAGAAAGTATAATCATTTGATTTCCAGTAAAAGCGTTGCTAGACTTTATTGTAGCTATTGAATGTGAAGCTCTAAACGTAATATTACTATATACAGTGATTCCAGAGTCTATTTCTACTGTTGTATTTCCTGGAAAAAGAATTACACCGCCACCATTTGTATCAGCATCAGAAATGGCTTGCGCAATAGCAGCAGTGTAATCATTACCTGTTACTAAAGCTTGATATTGCGGACATTGTAGATTAAAAATATCGTCAATAGGTTCGCAAATGATTTCTTCTACAGGTTCATTGACAAGTTCTGAATTGGTTGTTAAAAAATCTTGTAGTTGAGTTTCTTGTGCAGGTGTTAACTGTGCAAACATTATATTGACTGACATCAATAGCATTGTTAAAAAAATTGTTGATTTTAACTTTTTCATTTTTTAAGTTTTTAATGTTAATATTTAATTTGATTACGTGTTTGTTGTAAGCAACCATGAATTTGGTGCTTCATTTTTCTAATGAATACTATTGTGTGTATTTATTTCTACTTAAAAAGACATGTCAAAATTCTTCAATTTTTTACATAAAAAACATTATAAACTAACTTGTATTCTGTAGTTGCAGCAATCTATTTTAAAGATTTCTGATCTATTTTTTTTGTTGATGTTGAACCGCAAATTTGAAAAGTGGGGAATATTTTTTTTGAAAAAAAATCATTTCCAAACGGTTAACTTTTTTAAAGAATTATACTTCAAAGTACCAACAAAATTTATGGAAAATCAAAGGAGAATACCCTAATTTCCGATAAATAGGGCAGTGTAATTATTTGTTAGAAACTGTAAGTGCATGATTTGTGTTTTTGAAACAGGAAAAAAGGTTCCTTATGATCTATTGAGTTGCTTAATATAAGAAGAAGGAAGAACTCCTGTGTGTTGCCGGAAATGTTTGGTAAATGTGTCAGGAGTTTTATAACCTACTTCTTTGCTAATGGAAGCTATTGAATATTTTCGGAGTTTAGTGTCGTTTGATAAACGGTTAATAACATATTCAATTCGTAAATCATTCAAATATTGATTAAAGTTTTTTTGGTAATGAAGCTTTATGACTTTTGCTACATAGGTATTATTTGTTTTCAGTTTTTTGGCAATAGATATTATTGTACAATCAGATCGTAAATAATATTTCTGGGCTTCTAGTTTTTTTAGGCCTTCAAGAATTTTTTCAGCTTTTTCTTTTTTAACTTTAATTTTAGAAGTATTCGTTTTTTTATTAGAATTTACCTTTTGTGTTACTTCTTCTGTTCGTGTGTTTTTTCTCAATTCATACATTTTGGTAAAGCTTAGCCAATAAATTATAAAAGTAGTTACTATGAATGCTAGATAACGTAGATAATGCATTTTCGTAAAAATAACCGCAAGGAAGCACCATAATATTAACACTCCAAACAAAATGGAAAAGAAGTAAAAGATCCAAGTTATTTTTTTCTTCACTTCTTTTGAGGCATTTGATGATTTTTTTTGATATTGAATTAAGTTGAAAATGAGTTCAATTAAGTATACTATAGATATGATTAAAAATATGTTATGTGTAATTGTTAAATAGTCTTTAAGTAACTCAAAAGAAAAAAATGAAATATTTAAGAGTATAAAGAATTGATATAAAATTTTCCATCCAATTGATGCAACAAATGGACTTACAAGAATAAAATAATGAATTCTTTTTATGGGTTTTGCATGAATATAATGCTTGATGTAGAGGTAAAAAGTAGTAAGCGTTAATAAATGAAATGGAATTCCAAATTTATAATTCGTAGTCATTGAAATTACGCCTTCTGAGACTATCCAAGATTCATATAAAGACAAAGATAGATTGATGATGAATAAAGATAAAAGCATGCTCTCAAAGGTCACATCTTTGTTTTTTATTAACCAATAAAAACCAATAATAATTCCTTGTAAGATACCTAATAAAACTAGTGTATTATATACATTCATAAGTATTATTTAAATGTTTTACGAGGCTGTTTTTTTATTAGTTGAGTTTTTTTAGGAAACAAAATTCCTTTCAAATAAAACGTAAAAGTTTAAAACAAACAGAAGGTGAATGTATTTCCGTTACTTTTATGAACTCATTATTTTATCCAAAGTTTTGCAACATAATTCGAGCTTGTAAATATGAGGTGCCTTTGCGATAATTTCGCTTTTTTTCATAGGAGACATTAATCACTTCGCCATATTTAGTGCGTTGCTCTATTGTGTAGATGAGCTGTAAAATATTATTGAAGTGACCTTCTACGGTAAATGAATACGTATTGATCACAAGTGATTTTTCATTGTGCGTATGCGGTTCTAAAAAGTCTACTACTTTTAAATCATGTTGTTTTGAGAAAGTAGTAATCGTGTTTAATAAGTTGTTTTGTAAAGAAGTACCACCAATTTTATATACCTTGAGTATAGAATCATAGTATTGTTCCTTTTTTTTGAGTAAGGCAATCTGTTTTGGCGTATTCTCAAATATTTTTTGCTCTTTTGTCAATGTTGTATACGCTGATTTTACATCCAAAGTACTTGCTATTGCTAGTTTATAGCAAACAAAGAGTGCAATTATAAATCCTCCAACAAGCAATCTATTTTTTAAAGTATTATTCATTGGACATGTTTATTTTTAATGAGAAATCAGTGGTGTTTTTTGATTGTGAACCATAGTTGATCACGGTGACATTCAAAACCCAATCAAAATTCTCTAAGGTTTCAATCCAGTCGGAAAATAAATCGCTATCTGTTGATATTCCAGAAATTGACAATATGTTTTTAGTTAATGGAATTGGCGCTTTCTTCTTGATTCTTTTTGTTATAGGTTGATATTTTAATGCTGCTAATTGAATTGTATTTGGTAATGAATTTGCAATCGCATCTACGTAATATGAACTTCTAGAAGATGAATTTTTTAAGATATCATCGACCGTTTTTTGTTTTTCATCAACGGTAGTTTTTAGTTGGAGTAATTTTTCTTTTTGTGAACCGTTTACTGATGCAGTTTGTTTCATGGTTTCTACAGATGCGTAGTAAGAGTTGAACACAAAAAAGTTTGCCAATAAGAGAAATAAGATGAATCCTAAACCAAAGGCAAAGAATTGACTGAAAAATCGTTGTTGTTTATACGTCTGTATCAGTTTGTTTGCTTCTTCTTCAAAATTAGAAACTGTGTTTTTAGCCTGTAAAATATAAGATAAAGCTCCAGCAAAAGTGAGCAATTGTGTATTTTGGATAGCTAATCCGTTGATTTCATAAGTTTGTTTCGGTACATCGTCTAAAAGTGTAATCCCCGAAATGGTATCATCTTCTTTTGTGAGTAATGCATTCGACGTATAATAGCTAGGAACATCCATAAAATCATTGACAAAAGAAGTCATTGTATTTCCTAATGAAAAACCAACAATTGTAATATTGTGTTTGCTATACGTTTCAATCAAAGTGTCTATGATTGACTTTCTGCAAATTGCAATGTCATGTAAATTATTATTTGTGTCTATTTCATAGTAAAAGTCGTTGATTTTTAAATTTGGAAACGCCTCAAATAACAAACGATTATTTTCTTTTTCGGTACTTTGAATGTATTTACTTAGTACTTCATCATTATTGATGATAAGAAAAGCATGCTGTTTTTTAGGTAGTTTTTGAGCAATTTCTTCAACATTTTTGGCTGAAAAAGTATCGTCAATAACAACTTCACCCTTCTTTTTTTGCAATACAATAGCTTCAATAGTTTTGTGACTATTGTGCTCAATACCGCAATAGGTATTTCCAAATAACAGATATGTTTTTAACTTTTCAAACATTAATAAATGACTGTAGGTTTGATTAATACGGTTAATTTTGATTTTGAATCTTTGCGTTTTCGCTTACTGAAAAGCCACTTAATTACAGGTATTCTTGCAAGGAAAGGCACACCTTCTCCTTCGTCTCTTTTTTCTTTTGCTTCAATTCCTCCTAAGACAGCAATATCTTGATCGCGCATTCTTATAATAGATCTGAATTCTCTTGAGCTAATGTCTGGCGGAGCATCTTCACTGATTCTATTTCCAAACGTAGATTGAATCACAAAAATATCAAGCGTTACTTGTCCGTCACCAGATACAATAGGTTTGATAGAGATTCCCAATTCTGCATCAATAGGGTAGTAGTTGGTAATTTCTGAAGTCTGTGGATTGTCAGTTCCATAAATATTACGTTGTGTAACGGCATAATACGATGTTGTCCCATTAGACAAGGTTGCACGATGTCCATTAAGCGTTGAAATTTTTGGCGTAGAACGAATTTTTATATCGCCATCTTGTTCCATTGCTGAAATGTTTGCAAAGAATTCTGGCACTACTTTTCCTAAATTGAACGATCCAAAACCATCAAATCCTCCAATAACTCTGTTGATTGTATTTGCGCCAAGTGTTAAGTCTGTAGTTGGAAAAAGTCCTCCGCTAGTTTGTGTAGGTTGATTTCCAATTCCCCAACTAATTCCTGTTTCTACTACCGATAATTTACTTACATCAATAAGCATTACTTCAATTAGAATAACAGGTACAGGTTTGTCTATTTTTTCGATAAAATTTCGAAAACGTTTCACGCTTGAACTTGGTCCACTTACATAAAAGCTATTCAGTTCGTAATCGGCTTCAATCTGTAAATCGGTAATTAAATCAGAAGGTAAAATGTTTATGAGTGCTTCTGCCTGACTAGAATTGATGTTTCCAATTCCATTTCCTTGATTAGATTGTCCTGAATTGCTTAATGTTCTTCTTCCAGAATTTCCGCCGCCTGAAAATGAATCAAATTGATTTCCACTACCAAAACCTGAATTTTGACCAACATTGCTTGTTCGTGCTCGTGTAGCGTTTCCGCCACCATTGGAATCTGTTAATAACTGAATAGAACGATGCATTAACGGAATTACAGATATTTCTCGTAAGCTCAACTGATTTGCTGTACCAAAAATATACATGTTGCGATCTTTCTTGAAGGTGAAAAATGCTTGCGCTCCAGGAATTGATTGATTATTTTGATTTCCTTTTGAACTTGTGTTTGATCGCCCTGAATTTGTATTCGTAACCATAGGTTGTCCTTGGTTGCTTTCAAACATTTTAGTCAATAAATCATCAAAATAAATACGCTTTGACTTGAAACTTGCCGTTCCAGCTGTTGTTAGCGGTGTTGAGGTAAATACATCTATTTCGAGTGCATTTCCAATATCATGAATTACGGCGTCAATGGCTACATTGGTAAAATCGACTTCTACCATTTTTCGTTGCTTGTCTAATACTTTAAAATTAAAGTTAGATTTTCTTCTTCGTACTCTTGGCTGTGCTTGCGCTGTTGTATTTGATTGATCGCTTGCAACCGCTTGCACATCATCTTCAAAAACGTAGAAACCATTACTCGCTTTTTCCATGTAGAGTTTGTTAGCGAAAGCTAATTGTTCCATAGCGGCATCAAAAGAAGCATCTTTTACATAAAAAGTAATTAATCTATTTTCAATATCAGAAGAGAAGACTAAATTCTTTCCTGTTTTGTCCATGATTTTTTTAAATGCTGTATACAGCGTATCACCTTTTATGTCTAAACTTATGACATCATTCTTCATGCTGTAGGCAATCGGAATTGATTTTTCAACTGGTTTTTCAGCTGGTTTTATATATCTTTTTATGGCTAGAATATTTCCGGTAAATTCAATCGTAAGCTCATGTTCCTTACATAGAAACACTAGCAAATCAGCAACCGTTACGTTTGGAAAATTTGTAGCGATCGAGATTTGGTTTAAATCTGACGAAATATTAAAGTTAAGCTTATGAACATCCGCCACAGCGAGCAAAAAACTGCTTAATGAAACATTGTTCACGCTGATATCCGTTTTTACATTTTCAGTAAATCCAACATTATCAGTCGCCAAGACTTCAATTTGTTTTTTAATGGCTTCAATGCGAGGTTGCTCTTGAGCAAAAACCATCAAATGCATGAAGCAGCATAGTATGAGGAGCACTAGTTTTTTCATAATTTCTTAGTTTGATAATAATGCATACACTTCATCAATGGAGGTTGTTCCATCTTGAATGAGTGCTATCGCATTATCTTTTAATGAGTTTATATTCTTTTCTTTCAGATATGCCGAAATTTCAGTTTCGTTTTTTTTGATTTGATTGATGAGTTCCGTGTCAATCGGAATGATTTCATAAATAGCTTTTCTACCTAAATAACCCGTTTGATAACAAGCATTACAACCAACAGCTACATGATGCGTTTGCATATTTTTTGGAATGCTAAAGTCTTTGGGTAAAGTTGCTTTTTCAATGGATTCTTCTTTTTTACAATGATTGCAAAGTTTTCGCACCAAACGTTGTGCAACACTCATGTTGAGCGTACTTGCAATTAGAAATGGAGGAATGTCCATGTCTATTAATCGTGAAATTGTTGCCCAGGCAGAGTTTGTGTGAATTGTTGATAATACCAAATGTCCTGTCAATGCTGCACGAATTGCCATATTGGCTGTTTTTGCATCGCGAATTTCTCCTACCATAATTACATCAGGATCTTGACGTAAAAAGGTGCGAAGTGTACTTGAAAAATCTAGTCCAATATTTTCTTTAAGTTGCACTTGATTGATGCCTTCTAGCGTATATTCAATCGGATCTTCTATAGTTAGAATATTGGTTTCAGAATCGTTTAAAAGCTTTAATGTAGCGTATAATGTGGTTGTTTTTCCAGAACCTGTCGGACCAGAAATTAGGATAATTCCATTCGGTTTTTTGATGATTTCCTTATATGTGTATAGTTCATCATCTGAAAAACCTAATTCTGCCAGATTGATATGATTTGCATCTTTACTTAAGATTCTAAGTACAATTTTTTCTCCGTGTAATGTTGGGAGCGAAGATACACGAATGTCAAATTCACCTTGTATGTTATTTATTGTAATACGTCCGTCTTGTGGCAAACGTTTTTCAGAAATATCAAGTTGTGCTTTAATTTTTATTTTGTTGATAATAACTGGATATTCCGATGATGGAATTACATATTGTTCTTTTAGTTTTCCGTCTAAACGAAAGCGAATTCGGCATGAATTTTCGTAAGGTTCAAAGTGAATATCACTACTTCCAATATCTTTTGCCGCAATGATAATTTTTTCTAAGAAATCATCTGTATAGTGTAAAGCTTCTGTCTTGCTACTTGCTGTTTTTCTGAAGTTTGTTGCTAAGTATCTGTCAATAGTATCCGCTGTTTCTTCTACAAGTGCAATATCTTCATTGAAAACAATCGATAACTCTTTTTGTAAGGATGAATTTGTTGATTCTGCCAAGAAAGTAATGATTCCATTTTTATATTGTATTGGTACAATACGATAATGATATGCTTGTGAAGCACTGATTAATTGCTGAAGCGAAACGTGTATGTTATAATCTTGTACTTCCATCATTATATATTGTATAGATTAGGGATGAATCCTGTCCAGTGAAATAGATAAATGCTTATAAAGAATAGGCTCATGTATCCAGCCAGTGGAATTGAGTTTTCTTGCATACGATTTTTGAGTACAAAATGCAGTATCAGAGAAAATAATAATGAGAACACAAAAAATATGATGAAAGACGCAATTGGAAATGCAACACATAATCCTAGAAATAACAGTGCGTCACCCAATCCGAAAACATTTTTTAAGTCTGTTTTGAGTTTGAGTTTAGCATACGTTTGAAGCACTAAAAGTATCATGCTAATGACTCCAATATTGATGATGGAAGTTCTCCAAAAAAGTGCTAAAAAAGTCTGTGTATAGTATAAATAACCAGCAGTACAGGCTACTATTAGAAATAGGAACCAGTAGACACTTCGTTCTTTGATATCTTGAAAAAATATGCTCATAAGTGACAGAATTAGTATGATTTTTATAAGAATCATTAGTCTCTTGTGACTTCTTTAGGATTGCCTTTTTCGTCAATTTCCCAGACATTTCGAATGCCGTCACCGTCAAAATCTTCTACAGCTTCAGCACGTGCTTTGAATGTAGAGCCTTCTGCACTTATAATTTCATAAGTGTATCGTGCATTTCCTCCTTTTTGAACCGTTGATGGCGGTTCAAAATCGATTTCATTAAAATCATTGGAATAGCGAGAATACAAATAGCGATACTGCGTTTGCATAGAATGAATCGCTTTGAGTTGTGTTTGCGCTTCAATAGCTTTTGCCTTTGATATGTACGGCATTAAATTTGGAAGCGCTAGTAATAATAAGATACCTATAATAGCAAGTACTATTAGTATTTCTTGTAAGTTAAACGCATTCACTTTGTGTTTGCGTATTGAGTTTTTCTTGAGTTTCATCTACGTTCTTTTTCAGTGTCAATTAGTATGTATAAGCTAGGTTGGATAGGGAATAATTGACAAGTACAAGGTAAAGAACGTATGTTGCTTATTTGTGACGCTTATACATTTTTCTAACGGTTTGAAAATGTGAAGAATTGACTGAAAAGTTAGGTAAAGATTGGTACTGTGAAGCTATTGAAGGTAATTGAATGTATTGATATAATTTTGTTCTTTAGGAAAGTACTTCGGTTGCTAGACTCTTTTTGCTGTGATTGTTGCTATCTTATCTCCGTATGTTTTATGTAGAAATTCTCGACATTTTGTTTCTAATGTGTTCGGATTGGGAATAACTTTTCCAATATCTACACAGAAGCAAAATTCTTCAATTCCTCCAGCGAATGAAACACCATTGGAAATGCTAAAATCTATCATTTGATCAATAAAGACATCTTGATTTGTTGGGATTTCTTTCCATTGTATGGTAAAGCAGATTTCTCTCATGGTTGGGTTTTGTAGTTCAAATTTATTGATTTTTTCTTTCAATAAATGTTCTAAAGTATCAATCATTCTCTTGGTGCCTCTTGCAGTGCTGCTTTAGAATTGTGAGCTAGTAATATATTTTTATTACCGGTATATGATTTGACTAGTTTAAGTATTTTGTTACTATTAAATTTAACTAGATAATAGAATAAAGTAATCTTTATATAATCATTAGTGATTAATAAAAAATTGTCATAAGCCAAATCAATCATTTTGGACTTATCTTTTTCTAATTTATAAAGACATCGGGCAATAACTATTTTATCAAAAGCTTCATTAATCTTTTTTAGCTTTTCTTCTATAACACTAATGGATTTTGTAGAATTTAAGTAAGTCAGTGTTTCAATTAGTAATAAATCATATCTTGAGTTTAAATCTTCTATTAGCATATTTTCGATTAATAATTTTTCTTTCTCAGAAAGATTATCGATCAAATGATGATTACAAAAATCTCTTCTGCTTTGATAGTTATCAGAAGGAATTATTTTTTTGTAGATCTCTTTAATTTTCATATTAACTGATCTAGTTTTAAGAGTTGCTGTTTGTTGAATTTTAAGTATTAATTGATTCTATTATAGACTTAACTGAATTGGTAAGATTCCTATCTGCAATGGGTTTGATTCTTAGTAGTTTTAAAATACGAATCAAAATACTACTTTTTTTATATAAACTTGAGCCTTCTAGTTCTTTTGGGTAAAGAATGATAGCTCTTTTATTTGTATAATCTTCTATATCTGATTTTTGAATTAAATCTAGATTTAATTCAAATTTTTCTTTTAATATTAATAAACTTGGAGTTTCTAAATCATAAAAAATAGGAATGTAACTTTTATTGCCATTATGGTCAATAAATATCAACATGTCTAATTCATCATCCAGACTTAAAGTTCGGTACAAACCAATTATTTTTAAATCATCAATTTTTACATGAAAACTTTTGGTTTTAAAAAAGGCGTATTTGTTAATATTTGGATTGTTAATGTAATAGAATATTGCATTTTCAATATTTATACTTCCTTTTTTACTTTCCGATGTTCTCATTACCAATATTTTTAGCTAATTCCTCGATATTTACGATTAACTCTAAGAATTCAAGTTCATCTAATTCATTTTGCGACCAACTAATAAACTTCTGAAATTGTTCAGGTGCATATTTAGGAATAATTTGTAGAGTCTTATCTTTTTCAAAAGAAAACCAAATACATTCAATATTACAATTTGGGCAAATGCTATTATGATGATCTAAATTTTGTAACCCTTTAGATTCAAATTTACAGTTACCGCATAAATTTTTATATCGATTACTAATGGTGTACCATTTATTTTCCATTTGAGAAGAATTGATCTTATTGTAAAAATCATATTCCAAAATACAAAAGCTATACTAATAAATTAGCATAGCTTTTGTTTTAAGTCTTGAGGCTTACTCATACCTGCCACTAGCTATAAGCTAGCGGGAGCAAGGGAGTTATTGATTTTTAATTATTTACAATCTATAATTTTGTTATCAATTAGTTTACTACACTCCTTCAGTGCCTATAATTTACTCTTTCTATAATTTATTATTAGATAAATTAGATTTAAAATGAATAATAGAATATATCCTATTATTTCTGCTTTCCCATAACAGATATGGCAGTCGTATTCAGGCAAACAAGGTTCACACAATGGTTTGAAAATATACCTTATGAGGCATATAATTAATACATTTATTGTAATAAAGTATATGATTTTTTTGATTTTCACAGTATTATTTTTTAATTAATTTCCAAACAGTCTAATTAGAACAGGCTTCTTTACGTACCTATATACACCTTTATTTTGCTCATATTTTTTAAAGTCATTAGTATACATAACAGGACTAACTGTATACGATCCATCCCGTTTAACTTTATCTTTCCAAGCTTGGTAGTTTGAGTATCTATCTTTAAATTTATTATATTTTTTACATACTATTATTTTTATTCTTATTGCTTACTGTTACTCGGCACTAGTTGCAAACTAGCGCTAGCGTGGGGATTTAAGAAACATTCGAATTTTCTAACATATCAAATAACGAAGAAAAACAGCAATTAACATTTTAATTAACTACTGTTTTTCTGTTATTTATAATTAAAGCTATGCCCTAATTTACACCATTCCCTTATAATTTAGTTTCATTTATCATTAATGTATGTATTTCATTTTCCGAGGTAATTAAAGCTTTTATTACATATCCACTTAATCTGGTTGAATCAGAAATTTTATTATATAAGAAATTATTTTCAATTACCCAACAATCTTTGTCTGTGCCTACAGAATCACAGAGTTTAGGTAATATCTGCCAAACTAACGAGTCCACATCTCTACTTGATAATTTATAAATTGTTAGTCTCGTATAATCTTGAAAATTAATATCTGTAGATGTATAAATTTTTTTAACCCCTTCTGGGAAGGAAATATTTAAATGTTTTTCATAATTACCAATAAAATCTTTTTCAGAACAACTAGTTATTATTAAAAAGATTAAGACTAATAATTTTATTTTTGAACCCATAATTATTTTTTTTGTTTTATTAATTTGTAACTGCTGTCCCGATTTTTGCAGCTTCTCTATATGCTGCAGGCATTTGTTCAAAACCTGTTCGAACAGGATTAATATAATAAAGACCATTTTCAGATTTGACTTCTAAGACTCCACCAAATTTTTGTCTAACAGGCAATTGTCCAGTAACTGAAAATGGAGTTCCAGGCAATGCATTCCTTGCTACTGTTACTTGTAATTCTGCAAACCAAGGTCTGTTAGCAGCATTAGAATCATAAATATCATTAAAAGTGACTATTCCATTAAATTCTTTATTGCCTTCATTATCTAAAGATATTTTTCCTTCAAGAGTAGCTGTGAAATTACCTAGTGTACCATTTGCTCCTGCATAAGTAGTAATATCTCTAGATATGTTAGAACTTTCTTCACCTTGTTTTAAATCTCCAGTGTTAAGAAAATCAAGCACAGGTAATTCTATAGGCGCATATACTCCAGAAGGGTAAAATTCTTTAAAAGCACTAGGAATACCAGAAGCTCCATTATAGTAAGCTACAGAAGAGATTTTATCATTTTTGGGTGCGTTATCAGTCACTATACCATAGGGTGATACTGAAACCGTAATTTTTGGAGCAGTATTCCCTGAACCTATTCTATTGTTTAAACTTTTATCATCAGCATTTTCTAATCCCTCAATTTCATTTGCGTGTATAGGCTGATTTGATCCAAAAGAATAAACAGATTGCCATTCATAACTCTCACTTAGGGGATCAACTTGCCAAAAACGACCAATCGCAGGATCACTGATTCTGTATTTCCATTCATAAATATTTAATCCTAAATCTTCTGTAAATTCCTGACTTTGATAGGTTTTAAGGTTGTTTTGAGTTCCAACAACTCCGTTATTATACCCTTTATGTTTGAGTCCAAACGGATAGTAATGATTTCCTTCCTTGATTTCTGTTTCAGGACTAATGTTTCCATCCCCATTTATATCTTCATAGGAAAGTCTGATGTTTCCAAGATGATCTTTGTATTGATAGGTATAGTTGTACCCAACAATCTTTGTCGGTTTACTAGGATCAAATTGTGGTTCTACATAACCTTCTTCTGTGTTAAAGAACGTAAGCGTTACAGGTGATTACCCTGAACTTTTCTTGTAAATGTAGGAAATGAAAACATCACTTTCAAAAAGAAAAACAGTAATCTACTATTTCGCAGATTACTGTTTTATATACTATTATTTTTATTGCTTACTCTTGCTTGGCACTAGTTGCAAACTAGCGCTAGCGTGGAGGTTATTTTTAATTTACTTTTTCAATCCTAAAGAATGTTAATATTGTTAATATAAATACGAACAAGATTAATTTATCAAATATTTCAATACTGTAAAAAAGAACAGTGCTAAAAAAAATAAACATAAATAAATGATTGTCAACTTTAATAATTAATTTGTTAATTTCAAAAGAGCTTATTCTTTTCTTGAAGAAAGTATGGTACTTCAAAATTCTGTAAATTAAAGCAAATGTTATAAATATTATTAATAAGTAGTATTTCATCTTTATTTAAGTTTAAATTCTATTGTTTTATTAGAGTGATCAATATTTTCCCTGTAAAAGTTCCCTGCTAATACTCCGGCAGCTATTGTTTTACTTGTCTGAAGAAAAATTTTAAATATTTATTTTTTGGTTCATATCTAGAAAAATGCTGCGCGGCACCAATACCTCCTATAACATAACCAACCATTTTAGATACAGATTGAGATCCATTAAATGGATTATAATTAGAATTTTCATCTAAAGCATTAAGCAACTTGTTAGTAACGTAATTAGTTAAAGGAGATTTGTAATTTTCTTCTATGTAAAGTTTACCTTCAAGAAAGTTATGGTAATGACCTTTATCGCATTTTCCCCACGAGTAAATTCCATTTGTCATAATAGAACTAACAACTCTCGGATTTCCTTTACTAGATTCAATTATTACTTCAATTACACTTTCACGATAACGTCTATATCCATAATATGGTGGACTTGGTTTTACTATCCATGACATTCCTGTTAATGTAATTTTATGAATATTTTTTTCATCATCAACTAATTCATATCTATAGGTGATACCATCATGAGCAAAATTTCTTGTATCAGCTCTTATCCATTGAGCTTCTTCTGGATCTATCTCATTATCATTTCTATTATTACTATTATTATTATCGGAAGTCCAGCCATCTCTTATTATGTCGTAAGCCGCGATTGCGTCATCCCCTGTGAAAACCATGATGTTATTACCAGCACTGCCTTCGGCATCAGTCCCACTAGGATCCGCCCAATAAATAGGATTATTATCAAATGATTGATACGGAGAATAGTCAAAATGTGTCACTGGATCAATAACTACCCAACGTGCAATAGCAGCATCATACTGACGCATGTCCATTTCAAGCATGTTGTTACCTAACTCATTCGATTCTTCAATTCCGTTGTATCCATACTGATGATCTCTTCCAGTTATCTGGTTATTAAATCCACGCATTTTCAAGCCAAAGGGATAATAATGATTTTCTTCCTTGATTTCTGTTTTAGGACTGATGTTTCCATCTCCATTTATATCTTCATAGGAAAGTCGAATATTTCCAAGATGATCTTTGTACTGATAGGTATAATTGTATCCAACAATTTTTATCGGTTTGCTTTGGATCAAATTGTGGCTCTATATAACCTTCTTCGGTGTTAAAGAACGTAAGCACTACAGGTGATTGACTTGAACTTTTCTTGTAAATGTAGGAAATGAAAACGTCACTTTCAAAAAAGAAAAACAGTAATCTACTATTTCGCAAATTACTGTTTTTACATACTATTATTTTTATTGCTTACTCTTGTTCGGCACTAGTTGCAAACTAGCGCTAGCGTGAGGATAATCAGTACTGAGTTTTTGCTTTTTTCAAAAGCACCATTTTAACCCATTACCATCATTCTGTATTATTATTACTAAAAATGATATCAATTATTTGCCATTCACCATATTTCAATTCTAAATAAAAATCTACAGTTTTCTGAGTATCTTTTTTATTATTTAAAGTAAGTAAGACTTTATTGTCTTTATTGTCTATTTTGTGGTAATATTTCCTGCTTAATTTACTGTTATTTGACTCAACATAATATTCAGCATTAAAATAATCAGAAAAATTTGAAAAGAAATAACTTGGTTTTTCCCCTTTTATTACGGAATCCAAATAATAATTAGTGTTGGGCCTGTAATAATCAAACTTGCCATCAATTCTATCAATATGTGTCTTCATTATGTCTATTACTATTTCTTCTTTATCATGATGTTCGCTGCACGATATAAGTAAAAAAACTAAAAATATTATTATTATTCTCATTCTGCTAATTTAAAAATTATCTGTTTTCATAGAAGTCACATCTTTTACATCATCATACTTAAAGTATTTCATTATCCAATCATCATGAACTCCCATGGCATAATTATGAAACCAGCTATAATCTTTAAATTCCCATAAAGCTCTTTTATTAATATTATTTTCCTCTCTCCAAGAATTCATAATTCCAATTACATGGTTTTCTTCAGCATAATAGCCACTGGGATCATGCTTGCCAGGCAAGCTATGTTCATTATACAACCATCGATATGAATGAATGATTTCATGACCAAGAGCTTCTCCAAATTTCATTCGTCTAGAACGTAAATAATCATCTCTCCAAAAACTATTGGAATCTTCTTTCCAAGAATATCTTCCAGTCATTCTAGGATCATTTTTCCCTTTGAAATCTCTAAACCAATAATCAGCTATCCCTATATAAGCATCTTTTTTGCCATTTTTAGTGTAAAATCTCATCCCTCCTTTACTATCAATTTCTTCAATTTTTTTTGGATCAGTAATTACTTTTTTAATTTCTACATTCTTTTTATTATTAACAACTCCTTCCAAATATTTATTAATACTATTATCTTTATCAGCCTCATAATTGTAAACCGTTATTCCGGTAAAATTACCATCATCATCCTTGTCAAATGTTAAATCAAGACGTCCAGAACCAAATGTAGAAAGAAAAGCATTGATTAGTTTATAAGAATCTTGAATGCCTCCAGCAAATGTAACACTTCTTCCATCTGGATCAACAAAAAGTAATGGGTTATTTGTAACATAATTATAAGGAGACCAACGTAAATACTTTTGTGCTAGAGGGTCCAAATTCATCCAACGCCCAATTGAAGCATCATAATTTCTAGCTCCATAATCAGACCAATTCAGACTTAATTCATTCTGCTCTTCTTTACCATTGTATCCATACTGATGATCTCTTCCAGTTATTTGGTTATTAAATCCACGCATTTTTAATCCAAACGGATAATAATGATTTTCTTCTTTGATTTCTGTTTCAGGACTGATATTTCCATCACCATTTATATCTTCATAGGAAAGTCGAATATTTCCAAGATGATCTTTGTACTGATAGGTATGGTTATACCCAACAATTTTTGTCGGTTTGTTTTGATCAAATTATGGCTCTATATAACCTTCTTCTGTGTTAAAGAACGTAAGCACTACAGGTGATTAACTTGAACTTTTCTTGTAAATATAGTTTCCAGTATAATAGGTGTTTTGTACGCTAGATGTACTACTATCATTTACTATTTTTTCAAGTTTTAACGCGCTCGCATCGTAAATGTAGAAAATGAAAACGTCACTTTCAAAAAAGAAAAACAGTAATCTACTACTTCACAGATTACTGTTTTTATATACTATTATTTTTATTGCTTACTCTTACTCGGCACTAGTTGCAAACTAGCGCTGGCATGGGGATGAACTGGATGCTCATCCTTTTATAATATAAGACAGTTTTAGTGTATTATTTTGTAGTTACTTATAATTCAATAATAGTTGATGAATTAATCTTTAACATTATCCAAAAATAATAGACCCTTCATTTACTACTTGCTTTATATTACCATTTGTATCAATAAAGAATATAAAATATTCATACTCCATTAATTGTAGTTCATCACTACTATTTTGTAATTTCTTGTTACTTATTTTATTATAATAATATGATCGGTGAGCAATTACAATTTCGTTACTTATTCCAGAAAAACCAATAATATTATTAGATTCTTCACATGAAGACAAATTCTCTAATTCTTTGCTGAACTTAGATAAATATATTTCATCGGTATCACTTTCTATCTTTTGAATTTGCTCTTCATTATTCAATTTAAAGAATTCTTCTAAATATTTATTATCTAAATCAGAATATTTAGAAATGTCAAAAGAATAATATTTTGGATAGACTAAATAACAATTTTCTTTACTTTTTTCCTTTATGTAGCTTAGACAATTATTTATGATTAAAGATTCTTTTTCAGCTGATATTACTTTATGATGTTTGCAACTTGTTATTACAAGTAAAAAACTAAAAATTACAAATAGGTTTTTCATTAAAACATTTTTTTTGAATTGATAAATTTATAACTAGATACAATGGGTACAGTAATTGGATTTCCATCTTTTTCAAATACTATACTTGCAGGCTTTTTAGGATTCCAAGAAGAATATGATAACCGACGGGACAACCCCATTTGTTTTCTAAATTTATTTACCCTTCTCACTGTTGGTCCTCCATCATCTACAAAGGAACCTTGAGTATCTGGAAAACGACCATGTTGATCTTTTTCTATATTATCCAATTTACTATTATAAAAAGAAGCACCAAAAGGTGTGTGAATTGTTTCATGGAGAAAAACAAATCCTGTATTCATTAAATCCCCATTTAATCCTGCTCCTTTTAATGATTCCTGAAAGCTATATATTTGATTAGCATCTAAGTAAATATCTCCATTATAATGAGCCTGACTTCCTTTGTGTTTATTTTGGACTTCTTCTCCTTTTTCATTTTTAGAAACAGTTGTATTTCGACTATTATTTTTAACCTTTACTACGCTACTATCATCATTAATTAAATTAGAGATATAGCTGCTAGCTGCAGTACTACTATTACAATCTTCTTTACAATCTCCTGTTGTTAAAACTGTATTTCTATTTTTATCTTTTCTTGTTGAGATTGTCTCTCCAGAGATTTCAGACAAATTCATCATTAATTGAACTAATAGCCATTTATCCTCATCTGTACCTCCATTCATTAAATCAGTGACATCAACTGTTTCTCCATTAGGGTCTATAAAAAATATTGGGTTATTCAAGGTGTAATTATATGACGATTTATCATAGTATTTCTCAGCCAAAGGATCAATATTCATCCAACGTCCAATACTAGCATCATAGTTCCTAGCTCCATAATCAGACCAATTCAGACTTAATTCATTCTGCTCTTCCTTACCATTGTATCCATACTGATGATCTCTTCCAGTTATTTGGTTATTATATCCTTTATGTTTTAAACCAAAGGGATAATAATGATTCTCTTCCTTGATTTCTGTTTCAGGACAGATGTTTCCATCACCATTTATATCTTCATAGGAAAGTCTGATGTTTCCAAGATGATCTTTGTATTGATAGGTATAGTTGTACCCAACAATTTTTGTCGGTTTACTAGGATCGAATTGTGGCTCTATATAACCTTCTTCTGTGTTAAAGAACGTAAGCACTACAGGTGATTGACTTGAACTTTTCTTGTAAATGTAGTTTCCAGCATAATACGTGTTTTGTACGCTAGATGTACTACTATCATTGACAACTTTTTCAAGTTTTAACCCGCTCGCATCGTAAATGTAGGAAATAGTACTGCCATTATCAAATGTAATTTGTGTCGGCAAGTTTAAATAGTTGTAAGTGATCGCGTTAATGTTTTTGTTTTTATCGCTGATCATGTTCCCATTTACATCATACTTATAATCATTGTTTGCATCTGTGGCATCCGAACTTGAATGTACGTTTCCATCATTAAACCCATAACTCACCTCAGAATCATCCGTTACATTGAGTAATTGATTGCCAGTATACTGATACGAAAGATTGTCCATCGTGCCAAAGTCGGTAGCATTTTTGTCTCTATGACCTTTTCTAAGCAGATTAGTGATGTTTCCGTTACGATCATATTTTACTAAATCTAGATTATACTTTGCAGTATTGTCCGTGGCGCTGGTAATCCTATTAAGCGCATCATACTGATAGATATAGTTTTTCAGTGAACTGTCTTGCCCTTTGGTTTTCCAAAGTGTACTACTGATGTTTCCATTGAATAATTGTTTGGTTGGATCAGTAATATCATTATAAGTTATCGCAAAACTAAATAAGTCATTTTGTGGATCGTTGACATTGTTGATGCCTTTAAGCCATCCTCTGACAGTGTATGTAAAGTCTACTTCTTGTAATTCTTTTTCTAAATCAACAAGTACCAAGTCTTTAATTTGAGCGCCCACACTGTAGATGCTCACATCTCCCATAAGTGGACTTCCACTATCTGTAACATCCGAGATATAGAATATTTCACCATTTTTAAGATAATAGATTTTAGAGCCTCTACGTTCTATTTTGAAAGTATCTCCTGTAAAGTAGGTGGTTTTATCACCTTTGTTTACTCCATTTTCATATACTCTTACTGCTCCCCAGGAAGTGGTGTAAATAGCATAATCCATACTTGCATAACTACTGTTTCCTGCAGAAGCTGCAAGTCCTACAATAACAGGTTTGTTATCTTGTGGCATTTGATAGCTAATATATCCATCACCTGTAATACAGGTTGTTGTAGTCAGTGCTGCATCCCATGTGCTGTTGCCTGTTGTTTTGGTGATGATAGGACCACTAGCACTTGTGTTTACTAAATTTGTATAAGTACTAATACTTGGCAATGATCCACCAACTTGTTTTATTTCTAATTGACCAAGCGCGTCGTAATGATTTCTTGAAATAAGTTCTTTGTCACCACCATTGACTTGTTTGGTTTGGTATAAAAGACGCGAATTTTCATCATATACATATGCATCAATCGTAACAATAGGACTATTCCCATTTTTTAAATGCGTGGTTCTACTCTCTAAGACTTTTCCAGTAAAATCCAAACGTGAACTGACTGCATCTTGTGTAACTAAGTATTTGTTTTTTGAAGTTACATGAATAGGTTGTGCTTTATCATCGTAATACGATTCACTTGTTGTCCAATCATTAGTACCGATGGTACGTATTTTTCCTCCCGTTGGAAGCCCTTTTGTATTGTTAGTAAAAGATTGTCCATAGACAGCATATCCTACATGCACATTTTCTATTTCTGTTAAATTATCACACAAAAGACCACTTCCAACCAATGTACCCGTATAACTTGTATTGAGCGTATGAAAGATGGCTCCATTTTTCTTGAATAGGATTTGAGTACCATAGCGTTCTACTCTAAAGGTGTCTCCTTCTTCAGAATAGGTTAGCGTAATTGATTCCGTGCTTGTTCCATTGTACACATATACACGATTGTTGTTATATCCTGTGTAAATTCTATAGTTGATGGTATTATAATTTGTTGCCGAAGCAGTTGCCTGATGTGAGAGTCCTACCATCATTCGTTTGCCCTGATTTCCAACAGTATATTCAATATATCCATCACCTTCAATAGTCGAGTCTGTGATAAAACCAGCATTTGTCCATGATGTTGGACTGTCCTTTCTCCAAGCTGTATTATTTTGAATAGCTGTTAAGTTTGTTTCATTGAGATTATAGTTAGCTTCTAATGAATTTTCTGTATCCCAGTTGTAATCATCATAATAATTAACCGTAAGTACAATCACTGAAGCATCATTTGGATAATTCGCATTGGTATAGAATACAGATGTATTTCCAATCGCAGTTGCTGTGGCTGTTCTTTGTTCATGTGTATTGCTTGTATCCATTTGAGTCTGTAAAGCAACACGATCTGCTGTATTGATCACAAGTCCTGTGTAAGTTACTCTTCCTAAGACATCGTATTTGGTAAATAACCATTTGTTTTCTGCTCGTAGGTTAGGATCTTGTGTCAGTACTGGACGATCTAGTTTATCATAGACAATGTATTCTACTTCTTTTGCTGGAAGCTTCTTTTCGATGAGTCTATTTCTATGATCATATTTGTACTGATAACACAGTTTGTCAAGCTCATCAGCATCGATTCCATCAGATGCATCTACTAATGGAGGCAATACATAGCTTAGATTTCCATAATCATCATAGATGTAATAGGTATCATGACGTTCTGCTTTGTTAAAAGTTCTTTTTAAGATGACACGACCTAATTTGTCTTTGAATTCTTCAACAGTATGGTCATTTTCATAAGTCTGATTTGGTTGCCAGTTTTCATCTTTTACAATCGATTTATATAGTTCACCAGCTAAATAGTATCCATTTTCAGTAAGCGAAACATCAGTAAATCCATTTGCGCCATAACTTACGTTAAAACGTTTTACATTATCAAAACTCATGTCTGTAAATACGCCATTGTGACTATTAGTTTGATAATCCATTTTAATTGTATGATCAGTATCTGAAGAAGCGTCTAGTTGCCACGCACTTCCTGGCGCACCTTGTTCTAATACTCTGGCAAGAGGTGAGTCTTCCAATGACTTTTCACTGTATGGATTGGTCGTATTTTCATATTTAGTAGTATCGTAGAAAGCAGCTTGATGTACAAATGCGTTTGTATGAATACTTCCATCTAGTGAAGCAGTCGCATAGGGTAAAAACTCTTTGATTTGTCTGCCTAAATCATCATATTCAAAAGGAGTTACAATGTCTTCTCCATTTCCTCCTTGTGCAATTCCAATGGCTTGTTTGGCTCTTCCTAGTCCATCAGCATAGTTGATTGTTTCTATCTTATCCCAACTTTCTATGGTGAATAGATCGTGGTTTTCTTTTTGATAGATGGTAGATTTTACATAATTATCCAAAGTCGTATCACCATTGTTATAAAAATACTGATTTGCACTCAGTACGTTTTTATCTGCATCTTTTACATTTTTAAGTCTATGCAAAGCATCATAAGCAAAATAACTTGTATAACCTCTTGGATCGGTAGTTCTGGTCGTTCCAATCATAGGATCATAAGTAAGTGTAGTCACCATTGACGCTGGAAACTTCACTCTTAAGTCTTCCAAAGCAGTTTGCAATGCTTCTTCTGTTAATAGATCAACATCTGCATTAGAAGCAGTATAAGCAGCAGCAATAGCAGTAGTCTGCTCACTGTTCATGTGGGCATAGGAAGCATTTTCTAGTTTTGCAATCGGATACATACTGTTGTATCCCCATAGGTAACTAATACGTGTACCATCTGTTTGAGAGAGTTCGATAGCTTGTCCAAGATTCGTATATCCGTGAAACTTTACTCTTGATTGTTTTACCGTGTTCGCTTTGGCACTTTTAATCTCTGCAAGCTTTACAACATTAGGATAGAATTCTTTAAAGATACGCTGCGTATCGTAGATTAAAACACCATTTTTATATTGTTTGCTTTGAACAGGTTGTGAAATTTGATTCAGCGCAACCATTTTGTTGATATCCGCTTGCTCGCTGCTTGAATATTCTGAAGCATCATAGTCGTATGGATAACGAACTTCTTCTTTATAAATGGTTGTGTTACCACCTTCTGCAAACTCTGTAGTTGTTTCTTTGACTCTGTTTTTAATATTATAGAGTGTTTTGGTTGTGGTTACCGTCTGTGAAACCGCATCATTTTCATCATAGAAATAGTCAGTTTTGA
Organism: Kordia sp.; assembly: GCF_965224175.1. Classification (GTDB taxonomy): domain Bacteria; phylum Bacteroidota; class Bacteroidia; order Flavobacteriales; family Flavobacteriaceae; genus Kordia. Next base: position 3,932,311 of record NZ_OZ245041.1, read on the forward strand.
TCACTTCACTTGGGAGTTTGATTCCTCGAATATGGTCATAGGAAGTCAATGCCATATCTGGATTTGATCCATAACAAGTGCCGACATCTGGTTCACTTACATCATCTCCACAAAGACTAAGGCTGTATTCTTGAGCTACATAGTTTGTTTCAAAATGAAGGTAGGTTTCATAAAACTGATCCCATGGACAATCCCAATCTTGTGCTTCATAGGGAAGTATAGAAGTATGTGCTACCGTTGAAATATCGATATAATCATATTCTTGTTTTACTAGGATGTTTTGATCTTTATCAAACACTTCCATTTTCTCAAGCATTCCACGCTTGTAATCATTGTTTTCAAGTGGTGTAAATGGATAGGTGGTATTGTCTGTTGTCAGAATTTGAATATCTCTTGGAGAAATAAAGGTGTATAACTGACCTCCAGCATCTTGTTGACTTACATATACTTTTTTATAGGCAACATAATTCCCTTTACTAATAGGTGTTAATACTTGGTTAATGTCTCGTCTAACAAGATAATTAGCCAGTACCGTAGTTCTTAAATTTGTCTGAGCTGCAGCAGCTGAATTTGTTGCTCCTTGGCAAGCATAGCCCACTAAAAAAGGATGCATTTTACCTTTGGTATGTGTAATAGCACTAAAATCAACTTCGAATGAACCGCTGGAAGTATCTGCGCCTACAGGTCTTGGAACAGTAGGGTCTATAAAAACGTCATCTTGATAGGTAAAAGATGTTTTTGTTTGTGTGATTCCATCATCAGTAAATAATATGTCTTTAATTCGGATTCCGCCTCCATGTTTGATTCTTGTCTTTAAGTCAAAAGTTGAATATTGAATGGTGGTTGTGATGGAAACATTATTAGATTCGCTTGACAGATATGGTTGTACTGTTTTCATTTGAATAATATACCATCCGCTAGCGATTGATGTTTCAATAGTAGACTGATTGTTAATATCAAAATAACGTGTGTAGCCACTACTAACAGGCTGAAAATTTGCAATATTGTATGGACTATAGTCCAATCGATTGTTGCTTCCTACCGAAGGAGGATTTGTGTTTCCTGAAACAGGCGTTACCCTTGAAAATATAATTTTATGATTGTTTAGAATCGTTCCACTACCTGTTCCATTAATTACCGTATTGATATTGATACGTTGTCCTGAGTCAATATAGATTAATACTTTTTCAGGAGATTCAGTCACAGTACCAGATCCTGTCAAAGAAGCCTCTCGTACTTGTCCTTTGATATTTTCAGAAATCGTTCGTGGGTTAATAGGTTGTGCTCCTTGATAGCTATACGTATTACTCTCAAATACAAACTCTTTTTTTCCACCTGTTGGATAGGTAATTGAGGTTAATGCTCCAGTTGTAATCTTAGTAGGATTCACTCTTCTTTTAGAAGAAATAAATGCATTGGTGTCGATACCATCATTGAAATATCCAAAGCTATCTTTTAAATCACTACCAAAACCAACAAGATCCTCTTTATGGTCATAATCTAAGGTGTATTCTAGTTTTTTAAGACCAAAAACTTCCTCGATTTTAGTTAAAAACAAGCGACTGTGTGTAGTAGTTTCATAAGAGAAGTTAATGCGTTTGTACTCTGTTCCATTTGGCTCAGTAACAATGATACTTTGAAGCTTTGTTCCTGTAATAGAATTGCCTGTGGTTTGTGTAGAAAGATTATATTCAGGATGTCCGCCATTATTTAATACATATTGAACTTTGCTGCCATCATAGAACGTAACCTGATCTACATATTTTTGTGTGCTTTGAATGTTTTGTGAAGAACTTGCTACACGTGGTAATAACATTCCTTTGTTGATGTTTTGCACCTGTGGATCCCCAAAATTGATATCTTGATTGATCAGTGAATTGTAAACACTAGATGTTGGCGTTGAGTAGTTTTCTTCTACATCTTGGTAACTAAAACTACAAAGGATGATGCCGCTTGGTTGCTTTACTTCTTTTAAATACCACGCGTTTGGTACATTTTGACTACTTGAAAAGTCTGTAGAAGTATTGGACGAATTTCCAAATTGACTTGTAGTGGTAGTACTAGAAGTGATCAAATTGGAATTCGATTCTTCAAAAATATAAATATATCCACTGCTGTCAATGATTTCAAAACTTGTTACCTCGAAACTTGCATTGTAGGTTAGTGATATTTTATCATTGGTTTCTGCACCAATAATAACAGGAATTAACTGATTGTTTACTTTCTTAATAATGAATCGACCACTTTTTCCAAAAAAACTATATTGATACATATCGTGATCTGAATCGTATTTTGTTTTTCCATTATCGGTATTCCATAAAAACTCTGCTCTTTGTGCAGGAGAGAACGAGTTAAAGTTTTCATAGCCATTGTGAAAAATACCAATGCCTGAATCTGCTAAATTTAGTTCATCAGGAATATCACGAATGGTTCTAGAGATTACACCACCTGTAGACATGGAAAAACCAGTTCCGAGCCATCCAGAGCGTTCATCCACACGAATCCCTTGTGTGTTGTACTGTAAACTAATAGGATAATTCATCCCATCTAACATAGGAACACTTCCTAAAGGAATCGAAATATTAGGTTGCCCTGTATAATGATCTACAGGGACTTCTTCAAACCTCATAAGGGCAGCAACTGTTGGTGCTGGAGGAATAATGGTCGGAAGCGCAATGTCTTCTTGACCGTTAGGAGAACTACCTCCGCCTATACCTATACTAGGTTGTGCATGCACAAAGCCAAAGCTTGCTAGCATGCAGATACATGCAATAAAATGTTTCATAAATTTGTTTTTGTGTAAATGTTTATTTTGTGTTGAGCATATTGTTTATACTGCCATTCTCAGAGGCATTGAGAGTTCTTGGTTTTTTATTTGTTTGGAGAGCATTCTATTTTTTCTAAAGCTCATAGGTAGTACGATTTCACCTTTTAAATGCATCAAACGATATTTTGGTTCATACAGTTTTAAATGAGATAAATTCACTAGGAATGATCTGTGTATGCGGATAAATCCGTCATGAATTAGATGTTCCTCATGATGTCCAATAGATTTGCAACTGATTAGTTTTGTGCCATTGCTAAGATGTAGCCATGAATAGTTTTCACAGGCTTCGATATATACAATTCTTTCTTTGAGAATGTATTCTCCTTTGTGCTTACTGCCAACTCTTATATAATTGTTGTTATGAAAGATTTCTTTTTTTCTTTTAGATCTATTTTCTACGTGTATCATACCAAGATATTTTTGTGATTAATTCTTCAAAAAATGTGTGGTTGGGGATGGGGTTTGTATTCTAAAGTAAGTTTGTTAGAATGTTGCGTACAAAGATTTTGTGTAAGCGTTGAATTTTGACCAACGAGCGTAGAAAATCATTAAAAAGATAAGTTTATACTTGTTAAACTTATGTTAATGAAAATATCGAGGCTTATCTACCAACGTTGGCAAAAGTGTTAAAAAAAGAGTACTTATTAGGACTATTTTGGTTGTAGCTTCTGTAGTTGCAGTAAGATGTTTTTGGAGAGGTGATTGGTGTTTGATGCACAAAGGAAAGCTTGATTATTTTTGTAAATAATCATAGAAATTCATTAATAAAAAATAAATAAAATATTAGAAAGAATTAAAGTGTATTGAATAGCTAAATGAGATGAGTAATGAGGTAAAACTACACTATGGTTTTGTGAATGGTAGCTATAAAATCGGCTGTTAAAAAAGGTTTCATAATGTAACCGTTCATTTCATAATTACTGATTTTCTCATTCACTTCTTCGGAAGAGGACGCAGTAAGCGCAATAATGGCAACTTCAGTATTGAATTCACGAATACTAGAAGTAGTTTCATATCCGTCTAAATCTGGCATATGTAAATCCATTAAAATACAATCAAAATGTTTTTTTTGTACGATGGAAATTGCTTCTTTTCCTGAACCAACAACCATTGTAGTTACCTTAAATTCATTAAGTATTTTTTTGGTTACTAATTGATTGATTTTGTTGTCGTCTACGATTAAAATACGTTTTCCTGAAATATCGTTTAACAGACTTTCTTTGGTGATACTTAGAAGATTATCATTTTCTTTTTTATCGAAAATAAGTTCAAAACTAAAAGTCGCGCCTTCATTGATATTACTTTCAATGTCTATTGTACTTCCCATTATCGTTAAAATACGTTTTACAATTGAAAGACCTAAACCAGTTCCTTTGTATGACTTTTCGGTTCTAGTTTGTTCTTGGTAAAACTCGTCAAAAATCTTTTCTTGCTTTTCTTTAGAGATGCCTAAACCATCATCTTTTACTTCAAAATAAATTTTTATACGCTCTCCTAAATCTTCTTGTAATTTGGCAGTAATGTAAATATTTCCATTACGCGTAAATTTGATAGCATTTGAGATTAAATTAATAAAGACTTGTGTTAGTTTTAAGGAATCACCAACTAAAGATGTAGGAATAGAATCGTCATATTGAATGTGAATTTTATTTTGACTGTTGCGAAGCGAAAATTCCAAACTATCCGTAATATTATTAATCAAACTTTTTAGCTTAAAATCTAAGTATTCTACTTTGACTTCGCCAGATTCGACTTTGTTCAATTCCAATACATTGTTTATGAGAGAAAGTAAATGACTTGCAGAAAAATTTAAAGACTCAAGATATTCTTTATGTTTGCTGTTTACATTTTCTTTTAGGAGTAATTTAGAAAGTTCAATAACACCATATAAAGGTGTGCGCAATTCATGGCTAATTTCTGAATAAAAATTACTTTTCGCTTTTGAGAGTTTTTCTGCTTTTTGTTTCGCGATATTCAGTTGCTTGTTCTTTCGGAATATTAAATAAATACTGAGCAACAAACCAAACACTAAAAAAGCGAGCAGTGTATTATAATTTCTCACTTTATGAATAATAGCATCTTTAAAATCTTGTTCAGCTTCTAGCAAACGAACTTTCTCTCTATTTTCTCTTAAAAAATTACTTGCTTCAATTTGTTTCGCTTTTTCAAATTCTTTGATTTTGTTAACGGAATCATTAAAAACGGAATATTTTTCTATAAACTCAAATGCTTTTTCATATTTCTTTTCATTCTTATATAATGCTGCTTGTTCTTTATAAAGCATGGCTAATACTTCTACATGTCCATTCTTATGAGAGGCTTTAATGCATTTGTCAAAATACAACTGATGATTTTTAATGTCACCAATTTTAAAATACGCATACGCCAATTGTGTATATAGCAAAGGAACAATTCTTCTGCTCTTGTATCCTTCAATCGAATCAATGATTTGTATACTTTCTAAAGAATGTGTTATTCCTTTAGGATAATCTTTTTCTACGTAAATTTCATAATCTGCAATATTAGACAACGGATATACCATGTCCTCTAAATAGCCACCAGCTTTTGCTAAATTAAAAGCCTTGTTAAAGTACGAATACGCTTGTGGAATGCTATCAAAATCCTTGTAATTAACACCAATGTCATTATAAGCAAGTACAAGGTTGAAGGTGTCTTTTGCTTTTAAGAAAGCGTCTCTAGCTTTAAATAAATAATAAAAACTAAGGGAATCTTTACTTACAAAATAATGAGAGTTTCCAAGTGCAGCATAACATCTTCCTATTAAAATACTATCTCCAACTTTAGTGGCATACGCCAGTACTTTATTATTAATAGCGATAGCTTCTCCATATTTACTCTGTTCAAATAATATAAACGCTCGCTGTGTTTCCGTTAGCATAGAGTCTTTTAGCGTATCTGAAGGACTTTGCGCTACTAGATAAAAAGGAATAAAAAGAGTAAATAAAAAGAAATACTTTCGCTTCAATATGATAAGATATTTGTTGTATTCAATTTAATGAAAAAATATCAATAATAGTCGATAAAATTTGAATCGAATGTAAAAAAGTTATTTGTATGATTTACAATTATTACAATTGATTTTTAAAAGGATTTTTCGTTGTTTTAGCTTCTATATGGTACTGTAATCATAAAAAAACCAGCTAAAAAGCTGGTTTTGTACGAATAATGAATTTTTGTTGAAATAACTTTCAAGTTAAAACGCTACTTTTTTATAATCTTTTTTGATATAGATTCATTATTGTCAAAGTAAATTTTAACCACATATTCTCCAGGTGAAAAATTCTTAATATCAATTGATGTCTTTGTGGATGTTTTTAATAATTCGCCTTTTAAAGAGTACACTTCACTCTTACGTACATTTTTTGAAGAATTAATAGTAATCATGGTATTACTTGGATTTGGAAATATGCTAACTTTATCCTCAACGATTTCTTTATTAGTAGTAGTTGATCTTCTAGTTTCATCTCCTCCAAAAGGGGAAGCTTCTCCTTCATTTATTGGAGAAGGAAGTGCGTTTCCATTGCAACTTGCGCAGTCACCTGTACTTATGGCTGTCCATCGGATTACCCAATTCCTGTTGCGTGCTGTTGATGCTCTTAATGGATTAGGAAAATTTAAGCCACCTATAGTAGGATTGTCACTTGGATGATCTGCCCATCTCAAATACACTCTAAAACCATTAGGCGTAGCAAGATATATAGAAGGAACTCCATTAATGTACCAATGGTAACCAGAATTTGTTGTAGATTCTAAAGTGACTAAATAATGTGGTGTTTGCGTAAATCCGCAAGCTGAAGTATTAACATCCACATAAATTCCGCCAACGCCTCCATTGTAATCTACCCAATCATTTGGAGTAGTAACTCCTTGTGCAACAACCATTGATCCAACAGTTATTTGAGCATTCGCAATAGAAATAAAAAGAAAACTGCATAGCAGTATAACAAAATAATTTTTAGATAATTTCATAACATTTGTTTTTAATAGATTAGTTTATATTATTCATTTATAATAGTTTGAGTGAAATTAAAACTATAAATGTAAGAATCGATACGGTACTTACGTAGTATTAATACGTCTTGGTGGAAATTTATTTGAAGTCACTTAATATTCTGATTATCATGATTTTATATGATTTAATTCTTTGTGGAAATAAAATAAAGAGCAAAAAAAAATGACAATCATATATGGTTTTCCCGTATGCCATTTCTGTATATTTTTTATAGCTTGTCCTTTGCTAAAAATTTAAAAAACATTTAACTCGATCATCGAGATTTAAATGCTCCGACGCTTGCGTCGAAATGTTTTTAATTGTTTCCATTTAATGCTTCGTGAGCTTGCCTTGAAGTAGTTGACTATAAAAAGAGAAGTCCAAAATCATTAAGGCTTATCAAAAAAATATTTCCGATTTGAGTAAAAAAAGGAAGTTTGTTAAATAATGAATGTAATATGTCAGAAGATGGTATTTGTAGTGGAAATACATAGAAAACATAAAAACTGAATGTTAGTTATAACAAGGCATCATTATTAAAGATAAAACCCAAGACTTTCAGTTTTTTTATTACTTACTGTACATAAGATTTACGTAATTTTACATCATGCTAAAAAATCATACACACATTGAAGAGTTATTGGGAGAAGCAACGCAAGAAGCATTGTACGAGAAACTAATAGTACAACTCAATAAAGATTTTTTAATGGCAAATATTGAAGAATCATTTTCAACAAATATTGCGCCTGAAACTCTCAAAAAAGAATTACACGCTATTGTATATCAACTCATTCATGAAAAATTTGCTGAATACCTAAATTTGCTCTATATCATGGATGTTTCTGAGGCAAAAATAAAAGCACTAGATGGTTCTGATGTAGTAAAACTCTCAGAACAAGTAACATTTTTGATCCTAAAACGAGAATGGCAAAAAGTATGGTTTAAAAATAAACTCTAAAAAACGGTACGAGCGCATCTGCATAAATACTCTTGTCATCATCGTGTAATACATTGTAACGAACTCCTACCGTGATATTATTTGTCCTATAACCTACACCAAAAAAGACGGCAGGTTGCCAATAACTATCATCTTCAAAAATCGGATCGTCAAAATTACGACTCACATGTAAATACTCAAACTCACTAGAAAGTTGAATTTCTGGCAACGGATTAAACAATCCAATAAAACTTCCACCGACAATTGTTGATTTAAAAAAATCATCGTCATTAAAATAAGTATAGTTCAAAGAAACTCCTGCGGAAAACTGCGAATTAAAATCATAAATAGCACTTGGCGCTACAGTAGCACTAAAAATACCATTTCCAAAACTCAAGCCCAATCCGCCACCAAAACGCACATTTCTCCAAAAATCATTTCCTTGTGAAAAGTTGGAATTATTTTGTGAAAATGCGGAAAATGAAATTAAACACAAAAAAACTGTCAAAAATGTAATTTTAGGGCGATAAAAAATAGAATCTTTCATTTCTTGGAAAAGCTTAAATATTAATCACATAAATATATACAAAACATATGATGTGTTTTTATCAAAAGTTGTATTTTTGATAAAATTTTGTCAAAACAAGACAGGAAGTAAAAAACATGGATAGATTTTCCTTTTTAAATGCAGCGCATACAGCATACTTTGCTGAATTATACGATCAATATTTACAAAACCCAGATAGCATAGAGCCAAGTTGGCGTGCTTTCTTTCAAGGATATGACTTTGGAACCGAAACTTACGCAGAAGAACATGGCGTTGGTGAAGTTGTTACAAAAACAGTTGTTCCTGAAAATGTAAAGAAAGAATTTCAAGTTGTAAAACTTATTGACGGATATCGTACACGTGGACACTTATTCACAAGAACAAATCCAGTACGAGAAAGAAGAAAATATGAGCCTACATTGGCTTTAGAAAATTTCGGACTGAGCGAAAACGATTTAGATAAGTCTTTTGAAGCAGGTGAAATTCTTGGTATCGGAAAAACAACACTACGTAATATCATTACACATCTAGAACGCATTTATTGCGAATCTATCGGTGTTGAATATATGTATATCAGAAAACCTGAACAGATAAAATGGATTCAGGAGAAGTTGAATGTCAATGACAATCATCCTCAGTTTTCTGCCGATCAGAAAAAACACATTCTAAAAAAATTAAACGAAGCAGTTTCATTCGAAAACTTCTTACATACTAAATATGTTGGACAAAAACGTTTTTCACTTGAAGGTGGAGAATCGTTAATTCCTGCGCTTGATGCTGTAGTAGAAGAAGCAGCAAACAAAGGCGTAAAAGAATTTATTTTAGGAATGGCTCACAGAGGTCGTCTAAATGTCTTGACAAATATTTTTGGGAAATCTGCTAAAAATATTTTCAGTGAGTTTGATGGAAAAGATTATGCAGAAGCAATCTTTGATGGTGATGTAAAATATCACTTAGGACTCACTTCTGATCGCGAAACAGATACGGGAAAGAAAATAAGCATGAATATTGCGCCAAATCCTTCACATTTAGAAACGGTTGGTGCTGTAGTAGAAGGAATCGCAAGAGCAAAACAAGATCGCAATCACGCAGATAATTTTTCTGAAGTATTACCAATAGTAATTCACGGTGATGCAGCCGTTGCAGGACAAGGTTTGGTATACGAAATTGTGCAAATGTCACAATTAGACGGATATAAAACAGGCGGAACCATACATATTGTTGTGAACAATCAAGTTGGATTTACAACAAACTACTTAGACGCACGTTCGTCTACTTATTGTACGGATATTGGTAAAGTAACGCTATCACCAGTATTACACGTAAACGCTGATGCTGCAGAAGCAGTAGTGCACGCAGTATTATTTGCACTGGAATACAGAATGACATTTCAGCGTGATGTATTTATTGACTTACTTGGATATCGTAAATATGGTCATAACGAAGGTGATGAACCACGTTTTACACAGCCAAAACTATACAAAGCTATTTCAAAACATAGCAATCCTCGTGATATCTACGCTGAAAAATTACAGCGACAAGGAATCATTGATGGAAACTATGTAAAAGAATTAGAAAAACAATACAAAGATTCACTAGAAGTAAAGCTAGAAGATTCTCGTAAAGAAGAAAAAACAGTCATTACACCTTTCATGCAAGATACTTGGAAAGATTTTGGAAGAGTAGATGAAAAGGAAATGGCAAAGAATATAGACACAACATATCCTAAGGAAAAACTAGCAGAAATCGCAACAGCAGTTTCTAAGTTACCTGAAGACAAAAAATTCTTGCGTAAAATCAATAAAATTGTTTCTGAACGACACACAATGTTCTTCGAGAAAAACAAAATTGATTGGGGAATGGGTGAAATGTTAGCATATGGTTCACTATTGCAAGAAGGTTATGATGTCCGTATTTCTGGGCAAGATGTAGAAAGAGGAACCTTTTCACATCGTCATGCTGTCGTGAAAGTAGAAGAGTCAGAAGAAGAAATCAAATTATTAGATCATGTTTCTGAAGATCAAGGAAGTTTCTATATATATAACTCATTACTTTCAGAATATGGTGTGGTTGGTTTTGATTATGGATATGCAATGGCAAGTCCAAAAACACTAACCATTTGGGAAGCACAATTTGGAGATTTCAGCAATGGAGCACAAATTATGATTGACCAATATATTTCTTCGGGAGAAGATAAGTGGAAAACACAAAACGGATTGGTAATGTTATTGCCTCATGGATACGAAGGACAAGGAGCAGAGCATTCATCAGCACGTATGGAACGTTACTTACAACTATGTGCTAAAGATAATATGTACATTGCAGATTGTACAACGCCAGCAAACTTCTATCACTTATTACGTCGTCAGATGAAAGCAAGTTTCAGAAAACCGCTAGTTGTATTTACACCAAAAAGTTTATTGCGTTTACCAAAAGCAGTATCAACAGTAGATGAGTTTGCAAATGGATCTTTTCAAACGTTAATTGATGATGCTGATGCGAAAGCTGATAAAGTAAAAACGTTGGTGTTCTGTACGGGTAAATTCTATTATGATCTATTAGAAGAACGTTCAAAATTAGGTAGAGATGAAGATGTTGCTTTAGTGCGTTTAGAGCAATTGTTCCCACTACCAAAAACAAAAATAAAAGAAGTACTTGCAAAGTATAAAAATGCAGACGATGTTGTTTGGGCACAAGAAGAACCAAGAAACATGGGAGCGTATAGCCACTTATTAATGCATATAGACGAAGTGAAAAACTTTAGAGTTGCCTCTAGAAGATTTTACGGAGCGCCAGCAGCGGGAAGTTCAGTGCGTTCAAAACGTCGTCATGAAGAAGTAATAACATACGTTTTTGACAAAACGAAAAATAATATGCGTTAAGGATTGATGCGATATCCTTTTTAAAACTATGTATTCGTCATTACGAGGAGAAAACGACGAAGTAATCTGCTTCTTAGGAACAGATTGTCACAACAAATTAGAAATTTGTTTCACATTGACAAAGTTTTTGAAAAAGATATAGCTGAAAGCCTGACCGAAGAGCAATCGGAGGAAACGCCTAAAAAAGTAAAATAAAAACTAAAATATAGAACACGATGATTTTAGAAATGAAAGTTCCTTCGCCAGGAGAATCCATCACTACAGTAGAAATTGCAGAATGGTTAGTACAAGACGGCGATTACGTAGAAAAAGACCAAGCAATTGCTGAGGTTGATTCTGATAAAGCGACTTTAGAGTTGCCAGCAGAAGCTAGTGGAACAATCACCTTAAAAGCAGAAGAAGGCGATGAAGTAGAAGTTGGACAAATAGTTTGTTTAATTGATACAAGTGCCAAAGCACCAAGTGGAGGCGATGCGCCAAAAGAAGAAAAGAAAGCAGAAGCGCCAAAGGCAGAACCTGTTAAGGTAGAAGCTCCAAAAGCTGCTGAACCAGCAAAAACATATGCATCAGGAAGTGCTTCTCCAGCAGCTAAGAAAATATTAGCTGAAAAAGGAATGGACGCTGCTGCTGTAAAAGGAACTGGAAAAGACGGTCGTGTTACTAAAGATGATGCTGTAAAAGCACAACCTAGTATGGGAACACCAACTGGTGGATCGCGTGGAAGTGAGCGCAAAAAATTATCAATGTTGCGTAGAAAAGTTGCAGAACGTTTAGTATCTGCCAAGAACGAAACAGCAATGTTAACTACGTTCAACGAAGTTGATATGTCGCCAATTTTTGCACTGCGTAAAGAATATAAAGAAACGTTTAAAGCAAAACACGGAGTAAGTTTAGGATTTATGTCCTTCTTTACATTAGCCGTTGTTCGTGCGTTAAAATTATATCCAGCAGTAAACTCTATGATTGATGGAAAAGAAATGATAAGCTATGATTTTTGTGATATCAGTATAGCCGTTTCTGGACCAAAAGGATTAATGGTTCCTGTCATTAGAAATGCAGAAAACTTATCATTCAGAGGAGTTGAATCTGAAGTAAAAAGATTAGCATTGCGTGCACGTGACGGGCAAATTACTGTGGATGAAATGACTGGAGGAACATTCACAATTTCAAATGGTGGAGTTTTCGGAAGTATGCTATCAACGCCAATTATCAATCCACCACAATCAGGAATTTTAGGAATGCATAACATTGTAGAAAGACCTGTAGCAATTGATGGGCAAGTGGTAATTCGTCCAATCATGTATGTTGCTTTATCATACGATCACAGAATCATTGATGGTAAAGAGTCTGTAGGATTCTTAGTTGCTGTAAAAGAAGCGTTAGAAAATCCTACTGAATTACTAATGAACAACGATGTAAAAAGAGCATTAGAGTTATAAGCGATTTTACATTTCAAATTATATAAGTAACCATTGCGCTTTCTGTGTGATGGTTATTTTTTTTAGTACTATTTAAAATTGGAAGTCTAAAACTGTGTGCAATATTTTGAATAAAATGAACTCTATAATATTCAAGAGTTAAATCATTTCTATCGTTTGATGAGTTTTTAGGTTTATTTCTTTATTTTCAGTAAATTAAGGGTGAGAATCAACCAGCTTAGTATCAAAAATCGGCACTATTTTTGATGTAATTTATACCAAAGCCAACCGTTATGAAAAAAATCTTATTACTCACTACATTCTTATTCAGTACCATCACTTTTGCTCAATATACAATTACAATTGATGCTTTTATATTCGATGAAGAAACTAAGCAGCCAATTCCGTATGTAAATGTTGAATGCGTTGGTAAAGACATAAAAGGAGTTACCAATGAGTTAGGGCAATTTACTATAACATATGATGAAGGATATGTGAATGAAGCTGATAAATTTCAGTTTCAAGCGCTAAACTATGAGGCATTTTCTGTAGATGCTTCAAAATTGAGTACGTATCTTTCAAAAACAAACAAAATATATCTATCTCCTAAAAAGAAAGATATTGCTCAGAATATAATCTCAGGAACTATTTATAGCGAGGAAAAACAAACACTTCAAAATGCTGTGATTCGTGTAAAAAATACCTTTGCGCAAGCACAAACTAATGTAAATGGTGCTTTTTCCATTCCTGCTGAAGTAGGTGATGTTTTAATGGTTGATTTTATAGGAATGAATCCATATGAAGTTACTCTGACAAACAAGAAGTCAATCGATATTACGCTTACCGCTAGTGGTGAACTGTTAGAAGCGGTATTGCTTGAAGGAAGCAAGAAAAAAATAGAAAAACGATATGTTGATACAGGATTTGGAAAAGTAGATATCAATTCTTTTGGATTAGGTTCAGTAATAAAATCGGAAGATATTGGTTGGCGTCGTGTCAACGTTACAAATGTATTAAGTGGGCGAATTGCTGGATTGCAAATTAATTCAGTTCAAGGAAATTCTGGACCAAGTGTTAGCCTAGGTGATAGTTTTGCTATAGCAAAAAGTAAGAGTCCACTGAGACCAGGACAAACAATAATGAGACTTAGAGGGAACAATGTAGTTGTTTTTTATGATGGAAATCCATTCTATGGTGATGTAAATGATATTAATGTAAATACCATTGATAATATTGTTGCAGTCAGGTCGTTGGCAAAAACGGTTTTATATGGCGGAAGGCCAGCAATATTAATAACATCAAAAAACAGGTTTATACAAAGAGATGCTGATGGAAATCCTATCAATACTGCTCTGGCTACAGGAAATGATTATGAAGAAGCAATTCCTATGATATCTGAAACGGAAACCATCAATTATTTAACAGCGCTTCAAACAGCAAATTCATATGAAGAAGCATTGGTTATATATGAAGCGCAATCGAAAAAAATGCAAAATCAAAATATTCCATACTATGTAGATGTTGCCGATTATTTTAAAAAATGGAATCCTAAAAAGTCAGTTGAAATTATTACTACGATTGAAAAAATAGCAGCAAATAATCCAAAAGCCTTAAAAACATTAGCATTCAAGTTAGAAGAGTTCAATGAATTTGAAAAAGCAAAACTTGTGTATCAAAAAATCGCAACACTTTTGCCAAATTCAGCACAATCATATCGTGATTTGGCACATATATACAAGCAAACAAGAAACTATCAAGAATCACTAGATTTATATGTGAAAATGTTGACAAATTCTATTAAGAATATAAATTGTTCAGGTCTTGATGAACCGTTGGTGGCTGAAATCCAGCAATTACTTCGTAAGCACAGAGCTGAACTCAATTATGATGAAATTCCATCAAATATGCTCACAGCTACATTTAAACAAGATATTCGCATCGTTTTAGAGTGGAATGAAACTGATACTGAATTTGAATTTCAATTCGTAAATCCTCAAAATAAATTTTATAAATGGGAACATTCAGTGGCGGCAAACAAAGAACTAATGCTTGATGAGGTGAAAAACGGATATCATATGAAAGAGTTCATTATTGATGATGAAAATGATGGAGGAGAGTGGATAGTCAATGTGAAAACTTTGCAAAACGAAAAAGCATTCAATCCTACATATCTAAAATATACGGTATATAGGAATTATGGACAGGCTAACGAAGAAAGAACGATTAAAGTCGTAAAGCTATACAAGCAGCAACAAAAAGTAACGCTTGATAAAATACAATATCAACCAACTACAGTAATGAGTACACGTTAATGCAAAAACCGACAACTAGTAAAATAGCTTGAATAATAAATAATATAGTGGTCTTTCTGTTATTTAGAGTTAGGGAATTCATGTCAAAACAGTATTAAATTTGTAATGATGTAAAATTCTAAAAAAAAGAAGAAGTATATATGCGTGAAATTACCTGTTTCTTTATAATGCGTAACAAAATCAGAGGTTTTTCTGATGAAAATGTCAGTAGCTAACTATTTCAAATACAGGCAATTCTTGTCGTAATCAATAATGGCTTTTCCTTTGCGTAAAATATCTGCGCCAATAATTCCGTGTACAGGCTGCGCTTCATGTTGTGTCAAAGCAGTATTCACATGATCTAAATTAAAAAGAATCAAAGCAACACGTTGTCTTGTCCATTTGCCAATACGAACCTTATTACTTTTAGAAATTTGCGTCTCCATATCAATAGCGCCAGCGCCAGCAGCTTTAATCTTAGAGGCTTTTGCAACCAAATTAAAAGTCTCAATAGCTTCAAAACCTACACAGGAAGTAGATGCGCCAGTGTCTAAAATAAAACTTCCTTCAATGCCATTAATCTTTGCTTTTACCTCGTAATGATTTGTATTGATTCTATTCAACTTAATACGTTGATATCCTTTATCTAGTAAAAACTTTCGTAAACTCTTTCTCATCTATATTAAAACTAAATTCAATTTGCTAAATATAAATCAAAACCTGTGCCTACATGCTATTCCTGTTATATTGTCATACTTTTTGTCGGAATGATTTTTTAATGTTTTAAAATTTGAATTGAATCTAATTAGATCGAACTCTGATTTTTTAAAAACAACCTGCGCAAAATTCCTCTTGAAAATACTATTTTTACGCCATGATAATTACAGATACACATACACACTTATACAGTGAAGCTTTTGATGAAGATAGGGATGAAATGATGCGTCGTGCGCTTGACAATGGTGTGCGCCGTTTTTTTGTGCCAGCTATCGATTCAACATATACAGAACGCATGTTTCAGCTTGAAAAAGACTATCCAAATGAAGTCTTTTTAATGTCTGGACTACATCCAACGCATGTAAAAGAAAATTACAAAGAAGAAATTACACATGTAGAAACATTGCTTACTGAACGCAAATTTTATGCGGTTGGCGAAATTGGAATCGACTTATATTGGGATAAAACATTCCTAAAAGAACAACAAGAAGCATTTCAATATCAAATTCAATTAGCAAAAAAAAACAAACTACCTATTGTTATTCATTGTCGTGATGCATTTGATGAAGTATTTGAAGTGTTAGAAAAAGAAAAATCAGATACATTATTCGGAATCTTCCACTGTTTCACAGGAACCAAAGAACATGCAGAAAAAGCAATAGGATACAATATGAAACTTGGAATTGGTGGTGTAGTTACATTTAAAAATGGAAAAATAGATAAATTTCTAAATGAAATTCCTCTAGAACATATTGTATTAGAAACTGATGCACCTTACTTAGCACCAACTCCTTACAGAGGAAAACGCAATGAAAGTAGTTATGTGATGAATGTACTGGAAAAAGTAGCTTCAATCTATGAGTTATCTGTAGAAGAAGTCGCAAAAATCACCACAGAAAATTCAAAAGCCATCTTTGGTATTTAAAGCAGAAAAACAGATAAACAAATCAACCGCAATAAACAATGACACAGCCAAAAATCCTCTTAATATATACTGGTGGAACAATTGGAATGATCAAAGATTTTGAAACAGGAGCTTTGCGTGCCTTCAACTTTGATAAGCTTTTGGAGCGCATTCCTGAGCTCTCACATTTAGATTGTGACATAGAAACTGTTGCCTTTGAAGAACCTATCGATTCTTCAGATATGAATCCTAGTTATTGGATTAGAATCGCAACAATTATTGAAGAAAACTATGATGCGTTTGACGGTTTTGTGGTATTGCACGGAAGTGATACGATGAGTTATTCGGCAGCAACCTTAAGTTTTATGTTAGAAAATCTAGCAAAACCAGTCATATTCACAGGTTCACAATTGCCAATTGGAGATTTGCGTACAGATGCCAAAGAAAACTTAATTACGTCAATTCAAATAGCATCCTTGCAAGATGAACAAGGAAAACCGCAAATTAAGGAAGTTGGCTTATACTTTGAATACAAATTATATAGAGCCAATAGAACGACAAAGATAAACGCAGAACATTTTGAAGCGTTTAACTCACTCAACTATCCGCCATTAGCAGAATCGGGAGTGCATTTAAAAATTTTCAAAGAAAATCTATGGCGTCCTGCAGAAGGAAAATCACTTCAAGTACACAAAAACATAGATAATAACATTGCATTAATTAAACTTTTTCCAGGTATAACACGTACAAGTTTAGAAGGTTTTCTAGCTTCAAATACTATAAAAGCGATTGTTTTAGAGACATATGGAGCAGGAAATGCACCTACAGAAGCTTGGTTTTTAGAATTTTTACAAGAAATAAAGCAAAAAGGTATAATTATTGTGAATGTTACGCAGTGTTCAGGTGGTAAAGTTATTATGGGGCAATATGAAACAAGTGTTGCTTTAAAAAAGCTAGGAATCATCAGCGGTAAAGACATTACAACAGAAGCAGCCATTGCAAAATTGATGTATCTTTTGGGAAGAAAAATGAATCAATATGAGTTCAAAACTGCCTTTGAAACACAAATTAGAGGTGAAATGTCCTAAAAATAACTGGATATATTTCAAAAACTAAAATATTTTTTGTTATTTGCCCGACGATAGAGAGAGGTGGCCGAGTGGTCGAAGGCGCACGCCTGGAAAGTGTGTATGCGGCACAACCGTATCGAGGGTTCGAATCCCTTCCTCTCTGCAGAAATTTATCGTAAATAATTATAAAATTTTTATATCTTTAACCCGATTAACTAACAAAATTTAAGTTCAAGAGAAATGAAAAAAGGATTTTCTATTATGGCTGTAGCCATGTTAACGATTTTAAATGTAGGTGTTGCAACAGCGCAAGATGTAGCAGATAAAGCACCAGAGGCTCAAGGAATTCACCAAGTATTAAAAGAATACTTTATCAAGGGTGGACCAGGATTCATGGGAATTGTATTGTTATGTCTTATCTTAGGATTAGCAATATGTATTGAAAGAATCATATACCTAAACATGGCATCAACAAACAATAAGAGATTATTAGCAAATGTTGAGAATGCATTATCAACAGGTGGTGTAGAAGCTGCTAAAGAAGTAGCAAGAAGCACAAAAGGACCAGTTGCATCTATTTTCTATCAAGGATTAGATCGTATGGACGAAGGTGTTGACAATGCAGAGAAAGCTGTAGTAGCATATGGTGGAGTACAAATGGGACAATTAGAAAGAAACGTATCTTGGATTTCTTTATTCATCGCCATTGCACCGATGTTAGGATTCATGGGAACGGTAATTGGTATGATCCAAGCCTTTACTCAAATTCAAGCAGCAGGTACATTAGATGCTTCGTTAATTGCAGGTTCTATTCAGGTAGCCTTATTAACAACAGTATTCGGTCTTATCGTGGGTATTATCCTTCAGATTTTCTATAACTATATTATTGCTAAGATTGATAGTATTGTAAACGATATGGAAGATTCATCTATTTCTCTAATAGATTTATTGGTTCGTTACAAGAAATAATACTGTCAACTTTTTACAATACAATATAATATGAAATCATTAAAATTAATATTAACAATCTTGATTGCCGCAATCGCAGTTGTAGGGTTAGTGCTTTACATCTTGATTTTAACAGGCAAATCTACAGGAAATGGAATGATTGTTGCGGGTGAAATACTTGTTGGTGTTACTGCTTTGATTGCAATTTTCTTTGGAATCAAAAACTTAGCAACAAACCCAGAAGCTTTAAAGAAATCAATAATTTCTATAGCTGTACTAGCAATCATTGTAATCCTTTCTTATGTATCTGCAAGTGATACATTAAGACAAGTTGGAGATATCTCCATAGATGCAGGGACTTCTAAATGGGTAGGAGCAGGAATATACATGTTCTACTTTTTAGCAGCAATTGCTATTTTAGCAATGATTGGATTTGGAATAAAAAAATCACTTAACAGATAATTATGGGAAGAAGAAATATACCAGAAGTTAATGCAGGTTCTATGGCCGATATTGCATTCTTACTTCTTATCTTTTTCTTAGTTACAACAACCTTCCAGGAGGATTCAGGGATCAACAGAAAGTTGCCGCCTATGCCACCTCCAGGAGTAACACCACCTATCATTAAGCAAAAGAACTTATTTACAGTATTAGTAAATAAAAACAATGATCTTTTGGTTGAAGAAGAAGTGATGGAGTTGAAAGACTTGCGTCAAGCAGCTATCGATTTCCTAGACAACGGTGGAGGAACTAACGAAAAAGGAGAGCCTTGTAACTACTGTAAAGGTAAAAGAAGTGAGGATTCATCCGATCATCCGAACAAAGCAATTATCTCTGTAAGAAATGACAGAGAAACTGAATACAAAACATTTATTTCTGTGCAAAATGAGCTTGTAGGAGCTTATAATTTCTTAAGAAATCGTGAAGCTTATAAGCTTTATGGTAAGAAGTATGGAAATAAAAACGAGAAAGCTTATACTTTCATGGATTCTGTAGCAGCGCATCCTCAAACAGATACGCGACTTAAAGAAGAATTGAAAGAAAAACTCGAGGTTGTAAAGAATATGTATCCTTTAAAGATATCTGAAGCAGAAACTAATAATTAAAACGTAGCGTACTATGTCTAAATTTAAAAAGAAAAAAAGTGGTGAGTTGCCACCAGTATCTACAGCAGCTTTACCAGATATCGTTTTCATGTTATTATTTTTCTTCATGACGGTAACAACCTTTAAGAAAGATGATTACAAGGTAAAACAAGAGTTACCTTATGCTGATCAGGTTCAAAAACTTGATAAAACAGATCCTGTAATCTACATTTACGCAGGAAAGCCAAGCTTAAGGTATCAAAGTGAACTAGGAACACAAGCAAAAATTCAGTTAAATGATAAGTTTGCTGATGTTTCTGAAATCAAAGATTATTGGTTTAATACATTGAACAATGATCTTGGGCAGGAATTTAGAAATGTTGCTATTACTGCCTTAAAAGTAGATAATGAAACGAATATGGGATTAATAGCAGATATTAAACAACAACTTCGTGAAATTAATGCTTTAAAGATTAACTACACTACTAGAAAAGGTGAAGTAAGTCAAAATTACAAATAGAAGATCTTAAATTTATATTTTAAAAAGCACTCTTTTTTAGAGTGCTTTTTTTGTACTATCTTGTTACTAATTGTTCGAAAAATTATTTTGTAAACACATGGAAATTGGAAAACGTATTGTTTTAGGAATCTTATTTGTTTTTTTAGGAATGCAATGTCTTTTAGCGCAAGAAGTGGAACAAGACACAATTCCTGATGATAAATACAGAGAAGATCAAATTTATATTGGAGTTACCTATAACATTCTTCAAAATCGCCCTAGAGGTATTTCTCAGAACAATTTATCAAACGGCTTGCATATTGGAGTCATTCGTGATTTTCCGATCAATAAAAAGCGTAATAAAGCAATTGGAGTTGGTTTAGGATATTCTTATAATTCCTATTTTCATAATTTAAAAGCTACTGAGACTCCTAATGGAATTACTTATGAGGCTATAGCTAGCAATGAAGGTTTTAAGCGTAATAAATACAGAACACATGTAGTAGAGCTTCCTTTGGAATTTCGCTGGAGAACGTCTACAGCAAGTGATTATAAGTTTTGGCGTATTTATGGAGGATTTAAACTTGGGTATATCTTCTCTGGAGTTTCAAAATTTGTAGGCGATAACGAAAAAATTAAGTTTCAAAACAAAGACATAAATCGCTTCCAATATGGGTTAACGCTCAGTGCAGGTTATAACACATGGAATTTTCATCTATACTACGGACTTAACAAACTTTTTAAAGACACAACAGTTACAACAGATGGTGAACAATTTGAAATGAATATTATTAAAGTTGGTTTGATGTTTTACATCTTATAACCAATGAAATGTGACTAGTAATTGCGGAATCCAACCAATAAAAAAGCCGATAATTAATTCGGAAACAGTGTGAGCTTTTAAGAATAGGCGAGAAGTGGCGACCAATCCAATCGCAAAAATGAGAATGCTTAAAGCGAACGTAATGTTAAGTTGATAAGTAATACTTAATACGATTAAAAACATAACAAGTCCTGAAATTCCCATCATATGCATACTTGCTTTTACACGAAATAGGACTAAAACTAAACAAGCCAAAGCTGCAATTAAACTTCCTAAAAAGAAATCATACAACTCTGCAAAAATAGACTTCGTTATGACTTTGGTAATGATAAGAAATAATACCAAAACGTAAATGTATAGCGGAATTTTACGTTGCTCAACTTTCTTTACAAAAATTGAATCAATCAGTCCAAAACGTTTCAATAGAATAAAAATCAGGATAGGAATGAAGATGGTAAAAATAGAAATTGTAATCGCAACGTCTATTTTAAAACCTAATTCGTACATTCTTGGTGTGACTAAAAAATAGCCAACCGTTGCCATCACTGGAATAAAAATAGGATGAAATATATATGATATAAGGTTTAAAAATGCACGCATTAGATTTTTTTTCGTAATCGTGCTACAGGAATATCAAGCTGTTCTCTATATTTTGCAACTGTTCTACGTGCAATTGGATATCCTTTTTCCTTTAAAATCGTCGCTAATTTTTCGTCAGTCAATGGTTTTTTCTTATTCTCTTCTTCGATAACTGTTTCCAGAATCTTTTTGATTTCTCGTGTAGAAACATCTTCTCCTTGTTCATTTTTCATCGATTCAGAGAAAAATTCTTTGATCAATTTCGTTCCATACGGTGTATCTACATATTTGCTATTTGCCACACGTGATACGGTAGAAACATCCATATTGATCATATCAGCGATATCTTTTAAGATCATTGGCTTCAGCTTGCGCTCATCACCAGTAAGGAAATATTCTTCCTGATAATGCAAAATAGCATTCATTGTAACCAACAGTGTCTGTTGGCGTTGCTTAATAGCATCAATAAACCATTTTGCAGCATCTAACTTCTGTTTTATGAACATCACGGCATCTTTCTGAGATTTCGTCTTCTGACGCGTATCTTTATAGCCTTTAAGCATGTCGTTATAATCTCTAGAAACATGCAATTCTGGTGCGTTACGTCCGTTTAAAGTGAGTTCTAAAATACCTTCTACAATGCGAATTGTAAAATCGGGAACTATGTGTTCTATAATTTTTGTGTTTCCGGCATACGATCCGCCAGGTTTTGGATTTAAACGTTCAATTTCCAAAATAGCATCACGCAATTCTACTTCGGTAATATCAAATTTTTGGAGAAGCTTCTTATAATGTTTCTTAGTAAAATGCTCAAATGATCTATCTAAAATATTGATTGCCATTTCTATAGAAGCTGTCGGTTCTTTGCGACGCAACTGAATTAACAAACATTCTTGTAAATTTCTAGCGCCAACTCCAGCAGGATCTAATTCGTGAACAATGCTCAGTATGCCAGCTATATTTTCGTCTGTAGTAAATATATTTTGTGTAAATGCTAAATCGTCTACAATATCTTCTAGAGGTCTACGGATATAGCCACTTTCGTCAACACTTCCTATTAAAAACTCTGCAATTTCTCGGTCTTCTTCAGAAAGTCTAACAGTATTTAATTGATTTTTTAAATGTTGATTAAAAGAGGTTCCTGAAGCATACGGAACACTTTTTTCTTCATCATCAACACTGTAATTATTTGCCTGTAAGCGATAATTAGGAATTTCGTCATCGCTCAAATATTCGTCTACATTTATATCTTCTGCTGCAATTGCTTCATTGCCGTAATCATCTTCATAATCATTAGACAAATCAGCGTCAAAATCATCAGTTTGTTCCTTACCACTATCTAAAGCAGGATTTTCTTCTAGTTCTTGCTTCAATCGTTGTTCAAATGCCTGAGTAGGCAACTGAATCAATTTCATCAATTGAATCTGCTGTGGAGATAGCTTCTGAGATAGTTTAAAGTTTAGTTGTTGTTTTAGCATATTAGTTTGTGTACAACCTTTTTAAAGGTTTAAAATGGATTGGTTTTGTATTGTTTTGGTAGTGCCAATCAAAAATGAGACCATTATTTAAAATTACGATTAATTTTTTTAAAAATGGGTCTTTGTTTTACACAAATATAAGAAACCTATAAAGGTATCGAAAGCGACATTGCAAAAAATAACAAGGTATTTCCTGTGTTTGCAGTTTTCGTATTTAACAGGCAAAATATTCCATAAAAAAGAAAATAGCGTATATAAAAAAAGCAGACAATTGTCTGCTTTTAATTTTTATGTTTTGTTTCTTAAAATTCTGCATTTAGTGGAGTTCTTGGATAAGGAATCACGTCTCTAATGTTGCTCATACCTGTAGCAAACATTACCAAACGCTCAAAACCAAGTCCAAAACCAGAATGTACTGCAGTTCCGTATTTTCGAAGTTCCAAATACCACCAAAGTTCTTCTTCAGGAATGTCTAAAGCAGCCATTTTTTCTTTTAATACGTCTAAGCGTTCTTCACGTTGCGATCCTCCAACAATTTCTCCAATACCAGGGAATAAGATGTCCATTGCACGAACTGTCTTTTCATCTTCGTTCAAGCGCATATAAAATGCTTTGATATTTGCAGGGTAATCAAATAAAATCACAGGACATTTAAAATGCTTTTCTACTAAGAAGCGTTCATGTTCACTTTGTAAATCTGCGCCCCATTCGTTGATTAAATATTTGAATTTCTTCTTTTTGTTTGGCTTCGAATTGCGTAAAATATCAATAGCTTCTGTATAGCTTACGCGCTTGAAGTTATTATCAATTACAAAACGTAATTTCTCAGTTAGTGTCATTTCACTACGTTCTGCCTGAGGTTTTGTTTTATCTTCTTTAATTAAGCGTTCTTCTAAAAAGGCTAAATCGTCTGCATTGTGTTCCAGTACATAACTTAAAACAGATTTCATGAAGTCTTCTGCTAAGTCCATGTTTCCTGCTAAGTCCATAAAAGCAACTTCTGGTTCAATCATCCAGAATTCTGCTAAATGACGTGATGTATTTGAGTTTTCGGCTCTAAACGTTGGTCCAAATGTGTACACTTTTCCAAGTGACATTGCATACGTTTCTGCTTCTAACTGTCCAGAAACGGTTAAATTTGTTTCCTTTCCAAAGAAATCTTTTGAATAATCTACGTTTCCTTCTTCATCCAATGGTGGATTTTTAGGATCTAACGTTGTTACGCGAAACATTTCTCCAGCACCTTCTGCATCACTTCCAGTAATAATTGGCGCATGCATATAATAGAATCCGTTATCGTTGAAATATTTATGAATAGCAAATGATAACGAAGAACGTAAACGCATTACAGCACTAAATGTATTTGTACGTGTACGTAAATGAGCTTGTTCACGTAGTTTTTCGAGTGTATGTCTTTTCTGTTGAAGAATTGTCTTTGATACTTCTTCTGGATCAGCATCACCTAAAATGGTAACTTCTTTTACTTGAATTTCTACTTTTTGTCCTTTTCCTTGACTTTCAATTAATTCTCCAGTAATAGAAACAGCAGCACCAGTACCAATACGTTTTAGAATGTCTTCATTCGTATTTTCAAAATCAACAACACATTGAATATTATTTATGGTAGATCCGTCATTTAAAGCAATAAAACGATTTGCTCTAAAAGTTCGTACCCAACCTTTTACAGTAACTTCCTGTAGTAATGTTTCTGAGTTTAATAACTCAATGACTGTGTATGATTTCATCTCTATAATAATTTAGGCGACAAATATAGTTTATTAGTGAAAACTTATGAAATAGGCTACAACAATTTTTTAAAGCAAACCTATATGATTATAAGTGAAATCATAGATTCAGGAATCCGTTGGCAAATAATATAAATTCATGAGTAATAGAATCTGATGGAAGTCTTACAAAAATAATAGAAGTAAAAGGTTGTGAGGTAAAAATAAAGACACATTTTGTACGAAGAGTATGTTTTTCTGTTGAGAGAATACGTCAGGGCGTAAAAATACCTAGAAATAAAAGGGAATTACCCAGTAAAAAGGGGATTTTTCCCCTTGCTTAAACGCTCAATCTTGACATATATTTGTCATGGCTATTAATCAATTGTAATCTTAATTTGTCTTCAAGATTAAGTAAATTAAGGTAGGTTTGGGGGAACCTATAAAGTCTGAATGC
Organism: Kordia sp.; assembly: GCF_965224175.1. Classification (GTDB taxonomy): domain Bacteria; phylum Bacteroidota; class Bacteroidia; order Flavobacteriales; family Flavobacteriaceae; genus Kordia. Next base: position 3,957,509 of record NZ_OZ245041.1, read on the forward strand.
TGTAACAACAGCTTCAGGCTTTATTTCATTTTAGTCAAAATTGATTTGAACTTTTCTACATTCTCAATTCCTAAATGTTCAAGTATCCCAAATTTGAAGTTGATTTGAAATTCTTTTTCTAAAGTACGTGATAAATTATCACTTGCTTTTATTTCTCCTTCAAACCAATTGTCCCAAGTGCATAAAACAAATTCATTTTCTTTTTGAAATTCGTATAAATCAAAGTCAATGCCTTTGTCAAATTGTCTATAATCTGTAACAACAGTCCAATCAGATTTTTTGAAAAATTCAATTATTTCATACCAAATACTAGTAGGTATTTCTGTTGCAATTGTTTTCATAGAAACTTACTCATGCATCAAAAATATTAAAAAGTATTGGTTGCTGTATTTTTATGTTTTCCTTTTTAGGGATAATGAATAAAGTATGAATACAGTTAAAGAAGTTTTTAGTCTTTATTTTTTAAATACTTTCCTTTGTGTTTGTTAGCTTCTCCTTCATTTTCATCATCATCTTCTTTTCGTGTAAGTTCAGATAGTTTTCTGTTTTCCTTTTCAGGAAGGATTCTAAAGTTAGGCTCTTTTAATACACGCTTATTAGCAATGCTTCGTTCTAGCGAAAGCAATAAGGAAGGCAATAGTAATAAGTTTGCTAGCATGGCAAAGAGTAACGTAGCAGAGACTAATCCGCCTAAAGCGACAGTTCCACCAAAACTAGATATCATAAATACCGAAAATCCGAAAAATAAAACAATAGATGTGTAAAACATACTAACACCAGTTTCACGCAATGCAGCGTAGACAGATTTTCTAATTTTCCAGTGATTACTTCGTAGTTCTTGCCTATATTTTGCTAAGAAATGAATTGTATCGTCTACAGAAATTCCAAAAGCTATACTAAATACTAAAATGGTAGAAGGTTTGATAGGAACGCCTAAAAAGCCCATCATTCCAGCAGTAATGAGTAGTGGAAGTAGATTAGGAACTAAAGATATTAAAATCATTCGGAACGAACGGAATAAGTACGCCATGAATAAGGAAATTAAAAAGATGGCGAGCGATAACGACATGATTAAGTTATCTACCAAATATTTTGTTCCTTTTAGGAAAACCAATGCTTTCCCTGTCATGGTTACTTTGTATTTTCCCTTGAACGTTTTGTCTATTTTGGCTTGTAAATTTTCTTCGATACGTTCCATTTTATCTGTGCCAATATCTTTCATGAACGTTGTGATACGTGCATATTGACCTGTAGAATCAACAAAACTATTGAGTAAATTTGTATTAGATTTTGATTTTACAGCGTAAGCTGATATGATATTATTTTCAAGAGAAGAAGGTAAGCTGTAGTTTTTTGCTAAACCTCCAAAAAATGCCTGACGTGAATATTTTGCCAAACTCACAATAGACATTGGTTTTGATAACTCTGGCGTTTCCATGATGATATCCTCAAACTTCTCCATACGTTTTAGTGTAGGAAGTCTTGTAACTCCATTTTTACGATCGGTATCAATCATAATTTCCAATGGCATAATGCCGTCAAATTCATGTTCAAAGAAGCGAATATCTCTAAAAAAATCTGCGTTTTGAGGCATGTCTTCAATTAAGCTTCCGGAAATTCGTATTTGATAAATTCCAACAATACTTAAAGCTAATAAAATCACAGAGGTAACATATACAGCAAATCTGTGATGACGCACCATTTTTTCCATCCAGCCTACAAAGCCACCAATCCAACGTTTGTTTAAGTGATTTAAGTGTTTTTGCTTTGGCAATGCCATGAAACTATAGATAATCGGAATGATTAAAAGTGACAAAATAAAAATAGCAATGATATTGATAGATGCTACAATACCAAACTCTTTGAGAAGTTTACTTTCCGTGATGATAAAGGTTGCAAAACCAGCAGCTGTGGTTACATTGGTCATTAACGTAGCATTTCCAATTTTTGAAATTACACGTTGTAATGATTTCGCTTGGTTTCCGTGTTTTTTTATTTCCTGCTGATATTTATTGATGAAAAATATACAGTTCGGGATTCCAATTACAATAATTAATGGTGGAATCAGAGCTGTTAATACAGTGATCTCGTAATGCAGTAATCCTAAAACGCCAAATGCCCACATTACACCAATAATTACTACAATCATAGAGATAAAAGTGGCGCGAAACGATCGGAAGAAAAAGAAAAAGATCAAACTTGTAATTAATAGCGCAGCGCCAATAAATAAACCGATTTCATCAACAATATTTTGTGAATTAAGCGTACGAATGTATGGCATTCCAGAAACACGTAAATCAAGTCCTGTTTCTTGTTCAAATTCTTCAATTATGGGAAGAATTTCATCGTATATAAAATCTTTACGAACAATGGTGTTTACGATCTCTTTGTCTAAATAAACCGCTGTTCTAATGGTTCCTTCGTCATTAAATAGCAAGCTTTCGTAAAAAGGAAGATTGTTGAATAATTCATTTTTGATGTCGTCAACTTCAACTTGTGTTTTTACTTCTCCAGAAACTAAATCTTTTAATGTAAAGCTTTCGTTTTCATCATCTTTGATTAGTTTTTTGAGATTTTCAGTAGAAATTACGGCGCTTACTTCTGGTTTTGCATTGAGTCTTTTGCTTAATCTATTCCAAGCATTGAACTTTTGCGGAGTAAACAAAGAACTGTCTTTGACAGCAAGAATAATGAGGTTTCCTTCTTCACCAAAAATATCAAGGAATTTGTTGTATTCAATGTTTACGGGATGATTGTCAGGTAATAAATTAGCTTCTGTATAGGAGAAACGCATGTTTTTCCATTGGTATCCTAAAAATACTGTCATCGCTATAACAAGTGCAAGAATAACGATTCTGTTTCTAAGAATCAGTCTTGCTACACTTGACCAAAAGCGCGTATTTATCCATTTAATCATTATTCCATTTTTGCTCGTGCAAATTTATGAAAAACGATTGAAGCTAGCTAGAATCCTAAACTAAAATAATAAGTGAATTTAAATGATAAATTATCTTCGAATTTAGGTAAATGATATGCACCATATCGGTACATAAAGCTTAATCCGAAGCCTGCAAAAAGTTTGTTGATTTCAAATCCAGATTCAGAAAAACCATGACGTAGAGAGTTGAATTGCTGTCCTAAATGTCTGTCAATATCTTTGGCATCTCCAATAGCAAATCGTGAAATTAATGTCAATTCTGGACGAAAACCTCTTGTAATTTTAAAAGGCTTGAATTGATGTTTTGCTTGAAACATGGCAAATTTATCTGAGAAAAACTCATTGAAATACATGGTTTCAAAACTATTTCTTCCTGCAATAGAAAAACGCTGTAATAATACGTCTTTGTTAGGATTGTTTGGTGATGTATGATATAAATGCGAAATAGGAATATCGCCCAAACCTAAGCCACCTTTTATTAAAAAAGAAGTAACTCCTTTATCAATAGGTCTTATTTCATGCACCATTCTAAAGTCTAACTTTGTATAGTTGAAATTACCGCCTAAAAGTCCGTCAAAACTCTGAGTTGCTTGAAAAGCAAATTGTGGAAACCCTTTTTTAATTTCATTACGTCCGTGACGCGTTTGCATGTATTCACTGAATGGATTCCATTGCACAGAAAAAATAGCTTCCGTAATCTCATAGGCATTGAAAATTTCTCCGCCTTTTACAAAACCATAATCGTAGGTAGATTCTACATTGCTTTTGGAAATCATCAAATTAGCATGTGTTTTTGCTGTAATTTGATGCTCTATGTTCGCTGTTAAACGTCTAGTTTCATAGAATAAGTCAATATTGAATAATCGCGGCTCAAAGAGTGAAAATGCACGTCTATCTGTAATAAAACGAGAGCTTCCTGTTTCTACTAAATCATCTGTGTATGATACGCCAAACCAAGTCTGCGTGCGTTTATCCAATCGTGCTGCAGCGCCAACTCCAAATTTAAAATCTTTGTCACGCGTTCCGTAAACACCATAACCATTAATGCGATATTTAGTAGAAAAATTCGCATTAGTGACTCCGCCAAGTCCTAAACGAAATGCTTCGTAATTATTATACTTTAATAAATAGCGTAAATCTAAATCGATATATTTCGTCGGATAATATCCTTTGAGTAACTTTCTTGCTAAGTAAATATCTTTTTCAACGCCATCTTCCGCAATAATACTGTCTAAAACCACATAAGTTTCTTTGCCTCGTTTTGTGATACTATCGGTTCGAAATCTGTTCCAGTATTCTTGACTTCTGTCATGTGCTTGTTCGTCAATTTCTATGGCTAAACCACGTCCGCGAATTTTTACAGGCTCATTAATAGTTAAGTCAAAATTTTGGGTTTTTGAACTCAAATACACAAAATCGTCTACATCTTGTTTGTTGCTACGAACAGTTTTTGTACTGTCTTGTACTTGTCCGCGTTGTACTTTGATAGTTTGTCCAAAAAGAGATACAGAATCGTCAGTCTTTCCTTTTCTAATTTGAATTTCTTTATCGGTTGGAAACCAAACTGCAAAGGCTTCATTGTATTCGAAATTTTGAACAGCTTTGATGTCAATCACACCTTTTATTTCTGCAATTCCTTTTTGTAAAGCATACGATTCGCGATCAATATATAAAATACCTTCTAGGCCAGAAGTTTTTCCTTTTTTCTTCGGACTGTAATAAATCATATAAGATTCGCGATTGCTATTGCTAACAGTATCTAATATTTTGTAATTGTATTTAGAAAGTGCATTTCCTGCCATTGGTCCTGTGTAAGAAGTCCCAAAAAGTTCATATTTGTTTTTGTAAAAGGAGAATGACTGAATTTTAATGCCTAATACTTCATAAATAGGTTCTTTAAAACCTGCCATGCGAGTCGCTAGAATCTTTTCACGCTTTCCTTTCTCTGCACTAAAAGAAACTTCACTGACTTTTTCCGTCATGTAAATATGACTTCGTGTAATATCTTTTTTGAAGCTATAATTGGATGAATCCACTTGTTTAAAGACTAATTTTCCATCTTTTTTAGTGTAGATAGAATCAATTTGTCCATTGATAGAGTCAGGATTCGCAGTGACTAAAAGTTTATTGTATGAGTTGAGTTTAAACGTTTTTAGTTTGCGTTCTGGATCATTTAATTTTTTATTAGAAATCGCATCACGCATAATTTGCAATGCAGGATTTTCTTTATTGTATAATACAACAGCATCTAAAGCTTCTTGTGAAGGATCTAATTGTATTTTTAAAAAGGTAGTATTTTGATCAACAGGAACTGTGATTGTTTTGTAGCCGATGTATGAAACCTTGATCGAAGAAATATTTTGTTTCAAATTTAGGGTAAATTTTCCTTCCGCATCGGTAATTGTACCTTTTGAGGTAGAAATAAAGATATTCGCAAACGGTAATGCTTCCTTAGATTGTTTGTCGGTTACAACTCCCGAAATTGTTTGTTGAGCAAAAGCAACAACGGAACTGAATAATAAAATAAAAATCAGTAAAGATTTTTTCATCTGTTATGGTATGTTTTAGAGGTCAGATGTAATTGGTCGAGAAATACTTTCGTTACTATCAACGTTTGTATTGCGACTTATTTTGTAGCGACCTTTTTCTTATAACGAATAATATGGCATAATGTTACAAAAAATAAAGCGACCATTGGTCGCCATATTTTAAGTTTATTATAAGTTTAACGTTTTTTAAACCGTCATAATTTCTTTTTCTTTCAATGCATAAATCTCATCGATCTTCTTGCTATAACTATCTGTTAATGCTTGTATGTCAATTTCTGCATTCTTCTTTGCGTCATCGGAAACTTCAAGACCTTTGATTTCTTTGTTTCCTTCTTGTCGTGCATTTCTAACTCCAACCTTAGCATCTTCAGCTTCACTTTTAGATTGTTTTGCTAAATCTTTACGGCGTTCTTCAGTTAATGGCGGAACGTTGATAATAACAGATTCACCATTATTCATTGGGTTGAATCCAAGGTTTGCAATCATAATTCCTTTTTCAATTTCTTGAATCATACTTTTTTCCCACGGCTGTATTGTGATTGTACGCGCATCTGTGCTATTTACATTTGCGACTTGCGATAATGGAGTTTGTGAACCATAATAATCAACCATAACACTCGATAACATTGCAGGAGAAGCTTTTCCAGCTCTAATTCCTAATAATTGCTTATTTAAGTGAGTAATGGTATTCTCCATTGCTTCTTTGGTCGTATCTATGATAAATTTAATGTCTTCGTTCATAATGTTTTTAATTATTGAATATAATAGCCAGTATTATATACTATATCATTACTAATTTAAAATATTTTTTCGTTTTTGCTCGAATAAAATCAAAAACTACGCCATTTTTTGACTTACAAGTTTACTTTCGTACCAATATTTTCTCCAGAAACCACTTTTAATAAGTTTCCTTGTGTGTTCATATCAAATACAATAATTGGTAATTCGTTTTCTTGACTTAAGGTAAATGCAGTTGTGTCCATGACTTTTAAACCTTGTTTCAATACTTCGTCAAAAGAAATATGATCAAATTTAATGGCTTCTCTGTTCTTTTCAGGATCTTCATTGTAAATACCATCTACACGTGTTCCTTTTAGGATGACATCTGCATTTACTTCGATAGCGCGTAAAACAGCAGCAGAATCGGTAGTGAAATATGGATTTCCGGTTCCAGCTCCAAAAATTACAACACGTCCTTTTTCTAGATGACGAATCGCTTTTCTTTTTATGTATGGTTCTGCAACTTCTTTGATCTCTAAAGCTGTAAGTAATCTTGTGTGAACATCGGCATCTTCTAAGGCACTTTGCAATGCCAATCCGTTAATTACAGTGGCAAGCATTCCCATATGATCTCCTTGAACTCTGTCCATGCCGTTGCTAGCTCCTGCAACACCTCTGAAGATATTTCCACCACCAATAACAATGGCTACCTGTATTCCTAGGTCTACAACCTTTTTGATTTCTTCGGCGTATTCGGCTAAACGTTTTGGGTCTATTCCATATTGTCTTTCGCCCATAAGCGCTTCACCTGATAATTTTAGTAAAATTCTTTTGTATTGCATTGTCTGTTGTGATGAGTTTTGCAAATATAGCAAATAATGAAGTGTACAAAAATGTTTTTAAGTATCATACTTAATTTTGTTCTAACTAAGCCTGAAATTTAAGATGCGTATCTTTAAAAGAAATAAATAGTAACCAATTAAATTTTTAAAATCATGAAAAAAAGAAAACTAAAATTAGGGTTGAACAAAGTTGATGTTTCTAAGTTAAACTCTGTAAATGGAGGAGGAAGAAATAAAAGTAATGTTGCTACCTGTGTAGAAACAGTTAGTCTAAATTTTTTAGATCTTTGTTGTAAAACATTTTTTAATGGAACTACGAGTGATGAATCTCCACTAACTGGTGCGGCTTGTGACGGGACAAGCGCGGGGTTAGATTGTACAAATAATGGATGTGAAGGAGCAACAGATAATACAATTTAAATTGCAAAAGTCAGAAACTAAAAAGGATCGTCAATTTGACGATCCTTTTTATATGTAAAACGCCGAAGCGTAATTTGCTTATCCTAAAGAAGCACGTTTGAAACCTGTTACTTCAACTTCTCCGTAAGAAGAAACGTATTTAGCAACTGTAGACTTTTCATCTTTAATGAAGTCTTGGTCTAATAAACATTGTTCTTTGTCTAAAGTAGTGTTATCAGAAATGAATCTTTCCATTTTTCCTGGTAAGATACGATCCCAGATTTTTTCTGGTTTTCCTTCTGCAGCTAACTGAGCTTTTGCATCTTCTTCAGCTTTTGCTAATACTTCTTCTGTCAATTGAGACATAGAAATATATTGAGGAACATTTTTCAATGTTTTTCCTAAACGAACTAACTCTTCATTTTCTTTTTCAATTGCAGCAATTCTAGCTTCAGTTTCAGAAGCAACAAAAGCTGGATCGAAATCTTTGTAAGATAATGTAGTTGCTCCCATAGAAGCTACTTGCATTGCTAGATCTTTAGCTAATGTTTCAGCATTGTCTACATTTGCAGATAATCCAACAACAGCAGCAATTTTGTTAATGTGTACGTAAGAACCAACATAAGAAGCTTCAATTTTATCAAAAGCTTTTAAGTCAATTTTCTCACCAATAACTCCAGTTTGTTCTGTTAATTTTTCAGCAACAGTCATTCCACCGAAATCAGCAGCTAAAAATTCTTCTTTGTTATTGAATCCAATTGCTAAGTTTGCAAAATCTTTTGCTAAGGCAACGAAACTTTCGTTTTTACCAACGAAATCAGTTTCACATCCTAAAACGATAGCAACACCTGCAGTGTTATCATCATTTACTTTAGCAGCAGCTACACCTTCAGAAGACTCACGATCTGCTCTTTTGGCAGCAACTTTTTGTCCTTTTTTACGAAGGATATCAATTGCTTTATCGAAGTCACCTTCAGCTTCAACTAATGCTTTTTTGCAGTCCATCATTCCTGCACCTGTAGCTTTTCTTAATTTACCTACTTCTGCGGCTGTAATTTTTGCCATTTTATGTTTGTTTTAATGTTAATACGTCAATTCAGCATTTTCAAAACGAGCAGCAAAGCTACTTATCTTTCTTTGATGAATTAACGTATCAACGTTAAATAATAATTATTTTGTTTCTTCTTTTGCTGGAGCTTCTGTTGTAGCAGGAGCAGCTGGTTTAGCTTCTGCTTTTGGAGCAGCAGCGGCAGCTTCTTTCTCAGCTTTTTTAGCTTCTTTTTCAGCTTTTCTGTCAGATAATCCTTCGATTACAGCATCTGTAACGTGTGTTAAGATATTCTCGATTGATTTAGAAGCATCATCATTTGCAGGAATTACATAATCAACCTCTCTTGGGTCAGAATTAGTATCAACCATTGCAAAAATTGGAATGTTTAATTTTTGAGCTTCTTTAATCGCGATATGCTCACGTTTGATGTCTACTACGAACAATGCACCTGGAAGACGCGTCATATCAGAGATAGAACCTAAGTTTTTCTCTAATTTTGCTCTTAAACGATCAACTTGTAAACGTTCTTTCTTAGATAAAGTCATGAACGTTCCATCTTTCTTCATTCTATCAATAGAAGCCATTTTTTTAACGGCTTTTCTGATCGTTACAAAGTTAGTTAACATTCCACCTGGCCATCTTTCAGTGATGTAAGGCATGTTAGCTTTCCCTGCTTTTTCAGCAACGATGTCTTTTGCTTGTTTTTTGGTAGCTACGAAAAGTATTTTTCTACCAGAGGCTGCAATTTTCTTTAAAGCTTCGTTAGCTTCGTTGATTTTAGCAGCAGTCTTGTATAAGTTAATGATGTGGATTCCATTACGCTCCATGTAGATGTATGGCGCCATGTTTGGATCCCATTTTCTTGTCAAGTGTCCAAAGTGTACACCTGCATCAAGTAAGTCTTTTACTTCTATGTTATTTGCCATTTTTGTAAATAGTTTACGTTCCGTTGAATTAGCAATAGGTGAGTAGCAATTGATTTTTTATAATTGGTCTTACCTATTTAGATGCTAAACTAAATTTCGCTAGTGCGAAACAACGACAACATGATTTTAATTTCAATAATAAATGAACAGTACGTTTTTTTGAAAAACGACCAAAAATTAACGTTTCGAGAATTGGAACTTCTTACGAGCTTTCTTCTGTCCAAATTTCTTACGTTCAACCATTCTTGGATCTCTTGTTAATAATCCTTCTGGTTTTAATGCTAATCTGTTTTCAGCATCGATCTCACATAATACTCTTGAGATTGCTAAACGAACAGCTTCTGCTTGTCCTGTAGCTCCACCACCATATACATTTACGTTTACGTCGTAAGCGTCAACAGTTTCAGTTAAAGCAAATGGTTGCTTTACTTTATACTGTAATGTAGGTGTTGGGAAATACGTTTCAAATGCTTTTTTGTTTACGGTAATGTTTCCAGTTCCTGGAGTAACATATACACGAGCAACAGCGGTCTTTCTACGACCAATTTTGTGAATAACTTCCATGTTACATTAAATCATTTAAGTTAATAGTTGTTGGTTTTTGAGCTTCTTGTCCGTGCTCTGCTCCAACATAAACTTTTAGGTTACGGAATAATGCGCTACCTAATTTGTTTTTTGGTAACATTCCTTTCACTGATTTTTCCACTAATTTAGCTGGATCTTTTTCGAAAAGTTCCGAAGCAGTTAGTGATCTTTGACCACCTGGATATCCTGTGTGACGAATATAAGATTTGTCCGTCCACTTGTTTCCAGTTAAGTTGATTTTTTCAGCATTGATAATGATTACATTATCTCCGCAATCAGCATGTGGTGTAAAGCTAGGCTTGTACTTACCTCTAAGTATTTTTGCTACCTTAGAAGCCATACGCCCTAGCGTCTGTCCTTCAGCGTCAACCAAAACCCATTGCTTGTCTGCAGTAGCTTTGTTTGCTGAAATTGTTTTGTAGCTTAATGTGTCCACACTAATTTTTTTTAATAATTAAACATTCCTATCTCTTAAAAAGAGTCTGCAAAGGTAAGATTTATTCTGTAGATAACAAATACATTGTAAAGAATACTGAAAATAGTTAAATGTATTGGTTTTCATTAGCTTAGTTTCCGTTTGTAAATTTGATTGAATCGTATTTCTAGATTGATTCTTCTCGTTGAGATTTATGCTGTGATGACAGTTGATTTCAAAGTGCTAAAAAAAAGCTTGAAAACATATTTTTCATAGTATCTTTAACGAAAGTTTTACAAATGAAATTTTTGTCAAAAATAAAGAAGTTTTTTGTCAATACTATTGTTATAGGATTGCTAAGCTTGGTGTTGTTTGAGTTTTTATATAGAAATTCAGCGATTGATTTTTATAATACAGAAACTTCGCATTTAAATAGTGAAGCTGATTTAGAAAAGTCTTCTGTAGATTTTTTAGTGTTTGGTGATTCTTTTTCAGCTACCGCAAAAGAGATTAATTATATCGAAAAAATTAAACAAGATCATCCCAAAGTTTCTATTGTGAATGTAAGTGTTCCTGGAATTGGTGTGAGACAAGTGAATACATTCGCGAAAGCAAAAATTAAAAAACATCAGCCTAAAGCAATTATTTATCAAATTTATGTGGGAAATGATTTGATTGATGTGAATCATTTGTGGAGCATGGAAGCGTTTTCTTTGGCTAGAAATGTGTATTGGGAAGCATCCGATTATTTTTTGAGTTTATCGTATTTGAATCATAAGGCATCTGCATTTAGTCCAAGGGTAAATAGTAGAGCTTATACTATGGCAACAGATGTTTTTTCGGTAGATTATTACGATCAGCGTACCAAACGCTTTTTGAATTTTGACAGTTCGTATTTAACGAATATGCTGAGTTTGCAAGCTCCTTTTAAAACGCGTTATGATGAATGGTTGAGTTATATGCAGACGTTTTTGGAAACAGTTTCGAAAGATATTCCTGTGTATTTAGTTTGGATTCCGCATTGCGCGCAAGTGAATGATTATTATATAGATAATTTGAATAGCTTGGGAGCTACTTTTAAAGATAAAGCTGCAGTACAAGAAGTTAATTACCTATTTTTTACACAAGCAACAAAGGATTTAAAAGTGTACAGTAATGTGACACAAATAAACCCTTTATCGATTTTTCAAGTAAACGATACTTTTGAGAATCGTTTGTATTTTGCCAACGATCCACATATTAATAATAATGGTAATGTGGTGTTGAGCGATTTTTTACAGTCTGAAATTATATTTGAGAAATAGAATGAAGTAAACAAATTACAAATTATTTGTTTTTCATTTCCATTGCTTCGTCTTGCGCTGCTTTTTTTGCCAATAGATTTTTTTGATATCTACCTTGTACAATGTCAATGATAACTAATGTTATGATAACGAAGTAGAAGGTTGCTTTACTCATTTGCTCTACTTCACTTCCGAAGAATTTTAATTTTGCTAAATGTCCGCCTTCAGATAACAGCATGATTCCTACAATGAAAAGGATGAATAGTCCTAATACTTCATACATTTTGTTTTTCTGCAAGAAGTCAGACACTTTGTCGGCCATAACAATCATTAATAATCCTCCTAATATAATAGCGATGGTCATTAAGATTAATTGCGGGTTTTTGTCCATGTCGCTTGTCAATGCCATAGCACTTAGTATAGAATCGAATGAAAAAACTAAGTTCATGACTACAATCCATGTAACAACACTTTTTACAGATTTTTTGCTTTCTGCACCTTCCACTTTTTCATGTTCTTTCATGAGCATCATGTGCCAAATTTCTTTGACTGCTGTATAAATGATGAAAATTCCACCTGCTAATACGATTAAACTATGTCCATTAAGATCAAATTCTACTACTGTATTACTGTGCATTGAAAGGAACGGATTTTGGAAATACTGAATTAGCTGTAACAGTACAAAAAGTAGTACAATTCGTAATATAATCGCCAAGCCTACACCCATTTTTCGAACATATGATTGTTTGTCTTTTGGAGCTTTTTGCGATTCTAAGGAAATATACAATAGGTTGTCAAATCCTAAAACAGCTTGCAATAGCACAAGCATTAATAGCGTGAAAAGACTATCTAAGGTTAAAAGTTGTTCCATGTTTCTTTATGTATAATTAGTTATTGGTTTCTGTTAGTTGTTCTGTTTTAGATTCTGTTACAGTATCTTTTGTTTTTGTTTCCAATAATGGTTTTATGTGTGGAAATATTTTGTTGGCAACTAATTTGTTTCCTACTTCGCCTGTGTGGCAAAAATCGAAATAAATTGTTTTTTCAGTATTGTCAAATACATTGCTAATATCTACAAAAGTTGTGTCTTTGATCATCAAAGAATCTTTGCGAACTGCTTCATATGATAATTTATATAAGTTTTCGTAATACTGGTGACTTTTAAAATATTCTTGTTCGGTTTCGCTTAAGTATTTTTTTGAATAAATGTTAGGTTGCACAAAATTAAATACTGTAAAGCCGTATTCGTTTTCTAAGCTTTTGGATATTTTTACAAGACCTAAATAGTTTTCTGCAATGCTTGGAGCTAATGCATCAGAACGTGCGCTCAATTGTTTGTAAGCTGAATTCGTAAATAATCTGCGTTGCATTGTTGTAATGAATCTGTATAGATTACTTGAGTAAATCATAAGAAGAATGCGTTTTTTGTAGCTGTGCGCAATTTTAAACTCTTTTTTTCTATTGTAAGCGTTTGTTGGAGTTCCAGCCTCATTGTTTTGATGAGCAGAAATAACTTCATTGACACCATCATAAAAAATAACAATGTCTGGAATGTTATTTTTAACGAGTTCTCGCTGTAGCTGAATGTTTTCTGTAGCACGTGTATATCCATGACAACCAAAGTTAGTGACTTCAACATTTTTATTGGGAAAGTTTGTGTGAATTAAGGTTGCTAATTCTGATGGAATTGTATGCTCATCTCTCGATCCAGAACTATACATGGTAGAACCTCCAAAACAAAATATTTTTATCGCTGTGGCGGAATCTTTCAAATTTGGATTGGCTGTTTTTCGATGTCCGTTTTCGTAAATGGTATTGTGTTTTCCATTCATGGCTTTAAAGCGGTAATGCAAATAAGGTTCCCATTGCATATCTTGCTCACGAAGCTCACGATAAATTTCTTTAATAGCTTCATTATCCAAATCGTCAGTTTCATACAAGCCAGAAGCAATAATTCGTTCGGTATTTTCATCAATACCACTTTCGTCATGATATCTGTAAAAAATACCCAATCCAATTTCTAACAAAAGAAGAATGATTAGTACATTTCTGAATAATATATAGGCAAATTTGAGTTTACTTTTCACGAGTAGGATAGTTTATAAAATGTATTTCAGTTTTTTATTTAGTTGTATCAATATATAACTAGCAGCTATAGATAGTATAATTGCCATCAAAGTTAAGGATATGGATTCTAAAGTAACAAAATATCGAATGACAAAAACCATCAATGGATGTACCAAATAGATGGCAATAGAATATGATGATAACAGCTTGCTATCTATCTTAGCATTTACAGAAAACGAAAATGTAGATAGTAATAATACGGGAGCCGCTATAAAACAAGAAAGGCATATAATACTTAACGAACGATCTATGTTATAATAATAATTAAACAAGCTTTCTATAGTAAGTAATATAAAACTAAGTATCAATAATCCGATGATTTGTTTTCTTGTTAGCTTTTTATGAAAATTGGAACGTCTAATGATATATCCAACGGCTAAAAAAGGTAAATCAAATAATAGAAAATTACGATGTGTAGGCGTAAAGTTTACCAATTTGACAAGTATTTCTGGTTCTGTAACGAGTTTTAAATCTCCTAATATCTGAATAAAATATCCGATGCAATACAATATGATAGAACCTATAAGTAAGGTTTTGTTAGAGAGATTTCGAACGGAGTACAGTAGCAATCCGCCGACCAAAAACGAGGCAACATACCATAAATGGTTGAATCCAATGACAATATTTAATAACAATTTTATAGGACTATTGTAATTAGGATACACCCAAAAGTAACTGAAAACCAGCATCCATACTATATACAAAATGGCAATACGTTTGGTCCAAAATTTAACGCGACCGTTTTGGAAAACAGTATATAAAAAGAATCCATTAACACAGAAAAAAAAGGGTATGACAGGTCTAAAGATACCTTTGAAAAATAAATAATTTATAAATTCATTATGGTCGTATAAAAAGTTACAATGAAAGGCAACCACTAGCAATGAAGCAACAACTTTTAAGATGTCAATTAATATATTTCGAGAAGTGGTTTGCAATACAGCGTTAGTTTTTTGAATTTTTAAATATATAATATTTCTTTTTAACAATACTGTCTCTAGTAAAAATTCAAAGTGAAGTTTGGTTTTGCTCTATAATCTACAGATACATGTCGTTTATGTTTCTTGAGGAGAAATCTTTATAAAATATATTTGAATTTTCTATTGAGTAAAATTAACAAATAGCTTGCGATTGCAGCTAACAGAAAGGTGACAAGTGTTAAGATTATCGAATCTAAAGTGAAAAAGTGATATATCAATACTAAAATTAACGGATGTATTAAATACAGGGCAATTGAATAGGATGATAATAGTTTGCTATTGAGTTTTGATGTGGTTTTAAAAGTAAATGCGGCAATTAATAACGCAGGTGCCAAAAATAAGTAGGAAAGATATGTGTTGAGAACAGCTTCTCCTGTAACAAAATAATAGGTGATTAAATTTTCTGCAATCAGAAGCATCAAGCTTATAATGAGTAATTTTTTGACAAATGATTTGCTGAGTTTGGTGTGAATGTTTGTACGTTTAATGACATAACCAATACTTAAAAGTGGCAATGCAAAAAGTAGAAAGTTACGATGTAGCGGCGGATAATTAATCAGTTTGTCTACAATAGATTGTTCCGAAAATACATGAAGTTGTCCTACATATTGAATAACGATTCCTATAATGAATAAAATAAATGTGCCTATTATTAATATTTTATTTGAAGCATTTCGAAGTTTATACAATGTCAATCCACCCAAAAGAAGCGCGGCCAAATACCATAAATGATTAAAGCCAAATATAAATGTTAGTATCACTTTTATCAGATTGAATTCCTGTAAGTATGTCCAAAAATAAGCGTAAATCAACATCCAAATAAGATATAATATACCAACACGCTTGAACCATATGTGTATGCGATCGTTTTTGAATACGCTGTATAAAAAGAAACCGTTGACGCAGAAAAAGAACGGAACAGCAATTCTGAAAATTCCGTTGGTAATAGTTTGAAAAGCTACTTCGCTGTATTCAATTAAAAAATTACAATGCGTACCAATTACAAATAATGCAGCGATGACTTTTAAAATATCTAACAGTATGTTTCGTGAAGTGGTTTGCATACTTATGATGATTTTTGAAGCTTAAGTAATGTGATATTGATATACGTATTTGTTTGTAATAACTTTTTGACACGCATATCAAATTGGCAAACCGTATTTTTCAATAATTTTTCGTGTCTTGTTGCTACTGCGTTACATCGAATTTAGGCTAAAGATATAGTTTTTCTCTTTCACTACGCTTTTTTCTGACATTAATTTAAAGTCAAGTCGTTGGTTGTTTGCCAATTGTTTAATATAATCAATTTCACAGTCTTCTGATAAAATCATCCAAGTATTTGATGAAAGGTGATTTGGCAATTGTGCAAATAATTTTTTGAAATACTCAAAATTTTCTCCGCAAAACCACGCACGTTCTTTGGTGTTTTGAGGAGCTTTTGGATAATATGGCGGATTGATAATGATGTAGTCAAATGTCTGATTAGTTAGATTTTCAAACAAATCAGAATAGACAACATTTAAGGGAATGTCATTTTTGATTGAAGCTTCTTTTAGAGTGTCAATCGCAATTTGGTTGATGTCGGAAGCTGTCACTTTTGCACCTTTAGACGCAGCAAACAAAGAAATAATTCCAGAGCCACAACCAAGTTCTAAAAAGGTTTTATTTTCAAGATTTAATGGTTTTATATAATCCAATAAAATCTTTGTGCTAATCGTAAAATGTGGAGGAAATACTTCAGCGCTAATGTTTACCGTAATGCCTTCATACGTATAACTTCTATCTTTTAAAGTATACTTGTCAAAGAAAAATTTCGCAACAGGGAATATGTGTTTTTTTAGCTTTTTAAACATATTTTTGCGAATTATTCTGAGTAGAAACCTTCAATTTCTGGCTGACGATATTTCCAAATTTTGTGTAATACTTTGATCTCGTATGGAAATTTGTACCAACCATATTTAAAGCGATATCCAGAAACTAATTTTAGCAACCATTTTTTGTAACCTTTAATCCTAAAATCGGAAGCAGTTGGGTAATAACCATTCAATACGGTTTCAAAATTCTGGATTTTATCAATCATATACGGTTTTAGCCAAGGCGTTAATGGGTTTCTTCGCAAGTCGAATTTTTCCCAACTTGGTTCAATCCATTCTTCCAGTTTTTCTGGAAATGAAAATCCTGCATCTACAATTTGTTGATATAATTCAGAACCTTCTGTTGGCACCGGACTGTATAAATAAATGATAATTTCCGCATCAGCGTTAATTGATTTAATTTCACGAATAAAATTAATATCCCATAAAATTTGCTCGTACACTTTCTTTTCGTCAGGTCCAGGCAAACCAAGTACAAACGACAGTTCAGGAATAATATCGACATCTTTCATGCGTTTCACAAAATCCTTTATCATTTGTCCAGATTGTGTTCCACCTTTATTCATCTGCTTCAGTACTTCGTCATTTCCAGTTTCAGCACCTAAAAACATCATGCGACAACCTGCTTTTCGCATGTAATGTAGTTCTTCGTCTGAGTATTTATTAATTGTGTCAATGCGTCCTTCGCCCCACCATTCGATATTATCGTCCATAACAAGTTTGGAAAATTCCATCACACGTTTACGAGACGTAAAAAAGTTATTGTCGTGAAACTCTACGGCATCAATTTGATATTTCTCTTTAAAATATTTTAAATCTTTATAGATAGTTGAAGCTGCTTTAGCTTTCCACTTTGCGTTATAAATTGGCACTACGGCGCAGAAAGAACAGCTAAACGGACAACCCATGCTCGAATGATATGCAAAAGTTTTTTGCCCCATAAATGTCTTTGCTAAATAGCGTTTTAATGGGTAAAATGTATTGAAATATTCATATGGATATGGAGGTAGAGCATCTTGGTCGAGCAGTGCTTCTTTGACAGTTTGCACAATCTTTCCTTCTTCATCTTTGAAGATTAAGTTGCGAATCAGCATTAGTTTTTCGTCACTTTTTCCTTCTAAAACGTCTAATAATTTAGGAAACGTATTATCGCCAGGTCCATTGATGATATAATCAACATAACCAGAATTTAAGCATACTTTATATTGGTTAGAAGCGAAATATCCGCCCCAAATATTTATTGCATTAGGATATAACTCTTTAATCTTTTTTGCATAAGGAATAGCTTGTTTTAATTGTGGTCCAGGCATTACGGTTAAGCAGAAATACTTGAATTCACCTGTGGCAAAATATGCGGAAATTTTCTCCCAAGGATCCGTTTCCATATTTCCATCTACAAAAACATAGTCATATTTTCCATGAATTGCCGCACCAACCTGAATAATGGTATTTGGTAAGCGATGCTTTGCATTGGCACTTCGCGGATTGAATATGATAATTTTATTTCTCATGACTTGTATTCTGTGATATTATTTTGGTTCTAAAAAGCACTGCAACAACGACTGCAAGCAGGTAATAAACCTCCATTTTTAGAAAGTGCGGATCGGAATTTTGACAAGACACGTCCATTCCAGATTTGCTTTAAGTTTTCTTCGTAAATATTTCCTAATTCTAAATTATAACATCGTCCATGCGCAGGAATTACGCTTCCGTCTGATTTGATCATTACATTTGTGAAAACATCATTGCACATTTTTCCAATTTGAATTTCTGGCTTATAATAATATTCGTGTAGTTTTTCTTTTGAAGCAATTTCTGGAGAAAAACTAACAGGAAACTTGTAGTTTTTAGATTTGATCATAGCAATCTCATCCCACAACACATCTAAATCTAAATTATCAATATTAACTTCGTCAGTATTAGAAGCTGTTGCAGAATATGAATTTACCCATATTTTATTGTGCGTATCTGCAATTCCTTGTTCTACAAAATTAGAATGCATAAAACCAATTTGTTGTAAAGGATAGTCTTTAAAGAAATCTAAAAACTCATTCAAATAACCAATATTCCATTCGGTAATTACACAGAAAACACCAATAGTAGCATTTGGATTGATCGATAATACTTCTTCAATTCCTTCTACAGCTTTTTGAAATGATTTTTTATGACCACGGATTTCATTGTGAATATCTTGTGGGCCGTCAAGTGAAATATAGACACTAGTATTCGCTACAATCTTCGCTTTGTGCTTTAAGGTTAATGCATTGGTAGTAATAGAACACTCAACATTTTTTTGTTTGGCATATTTTAAAGATGCTTCTAAGTGAGGATATACCAAAGGTTCAGTAAATGCGTAAGCTAATTTTGAACTTGGATAGTAGTCTGCCATTTGATCAATAATTTTTTCAATCAACGGCAATGGCATGTTTATAGGATGTGTGCCTACTAAATTTTGTGCAAAATTTGAATCTAAATTTTTAGTACCAACATCACACATCTTGCAATGCAAATTACACACATTATTCACACCCAAAATAATCCAGTCTGGTGCAAACATGTATTTTTTTGGTAGAAATTTTTTGTTGACTTTTTTTAATGCAGCAACGTTCATGGGCTCTCTTTTTCTACTAAGCTGTAAATCTACAAATCTAAAAGGGAAATGTATGTTCAAATTTACACTTTAATTTGAAAATATTACGACATCTATTTATAGAGATGCTAAATAGCATTCATAAAGATAGATGTATGTACTTGCCTTAAGTTGTTTTGAGAAAAAACTTTCAATAGTTCTGAAATTCAATATTTATTGACGAAAATGTGACGCTTATACAAAATTTTCAGAGCTCCTAACCATATTAAATACATTCGTGTTAGTAATAATTTTTTACGCAAGCAAATTGTAGAATCCTCAAAAATACCAAAGAATGAATAAAATAATTACATCCCTGTCTTTAATTGCTCTTGTAATATCAATAGTTGCAATTTTTAATTCAAAATCCTCAGACGAATTAGTTTATGTAGATGTAAATAAACTCATAGACGGATACAAACGTACAGAGATTGTTCGAAAAGATATGAAACAAAAAACAGAAGTGTTGAAGTCGAATGTAGATAGTCTGGTTGCTGGTTGGCAAAAAGAATTAAAGAGCTATGAGAAAGATCGTTCTTCTATGTCTAAAAAAGAAAAAGAACTTCAACAACAGTTATTAGCAAATAAGCAGCAACAGATAAATAATTATCAGCAAGCTGTTCAAAAGCAAGTAACAGAAGAAGATCAAAAAGCAACACAAACAGTTATAAATGATATCAATGATTATGTAAAAGAATATGGTGAAAAGAATGAGTATCAAATCATTTTTGGAGCTGGCGGAAATGGAAATATCATGTTTGCTGCTAAAGGAACTGACTTAACAGAAAAAGTTTTAGAAGGATTAAATAAAGAATTTGAAGGTAAATAACTCATGAATAGAAAAATTGTATTCCTATTAGGATTCTTGTCTATTGTCCTTTTTGGATGTTCGACTGAGACTTTTGACTCAAAAGAAGTGTTATTAGAACACATTCAAGATGAATCGAATGGTTTTCTACAAGAAAAAACTGTAAATGGAGTTCATTTTAGTTTGTTGTATAGACCTACAGATTTATTAGTAAATCAAGAGTTAAGAGGTAACGGAGATAAAGATATTCAAGAATTGAGAGATAGGTATAGTCAATATCTATATTTCAATTTATCAATATCTCAAGATAATAAAGAATTATTAAGTGCTGTGCCCAAAAATAGAAATGAATTTGGACAAATGGTCAACGAGTTAGCTTTTGGAATGGGGCAAAAAGTCCATCTATTTACTAAGACAAAAGATACCATTGAAATTGCAGATTTCATTTATCCCAGAATGTATGGAATGAGCAATGCAACAACAATCATGTTGGTTTACCCAAGAAATAAGGAAGAGTTAAAAGGTGACTATTTGAATTTGACTGTTGAAGATTTGGGTGTTCATACTGGAGAAGTAAAATTTAAAGTTCCAATTGAAATCATAGAAAACGAACCGAAATTATCATTTTAAAAAAATAAATAGATGATCAAAACAAAATTTTCACACAGAGTTTTAGCCGTTTTTTTAGCGCTAAATTTTGCGTCTACTATTGTGCCAGTAAATCAATTGCTGGCAAACAATAATGGCCCTACTGCGCCAGAAGCCTCTAGCTTTGAGCCCGTAGATGCTACAGATATGGTAAACTTAGTTACGGGTGATTTGAGTTATGTATTGCCCTTGCTAAATGTTCCGTCTCCTGAAGGAGGCTATCCCTTATCGCTGGCTTATCATGGAGGAATAGCGATGGATCAAGAAGCGTCTTGGGTTGGACTAGGGTGGAATTTGAATCCTGGAGCTATTAACAGGTCTGTAAATGGATATCCTGATGATTGGGGAAAGACAGGTGTGAATGAATTTTTCTATGATCAAGGATGGACTGATGAGTATTATAGTTTAGGAGTTGGAGCCACAATCAATGGAGTAAGTGTAGGAGTTGGGGCGTCTTGGGGAAGTAATAAATCTTTAGGAGGTTATGTTTCTTTAGGGCTTAAAGGAGCAAGTGTAAAAGTTGGATCCAGCGGAGTGTCAGCTAGTTATTCAGAGAAAGGTTTTACAGGAACTTTTTCAACCAATGGTATTGGTGTTGGTTATGGTAAAAAACTCAATGGAACAACATTTTATGGATCTCTTAACCTTAACCCAGCTTCAGGATTATCAGGCGGTTTTAATGTAGCTAATTCTACAGGATTGAAAGCTGTAAAATCTGTAAGTATGGGAGTTAACTTTGATTCAAAAGGAAACATGTCAACCAAAACACTTGTTGGAGGTACGGGAGTTTCAAGTCAAGTATCTAATATTACTTCAAATGATTATGATGTAAGTGTAAGCAATAATGGTTTCTCACTAGGTCTTTATAATGTATATCTAAATTTTAATTATAAAAAAATTAGATATTCACTTTACAAGTATAATAACTTAAACACTTCAGGAGCTCTGTATCCTTATCATTCAAATTATACAAAAAATGAAAATAGTTCTTATTTACTAAAGGAAGACAATTTTATGGATGTGAATTCATTGTTTCCGTTTGACGAGAATACAATGGATGATAATATCATTATCAAGAATAGTAAAAAAGTTGAAGAGAACAACTTAATGTTTCCTAATTATGATAAATATACAGTTAATGCTCAAGGAATTTCAGGGAGTATAAAACCTAGTTCTTATAAAGAAATGTATTTGAGCGATAGAGGTAGAGGAACGCAAAACAGTGATAATATTTATATGTCCTACTTGTCAAAGCCATTCGATAATTGGTTAGATAAATACTATGATATAGGAGGCTACACAAATTTTTATTTTGAAAACAGTTTTAATTCTTTTTTAAGAGTTGAAAGAGGAAATATACTAAAACCCAATTATGTAAATACAGCGAATGATTTTTCAGTTTATTCATTTTTTACAAATGGAACAAGCAATTTTAGTTCTGATTTTTTACCTGATGGTACAGCTATAAAAAACGGAAATAGAAAAAGAGAAGGAAATTTTATTGAGACATATAAAAATAGCCAGATAAGAGAAGGTAATCTAATGAACTTTATTGAAGCAAAGAATATAGATAGATCTCAAAGTGGTAGTTTTCCAGAAGAAGGTATTGGTGCTTATAAAATTACAACGGTAGACGGAAAAACATATCACTATTCATTACCAGTTTATAATTTTGAACTTTTCTATAAAAACTTTCCAAACGAAAATAATGAAGATCAGAACTTTTTTGAAATTCAGAAGCAAAAGCCTTATGCAACACATTGGCTTTTAACTGCAATTACTGGCCCAGATTATGTCGATACCAACAATAATGGTGAATTAGATGATAATGACTATGGTTATTGGATAGAATTTGATTATGGAAAATGGACAGATGGTTACATGTGGAAAGGACCAAAAGATGGTTATGATGAAACAGGAGAAGGAGATGAAAAGAGATATTCTTATTACTGGGGAAGAAAACAAGTATATTATTTAGATGCCATAAAAACAAGAACTCATACCGCACTTTTTGTTAAAGATGTGCGATTAGATAATAAGTCAACACCTTTCGAAGAATATGATGCTAAGTGGGTTTCAGGGAGCTTTAATAGTTCTTATGCTAAATCGTATATGAATGAAAGCTCATCTACATTTTCTCCATTATCACAATATTACGATATTAATAATAATGATCTAATTTTACCAGAAAAAGTAGTATGTGCAAATGGAGGTTTAAATAATCTTAAAACCATTACAGGTAAGAAAGAATCACTAAAATATATAGATGTCCCTGTAAACTCTAGTTTATATCTAAAAGATATATTAATCTTAGAAAACGACGAGGCTATTTATGATAAATCACGAGGTCTACTTGCAAGCGAGTTACCAGGGAAAATATACTTAAATGAGCGAGTAATAGAATTAAAAGGGTATGTCACTTTAGATGAGGTTTTTTGCTATGACATTGATACTGATCCTGATATATTGGGAGGTCAACCAGGAGAACAACCATTACCAGCAGAGTTTTATACTTCTAGAAATGATATGCGTGAATTCTATATAAATCAACATCAAAATATTTTGGATGTTAAAGATATAGCAGGTACAAGCATTGAATCAAAAACTCAAGAAATTATATCCTTTAATTATGATTATTCATTAGCCCTTAACTCTATTAATTCTTCTTCTCCAGGTAAAGGAAGATTAGCATTAAAGGAGGTTAATTTTAGAGGGAAAACAGGAGCAAATGTAACTCCTCCATATGTTTTTGAATATGGTGGTGCAGGAATAGCTTATAATAAAGATAATACTGATGATTGGGGATATCATAAAACTAATCCTGAAGCGTGGAGTATGAACAAAATAATAACTCCAACAGGAGCAGATATTAATATCTCCTACGAACAAGATTCATATTTTGCCGAAGCAGCATATAACGATATTGGAATATTTAAAGATATAACTGTAGAAGGTTTTGGTGCGACAAGTACAGGTGATTTATTCGATTATGAGAAATTAAAAATAACTTTTCCCGCTACCGTTAATGTTTCTGAACGTTTTCAATTAGGCGATCATAATTTATTTGAATTTGTGCATACAGGATTAACAGCTGATGACTTAAATCCTTATGATGATGACAATAGTGTTTTTCAAGAAATAGATAGAGATATTACTCTAAAAGTTACGGAAGTAGGAAGTGATTATGTAATGCTAAAAGCAATAGATGAATTGCCATTTAGATTAGCAGATTCAGATTTTCCAATAGTTGTAAATAATGATGTTATTACATTTTCAGGAGATCAAGAATTATGTGTAAGACCAGGTATGTCTTCAGCTCATTATTGTTATGGAAAACCTGTTTTGTATGAGGTTGAAAAGAGTGTAATGTATACTGACTTTGATGATAACGGACAACTTGGTGGAGGAATAAGAGTTAGCAGTATTGAAGTTGCTAGTCCAAACTTCTCTTTAAAAACAGAATACAGTTATAATAATCCTCAAACGAATAAAATTTCAGGAATAACGTCGTATGCTCCATCTAAAGAAGCAAAAGCAGTGCCTTACGTTTCTGAACTGCCAACACCAATGGTGACTTATGGAAATGTAACAATTAAAAATTACGATAATAATAATTCATTTTTAGGTAAATCTGAATATCAGTTTGAAACATTGCCAATTAGGGAGCAAGATGCTAATTATTTGTTTAGTCTAGGAAATCATTTTAAAGTGCAAAAACAACAAGATGAGAACTTTTTAAATGATGAAGTAATAGCAAATAAATATACTATCTATAACAAATTGCAAAATATTGGGAGACTAATTTCATTGTCGTCGTACAATAGAGAAAATCAACTAATAAAGAAAATAGAGAACCATTACAAACAAGATCTAGATACTAACGGACAAATAGGAGTAACCCAAGAAACGTATAAAGGAACTAAAAGAGTAAAGAAAGAAAATGATGAGGTTTATAAAATAAACTCTTCAAGTATGGTTATGTATCCTTCTGTATTGGAAAAAGAGACAGTGCTTGAACAAGGATTTTCTAAAACAACTAATTTTAATAAACATGATTTCTTAACAGGACAGGTTTTAGAATTCGAAACAACTGACTCAAAGGGTAACAAATTCAAAACAGAAACAATTCCTGCGTATACAAAATATACGAATATGGGATCAAAAGTTGATGATGCGGTAAACAAAAATATGCTAACTCAAGAAGCAATGAGTAAAACATATTTAAAAGTCAATGAAGATTGGAAAGAAACAAGTGTTGGAATTACAACATGGAATAATGAATGGATTTATACAAATTTATATGGTTTTCAAAGTACACCAACAGATGACAATAAAAAAGTTTGGCGTAAGCACAAATCATACACTTGGGATGGAGATCTAGATATAGATGGAACTTTAGTTAGTTACACAGATAATTTTGATTGGAATTTGAATACAACTTCACAGCCTAGTGAGTGGAAACAAATATCAGAAGTGACTCAGTATGATCATTATTCTATGCCTTTAGAATTAGAAGATATCAATGGTAATAAAGTATCTACGAAAACAGGTGATAATTCTTCAAAAGTGCTAGCAACTGGAAATGCTGGATATGGTGAAATGTTCTACACAGGTGCTGAATACGAAGTTTTATCAACTTATGTTGATCAGCAAGTGAAGATGGACAATGGAGCTACAAGAACTAATCTGAAATTCCATACAGGTAGATATGGAGTAGAAGTTCCTGTTGGAGGTCGTTTAGGAGGAATCTACAGAGCCAATACGTATAAAACAGGAAAATATAAAATATCCGTTTGGGTGCACAAAGAAAATCATGAGAACGCTCGCGTAAAAGGATATCCTTTTAATGGAGAGATTATTCCTGCGGGAGATTGGGTATTAATGAATCATTATATCACATTTTCAACAAATACTGCTAATCAATTCCCTTATATCACTTCTGCTAGCGGAAACATATATATCGACGATTACAGAGTTCACCCAGTTAGTTCTTCTATGATGAGTTATGTATATAATGAATGGGATGAGTTGTCATATATACTTAACGAAAATAACCTTGGAACATATTATCAATACGATAAAGCAGGGAGATTAATAAGAACTTCAAAAGAAGTAATAGATAGCGATCCTATAACGGGAGGATTTAAAAAAGTTTCTGAGAACAATTACCATTATAAGAACAACTAAAAATTAGCAAATGAAAAAAAGCATATTATTTATAGTATTAGTCTTGGGATCAATTCATTTTGGATTCACTCAGAATATGACCTGGGGAACAAATAATAATTTTACATTACATGAGCAAACAATATTCCCTGGAGAAAACTATATGTATTCTAATATAGAAGGAGATAGTGAAATAAAATCTTTGAATAGGTTACTTTCATCTACAACATCTAGTTATATAAAAGTATTTAGTATCTCTGAGTTTTCAAGTTCTCCTGGAGGAATAACATTGTCAAATCCGTCAAGTGATTTAAATTTGAGAGTATCATTAAAACCAATTTCTACTTCAGAGTTTACTTTTCAGAGTGATGATTTTATTATAGCAATCAGACCTCAAAGAAAAGCTACAGGAATTACAATAGGGGGCGATAAGTATCAAATTGTTGCACAAAGAGGGACATCAATGTCAATGACAACAATAGCTAGTGTTCTTAATCTAACACTTTCGGATGTTGTTAATGCAGAATTAATAATGGAAAAAGTAGGAGCTTCTACTATTAATTTTAAATATAATGGAGTTGTTTTTGCGACTACGACTTTAACAGATACTACTATTGATTATAATCTTTCTTTTCAAACAAACACAGGGCAATATTTTGGATTCAAATATGAATTTCAAGGTCTTGACTTTAGTCCTTTATATTATCCATGTGTAACAGGATTAGAGAGTTCTGATAAAAATTGGATATCTAATTGTTCTTTTGATGTAAATGGGAACTTAAAAGGATCAGGAATTTCATATTCGGATGAATTAGGTAGAGGAATACAAAAACAAAGTTTTGATTTAAAAACAGGAAAAAGATGGATATCAGAAGTCCAATATGATTCTGAAGGTCGTCCAGCTTTTACAACATCTTCTTCTCCAGCAAATTTACTTGGTTTGGAATACACATATAAGTCAGATTTTACTAAAAAAGTAGATGGAACTCCTTATACAAATATAGATTGGGAAAACACTACGCCAGAAGTAGTAGGTAAACAAGAAGAATCCACGGGATGGTATTACAGTACAAATAATACAAATGAACCTTTTCAAGATATAACAGATTATCCATTTGCGAAAACGACATACAGCAAGTTGACTCCAGGGGCCGCTTTAAAGATAGAAGGAGGAAGGCAATTAGATAATAATTTACCACGGAGTTTTTCATATACAGTTCCTGCAACTCAAGAATTATATTATGTTTTTGGAAAGAATGCTTTTAAAGGCGAAGAAACAGTAAATGGGAAGGAGGTTATTTTAAAAGCTTTCAAGACAATAACTATTGATGAAAAAGGAAATGAGAATGTTGTGTTTATGGATTCGGAAGGGAAAGCATTAGCAGGAGCACGTTCTGGAGGAATTACAAATTATGAAGTATTAGCTTTAGTAGGAGAACAGGGATATATAGATGTTCATGTGCCTAAAAATATAACAAATACTCAGATATCCTTCGAAAATAGCGTGATAAGTGATTATACTATTTATGATTTACAAACAGAAGAAACAGTAACTTCGATGTCAGGAGGGAATTTTTATCGACTACAATTGAATACTACAACAGATGAAAATAAAGCATATATTACTGATGAAGGTGGAATTGTTTCAAATGGAAAAGGAATACGTTACCCCGTAAATTACTATGATTATGCTCTTAATTATTATGATGATACAGGAATGCTTATAAAGTCAACACAACCTTTAGGGTTCAATGATTCCTGTTTGTCAACTATTCAAGAAAATCCCGAACATAGCATGGGAAGTACATTGACTTATAATGCTTTAAGAAGGTTGATTTCGTCTTCAAGTCCAGATGAAGGAGCTACAAATTTTAAGTATAGAGCTGATGGTCAACTCCGCTTTTCTCAAAATACGAAACAAGTGTTGGTTAATGAATTCTCTTATACAAATTATGATGAATTAGGAAGACCAATAGAAAGTGGAGTAGCAATGGGAAATTTTTCAATTTTAGATGCAGATATTGAAAATTTTATAGCTACTAATTACAGAGAACAGAATTTTGTAAGCTATGATATTATTGATGCTTCAGAATTGAATGCTTTTCATATAGATTATCAGACTCCTTCATTTTTATCAAGCAATGTAGTGAAAACACAAAATGACCAAACAACATCCTATTACAGTTATGATGTATATGGACGTTTGAAATGGGTTGTGCAGGATATAACAGGACTTGGAATAAAAACAATTGATTATGAGTATGATCCTATTACCAGTAATGTGCATAAAGTTGTTTATCAAAAACATGAAGCTAGTGAACGATTTATTCATAAATACACTTATGGTTCTGTTAATGATAGGCTTATAAAAGTTGAAACTTCTACAGACGATATGGTTTTTGTAGAACATGCAACATATCAATATTATGAGACAGGAGAACTAAAAAATATTCAATTAGCAGAAGGAATTCAACAGATTGATTATGTATATACATTAGAAGGGCAATTAAAATCAATAAATCATCCTAGCTTATCATCGGTTAATGATCCAGGAACTAACACAAATGATATGTTTGGAATGACGATTGATTATTTTTCAAATGATTATCAACGAACAACTACATTTCCTCAAGTAACAGGTGGAACTAATCAATATAATGGTAATATCAAAGGAATTACTTGGAATGTAGATCAGGATGCAGGAGAGAATCCATTGCAATATACGTATGAATATAATAGAGATAATTGGTTGACAGAAGCTAATTTTAATGGAAATGGTAATATAAATGTAACAGTGCCTGAAACTGTAACTATAGATACGACTGCAGATCCAAATCAGACTGTAGCAGCAAGTAACTCAGTAAACTTCTTACCAGGAGCAAATGTAATAGCTGCTTTAGGAACAGAATTTAATACTGTCATTGGAACTGCGACAGACGGATTATATAACGCTACAGATTATCAAGTGTCAAATATAACGTATGATGCTAATGGTAATATACAAACCTTACATCGTAATAAAAATACTGAAAACGGAAGTAATCGTATGGATGAATTATCGTATACATATGACTCCAGTAAACCAAATCAGTTAAAACAAGTGGTAGATGCTATCACAGAAGAAACTAATGCTGATGATATAAAAACACAGACAAGTCCTAATAATTATGAATATAATGAGATAGGACAATTGGTGAAAAATAATCAAGAAGATGTAAGGTATACATATAGAGCGAATGGCTTATTAACAGAAATAAAAAAAGTATCAACGGATGAACCAATATTAAAACTTTATTATAATGATAAAAATCATAGAGTAAGAAAAGAGAGTTTTGGTGATGGAGGTGTTTTACAAAATGTTACACACTATGTGAGAGATATGAATGGAACCGCAGTAGCTATATACACTAATAATATTATAGAAGAACATCCAATTTATGGGAATAGTAGATTAGGAATTCATTTTAGGCAAAGCGACTTAGACGCTTATCAATTAACGGATCATTTGGGTAATGTAAGGGCAGTTATTATTAAAAGTGGAAGTGAAGCAGTATCCTTAACAGCTAAAACTGATTATTACCCATTTGGTATGCCGTTACCTAACAGAAATATTGAAGGGAATTATAGATATGGTTATCAGGGTGAGTATGCAGAAAAAGAAGAGAAATTGGAAGGAAGTATTAATTCATTTCAATTGCGATTATGGGATGCAAGAATAGGTAGATGGACAAACCCTGATCCTGTAGGACAGTATCATAGTCCTTATATGGGAATGGATAATAGACCTAATATTTCAATTGACCCTACAGGAGGATGTACAGTGGGAATTGATTGTCCGAAAGAATTTGCTTGGATGGGGAAAGGTACAATTGTATTAGATGAAGTTGTTATAGGAGGAAATCCTTCTGATGGGATTAAGTATACAACAGATTCAGTTGATAGAGGAGTAGATTTTAGTAACCCGATAGGGAAAGTCAATACAGGTATTAGTACTACTAAATGGGTTTCAGACGAATTCGTGAGTAAGTTTAATAAAAATCACGAGCAAATAATTAATGCGGCTGCAGAGGGTAAATTTGTTCATGAATATAAAGGTATAAAAAGAGTTTGGAGTTCTAAGTTTAAAGGGAATCAATATGTTGATGTACATGATGTTACCGAGTCCAAAATTTCTACAGCAAAAATTTTTAGTAAGGCAAAGAAATTTACTTATGTAGGTAGAACACTTGCTTATATTGGAGATGGAGCTAGTGTAGCAGTAGCTGTGTATGATGTTACGTTGTATCATGAAGGGAAAATAACTTCTGAACGATTGGCATTTAGATTGGTAGGGAATGCTCTAGCAACGGCATCTGGGAAAATACATCCAGGAATTGGAATTCTAGTTGGTTTTGGAGCGACTGGTGTAGAGTATATAGTTTTTGATGCAGCTAGAGATACTGGAGAATATCTTGTGAAAAATGGAGCTCGAATACCTACCACAATTGGAGGGTTACACAGAGGTTTTTCAATGTTTAAATAAAATTTGTATCCATGAAAAAATTTAAAATAAATAAAGATAAGATTAGGAGGTACTTATACTATCATATAATTGTTGCTATCTTAATGACAATTCTAATTGTTTTAGTCGTTCTATATGTTCGAAGATCGTACGATTTTTTTTGGTCCATACTAATTTTTGCTTTGTCTTGGCAGTTTTTGCTTTTTCTTTTACCGTTATCTTTTTTGTATTCAAATTATATAAATTACAATAAGGGAATGACTCTTTATATAAGAAAAGATGAGTTTACTTTGAAAAAAGGAGAGAAAATAATAACATTCTCTACTGATGAGATTCATAAGATAAAAATATTTAAATCGTTCAATAATTTCTACAATAGAAGTGTCAGAGTTGCATTGGAATCAAATTATTACTTTACTAGAATCTTCTTAAATAATAAAATGGAAATAATTATCACTCATTTATTGTGTGAAAGAATTGATAAGTTCTTGCCTAAAGATAAAATAACAACAGAACCCATTTTTTATCAATTTATAAAAAAAACAGAGAATTATTGGGAGTTAAAAGTACCCGAATCTTTTGAAAAATGACTTTCACTAGTATTAAATTTAAAAAAACAGATAAAATAATATTTTAGTAAGTGAAGATTTTATTAAACAATATCAATAATTTAAAAATACAACAATGAAAAAATACACACTATCAATTTTATTCGCAATGCTATCATTAGCAACATTTGCACAACACGATTACGACAATCAAGGAGTTATGTATTCTTACGGAACAGATCCGCATATAACTGTTGGTCTCAATAGTCTTATAGGAACATTTGGCAATCAAGTTTCGGTTTTACAACTAGCCCATGTTGATGGAGGATTTCTAACACTTGGACAAAGTGGTAATGCTGTTAACAGATTTTTTATGGGAGGAACAGCATTTGGAACTGGAATATTCTTAGATCAAAATGCTTCATTTTCAATCTCTGGAGGTACAAATGCACTAAAAGTTCATGGTTCTGGAATTAATGGAGGTTCTGTTTCTATAGGAGTAAATGACACTCCAGTAGGATACAAACTTGCTGTCGGTGGAAAAATAATTGCTGAAGAAATAAAAGTTCAATTACAAGCTGACTGGCCTGATTTTGTATTTACTAAAGACTATAACTTAGCTACTTTGGAAGAAGTAGAAGCGCAAATTCAAACAAAAGGACATTTAACAAATATTCCATCTGCAGCAGAAGTTGAAGAAAGTGGAATTTCGTTAGGTGAAATGGACGCAAAATTACTTCAGAAAGTGGAAGAGTTAACATTATACATGATTGAACTTAACAAAGAAGTAAAAACATTGAAAGAAGAAAATAAAAAATTAAAAGCTTTACTAGAAAAGTAATAAAGGAGAAGCATTTTTTCTAAAAGAGTGAAATAACTATCAAAGTAGTATTTCACTCTTTTTTGTTAGCATGATTTCACCAAATAGTATGTGTAACTTCATTTGTATTTGATCTAAGAACATAATATTTTTTCTTTTTCGTATAAATTCTTCTTGTAGAGACTGTATATTTGTTTCTATCACACCAACTGACAACAAGAGTATTTTGCTAAAAAAGTACATTTTCAAACCGTTAAAAAACCTGATTGTTATTTTCGGGATCACATTTATATTACTTGAAATTGTGCTTGCAGTTTATATTCGTTCAGCAGAAATTAAGATCGAATTACCAACCTACACACTTCAAAACACACAGAATTTTTGGTTCGATTTAAATGAAGATTTCGGAACATTACATTTACCCAATGATAGCTATCGACAAAAGAAATACTGCTTCGATGTAGTTTATAAAACCAATTCTGAAGGACTACGTGATGTAGAACGTGAAATTAATACTACAACGAAACGAGTTGTTACTTTGGGCGATTCGTTTACAGAAGGAATTGGTGTTGAGGTTGAAGATCGATTGACAAATCTACTTGAAAAAGACAAAAACATTCCGCATTTAAATTTTGGCTTGGCTGGAAACTTTGGACCAACACAATATTTGATGATGTACAAAACATTGGCTAGTAACTATTCACATGAAGCCGTTTTAATTGGAATTTTACCTTCCAATGATTTTATAGATGATGATTACGAAGTAAGTTTAAAAGTAGGAGGTGATCGTTATCAGCCGTTTCTAAAAGGTACATATCCAAACTACGAATTGGTATATCATACAGATAGTATTCACAAATCTAAAGCAAAACCTAGAGCACAAAATTTTACCCATAAAGTATTAAAAAACTTTACAAACTCGTACAACATGTATCGTTATTTGCGTGTCATGCGACAAATAAAAGCTATTCCAAATGACAAACTATTGGATGAGTCAAAAATTCCAAGTTACTTTAACTTTACAGAAAAACAATTTAATCGCATGCGCTTTTCAATAGAAGAAATAAAACGATTGGCAGGAGATCGTCCAGTAATGGTGTACAGTATTCCAATTGAAAGAGAAATTAAAGCCTATCGAGAACACAAAAAAAATCCTTTGGCTTCAAAACTCAAAGCAGTTTGCAATAGTATTAATGTTGAATATTTAGACTTGCTACCAAAAACGGATGACTTTACCGAAGCTGAATACCAAGCATTGTTTTTGTCTTGCGACGGACATTGGAGCGAAGCAGGAAACGCTTTTGCTAAAAAACACATAGAGTCGTACTTTACCTATTATAAAAAATGATCAAAATTCTAAAAAAATACCAAGATCAATTAGGATTATTACTAGTATGGTTATTGATTATTTTCATCATCAATCCCGTAGGTGATTTTCCTTTGAATGACGATTGGTGTTATGGAAAATCTGTAAAAACCTTACTAGAAAACGGTTATTTAAAACTCTATAATTGGGGAGAAATGACTTTGGTCGGACATGTCTATTGGGGCTTTTTGTTTACGAAAATATTTGGTTTCTCGTTTACCATATTACGCTGGTCAACTTTATTCATGGGATTTGCCACAATTCTTGGAATTTATGAACTCTGTAAACTAGCCAATGTTTCACGTTGGGTTACCTTGGTTGGAGTATTATTATCGATGATGAATCCGATTTTTCTATCCTTATCGTTTTCATTCATGACCGATGTGCCTTTTTATTGTGTTACAATTTGGACATTTTACTTCTTCGCAAAAGCAATCAAAACAGATTCTTGGAGGTCAGTTCTTTGGGCAATCTTCTTCTGTTATTGGGCATTTACTATTCGCCAATTAGCTTGGGTTTTTCCCGTAGTTTGGCTGTTATCAATGCTTTTAGCTAAAAAAAGAACCATTCAAAACATACTCAAAGCAATTACACCATTATTAGCTTTAATCACTTTTTCATTGATCTTTTCATACATCATGGAATCGAACGATTTATTACAAGATCGTTACAATACGAAGTTCAATTTATTGATAGAAAGCATCAAAAATGTAGATAGAAAATTGATTATTCTTTTTGCTACTTATTTCTTTAGATGTATGGCATATATTGGTTTTTTAGTACTGCCAATTCATCTTGTCTATATAAGTCGTTACAAGTTTAAAGGTTATAAAATTTGGACAATAGTTTGGACGGTTATTGTTATGGCAATTTTGATGCGATATAATAAAGTATTGCCTAGTTTAGATAACATTTGGATTGATTTTGGAGTTGGTCCAACTACACTAGCAGATCATGCAGGAAACTTCACAACAAGCCCTGAACCACGAGCACCACGATTATTTTGGCAAATAGTAACTGCGCTTGGTGTATTTTCGAGTGTAGCTTTGATATTTCATATTCGAATGTTGGTGATTTCTGTATATAAGAAAAAAGAAGTTTCACCATTAGTCATCTTGTCGTTTGTATTTTATGTAGTGTATTTGACACCATTTTTAATTGTTGGTGTATATGATAGATATCTGTTACCGTTATTTCCTATTGCGATCGTATTTTTAGGTGCAAATTCTTCAAAAGTGCCTCACAAAATAGTTCAGTATAGTACGTTTGCTTTCCTAGGTTTGCTTTCTTGGTTTTCTATATGTGCTGTACACGACCATTTATCTTGGAATCGTACTCGTTGGATAGCTATCAATGAACTTTTAGACGCTGGAGTTTCTAAAAATAAAATACAAGGCGGCGTAGAATATGTAACATGGTATTTCTTTTCGGAAGAAGAAGAAAAATGGTGGGAAAATGTGAAACCTGAATATATCTTAGTTTTTAAGCCTACGAAAGATCAAAAAATCATTCAAAAATATGAATATGATCGTTGGTTATTTGGAGAAGGAATGATGTATTTAGTGAAGTAAGTACCTATTTTATTCTTTTACTTTTTTAATCAGATAATTAGGGTTGTTATCTATGATTTCATACTTCTCATTCTTTTTAATTTCTTTTATAAAATCCGAACTTCCAAATTGCAAATGTTTCGCAGAATCATCGAGTAAAATAAATCCGTTGACTTTTAATTTTGAATCTACATTTTCAAAATCTTTTTTAGTTTGTTCGTATGAATGATCTCCATCAATATAGCAAAAGGAAATTTTTTGCTGAATGCTAAATGTTCTGTCAAAAACATCTATAAAAACATCATTAGCATTCCATTTTTCAAAAAAAGCATCAGAAGCAAGATGACAAGTATAGGGTTTTGTGTTAGGATGTAATAATGTTGCTGCATTGATAAATGCATTTTTCAAATATGCTACATAATCAGTTCTGCTTACATCAGGCTTTCCGTCTATATGTTTTTCAATGATTCCTGTATGATCATTAAAACCTTCATAAATCCATGCATCACAACCTACAAAAGTGTGTTTTTTATGATATTTATGTAATAAGTGCAACATAACATTCGTAGATAAACCAGCATAGGAACCAATCTCAAGAACGATACCGTCGTTAGGCATATGCTGTATTGCATAATCCATTAGGTATATATTACCTTCATGAAGCATACCTTCGCCAATTATTGTCGATTTAATCCTTTTAAGAAAAGAATCACTATTAATAGTTTTATATGTTTTCCTAAAGATCATATGCGTACTTTATCACGAGGTTCATCTTATATTAACCATTTGTAGAATGAAAAATGATTATACCAAAAATATCGATTTTTAGAAGAATAGGAAATGAAATTTACTTTTTAAGTTAGCGCTGTAATTCTATCGGATATTTAATAATAAACTTAGTACCTAGTTTTCCATCAGATTCTACGCGAATACTTCCTTGATGTTTTTCAAGAATCTTTTTTACAATAGAAAGTCCCAATCCGGTACTTTCATACATGTCTTTCTCACTAAGTGTTTGAAATACTTCAAAGATTTTTTGATGATACTTAGGCGCAATTCCAGGACCATTATCGGCAAAAGTAATTTCGTGAAAGTTTGCTTTTTCAATACTAGAAATCGTAATTTCACAAACATCCTTATCGTTATACTTAACCGCGTTGCTAATCAAATTTGAAACTACTTGCGATAATTGTATTTTATCTCCAGTGATAATAGGTAGTGTATTCTTTTTTATAAATTTTACCTTCGTAGGATCTTGATAATTTTTAGCATCACCGCGTATCATTGCATTCAAATCGACAGCTTCGGGCATTATCTTTCCAATTTTTGAATAATGCAAAATACCATCAATCAAACTTTCAAGTCGCTTCACGCGTCCTTGCATCGTCTCCAAATGATCATACACATCATCCGTTTCGCCTGCTTCTAAATCTTCCTTAATAAAAGAAGCCAAGCTTGAAATTCCTCTAATAGGCGTTTTTAAATCATGTGAAGTAATGTAGGCAAACTGCTCTAGTTCTTTATTTTTAAGTTGTGTATCGTCTAGGTTTTGGTTTAATTCTTTCAGTTTTCTAAAACTATCCAATCCAGTTCTCACTACCATAAAAACAAACAAAGATCCCATAAAAAAGATCACTCCCGAAAGAAATGCTAATAATTCAGTTCTTCCCAAAATAACGACAGTAGCTACGGCTAAATATCCTACAAAAAACAACAACATTAACAAACGGAGTTTTTTCCAATTGTTTTTTAGTTCACTATTTGGTAGGATGTTAAATATCTTTTTCGTGTACGCAGCACTCAGCAACAAAATGAAAGCTCCCAAAAGAATAAAAGCTGTGATAATGTAATCTGAAAAGTGCATATGGTTTCTTAAAACTAATTTAAAATTCGGGTTTGTTTTTACGTATAGTAGCGTAAAATGGGGAATCGCTTCTCTAGTAAATATAGTACAAACCTAAAACATATACAATTTCAAATTTTCTTCTCGATTGAACTTTGTTTAAAAAATAGTTGAAAAGACGTTTTTAATCTGTAATCTGCCAGTCTACAATTACATTGCTGAAATTTTTATTTAGCAAATCTGTTTTTGAAATAAAGAGATGAAAGTAAATATCTTGTTCTTCACTAAAAATGTTTTCGTCGCTTCCGTCAATTTGTAACAACAATACATGCTCTTTGATATCATGACTAATAGCTCTTAAATCTCCATTAGGAAAGTATCCATATCCACCAATTTTACTTCCCATACTATCACCTGTAAAGAGTTCATAAAGGTCATCATACGCATCTTCATCTTCCCAAGAAAGCTCTTCTAAATAATCTGCTAAAGTTTCGTTTTCGGGAATTTCGTCCCAGCGAAATAAGTACTGACTATCAGTTGCGCTTGCCCAAGATATATCTTTTTCAAAGGATAACTTATATATATTTTTAAAGAAGTGATGTTGGTACATTTCTTCTGTTAAAAAAGAAAAGTCGGTTATATGTGGTTCTTGCAATTGCTCTTTGGAAATGTACTGAATACAAATATCTGCTTTGTCAAAATTTGCATGTTGCGGTAAAAATACTTGCAGTAAACCTTCGTTAGGGAAACCTGTCAACTCTGGAATCTCTTCAAAATTGATTTGAATGGTAGGAAGTAAAAAATTACCATCAGTTCCTTTTGGAAATGTCATCGTTTTTGGGATAAAAAAATGACCTAAATATTTACTTTGGGTAATTGCTGTAGCATCAGGAATTAAAGTGCCAATTTCATCTTCTGAAATAAGAATACTATTTCTTGCATGTTTTTTTAATGCGTCTTTATATTGAGATAAAAAATCTGGAATCATCGTATTAGTTTCGTGTTGGAATGTGCTTAATATCTAACTCTTTTGCCAAATCGATTATTTTTTGTGGCGTATATACTGTTTTCTCCAAATCAGTTAAACTCAAAGTGCCTGCTTTTGCTTTAAATACAAATGATCGATAACTTAGTTTTGCAACTTCCTGATTAAAATTTTCTGTATATTTTTCAATAAGCTCTTTTGTTAAAGCCTCAATTTTTGATTGAATCGTCATACGTACATCTTCTAATTGTTGAATCCAAAGACGTTGCTTAGTTAAAAACTCTTGTATTTCAGGCTCGTTTTTATAACTCAGTTTGTCAAGTAAGCGATACACTTGATCAATTTTCATATGTTCCCAATCTTTTGCTTTTAGTACAGGAATTTGCCAGTCTGATTGTTGCGCTGCCCAATGATCGGTTTTTACTTTCACTTGATGAATCCTAAAACTAGGCAATTCTACAGCAGTAAGCATGCCTGCATGACACCCACCAGTATCTATTCCGTAGGTATTATTCTTTATTTTGGGAGTTTCGCCAACCACATGATGTCCATAAATTATTGGTTTTTCGCCTTTGTAATAATCGGACCAATACGTGCCTTCTTCATATTTGTTTTCCAAAAAGCGACTTCCAGAAGTTGTTCCAGCCAATACTTCTTCTTTCTGTTCGTAGAGCGTTTTATCATGTTCAAAAAAAGCATGAACAATCATAGCTTCTGGAGTTTCATAATAATAAGGAAGTGTTTGAAGCCATGTGCGAAAATCTTCATATTCGTCTCCAAACTGTACTTTTACAATTTCTTGCGAATAGCTTAAAACTCCGTTGAGATGCTTGCGTTCATGATTTCCCATCAACACAACAGCATTTTCACGATTTTTAAAATAATGATACAGTTCTAATGATTTATTTCCTCTATCAACAATGTCGCCAAGTGATACAACTAAATCGTCATCGCTAACTCCAATTTGCTCTAGCAGTTCGATAAATTCATCGTAACATCCGTGAATATCTCCTATAATATATGTTTTACTCATGTTGTGACTTTCTTTTCAATTGTTCTCTTTCTATCACTTTTTTCGTCCATGAACCAAATGTAGAAAGTTTTTCTGAAATGAATTTAAATTGATTATCTGTGATTTCGGGATGTCTCAAAAGCTGCACGATAGCACTTCCTGCCATTAGTTGATCTTTGTCTTCTACTGCCAATTCTACAAAATTTTGAATTTCTACATCGTTTACATCTGCTTTAGTTTCTAGCCAATTTATAAAAGTTTGATATCGAAAATGTTCCGTATTCGAATCATCTCCATTTTGAAAACTAATGATTTGTTTCGTTAAAATATCTTGGTCAAGAAGACCAAAACGAATCCATTTTTCTGTGTATCCTAATTTTGTTAACTCAGTATGCATAAGGTGTCTGTAAGTAAAACTCAATTAGTAATTCTAATTTGATATGTTAATCTGTAAAACATCTTCTGCTGATTGTGTTTAATATGTATTTTTTTGACTAGGAGTTCCATCTGAGTTAGCGATATATAAATGGAATTCATTTTCTTCATTAAAATACATGGGCTCAACAATTAGAGTGATTTTCTTTCCAAGGTTTTCAGTCAAAATTTCTTGTAATTCATCAATGTTTTCTGCAAATTCCAAATCTGCACCTCTTTTTCGTTGATAATCTTTGTAAGAATCAAAAACAACCATTAATTCTGGATCAAAGGTATGTTTAGATGCTATTTTTAGAGTCGTTTGGATAAATTTCTCTGTGATAATTCCTGAATTTAACACGTCAATAGACTTGAATATTGTTAATGAATATCCTGACTTACTGTTGCTAATCAAGTTTGTTATATCATCTTCATCTTCTAAAAAAAAGAAATCACCTTTATTGCTTGAATATGGAATTCTGAGTAGTACCAATGCGCGTTTACTTCTTTCCAGTAAATCAGCGATATTATTTTTAAAATGTGATACTTCCAGATTATATATATTCTTCATGAAAGTAAATATAGAGATTGTATTTTTAATAAAATATGGAGTCTAATACAGTACCATTATCGAAAGTGTACATTTTTGAGAGCTTACCATCTTCGTTAAAGTGTTTTAGTTTCCCGTGATAATAACCTTCATTATCAATAAAACCCTTTAATTTTTTTACGCCTGAATCATAATATAGTGTGAAAAAGCCTTGATGTTTATTGTTGACTTTTTGAGATTTTTCAATCATAATTCCGTTTTCATTATACAATCTAAAATCGCCATGTGACTTTTGATTTTTAACTTCAGAAAAGACTTTTAAAACGCCGTCTTCATAATACTCAAATCCTTTTCCTGTTGAATTTAGTGTAGTTTTATCAAGATGAGTGATCAGTTTCTTTCTTATTTTCTCGTTATCAAAAAAATAGATACTTGTATCTGTTATGTGACCATGCCAATATTTTTCTTTTGACTTAAGAACTCCGTTTTTATAAAATTTTTTCATAATACCATGAATACTATCATTTTTTCGAAAACCTTGACATTCTAATTCTCCTGTTTCATAGTAATGAAATGATTCGCCAAATAATTTTCCTTTAACAAAAATTGCTTTCTCTTTTAGATTTTTGTTTTCCCAATATACTTGAATGTTGCCGTGTAAAGTGTCATTAATGTATTCTGAAATTTCTCTTATTGTTTTTCCATCTTCTCTGTAAAATTTCCAAACGCCTTGACGCATATTGTTTTTAATAGTACCAACAGCTTTAAGTTTGATAATATTAGGGTGATAAATGCGGCATAGGCCATCTTGGAATACTTTACTAACTATTGAGTCCGATTTAAATGTTGTTACACGATTAAGGTTCTTATTCTTATTATAATATTTTACTACTCTATTTGGGAAACTATCCAAAACTTCCATTTCAGCATATACATCTCCGTTTGGGAAAAAATACGTTGATTTTGATTTTCCTAAATCTTGTTGTTCAGTTTCACTAATTTTTAACCATTTTCCCGCTCTTCCATCTTCTTGATAAAAAACATAATTTTCATTTCGGAATTTTTCGTCGGAGATATCATCATTACACGATAAAAAAAGAGTGAAAACTAATAAATAAAATAAGTGCTGTATTTTCAAATTATAATGTATTAGCTAGTTATATTTTTTTAAATCAATAGTTTTAAACAAAAACTCACCAATAATCTGATGTGCTTTTGGATTGATATGTAGATCTTGATCCCAATACACTTTTTCGGTAGCTTTTTCTAATGGCGGTTTTAGGTTAAAGTTGACGATTTTTTCCGCATTCAACCAAGAAATTAACTCATTAGTTAATTGCTCATTTACTTGAATCTCTTCATCATCTAAATTAAATAAAGATTGAATTTTTGTTTTAAATGCTGTATTGGTCTCTATTTTGGAAGGAAGTAATGTAACAACTAATTGAATATTCTCTTTCGCACATAATTCTTTTATCTCTGACAAATATTTTTTTGTCAAACGCAAAGCTTTTTCTTTTTCATTAGGGAAAGAATAAAAATACAATGTTTGTTCGATGCCTTGTGTAAAAGGAATTGCCTTTTTTTCGTCACTATAAAACCTCTTTTTAAAACGTGTATAACTATTTCTATATACGTTGCCGATACTTGTTCTATCATCTTCAAAAACAGGTGCTTCTCGAAAATCATTGCCTGTAAATACATTAATGATATACATATCTGGTTTTAAATAAGTATATTTTTTTAAGAAGCCTAAATAATTTCGAAACGTATAATATCCAACGCCACCGTTGATACAATTATAATATGAAACACTATCGGAGGCATTTAGTTTTTCTTCCCAAATATTTACAAACGATTGTGGATTATGTTTTAAAACGCCGTCAGTATGCGAATCGCCAGTGACCAAAATACGATATTCATTAGCTCGTTTTTCAACAATATCATCGTCTTCCCTAAAGCCTAAATTATTTGTTCTTCGTTCGGTAGTTAGTTTTTGTTGTGGCGTTCCCCAATTGTCATAAATCTTTATATCAGGAATATGAACAAACATTGCCAAGGAATCCTTTTTAAGATAGTGTACCTGATTAGGGCCTGTCATTTCAAAAAACGACTGAATTCTATGAACAGCCATAAAGTACCCTATAATACTCACAATAAGTAACAAGCCAAGGAGCACAGATAAATTAATAAGTATCAGACGTAATTTTTTCATCATTACAATTTGTAAACAAAGGAACTAAAAATATACTGCAATCAAAAAGGTTACAAACATCTTCATCTTTTAGAAAATCACTAACGAACTGTTAATGATGCACGAAAGCCTTCAAATTTAGTTTTTTAGTACCAATTGAAAGAAATGGTGATTTTCTTTACGGTAAACATTTTAAATAATTGATTTTCAGAATTT
Organism: Kordia sp.; assembly: GCF_965224175.1. GTDB lineage: Bacteria > Bacteroidota > Bacteroidia > Flavobacteriales > Flavobacteriaceae > Kordia. The sequence goes on from NZ_OZ245041.1 coordinate 3,999,448, forward strand.
TGTGTTGTGTTTGGGTAGCCTGTAATTCGACAATCAACGGATACTTTCTTTTGTTACATTACATTCTCACATTACTTTCGATAGCATTCAAAACATCAATTAAAAAGGACAAAAGTAAGAGATTGACTGAATTTTGACGGTCATTAAATGTTCAAATATTTCAATCAAATTAAATTATTTATGATGCTAAAAAACATTACATATTTAGAAGGAATTATGCTTCTAACGAAAAGCAAACAAAAAAACATTCTTGGCGGAAAGGTGCATTCAGGCGGCGGAGATACGTGCAAGGCAACTTGTAATGACGGTTCTCTAATTACTGTGTATGGCTGTTCGGCAAAAGACGAAGCTTGCAAAACACATGGAGGAGCAAAAAGCTGTAAATGTGACTATCCTGGTCCATTTGATCCGCCGCCAGCATAGCATGAATTTTTGGTTACTTAATCTTTAATAGTCGCCATATAAATACATGGCGGCTATTTTAAAATAGGATTCTTCAATATAAGTATTTAATGATCTCAACTTTACTCAATCATAGCTAGTCAACTAGTAAAAAAATCTTTTCGCGAAAGTAAGACTGAAACTTGACGGTCATAAAAAGTTCAAGTAATTACATATTTTAAAACTTTATATCATGTTAAAAAACATTTTAGATTTGGATGGAGTTCAAGAGTTGAATAAAAGCCAACAACACGCCATTAATGGAGGAAAAAGAATTAGAAATTTACAAGGAACAGGTAATATCTGGTATACTGGAGGACAAGCACAAGCTTGCGAATGTTCTTATGAAGTAAAAGAAGGCGGATTTTTAGGAATAGGTGGTACATGGACAACACATTATGGTCCTTGTCCAGTTGGAAACCTTGAGTATAGTTGTATTCCTGAATAGTAGTTTCGGAAAATAAATTATAGTTAGTTTGAATAGATAACACCCTTTTTTAGGGTGTTATCATACTTTTAGAAGGAAAAAATAAAAGCATCATAAATGACTCCCAAAATCTTATATTTTGTGTACTTTTAGAGCATAATTCTATGAAAACTAACGAATGATTTTTGATTACTCAAAAAGAAAAACCACATTAGTCAATGATATTTCTTTATATCAATCGGCATCTCCTTATCCACATATAATTCTTGATGATTGTTTGGAAGTAGAAGCAGCCGAAAAAGCGCTAAATGTTTTTCCTAAAATCAAAGATGAAGGTTGGATTCATTATGTACATGTTAACGAAAAAAAACATGGACTGAATAAACTAGAGTTGATTCCTGAGTTTATTCGTGATGGAATTATCAAAGAACTAAATTCTCCTGAATTTATAAACTACTTAGAGCAACTCACAGGAATTGAAAATCTATTACCAGATACTACAATAGAAGGTGGAGGAATTCATCAAAGCGAGAATGGAGGTTATTTAAATATTCATGCCGATTTTACCGTACATCCGCACAAAAAAACATGGCGACGTCGTGTAAATGTGCTAGTATATCTCAATAAAGACTGGAAAGATTCCTATGGTGGCGCATTGGAACTTTGGGAAAAAGACATGTCTAAATGCGCTGTAAAAATTGAACCGATCTTTAACCGAATTGTCATTTTTAACACAGATGAAGATTCATATCATGGTTTTCCTGATCCAATAACTTGCCCAGAAGATGTAACGCGAAAATCGATTGCACTTTATTACTTTACAGAAGAAAAAACAGGTTCATTTAAACGACGATCTACAAACTATCGTGCGCGCCCAAATGACGGATTTAAGTCTGTTTTAATTTGGCTAGATAAAAAAATGATTGCAGTCTACACTTGGCTGAAAGGAACTTTAGGTATCAATGATGATTTTATAAGCAAAGTGCTGAATTTATTTAGAAGGAAAAAGTAATTTAGATCTTCTTCACTTATAGTAGACAGGCAATAATGTTTCAATACAAATTTGTTTTTTAAGCAAACTTTCGGTGTAACTTATATGCTAATAAAACTACCCATTGTGCACTTGCAACACTAATCAATACACCAAGAATTTCATAAGTTTCAATCAACAAAAGAATCAAACTAATGCTTACAAAAATGACTAAAAAGCTTATATAAATGATTGTACGTTCTTGATGGTTTTTCATCAATTCCATAATATTTAAAGTGTAAAAATAACAAGGCAATGCTATAGACGAACCAACAACATAATATTCATACGTAAAGCCTAATTCTACAAAATATTCCATGATAAACCATACGGCAAATCCGCCAAGAATCGTCAATGGAAGAGAAATTGCATAGAGTTTATATTTTATTTTTTGTACGACTTCTTCTGATGCACGATAAACGTGTTTTGTAAATGGAATTGTAATATATGCAGCCAAAGCTTGTAACATTAAAAAAGCTGTAATCAATAATTGATATTCGGCTAATTGTGATTTTTCTAAGTAAATATCTACGACATAAATATCTGTTTTAGAAATTAGCCAACCGCTTAAACCTAGAATAAAAAAAGGCAGTCCAGTTTTAAATTCTTCAATGGAAATTTTGGCAGAAAAGGGTTCTTTCCAAAAATTTAATTGCAAGCTTAATACGATCAATTTTACAAAAAATGCTATAGTGTATAATTGTAAAAAAGTTTCCAAATTAAAACTTTCATGATAAATAATGCTTCCAAAAATAATGGCAAAACCTAGAAATTCTGCTATTAATTGTGCAGCAAATTTTTGATGGTATACAACCAAGGTATTTAGAGACGAATAGGTAAATGTTAGTATGACAAGTACAATTGCCCAAAATGCAATTGCTGTTGGGAAAAATAATAGTAAAAGAAATGAGAAAGGCAACAACAAACAACGCGATAAAAAATTGCTAAAAAAAGCATGATACATCTTGGCAGGTACTTCGCTGTACTTTCGTAATAAATGCTCACGATTTCCCCAACCAAATAAAAAGGAAACAAAAAATACCCATATCATCACATTAATCAAACTTGCCCAATCTGATTTTCCAAAGAATTTCACGCCAAAAACTACAATCAAAAAGTTGAATGCAGGACTCGCAAATCCTTGAATTGTATTGACTCCTATGGTGATCAATTTACGCATGATACAAAGATAAATAAGCGTTGATAGTTTCGTCTTCCGAACTCAATGTAATGCGTTCTTTTTGTATGTTTTTTGAGTTTAATAATGCTGAACATGCTTCAATCAATTCTACCTTGTGTTCGCAAACATGCCAATTTTTAGAAGCTTTTGCCAATCCAACATTGTATGAAACAATCTGCATTCCAGAATAAAGAGCTTCTAAAAACACAAATCCAAACGATTCATACATGCTTGTATGCAGTAAAATGTTGGATTGTGCCATTTTTTCAAATACAATAGATCGCGGTAAGTGACCAAGTAAGGTAATCGTATTTTCTAATTGTAAATTTTGAATTTTCCTTTCAATTTTAGGTCTTATTTCTCCATCACCAAGAATAGCTACGTTGAGGTTTTTATGGTTTTTTGATAAATCGGAAATAACATCGAGAAAGTCGGAATAATTTTTAACCATGTTTATAGAACCAACCGCTAAAATATCAATCGTATTTTCTTGCAATGCTGGAAACTCAGAAATATCCAAATGCCATGGAATGATCACTGATTTTAATGCATAATTGGCTTTCAATTCTTTTTGATGATTTTCTGAAAGCGTGACAATTTTTGTCGCTGATTCCATCAAGCAATTACCATAGGAGTTTTTGATAGCAGCATCTTGTCCCATTACGGTTACAATGTGTTTTATCTTGTGTTTTTTTGCAAACTTTTCTCCTATATAAGAGCATTCGCCAATCCAAAAACTATGAATGAGATCAATTTTCTGTGCTTTGTGGAGTTTTTTTAATGTTTTTTTTGCTTTGCGCCATGTTCGCAATTTTTTGAGACGTCTATTTTGTCCGTTCAGCGGAATCACTTCAATACCGTGCCAATCGTATATTTCTTCTGAAAAAGGAAACTGAAACGTTAAGATTGTCAATTTAGCTTTTGGCAAGGCATTTCGCATACTTTTTAAAAATACTTGCAACGCAGGAATGATCGTAGAATTACTTTCAGACGGCGTAAAACCTGGTGTTAAGAATACGATATGTTGGTTGTTTTTTTTCATTTCTAGTTTCTGCTTACGCGGAAATCTTATTATTTTTTTAACGTCAGTTCGAGTGTTTTTCTGCCATATCGGTTCAAGATAGACAGAAAAATGTATCGAGAACAGCTCTTGATTTTAAAATATTCTCGATATATTTTATCTTCATTTTATTACGATAAAACACTCGAACTGACGTTTTGTTATTACTACTTTGGCACACTGAGCGGAGCCGAAGTAGGCCACTCCACATTCGTAAATACTAAATCTGTTTCTTTAATCAATTCAGGTTTGCGTTGTAAATCGTCAAAAGAAATTTGTGTCCCATCACTTTTATAAATGTATGTATATGCTTTTAAATCATCATATAAATTTGCGATTTCCTTACGAATTCTATTTTTATACAATGAAAAGCCAAACGTATTTTCTAGTCGCATCAATAATTTATTCAAAAATACCGAAGGAATATTCTTGTGATACAAGTTCTCATTCAAAAAACTATAATGAAACGAAACATATAATGTTGGAAACCTCATTTTTTCTAAGGCTTTTCCAATAGTTGGTAAAATTTTAAACTCGGCACCTTCTACATCCATTTTAATAAAATCTACCTGTTGAATTTGTTCTTTTTCTATAAAATTAACCAATGAAATGGTTTCTAACTCTAAAGAATTCTCAGTGTCGCGTTTGCGTTCTAAAATACTACTCGATGAAGCGCCATACGTTTCGCGTGCAGACAAACGAACCGTTTCTTTTTGTGCAGAAATTGCTGTTTGATACGTCTTTATTTTATCAGCTATAGCTGGATTTAACTCAACATTATTATTTAACTCACTAAAACACACAGGATCGGGATCGAGTGCATGTACTTCTTTCGCAGTTTTTGCGGCATACAATGTCAACACGCCACTCCACGAACCAACATCTAGAACCACAGAATTTTCATTGACAAAATGATCAAAAATTGCAAACGTATGTGGTTCCCAATCAATGGAATTAATATAACTCCAATAATGTTTATTTTGCCCAGGATCCACCTGAAATGTATGATTTTTAAGCTGTATTTGCATCTAAAATGTGTCTAAATCTGAATACGTAAATATAAAATCTTTTAAGTCGATTTCTGGATCAAAATCTAAATAACCAACTAGCCAAGATTCTCTAGGTTGCGTAATTGTCTGAAGCTGTTTCGCCATGGTAGAATCTGCATCAACTTGAAAAAGTAATTCGGTAATGCCTAAGAAAAATGCTTTTCGTTTTAGCTTTTTGATTGCTTTTTGTAATGCTTCCGCAGATGGAGCATAAAATTTCCCAACATGAATAATTGCCTGAATTTTTAGCCAAAACACACAATCATCTATTTCTATACAGTAATGACTTTTGAAACTATTTTTATATTTGATAAAATCATTCGTAAACTTTAAACGATATTTTTCTTTGTGTTCGCTAGTGAGTTTTGCGATGGCTTCTTCAGAAACTTTTTGTGTAAAAAAAACATCGTAGAAATTTGTCCAACGAAGTTTGTTCAGTACTTTTCCAATAGGAAGCGCACGTGTTTTTATATGAAACCGTTGCATATGTTCGTGTTCTTTCCAACCTAGTTTTTTAGTACTGTAATACGTATTTTCGCTATGAAATGCATATACATATTTCATGTCGTTTTCCTTCATGATTTCATAAGCAAACTTTGCTAACTCATAATGTAAACCTTTCCGCTGATGGTTTGGTAATGTGTACGAATCGCAGGCATGTGCTACATAAATTTCACGTTCGTTGTTCTTGAATTTTTGTGGAATGGCACCGTAAAATGCTACAGGAATATCGTCACAATACGCAATGCTACAAATATAATTTACACCTACATATGAGGTATTGTACTTGTTTTGTAAATAGGAAAGCGTAACTTTCTTTTTAAAAACTTTCCAGAAAAGCTCTTTGATTGCTGGAAAATCATTGTTATCCACACGCTTGAGACGATATATTTCTTTGTATAGCATATATTTTCTAAAAGTAAGAACCTTTTAATAAACAAGCCAATTGTTGTTCTAAAGAAATATACGGATTCATCACAAAACGATTTTTCCATGCTTCATTTTTTGCGTCTTCTTTTATATTGTAATCTACCAATAATAGTCTTTTAAATCCGATTTCTGTGCAATATTCAGCTAAATCTAGATTGTAATAACCAAATGGAAAAGCAAATTCTGTAATCGGTTGATCGCAGATGGCTTCTAATTGTTGTTTGCTATTCAAAATTTCTTTTTTGGCTTCTTTCAATGGAATATCAACCAAACTCGCATGTGTTTCGCCATGCGCGCCAATCGTAAACAATGGATTGTCTGCAATTTCTTTGATTTGTTGCGCATTCATTAACATCCAATATTCTTCGTATTTTTTTGGAGGAAGTGCTTCCCAATCGTCTTTAAAGATTTCATAAATCATTTTTAAAACATCGTATGGTAGTACTTTGGCAACATTTTTCATGGAAATTCCATTCCAGATAAATTCGTTTTTATTATTTTTTTGATACAAATTTCGTTCTAAAATGACTTCTTCCTTATCAGTATGATATGAAACGATATCTAAAAAATCTGCCCATAAATACGGTGCTTTTTCATGAATTGTTGTGATGTAAAAGCATGCAGGAACATTATATTTTTCTAAAATAGGGACTGCATATGTATAATTATTCAAATAACCGTCATCAAAAGTAAGAGCAATATTGAGTGTGTCTTTTTTAAATTTTTTCTGATAGAAATCATCCAAAGAAATAACGTTGTAATGTGTTGTAATATGCTTGATAAATTCTTCAAAAAACACCTTAGATATAAAACGACTGTTATATTTGGTCTCTCCAATGGCGTCAATTCCGTGATACACTAAAATCCGTTCACCATAACGATCTTTCAATAAAAACTTTCCAAAACCAAGTTTGAATAACAGGGTTTTGTAGAGTAATCCTAGCCGATATTTGATACGCATCCAAAGCATTTCGTTTCTAGTATTTTAGTTGTGTCACATCGAGCGGAGTCGAGATGTCTTTATTACTTTTTAGTTTCAATTTGATACAATTTCCAACCTTTCGGATGTGTCTCTAGTATTTTTAATTGATAATTTTGTTCTATAAATTCCCAATTTAACATAGGATTTTTGTCTTTCCATTGTTTTTCATAACGCGCAGGATCAAACAAAATCAAGTCGTTTGTTTGAAAATTTTTATAGCGTTCTAAAAACATATTCTTATAGTCAAAATCTAACCCGCGACCTTGCATTGCCAAATCTACATCAAAACTATATAAAGTATTCCCTTCATATGGTTTTATCATATTTGTTAATTCCTTTTCAATAATTGCGCGTTCAAAAATCAACTTGAATGTCATGCTGAAAAAGAACATTTGTAAGGCTATAAAAAATATTCCGATTGAAATGACAAGTTGTTTTATATGTTTGAGTTGTATCAATTGTACGAAAGCTGGAAACAAGCCTATTAATATGCATGGAAAAACTAATCCGAGTACACGCGGATTTTGAAAAGGAATTCCCGCCAAAAATAAAATATACAAACCACTACAAATCAAAAGTGTTTTTTGATGAAACGTAAAAAGTGATTTGTAATTTTTGAGTATTATTAAGCTTAATATACTTCCCAAAAAGATAAATCCAGGATGAAAAAATAAATACAATGTATAAACCAAATTTGGAAATAGATAGCTTGTAGTGCCATCTCCTGTAGTAAAACTTGATTTAAAATAATTAGCAATTGACCAAGTTTGCAAAAATGGATTTGTAGTTGCTTCAAATAGTGCATTCCATTGAAAAATGAGAAACGGAATAGAAACTAAAATGCTTAATACACTTGCCGCGATAAGTTGTAAAAATTTTTTCCGTTTGCAAACCAAATACAAACTATATGCTATGATTGGAAAAGTAATAAATAACGACGCATAACGCGTCATGAGAGCGCATGTTGCAAAAATAAAAATAGGGGCGAGACTTGTGTTTTTGTAATAGGATTTAAAAAAGAAATAAAACGATAATACTACAAAAAGTAATGCAAGTGCATCCGACATTACAATGAATCCCATTTTTAGTAGAAATGGACAAAATATTCCAAAAATCAATACATAAAAAAAACGAGATTGAGCATTCGGATACAACAACCGAATTGTTTTTAATATGTAAATACAGGCAATTGAAAAACTTAAACAACTTATAAGTTGCAAAGCCAATGCACTACCCAAAAAGAAACCTAGGATGCTTCCTAAAGTGGAATATAAAACTGGCCAAAAATAATTTCCAGGATGTACGCCGTTGCTTATATATTCCTGAATTGCATTTGTGTAGCGTAAATATTCGTAAGAATCTTGACCATACAAACCATCAAAACCAAATATTCTCAATATAAACATAAGGAGAATCGGAATGAAAAAAAGCGTTAAATTCTGGTAAAAAAAAGTGGTTAATTTAGATGGTTTCAAAGGTAATTTTGTTTTGCGTATATAAATATAGTTGTTAAATTGTCGATCGTAAAAAATTACCAATATTTTTTGTGTTTTAATACACAATCAAGTCAAAACATATGATCAATTCAAAAAAAGTAATTATCGTACTTCCAGCATACAATGCTTCGGAAACGCTGCAAAAAACATACAGCGAAATTCCGTTTGATATTGTCGATGAAGTGGTTTTGGTAGATGATAATAGTACCGATGAAACATTGCGTGTTGCTAAAGAATTAGGGATTGAACATATTATTAAACACGATCAGAATAAAGGATATGGTGCAAATCAGAAAAGCTGTTATAAAAAAGCTTTATCGCTAAACGGCGATATTGTAGTGATGCTACATCCTGATTATCAATATACTCCAAAATTGATTCACTCAATGGCGTATTTGATTGCCAATGATGTGTATCCTGTTGTGATGGGATCGCGAATTTTAGGAAAAGGAGCTTTGCGAGGTGGAATGCCAATGTATAAGTATATTGCAAATCGCTTTTTGACCTTGTTTCAAAATATTGTGATCGGTCAGAAATTGTCTGAATATCATACAGGATTCAGAGCATTTTCAAAAGAAGTATTGAATTCTTTGGCTTTAGAATACAATTCAGACGATTTTATTTTTGACAACCAAATGCTGTGTCAAATCTTCAATAAAGGTTTTGAGATTGCTGAAATTACATGTCCAACTACCTATTCTAGCGAAAGCTCATCTATTAATTTTCAACGAAGTGTCACTTATGGTTTAGGCGTGTTGAAGGTTTCCATTCAATATTTTTTACATAAAAAGAAAATAAAGTCATTCCAAATATTTAAATAGTCAGTATATTTATAACAAAATAATTGCCCATTTTGAAAAAGCGTAAAATCTTATTGTACAATCCAATAGCTGTATTTTTTGACATGCCACTTGCTTTATTGGCAATTGGTTCTGTATTGGACCCAGAAAAGTATGAAGTTATTATTGTAGATGGTCGTATTGATGAAAATCCATTAGAAACGATTCAAAAACATATTGACGAAGCTTTGTGTTTTGGGACAACTGTATTGACGGGAAGACCTATTAAAGATGCTTTATCGGTAACGCAGGCTGTAAAAAAGATGCGCAAAGATATTCCTGTAATTTGGGGCGGATGGCATACCTCATTATTTCCAAAACAAACTTTAAAAGATGAGATTTGTATTGATGTTACCGCACAAGGACAAGGAGAAGATACGTTTAAAGAGTTGGTAGAAGCATATGCTACTACAGGAGATGTTTCGGGTGTGAAAGGAATTTGCTACCGAAATGATGAAGACGAAATTATAAAAAATCCGCCGCGTGTTATTGTGGCAATGGATACTTTTGCTGATATCAATTATGAATTGATTGATGTAGAAAAGTATTTTGAAAAGAAAGGAAGAAGACAACTGGATTATATTTCTTCAACAGGTTGTTATTTTAGATGTACTTTTTGTGCAGATCCTTTTGTATATAACAGAAAATGGACCGCTATTTCGCCAGAGATTATGGTGAATAAATTAGCAGAACTTCATGAAAAATATCAGTTTACCGATTTAAATCTTCAAGATGAAACCTATTTCACATATAGAGATCGTGTGATAGAGATTTCGGAGCGTATGATTGAAAGAGGCTTGAATTTTACTTGGGCAGCAACTATGCGTGCCGATCAAGGTTCAAGAATGTCGGTAGAAGATTTTAAAACCTGTGCAAAATCAGGATTAAGACGTTTGTTAATTGGTGTAGAATCTGGTTCACAAGAAATGATGAATTGGTTAAAGAAAGACATCAAGGTAGAGCAAGTGTATATGTGTGCCGAACGTTGCAAAGATTTAGGTATTGCTGTACAGTTTCCGTTTATTGTTGGTTTCCCAGAAGAAACAGACAAAAGTATTGAAGAAACGGTCAAAGTAGCGCTCGATTTGAACAGTATGCATCCTAATTTTCATACGCCAATTTTCTACTTTAAACCATATCCAGGAACGACCATTACTGATAATGTGGTGAAAGAAGGATATAAACTTCCGGAAACTGTTCACGAATGGTCAGATTTTGATTTTGTAGGTTCTTCAGGTCCTTGGGTAAGTGCTGAAAAATATGATTTCTTTGAGAAATTTAAGTTCTATTTGAAGTTTGCTTATTCAAATCAAAAGTGGATTTATAAGCCATTACAATTATTAGCTAGATGGCGTTGCAAGCACAAATACTTTAGTGTTCCATTAGAAAAGAAAATTGTCGATAAATTCTTTAAGAAACAGCAGTTAGCTTAGTTTTTTGGGTTGCTTTGCTTTTGGGTTGCTTCGCTTTTTGGTTGCTTCGCTTTTGGATCGCTTTGCTTGTTGTCTTATTTTACTGATTTGATAACTATAACGTCACTTCGAGTGATTTTCTGGAAGAAAATTGTATCGAGAAGTACTCTGAATTCCTAGTTTTATTACTCTAAGATAGTTTTTAGGTATTTAGAAATTTGTTCTGCGGTTAATTCGGCACCAGATTCGTTGAAGTGAAAATCATCATAAAAAGATGCGGTCGTCTTAGGAAGTTGTAAATCAATACATGGAATATTTTGTTGTTTACATACCATTTTTAAACGCTCATTAAAAATTTCCATACCGCCATATAAAGCTTCAGTACTGTAGAAAGCTTCATTATTTTGAAAACCACTTGTAAGCATCAATTCCTCATACTTTGGTTCTAAATTTGGTTTCCACATTGTAGCTTGTGTTACAAACACGAGATTGATGTTTTTTTTCTTTGCTTGAGTAATTAAATTTCTGATATTCTGTTCATAATGATTCAAGCCAGCAGTTAAATCAGGTAGTTCTTCAATAATTTTTGATTGTTTTTTTAACTCTTTAATGCTTAGAACTGTTTTTGTTAAATGATCTTTATGGTTTAAATAAAAGTTAAGATTCTTTTTCGCTCTTGAAGCTAATTTATACAATGTAAATTGCTTGTAAAAAGGTAAATGATCATCTGGAACGTGTTGAAAGGCAAACTTTTTTAGTTTTCTTTCAGGTGAATTTAAATACCTTTCTGAAGAAATCAAATAGGCAACAAAATCGTTGACACCTTGCATGATGAGTACTGTTTTTGTATCATTCAATTCCGGTTTTTCTAGCATGTGTTGGAATTGTAGTGTATGATGATTACTACTATTTCCTGGTCTCCCAAAATTTCCAACCCAATATGTATCACCTAATTTTTTTTCTAATAAAGCGGACCATGTTTTTCCTTGTGTCAAAGCAAAACAAGCTGTAGTACTTCCTCCAAAAACAACAATTTTATGGTTGGCATCTTCATAATTAGAAATAGAACGCGCGCCCAATTCGTCAAAAGAAACCTCAGAATCTTGATGAATTCCTGTAATTTCATTAGCATTAATCTCCCAGACAAAATCTGAGTTTGGTGTATTCGTATAATAATCAGTAGGGAAAATTTGTATCCATGAAAGTATCAGTTCAGCAATCACTAAGAATATAAAAGTAAATGCTGAAAAATATAATAGCTTTCTTAAAAAGGTTTTCATACGGTTTATTTTTTATTTATCTACTGTGTTATTCATTAGTTAACACATGGTTGTTTTGCTTTAAAAAACGATACACTTTTTCAGCAACTACTTCTGCACCAGGTTCATTAAAGTGCATATCGTCATAAAAGATAGTTTGATTTTTTGGTAATTGTAAATCAATCACAGGAATATTATATCGATTGCAAACTGTGATTAAGCGTTTGTTGAAAGTCGTCATAATTTCATCCAAGGCTTCACCAGTGTACAATGGAGTTTTATTATAGTGCGCTCTTGCAGCGAGCAAAGTTTTGTATTTGTCGGACAAGTTTTTTTGCCAAATTGTTGGTTGCGTGATGAAAATTACTGAAATATTTCGCTTTTTCGCTTCTGCTATAATCTTCTTTAAATTGTTTTCATAATGATTTAAACCAGCGGTTAAATCTGGAAGTTTTGTAAGAGGTTCTGATGTATTTTCAAACTGCTCCAAATAATCAATCGGTCTTCTCTTTTGTGTGAGTAAAGAAATTCGTTGTTCTGCTTGTTTTGCAAGTTTAAATAAGGTTAGATTCTTAGGAAATGGTAATTCAGAATTCGGCACATGCCTAAAAGCCATTCTTTTAATGTTTAATTCTGGCATATACATATACTTTTCCTGAGAAATTAAATATCCTCTACAATCATTTACTCCAACCAAAATTAATGCTATTTCTGCATCTTTTAATTCAGGTTTATCCAAAATGTGTTGAAATTGTAGTACATGATGATTACTACTATGTCCACTTCTAGCAAAATTTCCAACCCAATAAGAACCTCCTAGTTTTTTATCAAGTAAAGCTGTCCAAGTTTTTTCTTGGGATAATACAGAACAAATCGTTGTACTTCCACCAAAAGCGACAATCTTATGCGCTGCTTTTGAATAATCGGAAACAGATCGTGAACCTAATGCATCAAAAGCGATCTCATAAAATCCTGAAATTCCATCTATACCGCTTGGATTTTCATCGTATTTATGGCTGGTATTTGGTGTATTGGTATAATAATCATTCGGAAAAATATTTGACAACGAAAGAATTATTTCAGCCAACACAAGTATAATTACCGTGGAAATAAAGTAGTATTTTATTTTTTTGAAAAGCTCCTTGCGCCTCATTTGATTATTTTTTGATGAATCGATACCACGAAAATGGCGAATCTTTTTTGCCTAGAATCTTATGAATTATATTTCGCTTGTACGTATATAAGTTATCAAAATTATCGACTAATTGTATGTTGTGAGCGTGATAATGTTTTGCCATTTCTGGAACGCCTAATTCGGTATAGTATGCTTTGGTACGTTCTTTTGCGGCATAGACTTCTTCAGTTTTATAAAAAGGACTATCAATGATATGAATTTCTCCGTTTTTGGTTAAAAATGATTTTAATAGATCGATTAATCCTTCAAAATCTTCAAAATATTGAATTGCGCCATTTAGCGTAATTATATCAAAAACATTTGTGAATTTTTCTGAAACTTTAAAAATATCAGCATACACAAAATGTAAATTCTTTTTCCGAAAAATACTGGCTGCTTGTTCCAATTCTTCTCGGTTTACATCTAAACCAATAATTTTATTTTCCTCAGAAACTTCTGCTATTTTATTAGAAAACCAACCATTTCCGCAACCAATCGTTAAAATATGTAAAGGATTTTTTTTCGTATCAATATATGCTAAAAAACGTTCTGTAGATTTTGTACGATAAGGCCATTCGTCACGTTCTATATATGGTAATTTTCTAACTTCTGCATCTATAAGTACGCGATTTTCTTTTTCGCGAACTGCAAGATAATGTTCAGAGAAACCAGTATCTTCTGGTGTCAAATAATAGACATTTTTTTGTTGTGTAATACGGCTAAAATCTAATATCATTTGTATAGTTTCATTCCTGTATGAGCTAACATCGATTTTGTTTTTAATTTTAAGGATGTTAGTAAACTTCTATTTTTCCCTTTGAGTAATTCTTTGTTATAGTTGACTTCGTTTACAATTCGACGAACTGCAAAATCGTAAAATTTTCGCGAATATGTTCGGGTAAAATCTATTTCTCGATCTGTAGATGTATTCCATTCAGGTTGAATAGTGATTTTATCTTCAATTTCCGTATACAAAGATGTTCCTTTGATAGGATATGCAACTGTAATTGTAAAATGTGTTGGATTTGCAGCTTTCAGATAATCGATGGTTTCTTTGATATCCTGTTCATCTTCGCCAGGATATCCAACCATGATAAACGTTCCAGTTTCGATGCCTAATTCATTTGTTTTTTGAATGGCAGTTTTTACAACATCTACATCCACACGACGATCCATAGCATCAATGATTTTCTGTGAACCACTTTCAGCACCAATCCAAATTCGGAAACAACCAGCTTCTTTTAATAATTGTAAAATATGATCATTTAAACGTTCTGCACGTGTAATACATTCAAACGGAATGATAGCATCTTGCTTGATCACTTCTTCATGGAATTTTTCAATCCACTTATGACTTACACTAAAAACATCATCTACAAACCAAATACTATCTGGTTGATAGGTTTCTTTCAACATTTTCAATTCTGTAGCTACCATATCTGGCGGACGTCTTCGATAACTTTGTCCGTAAACTGCTGTGCTACACCATTTGCACGTATATGGGCAACCACGTTGTGTACTTACCGTCATTGAACTTTTTCCGTGATGAGTTTTCCAAGTGTTTAAATATTTCTCTACAGGAATCGCAGCTCTATTCGGCAATGGTAATTCCTTCAAGCTTTTCATGCGCATTCGCGCAGGTGTTTTTACAACTTCACCATTTTCTAAATAAGCAATCCCATGAATTTCACTAAAATTGGAATCATTTATAATTGATTGATACAATTCTAATGTAGTCTGTTCACCTTCACCAATAATTAAAAAATCAGCGCCAGTGTTCAGGTAATTTTCGCAGTTATATGTAATATCTGGTCCGCCCAAAATTACTTTAGGAAAACCATATATTTCATCGGTTTTTAGAATGTTGATCAACTTAATTACATTAATCTTCGTCATTAAGTTGGTATATATTGCAATAGCTTTTGGTTGTTTTTGTTCAATAAAACGCAACTGTTCTTCTTTTGAATAAAAAGTAGAATCGTACACATGATTTTCTACTTTATTTTCATTCAAGTACGAAGAAATATACAACAAACCTAGCGGTGCATACGGACGCATGATGCTTTGCTCTTTCTCATCTTCAAAAAGATAATAGGTATGTGTGAGAATGATGCTCATTGTTTTGGCTAAGGCTATTGTTTTTGTCTGTCAGTTTATTCGTTTTTGAAACGATTATGTAAATATAAAGATGTTTTCTTGACTTGTAAAGTTTGATGAAACGTATTTGCTTATTTAGAATCAGCAATAAATAGGTGTCATTTTTTTTCAAGAGTAATCAAAAAGTGATCTGCGTATTTGGCTAAGGAAGAAGAAGTTAAAATAGAGTCTAAACCTCTAAAAATATTCAGCATTGGAAACTTAGCCACAAACGATTGTTCTAAATATGATGGCGGAATGGTAACACCAATGGGTTTTACTTTTCTTGTGCTGAAATAATCTTTCGCTGCTGCAGAAACGTCTTTTGGATTGTAATACCAAGTTTCTACGCCAATACCATCAACATTAGCGACTACGCTTTCGGTAGTATTTCTTCGTGTAGCTTTTGTTTTATCACCTTTTAAGGTAAAGTATAAACGTTCCCAAAGACAGTTTTTAGGCATCAACACAATTGCCATTTTTCCATTGGGAAGCAATAAATTGGATGCAGTTTTAAAAAATGCTTCTAGTTGTTCTTCTGATAAACAGTTAATTCCTCCAAAATCAGAAAAGATAAAATCAAACTTTTTATTGAAAGTATCTTTCGTGATCGTATTGATGTCTTGTACTTTGAATTGAAGATTCTTTGGATGTTCTTTTACTTTAGCTACTTCAATCATTCCAGCAGAAATATCGGTAGCAATGACTTCATGATCTAGTTTTGCAAATTCGATAGCATCTGCGCCAGTTCCACAATTCAATTCTAAAATAGACAGCTTTTTGTCTCGTTGAATGATGGGATTGATGTATTTGAAAACGAGTTTTCGTTGTGCTTTTCCAATATTAGAATATGTGAAAATGTCATCATATTGCGGTGCTGCTGCGTCAAAATCACTATGCATTGGTATTCTCCATATTTTTAAGTTGAATCTTATCTAAAAAAGCAGAAGGCACATAATAGCCAAACAAAATCATAGATCGTAATTCTGTTTTGGTAACCGAAAATGGATTTTTGAAAAACTTCTTGAAATTTTTTACGGCTTGACTTTTACGAAATTCTTTATGAACATAGCGTTGTAATTTTCGATAAAACTGAGTGTTGTATGTTCCTTTAAACATCATAGCTAAATCATCAGAATCTGTCCAATTTGCTTTTAACTTTAGATCATCTTTGACTTTATCGTAAAATTTAGTTCCAGGAAGTGGATAAGAAACTGAAACTCCAATATTATCAGGAACCAACTCCTTAATCATATCAATTGTTTTCTGAATATCTTCTTTGGTTTCTTCCAAATAACCAAACTGAATAAAAAAGGCAACACGTACGTTTTTCTCTTGTAATAAGCGTGTCGCTTCATAAATTTGTTCTACTTTGGTTTCTTTATCCATGGCATCCAAGATAGCTTGTGAACCACTTTCAGCGCCAACCCAAACTTCCTCTAATCCGCTTTCTGCTAAAGCTTCAATCGTATCTTCTTTTAATAATAAATCGACACGACTTTGTATATAATAGGAAATGGAAAGTTGTTCTTTTTTAAGTTCTTTATTAAAGTTTTGAACCCAATTTGGTTTTAAACCAAAAATATCATCACACATCCAAAAGCGATTGACACCATAGGTTTCACTTAAATATTTTATGTGTTTTGTGATGTATTCTGGTGAGTGAGAATTGTAACGGTTTCCATAAATAGGTTTTGCACACCAATTACATTTAAACGGACAACCACGAGTTGTTGCCATGTTTAGAGTGAATTCATTTCCGCCATCTTTCCAAATTTTTCTGTAGGGTTCAATATCAATCAAATCCCATGCTGGCATTGGTAATTCATCTAAATTCCGCAGTACAGGATGTTTTGGATTTTTTACAAACTCGTCACCTTTTTTGAAAACGAGTCCTTTGATTTGCGAAGTATCTTCATTTTTTGATAAAGCATCTACCAATTCTTTTAATGAAATTTCTCCTTCACCTTGAATGACAAAATCTGCGCCTGCAGCCAAATATTTTTCATAATGGTCTGTAGAATCTGAACTGCAAACAATAATTTTACAATCTAGATTTTTTGCAATTGTAATCATTTCAAAAGCGGCTTCACGCATAGTGGTTAAGCACATCTTTGTTAAATAATTAAAACCGTCATCATACAAAACAAACACACTTGGTTTTTGTGTTTCTAAATACGGTTTAATTGTTTTGGGATCATCTAATAAATTTGCATCAAATACACCAACTTTATAATCGTTTTCACGTAAATAAGAAGCAGCATATAAAGTTCCTAATGGAGGATATGGCGTTTGATTTTTCCATTGCTTGGCATCAAACTTATAATAGTAAGAATGTGAAAAAACAATATCAAGCATTTTCTTTAGGATATTTCAAATTGTACTGTTTTACAACTTCTGCATAGCGTTCGGTTAAACGTTTGATCACTTTGTTCTGATAGTTTTGTGGATGATGTTTTGATACATGTCTTGTAGATTTCATTGCAATATTGAAATCTTCTTGTGCCAAATGACTAAATTTTCTTCTCCACTTTTTAATTGTCAGCTTCTGTAAAAACATATCGACTTTTAAACCTAGAGAACCATCGAAAATCTTTTGAATAAATTTAGACAAAGTACTTTTTTCCGTTTCTCGAATGGTACTCAACTTGTGAGCAGGTTTATTGGGGAAATATGGATGTGACCAATTATTAGCTTCCCAAAAAGCTTTAAAAGTGTCAGTACCATACAAAGGAATAAGTGTAGCAATCTCTGTAGCTGTAAAAAGATTTTGCTCCGAAATCTCTAATTTATCGGTACTGATGAAATAATTGACACAAAAGTATTTTTTTGAGTTGAGTAGAAATACTTTCTTATACAATACAAGCAAAGTTCTCGCAATCCATAAACGATTAGGTTTGGTGATAATAAAGAAATCAAAATCACCATCATCGTCATAAAATCCTTTTGACAATGCCCCCGATAAACATACGCCTTTTACATATGGAAATTTGGCTATTTTCCTAGAAACTTTTATAGCCTTTGGCATTATGTTTCTTGCCATTTCATTTCCTTTCAATCTTCGTTCTATGCGATCAGGATTATTTACATCAATATAAAAACCATCAAAATTAAAAATGACGCCTTTTTTCAATAGCAAATCAATTTCACTATCAATTTCTTTTTGATCTGTAATATCAGAAAACTGAAAAATTTCGGTTCTCGTCAATGGGTATTTAAAGAGGGAAAAATATAATATGGTTTTTAAGGCGCTCACTATTTTTTATTTTCAACTCAAATGTAATTAAAAATATATACGTAATGGTACGTATAGACCATAAAAAACATAAGAGTTTTTATTTATGACATTTCTTAATAACTGTTAATTTTTAACTAATTATTGACGTAATTTTACAAGGTTTATTACTTTTATAACAATCAATCAATCAAAATACGACTTATGAAACCTTTCCTATTGCTTTATATAGGGCTTTTGTGTATTCCATATTATGGATTTTCACAAGAAACTTCTACGACTATTCCCAAAAGAATTTATACTACAAGTCCAGTAAAAGGTGAATCGCCAAAAATTGACGGAATTTTAGATGATGCTAGTTGGGATTCAGTAGCATGGGCAACTGATTTTATTGAGAATCGTCCTGACGAAAATACGCCTCCATCCGAACAAACGAAGTTTAAAATTATGTACGATGCTAAATTTTTATATGTAGCTGTACGTGCAATTGATTCAGATCCTGATAAAATTGTAAAACGGTTGTCACGCCGTGATGGTTTTGATGGTGATTGGGTTGAAATTAATATTGATAGTTATCATGATAAACGTACAGGTTTTTCATTTACCGTAACAGCCGCAGGTGTAAAAGGAGACGAATTTATCTCCAATAACGGAGGTAATTGGGACGGAAGCTGGAATCCAATTTGGTATACAAAAACAAATGTTGATGCAGAAGGTTGGACAGCAGAAATGAAAATTCCGTTCAGTCAATTGCGTTTTGGAAAAAGTGCCGAACAAATATGGGGATTGCAAGTGCAACGTCGTTTTTTTAGAAAAGAAGAGCGTTCTACATGGCAACGAATTCCACTAGATGCACCAGGTTGGGTAAGTGAATTTGGGGAGTTACATGGATTAAAAAATATAAGACCACAAAAACAACTTGAAATTCAACCTTACGTAGTAACACAATATGATACGTATCCTGAAGAAAGTGGAAATCCATTTCGTGATGGAGATGATTTTCAACTCAATGGAGGAATTGATGGAAAAATTGGTGTCACAAATGATCTAACGCTAGATTTTACAATCAATCCTGATTTTGGTCAAGTTGAAGCTGATCCAGCCGCAATTGCCTTAGATGGTTTTCAGATTTTTTTCCGAGAACAACGACCATTTTTTGTAGAAAATAAAAACATTTTTGACTATCGATTTGCAAATGGACAGGACAATGTTTTTTATTCGAGACGTATTGGAAGAAATCCGCAAGGTTTCCCTAATACAAGTTCAGGCGAATTTATAGATCAACCACAAAATTCAACGATTTTAGGAGCTGCAAAATTTAGTGGAAAAACTAAAAATGGTTGGTCAATTGGTGTATTGGAAAGTGTCACAGGAAAAGAATTTGCCGAAGTCGATAACAACGGAACACGTAGAAAAGAACTCGTAGAACCGTTGACAAATTATTTTGTTGGGCGATTGCAAAAAGATTTTAACGAACGAAATACGTTTATTGGAGGAATCTTTACAGCAACCAATCGCAGATTGGAAGATAATCTTAATTTTTTACATCGTGCAGCTTACACTGGTGGATTAGATTTTACACATAACTGGAAGGATAGAACCTATTTTTTAAGAGGAAACGTTGTGGCAAGTCATATAGAAGGTAGCAAAGAAGCCATTGCTGCTACACAAAATTCACTTACACACATGTTTCAACGTTCAGATGCAGGACATGTAGAAGTTGATCCTAATAGAACATCTTTAACGGGAACTGGAGGAAAATTAGAGTTTGGAAAAGCTGGTAGCGGAACATGGCGTTATGATGGTGGAGTTATATGGCGTTCGCCAGAATTAGAATTGAATGATATTGGATTTCTCCGTCAGGCAGATGAAATTCGTCAGTATGCAAATGTCGGTTATCAAACTACAAAATCGGTTGGGAATTTTAGAAGAATTTCAGGTCGATTCTCACAATTTACAACCTATGACTTTGAAGGCAACTTCAATCGTATTCAATACGAAGTGAATGGAAACTTACGTTTTCAAAATAATTGGTGGATTGATTTTGGAGGTGCACATAAGCCGCGAATTTTTATCAATACGTTTTTACGTGGTGGACCGCGTTGGCGTTTTTCACAAGAAAACTTCGGATATGCCTCCTTTGGAACAGACGAACGCAAAAAATTGCGTACAAGTTGGGGAATGGTGTATTCGAAAGCCAAGCAAAACAATTTTACATTTTTAGAAGTGAGTGGCGATGTTACTTATCAACCTACAGATGCAATGCGTATTTCTATCAGCCCAGAATACAACTACAATCCAAACAAAACGCAGTATGTAACACAGGTAGATAATAATGGAGAAACTCGCTATATTTTAGGGAATATAGACAATCAAACGTTGAGCGCTTCAATTCGTTTTAATTATACAATTAATCCAAACTTATCGATTCAATACTACGGACAGCCTTTTGTATCTATAGGACGTTATAATGATTTTAAATATGTGACAAATTCGATTGCAGACGACTTGAATGATCGTTTTTATCAATATCAGCCCAATGAAATTACATTTGATGCAGCTTCCGATTCGTATATAATTGATGAAGATGCAGACGGAAATGTAAACTATTCTATAGGAAATCCTGATTTTGCTTTTGTACAGTTTCGTTCAAATTTAGTATTGCGTTGGGAATACATTCCTGGTTCTGAATTATTTTTAGTTTGGTCGCAAGGAACCACAGGTTTTGGAAATACGCGCGATCATTTACTTCGTAGTTTAGACAATCAAATTTTAGGACAACAACCAGAAAACATCTTCTTGATGAAGTTTACGTACAGGTTTGTGCTTTGATTTTGAAAGAACATCTAGACTGCGCTCGATGTGACATGTGAGATTGCTCATTTCTAGTTTGTTATTTCTCGCGTTAAATTCTTAGAAACGTCATTAGGAAAAATGACGAAGTAATCTGTTACTACAAATAATCTAACCGTCAGATCGAGTGGTTTTCATTAGAAAACTGTATCGAGATCTACTATGAGTACAAAGTGTTTTTCGATACAGTTTTTATCATTTCATTCTGAAAAAATCACTCGAAGTGACGTTTGTAACTAAGCTATAATTTTCGGCATATAATTTGATAATGAGTACGCATCATTAACATTAAAAACCATTATTATGAAAAAATTATTACTATTCTCAGTACTTAGCGTATTCTTATGTTCATGTTCATCAGATGATGACGCTGCACCAATTGATCCGCTTGTAGGAACTTGGAAAATGACGCGGTATCAAGTAGAAAATGCTTATGATTTCAATCTAGATGGCACGGCAAATACCGACTTGCTTGCTGAAGTGGATTGTTATCAGAATGAAACCATTCAAATTAATGCAGACGGAAGCGCATTAGCTGTTTCTACATCATATCTTTCTATTATTGCAGAATTAGTAGCTGGAACCACAAATCAATTTACATATACACTTGATTGTGAAAATGAAATAGAATCATTTCCATTAACTTGGACATCAAATGGTACTACCATAGCTTTTGAAGAAGAAGATGAATTTGCAATGAACGCAACTATAGAGTCTAATAATCAGTTTACATTTATCATTCCTGAAGGATTTGAAATTTTATCTAATGACGGGACTAATGTTGTTACTGAAGAAGATATTAGAATCGTATACACAAAACAATAAGTCGCAATATTGAGCCTGTAGACTTTATATAGAAAAGCACTAAATGTACGTTTAGTGCTTTTTTTATTAAAAATCCAACCATCAGTTCGAGTGGTTTTCGTTAGAAAATTGTATCGAGATCTACTATGAATACAAAGTGTTTTTCGATACAATTTTTCTTTATTTTATTCCTGAGAAAATGATCACTAAGATTGAATACTTCCACAGAAAACTGAAGATTCAGCAAAGTCCATGAGAGCTTTAAATCATCAATAATTGGTGAGATGCTGAATCAAGTGCAATATGACATCTTTCTAATGCGCTTCCAGCCAATTCTGCCCTAAACCAATTTCAACATCTAATGGTACGTCCATTTTAAAGGCATTTTCCATTTCTTCTTTAATAATTGGCTTGATGATTTCTAATTCGTCTTTGTGAGCATCAAACACCAATTCATCATGCACTTGCAATAACATTTTCGATTTGAAACCTTCCGTTATAAAACGATTGTGAATGGTAATCATAGCCAATTTAATAATATCTGCAGCACTTCCTTGAATTGGAGCATTCACAGCATTTCGTTCAGCAGCACCACGAACAATAGCATTTCTAGAATTGATATCTTTTAAGTAACGACGTCTTCCTAAAACTGTTTCTACATACCCGTTTTCACGCGCAAATGCTACCTGATTAGACATGTATGCCTTTAACTTTGGATAGGTTTCATAATACGTGTCAATCAACTCTTTAGATTCACTTCGTGTCAAATCGGTTTGATTGCTTAAACCAAAAGCAGAAACTCCATAAATAATTCCGAAATTCACCGTTTTGGCATTGCTACGCTGTTCACGTGTTACTTCTTCCAACGGAACATTAAATACTCTTGAAGCAGTAGAAGCGTGAATATCTGCGCCATCTTTAAAAGCTTGTATCATTGTATCTTCTTGACTCAATGCGGCAATAATTCGTAACTCTATCTGAGAATAATCGGCAGCAAGTAATACATAATTTTCATCTCTTGGTACAAATGCTTTTCGAACTTGTCGTCCACGTTCTGTACGAATCGGAATGTTTTGTAAATTCGGATTATTAGAACTCAATCTTCCTGTTGCAGCTACCGCCTGCGCATATACGGTATGAATACGATTTGTTTTTGGGTTGATTTCGTTTGGTAACGCATCTACATATGTACTTTGTAGTTTTCGATACTGTCTCCATTCTAAAATATCGGTAACAATTTGATGATCTTTTGCTAAATACGACAACACATCTTCCGCGGTAGAATATTGTCCAGTTTTAGTCTTTTTAGGTTTATCAACTAATTTTAATTTGTCAAATAAAATTGGACCTAACTGTTTAGGAGAAGCTAGATTGAATTCTTCGCCAGCTTGCTCAAAAATTCCTTTTTCTAAGCGGTCAACATCTGTAGTTAATTCCTTAGATAATTCACCTAAAAAGTCAGGATCTATATTAATTCCTTCAATTTCCATAGCAGAAAGTACACTTACCAAAGGAACTTCAACATCCGTAAATAATTTAGTTAAGTTTCCACTTTCCAATTCTTTGATGAAATGTTCTTTCAGTTGGTAGGTAATATCTGCGTCTTCTACAGCATATTCCGTTTGTTGTTCCAACGGAACTTGTCGCATAGACAATTGGTTTTTTCCTTTCTTACCAATCAATTCTGTGATAGAAACAGGTTGGTAGTTTAAATATGTTTCCGACAATACGTCCATATTATGTCGCATGTCTGGATTGATTAAATAATGGGCAATCATCGTGTCAAATACAGGACCTTTTACGGGCATGTTATAATTTGACAATACTTTGATATCATATTTTAAATTCTGTCCAACTTTTTCAATCGTAGTACTTTCAAAAAACGGACGGAACTCTTCTAAAATTGCTTTGGTTTCTGTTTGATCTTCGGGAAAAGCTACATAATATCCTTTTCCTTTTTCCCAAGAAAATGCTACACCAACCAACTCTACTTCCAATGCTTTTAAACCAGTAGTTTCTGTATCAAAACATACACTTTGTTGTTTTAGTAACTTTTGAAGCAACATTTTTCGTGACAACGGCGTATTTGCCAATTGGTAAAAATGATCAGTTGTTTTGATCGTTTGATATCCTGAAATTGAAGCTGCTTCACTTGTATTTCCGCCTCCAGGTGTCGCAAATAAATCAAATTGCCCAGTTGAGGCTGCTTTTTGACTTGCTTTTGAAGTTGCTTTTGTTTCCGCTGCAGCAGAATTTTCTTCTGGAGTAGAAAATGTTTTGATTAAATTATCGAGTAATCTACGGAACTCTAAATCGAGGAAAATTTCTTTTACAGCTTCTAAATTGGGTTGAGAAAGCTCGAAATTTTCTTCATTAAACTCAACAGGAACGTCCAACATAATGGTTGCTAGTTGTTTTGAAAGTAAACCTAATTCACCATTCGCTTCAACTTTCTCTTTCATCTTTCCTTTTAGTTCGTGCGTATTGGCAAGCAAACCTTCCATGCTTCCATAAGCTGCTAAAAACTTCTTAGCAGTTTTTTCTCCAACGCCTGGTAATCCAGGAATATTATCTACAGAATCTCCCATCATTCCCAAGAAATCAATTACTTGCTCTGGACGTTCTACACCAAATTTTTCTTGTACTTCGGGGATTCCCCAAGTTTCATAGCCACCACCAAATCGTGGGCGATACATAAAGATATTCTCAGAAACTAGTTGAGCAAAATCCTTATCTGGCGTAACCATAAATGTCTTATAACCTTCCTTTTCTGCCATTTTAGAAAGTGTCCCAATAATATCATCGGCTTCATAACCTTCTTTGACAATGATAGGAATATGCATGGCTTTCAAAATACTCTCAATATAAGGAACGGCTAAACGAATAGCTTCAGGAGTTTCTTGTCGATTGGCTTTATATTCAGGGAAAGCTGCTACACGATCTACACTTCCGCCTTTATCAAAACAAACAGCCAAATGATCTGGTCGTTCACGCTTTATCACATCTAACAAAGAATTGGTAAAACCTAAAATTGCTGAGGTATCTAATCCTTTCGAGTTGATTCTAGGGTTTTTAATAAAAGCATAATATCCTCTAAAAATAAGCGCGTACGCATCAAGTAAAAAAAGTCGTTTTTGGTCTGCCATGAATCGTAAATTTGATGGAAATTCAAATTTAAGAATATTACTAAGATTCTCGAATAAAAAAGGAATTATTCACAAGCAATAGTGTTTTTCTGTGTAAACATTTTCTGTGGTTTTATTTTTTATGATTAGTCCTTATAATTTATGAATCGTAAGTATCATGTCTTTTTTGTAAGTTACTTTTTAGATACTTTTAATTCATTATTAATTTAAACCTCGTAATTATGTTAAAATCTATTTTAAATCTAAAAGGAGTAAGAGTCGTTGAGAAATCAGAATTAAAACTTATAAGCGGAGGCGTTCGTTATAGAATTACTTGCATTTTTCCTGATGGAAATAATTGGTCTGGTGCTTCAGAATCTAGCTGGGTAGCAACAAGAATGGATCAACATTGTTCTTCACAAGGTGGAACTACAGCTCTTTCATATGAAGCTAGCTAGCGTTTTTCATTAGCTCACTAAAAAATATTTACGCTTATACATTCTTTTTCAGCTTCTTAATGTTAGTTTTTATATTGTAGAGTGAACTCTAAAATAATTTATTATGAAGAAAAAGTCATTAAAAAATCTATCATTAAAGAAGAAGCTTATTTCTAGTTTGCAACAGTCCAAAAGTATTGGTGGCATGCCGCCACCGCGTAAATCAGGAAACATTCTTGTTGGTGGTTTGGTTGCTGGATGTAATTATCAAAAATCTCATGAAGCTGATTGTGCTTCTAATGATCCTGGATGTGATTGTGGTACCTCGGGAAACTGTTAGATATTAATAGTTGAATGGAAGTTTTTTTTATCATAAGTACGGTCATTTTTAAAATGTTAAATAAGGTTTTACCGTAAATAGTTAATGAATCCATTTTATAAGTTTAATTATTATTAACTTGTAAATCATTACATTATGAAAAAAAGAAATTTAAATTCCCTAACGCTTAACAAGAAGAATATTTCGAATTTTAAAACTCCATCGATAAAAGGAGGAGGAACACATTATAGATCAATTTGTGATTGTCCTGATACTTTATATACAGTGACTATAACAGGTGAAAAATAATATTTTAAAAATGACAAGCGACTTTCGAGTCGCTTTTTTATACTCCTCACTCTGCTTTTTCCCTAAAAAAATGTCTTGCCTTAATTTTAGATTAAAAAGCTAAATCATTAAGATATTTTGCTGTCGCTTCTTGAATTTTAATGATGACAATTTTGTAATTTTGCGCATTAAATACGAAGCAATATGCAAACTATCTCGATAGCCATTCACGGAGGAGCCGGAACTTTAGTCAAAGGAATGATGACGCCAGAATTAGAAATTCAATACAAAGCGGCACTACAAAAAGCCTTAGATGCAGGTTATAAGATGCTAGAAGAGGGAAAATCTTCAGTGGAAGCTGTAGAAGAAGCTGTGAAATTGCTGGAAGATTCACATTTGTTCAATGCTGGAAAAGGAAGTGTGTTTACAGCACAAGGAACACACGAAATGGATGCTGCCATTATGGAAGGGAAAAGTTTGAATGCTGGTGCAGTTTCATTGATTACAGGAATTAAAAACCCAGTTTCTTTAGCGCGTGATGTCATGGATAAAAGTGAGCATGTATTTATGGCTGGTGAAGGCGCAATGTTTTTTGCAAAGATGCATGGTTACGAATTGGAAGATCCGTCATATTTTTATGATGAATTACGTTACAATCAGTGGCAAGAAATAAAAGGAACCGATAGTTTTCAATTAGATCATTCGCTAAAAAAAGATTCAAAATTCGGAACTGTTGGCGCAGTTGCTTGCGATCAAGATGGAAATATTGCTGCGGCAACTTCTACAGGAGGAATGACCAACAAGCGTTTTGGTAGAGTTGGAGATTCACCAATGATTGGCGCAGGAAATTATGCAAACAATGAAACGTGTGCAGTATCTTGTACAGGAAGTGGAGAATACTTTATTCGTGGCGTGGTAGCCTATGATGTTTCTAGTTTAATGGAACACAAAGAATATTCACTTGAAAAAGCAGCAGATCTTGTGATTAATGAACGTGTTTTAAAAATTGGCGGCGATGGCGGACTGATCGCAGTAGATGCCAAAGGAAATATTGCAATGCCTTTTAATACAGAAGGAATGTACAGAGCGTGTAAATCTTCAAACGGAACCAAAGAAATATCTATTTATAAAAACAAGTAATTCTGTATATTAGCCTTAATTTATGGAACTATTCATTGACTTTGTATTGATTGGAGGAATTGTAATCAATGGATTAATTCTTCTAATTTTACTAAGATCAAAGAAAAAAGAACTGCCTAAAAAGCTATTGGTTTTCTTCTTTGGAATTATATTCCTGTACATGTTTCATGCTTACGCAGAAGTTCATGAACTTAGATCACTCTATATTGCTACATTTATTTTCAATGATACCATTGAACTTTTTATTGGACCATTACTTTACATCTATATAAAATCATTATTTGAAGATCACAAAACACTTTTTAGAAAAAACTGGATACATTTTATTCCTTTATTGATATATATTGGCGTTATTTCAATTCCATTCATTATTTCTATTCTAAATGGAAAGTTTATTTTCTATTATCTAAATGTTTTAAATGAAGGAAGCGTTTTGTTTTTCTCAGCTTGCCTATTGTATTTGATTGTTTATTTATTGTTTTCTCTAAAACTATTTTCCAAATACCATAAAGCTATGGAAGGAAATTTTTCTACAATTACGGAAACAGATTTTGGTTGGATAAAGCAAATGTTGATAGGAACACTCATTGTTGCAATTTTAGACTTGTTGGGAAATTGTTATGAAATGTACGTTGGAGAAGATGCTATAGAAACTAGTTTTATCACGTTGGTTTTAGTTGTAATATTAATTAGTTATTTAGGATATTATGGCATCCGACAATCTAAAATATTTGTGCCTGATTTTTTGATTCAAGAGCCTATTGTACAATTACAAGTAACAGAAAAAAATAAAGAGATTTCTACTGCTGATACAGAAATGTTTCAAGAGTTGCAAGTACGATTGGAAGATGTTTTTATAACAGAAAAGCCATATTTAGATGAAGAATTAACATTGAATAAGTTGGCACAAATGATTTCCACAACCGATAAAAAATTATCCGGATTGCTCAATCAACATATGAAAATTACTTTTTATGATATCATCAATAAGTATCGTGTGGAAGCTGTAAAGGAAAAATTAGCTTCAAAAGAATTTGAAAATTATACATTGTTGGGAATTGCTTATGAATGCGGATTTAAGTCAAAAACAAGTTTCAACAGAATCTTCAAAAAAGAAACAGGACTTTCTCCATCTCAATACAAGAAGCAAACTTAAGTTAGAAAAATAAGTTCCAATAGAAGCATTGGAGCGTTTGGTGCCTTGTAATAACGTTAGTTTGTAGTGAATTAGAATCATCAATCACAAAAAACAAAAACAAGTATCAAATGAAAAAATTAAACACTTTAGTCTTATTAATTACTCTTATTTTCTGTGTAAAATGTAAAAGTAATACCAATAAAACAACAACAAATCATACAGCTGAAGTTACCGCGACCATCAATGGAGTTTGGAAAAGTATTGGATATGGTAGAATCATAAAAGTTGACGAAGAAACGGTGGCCATATATGATATTAATAGTATCAGTTGTTTGCCTTCAGAAGAATTTCCACGTGATGCAGCCTTGAAAATATTGTCAATGAATTTGAAAGGTGAAAACATGATGAATGTACAAATGGGAATCAATAAATACGATTTTGTTCGTATAGAAAAAATGCCTGAAAACTGTGCTCCATTAAGTAAAGCAAAACAAAATGATCCGATATATAACTTTGAATCGCTTTGCCAAACTTTCAAAGAACAATACGGATATTTTAAAGAACGAAATATTGATTGGGATACATATACAAACACATATAGGAAAAAAATATCTGCAGAATCAACGCCATTAGAGTTATATTTTGTTTTAAAAGAAATGTTAGAAGGAATGAATGATGGACATGTAGGAATAGAATTGCCAGAAGCGTTAGAAGAAGCATATGCTTTACACAAAGAAGAAAAAGCTAAAAACACAAACAAAGAAAAAAGGAGAAGTATAGACATTGATGAATTTCGAATTGAACAACTCAAAAAGTACGTAGATGCTATTAGTAGTTACAATTACGGTGTGTTAAATTGGGGAAAGATAAACGATGATGTAATGTTGCTTCAAATAAACGGAATGATGCAATTTCCACATTATGATATTCCAACAGACGATCCTGAAAAAGCAGAAACACTATTTGAACAATACGCTGAAGAAAGTGAAAACTATACACAAGATGAAATTAATGGTGCAGCATACATTATGGACAAGATTTTTCCTGAATTAGAAAAAGCCAAAACGTGTATCATTGATTTACGATTTAATGGTGGCGGAATAGACGAAGTTGCATTAAAAATTCTAAGTTATTTTACACCAAAAGAAACAACTGTTTTTACCAAAAAAGCATATATAAAAGAAGGTGGATTTACCGCTGTAAATACGGTTCGCATTTCACCAGCAAAGAAAATATTTAAAGGAAACTTATATATACTAACAAGTCCGCAATCTGCAAGTGCTACTGAAATATTTGTATTAAGCTCACTTAAAGCCACGCCAAATGCAGTTCGAGTAGGATCAAACACAGAAGGAATTTTTTCTGATATACTAGAAAAACAATTGCCAAATGGTTGGAGTTATGGTTTGTCAAATGAAATCTACGAAAACATGGACGGAGTGAACTATGAAAACATTGGAATTCCTGCAGACTATCATATAGAATACAACAGAGAAAGCGGTTTTGAGCTTGTAAGTAATCTACAAGATCAAGAGAAAGATGAAGCTATAGAAAAAGTACTTGAGCTAGTAAAAGAGAAATAACCTAAGCTAATGAATACGAAAGGCGCTATGATGACAAAAGAAATTGTAGCGTCTTTTATTTTTAATGAAAATAGAATAAATACAAAGCTTCTAAAGTTGAACTCTTGAAAGTGTTCACATTTAAAGCAAGTAAAAATAGGCAACAGTGTGAAGTCTAAAAGCGAAGCGCTCTAATATCTAACAGGCGAAGCCGATCTAACCTTCTCAATGAGTGTTCACATTTAAAGCAAGTAAAAATAGACAACATTGTGAAGTCTAAAAGCGAAGTGCTCTAATATCTAACAGGCGAATCCGATCTAACCTTCTCAATGAGTGATCACATTTAAAGCAAGTAAAAATGGGCAACAGTAAAGGTCTAAAAGTGAAGCGCTCTAATATCTAACAGGCGAAGCCGATCTAACTTCTATTATATAAAAGGCGCTTCAATCGGTAACACAGAAACCTTACGATTTTTAATATCAAACTGATCTCCGTTAGAAAGTACATGAATCGTCATATTTGCCATCGTCATTGGCGTTCCTTCTTTCAATACCTTTTCGTTATTGTGCGTCAATGTAGCACCATCAAACACAATCACCATTCCAGAACCAATTACAGTACAATCATTACCATTTTTGATAATCATTCCTGTATCTTCAGCTAAGCCAATTCCTATCAAATTAGGAAATTTTGCCACTGCTTCTGACTGACGTCCAAAACGCCCACGGCGAATAAAATGTGTATCTACAATCAATTCAGGAATCAAATTCAATCCTTTGTACATACGGACAGCACCTTTAATAAATGCTTCTGAAGCACTTCCGCCAGCAATCATTTCATTCGCCATTGCCATTGCACCAGCACTTGTTCCAGCAATTACAAAGCCTTCTTCATTTTGGTAACGATCTACTAAAATATCATGAATAGTTGTTCCGCCAATTTTATCAGTAATTTTCGATTGATCTCCGCCAGAAAACATAATGCAATCGGCAGTTTTAATTAATTCAATAGATGCTTCTTTCTCAGAATCTTCTTTGCTTCTAATGTCTAGAACAGTCACATTCGTACAGCCTAACTTCGCAAAAGCATCCAAATAATTTTCACCAACTTCTACAGGAATACTAGAAGCTGTAGGAATCACCACAATTTTTGCATCTATACCACCAGCTTCTTTAACAACGTGAAATAAAATTCCATCGTCAATAAACTCTAGCGTATACTGTTCATTTTCTTCAATACCTTTATCTTCATTTCCTCCAATAGGAATCAAAGTACCTTTGATCTGCTGCATGTTATTGTGATTTTTGTGAATGCAAAAGTAAAATAAATTTCTGTCTGAGAACCTTTTTTTAACGGAATCTTAATCTAACTACACAGAATGTCGAAAAGAGCCTTAAAATCTGTGATTTTTTCCTATATTTATAATCATACTTGTTACAAAAAACAAGTCTTACAATTAACCAAACCAACAACACATGGAAATAAGAAGTATA
The DNA here is from genome assembly GCF_965224175.1 of Kordia sp. Taxonomy (GTDB): domain Bacteria; phylum Bacteroidota; class Bacteroidia; order Flavobacteriales; family Flavobacteriaceae; genus Kordia. The sequence continues at coordinate 4,031,257 of NZ_OZ245041.1, forward strand.
AACGCAATGCGAGGACCAAACTATTGGTCAGTAAGAAGACATAAGTTAATCGTAATGGTACTAGATCTTCAAGAAATGGAAGAGTATCCTACGAATAAAGTTGATGGCTTCGGAGATCGATTGAAAGCAATGTTTCCTTCCATGTATTCTCACAGATGTTCTGAAGGTTGCGAAGGAGGTTTTTTTATGCGTGTAGATGACGGTACTTGGATGGGACATGTTATTGAACACATTGCATTAGAAATACAAACCTTGGCGGGAATGGATACAGGTTTTGGAAGAACACGTGGTTACGGAGAAGAAGGCGTGTACAATGTTGTATTCTCGTATATGGAAGAAAAAGTAGGGCGCTATGCTGCAAAAGCTGCTGTTCGAATCTGTGAAGCATTAATTTCAGGCGAAGACTATGATTTAGCAGAAGATATTCAAGAAATGCGCGAAATTCGTGAAGAATCACGTTTAGGTCCAAGTACAGGTTCTATTGTAGAAGAAGCAGCAAGTAGAGGAATTCCATGGATTCGTCTGAATCGATATTCTTTATGTCAATTAGGATATGGCGCCAATCAGAAACGTATTCAGGCAACTGTAACAAGTGAAACCAGTAATATTGGTGTGGAAATCGCCTGCGATAAAGAAGATACAAAATATTTATTAGAACAAGCAGAAGTCGAAGTGCCACGTGGTGATATTATTCGTCGCGAACGTAGTTTGGAAGGTGCTTGTCGCTATGTAGGTTATCCATTAGTAATCAAACCAATCAATGGAAATCACGGACGCGGAATTACAGTAGATATCAATACTTACGAAGAAGCTTTGGTTGCTTTTAAAGCAGCACAAGAAATTTCTCGTTCGGTTATCGTAGAAAAATACATTACAGGAGACGATTATCGTTTGCTTGTTATCAATAATAAATTAGTCGCTGCGGCGAAACGTACTCCAGCACATGTTGTGGGAGACGGAACATCAACCATTCAAGAGTTGATCGATGAAGTAAATAAAGATGAACGCAGAGGTTACGGACACGAAAAGGTGTTAACCATGATTAAGGTAAACGATTTAACGCAGACCTTAATTGCAGCCAAAGGATATACCTTAGAAACGGTCTTGGAAAAAGACGAAGTTATGGTATTAAAAGATACTGCAAATCTTAGCACAGGCGGAACTGCCGAAGATGTAACAGATATTGTACATCCTGCAAATGTATTTATGGCAGAACGTATCTCAAAAATCATCGATTTAGATATCTGTGGAATTGATGTGATGACATCAGATATAAGCAAACCACTTTCAGAAACAGGTGGCGCAGTATTGGAAGTAAATGCAGGACCAGGATTCCGCATGCACTTAGCGCCTACAGAAGGACTGCCAAGAAATGTTGCGGCTCCGGTAATAGACAAATTATTTCCTCCAGGATCAACGTCACGTATTCCAATTATTGCAGTAACGGGAACCAATGGGAAAACTACAACTACGCGTCTCATTTCCCATATGGCAAAAATGAAAGGGTATCGAGTTGGATATACCACAAGTGATGGAGTTTATATTCAGAATAGATTATTAATGACAGGAGATTGTACAGGTCCGGCGAGTACGGAATTTGTACTAAAAGATCCAACAGTAAACTTTGCTGTTTTAGAATGTGCCCGTGGTGGATTGTTACGAGCAGGTTTAGGATTTAAAAACTGCGACATTGGAATTGTAACCAATGTTGCTGCTGATCATTTAGGATTAAAAGGAATTCATACGGTAGAACAATTGGCAAAAGTAAAAGGAGTAATTCCAGAAACCGTATTGCCAGACGGAACGGCTATTTTAAATGCAGATGACGACTTAGTATACGCAATGCGCAAAAATGTAGATTGTAATGTGGCACTATTTTCTTTAGATGAAAATAATCCGAGAATCAAAGCTATGCAAAAACGTGGTGGAATTTCGGCAATCTATGAAAACGGATATATCACGCTTTGTAGAGGCGAATGGAAAATGCGAATCATTAAAGCGGTGAATGTTCCATTGACGTTTGGAGGAAAAGCAACTTTCATGATTCAAAATGTATTGCCAGCAGTTATTACAGCATATTTAAAAGGATTTACTTTAGAAGATATGCGTGCAGCACTTGAAACCTTTATTCCGTCAGCATCACAGACACCAGGACGTTTGAATCTGTTTAAATTCAAAAATTTCCAAATCTTGGTAGATTATGCGCACAATCCAGCAGGAATGCGTGCTTTAAAACAATTCGTAGATAATTTAAATGCAACAGTAAAAGTTGGAATCATCGCAGGAATTGGAGATAGACGTATAGAAGATAATAATGAAATGGGAGGAATTGCTGCCGAAATGTTTGATGAAGTAATTATAAGACAAGACAAACGCTTGCGCGGGAAAACAGAAGAAGAACTGATTAAAATGTTGAATGATGGAATTAAAATGAAAGATCCAAACAAGAAAACGACAATCATTCCTTCAGAAAGTGAAGCAATTCTTCATGCAGTAAAAAATGCAAAACAAGGTTCGTTAATTGTACTTTGTAGTGATGTAGTGCCAGATGCATTAGATTTAGTGAAGAAACTAAAAGAAGAAGAATCGAAAGAATTGTATGATTTTACACCTGACGACATTCCGAATTTAGGATAAAATATATAATCATAGTATCATTTCGAGCACAATAGAGAAGTTTTGAAATTAAACGTTTCATACAAATCTCAATTGTGCTCGATTTTTTAGTAAACTCCTTTCGTGTAAAATAAAAGATACAGTCTCAATGTGTTAAAGTTCCTGTAAAATATCCAAGCAATATGTTAAGAAGAATTATTTTTGTTAAAATTTAATACATGTTACGATTTTTAATCCCGATAGTGATACTTCTCATCTTAGAGTTGTATACATTTTTCTCCTTACGTGCCTTAACGACTAATAAATTCATTCTTATCGGATTTTGGGTTTTAACAGTTGTGGTATATGCTATATTTTTTTACCAAATGAGTCTTACACAACGCGAAGGACGTTTTAGCCTATCTACAGGATATGCCATAGCCTTAGCGTTGACATTTATAGTGCCAAAATTATTCATCTTTGCCATTCTATTTATAGAAGATATTTTCCGCTTTTTTGCTTCACTGTTTAATTATTTTCAACATAGTGGAATGACCGTTGGGGAAGCAATTCCAGGACGAAGAAAATTTATCAGTCAATTGGCATTAGGAATAGCTGCGATACCTTTTTCTGGTTTTTTATACGGAATTTTTAAAGGTAAGTACGATTATAGAGTTATCAAGCATACAATGTTTTTTGACGATTTGCCAGAAGCATTTGACGGCTATAAACTCACGCAAATTTCAGATATTCACTCAGGAAGTTTTGATAATAAGGAAAAAATAGAATATGCAGTTGATTTAATCAATGAACAAAAAAGTGATATTGTTGTTTTTACGGGAGATATTGTCAATGCTGTTGCTGAAGAAATGGATCCTTGGATTGATACTTTTAAACGAATAGAAGCAACCGACGGTTCGTATTCCGTTTTAGGAAATCACGATTACGGATATTATGCGTATCAAAAGCAAGAAGATATAGAAGAAAATCATCGAAAAATAGAAAAAGTACACGAAGCTATAGGGTTTGATTTGTTGCTCAACGAAAAAAGAACACTAGAGCGAAATGGTGAAAAACTAAACATTTTAGGAGTTGAAAATTGGGGAGCGTCTCGTCATTTTCCAAAACGAGGTAGTTTGCGAAAAGCAACGGAAGATGTGGTAGACGGAGAATTCAATATTTTATTATCGCATGATCCTTCTCACTTTGATTACAAAGAAATGGAGATTCGTGAAAAAGAAAAAACAGATCCTACCGTTATTACTGATGAGCCTAATATTATCAATTTCGATAAAAAGATACAATTAACATTGGCAGGACATACACACGGAATGCAATTTGGAATAGAAATTCCATTTTTAAACTTTAAATGGAGTCCTGTAAAATATAGATATCCACGTTGGGCAGGTTTGTATGAGGAAGCTGGAAAATACTTGCATGTAAACCGCGGATTTGGCGTATTGGCGTTTCCTGGACGTGTTGGAATTTGGCCAGAAATTACGGTGATAGAGTTGAAAAAACGTGAGAAACTAGCATAATCGCAAGAAAATAGTACATTTGTAATAGAGAATTAGCGTTTTTTTAGTTAAAAATATAGCTATTCAATAAAAATTAAAACATTCGCTTATGTCAAAATTTGGTGAATTAATTAGTGCAAATATTCCAATTCTGTTAGATTTTTATACAGATTGGAATGAGCAGTCTAAAGCTATGCATGCAGTATTGCGTGATGTAGCGGCTGCCGTTGGTGATAGTGCCAAAGTTATAAAAATAGACGTAGACAAAAATAAGGAACTAGCAGAAGCTTTACGCGTAAAAGGACTTCCAACGCTCATGATTTACAAAGGTGGAGAAATGGTGTGGAGACAAAGTGGAGAGCAAGATGCAAATACACTTATTGGATTAATATCCGAACACGTTTAGAGCGTTATACGTTCAAAAGAATACCCTAAGTTGCTAAAGTGCTTTAATACTTTTGGAAGCACATAGCGTAGTTTGTCGTATGCTTTCAAACTATCGTGAAATACAACAATACTTCCTGCTTCCGTATGTGTAAGTACATTATTAAGACATTTTTCTGGAGTTAAGTCCATATCAAAATCACCACTCAAAACATCCCACATTATAATTGTATATCCTAGCTTTCTGAGTTTTTTAGAAAGTTGAGGTGTTATTTTGCCATATGGTGGACGAAATAGTCTAGAAACTGCTTCAGGCTTGTTCTTAACTGCTTTTTCTAGAGTTTTCTTAGCTTCTGTTGTATCTTTTATATAATTAACATTAGAAACTTTCCAGCCGTTCACATGATGTTGTGTATGGTTTCCAATGGCGTGTCCTTCACTAATTAATTGATGATAAATTTTAGGATGCTTTTGTACATTATCGCCAATGCAGAAAAAGGTAGCTTTTGCATTATAATTTGCGAGTTGCTCCAAAACCCACGGTGTAATTTCAGGAATTGGTCCATCGTCAAAAGTGAGATAGATTTTCTTTTCAGAAACAGAAAACTCCCAAACTAGTTTTGGAAATAACCATTTTACTAGTTTGGGAGTTTTAGCTGTATAAAATTTCATTGGTAAAGTAACTTTACTCTTCCAATCCTTTGAACAGATGTCCAAATTGTTCTACGTATCCTTCGAAAATTGTATACTCTTTTTCAAAAAGCTCTTTCTGATTGTTTGCATCAAGCAATTCAACAAGACTTTTATATTTTTCTAAGTATCCATAAATTTCCTCAATTTCATTAGATTGTTGACTTAGTTTTACGCTTTTGTAATAATTAAGATATTCTAGATATTTTGTTTTTACTTCATTGTAAACAGCGATTGCTTTTTCTGTTTTTCCAATTTTAAAATATCCATCAATGAATGGTTCTGTGAAAATATAATACCCAAAATATTTGATTGGCATTTTTTCAAGGACTAAGTCGATAATATCTTCGGCTTTGTCGTTTTTACCTTCTTTTACCAACTGCTCTACAAGTTTAGCTAAGTTCGTACGGTACGAAATACTTTGACGACGTGTTTGCGGATCGTGATAAATATCATCACTACCAGAATTACCCCAATCCCATTTCATTACGTTTGCATACATCAAGTCTGTATTTACACGTCCCATATCGTAATTGCTTGGTAATTTAGTTTCAATAGGAATCAGCTTGTAAACTAAACCATCTAACTGTAAGAAGTCTTTCATCCAGATATATTCAGCTTTATCAAAACTTCCACCAGTAAAGTAAATTGGGCGTTTCCAATCGTTCTGGTTTAAAATATCAAGCATCATTAAGTTATTCTTGTAAATCGCAGTTTTTGGCAACTCAATGTCAATATAATCAACCATTTCGTCATGATTTTCTGGACTCACATATTTTGCTGCGTTTGCTTTATTTACAGGAACTCTAACCTTTGTCACTGGATAGTATACAATATTTCGTTGACTCGCAGGAATATTTGGATCTTCTACTTCGTACACTTCGTCAATCAAATAACCATACTTAGTTTCTTTTCGATCACTTAAAATCCAATCCATAAAACGATCTAATTCCCAAACAGTACTATCTGGCACGGCAGGATGACGTTCGTAACGGATGTAATTTCGCGTTCCATGTTTGTATTTATCATGTGTCATTTCAGAAGGAACTGCTTCACTTTTATAAGCTTTGCGTTTCATTTGATCTATGTACCAATCTGTTCCCAATAAGCTTGTATTGATGCTCCTTACATCAGTTCTAAAGCCTTCTATATCTTGTGCATACCAAAGAGCGAATGTATCATTGTCACCAATTGTAAAAATCATGGCGCCTACATTTTCTTCAATAGAATTTAAATAAGCTTTTGCTGTAGATTGTGCTGTATAACGATTTGATCTGTCATGATCATCCCAGTTTTGATTCGCCATTAAGAAAGGAACTGCTAATAAGGCAACAATCGTAATAGCTCCAGCGGCAACTTTACCAGTTACGTAGGATTTAGCAATATCAAACAAAGCATAAACTCCATATCCTATCCAAATAGCAAATACATAAAAAGAACCTACCAAGGCATAATCTCGTTCTCTTGGCTCAAATGGGCGTTCATTTAAGTATACTTTTAATGCCAATCCTGTGAATAAGAAAAAGACGAGTAGTACCCAAAATTGTTTTTTACCGCGCATCAGTAGAAATACAAACCCAAAGAGACCAAACAATAATGGTAAAAAGAAATAGGTATTTCTAGCTTTATTATTCAATACATCAGAAGGTAAATTGTCTTGTGATGCACCTAAGTGTCTTTCATCAATGAACTTAATACCACTTATCCAATTTCCGTGATTATCTAGTTTTCCTTGAATATCATCTTGTCTACCAACAAAATTCCACATGAAATAGCGCCAATACATGTAACTCATTTGGTAATTAATCATGTAATGTATGTTGTCCCAAAGCGTTGGCGGCTTAATGTTTACATACTCTCGAATCTTTTTTAAGTAATTTTCAAAGTCTTCAGCATAGATTTCTCCATTTGCAGCACGTGTTTTGAAATCTTTGATGATTTCTACAATTTGTTTATCTGAGCGATACTGTGGCTTTATTTCAAAATCTAATAAGCCATTATATTCCATATAATTCACGGCATGTTCAGAACTCCACATACGTGGCATAAGTCCTCTATGACGGCTATCAGAGTTTTGTTTGGCACCTTTCCATTGGTTTACAATGACATACTTTCCTAATGTATCATCACGTTCGTACTTAGGTTTGTCATCAACATAAGGTTCATCTCTATCTAAGCTTCCGTAAATGTCTGTATACATTGGTCCGTAAAACAAATGTGTTTCTGGATATTGTTCTAAGTTATAATAAGCTAAAAGTGAACGCGCATCAGAAGGATTATTTTCATTAATTACGGTATTTGCGTTGGCACGAATAGGAATCATTAACCAAGTAGAAAAACCAATTAAAATATACAGTGTACATAAAATGATGGTATTTATTACTGGTAAATTTTTCTTCTTCGTCATACTTAAACCATAATAAAAAGCACCTACAATGAGCAATGCAGCAATGATAGAACCTGAATTAAAAGGCATTCCAAAAGTGTTTACAAAGAATACTTCAAGGTATCCAAAGAGGCGTAAAGTGTTTGGTAATAGTAATTTGAAAATAAAAAGTAGTACACCAATAGATATCACATTTGCTAAAATGAAATTTTGTACGGTAACTACTTTATAATTCTTAAAGAAATAAATCATTCCAATTGCAGGAATCGTTAATAATCCCATAAAGTGAACTCCAAAAGAAAGTCCAACAACCAATGAAATTAATATCAACCATTTGTTTCCGCGTGGTGTATGCATTTCATCTGCCCAACGTAAGGCAAGCCAGAACATTATTGACATGATGCAAATTGCCATTGCATATACTTCAGCTTCTACGGCATTGAACCAAAAACTATCTGAAAAAGTAAATGCTAACGAACCCACTAATCCACTACCTAAGACAGCAATTTTTTTACCGACAGTAAATTCTGGAGTTTCGGTGTCTGAAGGATTTACTTTTTTCAAAGCAATCTTACGAACCAAGTTGGTGATAGACCAAAACATGAATAAAACAGTAAGTGCACTTGAAAACACAGACATATAATTTACCATTTTGGCTACTTCTTCAGGCGAAGAAGCAAATGTGGCAAAAATTGCGCCCATCATTTGAAAAAATGGTGCTCCCGGTGGATGTCCAATTTGAAGTTTTGCTGAAGTTGCAATATATTCTGCACAATCCCAGTAACTTGCTGTTGGTTCAACAGTTAAGCTAAAGGTAATTAATGCTATTAAAAACACTACCCATCCTAAGATAGTATTCCATTTTTTGAAGTTCAAAGAAGTCATGTATTTACTTTTAATAAGACTAACGGCGAATTTAAAGAATTATCTAGCAATCAGAAAAGATTACATCAATTAATCATTCATCAAAATTTAATGTGTCAAAAAATATTCAAAACGTTTTACATAATTGTTAAATGCTCGAAGCTCTTTTGTTGCAACATTTTTTGAATCGTTTTCTATCATAATTTTAACGATGGCGTTGTATTGATCCATAGTATATAAAATATCTTCTGTAAATTCTGGTAAAGAATCATACTTTAAACTGCTGTAATATGCTAATTGTTCTTTATATTTTGTGATGATTTGATACGCAAGCGCTCTTCCTTTTTCTTTTTCATCTAACATATAATAACCTTCAACGAAAGGAATAACGAATGTGTAATAACCAAATACGTCAACGGGCATTTTTTCTACAGCCAAATCAATTACCGAAAGTGCTTTTTCATGTTTTCCTTCTGCGATTAGCGCTTCCATAAGTCTAGCAAGATTATTTCTAAACGTAATGCTCTGCCTTCTTCCTTGTGCGTCATGATAAATGTCTGAATTTCCGTAAGACATCCAATCCCATTCCATAACATTAGCATACATGATATCTGTATTCACTTTTCCTATGTCAAAATTATTTTTGGAAGCATTTTTTATTGGAACAAACTTATAAGTCAATCCTTCAAGCTGTAAATAATCCTGAAGCCATAAAAAATGAGCATCTTCTGTAGTTCCTCCAGCAAAATAAATAGGGCGTTCCCAATTGTTATTTGCTAAAATATTGAGTTTAATTAATTGTGCTTTGTAAATACCAGATTCAGGTAAAGTAATATCGATATAATCTTCAATTAAATGTGCATCTTTAGCAGCAACAATATTATTTGCGAGTACTTTTTCCTTATCAACTTTAATTCTAATTTTATTCGTAGGATAAAAATTGAGGTCTAACATATTCTTTGGGTAGATTGAAATATCATATCCTTGACTATCTAATAGATTTCCGAGTTTATGCGTTTCGGCATCATTCGTTACAAAATCCATCCATCGTTGAATGTCCCAAGCTTCTTCAGTGAGTATTTCACCTTTTATATAATCTCGCGTGCCATATCGATATTGTTCATGAGTGAGACTAATAGGTAATGGATCACTTTCGTATGATTTTCGTTTTGCTTGATCTATGTACCAAGCTGTATTGACATATTCTGAAATGAGTGTTCTAATATCTGTACGATATCCTTCTATTTCTTGTTTGTACCAAAGAGGAAATGTGTCATTATCTGCTACCGTAAATAAAATAGAATCTTTCTGACAAGAATCTAAGTAGGCTTTTGCCATAAAATTTGCAGTATATCGTCCAGATCTGTCATGATCATCCCAGTTTTCTGAAGCCATTAATACAGGAACAGTAAATAAACTAAGTATCACAATTGCTGGAGCGAGTATTTTAGGTTTAATAACAGCTTTAAACTTATCAAACAATGTATAGACGCCAAAGCCAACCCAAATTGCAAAAATGTAAAAAGAACCAACTACGATATAATCGCGTTCTCTTGGTTCAAAAGGTCTAATGTTTGTATACACCTGAATTGCAATTCCAGTAAGAACAAAAAAGACAAGTAATACCCAAAAATCTTTTTTAGCTCTTCTAAAATGAAAAATTAAGCCAAGAATCCCAAGTAAAAAAGGAATCAAATAGTAACTATTTCTAGCTTTGTTATTTTTAATATCGCTTGGCAAATTGCTTTGCTCTGGTAAATAAAGTTCATCGATGGCATCAATTCCGCTTCTCCAATTTCCGTTCTGTAAATCATATTTTCCTTGGATATCATTTTGCTTTCCTGAAAAATTCCACATAAAATAACGCCAATACATATATCCAATTTGATAGTTGAACATAAACTTTAGGTTCTCAAGTAAAGAAGGTTTTTCAATGTCTAAATAGGAGCCAGCTTGATTTAAAAAAGCGTGATATTGTGAATAATCAATTTCTCCATTGGCAAGCTTATTTTCAAAGTCAGCTACAAACGCTTGAAGCTTGTCTTGATCCTTATATGCTGGTTTTATAGAATATTTAGGTGTATGTCCGAGCATGATATAATTTTCGGCACGTTCAGTGTCCCACATTCTTGGGAAAAAGCCTTTATGCGCATCATCTAAATTGGTTCTGGCATTTTTCCAATCATTTACAATCGTATATTTTCCTAATACTTGATCTGCTTCATATTTTGGAGTATCATCTTTATAAGGATGAATTTTATCTGCATTTGCATATACTTCTGTATACATGGAATCGTACGCGATACTTCTGCTGCCGTATTGTTCCATGTTATAATATGCAAGAAGTTCGCGTGCATTATTTGGATTGTGTTCATTGACAACTACATTCGCACTTGAACGAATAGGAAGCATGATCCACACAGAAAAACCAATGCATAAAAAAGCCAATGATAGTGTAAGTGTATGTAGATGAACCATGTTTTTTCTTCTGGTATAGCGGAGTCCAAAATAGAACAAACTGATAAAAAGAATTCCAATCAAAATCGTTCCAGAATGAAAAGGTAAGCCAAAAGTATTTACTAAATAAACTTCACCTGTTCCAAAAATTTTGAGAATAAGCGCGAGTGAAAATTTAAAAACAAAAAGTAAAATGAAAATAGCAACAGCATTAGCAATAATGAATCTTTTTAAAGTGATCTTTTTATATTTCTTAAAAAAGTACAATAACACTAAAGGAGGAATTGCTAAGAATCCCATAAAGTGAATTCCAAAAGACAATCCTATAACCAATGAAATAAGTAATAACCATTTATTACCTCTTTGTGAATCCATATCTTGTTCCCAACGCAATCCGAGATACAACAATAAGGACATTACCAAACTAGCCATGGCATATACTTCTGTTTCTACTGCATTAAACCAAAATGTATCTGAAAACGTATATGTAAGTGAACCAATCAATCCACTTCCTAAAATAGCAATGCTCTGATTTGTATCTAAAGTGTTAGAGCTACGCATTACAATCTTGCGGACAAGAATCGTAATAGTCCAAAACATAAACAAAATGGTAAATGCACTTGCAGATACCGAAACAAGATTGGTCATTTTGGCTACTTGTGTTGCATCGCTGGCAAAAGAAGCAAAAACGGCACCCATAATTTGAAAAAATGGCGCTCCCGGCGGATGTCCTACTTGAAGTTTAGCAGAAGTAGCTGTGTATTCTCCAGTGTCCCAAAAACTTACTGTAGGTTCCATAGTAAGGAAATACGTAAGAAATGCAATAAAAAATACTGTCCATCCAATGTAGATGTTCCATTTGTTAAAATTAAAAGAAGTGGTCATGGTTAATGTTGTTTTGATAGAATAACGAATTTAACTTTTTTACAATAGGTAACTGTCTTTTTTAGAAAACATTATGAATTAAGTTAAAATAAATTATAAAAAATCTTTGGTCATATAAAAGTTTGTTTTAAATTTGCAACCGCATTACAGCAATTGGCCTATGGTGTAACTGGCAACACGTCTGGTTTTGGTCCAGAAGAGTCTAGGTTCGAGCCCTAGTAGGCCAACAAAAAAACTCCTTTCACTTGAAAGGAGTTTTTTTTATGCATTTATTTTATCAAAAAAGAAAAGTCTCCTTTATCTTAATATTACCTTTTCAATCTCTTTTTTGGTCAGAACTTCCTCTTAACTTTTTAATATTTATTTCTGTTATTGATAAAGTAACTTATTGAAAATAATAGCTTTACTAAGTTATTTTTAAAGTGTTTTTGTTAAAATTTTACAATTTGATTAACAAATAAGTTATTGTAAATCAATATTATAAATTATTTTAATGTTAATATTAATATGTTTATATGCAATGTTAATAGTAATACTATTATCTTTGCGTTCGTAAATATTAAAACGATGAAATCAGTAATGTTTCAAAGTGTATTTACAAAGACTAAAATGAACGTTTTTAATGTTAAAAAACATGGCAAATACTCAATTATCACCTTGGCAGCGTTTTGTTGGCTTACTTCAATTAGAGAAAAAAGATATTTTGCAGATTCTGTATTATGCCATTTTTGCGGGAATTGTTGCATTATCGCTTCCTTTGGGAATACAATCTATTATAAACCTAATACAAGGTGCGCAAGTATCTACTTCATGGGTTGTGTTAGTAATCTTGGTGACGCTTGGAGTGATATTTTCTGGAGCATTACAATTAATGCAGTTACGAATTATAGAGACAATACAGCAGCGTATTTTTATGCGAGCTTCTTTTGAGTTAAGCTATCGCTTTCCAAAAATACGTATGGACGAATTGCGTAATTATTATCCGCCAGAGTTGGCAAACCGATTCTTTGATACACTAACAATTCAAAAAGGATTGTCCAAAATATTGATAGATGTGCCTTCTGCATTACTGCAGATTTTGTTTGCATTGATCTTATTATCATTTTACCATCCGTTTTTTATCATTTTTGGAGTGTTGCTAGTGGCTTTAATTTTTATGGTATTTAAATACACAGCAAGAAGAGGTTTGCAAACAAGTTTAGACGAATCAAAAAATAAATACAAAGTTGCACACTGGATTCAGGAAGTTGCGCGAACCATGGTAAGTTTCAAACTTTCAGGAAATACAAGCTTGGCACTGAAAAAAAATGACGTCTTGGTAGAAGGATATTTAAAAGCGCGCGAAAGTCATTTCCGAGTGTTGGTTTTACAGTTTATTCAAATGATTTCATTTAAAGTATTGGTAACAGCTTCTTTGTTATTAATTGGTGGAGCTTTAGTGCTGAATCAAGAAATGAATATTGGACAATTTGTCGCAGCAGAAATCATCATTTTATTGGTTATCGGTTCTGTTGAAAAACTAATTGTCGGGTTAGAATCTTTTTATGATGTATTAACGTCGATTGAAAAACTTGGGCAAGTAGTAGACAAAGGTTTGGAGCCGCAAGAAGGTGAAACGCCAAACTTTGAAAAGGAAATGGCAATTGAATTTGACAATGTTTCTTACGAAGTAAGTAACAGAGAAAAGCCAATTTTAAAAGATATTTCATTCACTATTACGCCTAAAAGGAGAATTTTAATTCAAGGAGAAAGTGGTTCTGGGAAATCTAGTTTGCTGCGACTTATTGCTGGTGTGGTTGCTCCGACGGCTGGAAGTGTGTATGTAAATAAATTTTCAATGGAAAGTTTGCATCTAAATTATTACCGATCTCATCTTGGGTTGTCGTTGTCTGAAGAAACACCATTTGAAGGAACGATTAGAGAAAATCTTGCTTTTGGGAATGAAAATGTTTCTGATGAAACTATTTTTTGGGCACTTGACAAAGTAGGATTAAATCAATTTATAAAAGAACAACCAAAGGGATTAAAGACGATACTTAATCCTGAAGGAAAGCAAATTTCATATAATATCTCTAAAAAAATAGTATTAGCGAGAGCTATTATTAAAAAACCAAAAGTATTGATTCTAGAAGATCCGTTAGATCAATTTAATGTCGATGAAAGTAATCGAATTATAGACTTTTTAACAGACGATTCAAATCCATGGGCATTGATTGTTGTAAGTAGCAACGAACGCTGGAAAACAACATGTGGCGGTTTGATAACACTAGAAAAAGGAGAAATTAAAAATAGAAAGGCATGCTAAATATTTCACACAATCAGCTTAATAAAAAAGTAAAACTTACGCAGTTTAAATCAGGTGAGCTTGTCTTTGATAAAAGATACTACAGGCAGCTCAATAAATTTTTATTTGTGTTTGCTGTCATCGTAATTATTATACTATTTCTTCCTTGGACACAGAATATTTCTGGACAAGGACAAGTGACAACTTTACGACCAGATCAACGTCCGCAAACCATTCAATCGCAAATTCCTGGGCGAATTGAACAATGGTATGTTCGCGAAGGAGATTCAGTGCGAAAAGGCGATACGATTTTAAAAATCTCAGAAATTAAAAGTGAATATTTTGATGATAAATTGGTAGAAAGAACAAATGATCAAATCAAAGCGAAATCATCTTCTGTAACTGCGTACAAAGGAAAAATTAGTGCCTTAGAACGACAAGTTTCTGCATTACTGCGTGAAAGAGACTTAAAATTAGAGCAAACAGAAAATAAATTATTGCAAGCCAAACTAAAAATCAAAGGAGATAGTATTGATGTAGAGGCAGCAAGAATTAATAAAGACATTGCGAAACGTCAGTATGATCGAACATCGACATTGCAAAAAGAAGGTTTGAAGGCAGTAAAAGATGTGGAAGAAAAACGTTTAAAACTGCAAGAAACAGAAGCGAAATTAGTTTCTCTTGAAAATAAATACTTGGCAAATAAAAATGATTTGATCAATGCAAAAATTGAATTGTCACGAACAAAAGCAACCTACGCTGACAAAATTTCAAAAGCACAAAGCGACATGTTTACTGCGCAATCAAGTCAATTTGATACTGAAGCACAAGTAACCAAATTAGAAAATCAGTACACAAATTATAAAATTCGTAATGGGTTGTTATACATTTTAGCGCCACAAGATGGTTTTATCAACAAAGCGCTCAAAGGCGGAATTGGAGAAACATTCAAAGAAGGTGAAGAGTTGGTTGGTATTATGCCAGCAAGATATGAATTGGCAGTAGAAAGTTATGTGCGACCAATAGATTTGCCATTAATTCACATTGGAGAAAAAGTTCGTGTGGAGTTTGATGGTTGGCCAGCAATCGTATTCAGTGGTTGGCCAAATGTTTCTTTTGGAACTTATGGTGCAAAAGTGGTAGCCATAGAAAACTTTATCAGTGATAATGGTAAGTACAGAATTTTGCTTGCGCCAGATGAAAAAGATCATCCGTGGCCAACCGCGGTTCGTGTCGGTTCAGGAGCAAAAACAATCGCATTATTAGACGATGTGCCAATCTGGTTTGAATTATGGAGACAGCTTAATAGTTTTCCTCCAAATTTCTATCAGCCGGAAGGCAAAAACGCTAAAGATAAAACTGCTAAGAAAAAATAATGATGAGGTACATTTTTCTTTTACTTGTATTTCTTTTCAGTGGAAATGTAACTGCTCAAATAGACAATCCGTTAGACTCTATTATGTCGTTGGATGAATATCTTGGGTATGTAAAAACGTATCATCCCATAGTGAAGCAAGCAAATTTGATTATTAACGAAAGTGAAGCAAAATTGCTAAAAGCTCGTGGTGCGTTTGATCCGAAATTAGAAGTAGATTACGATCGTAAAAAATTCAAAAAAACTGAATATTACGATAAACTCAATGCGACGTTTAAAATTCCAACTTGGTATGGCGTAGAATTCAAAGCAAATTTTGAAGAAAATACAGGGGAATTCTTAAATCCAGAATTCAATGTGCCAACAGATGGTTTGTACAGCGCAGGTGTTTCGCTTTCGCTGGCTAGAGGTTTGTTGATCAATGAGCGAATGGCTATGTTAAAGCAAGCAAAATTATTTACACAACAAGCACAAGTAGATCAACAATTATTGGTAAACGAGATTTTGTACGAAGCTGCCATTACTTACTTTAAATGGTTAAAATCGTATCGAAATAGAGAAGTCTATCAATCATTTTTGTCGAATGCGGCTTTGCGTTTTGACGGAATCAAAAAAAGCTATCGAGAAGGTGAAAAAGCAGCAATTGATACCTTAGAAGCACGATTGACACTCAATACGCGAAAGTTAGACTTAGAAAAAGCACGCATTAAATATGTAAAGTCGTCATTAGAATTGTCTAATTTTTTATGGTTGAATGATAATACGCCGGTTGAACTCAGAGAAACAATTCAGCCAGATACAACTACATTTGAACGCATTGACGATGTTTTGAATGTAACTGCTTTTGATAATGAAGACTTTGATGTAGAAGCGCATCCAAAAATACAGTCGCTTAACTACAAGTATGAAAGTTTGGAGCTTAACAAACGTTTAAAACAAAACATGTTGCTGCCAAAAATAGACTTGCAGTATAACTTTTTGTCGCAAACGCCTGATGAAGTGGGAACGTTTAACACGCAAAATTACAAAGCTGGATTAAACATAAGTTTTCCGTTATTCTTGCGAAAAGAGCGTGGAGATTTGCGCTTGGCAAAATTAAAACTACAAGACTTAGAGTTTGAGCGTACCGCAACACGTGTAACGCTCAAAAACAAAATAAATGCAGTAACGCAAGAAATAGATTCGTACGAATTGCAAAACAGGCTTACGCAAGAATTGGTTGATGATTACGAAGTAATGTTAAAAGCGGAAGAACGTAAATTTTTCCTTGGAGAAAGCTCTTTGTTTTTAGTGAACTCACGTGAAGCAAAACTGATAGAAAATAAAATAAAAGCCATTGATTTAGAGAATAAATACTTTACAACCAAAGCCAATTTATTTAACATCATGGCAAATATGTTATAGCTTTGAAAAAGAAAAAATTGCCAATGACAAAATCCCAATCGTAACAGATTGGGATTTTTTTTGTTAACTGTAGTAAAAGAACTTTAACACTTTTGGATTGTCTGCATGCACATATAAGGCGGATAACTTTTGGCAATAGTGCTACATGTACCTTCTGACATACCTTTTATAATGTCAACATTTGCAATAGAAGCAATACTAAGTTTCTGTAAGCTTAACTTTTTTTTCTTTGTGTTACGCATAGTCAAATTATATTTATGATTTGGTATAAATGTATTGTAAGATTATTGAAGTAACAGTACGTTTTTTAAGGTCTTTCTTGCAATTTATAAATTGCATATGCTTTGCGATGTGGTAAGATAGATTAGATTTTTGTTTCTTCAAGTTGTCTGATGAAATCGGAAGGTTTAATGTTGGTTTTGCGTTTAAAAGCTCTAGCAAAAGATTGTGAATTATTGAATCCTACTTCCAATGCGATTGCTTTAATAGTATACAAACGAAAATGTTTATCTGATTGAATCTTTTCGATAGCATACGCTACGCGAAGGTCGTTTAAATACTCTGCAAACTTTTTATTTTTATAGGTATTAATCACTTTTGAAAGATACGCTGAATTTGTTTTGAAACGTTTTGATAAGCTTGGTAATGTAATGTCAGATTGTATATATGTGTGTGCTGTCTCGAAATTTTCTAAGGAATTCAATAACTGATCAATTACATCTTCTGCTAAGCCAATATCTTTAGTGTTTTTATTTATTGCTGGTGTGGTTTTTTCTGTTGCAATCTCTGAAGCTTTTCGCTTTTGATGCTCTACAAACTCATGAAAACGCTTTTTTGTATTTCGTTGCTTAATGTAAAAAATAAGCAGTGTAAAAATGAATATGGCAAAAACAATAAAGGCAAGTATTATAAAAGTTGTATATTTTTTATCCTTCTGACTTAATGCCTTATTGAGCTCTTTCTGCTTCTCTAATAACTTTCTGCGATCAAAAGTCTTAATAATTTTATTGCTGATCTTTTGATAGTCTTTCTTGTGTGTGTCGTGAGCAAGCAGCGCTTTGTTAATGTAAACGGCTTCATTTTCTTTATCATTAATCGTTTTATAGTGAGTATATAAAGCTTTATATGTATTCATGATTACAGACGAAATATGATATGGATGTTTATTGAATAAAGAATCTACCTTTTTGTAATTTAAAATTGCCTTATCTTTTTGGTGTAAAGAATCATATGATTTTGCCATATGATACAGCCCGTTAATGATTGTTAATTTTTCTCTACTATCATGAAGTGAGTCAATAGCGTTTTCTAACAGTTCAGTAGATTTCTTGTATTTCTTTTGATGAAAATATATAATGCCTCTATTCAATGAAAATAAAGTTTGTATATCATTATTCTTCAATTTTAATGCAAGCTTTTTTCCTTGAATATTATACTTAATTGCAGAATCTAACTCATGTGTAGCAGTGTATACATCAGCTAAAGAAAAGTGTGAATACATAAAATCTTCTTCATCACGTTCTTTATTATAAAGTTCGTAGATATAGCATTCTTTAAAAATTTGCAATGCTTCATCATACAATTCTAAATGTGTTTTAAGGATTCCAATATTGTGTTTATTTACATATAGTAGCTCTTTATTATTGTTGAGTTCTGCATATTCAATGGCTTTTAAGTGATTTTCTAAGGCTTCTTTGTGTTTTCCATCTGTGGATAAAACAGCGCCTTTATACGTGTATAAAATTGCGGGATAACGAAGATTTCCTAAATTTTCACTCACTTCAATGGCTTTGTTGTAAAAAACAAAACTTTTTGGATAGTCTTTGTAATATATAAATCCCATGAGTTCGTAACCCATAGCCATTCGTAAGCTATCTCTATCCTTAGTGGCTTTTGCTATATATGTTTTAGCGTATAAATTACGATTTATAGAGTCGTTTCTGTCTGCGGCGAAGGCAGTTGTTAGCTCGTCATAAGTTTTTAATTTTAAGGAATCAGGTATGGTGAAGTTGATACTCGTTTGTGCAAAAGCAAATGAGTAAAAAGCCAATAATAGAACAGGAAGTAGTATGTATTTTCTGGAAAAAGAAAAATACCTACAATTGAAGGAAATGATCATTTTTTTTGGTAGAAATCGTTAATATTATGGAAAATTGGCTCGCACTAATATAGTAGTTTTTCTTTCAAAAAAGTTACAATAAAACCACAATAAAATGTTAATAATCTTAATCTTTCAATTTATAAATTGACAGGTCGTAATTCGTAAATAGCGTGATATAATGCTTTTATGATAAAAAACGCATCATTACATTTACATAATTATTATGCAATGCACTTCCTTGTGTATGTGTGTTGAAAGTTTCACATGCAAAGAATATAAAAGTTGTTTGTAGTTGTAAAATAGATGGAGTTAATTGTAGTAAACTATCAAAAATAGTGACGTGTAAATATTGAGCTAACATCAAGTCGCTATCGCAATAGTCAAATGAAAAGGGGACTAATGATGTTTTTAGTTTACTTAAATGTTAGCTCCATCGTTTTTTAAAAAAACACTATCTGTTTTGCGAGTTAATAAAAGCTCGTAAAATATGATTGAAATATGTTGTGCTAAGGTTGAGTCTAAAGGTAGTTATATCTTAAAAGTAATTACAGGTCGCAACGCATGATTTACCAAATCTTCACTAATACTTCCATTAAAAAAGTGAGCTAAACCTTGTCGTCCGTGTGTGCTCATGCCTATTAAATCAGCATCGATAGAACGCGAAAAATTCAAAATTCCATGTTCAATCGTGTCATCATTATAAATATGTAGCTCATGACTCGCGAGTTCGTCAAATCCTTTAATAAAGTCGTTCATCTTCTTTTCAGCTGCAGCTGTAATTACAAAGCGGTTTGGAGTATTTACAAAAAGTAAATGCAGTGTTGCATTAAAACTATTGGCAAAATCGATTGCTTGTTCAAAAACCAATTTCTGATCGTCTGAAAAATCAGAAGCAAACACAAAATTTGCAACATTAAAATTTTCAATATCATTCTTTATAACCAAAACAGGAGCATCTGCTGTTCGTACAACTTTCTCGGTATTAGATCCAATAAACATTTCTTTAATACCAGAAGCGCCACTTGATCCCATAACTACCAAATCAATATCATATTGACGAATAGCCATAGTAATTCCGTCAAAAGCCTTGTGTGATTCTACGGTTACTTCAACATTAATTCCTTTCATAAAATCTTGCTCCATCGTTTTTTCAAAACGCTCGTTAGCAATCTTCATAAAAAGAAGTTGTTCTGGGACATCTAAATTCGTATCGCCTGACAAAAGGTGTGATGGCATTTCTAACATGTGCATTAAATAAATAGTAGCATCATTTTGTTTTGCTAACGAAGCAGCAACTTTTAAAGCATAATCGGCTTGTTCGGAAAAATCGGTTGGAAGGAGAATTTTTTTCATCTAACTATTGAGTTTTAGTATAATAACTAAAGTTACAAATAAAATCCTTTGGTTGAATAGTTTTTAAGATTAGAAAAAATGTGTATATTTGCACCGTTATAAGACGAAAAGACTAAAAATGAGGGGACATAAAGTCCCCTCTTTTCATACTAAAAAATGTTTAAAGAAAAGGTTGCAAATTTATTACAGGAAGTTCTTGAAGAAGAAACTTCATTGTTTTTGATCTCAAAGGATATAAAGCCAGGGAACAAAATTGTGATAGT
The DNA here is from genome assembly GCF_965224175.1 of Kordia sp. Taxonomy (GTDB): domain Bacteria; phylum Bacteroidota; class Bacteroidia; order Flavobacteriales; family Flavobacteriaceae; genus Kordia. The sequence goes on from NZ_OZ245041.1 coordinate 4,051,815, forward strand.
GATTGATGGTGATAATGGAGTTACATTAAGCGATTGTATGAAGGTAAGTCGTCATATAGAACACAATCTTGATAGAGAAGAGGAAGATTTTTCATTAGAAGTATTTTCTTCTGGAATCTCTGAAGGAATCACACACATTCGTCAATACAAGAAAAATGTGGGTAGAAAATTAGAAGTCATCATTGCTGACAACAAAAAAGTAGAAGGTACTTTGGTTGAAGCTGATGATGAAAAAGTAAAACTACAATGGAAAGCGCGCGAGCCAAAACCCATTGGAAAAGGTAAAGTAACCGTTCAAAAAGAACAAGAAATACCTTATAAAGATATTGTAAAAGCAAAAGTTATGGTAACATTTTAATTAAAGACATGTCATGGAGAATCTAGCATTGATTGAGTCGTTTTCGGAATTTAAGGACGACAAGCTAATAGATCGTGTAACGCTAATGGCGATATTAGAAGATGTTTTTAGAAATGCATTAAAAAAGAAATTTGGATCAGATGACAATTTTGACATCATTATAAATCCCGATAAAGGTGATTTAGAAATATGGAGAAACAGAATTGTAGTTGCAGATGGAGAAGTAGAAGATTCAAATCAAGAAATAGAACTAACAGCGGCAAGAGAAATTGAGCCGGATTTTGAAGTTGGTGAAGATGTATCTGAAGAAGTAAAATTGATTGATTTAGGGAGAAGAGCTATCTTAGCTTTACGTCAAAACTTAATTTCAAAAATACACGAACACGATAACACTACAATCTATAAGCAATTTAAAGATTTAGTTGGTGATATTTATACGGCTGAAGTACATCACATAAGACACAGAGCTGTGATATTACTAGATGACGAAGGAAATGAAATCGTGTTGCCTAAAGAAAACCAAATTCCTTCTGATTTCTTCCGTAAAGGAGAAAATGTTAGAGGAATTATTGATAGAGTAGACTTAAAAGGAAATAAGCCTATGATTGTCATGTCGAGAACAGCACCAGAATTCTTGGAAAAATTATTTGAACAAGAAATTCCAGAAGTTTTTGACGGACTAATAACAGTGAAAAAAGTAGTGAGAATTCCAGGTGAAAAAGCAAAAGTAGCTGTCGATTCTTATGATGATAGAATCGATCCTGTGGGAGCATGTGTGGGAATGAAAGGTTCTCGTATCCACGGAATCGTAAGAGAATTAGGGAACGAAAATATAGATGTAATTAATTATACGACTAACTTACAACTTTATATTACGCGTGCCTTAAGTCCAGCAAGAGTGAGTTCATTAAAAATTAATGAAGAAACGAAGCGTGTAGAAGTGTTCTTAAAACCAGAAGAGGTTTCAAAAGCAATCGGAAAGGGAGGATTCAATATCCGATTGGCAGGGCAACTTACAGGATATGAAATAGATGTATATCGTGAAGGTGTTGAGGAAGATGTTGAATTAACAGAATTCTCAGATGAAATCGAAGCTTGGGTAATAGAAGAATTTAAGAAAATTGGTTTAGATACAGCAAAAAGTGTATTAGATCAAGAAATGGACTTCCTTGTAAAACAAACGGATTTGGAGGAAGAGACTGTTGGGGAAGTAATTAGAATTCTAAGAGAAGAGTTCGAGGATTAGTGAAAGAGCAGTTTTTTATTTAAAAAGAGGGTAAAATTTAAAATAGCTTATGGCTGAACAAAACAAAATAAGGCTTAGTAAAGTACTACGCGAATTAAATATTTCGATCGATAGAGCTGTCGACTTTTTAACACAGAAAGGTTTTGCTGTGGAAAAAAGACCGACCACTAAAATATCGCAAGAAATATACAATGTGCTACTTGACGGTTTTCAAACTGACAAGAGTAAAAAAGTGGCTTCTAAAGAATTAGGAGAAGAGAAAAGGAAGGAGAAAGAAGCATTAAGAGAGCAGCTTGTAAAAGAACAAGAAGAAGCGCAGCGTTTACGTGAAGAGCGAGAAAAAGTTGTGCGCGCCAAAGCAAACCTATCTGGACCGAAAACGATTGGAAAAATAGATCTTAACCCTCAAAAAGATACATCGCCATCAGTACAGAAAGAAGAAGAAAAAGCGCCTGTTCAAAAAGAGGAAAAAGCTCCTGAGCAAGAGGTGAAAAAAGAAGCGCCAAAAAAGGAAACTTCTAAAGTAAGCGAGTCTAAGCCTCAAAAGCCGCAAACAATTTCTAACAGACCTACATTCTCAAAGCCTAAGCAAATTCAGAAAATTGAGAAAAAAGAAAAGCCTGTTAAGAAGCCTGTAGTGCAAGAGCAGCCAAAAGCTGAAACGCCAGAAGCGCCTGCGGTACCAGAGAAAAAAGTAATTGAAACTAAATATCAAAAACTTTCTGGGCCAAAAATGACAGGTCAAAAAATTGACTTGACGCAGTTCAATAAAGCGAAGAAGAAGAAGGAAGATTCTAAAAAAGAATCTGAAGCAGATAAGAGAAAGAAACGTAAGCGTATTTCTAAAGGACCTGGAGGAAATAACAACAATAACAATAACCGTCAAGGAGGAAATAACCGATTTGGAGGAAACAAAGGTGGAGGAAATCGAGGTGGAAACCGAAGAGGAGGAAACCGTAAACCGCCTGTAGTTAAAGTTGAGCCTACAGAAGAAGAAGTACAAAAACAAGTACGTGAAACGCTTGAAAAACTTCAAGGGAAAAGCAGTAAATCAAAAGGTGCTAAATACCGTAGAGACAAGCGTGATATCCGTAGACAGAAAACAGAGGAAGATTTAGAACAACAAGCAGCAGAAAGCAAAGTATTAAAAGCAACAGAATTCGTTACTGTTGGTGAGCTTGCTACGATGATGGATGTTGGAATTAATGATATTATCTCTAAATGTATGATGCTTGGAATCATGGTAACCATGAACCAGCGTTTAGATGCAGATACATTGTCTATTGTAGCAGAAGAATTTGGGTTCTCTGTAGACTTTATTGCGGCAGACATTGAAGAAGCAATTCAGGAAGAAGAAGATGCGCCAGAAGATCTATCTCCAAGAGCGCCAATTGTAACGGTAATGGGTCACGTAGATCACGGTAAAACATCGTTGCTTGATTATATTCGTAAGGAAAATGTAATCGCAGGTGAGTCAGGAGGAATCACGCAGCACATTGGAGCTTATGGAGTGCAGTTAGAAAGCGGACAAAGAATCACATTCCTTGATACGCCAGGTCACGAGGCCTTTACGGCAATGCGTGCGCGTGGTGCGCAAGTAACGGATATTGCAATTATTGTAATTGCAGCTGATGATGATGTGATGCCGCAAACGAAAGAAGCTATTAGTCACGCACAAGCGGCTGGAGTTCCTATCGTGTTTGCAATCAATAAAATTGATAGACCAACAGCAAATCCAGATAAGATTAAAGAAAAATTAGCAGCAATGAACTTGTTGGTTGAAGATTGGGGAGGAAAAATCCAATCGCATGATATCTCTGCAAAAACAGGTCTTGGTGTTGATGAACTATTAGAAAAGGTATTGCTTGAAGCTGAATTATTAGAGTTGCAGGCAAATCCAGATAAAAAAGCAGTTGGAACTGTTGTGGAAGCATTCTTAGACAAAGGTCGTGGGTATGTATCAACAATTCTTGTTCAAAACGGAACATTGAAAATCGGTGATTATTTACTTGCTGGAAAACACAGTGGTAAAATAAAAGCGATGTTTGATGAGCGTGGGAATAAAGTGAAAACGGCTAACCCTTCAACGCCAGTATCAATTCTAGGTTTAGATGGAGCGCCACAAGCTGGTGATAAATTTAATGTCTTTACAGATGAAAAAGATGCGAAGCAAATCGCGGCAAAGCGTACGCAATTGTTAAGAGAGCAATCTGTAAGAACGCAGCGTAGAACAACATTATCTGATATTGGTAGAAGAATCAAAATTGGAGACTTCCAAGAATTAAATATCATTCTTAAAGGTGATGTGGATGGTTCTGTTGAAGCCTTAACGGATTCATTCCAAAAACTATCTACGGAAGAGATTGAAGTAAAAATCATTCACAAAGGAGTTGGAGCTATTACTGAAAGTGATGTGTTGTTAGCAAGTGCTTCTGATGCGATTATCATTGGATTTAATGTAAGGCCAGCTGGAAACGCAAGAATGGTAGCAGATAAGGAAGAGATCGATATCAGAACATACTCTATCATTTATGATGCGATCAATGATATTAAAGATGCAATGGAAGGATTGTTGTCTCCAGAAATGAAAGAAGAAATCACTGGTAATGCCGAAATTAGAGAAACATTCAAAATCTCTAAAATTGGAACAATTGCTGGGTGTATGGTAACAGATGGTAAAATATTTAGAAACTCTAACATTCGATTAATTCGTGATGGAGTAGTAATATTTACTGGAGAATTAGCTTCATTAAAACGTTTTAAAGACGATGTTAAAGAAGTAAGTAAGGGGTACGATTGTGGATTGCAAATTAAAAATTACAACGACATCAAAGAAGGTGATATTGTAGAAGCTTTCCAAGAAGTAGCAGTGAAGAAAAAGTTGAAATAAACTTTCCAAATAATCATAAAAAAAGGATCGCAATTGCGATCCTTTTTTTGTTTATGGTATATTGTTAAAACTACTTTTTCTTCTTCTTTTTAGGTGGAGTAAAAACAAAAGCATTTGGGAACGTTTCTTTTACTTCAATTAAATAACGTTCCGCTTCTAGACTTGTTCTAAAATTTCCTACCCAAACCTTGTAATTTGGTGTTTCAAACTTAATATTTACAGGAACGATATCTCGGTGCTTTGCTTCAAATTTTGACTTTACTTTTTCTGCATTTCGGAGTTTTCCATTGAAGATTTGAATCTTCAAACGGTTGTCATTATCCGTTTCTTGGTTAATTTCCTTCTGATATGTAAGTAATTTATCAATTTCTGGGTCTTGCGAAATGTTAATTTCGCCTTGTTGTGCATTAACAACTCCTGAATAAAAAAATGCCGATACGGCTAAAATAGTGATCTTTTCTAAAGCTAAAAATCTCATAATGAATACAATTTTATACAAATGTAAAATATACTAACGAACTTAGATGCACAAATGTTATTTAGAATTACTATAAATTACAAATTAACAGTTCACTAACATTTCTCAAATTAAACGCTATTTGTATTTTTGCTCAAATTTGGAACAAGCATGAACGTCTAAGTGCTAAAATTAACTTAGAAAAAACCATGCCAAATTAAGAAGACTTTAAAATATGAAAAAGGTGAATCACCGTAATTCAATTTCAAGAATTTTAGGAATCGCGCTAGCGCTAATGCTGGCATTTTCAACTTCTGTGTTTGCTCAAGATGAGGCTGCAATAAAAGAAGGTGAAGCTTTGTTTAAAGCAAATTGTGCTGCTTGTCATAAGATGGATGCTGCTTCAACAGGTCCTGCGTTGAGAGGTGTAGAAGCGCGCTTGGCAGAAGATGAAGGATTAGATCGCGAATGGTTGTATAAGTGGATCAAGAATAGTTCTGCTATGATCAAATCTGGCGATCCATATGCTGTAAAGGTATATGAGGCTAATGGGAAACGTCAGATGACAGCTTTTCCTCAGTTTAGTAATGAGCAAATAGATAATATTCTTTCGTATACTGCTACTGAGAAAAAAATATCTTCAACTCCTTCGCCAACTCCACCAGGAGAAAATAATAATGGTTCAGGAGGATTCTCAAATCAAATGGTGCTATGGGCATTAATCGTTTTATTTGGATTGCTAGCTTTAGGATTGTTCTTAGTAAATAAGACGCTTCGTAAGTTTGCTGTTGCTAATGGAACTATTAATCCTGAAGAAGAGGAAAAAGGAACGCCAATCTGGAAAGCATTTGCGCAAAATCAATTCTTAGTAATTGTTACTACAATACTTTTCTTGTTAGGATCTGCATATTTTGCATACGGATACTTAATGCAAGTTGGAGTTGATCAAGGATATCAACCAATTCAACCAATTCACTTCTCTCACAAAATACATGCAGGGGATAATAAAATAGAATGTAAGTACTGTCACTCTTCAGCGAGAGTAAGTAAGCATTCAGGGATTCCTTCATTGAATATTTGTATGAACTGTCATAAAAACATTGCACAAGTTGCAGATGAAGTTCAGTTAGAAGGACAAAAGATTGGTGTTGACTACAATAATGAAATTCAAAAAATATACGATGCTACAGGTTGGGATCCAACTAAGCAAGATTATGTGAATGAGCCAAAACCAGTAAAATGGGTGCGTATTCATAATTTGCCTGACTTTGTATACTTCAATCATTCACAACACGTAGAAGTGGCAGGAGTTCAATGTCAGACATGTCACGGAGAAATTCAAGAAATGGAGATTGTAGAGCAGCATGCTCCGCTAACAATGGGATGGTGTATTAACTGTCACAGAGATACAGATGTGAATTTCAAAGGAAGTGCATACTATGACAAAATTCACGAGCAGTTAAAAGAAAAATATGGTGTTGAATCATTCAAAGCGTCTCAAATGGGAGCGTTAGAATGTGGAAAATGTCACTATTAATATTAATTAAGAAGCTAATTTTATATATATAATATGGCATCAAACAAGAAATACTGGAAAAGTGTTGAGGAGTTAAATGAGAATAGCTCCATTGTTGAGACGCTTAGACAGAATGAGTTTGTAGAAGAAGTTCCTGTAGATGAATTCTTAGGGGATAAAGAGACGTTAGAGTCTTCTTCAACTTCTCGTAGAGACTTTCTTAAATATGTTGGTTTTAGTACAGCTGCTGCTACATTAGCAGCCTGTGAAGGACCAGTGATTAAATCGATTCCTTACGTAGTGCAACCAGAAACTATTATTCCTGGAGTTGCAGACTACTACGCAACAACAATTGCTGATGGGTACGATTTTGCAAGTATCTTAATTAAAACAAGAGAAGGTCGTCCAATTAAAGTTGAAAACAACAAAGAAGCAGCTACTAAAGGAAGTGCGAATGCAAGAGTTCATGCATCTGTATTATCTTTATATGATAGCATGAGAGTGAAGCAGCCTAAAATTGCTGGAGCTGATGCTTCTTGGGAAACGTTAGATGCAGAAGTTGGTCAAAAACTAAATCAAATCAGTGCTTCTGGGAAGCAGATTGTATTACTTACGCAAACTTTTGCAAGTCCTTCAACGGCAAAATTAGTTGGAGAATTCAAAGCAAAATATGGAAACGTAAATCATGTAATATATGATGCAATATCAGAATCCACTGCATTAGATGCTTTCGAAGCAAAATACGGAGAAAGAGGTTTAGCTGATTATGACTTTTCTAAAGCAGAAGTGATTGTATCTGTTGGTGCTGATTTCTTAGGAGATTGGCAAGGTGGTGGATACGATGATGGATATGCTAAAGGAAGAATTCCATCAGGGAAAAACGGGCATAAAAATATGTCAAGACATGTTCAGTTTGAGTCAAATATGACTTTATCTGGAGCAAATGCTGATAAACGTGTGCCATTATCTCCATCAGATCAAAAAGTTGCTTTAGCAAAAATCTATGCTGAAATTACTGGTAATAGTGTTTCTGGTAGAAAATTATCTGATAAAGTAGAAGATGCAATAAAGAAAGCTGCTAGACAAGCTAAGTTAGCAGGTTCAAAAGCAGTAGTGGTTTCTGGAATCAACGATGTTGATGCACAGAGCTTAGTACTTGCAATTAATGAGTATCTCAATAGTGAGGCATTTGATAAAGGTGCGCCACGTAAAATAAGACAAGGTAGTGATAAGGCTGTAGCAAAATTAATCAGCGATATGAAAGCTGGTGCTGTTGGCGGAATCATTATGGCTGGAGTAAATCCAGTATATACACTAGCTAATGGAAATGAGTTTGCTGAAAACTTAAAGAAGTTAGATTTAGCTGTTACTTTCACTATGAAAGAAGATGAAACAGCTTTACATACAAAATATGTAGCTGCGGCTCCACATTACTTAGAATCTTGGGGAGATGTAGAGATGAAAAAAGGACATTACAGTGTAATGCAACCTACAATTCGCCCATTATTTGATACAAGACAATTTCAAGAAGCTTTACTAAAGTGGACTGGAAATGAAAAAGCATACTACGAATATGTGAAAGAAACTTGGTCTGCCGATATTTTAGGAGGAGGTACTTCTTGGAATAAAGCGGTTCATGACGGAGTATTCAAAACAACAGCAACTGTAAGTTTAGCGGATGAAGCAAATGCTGCTATAGAAGAAGCAGAAGCAGATCAGGCAAACGGAGAAGAGGAAGTTGTTTCTCAAAGCACAGATGCAAACTCACAAGCAAGAAAATTAGCTGGAACAGCTGCTGCTTCAGGAATGGAATTAGTATTATACGCTAAAACTGGAATGGGAGATGGACAACAAGCTAACAATCCTTGGTTACAAGAATTTCCAGATCCGATTACAAGAGCTTCTTGGGATAACTACTTAACAATATCTCAAGCGGATGCTGATGCAAAAGAATTGAAAAACTGGAATGTTGCTAACGGTGGATTGAATGGTACATATGCGACTATTACTGTGAGTGGGAATGCTCCAATAAAAGTGCCAGTAATCATTCAACCAGGTCAAGCAAAAGGAACAGTAGGTTTAGCGTTAGGTTATGGTAAAACTGCTGGAATTAAAAAAGACATGCAAACTGGAGTGAACGCATATGCTGTTTACAATAACTTCAATAACATTCAAAATGTTTCTGTTGAGTCGGCTGGTGGTGAACATGAATTTGCATGTGTACAGTTGCACAATACCTTAATGGGTAGAGGTGACATTGTGAAAGAAACTACCTTAGAAATATTCAATACTCGCGATAAAAATCAATATGGAGACTTTGTCTTCAATGAAAAACCACATGTGTCTAAAAATCATGAGATGATTAGCGCAACAGATTCTGGTGCGGATATGTGGGCTGAATTTGATCGTTCTATCGGACACCACTTTAACCTAGCAATTGACTTAAATGCTTGTACAGGTTGTGGAGCATGTGTAATTGCATGTCACGCTGAAAACAATGTGCCAGTAGTTGGGAAATCTGAAGTGAGAAGAAGTAGAGATATGCACTGGTTGCGTATTGATAGATATTATTCTTCGGAAGATACATTTGAAGGTGATGTAGAGAAGAAAGAAAACTTCAGTGGATTGTTTGGAGAAAATGGTTCATTAGGTGGTTTTGTTGAGATGGAAGATCCTGCAGAAAATCCACAAGTTGCTTTCCAGCCTGTAATGTGTCAACACTGTAATCATGCACCATGTGAAACAGTATGTCCAGTAGCTGCAACATCACACGGACGTCAAGGTCAAAACCATATGGCGTATAACCGTTGTGTAGGTACTCGTTACTGTGCAAACAACTGTCCGTACAAAGTGCGTAGATTTAACTGGTTCTTATATAACAAGAATGATGAATTTGATTACCACATGAACGATGATTTAGGTCGTATGGTATTAAATCCAGATGTAGTTGTACGTTCAAGAGGTGTGATGGAAAAATGTTCTATGTGTATTCAAATGACACAAAAAACAATTCTTGATGCAAAACGTGAAGGAAGACCAATTAAAGATGGTGAATTCCAAACGGCTTGTTCTGCAGCATGTAGTTCAGGAGCAATGGTATTCGGAGATATCAATGATAAAGAAAGTAAAGTCGCTGATTTATTAGAAGATGATCGTATGTATCACTTACTTGAGCATGTAGGGACAAAACCAAACGTACAGTATCACGTGAAGGTTAGAAACACAAAAGAAGCATAAAAAAGAATTAATAAGAAACAATTATAAACTGATTATGGCGTCGCATTACGAAGCACCTATAAGAAAACCCTTAGTAACTGGAGATAAATCATATCACGATGTAACTCTTGATATTGTCGCTCCAGTAGAAGGAAGAGCAAACAAGCAATGGTGGATAGTATTCTCAATTGCTCTGATAGCATTCCTTTGGGGAATTGGATGTATCATTTACACAGTATCTACTGGAATTGGAGTTTGGGGTCTTAACAAAACCGTTGGTTGGGCTTGGGATATTACAAACTTCGTATGGTGGGTTGGTATTGGTCACGCAGGAACCTTAATTTCTGCAGTACTTTTACTTTTCCGTCAAAAATGGAGAATGGCAATTAACCGTTCGGCGGAAGCCATGACTATCTTCTCGGTAGTACAAGCGGGATTATTCCCGATTATTCACATGGGTCGTCCTTGGTTAGCATATTGGGTATTACCAATTCCAAACCAGTTCGGATCATTATGGGTAAACTTTAACTCACCACTACTTTGGGATGTATTCGCGATCTCTACGTATTTATCTGTATCACTAGTATTCTGGTGGACAGGTTTACTTCCAGATTTCGCAATGATTCGTGATAGAGCTGTGAAACCTTTCCAAAAGAAAATATATAGCTTAGTAAGTTTTGGATGGAGTGGACGTGCTAAAGATTGGCAACGTTTTGAAGAAGTATCATTGGTACTTGCGGGATTAGCAACACCATTAGTACTTTCTGTACATACTATTGTATCGTTTGACTTCGCAACTTCAGTAATTCCAGGATGGCATACTACAATTTTCCCTCCTTACTTCGTTGCAGGAGCTATCTTTTCAGGATTCGCAATGGTAAACACTTTATTAATCATTATGAGAAAAGTATGTAATATGGAAGACTATATTACATTACAACACATCGAATTAATGAATATTGTAATTATGATTACAGGTTCAATAGTTGGTTGTGCATATATAACAGAGTTATTTATCGCATGGTATTCAGGAGTTGAATACGAACAATATGCATTCTTAAACAGAGCAACTGGTCCTTACTGGTGGGCATATTGGGCAATGATGACATGTAATGTGTTCTCTCCACAATTCATGTGGTCTAAAAAATTAAGAACAAGTATCATGTTCTCTTTCATAATCTCTATTGTTGTAAATATTGGAATGTGGTTTGAGCGTTTCGTAATTATCGTAACATCATTACACAGAGATTACCTTCCATCATCTTGGACGATGTTCTCACCAACATTTGTAGATATAGGAATATTTATTGGTACGATTGGTTTCTTCTTTGTATTGTTCTTGTTATATTCTAGAACATTCCCTGTAATTGCACAGGCGGAAGTAAAATCTATCTTAAAATCATCAGGAGAAAAATATAAAAAACTAAGAGACGGTAACCATGAGTAGTAAAGTAATACAAGCAATGTATACCGATGACGATGTGCTAATGTCAGCAGTGAAAAAAGTACGTCAAGAAAAGCATCATATAGAAGAAGTGTATACGCCATTTCCTGTACACGGACTAGATAAAGCAATGGGATTAGAGCCTACGCGACTTGCCATTACAGCATTCATGTATGGATGTGTTGGACTTTCAGTTGCAGTAACAATGATGTATTATATCATGATTGTTGATTGGCCACAAAACATTGGTGGAAAACCAAGTTTTAGTTTCTTAGAAAATATGCCAGCTTTCGTTCCAATTATGTTCGAATTGACGGTATTCTTTGCAGCGCATTTAATGGTGATAACTTTTTATATGAGAAGTAAATTATGGCCATTCAAAGAAGCTGAAAACCCAGATCCAAGAACAACTGACGATCACTTCTTAATGGAAGTATCTGTTCATGGAGATGAAGAAGCATTAAAAGCACTTTTATTAGAAACTGGTGCTACAGAAATTAAAGTCACTGAAAAGCATTAATAAGAATTATGAAGAGCCTTATAAAAATAGGAGTCGTTTTTGGAGCAGCATTGCTAATGACTTCATGCTTTAATAAATCACAGCCAAACTATCAATATTTTCCAAATATGTATGAACCTGTAGGATACGAAGCTTACCAAGAGGTAAACGGAGTTCCTTTCGGAGGATTCGAATCTAAGATGGAAGCTCAAATTCCTGCAGAAGGAAGTATAAAGAGAGGTTGGTTGCCATATGAGTATGATAATACTAATGAAGGATACGAAGCAGCGAAAGCAGAATTGTTGAATCCAATACAGCCAACTGAAGAGAACCTAGCAGCAGGAAAAGAATTGTATGGAATTTACTGTGCAGTTTGTCATGGTAATAAAGGAGATGGACAAGGAACTTTAGCTAAACGTGAAAAGTTCTTGGGAATTCCTAAATACAACGATCCAGCTAGAGGAATTACTGAGGGAAGTATCTATCACGTGATTATGTATGGTAAAAACAATATGGGATCACACGCAAATCAATTAGATATAGAAGAACGCTGGCAAGTAGTTCAATATGTATTAAAGTTGAAAGCAGAATTAAAATAAGACCAATAACGATATAGAATTATATACAATGTATACGTTTTCAAATAGATTAAGACTTTTCGCAATTATCTCCTTTGTTCTTGGAGCCATCATGGTAGGGTTAAGCTTTGCTAATGTGCCAGGTTCAGTTGAAGATATGAAAGCAATGGAAGCAGCTCACGGACATGGACATGGTTCAGATCATGGAGATGCAAAACATGACGATGGTAAAACAGCTCATCATGATGAGCACAAAACGGACGCGTCGCACGGAACTAATGATCATGCAAGCGCTGGGCATCATGATTCGTCAGGTCACGACGACGAGCACAAATTAGGTCAATTACAAAATAAGCCTTGGGCAGCTGTGTACATTGCAGCATTCTTCTTTATGATGATATCGCTAGGTGTATTAGCATTCTATGCTATTCAAAGAGCAGCGCAAGCAGGTTGGTCTCCTGTATTATTTAGAGTAATGGAAGGAATTACTGCCTATATTATTCCAGGGACAATTGTAATGATACTTTTGATTGCTGTTTCAGTATTCCACGGAAATCACTTATTCCACTGGATGGATCCTGAATTAGTAAGGGAAGGTAGTCCAACATATGACAAGCTAACAGTTGGTAAGCAAGGATGGTTAAACGGACCATGGTTTTTAATCAGAGCTGTAATTTACAGTACAATCTGGATTGCTTATCGTCAAATTTCTAGACGCTTATCTTTAAGACAAGATGAGTCTAGCGACAATAGTAACTTTAAGAAAAACTTTAGAGCAGCAGCAGTATTTTTGGTATTATTCTTAATCTCAGAATCTATGATGTCTTGGGATTGGATCATGTCTTTCGATCACCACTGGTTTAGTACACTATTCGGATGGTATGTTTTCGCAAGTATGTTTGTATCTGGAATTACAGTAATCGCATTAATTACAATATATCTAAAATCTAAAGGATTATTAGAATATGTAAACGATAGCCATATTCACGATTTAGCAAAATTTATGTTCGGTATCAGTATTTTCTGGACATACTTATGGTTCTCTCAGTTTATGTTAATCTGGTACTCAAACATCCCAGAAGAAGTAACATACTTTATTACAAGAATTGAAGATTACAACTTGCCATTCTTTGGAATGTTAGCGTTGAACTTAATATTCCCATTATTGATATTAATGAATAGTGACTACAAGAGACTTAATTGGATCATTGTAATTGCTGGAGTCGTGATCTTATTTGGTCACTACATAGATGTATTCAATATGGTAATGCCTGCAACGGTTGGACCAAACTGGTCACTAGGAATGGCAGAAATAGGAGCAATATTATTGTTCTTAGGAATATTCATCTTTGTTGTATTTACAACATTGACAAAAGCACCATTATTGGCAAAAAGAAATCCGTTTATTGAAGAAAGTAAACAATTTCATTATTAATTAATTTCAAAACAGTATAAAATAAGATGACTACTGGTTTACTAACGTTTATAGTACTTATCCTAATTGCAATCGCAATTTGGCAGCTGACGAAGATATTTGACTTATCGCAAGTGAAAGCAGATAATACTCAAGTAGCTAATGACAAGGATAACAATATCAATGGATACCTAATGATGGGATTCTTGATGTTCATATACATTATCACAATAATTTCTTTTTGGAAATGGGGTGATTTGCCACTAATTGGAAACTCTGCTTCAGAACACGGAACAAGTGTTGATACATTGATGATTATCTCAATGGTGTTGATATTCTTTGTACAAACATTAACACAAGCATTACTTCACTACTTCGCATTCAAATACAGAGGTAAAGAAGGAAGAAAAGCATTATATTATGCAGATAACGATAAATTAGAATTTATTTGGACAATCATTCCTGTAATTACTTTAGCTGGATTAATCCTTTATGGACTGTTTACTTGGAACGAAATCATGGATGTAAACATGGATGATGATCCTATTGTAGTTGAGTTATATGCACAGCAATTTAACTGGAAAGCTAGATATGCTGGAAAAGATAATGTATTAGGTAAGGCAAACGTTCGTTTAATTGATCTTGGAGATAATCCAAACGTATTAGGATTAGATAGAGAAGATAAATATGCGCAAGATGATATCATTGTGCAAGAACTACACTTACCAGTTGGGAAAAAGGTGGTATTCAAAATGCGTTCTCAAGATGTATTGCACTCTGCATACATGCCACACTTTAGAATGCAAATGAACTGTGTACCTGGTCAAACTACTGAGTTTGCAATGAAGCCAACAAAAACAACTGCTGAAATGCGTGAGACGAACAAAATCAAGAATAAAGTACGTCGCATCAACCAAATTAGAGCAGCTAAAAGTGAAAAATTATTAGCCAAAGGAGAAGAGCCGTTAGAGCCATACGAGTTCGACTATCTTTTACTATGTAATAAAATTTGTGGAGAATCTCACTACAATATGCAAATGAAAGTAATTGTAGAAAGCCAAGAAGATTACGACAAGTGGATTGCAGAACAAGCAACTTTTGGAAAATAAAAATTAAAAAAATAATTAAAAGATATAATATATAGATATGTCAGCAACAGCAGTACACGCAGAAGATCACGGACACGACGATCACGGACATCATCATAAAGAAACCTTTATAACTAAATACATATTTAGTCAGGATCATAAAATGATTGCTAAGCAGTATCTGATTACAGGTACGGTAATGGGAGTTATAGGGATTATGATGTCTATATTTTTCCGTATGCAAATTGCATGGCCAAAGGAGTCGTTTACGATCTTTGAAATTTTCTTAGGAAATTGGGCGCCAGATGGTGTGTTAAGTGCAGATAAATACTTAGCATTAGTTACTATTCATGGTACGATCATGGTATTCTTTGTATTAACAGCAGGATTAAGTGGTACATTCAGTAACTTACTTATTCCGTTGCAAATTGGAGCACGTGATATGGCTTCAGGATTCCTAAATATGGTATCATATTGGTTATTCTTTATCTCAAGTGTAATCATGGTACTTTCTTTATTTGTTGAAGGTGGAGCAGCATCAGCAGGTTGGACAATTTATCCTCCGTTGAGTGCATTACCAGAAGCAATTCCAGGATCTGGATTAGGAATGACATTATGGTTAGTGTCCATGGCAATATTCATTGCTTCTTCATTACTAGGATCATTAAACTATATTGTTACGGTAATCAACCTTAGAACAAAAGGAATGTCTATGACAAGATTGCCATTAACAATCTGGGCGTTCTTTGTAACAGCAATTATTGGTGTTGTATCATTCCCAGTATTATTATCGGCAGCATTGTTATTAATATTTGATAGAAGTTTTGGAACGTCATTCTATCTATCAGATATATTCATACAAGGAGAAGTTTTACACTATCAAGGTGGTTCGCCAGTATTATTTGAACATTTATTCTGGTTCTTAGGGCATCCTGAAGTATATATTGTATTACTTCCAGCATTAGGTATTACCTCAGAAATTATTGCTACCAATTCACGAAAACCAATCTTTGGATATCGTGCCATGGTTGCTTCTATCTTAGCAATTGCATTCTTATCGACAATTGTATGGGGGCACCACATGTTTATCTCAGGAATGAATCCTTTCCTAGGTTCTGTATTTACATTTACAACATTATTAATTGCAATACCGTCAGCGGTAAAAGCATTCAACTATATTACGACGCTCTGGAAAGGTAACTTACAGATGAACCCTGCGATGCTTTTCTCAATTGGATTAGTATCTACATTCATCACTGGAGGTTTAACAGGAATCATCTTAGGAGATAGTACTTTAGATATTAATGTTCACGATACATACTTTGTAGTAGCACATTTCCATTTAGTAATGGGTATCTCTGCGCTATATGGAATGTTTGCGGGTGTTTATCACTGGTTCCCAAAAATGTTTGGGCGTATGATGAACAAAAACTTAGGATATGTTCACTTCTGGGTAACTGCAGTTTGTGCATACGGAGTATTCTTCCCAATGCACTTTATAGGAATGGCAGGATTACCAAGACGTTACTATACAAACTCTGAATTTCCATTATTTGATGACTTAGCAAATGTTAACGTTGTAATTACAATGTTTGCAATCATTGGAGGAATTTTCCAGTTAGTATTCTTATATAACTTCTTTAGCAGTATGTTCTATGGAAAGAAAGCGCCTCAAAATCCATGGAGATCAAACACTTTAGAATGGACTACGCCTGTAGAGCATATTCACGGAAACTGGCCAGGAGAAATTCCTCATGTACACCGTTGGGCATATGACTACAGTAAACCAGGACATGATGAAGACTTTGTTCCTCAAACTGTTCCAATGAAGGATGGAGAAGAAGAGCTACATCACTAAAAATACATATACACAATATAAAAAGAGTCGTTTAAATTTTAAACGACTCTTTTTTTGTTGCAAGGGATATTTAAATTATAAAAACAACAAAGTCTTAATCATGATGCTATGGTGTTTTTCTCTTATCTTTGTTAAGAAGCTATTGCATATGAAGTAGAAGAGTAGTGGCTTGCATCTGAATACACATCTTTATGAACGAACACTTAAATCCCAATAGCGATAACTACTCACCAGAAGAATTAGACGTTGAAAAAGCATTAAGACCACTATCTTTTAAAGACTTTACTGGACAAGATCAAGTATTAGAAAATTTACAAGTCTTTGTGCAAGCAGCAAATCTTCGAGAAGAAGCATTAGATCATACTCTATTTCATGGGCCTCCAGGATTAGGAAAAACGACATTAGCACACATTTTAGCAAATGAACTTGATGTAAGTATCAAAGTAACTTCAGGTCCTGTATTAGATAAACCAGGCGATCTAGCTGGATTGCTAACGAATTTAGATGAACGAGATGTATTATTTATTGATGAAATTCATCGATTAAGTCCAATAGTAGAAGAATATCTCTATTCGGCAATGGAAGACTACAAAATTGATATCATGATTGAGTCTGGCCCAAATGCTAGAACTGTTCAAATCAATCTAAATCCATTTACATTAGTAGGCGCAACTACACGTTCTGGATTATTGACAGCGCCAATGCGAGCGCGTTTTGGGATAGCTAGTAGATTACAATATTATTCAACAGAATTACTATCTACAATCGTGCAGCGTAGTGCGCAAATACTAAATGTACCAATAAGTATGGAAGCTGCAATAGAAATTGCAGGTAGAAGTCGAGGAACGCCACGTATAGCCAATGCTTTATTGCGTAGAGTGCGTGATTTTGCACAAATAAAAGGAAACGGTACAATAGATATAGAAATCGCACGATTCAGTCTAAAAGCACTAAATGTTGATGCCTATGGTTTAGATGAAATGGACAATCGAATCCTTTCCACAATCATAGATAAGTTTAAAGGTGGACCTGTAGGAATCACAACCTTAGCAACGGCTGTTTCTGAAAGTGGAGAAACTATTGAAGAAGTATACGAGCCATTTCTTATTCAACAAGGGTTTATCATCCGAACACCAAGAGGAAGAGAAGTTACAGAGCTTGCTTATAAACACTTAGGTAGAATAAAGGGAGGAATTCAAGGAGGACTTTTTTGAAATGATAAATGAAAATACTAATAGCATTGTAAACAAACAAATTAACAAAAATCAAATCCACAAATCCACAAATTAACGAATCAATAAAATACCAAGCAACAGAGCGAAGCAGCCAACAGATAATAGTAACGTAAGCGATAAAATATAGTGCCGAGATGTGCAAATACCCGAACAAAATACCATTCTTTAAACTACTCTTAAAATCATCTTCGATTACTCGAAATCCAATTCCATTTCATAAAGACGGCTTTAACAAACATGGTGATTCGTTTGCAATCTCTCCACCATTTGCAAAAACAGTAATGTTGACACGTGATGCAGACATTACAAAACACTTACTGCGTAAAAACCATAGAAATTACAACAAGTCTAAAATACAAACAAAATTTCTGTCAAAATATGTTGGGAAAGGTTTATTGACTGCCAGTGGAGACTATTGGCTCAAACAAAGACGACTCATTCAGCCAGCATTCCATAAAGAAAAGCTGCAAAAGCTTGTGGCAATCATGGAAGGTACAATTGGTAAACAAATTGAAAACATACAAGAAAATAAAGTCATAGATTCTTATCCAATTATGAACGAACTAGCGTTTCATGTGGTGGCAAAATCATTATTCGACTATTCTTCAGATGATGATACAATGCATCGTTTGCAAGAAATCATAGAAAAATTACAAGACTTTATCATCCGTGAAATTCGTCAGCCGCACAAAAAATGGTGGTATCAAATTAGCGGTTTAGTCAAAAAACATATGTTAATGGTTCGCGAAAGTAGAACCATTATCAACAATGTAATTGATGAACGTCGTGTGTCTCAAAAACAACATGACGATCTATTAGATATGTTGCTCAAGGCGAAATATGAAGACGACGGGACATCTATGACAAATGAGCAACTAATAGATGAAATACTTATCTTTTTTGTGGCTGGACATGAAACTACTGCCAATGCGCTCACATTTGCCTTTCATCTCATCGCTAAAAACCCAGAAGTATACCAAAAAGTACTTACTGAAATAGATGCTATAGATGATGGCTTACCGCCGATGGAGAAAATTGCGAAACTCAACTATGTAAAAAACTGTGTTGAAGAAGCAATGCGTTTATATCCGCCGGCTTGGATTACAGATCGTGTAGCGATAGAAGATGATTCGTTTGCAGATTTCAATATAGAAAAAGGAACGATGATAGGAATCTCGTTTTATGAATTACATAGAAACGAAAAATACTGGAAAAACCCTAATGATTTTATTCCTGAACGTTTCTCGGATGAAAACAGAAAAGAAACTGCAGGATATTATTTCCCGTTCGGAGCAGGACCGCGTATGTGTATAGGAAATGGTTTTGCGCTATATGAAATGATGCTTACAGTATATGCGATGTTGAAAAAATATCAAATAGAAACCGATCAAGAAACTGTCGAAATTGCGCCGTTAATTACACTAAAGCCAATAAATGTGACACTCAAATTTACCAAAAGAACTACTTGAATTCAATACAAAAACATACGGAACTCATAAAAGCTGAAGCAAAACGCTTGGGTTTTTTATCGTGTGGAATTTCAAGAGCTGAATTTTTGGAAGAAGAAGCGCCGCGACTTGAAGCTTGGCTCAACAAAAATATGCATGGAGAAATGAAGTACATGGAAAATCATTTCGACAAGCGACTCGATCCGACGAAATTAGTAGATGATTCCAAATCAGTTGTGTCTTTACTTCTAAATTACTATCCATCAGAAATACAGAAAGATCCAGAAGCGCCAAAAATCTCTAAATATGCCTACGGAACCGATTATCATTTCATCATAAAAGATAAGCTAAAGCACTTGCTAAACTTCATTCAAGAAGAAATTGGAGAAGTTTCAGGAAGAGCTTTTGTCGATTCAGCACCAGTATTAGATAAGGCTTGGGCGGCAAAAAGTGGTTTAGGTTGGATAGGAAAACATAGCAACTTGCTCACGCAAAAAGTAGGTTCATTTTATTTCATTGCAGAACTTATCATTGACTTAGATTTAGAATACGATTCGCCAGTCACAGATCATTGTGGAAGTTGTACGGCTTGTATCGACGCATGTCCTACGCAAGCCATTGTAGAACCATATGTGGTTGATGGAAGCAAATGTATTTCGTATTTTACAATTGAACTCAAAAATGAAATTCCTGCACATGTACAAGGGCAATTTGACGATTGGATGTTTGGTTGTGATGTTTGTCAAGATGTATGTCCTTGGAATCGATTCTCAAAACCGCATAATGAACCATTATTCAATCCGCATCCAGAATTACTATCGATGTCTAAAAAAGAATGGGAAGAAATTACGCAAGAAGTATTTAGTGAAATCTTTAGAAAATCTGCTGTAAAGCGAACAAAATATACAGGCTTAGTCCGGAATATAAAGTTTCTTAAAACTGAAAAGTAAATTAGAATTGTTGATAAAATACGTTTCAGCAATCAATAACGATGCTATTGCTTCTTTCAAAACGAATAAAATTTTATAAAATAACGTGAGTTCGGCATAAGAAGTTATCATGTAGTCCATAATCTTTTGACAGTCAATTGTACAATAAAATAGTTATATCGAACTCACGTTAAGATAGTAAATTGGGAATAGTCGAGAAAATGTTCTCAAATCTCTCAACTACTCCCAAAATAACAACAATAGTTTTTAAAATTTATTCTTCCTTCAGCCTTTCTTTCAATACATTCAATTGCTTTTGAAGCTGAATTACATACAAGGTCAATTCTTCAATTTTCTCTTGCTGTTTTGTGGTAATATCGCCGAGCTCCAAACCTTGTGTTTCAACGGTTTCTGCAGAAGGAATATTTGGTAAGTGACCATTTTTCTCAATAAAATCAGCAACTTCATGAATACTTAAAAGCTTATAATCATCTTCAAAAACATAATCTGCCCAACCTGTACGTACACGAATTTCTTCTGAAATTGTTCCACCTTTTACAAACATACTGTATGCGCTTAAATCAAGTGCGCCTAAAGAAGTAATTAAGTTCTTTGTATTGATTCCTATTTTGTTCGAAGAAAAATCTCCGTAAATCAATGGTGTTGCATTGTAATTGTTGTCAATATACAATTTATGACTTCCAGTTTCGTTCTTTCCAGAACCAGAGCCAATAAACACATTATCGGAACCTGTAAAATTCCAAATTCCAGCATCTTTTCCTATGTATACGTTTCTGCTTCCGCTCGTACTATTATAGCCTGCGTAAAAGCCAAGATACACATTGCTAACGCCACTCGTGTTTTTATATCCAGCATTCGATCCAAAAAAAGTATTTCTATTTCCGGTACTATTGAGACCAGTTTTACTTCCCATAAAAGTATTGCGAATGGAAGTTGTATTATTCTTTCCTGCGGAAAAACCAATAAATGTATTATCGTTACCTGTGTTGTTCTGTCCAGCTGATACGCCAAAATTTGAATTATTCGTTCCGCCTGTTCCAGAATTTGTCCCCAAATTTGTGTTCTGAGCAGTTGCAGGAATTGCACTGGCAACTAAAAGTGATACAAATAACACCTTACTTGTAATTATATTTAAAATTTTCATCTGTGTATTTTTAATGTTTGTTAGACGTTTTTTTAGTAGCTTTCTTTGCGGCAATTTCGGCTTTAATAGCCTGTAGTTGCTCGTTCAAGTCAATAATATAAAGTGTCAACTCTTCAATTTTCTCCTGTTGTACTCTTTTAATATCACCCAATTCAATTCCTGATTTTTGTACCGCCTCTGCGGAAGGAACATTTGGTAAATGACCATTTTCTTTAATAAATGCTTCTACATTTTCAAGTGACATCAATTGGTAGTCTTTCTCAAAAACATAATCTGCCCAACCTGTTTGTGTACGAAGTTGTTCGGTGAGCAATCCACCTTTTATATATAAGCTATAATTACTCAAATCTTCACCGTTCAAGCTGTTTGGTAAATTTTTAGTGTTAATTCCTAGTTTATCAGATGCAAAATCACCGTAAATTAAAGTTGTAGTCGTCAGGTTATTGTCAATAAGAAGCTTGTTGTTATTAGTGCCATTCGTTCCTACTTGATTTCCTACAGAATATCCAATAAATACATTTCCTTGTGTATTTCCTTGTGACCAACTTCCAGTTCTATCACCTATAAAGACATTCTGATTTGCATAACCAAACGTGTTGCAAGAGCTGCAATTCCCAATAAATACATTCTTACTTCCTTGTGAAAGTTGATCTCCAGTTTCGGCTCCAAAAAATACATTTCTTGAACCAATGAGTCCACTTTCATAACCAATAGAAGTATTTGTATTTGCGGAAGATGAGTTGTTGTTTCCAACGCGATGTCCCATAGCAACATTATTATTTCCGCTGCTTGTCTGTATCGCATAGCCAAAATAAGAATTGTTTCCTCCAACAGGATATGTTAGTGCTCCAAAAGCGGTTGATGTTTGTGCAGTCATGCTTGAAGTACTCAGGATGCTCAAAATGCAAAACAGCGTGTAAAGGCTATTTTTTTTATATAAAAATTTCATGATGTTTAAAATTTGTTCCTTACTCTTTTAATGAGGCTTTTCAGGTTTCGCCTAAAATTTTACAGATTTCTTTACTCAAATCTGTTTCTTGTGCAGAAGTGTGAATCAATTTTTAATGAACTTTTGTACAAATGATTTGCTTCCTTTCTTCTCATACACTTTTAAAACGTAGATTCCTTTTGGTAAAGAAGAAACGTTTAATGTGGCTTTTGAAGCATTTTTTTGTTGAATTTCTTCAGAATATACCATTGTAGAAGAGTTTAAAGTATACACCTCTGCGCGAACATCTGAATTCCAAACACCTGTCTTTAATGTAATAGTTAGAGCGCGTGTTGTTGGATTAGGATAGAGTGTGAAGTTTGTATCTTTAGTAGTAAACAATTGTGTATTTGTTTTTTTCTTTCCAGTAATAGGAATCGAAAGAAATAAAGTGCCGCCCTTTTCTACTGTGAACCCTTCTTTCAAGGTTGTTCCTGTTGCATAATAATTCGCAACTCCTTCTGAGAAAATAGTGTTCACTGCAATAAGATTTCCTACAGTTGCTGCGGTATCGAATTGGTCTGCATAAACGTCATTTTGGATGTATAAGTCATAATCAACAGGATCAAATTGTGCTTGACAGTTATATGTTGTTAAAAAATATAAACTCACAGTTATTAAAATATATATAGTGTTTTTCATGGTTTTACTTATTTGTTTCTAATTCTCTATTAATAGTGTCAATCTCTTTCTGAATTTCAATCACATACAACATTATTTCTTCAATCTTTTCTTGTTGTCTCTTTGTGATATCACCAAGTTCAATACCATCGGTTTCTACTGCTTTTGCAGAAGGAATATTTGGTAAATGACCATTCTTTTCAATAAAATCTGCTACCTTTTCAATAGATAATAAGTGATAGTCTTTCTCAAAAACATAATCTGCCCAACCTGTTTGTACATGTACTTCTTCGGTTAAAATTCCACCTTTTACATACAAGCTATAGGCAGATAAGTCTGCACTTCCCAACTGATTAATTAATTTATTTGTGTTAATACCAACTTTCTTTGTCGAAAAATCCCCATAAATCAAAGGTGTGGCTGTGTTGCTATTATCTATATATAACTTATCGTTTCCGCTCTCATTCGCTCCAGCAGTATGACCAATAAATACATTTCGTGTGCCGTTATTATTAGAACCTGCGCCATCACCGATCATCACATTGTTCGATTTTTCATTAGAATATCCAGCAGCAAAACCCATATATAAATTATCGTTCCCAGAAATATTTCTAAAACCTGCAGTCGTACCTAAAAAACTATTTCTAGAGCCACTTTGCATGTAATATGCTGAATATGCTCCTGCGGAAGTATTAAAATCTCCAAAAGCTAATCGAGCTGCTCTTGAGCCAACATAAGTATTGTCGTCTCCAGCAGTAGTTTGTGTATTGCCAGCAGTATATCCGAAATTAGAATTTCGGTCTCCGTTGGTTCCAGCATTTTGACCATACGAAGTTGTGTCAGTTTGTGCAATTACAAAAGCTGTTGTAAACAAACAAAAGCAACAAGTAATTGCGAATAATGATATTTTTTTCATGAATAAATGTTTTAAATTGATTTTTGTGCGATTAAAAAGAATGTGTTTTTGAAAGCAATTCGGTTGAAATTTAACCTGTGCCATGGAGGTTTCTTTGTGTTTTTTTTGGTCATAACATACTTGTTTGAAATTAATAATATCTCAAAGTTGTTGATTAATAGGTTGCTAACAAATAAAAGCTATTGATGGTTTATGAAAACAGAATAATTCCCAAAAGAAAATGAAGTTTTAAAAAGCGATACGTTAAATAAATAGAAAGAAAGTACATTATATTTTTTCCTTTAACCTCAGACATTTAAATTTGCAAATTCATATTGCCTACAATTGCTTAAGAAGCTAAGGCGATGAAACCTATTCCATATGAGTAATACAGAACGTAAAAGGAGAGAAGCTCTTGTATATCATGCAAAACCAGAACCTGGTAAAATAAAAGTAGTTCCTACTAAAAGATATTCTACTCAACGTGATTTATCATTAGCCTATTCACCTGGTGTTGCAGAACCTTGTTTAGAAATAAAAAAAGACAAAAAGAACGTTTATAAATACACTACAAAAGGAAACTTAGTAGCTGTAATATCAAACGGTACGGCAGTACTAGGTTTAGGTGATATTGGTCCAGAAGCTTCAAAACCTGTAATGGAAGGGAAAGGATTGCTCTTTAAAATATTTGCAGATATTGATGTGTTTGATATAGAGGTTGATACAAAAGATGTTGATCAATTTATTGAAACAGTCAAAAACATAGCGCCAACTTTTGGAGGTATCAATCTAGAAGATATTGCAGCTCCAGAAGCATTTGAAATTGAGCGTAGACTCATAGAAGAATTAGATATTCCTGTAATGCACGACGATCAGCATGGAACAGCCATTATTTCGTCTGCAGCTTTGCTTAATGCATTAGAATTAGCAGAAAAAAACATAGAAGAAGTTCGCTTTGTAGTATCTGGAGCAGGTTCTGCAGCAATTTCTTGTATGAATTTATATGTGTCACTAGGCGCGAAACTGGAAAATATTGCGATGTTTGATGTAGATGGATTACTCCATAAAAATCGAACCGACTTATCGCCAATGCAAGCGCATTTCAGAACAGCAAAACATTATGATTCTCTAGCAGATGCAATGAAAAATGCAGATGTATTTTTAGGGCTTTCTGTAGGGAATATTGTCTCGCAAGATATGATTCGTTCTATGGCAAATAACCCAATTGTATTTGCAATGGCAAATCCAACACCAGAAATATCATACGATGAAGCCATTGCTTCAAGAGAAGATATTATCATGGCAACAGGTAGATCAGATCATCCAAATCAGGTAAACAACGTACTTGGTTTTCCATTTATATTTCGCGGTGCATTAGATGTTCGTGCAACTAAAATCAATGAAGCTATGAAAATGGCTGCTGTAAAAGCACTTGCAGCTTTAGCAAAAGAGCCAGTTCCAGAACAAGTAAATATTGCTTACGGAGAAACAAAACTCAACTTCGGAAAAGATTATATCATTCCAAAGCCATTTGATCCAAGACTTATAGCAAAAATACCACCAGCAATTGCAAAAGCTGCAATGGAATCAGGTGTAGCTACTGAACCAATTGAAGATTGGGCACGTTACGAAGATGAATTGCTCCATAGGTTAGGAGCTGACAATAAAATTATTCGATTATTACACAAAAGAGCCAGGACAAATCCGAAGCGAATTGTATTCTCTGAAGCTGATCATTTAGATGTAATGAAAGCTGCTCAATATGTGTATGACGAAGGAATAGCAATTCCAATTCTTTTAGGAAGCGAAAAAGTAATTCACCAATTAAGAGATGAATTAGAATTTTACGGAGATGTAGAAATTATTGATCCTAAAAGTGATGAGCAAGCGGAAAGACGTGAAAAATTTGCTAAAATCTATTGGGAAACCAGAAAACGCAAAGGAGTAACACAAATTGATGCACAAAAGAAAATGCGAGAACGTAACTATTTTGCAGCAATGTTGGTAAATGATGGTTATGCTGACGGATTAATCTCTGGGTATTCCAGAAGTTACCCAACGGTTGTAAAACCAATGTTAGAACTCATAGGAACAGCAAAAGGTGTGAAAAAAGTAGCGACAACAAACTTAATGATCACTGAGCGTGGACCAATGTTCTTGTCAGATACTTCAATAAACATTGATCCGTCTGCGCGAGAATTGGCAAAAATTGCTCAAATGACAGCGTTGACAGTCAAAATGTTTGGACTAGAACCAAATATTGCTATGTTGTCGTACTCAAACTTTGGTTCGTCAGATCATGAAAACGCTAAAAAAGTAAGTGAAGCTGTCGAATATCTTCACAGATACTACCCAGATATCAATGCCGATGGTGCAGTGCAGTCCGATTTTGCTTTAAACAGAAGCATGCTTTCGGAAAAATTTCCGTTCTCAAAACTAGCAGGAAAAGAAGTAAATACGTTGGTTTTTCCAAACTTAGATGCTGCAAACATTACTTATAAGCTTATGAAAGAGCTAAATAAAGCAGATTCTATTGGACCAATTATGCTAGGAATGAGTAAGCCAGTCCACATATTACAACTTGGTGCTAGTGTAGATGAGATGATTAATATGGCGGCTGTAGCAGTGGTTGATGCTCAAGAAAAAGAAAAGTGGCAACAACGAAAAGAGGAATTATAGTAAAGAAGTATACCTTATTAGTATATTAAAGCCGTAAATGGGTAAGTAAATGTGAATAAATTTATTACATTTGGGACTTTAACTAGCAACTAATAAATGATTACTCATATAAAAGGGAAGCTCGTAGAGAAAAATCCAACAGATGTAGTGATTGATTGTAATGGAGTTGGATATTTCATCAACATCTCTCTAACTACGTATTCGCAAATCCCGAATCAAGAAAATATAAAATTATTTACACACCTTCATGTTCGAGAAGATGCGCAGACATTATATGGTTTTTTTCAAAAATCAGAACGTGCTGTGTTCCGTTTATTAATCTCAGTTTCTGGAATTGGAACAAGTACGGCTCGTACTATGTTATCTTCCTTAACATCCGAACAAATATGTGAAGCAATTGGCTCAGGTGACGTTCCTACCATTCAGGGCGTAAAAGGAATTGGAGCTAAAACAGCACAGCGAGTTATCATCGAATTAAAAGATAAAGTCTTAAAATTATACGATCTTGAAGAAGTTTCAATGTCTCCGAACAATACAAACAAAGAAGAAACGTTATCTGCTTTGGAAGTATTAGGTTACACAAGAAAGCAATCTGAAAGAATCCTCGATAAAATAATTAAAGAAATGCCAGACGGAAGTGTAGAAGAATTGATCAAAATGGCATTAAAAAACTTATAGTTACTTTGAAAAATATTACCAACCTAATAACAAAATATTGCAAAAATACGCTTGTCGTATTCACTTTGTTATTTACCATCATACTCTCGGCACAAGAAACCGAACCGACAGATCCAAATGAATCACAAACAGGTTATGCTATTGGGAAAATAAAATTAAAAGATCCTTCTAGTATTATCTCAAAATATACCTACGATCCAAAAATAGATCGTTACATCTACACAGAAACAGTTGGGAACTATGATATTCGATATCCGTTAATCTTAACGCCAAAACAATATCGTGAGTTATTGTTAAAAGAAAGCATGAAAGATTATTTCAAAGAAAAACTTAATGCTATTTCTGGTAAAAAAGATGGTTCGGAAGATGCACAGAAAAACCTATTGCCAAAATTTTATGTCAATTCAAATTTCTTTGAAAGTATATTTGGAGGAAACACCATTGAAGTAATTCCGCAAGGTTCGGTAGCAATGGACTTAGGAATTCGTTTTCAAAAAAATGACAATCCAGCATTATCACCAAGAAACCGAAGTAACTTAAGTTTTGACTTCGATCAGCGAATTAGTTTAAGTTTACTAGGTAAAGTAGGAGAGCGATTAAAGATTAATGCTAATTATGACACTGAGTCTACATTTGACTTCCAAAATCAAATCAAATTAGAATATACGCCAACAGAAGACGATATCCTTCAAAAAATAGAAGTAGGTAACGTGAGTATGCCGTTAAACAGTTCGTTAATCACTGGAGCACAAAGCCTATTTGGAGTAAAAACAGAATTGCAATTTGGAAATACTCGTATTACAGGAGTTTTCTCAGAACAACGTTCGCAAACAAGAACCATTACAGCGCAAGGTGGAGGGACAATTGAAGAATTTGCGCTATTTGCATTAGATTATGATGAAGATCGTCACTTCTTCCTGTCACAATACTTTAGAGATCGTTACGATACAGCTTTAGCAAATTATCCATTTGTGAATACTCCAGTAGAAATTACAAGAGTAGAAGTTTGGGTAACGAACCGTTCGGCACAAACCAACAATGTGCGTAATATTGTAGGTTTACAAGATTTAGGAGAAGCTAATCCTGATAGAACGAAGGTGAATCAATATTCACCATTTCCAGGAGAAGCAACATTCTTTAACTCTGCGAATCCAGATCAATTTCCAGACAACGAAAACAACGACTATAACCCAGAATTAATCGGTACAGGTTCTGTTTTAACAGATGATATTAGAGATATTGCAACGATTCAACAAGGATTTGGAGCACTTTCTGGAAACGTACAACAAGGGTTTGATTATGTATATCTTGAAAACGCTCGAAAACTAAACGAAAACGAATATAAAGTACATACTAAATTAGGGTACATTTCCTTAAATCAGCGTTTGAGTAATGATGAAGTATTGGCTGTAGCTTTTCAATATACGGCAAACGGTCAAGTGTTTCAAGTTGGTGAATTTGCCAATGGAGGAATTGACGCAACGCAGGTAACAAACACAGATACGGATGGAAATCCAACACAAATAGAAAATCAAAACTTAGTAGTAAAATTATTAAAAAGTGCCATCACGGAAGTAAATGATCCAATTTGGGACTTAATGATGAAAAACATCTACTCTACAGATGCATATCAACTAAGTCCAGATGACTTTAGATTAAATATCTTATATACTGATCCTTCTCCTGTAAACTATATTACAGCTGTAGATGGCGGACCTGCATTACCAGCAGATGTAGCGGATGAAATACTCTTAAAAGTATTTAATTTAGATCGATTAGATATTTATCAGAATCCACAAGCTGGTGGAGATGGTTTCTTTGATTATTATCCTGGACTTACTGTCGATCAGGAATTTGGGCGAATCATATTCACAACCGTTGAACCTTTTGGGGAATTCTTATTTGAGAAATTAAGAAACGCTGCTTCAGAAAATTATGACATACCTGCCAATTACAATGCCAATCAATCGCGATATGTATATCGATCAATGTATACAGAAACAAAAGCAGGTGCGTTAGATGATGCAGAACTAAATAAATTTCAGTTAAAAGGACGTTACAAATCACAAGGTGGAGACGGAATTCCATTAGGAGCATTCAATGTTCCAAGAGGTTCTGTAGTAGTAACTGCTGGTGGACGTGTTTTACAAGAAGGAATAGACTATACTGTAAACTACCAATTAGGACGTGTGCAAATCTTAGATGAAGCATTAAAAGCATCAAACACACCAATTGATGTTTCGGTAGAAAATAACTCACTATTTGGTCAGCAAAACAAAAGATTCACAGGGATTAATGTTGAACATCAGTTTAGTAAAGATTTCTTAATTGGAGCAACTTATTTAAACTTAAATGAGCGACCAATTACACAAAAAGCAAACTACGGTGCTGAACCTGTAAACAATTCAATCTTTGGGTTTAACGGAAACTACTCAACAGAAGTTCCTTTCTTAACACGATTGGTAAACAAATTACCAAACGTAGATACAGATGTAGCTTCAAATGTTTCCATTCGTGGAGAATTTGCGTATTTACTTCCTGGAAGTCCAAAAAATGCAGATTTTGAAGGAGAAGCAACAGCATATGTTGATGATTTTGAAGGTGCGCAGTCTGCAATCGATATCAAATCACCATTAGGTTGGTTTTTAGCGAGTGCACCAGGAACGCCAGGAAATACATTAGGTGATAACTTAGGTGGAGAATTTGGAAACGACCAATTGCAATATGGTTTTAATAGAGCAAAATTAGCTTGGTATACAATTGATCCAATATTTTATGGAAATCAAGCGCCAGGCGGTATTAGTGATGATGATGTTTCTACAAATGAAACACGTAGAATATTTGTAGATGAAATATTTCCACAAACAGATATTGCTCGAGGGCAAACAACGATACAAACTACTTTAGATTTAGCATATTATCCAAACGAAAGAGGTCCGTATAACAACAATCCAAATTTTGTTGCGCAACCAGATCAAGACAGTTGGGGAGGAATTATGCGTCCAGTAACTACTACAAACTTTGAACAAGCAAATGTTGAATATATTCAATTTTGGGTGTTAGATCCTTTCTTCAATGAAGATGGAACAACCAATACCGCTGGATCAGGAGAATTGGTATTAAACATTGGAAATATTTCTGAAGATATCCTTAAAGATGGTCGTAAGCAATACGAAAATGGTTTGCCAGAAGCAGATGCTGTAAACCCATTGGTTACACAAACTGCTTGGGGAGAAGTGCCGCAAACACAATCATTAGTATATGCGTTTGACTCAGAAGATGCAAACAGACAAGTACAAGATGTTGGATTAGATGGTTTGGCAGATGATGAAGAAGGAGCAAAATATACAAACTATGCTGCAGAAGCCGATCCTGCAGGAGATAACTATCAGTACTTCTTAAATGCAGATGGAGATGTATTAAATCGTTATAAAAACTACAATGGTACGCAAGGAAACTCTCCAATTGCAGTAACTGATACTAACAGAGGTTCTACAACAGTTCCTGATGTGGAAGATATCAACCGAGATCAAACAATGAATACGATTGATAACTACTATCAGTTTAGAATTCCATTAAGATCTGGTTTAGATACGGCGTCAGAAACATACATTACAGATGTTCGTGATGTACAAAACTTAGAAGCTCCAAATGGAGGAACTGTAAATGCACGTTGGATTCAATTCAAAATTCCAATCTCAGACTTCCACAAATCACCTGATGCAACCGTAACGCCAGACGAAAAAATTCCTTTAAATGACTTACGTTCTATTCGTTTTGTGCGTATGTATATGACAGGATTTAGTGAGCCAACAGTATTGCGTTTTGCTACATTAGACTTAATTCGTGGAGATTGGAGACGTTACAATCTTACTTTACAAGATAACGAAGATGATCCACAAGATGGAGCGGATGCAAACACGCAGTTTGATGTAAATACTGTAAACATTGAAGAAAATGCAAACAAAGATCCAATTGGATATGTAGTGCCACCAGGAGTTGTACGTGAGCAATTGAATAATAATAATACGGTGATTCGTCAAAATGAACAATCATTAGCAATGTCAATATGTAACTTAGAATCGGGAGATTCGCGTGGTGTATTCAAAAACATAGACATTGATTTACGACAATATAAAAACTTAAAAATGTTTGTCCATGCTGAGTCATTAGCGGGTCAAACGCAGCAACTCGGAGATCAACAAGCAGTTGCTTTCTTGCGATTTGGTAATGACTTTACGCAAAACTATTATCAAGTTGAAATACCATTAAACGTAACATTAAATGATGAATCTTCTGCGGAAGATGTTTGGAAGAATGAATTTGATATTCCATTAGCACTATTAACACGAATAAAAGCCGCAAACTTTAACAATGCAACAGGTGCGACAGAAGTTGCTTATTATAATGAAAATGCAGATCCAATTGTAAACCAATTTGCTGATTATGCTTCAGACGAACGTATGCGTATTGCTATTATTGGTAACCCGACAATTGGTAGAGTTCGTTCTTTAATGGTTGGTATCAAAAATGCTACTGCTGATGGCTTGGATGCTACAGATACGCCTATTGGCGGAATTCCACTCTGTGGTGAATTTTGGTTTAACGAATTACGTTTGGCAGAATTAGAAAACCGTGGAGGTTGGGCAGCTGTAGGTTCATTAGATGCAAACTTAGCAGACTTTGCAACAGTTTCTGCATCAGGAAGAATTAGTACAGTTGGTTTTGGAAATATTGAACAATCTCCGAACGAAAGAAGTAGAGAAGATGTAAAGCAATATGATGTAGTAACGAATATTAGCCTTGGACAATTACTTCCGAAAAAATGGGGAATCAAAATTCCATTTAACTATAGTATAGGTGAAGAAATTATTACGCCAGAATTTGATCCATTCTATCAAGATATTCGTTTAGAAGACCGATTGGATTTAGCTGCAACAGAAGCTGAAAAAGATAGGATTACAGAAGAAGCAATCGATTATACGAAGCGAAAAAGTATCAACTTTATTGGAGTTCGTAAAGAACGTGGAGCAGAACAAAAAGCACGTTTCTATGATGTAGAAAACATTACATTATCTTATTCATACAACGAAACAGAACATCACGACTACGAAATCAAATCGTTACGTGATCAAAATGTACGTGCAGGATTAGATTATAACTTTAACTTTCAGCCAAAATCAATAGAACCTTTCAAAAAGAACGATTCATTATTTACTGGAAGATACTGGAAATGGTTAAAAGACTTTAACTTCAATCCGTTACCAACTAGTATTTCATTAAACTCTAACATTACAAGAAGTTTCAATGATCAAATTTATAGAGATCCATTATTGCCAGATGCGCAAGCGGAAAACTTACCGCGTTTACAACAACGTAATTTCTTGTTTGATTGGTCATATGCAATCAACTATAACCTAACAAACTCACTGCGTTTCAACTTTACAGCAGCGAATAATAATATTGTCAACAATTACTTTGATGAAAATGGAGACATTGATGTTGACTTTGGAATTTGGGATGGATTCTGGGATATTGGAGATCCAAACACACATACACAATCATTGCAATTAACATACGATTTACCGCTAAATAAAATACCAACTTTTAGTTTCCTTGATGCAACTTATAGTTATACGGGAGACTTTAATTGGCAACGTGGTTCGGATGTATTGCAAGAAGTGGCAGGAGAACGTTTAAATACGATTCAAAACGCAAACACGCATAATATAAATGCGTCTTTAGATATGACAAAATTCTATAAATACTTAGGTTTTGTGAGAAAGCGTAAAGGAAATAGAAAAA
Organism: Kordia sp.; assembly: GCF_965224175.1. GTDB lineage: Bacteria > Bacteroidota > Bacteroidia > Flavobacteriales > Flavobacteriaceae > Kordia. The sequence goes on from NZ_OZ245041.1 coordinate 4,084,822, forward strand.
CAAACTTGCGTAGTAGTTCTAAAAGACCAGGAGTTCCTACAGATGGAACTGCAGATAAAGGGAAGAAGAAAACGTCTAATAAAGCAAGTGTTGGAACAAAAATCTTCAATACAGTTGTTGATATTTTTGGAAGTGTAAAACGAATCAATGTAAGTTACTCTGAAAACAACGGTAAAGTATTACCTGGATATACTCCATCTATTGGATTTATTGGAACTCTAAAGCCTTCTGTTGGATTCGTATTTGGTAGTCAAGCAGATGTTCGATATGAAGCCGCAAGAAGAGGATATTTGACAGAATTCACAGAGTTTAACCAGCAATTTACACAAGTACATAATAAAAACTTAGATATTACGGCAATGGTAGAGCCGCTTAGAGATTTAAAAATTGATGTGGTTGCAAATCGTAACTATTCAGAAAACTTCTCGGAGCAATTCAATGTACAAAACGGTGAATACATATCATTATCGCCAAATGGCGCAGGAAATACCTTTGGAAACTTCGGAATTTCTACGCTATTGATAAAAACAGCATTTAAACAAAGCGATGAAAACCAATCGGTAACCTTCGAAGATTTTGAAGAAAACAGACAAATCATTGCACGTCGTTTGGCAATTGCTAACGGACAACCATTAACAGATACAGACGGTGATGGTTTCCCTGACGGATATGGAAAAACGAATCAGGCGGTATTACTTCCGGCGTTTTTAGCTGCGTACACAGGAAAAGATGCTAACGACATCAAGTTAGGCGCATTTAGAGATGTGCCAATTCCAAACTGGACAGTAAAATATACTGGTTTAATGCGATTAAAATGGTTTAAGAAGCGTTTCAAGCGTTTCTCATTATCGCATGGATATCGTTCAAGTTATACGATTAACTCGTTTAGAAACAACTTAGATTTTGATGCTGCCAATCCATTTGCAGAATCAAACAAAGATCAAGGAGGAAACTTCCACAATCAAAATATCTTTTCTAATATCAACTTAGTGGAACAATTCAATCCGTTAATTAGAATTGATTTTGAAATGAAAAACTCAATTAAAGTTTTAGCGGAAGTAAAACGTGATCGTGCATTATCATTAAGTTTTGATAATAACTTACTTACAGAAGTTTCTGGAAACGAATACATCGTAGGATTAGGATATCGTTTCAAAGATGTTCGAATTGATACACGAATTGCAGGAAAGAAAACAACGTTAAAAGGAGATTTAAACTTAAAAGCAGATTTATCTCTTAGAGATAACATAACAATCATCAGAAGCTTAGATTTATTCAATAATCAGGTAACTGCAGGACAAACATTATGGTCGTTAAAATTTACAGCAGACTATGCGTTAAGTAGAAACTTAACAGCTTTATTTTACTATGATCATACTTTCTCAGAATTTGCGGTTTCAACAGCATTTCCACAAACAACAATTCGATCTGGAATTACGCTTCGATACAATTTTGGAAATTAACAATACTACAGGTTGAAAACTTAAAGAGAAAGAATTACATTTGCTCAGACTATAACACTAAATAACACACATAAAATGAACATACCAGCAGACTTAAAATATACAAAAGACCACGAATGGGTAAAAATTGATGGTGATATTGCTACCGTTGGAATTACTGACTTTGCTCAAGGAGAATTAGGTGATATTGTATATGTTGATGTTGAAACTTTAGATGAAGAAGTTGATAAAGATGAGGTTTTTGGAACTGTAGAAGCAGTAAAAACAGTATCTGACTTATTTATGCCATTATCTGGAGAAGTAATCGAGTTAAACGAAAAACTTGAAGACGAGCCAGAATTAGTAAACAAAGATCCTTATGGAGAAGGTTGGATGATTAAAATTAAAATCTCTGATGAATCTCAAATAGAAGGATTACTAACTGACGAAGCATACAAAGAAGTAGTTGGTGCGTAAATATTTATTTTCCATCTCCGCAATTGCATGGACTATTTTTATTACAATTATTAGTTTAATATCGCTAAAGGATGCACCTAAAATAGGAATTTCCTTTGCAGATAAATTGGTTCACGGATTTGTATATTTTCTCTTTACAATTGTTTGGTTCTTTGCCTTTTCAAAAGGTTTTGCTACAACATTTTTAAAGAAAAATGCATTGGTATTAAGTGCTATTTTTGCAATCATTTATGGTATCTGTATTGAAATAATGCAGGCTACTTTAGTTGAAAACAGACAAGGAGATTTGGAAGATGTAATCGCAAACACACTTGGTACAATACTTGCAGTTATTGTATTAAAGTGGTTAATTGCAAACAATAGAAAGTTAAAAACACAGAATTAATTGTTTTTTTTGCTAATAAATAATTAAATTAGCAACCATTAAAACTATATTATTATGGAAGCAAAAAAGAATCCAGATGTTGATTTAAGGAAAAATAGCTTTTTCTATCTAGCCTTAGGTTTAGCATTAGTGACATTTCTTATCTGGCAAGGTATGGAGTGGACAGCTTACGATGAAGTGACAAAAGAAGAGGTAGTTGACATGATTGAAGACGATGATGAAGAAATGATCATCACGCAACAGTTACAACAACCGCCACCACCGCCACCGCCACCAGCTCCGGAAATAATCGAAGTTGTAGAAGATGAAGAAGAAGTGGAAGAAACAGTAATAGAATCTACGGAAACTTCTGAAGAAGAAGTAATTCAAGAAGTAGAAACTGTTGAAATTGAAGAAGAAGAAGAAGTTATTGAAGATGTACCATTCTCAGTAATTGAAGATGCACCAATCTTTCCTGGTTGTGAAAAATACAGCAGTAAAAAAGAAAGAAAAAAGTGTATGTCTGAAAAAGTACAAAAGCACGTTAATAGAAAGTTTAATACAGAATTAGCTTCTGATTTAGATTTAGAAGGTGTACAAAAAATATTCGTAGTATTTAAAATCGATAGATCAGGAAATATTACAGATGTGCGTTCAAGAGCACCACACCCAAGATTAGCAAAAGAAGCTGAAAAAGTAATTAGAAGTCTTCCTAAAATGAAGCCAGGAAAACAAAGAGGTAAGCCAGTAGGTGTAAACTATACGTTACCAATTGTTTTCAAAGTGCAGTAAGCTAGAAAACATAAAAATATAAAAGAAAGCCTGAGTAATTTACTCAGGCTTTCTTTTTTGGTACGTTTCTTGTGAGGTTAACAGAACATTAACATTAAAACCGATTAATATGAAAAATGTAAATCACACAAAAAATGTGAATGCAAATGGTGTACAAGAAAGTCACCTTGCAAAAAAGAACGATCTTAAAGTTCAAAGAAATCCATTATTAAGATTCTCGGTGAGTCTCGCACTGAGTTTATTCATTGTATACACGGTATTTCAAATTCAAACAACAACAGAAGCTGAACCAACTACAGATGTTGTAGAAGTTATTGAAGATATCGAAACATATGTTCCTGTTTTTCAAGAAGAAGTAGTTGTGGTGAAAGAATTAGATCCAGAGCCAGTTGTGAAACAAACACTTATTATTGATAAAATTAAGGAAGTTGATAACGATCATAAGGAATTAAAAGAAACTGTATTAATAACTTCAACAGAGCCTGTAAAAGTAACGCAACCAGTTGTAAATACGGGTGATATTGATGTTATGGATGATGATGAGCCTATCGAAGAAGTTCCTTTTGCTTTTATTGAAGATGCGCCAATCTTTCCAGGTTGTGAAAAGTACAAAGATAAGAACAAGCAAAAAAAATGTATGTCTGATAAGATTCAAAAACATGTAAACAGAAAATTCAATACAGGAATTGCTTCCGATGTTGGATTAGATGAAGGTGTAAAGCGAATCAATGTATTATTCATGATCGATGAAAACGGAAATGTTACTGGAATTCAAGCAAGAGCTCCGCATCCAAAACTTCAAAAAGAAGCAGAGCGTGTAGTACGTTTATTACCTAAAATGATTCCTGGTAAGCAAAGAAATCAAAATGTAAAGGTAAAATATACATTACCTATTATCTTCAGAGTTGACTAATCACTTGAAGAAACATAATAGCATACTAAAAAAATAAACCGAGTTACCTGCTCGGTTTTTAAGTATGCTTTCTGCGACATATCATTACATTAACATTAAAGCCGATTATTATGAAAAATACCAATTACACAAAAAGTGTGGACGCAAATAGTATGCAGCAAAATTACCTTACCCAAAAGGATGATTTAAAAATTCAAAAAAGTCCATTCTTACGATTCTCAGTTAGTCTTGCGCTAAGTTTATTCATTGTATATACAGTATTTCAAGTTCAAATCTCAAAAGAAGTAGCATTAGCGGATGCTATAACTATCATAGAAGATGATACTTATTACATACCTATAATCACAGAAGAAGTGATTGAAGTAGAAGAATTAAAACCTGAACCTATTCATAAACCAATAGTAATTGCAAATGAAATAAAAGCTATTGATGATGATCTTAAAATTAAAGATGAAGTTTTAAAAACATCTGCTGATCCTGTAGAAGTTACAGATAAGTTTGATCCCAATGCAGTTGCGGTCATTGATGAAGGTGCTGAAGAAAATAAAAATATAGAAATTCCTATTGATTTTGTTGAAAATGCACCAATCTTTCCAGGTTGTGAAAAGTACAAAGACAAGAATAAGCAAAAAAAATGTATGTCTGATAAAATTCGAAAACACATAAACAGAAAATTCAATACAGGAATTGCTTCCGATGTTGGTTTAGATGAAGGTGTAAAACGAATCAATATATTATTCGTGATCGATGAAAACGGAAATGTTACTGGAATTCAGGCAAGAGCTCCGCATCCAAAATTGCAAAAAGAAGCAGAACGAGTAGTACGTTCATTACCTAAAATGATACCAGGGAAGCAAGATCGTAAAAATGTAAAAGTAAAATATACGCTGCCTATCATTTTTAGAGTAGACTAAGTTCTAAGAGAAACATGATATATAAAAAAAGGAAAACCGAGTTATTCACTCGGTTTTTTAGGTATACTTTCTGTGACATATCATTACATTAACATTAAAACCGATTATTATGAAAAATGTCAACTTAAAGCCTTTTGTAAATGTTACCAAGACTTACAAAGGTCATTTAATCAGAAAGTATGTTACAAAAGTACGAAAAACTAACGTACTGCGCTTTTATTACGTTCAATTAATGCACTTTATCGTCGTATATTTAGTTTTTTAAGATAAAAAGAGCATAATTTCCTTGTTTTTAGGAGTAGATAACGAAAAAAGCTTCTAAAAATTTCTTAAAGAACTCTAAATAATTTTTTTTTTTTAAAATTCTATCATCATAAACAATACGAACCTGTCAATTTTTATGAAAATATAGTATCTTTCGCATTCATAAATCCTCAAATATGCAGCGACTCAAAACGTCAATATATCTACTTTCTTTCTTAGTGTTTCAATGTGTACTAGGTCAAACTTCAAGTAGTGATTATGAAAAATATCCTGTATTTACTGAATGTGAAAATGTAGCCATTGCTGATCTTGAAAATTGTTTCAATACAACCTTGCGAACATTTGTCAACAAGAGCTTTAAAATGCCAGATGTTGTCAGTAAAGAAAACTATGCAGGAGATCTTGTTGTCTTGTTTGAAGTAACAAAAGAAGGTACGTTCAAAGTATTGTATGTCGATGCTGTTTATGAAGACTTAAAAGAAGAGGTGAAACGTGTTTTTGGTTTACTTCCAAAAATTACACCAGCAATGTATAGTGGTAAGCCAGCTTATGTACAATTTACCATGAAGCTAAAAATTCCATTGGAAGACATCAATGCTGTAGAAAGTCCGAAAACAATCGAAGAAAAAGAAAACGAACTAGAAGCTGCGGCAAAGACAGAGTTCGAAACAGTCAATGATGAATTGGAAATTTATGAAGACGAGTTATATAAAAGCAACTTAAATATTCCGTTTTCTCATGACATGTATGCGTATTTTGATCGCCAAATTAACCTTGTAGGAACAAACAGTCATACGGCGTCAAAACCGTATTTATACAATACTGTTTCAAACTATTACGACTTCAATGCGCAGCAAACAAAATTAAAACGAGAAGCTTCTTCTTGGGTTGGACGAAAACTATGGAATGAGCATTTAGTGACTGTAAAAGGAAAAAATTATTGGTTTGTGTTAGATCCTATTCTGGATTTACAACTCGGTAAAAATACAGATAGCGAAGTTGATTATACATACAACAATACCAGAGGAGTTCAGGTACAAGGAGGATTAGGAAAAGGATTGAATTTTTCAGCTACAGTATTTGAAAGTCAAGGACGGTTTGCAGATTATTTTAACAGATATGCGGAAAGTATAAAACCATCAGGAGGAAATCCAGCAATCATTCCTGGTCGTGGTATTGCTAAAGAATTTAAAAAAGATTCTTATGATTATCCTGTTGCGGAAGGGTATATTTCATATGCGCCTAATAAAACATTTAATGTGCAATTAGGACATGGTAAAAACTTTATAGGAGATGGATATCGTTCATTATTTGTAGGCGATGCAACAAGTCCATATCCGTTTTTAAAATTAAATACTTCTTTCTGGAAAATAAAATATACAAATACTTGGATGTGGTTGCGTGATGTACGTCCAGAAGTAACGGAAGATGGAGCTTTCCTAACAAAATACATTGCGAATCATTACTTGAGTTGGAATGTTTCTAAAAAACTAAATATAGGTTTATTTGAATCTGTAATTTGGAAAAACGATAACAATCGTGGTTTTGACTTTAACTATATAAATCCAGTTATATTTTACCGAGCTATAGAATTTTCTACAGGTTCACGATCAGGAAATGCAATCGTAGGGTTGAGTTCAAAATACAAATGGAATGATAACGTGAATTTCTATGGGCAATTTATCTTAGATGAATTCTCTTTGAATGATATCAAGGCAGGAAATCAAAGTTGGAAAAACAAATATGGTTTTCAGCTGGGCGCAAAGTATTACAATGCTTTTAAAGTAAAGAATCTGTTATTACAATTTGAATACAATCAAGTTCGACCATACACATATTCGCACAACATAGTAGCAACAAATTACGGGCATAATAATCAGTCATTAGCGCACTTATGGGGCGCAAACTTCCGAGAAGTTATTGGAATTGCACGTTACAATCGCAATAGATGGTATGGTAGTGCAAAACTTATCTATGGGCAAAGAGGATTGGATTTTGACCCAGCAATAGATAATGCAAGTTACGGAAGTAATATTTATATTGACAATGATAATAGAACTGGTGACACAGGTGTTGAATTATTACAAGGAAACAAAACAAATGTACTTATAGGAGACTTAAATGTTGGGTATATTGTCAATCCGAAAACCAATCTAAAAATCTTTGCAAACCTTACTTACAGAAGCTTCAACCCTGATGCGAATACGCTAGTTGATTTTAAAGAAAATACTACTTGGATTAACTTTGGAATAAGAACAGATATTTTTAACTGGTATTTTGATTTTTAACAGCAATATGTCATTTTTTTTTATAAATTTGTTAAACAGCCTCGATAATTATAACCAACCAGCAAGATATCTTTCTTGTATACCCAAACCTATTAGTAAAAATGATTAAGCCGTTTTTCGTTTTTTTATTAATTATACCTTTTATCTATTTAGGATACAAATCACTTGACTTATCAGTTTACAAAAGGACTAGAAGATCAAATTACATGGTAAAAGAATACCCAGTATTTCTACTGGGCTGTGTGTTTTTTGTAATTGCGGGAGTGATTATTATAAACTTTAGAAATTTATTGGGCTTTTTGTAAGCTTCTGTAGAAAGTTTTTCTTAAAACTTCTCCGGAAATAAACCAATCACCGTAACCTAAATCATCATATTTTTTAGTAAGAGAAGTGTTTTTTGTCACTTCTTCTTCCAATTTACCTGCGCTGATTTCAGTAATAATATTCTTTTCAATGTCTTCAAGCATCTCTACATATGCTTGCAACTCAGCTTTTGTAGAAAGGCTTCTGTGTCCGGGAATTACTTTTGTATCATCATTAATCAATAATAGAGCTTTTTTAATAGCTACAATATACCCTTGTGTGCTTCCGCCAGAATTTAAATCAATGAATGGATATTTTCCTTGAAAATAAGTATCTCCCATGTGTAATACGTTACTTTTTGTAAAATATACCATGGCGTCACCATCTGTATGCGCTTCGTGTACATGGAAAATAAAAATACTTTCTCTATTAAAATGAAAAGAAACATCTTTTGAAAATGTAACAACGGGCAATGCTTCTTTTGGCGAAGCAGGAGTTGTTCTGTTGCGATCTTTATTAAACTGTTCTATACTCATGCGTTTTCTTACATTTTCATGAGCTACAATAACGGCGCCTTCTTGTTGCATATTTTCATTTCCACCTGTATGATCACCATGCCAATGTGTATTTATTAAAAACTTTACAGGTTTATCTGTAACAGATTGAATAGCTTTTAAAATTTTTGGAGTTAAATGAGCAAATTGATCATCAATCATAAAAACACCATCTTCTCCAACGGAAATGGCAATATTTCCGCCTTGTCCGATGAGCATATATACATTATCTGTTACTTTATTTACTTTAATTTGAACTTCTTTTTTTTGAGCAAAACCGTTAGAGGTAGCTAAAAAGAAAATAAGAGATAATGTAATTTGTATAAATTTCATAAGATTTTATTTTAGACAATAGTCGTTAAAAAATAAGCTTCCTTTCCAAAGATAGAAATAGAAAAACAATAAGTATTTAGAAAAGCTATAAAACTATTTGAAAATCATTGCGTACAATGTATTTGTACTCTATCTTTGCAAGAATTTAGCAAGGTTGATGAAAACAGCATTGGATACACTTAAAAAAACATACACATTAGCTTCAATAATTGAAGACTTTAAACAACTTACCAAAGTTGGATTAGCACTTAGTGTGGTGTTTTCCTCTTTAGCAGGATATTTATTGGCAGTTGGCGCAGAAGGTTTCAATATAAAAATATTGTTATTGCTAGCATTGGGCGGTTACTTTATGGTAGGAGCTTCCAATGCGTTCAATCAAATTATTGAGAAGGATTTAGATGCAAAAATGGATCGAACCAAAGATAGACCTGTAGCTTCAGGTCGTATGTCTGTTACAACAGCTTTCATCATTGCTTCACTATTCACGATTGCTGGAATTGCTATCCTCTACACAATCAATGCGAAAACTGCGATGTTTGGAGCAATTTCTATCTTCTTGTACACATGTGTATATACGCCATTAAAAACAATTACACCTTTAGCGGTATTTGTGGGTGCTTTGCCAGGAGCCATTCCTTTTATGTTAGGATGGGTTGCAGCGACAGGAAAATTTGGAATTGAGCCAGGGATACTATTTATGATACAATTCTTTTGGCAATTCCCTCATTTCTGGGCAATTGGCTGGTTCTTATTTGATGATTACAAAAAAGGCGGTTTCTTTATGTTGCCAACAGGTAAAAAAAATAAAGCAACTGCATTACAAATAATAATGTACACGGTTTGGCTAATTTTAATTTCGATATTTCCAGTTTCAGGACTTACGGGTGAATTAAAATTGTCAATAGTCTCAGCAATATTAATATTCTTAACAGGAATGGGATTGTTATACTATGGAATTCGATTATACAGAAACATGGATAATAAATCTGCGAAAGCATTAATGTTAGCTAGCGTAGGATATATAACATTAATTCAAGTATTATTCGTTATTGATAAATTTTTACAATAAACTATGGATTTAACGCAAGGAACATTTCAAGAAAAGCGAGCAAGGTCAAGGAAAATGATGTTGTTGTTTGCAATGATAAGTATGTTTATGATGTTTGCAGGATTAACGAGTGCTTACATTGTAAGTCAAGAACGTCCAGATTGGTTAGATACTTTCGAAATGCCTATAGCATTTCTATACAGTACCATAGCTATTATAGCTAGTAGTGTTACCTTTCACTTAGCAAAAGTTGCTATTCAAAAAGGACAGCGTTCTAGTACAACGTTGTATTTGCTAACTACATTAGCATTGGGAATTATATTTGTAATTTTACAATTTGAAGGATTCAACCAAATCATAGAGACAGGTTATTATTTTACAGGAAAAGAAAGTACAGTGACAACTTCTTTCTTGTATATTGTAGTTGTTACACATTTACTGCACTTAGCTGCTGGTATTTTAGTGTTATTGGTTGTAATTTATAATCATTTTAAACAAAAGTATAAACAAGGGCAAACACTTGGTTTAGAACTAGGTGCAATGTTCTGGCATTTCCTAGATATTCTGTGGGTCTTCTTGTTTTTATTTTTATATTTCTTAAGATAAGAAAAAAACGTAAATTTGAACAATTTTTTAAAAATGTATACTTTTTATGGAAGCTACTGTTTCAAATACAGGTACAGAAGGTAAAGTTTGGGGAGGCGGAAATAAGCCGCTTGGCGCCAGCTATGGAAAAATGATGATGTGGTTCTTCATTTTATCTGATGCACTAACATTCTCAGGATTTTTAGCGGCATACGGATTCTCAAGATTTAAATTCATTGATTCATGGCCGATAGCCGATGAAGTGTATAATCACTTCCCAGGTTCACACGGAGACAATCCAATGTATTTCGTTGCCTTAATGACGTTTATATTAATTGCTTCTTCGGTAACTATGGTACTAGCCGTAGACGCTGGACATCACATGAACAAGAAGAAAGTAACTTTTTACATGTTCCTTACTATTATTGGTGGAGCAATCTTCTTAGGATCTCAAGCTTGGGAGTGGACAAACTTTATCAAAGGTTCTTACGGAGCTTTAGAAACAAAAGGAGGTCAAATTCTTCAATTTGTAGATTCAAAGCATAAAGATACACATGATAAATATCTTCGTGTTTCTGTAGAAGACTTTACAACAGCTTCTCACAAAGAAAGAGTACAACACGAAAGTAGAAAAGGTCTTTGGTTTGTATCTGAGCCAGCATTACCAGCATACTCTGTTCAAGATGTAGTAACTGGATTCAATGCAAAACCAAACTTAGCTGTTAGAACTCAGGAATTAATGCCAAACATTGAGCGATTAAAAGTTTCAGGTGATCCTGCAGATGCAGCAAAGGCAGCACGTTTTGAAAGTAAATATATAAATGCAGATCAAACAGGCCAAAAAGGTGTGCTAACTAGAGCAGAATCCGTTAAAGCATTAAAAGATGCTATTGTATATGTAAAAGGAGCAAACCTTATTCACAATGAATACGGAAACAGATTATTCGCAGATTTCTTCTTCTTCATTACAGGATTCCACGGATTCCACGTATTCTCAGGAGTAGTAATCAACGTTATTATTTTCTTCAATGTAATCTTAGGAACATACGAAAGAAGAAAGAATAATTATGAAATGGTAGAGAAAGTTGGACTATACTGGCACTTTGTCGATTTAGTTTGGGTATTCGTATTTACATTCTTCTACCTAGTTTAATTTTTTAAAAAGTAAGAGCATCATCATAATATCATGGGACACGATAACACACATAAATTAGCAATATTTAGAGGAACGTTAAAGTTCAAATCAAACGTTCAAAAAATTTGGGGCGTATTGATCTTCTTATCTATTGTAACGATTATTGAGGTAGGATTAGGTATTGTAAAGCCAGCATTTCTTATTGAAAACTATTTCATTGGGATGAAATATCTTAACTGGATATTTATTATCTTAACCTTAGTTAAAGCATATTATATCGCTTGGGACTTTATGCACTTGCGCGATGAAAAGAGTTCATTAAGAAGAGCTATTGTTTGGACAGGAATCTTCTTAATATGCTACTTAATGTTCATCTTATTACAAGAAGGAACATACATCGAAGGTGTAAAAGCAAACGGATACATAAAGTGGAATTTTTAAAATGACACAAACAATATAAATAGAAGCGATGCAATAATGTATCGCTTTTTTTATGTTTAAAAATGAATAAAATGAGTCGCCACGTGAGAAAAAGTTTCTTGAAACTATTTTAGTTCAATCTATTGAAAAATTATAAAATTAATTCACGTGATAATGTAAAAAAATGAAATATTATAGCGTTAAATAGCGAATCGATTTTTATTTTTGTAATCGCAAAATTATTGTAAAATATGTCATTAAAAATGAGGCGTTTTGTAGTCTTGAAATGACTAATGACAAACATTAAATATTCTGTAAAACAGATTGTTTCGTATACTCAGTTAAACCGAAAATAGTGCGACTGTTTTTTACAGGATAAAAAAATAATACAAAGAACACATGGGAAAGAAGATCATTTTAGCAATATTATTCTTGTTGCCAGTATCAATAGTCTTAATCCTTCTTTTTACTACACATAATTATACGCCACTTCCAGTGATTAAAATGAATGTGTCTGAACTTGTAAATTATGATTCATTAGAAGGTAAAGATACGATTCAATTTGATCGTAAAATTACAATTCTTGGCTTTTTAGGAAGTAATGTAAAAGATAGAAAGATCAATGTTTTAAACTTAAATCAAAAAATATACAAGCGTTTTAGTGGTTTCAAACATTTTCAATTGGTAATGTTGGTAACGCCAGGACAACAAGAAGAAATCAAAGATTTGAAGTTTCAAATAAGTCGTTTTGCAGACGAACTAAAATCATGGAATTTCCTAGAAGTAGAAGAAAGAGAGTTGCAAAGAATCTTTGAAGGATTAGATTCTCCTTTAATATTAGACAACAATTCAAGTTCAGAATATGTATATATCATAGACAAGGACAAAAACTTACGCGGACGTTTTGATGACAGATCTAAAGTAGAAGTGCGAGAAGAGGCTGAGCCTTATATGTTATATGGTTATAACACAACCATTATATCGGAATTATCAGGAAAAATGACAGACGATATTCGTATTCTATTCGAAGAATACAGAGGGAAATCTAAAAATGCACAATCGCAAGATCGAAGAAAAGAAGTCATAGAAGTTGACAAAAAAGAAAAATAACATGAAAAAAAATTATTCATACATAGGAATTGCTTTCATCATTTTAGTTTTTGGAATCATTTTTATTCCTAGAATCGTGGAGAAAATAAAAGGAGATTCAATAGTCGAAAAAGACCGAATGAATATTCAAGGTAAAGAGCGCAATAAAAAACTACTTTACCTCAAAATTAATGGAAAAGCTCGAAGTGTTCCTGAGTTTCTATTTACAAATCAAGACAGTCTGGAAATTTCGAATGCTGATTTTAAAGGAAAAGTAACCGTAATGGAATTTTTCTTTACAACTTGTCCAACGATTTGTCCAGTAATGAATAGTAATATGCGAACACTGGATGAGGAATTTCATGAAAGAGATGATTTTGCGATAGCTTCCTTTACAATTGATCCAAAAACGGATACACCAAAAGTATTAAAACAATATGCAGAACGATACGGTGTACAATCGTTAAACTGGCATTTTTTAACGGGAGATATAGAAAAAATACACCATCTCTCAAATACAGGATTTAATATTTTTGCAGGAATCAATCCTGATGTGGCTGGAGGATTTGAACATCAAGGATATTTTGCGCTAATAGATAAAAACGGATTCATTCGTTCACGTAAAGATAATCATGGAAATCCTAAAATATATTACCAAGGAACAGACCCGAAAGAAGTGGCAATGTTAAAAGAAGACATTAAAAATTTATTAGAAGAAGAATAAAGACTGCCTTATGGAAGCGACAAACGATATTGAAAAAAAATACAGAAAGTGGATTATCATTTTATCAATAGCAATCCCTTTAGTAGTAGCTGTTTTATTTGGAGTAAAATTAGAAGGTGTAAAGCCACTTAAGTTTTTACCACCAATTTATGCAACAATCAATGGAATTACAGCAGTTGTGCTAATAGCAGCAGTTGTAGCTGTTAAAAACAAAAAAATCAAGTTGCATGAAACGTTAATGAAAATATGTATTGGACTTTCAGTAGCATTTTTAGGGATGTATGTGGCGTATCATATGACTTCTGAGTCTACAAAATTTGGAGGTGAAGGAATTATAAAAGGAGTATACTTATTTATCCTTATAACACATATCGTACTAAGTATAGCAATCATTCCTTTGGTGTTAATAACCTATGTGAAAGCCTTAGCAAAGCGATTTGATAAGCATAAAAAAATTGCAAAACTTACTTTTCCTGTTTGGTTGTATGTAGCTATAACTGGTGTAATTGTCTATCTAATGATTTCACCATATTACTAATTTCAAAGCAATGAAAACAAAATATATCATCCTAATTATATTATTGCTAAGTGTTGTGTCGCTAGAAGCACAATGTGCTATGTGTAGAGCTGTGTTAGAATCAGATTCAGATCCTTCGCAGGCAAGAGGTGTCAATAACGGAATTGTATATCTTATGGCAATCCCATATATTTTAGTGGCAATTACAGGTTTTTTTATCTACAAAACCTTCAACAAAAAACCGAAGACAAAAAAAATATAATTTTTTTGTAACGAAATCATTCTTGGATAGTCTTATTACAAAATAAGATTAACACAATATTAATAATGCTTGTAAATACAAATATGTAATATTGTTAAAAACTAATAACCTAACCAATTATGATTCAGATTAAGGACTTGCATAAATCCTACCGTATGGGAAGTAATCATCTTCACGTACTAAAAGGAATCAATCTTGATATAAATGAAGGAGAATTTGTTTCCATAATGGGTTCTTCGGGTTCAGGGAAATCTACACTCCTAAACATTATTGGAATGCTCGATGAGGCAGATAAAGGTTCATACGACCTTGATAATGTTCCCATCAAAAACCTAAGTGAAAAGAAAGCGGCTATATATCGTAACAAATTCTTAGGATTCATCTTTCAATCATTCAACTTGATCAACTATAAAAATGCACAAGAAAATGTAGCATTGCCATTATATTATCAAGGAATTTCAAGAAAAGTTAGAAAAGAAAAAGCATTATACTATTTAGAAAAAGTAGGTTTGGCAGATTGGGCGCATCACTTACCAAGTGAACTTTCTGGAGGGCAAAAACAACGTGTAGCCATTGCACGCGCACTTGCTTCAGAACCAAAGGTATTACTTGCCGATGAGCCAACAGGAGCTTTAGACACAAAAACTTCATATGAAGTAATGGATTTTCTTCAGGGAATTAATGACGAAGGAAAAACAATACTAGTCGTAACACACGAGCCAGATATTGCAGACATGACAAAGCGTATTGTAATGTTAAAAGATGGTGTGATAGAGCAAGATAAAGAAGTACAACAAATAAGAGCTTCTCAATATGTTTGATTTAGATCGTTGGCGAGAAATATTCCAAACCATAAACAAAAACAAGTTAAGAACGCTCTTGGCTGGTTTTACCGTAACGCTTGGTATTTTGATATTTACCATACTTTTCGGAATGGGGAATGGACTCAAAAATACATTCTATGAATTTTTTCAAGATGATGCGCAAAATACCATCTTCATTTATCCTGGATTTGCAACAAAACCATTCAAAGGATTCAAGGAAAACAGACGTATCGAATTTAAAAATGAAGACTTAGAACTTTTAAAAGAAAAGTTTGGAAGTCGCATTGAATATATTACTGCGCGTCGATATGATGGTGTTATTGTTAAGTACAAAAGTGAATACGGGAATTATAATGTCAGAGCTGTACATCCAGAGCATCAATATCTAGAAAAAACAATCATAGATAAAGGACGCTATATAAATAATAACGATATACAAAATGATGCAAGAATAGCTGTTATTGGTCGTTTAGTTGAGAAAGATTTATTTGGAAATGAAAATGCTATTGGAAAATATTTTACGCTCAATAAAATTGTATACCGAGTTGTAGGTGTATTTAGTGATGCTGGAGGAGATAGAGAAGAACGAAATATCTATACGCCAGTTACAACAAACCAATTAATTTATAAGAATACAGATAAAATTGATCAAATCAACTTATCGTATAATATGGCAATTGGCGCCAATGGAGCTAGAAGACTTTCAAGTGAAATAGAGCAAGTACTCAAAAATAAGCACAACATAGCACCAAGTGATCAAAATGGAATTTATGTAGAAAGTGTTATTGAAGATTTAGAGCAAAACTTACAAATAGCAAATGTATTGCAGATCATAGTACTCTGGATTGGAATCGGAACGCTGTTCGCAGGTGTTATCGGAATCAGTAATATTATGGTATATATTGTAAAAGAGCGTACCAAAGAACTCGGAATTCGAAAAGCATTAGGAGCAAAACCTGGCGCTGTAATTGGAATGATTCTTCAAGAAACAATCGTAATTACACTCATATTTGGATACATAGGATTGCTTATTGGGAATTTTGTCCTCAATTCCATGGGAACAAAACTTGAAGACTGGTTTATTACCAATCCAAACGTAAGTCAAGGAACAATCATTTTTGCCACAGTTATTTTGATATTATCAGGATTAATTGCTGGATATATTCCTGCGCGAAGAGCAGCTAAAGTAAAACCAATTGTAGCACTAAGAGACGAATAATAAAAACCAAGAACTAACTATGAAATTTATATTTACAAGAGATACTTGGCAAGAAATTTTTGGAGCTATTCGTAAAAATAAACTACGAACTACAATTACCATCATAGGTGTATTTTGGGGAATCTTACTTTTTATAGGACTTCAAGGTGCTGCCAAAGGAATGGAAAATGGTTTTGAAGAAGCATTTAGAGGAATGGCTACCAATAGTATATTTCTCTGGGGACAACAAACAGGAATACCATATGGTGGATACAACAGAAACCGTAGTGTTCGTCTAGATATTAGCGATACATATCGAATTGCAAATCAAATAGAAGGTGTGCAATTTGTTGCACCGCGTAATGCAAAAGGGATTTTTGGAGGAGCCGCGCCATTAGTTGTTAACAATCTAAAATCAGGAAACTATAAAGTATTTGGAGACTATCCGATTATTGATAAAGTATC
Organism: Kordia sp.; assembly: GCF_965224175.1. Taxonomy (GTDB): domain Bacteria; phylum Bacteroidota; class Bacteroidia; order Flavobacteriales; family Flavobacteriaceae; genus Kordia. Next base: position 4,101,733 of record NZ_OZ245041.1, read on the forward strand.
AAAAAAGAGACTTCGTAAAGGCCGTTTCTTAAATCAAAAAGACATTGATGAAAAACGTAAAATATGTGTCATCGGAGAACGTATTGAACAAGAATTATTTGAAAAAGGAGACGATCCAATAGGAAAATACATCAAAGTTAGTAATATCTACTTTCAAGTAGTGGGTGTTTACAAAAGAAATAATACTGATTTCTTTGAAGGAGACAACTCAATTTTTATTCCATTTACCACTTTCAAAAAAGTATTCAATACAGGAAATAGAATCGGTTGGATGGTTATTGCAGGATATCCTGATGAAGATATTGTAGCAATAGAAGAAAAAACAAAAACATTACTAAAAAGAAGATATGATGTGCATCCAGAAGACGAAAGAGCTTTTGGGGCAGCAAATCTTGGAGAAATGTTTGGTAAAATTACAGGATTTGTAAAAGGATTAAAATTTACAGCTTTAATTGTAGGAATTGCAACCATATTAGCAGGAGTTATTGCTATTGGAAACATTCTACTAATTACTGTAAAAGAACGTACCAAAGAAATTGGAATAAGACGTGCATTAGGCGCAAAACCAGGAGAGATAAGAGGGCAAATCATTTTAGAATCTGTTTTCTTAACACTTGTAGCAGGGATTTTAGGAATGACAGTTGGTGGATTGCTATTATCAAGCTTAAATAACACAGCAAAAGACTTAGAAGATTTTCCATTTGTCAACCCAACAGTGAGTTTAGAATATATAGCGATGGCTATAGGACTCATGGTGATACTTGGTACATTAATAGGACTCATACCTGCACAACGAGCAGTAAGCGTCCGACCTATAGAAGCATTAAGAGAAGAATAACAATAACATCAATCAATATTATAATTTAAGAACTAAGAAAAATGAAGAAATTTTTATTAATCGTACTATTAATCGTATTTATCTTAGGAGCATTTGCAGCGGGATCATACTTTATAAACTCAAATCAAAAGAGTGTAGAGACGTTTGAAACAGCTAAAGCATTCAAATCGTCAATCGTAAGAAAAACGGTTGCAGCAGGAACTGTAATTCCAGAAGATGAAGTGGAAATTAAACCTCAAATCTCTGGAATTATCGAAAAGATATACGTAGAAGAAGGTGATAAAATCAAAACAGGTGATTTAATTGCTCGTATCAAAGTAGTTCCTAACGAACAATCATTAAACAGTGCAAGAAACAGAATCAAAAATTCTAAAATTGTATCAGATAACGCAAAAATTGCATACGATAGAAACAAAGCACTTTTTGATAAAGGAATCATTTCAAGTCAAGAATTTGAACGAGCTGAACTTTCATACAATCAAGCAAAACAAGAAATTCGTAATGCACAAAGTGACTTGCAAATCATTAAAAAAGGTTCTGTAGGTGGTTCGGCAGCAAATACAAATATTAGAGCTACTGTCTCAGGAACAATTTTAGTAATTCCTGTAAAAGAAGGAGATCAAGTAATTGAAAGTAACACCTTCAATGCAGGAACAAGTATTGCTACGATTGCTGATTTAGGAAAAATGATTTTTGAAGGAAAAGTAGACGAAGCTGAAGTTGGAAAGCTAAAAGCTGATTCTGATTTGAAAGTAAGTCTTGGAGCTATTGAAGATAAAGAATTTGATGCAAAACTTACCTTTGTTGCACCAAAAGGTGTAGAAGAAAGTGGAGCAGTACAATTCAAAATAAAAGCTGACGTAGCTTTAGATGACAACTATTTTGTAAGAGCTGGATATAGCGCAAATGCATCTATCGAATTAGAAAAGAAAAATGATATTTTGGTAATTGATGAAGGTTTACTGCGATTCGATTCAAGAAATGAAGATAAGCCATATGTAGAAGTAGAAACAGGTGATCAAAAATTCGAAAAAAGATTTATTGAAGTAGGAATCTCTGATGGAAAAAATATCGAAATCCTTTCTGGTTTAAAAGAAGATGATAAAATCAAAATCTGGAACAAGAAAGCGAAAAAGAAAGATGATGAAAAGTCTACAGATGCTACTGATGACGAGAGCGAAGATGATGAAACAAATGATTAACACCGAAACATTATAACCATTACACATGAAAAAAATATGTATTTATATACTGTTCATTGTAGGAACAATTTCAACCGTAAATGCCCAAAAACAATGGACATTAAAAGAATGTGTTGACTATGCGCTTGAAAACAGTATTGCCATCAAACAATCACTACTCGACAAGCAAAATTCAGAACTCGATAAAAATGATGCCATTGGTAGCTTTTTGCCAACAATAAATGCTTCTGCATCGCATTCTTGGAACATTGGTTTGAACCCAAACCCAGTAACAGGTCAGAACGTAACTGCAACGACACAAAGTTCGAGTGGAGGATTAAATGTTGGAGTTGATATTTACAATGGATTGCAAAATGTAAACAGATTACACAGAGCAAACTTAGCATTACTGGCAAATCAATATCAGTTAGATGATATCAAAGACAATACTTCATTACAAGTAGTACAAGCATTTTTGCAAATTCTATTCAACAAAGAGTCGTTAAAAGTGTTGCAAGCGCAATACAAAGTGACTATGGGTGAATTAAATCGTACAAACGAATTGGTAAAAGAAGGAGTTGTGCCAAGAGGTGACGCTTTAGAAATCGAAGCAAATGCAGCAACACAAGAGCAACAAATTGTAAATGCAGAAAATGCATTGCGTTTTTCTAAAATATCATTAGCACAATTATTATTGATTACTGATTATGATAATTTTGATATTGCTGAAGGCGATTATATGATTCCTGCGACAACAATTATGAACAACACACCAAAGCAAATTTTTGAAAAATCGTTGGAAGTGCGTAATAATGTAAAAATATCGCAGACAAATATCGAATTGGCTGAATATGACTTAAAAATTGCAAAAGGAGCAAGATTACCAAGTCTTTCAGGTTTCTACGGATTCAATACACGATACTTTGATACAGAATTAGGTAGTACGCCGCCTTTCTTTGATCAGATTTCTGATAACAAAGGACACTCTTTCGGATTGCAATTAAGCATTCCAATCTTAAACGGATTCAGAACGCGAAACAGTATCAAACGTTCAAGAGTGAATATTGAGCGAGCTAAATATAACTTAGATCAAGTTAAAATCGATTTAGAAGCTACTGTAAATCAGGCATACAATGATACAAGAGGTGCTTTAAAAGCGTATGAAGCTGCTGAAAAAACATTAGTATCACGAAGAGAAGCACACAAATATTCTACAGAACGTTTCAATGAAGGAATGATGAACTCTTTCGACTTCAGTCAATCAAAACAACGTTTAGAAAGTGCAGAATCTGATGTAGTTCGAACAAAATACGATTACATTTTCCGATTAAAAATACTAGAATTCTACTTTGGACTTCCGTTGACGGATTTAAAATAAGTATAACTTTAGTGAGTAGGTCTAGAAATAAAACCAAAATCCATGGTGTTACAATGGCTGATTCTGAAAAAGAGAATAAGCAAGAAGCGAATAGAAAACTTCGTAGAGTTGTAAAACAAAAAATTAAATCTGGAAAAGAAGAATTACCACAATTACGTGAAATTTCTAATGTTTGGGGATTTGACAAAGATGGTAAAATGTATAATCCAGATATGACTGAAAAGGATTTGCGGAAATAAAAATATAAAACACACAAAAAAGCATCAATACTTTCATAAAGGTTGATGCTTTTTTACTTTTGTCAAAAATTACGTAGCTCATGGCAATACGATTATACTTAGAAACTTCTACAACAAACTGTTCAGTATGTTTAGCAAATGATGAAGAAATCTTGTATTTTAAAGAAGAGAACAATAAAAACTATTCACATTCTGAAAAATTACATGTCTTTATCAAAGAAGCATATGAAATAGCTCAAATTAAGCCAGAAGATGTGTCTGCAGTTGTGGTTGGAAAAGGTCCAGGATCTTACACAGGATTGCGTATTGGAGTTTCTACAGCAAAAGGATTGTGTTTTGCATCTGATATAGATTTAATGGCAATTGAAAGTCTAGCCATTTTAGCACGTTCTATAAAAATACAAGGAGAAACGATCATTCCATTGCTTGATGCACGTCGTATGGAAGTCTATGCTGCGGTGTTCAATGATAACTATACGCAAATAAGAGAAACCAAAGCAGAAATCATTTCAGAGACTTCTTTTGAAGATTATTTATCAAAAGGAAAAGTGCACTTTGTTGGAAATGGAGCAGAAAAATGCAAAGGAGTCATTACCCATGAAAACGCAGTATTTTATGATGAAATCTACTTTCCGTCTACCCAGCATATGATTCCGATTGCTTTAGATAAGCACAAAAAAAACGACATTGAAGATGTCGCTTATTTTGAACCGTATTATTTAAAAGATTTCGTAGTAACGAAGCCTAAAAAGAAAAATCCTGTTTCAAAAAAATAAATTCTTTAAAACAGGATTACTTTTATTTTTGTCTAACAGTCTAACAGTCTAACAGTCTAACAGTCTAACAGTCTAACAGTCTAACAGTCTAACTTATCCTTCTTTTTGTATTTCTACACTATGCGGATATGGAATTTCAATTCCTGCAGCGTCTAATGCTATTTTAGCATCTTCTAAAACTTTAAAATATACATCCCAATAATGTTCAGCTTTTACCCAAGGGCGAACGGCAAAGTTTACAGAACTATCTGCTAATTCGGAAACATTTACTGTTGGCTCCGGATCTTTCAATACTTTGTCATTGCTCGTTAATACTTTCATAAGTACTTCTTTGGTTTGCTTAATATCTGCATCATATGAAACGCCAATAACATGATCAACTCTAAGTGTTCCTTCTGCGGTATAGTTAATAATGTTACCATTAGATAAAGTTCCGTTTGGAATAATAGCTAATTTATTTCCAGGTGTATTTAAATGTGTTGTAAAAATTTGAATCTCTTTTACAACACCAATTACTCCTTGCGCTTCAATTAAATCGCCTATTTTGAATGGCTTGAAAATCATGATTAAAACACCACCAGCAAAATTTGATAAAGAACCTTGTAGTGCTAAACCTATTGCCAAACCAGCGGCACCAATAATAGCTGCAAAAGAAGTTGTTTCTACACCTAACTTAGAGGCGACAACTACAAACAATAAGATTTTAAGTGTCCAACCGAGTAAATCGCCTAAAAACTTTTGTAATGTGGTGTCAATCCCGCGTTTATTCATGAGTCGTCTCGAAAGTCGAACAATTATTTTAATAACGAATAAACCAATAATTAAGATTGCCAATGCTGCAATAACAGCTGGCGCATACTCAATGACAACATTTTTTAATTGTGTAAGCCAATCTACAGCAGCTTCTGTTTCGGCTTGTACTTCAGGTATCGTTCCTTCTTGCATAATTTTCTATTTTTTTGATAATGCGAAATTAAAAAAACAAAGAGTTTTCAGCTAACATTAAAACTGAAATCTCAAAGCATCTGTGAATTACACTAAAAACCTGTTCAACAGCATTACTATCAATGCTAAAAACGCAGGTGTTCCTTGTACAATTAATATGCGATTACTTTTTGTAGAATATGCGCCGTACAAAGCGGCTACACAAACACAAATAATAAAAAATAAACTTACAGAAACATCTTCTGTATATAAAGACCAAAATAAACCTGCTGCCAAAAATCCGTTGTACAATCCTTGATTAGCCGCTAGTGTTTTTGTTTCTTCAGCAAATTCTTTTGATTTCAATCCAAAAGTTTTCATGCCTTTGGGTTTAGTCCATAAAAACATTTCGAGGTATAAAATGTAGACGTGTTCTATTGCTACAATAGCAATAAGGATGGTTTGTAAAATTTTCATAGGTTGAAGGTATGAAAATATAGGAAGATAAAAAAAGCGTTACCAATTATTGATAACGCTTTTCATATATGATAGGTTTTCCTCTACTTTACTTCAAAAGTAAGCTTTAAGTTTACGCGGTATTCTACAACAGCACCATCTTGTACTATCGCACTTTGATCTTGTACATATACAGATCTAATGTTTTTTACCGATTTAGATGCTTGTTTTACAGCTTTTGCTGTTGCATCTTCCCAACTTTTCTTTGAGTTCGAAAGAACTTCAATCACTTTCAATATTGCCATAATACTGTTGTTTAAAGGTTATATGATAATTTTTTACTCAATAAATTTACGGCAATTCTTTTAATAATAAAAGACATTATTAACCATTGATGGCAACAACTTCGTTTATATGTCCTTTTAATAGGTTTTTTAGCGTATTCTCGATACCGCTTTTTAGCGTCATAGTAGAAGATGGACAACCACTACAAGCTCCTTGTAAAACAACTTTAACTACTTTAGAATTTGGATCATACGAATCAAACATAATATTTCCGCCATCACTAGCTACAGCAGGTTTGATGTATTCTTCTAAAATATTTATAATTTCTTTAGAAATATCATCTAAAGCTTCAAAACTTTGATCTGAAATTTGAATTTTTTCTTTTTGCTCTACAGGAATATCTTCTGAAATTACTTCTTTTCCTTCTTGAATATAATTGCGAATAAATTCACGAATCTCCATGGTAATATCATTCCATTCTACCATATCGTATTTAGTGATGGAAATATAATTTTTATCCAAAAAGATTTCTTTTACAAACGGAAAGTGAAATAATGATTGTGCAAGCGGCGCATATTTTGTGTCGTCAATATTCTTAAATTCAAAGATACGGTCTACAATTTTCTTATTGGCAACAAACTTCATTACCGTTGGATTTGGTGTACTTTCTGCGTAAATAGTTACAGGAACTACCTTTTTTGGAGTTGCAGATTCACTAATGATCTCTTTTCCTTCATTAATATATTCTGTAATTTGCTCGGCAACTTCTTCTTGCACATCTGGCCATTCTACAATATTATAACGTTCAATTGCAATGAAATTTCCAGAAATAAAAATAGTTTTTACAAAAGGAAGGTAAAATAATTGTTGTGCTAAAGGAGAATCTTTAGCGTCATCTATATTTTTAAACTCGTAACTATTATGGCGTGTTAGAAACGTACTTGCTTCAAATTTTATGATTGCGGGGTTGCTTGTTTTCTCTATACTTATCGTAATACCACTCATGGCTTAAAATTTTTTACAAAAATAACTATAATCGTTGTATTCTATAAATGTGACGAGATAAATTATTCGTTTATAATGTTATGTTTGCACTAAATTTATTTTTTATGTTAAAATAATTAATAAATAATTACGTTTTTAATAAATTGACGCCCGAAATTAAGCTGATGAGAGAACTTATTTTGTTAAAATTGGATTCTTATGGCTTACATCAATAATAAATTGAGATAAGAATTACATACTTATCAAATAATTTATATATTTGACCAAATGTGTAACATTTTACTATGCAAAAACACCTGTTTAAAAGGAGTATTGCGTATAATTAATTGAAACACAACAAATAAAGGCCTCGTTATCAAATAATAAGTTGCATTGAATGTTCGGTACAGCTCATAAATTGTATCGATTATTTTTTACACAAAAAGATAAACACTAATGAATTTTAAAAAATACTTAGCTATTGTTGCCATCGCATTTGGAGTACAGTGCTCTTTTTCGCAAGATGGACTTCCTGTTTATGTAGACTATCTTTCTGATAATTTATATCTTATACATCCATCGATGGCCGGAGCTTCAAATTCTTCTAAAATTAGATTGACAGCCAGACAACAATGGTTTGATGTTGATAATGCACCATCTTTACAAACATTAAGTTTTAATACTCGCGTTGGAGACAAAGTAGGTGTTGGAGCAATTTTGTACAATGACGAAAATGGTAACTTTTCTCAACAAGGTGCTTACCTAACTTTTGCATATCATTTATTATTATCAAGAAATAGAGTTGATTTAAATCAATTATCTTTTGGTATTAGCACAGGATTTACACAAGGAACTTTAGATGAAACAGGATTTGATATTATCAATAACCCTGATCCAATAATTTCTGGAACACAACAAAATGCTACTTATTTCAATGTTGACTTTGGAGCGTCTTACTATTTCTTAGACTTTTATGCACATTTAACAATTAAGAATGCGTTGCCAACAAAAAGAGATTTATTCTCTCAAGAATTTGAGTCAAAAAATCAACGTCGTTATTTAGCATCTGCAGGTTATGTATTTGGTGGATATGATAGCGATTGGAAATATGAGCCTTCTTTTATGTTTCAATACACAGATGAAACACAAGAATCTTCTATTGATGCAAATATTAAAGTATATAGAAGTTTAGAATTTGGTTCTCTTTGGGGAGGATTATCATACAGAAGAAGCTTAGATGGAGCTGAATTTGTAAATGGGACACAAGTAGACAATCAAAAATTACAATACATTACGCCGTTTGTAGGTGTTAATTATAAGAAGTTTATGTTTGCGTATACATATTCATACCAAGCTAACTCACTAGTACTTTCTAATGGAGGTTATCACCAAATTACATTAGGATATGACTTTGGAAACAGAAGAGATCCTTACGATTGTAACTGTCCAGCGATTAACTAAGAAAATAATTAGTACAACATATGAAAAAGGCTTGCGAAATAAACGCAAGCCTTTTTCTTTTGGAGAATGCTTAGGTAGTAGTATACAGTTTAAAACTTAATAATATTTATATTGATAATAGTATTTAAAAGTCTAAAAGCGAAGCGATCTAGTATCTAGGAGCAAAGCGTGTCTAACGATCTAAAAAGATTACCATGTATAATTTTTGCGAGCTGCCTGTTTTTTAATTGCTTCAATCATAGCGCTTTCTAAATCGTCTTTACCACCTTTTTTATGTTGTTTAGAGATATATTCTTTGCGTTTTACATCTAAATCACGAATATTACGTTGAATTTCTTTTCGCATTTTTTGTTGCTTTTCTACATATGCTAAAATCTGCTTTTTCGACTTTCCTCGTAATTCTTTCGGGAGTTCTTTTTCAGTCAACTCTTCAACTTTTACAGTACCTTTTTCAATTCCATCAACCAAATCCCAAGAAGAATTCTGATAAAAACTAGAACTTTTAGAAATTGCTCTATCTACAGCAACCTCTTCATTAAGAGAATTCGCATTGAAATCTTGTGTTGCTTGCTGTGTTATTTTATATTCTCCTTGTCTACCATATGCAATATAGGTTTGATTTAACTGTGTATTATATTCCATGATTTTTTGATCATATGGAGTTTGTACATATACAATATTTCTATTGTGAGCAATCGTCATATAATCACCTTTTCCTTGTATAGCGCCGTCTTTCCACATACCTGAAATTCCTTGTTGATAGTCTCCACAAAAAATAGTATTGATTACAACATCTTTTTCGCAAGCATTTGTAATAGCGTCTTTATAATTCACATTTCCTTGCGTAAAAGGTTCGTTTCCTGCAATGAAAAGAAGTTTTAAATCTTTTGGATTACTTCCCCAATTCAATTGATCTAAAGAAGTCTGAATAACATGTCCACAAAATTCACTTCCGCCGCGTGTAGTTAACGAAAATAATTTCTCAGAGATTTCATCTAAATCATTGCTAAAACCAATTACTTGACGTATGTAGCCTTCTTCAGAAGATAAGTTGTCATTTCCATATTCATACAATGCAATTTCTAAATTAGGTTTTTCATCGTCACACTTTGCGTATGAAAGTTCATTAATAATTTCCCATAATTGCGCTTTTGCTTGATGAATTAAACCATCCATACTATTACTGGTGTCTAACAGTAAAGCAACTTTAATGGTATTTTGCTTTTTAAGTTCAAATATTTCGGTCGTTGGAATAACTTCAATTTCCGTTTCGTTCAAATAGGCAGTATCTGCTTTTGAGTTGCCTTTGCAGGACATTGTTAACAACAATGCGCTGGCAAAAAATACATGTAGTGTTTTCATCTTTTACTCGTTTTTGTTTTTAAATTCAAATCTGGTTTGGATGGCGGTAGTTAGCTTAGTTACTTGTTTTTAATTCTTTTACATCAATCTTTCCGTCAGGAGAAATGACATAATACTTATGTTCGGTTTTAATTTCTTTTTTAGGAGGTAGCTTTTGTTCCTTAGGTTTTGGTGTATATACCAATTTAATTTGCATGCCAACTTGCACAACAGGTTCTAAAATGGAAGGATTGATAACAATGTCGTAGTTTTCATAAGAAATCGGTTGGTAGTAATATGAAGTCTGTTTTTTTGCTTTGGTAATGCCTTTGTTTTTCTTTAAAGCTTCAAAAGAAATACTATTAAATGCTTGATAGTTTTTGTAGAAATCTTTTGGGAAATAGCAATACTTGTCGTCAGCCATCACAACATTATAATTTGCTAAATCGAAACCTAAAATTTTATAATATTCTTTCTCTTCTTTTATGAGTTCTAGTAACGATGTTTGTAGCTTTTTATACACTTGCCGAATGTTTTCAATAAAATAATCTACTTTAACCAAGTTGTAAATTTCGTTTGAAGCGCAAGCGGCTAAAATCTTTTCGAACTGTTGTGTTTTTTTAAACTTAATGTGAATGTTTTGTTGGAGTTCAAAACCTTTAGGAACTTCGTTATACTTGGTGCTAAATAGCTTTTTCTCAACTTCAATTTCGTACACAGGAACAAAAGAAATGACATCGATAGCAATATCTTCTTTTTTAATTCCTTCGGCTAAAAGCTGCTTTTTTACATTGTCAATTCGCTCGTTAACTAGCTTGTGCGTTTCTTCTGCAGTTGGTCCAATCTGGGAAATATTGAAAATAGCAGTATAAGAACTTGCTTTTGCATTGTAAAGCGCATGTACATCGATTGTAATCGAAGAACTCGGATTGACATTGCGTCTCGGATTTGATGTTTGTGGTCCGAAACGTTGCGCATTTCCATAAGAGCTTGTTTTGATATTTTGCCTAGAAATTTGAACATTTTGATCATAATTTCCTTTGTGTTGTGCAATCGTAAATTGTACCAGAAATATGCACAACAATACATTTATTTTTTTCATGATGCTTTTAATTTTGTTTAAAAATACCTGCAAAGAAATCCGTAAAAAACCGCGAATGAGCCTACAGTGAAGTTGAATGAGTAAAAAGGTGTATTAATTGAGAGAAGTTGTCAAAAAGAATCTAAAAACCAGCTAAAAATCAGGGTTTAACAAGGTGTATGTTTTAGTATATCAAGGAAAGTACGTAAGTTTATCATTCTTAATGAGAGTCAAAGTGGAAACAAAACGTTTCAACTTTATTTTAAATTCAGTTAATTACTAAAAATTGAACGCGTGAAAAAGCTGATAACGCTATGTATATTTCTTTGCCTAATTGCACTTCCAGAAGTTGTTGCTCAAAACAATTCTGAAGAACGCAAAGATGAAGCGACTGCTTTTTTTACAGTACGAGGAGAAATAAGAGGAAGAGATAGTAGATCACCTGTAGAAGATGCTACTATACGAATTGTTGGAGGAGAAGTAGTAAAAACAAACGCTTTTGGTCGTTTTACAATTCGAACGCGTATTGGAGATCAGTTGGTGATCGAACACCCAAGTTTTGGAAAAGAATTTCATAAAATTGAAAGTGGAGAGCCACTCGTTCTTTTAGTTGACGGATATGAAGGATCTGAAAATAGTAGTTTTAGTACAAGCAAGCAAAAACGAAAAGCAGGTTTGCAACGACATAAAATATTGCTCGATTCTGCCGTCATGTTCAAGAAAAAAAATATTGAAAAAAGTATTCAATATATTGAAAAAGCACTTGAAAATTTATACGATAATAACGATCAGAAACGATTATCGGATTCATATACAATTCTAGGAGATATTTATGCATATTGGAAGCAATATGATTTAGCAATTAGCAATTATCAAGTAGCTTTAAATATGTATAGTACCAGTCGTCTGTGGATTTCTTTAGGAATGACACAGCTCTTGAACGAAGACTATGAAGAAGCAATTACTTCCTTTAATAGAATTTTACGCAACAATTTATCACGATATCAAAAAACAACCATTTATGAAGGTTTAGGAGATGCGTATAAAGCTTTGGGGAAATATGATAAAGCGCTTGAAAATTATAATAAAGGATTAGAAATCGCAAAAGAAGACTTAATCACTCCAAAAATCACAGATTTAAACTCCAAAATTGCCGATAATTACGCTGCAAGTGGAAAAATTAAAAAAGCAGATAATTATTACCAAAACTCTCTGAATTTGGCTTCCGAGCAAAATCTAAATCGTGCCATTGTAGAGCAAGATCGTGTAGCCGATTTTTATAATTCGACCAATTCATATGATAAGGAAATAGAACTGCGTAAAAAGAATTTAAAAGATTTAGAAAAATCTGGTGTACAAGTGCAGCAATCAAGAGGAACATTCAATGATTCTGTAACAATTACTTCGCAACGCATCAATTATAAAATTGGAAATGCTTTTTTACAGCAAGATAAATTTGATGAAGCATTGCCGTATTTTGAAAAAAGTGTATCTGAAGCCAATACAAAAGAAGATTTAATTGTAGAAAAAGATGCAAAGCGAAAGTTGTCAGAAACGTTTGAGTCACTTGGTAATTTTGATGCGGCACGTAAAACTTTTGAAGAGTATGTTGATTTGGTTACCGAATTGACAATGCGAAGAGAACAAGAAATTTCGCAAGCAAGTCGTTTTCGAAAGAAAATTCAAGACAATCAAATTCGAATTCGAAGTCTAGAAGCAGATCGTGTATTAGAACGCGCGCGAAATGAAAATTACATGCGAGAACAATTACTTATTGCGCAAAGTAACAAAACACAAAAATATACTATTTACTCGCTTATCTTCGGAATGACTTTGTTGGTAATTACCATTTATCTTTTCTATAGAAATAGCAAACAGCAAAAACTCGCTAACAATTTATTAGCTTTAAAATCTTTGCGAACACAGATGAATCCGCATTTTATTTTCAATGCGTTAAACTCTGTAAACAATTATATAGCACTCAATGATGAACGAAATGCAAATCGTTATTTATCTGAATTCTCAACCTTAATGCGTGCTGTTTTGGAAAATTCGGATGAAGATTTTATTCCATTATCCAAAGAACTCGAATTGCTAGAACTCTATGTGCGCTTAGAACATATGCGTTTTCAAGATAAGTTTGACTACGAAATTACGGTCGATGAACAATTAAAAGTATCAGACTTTCAAATTCCGCCAATGTTGTTGCAGCCGTATATAGAAAATGCTATTTGGCATGGATTGCGTTACAAAGAAGAAAAAGGAAAATTAAACATTACCATTTCGGCAAAAACGGATGAAATGTTAGAAATTGTCATTGAAGATGATGGAATTGGAAGAAAACGTTCTATGGAATTAAAAACCAAAAACCAATTGCGTCAAAAGTCAAAAGGAATGGGGAATATCAAAAAACGTATTGCCATTTTAAACGATATGTACAAAGATAAAGTAGATGTTTCTATTGCAGATGTTCAGGCAGATGGACAAGGAACTAAAGTTATATTAACGCTTAAAAAAGATTAAATGCAGTTACAAACCATTATTGTTGAAGACGAAGAAATTAGTAGAGAAATTCTAAAAAAATACATCGGAAAATATTGTCCAAACATCAACATTGTTGGAGAAGCGTCTAATATTGATGATGCTCTAATCTTAATTCGAAATAATGAATTGGATTTGGTCTTTTTAGATGTAGAAATGCCTTTTGGAAATGCTTTTGATTTACTTGAAAAAGTGGGCGATCGTTCGTTTGAAACAATTTTTGTTACTGCCTACGATCATTATGCTATAGAAGCATTAAACAGTCATGCGTCTTATTATTTGCTAAAACCAATTTCTATTGATGAACTTATCAAAGCGGTTGATCATGTGACTTCTATTAAAAGTAAAGAAGAACGTTTAGCTGAAAATGTCATATCAACAACAATTGAAGCAATCAATGGAAAAATAACCATTCCACAGCAAGATGGTTTTCAAGTATTAAATGTAGCTGACATTATTTACTGCAAAGCAGATGATAATTATACTGAAATTTATATCAATGATGCTAAAATTGTGGTAAGTAAAACATTGAAATACTTTGAAGAAACGCTCAGTCAATATCCGTTTGCGCGTGTTCACAAATCGTATTTAGTCAATGTAAATGCTGTCGTGAAATACAAAAAAGGAAAAGGCGGAAGTGTTGTGTTGAACAATGGAAAAGAAGTAATGGTTTCATCTACCAAAAAAGCGAACCTATTATCGTACTTTAAGTAGGTGTTAGATTATGGGTTTTAGGTATTAGTGCGATGATTGTGTCAAAAGAAAGTCTGCAATTTAATATGTATAGTCATAATTTTTGAAGTTGAACTTGAAGAATTTGAAACGTCATTGCGAAGGAAGTGAAGCAATCTGCTTTTCGACACAATTTTCTGTAAAAAATCACTCGAAGTGACGTTCCTTTAATGTGTCAATTTGATAATGTATCAATAAAAATCCGTGAAGATTATGGACTACTCAATACTAAAGTGATAATTCGTGTATTCTTAGTAAAAGACAAATCAACAAATTAACGGAAAACAACCAACAACTTAGCGAAGTGACCAACCGATAACAAAAGAATTGCAAAATTTAAAACATAAAACTCAAGATAGTAAATGAAAAAGTATCTTTGCTAAAAGCTAAAAGCTAAAAGCTAAAAGCTAAAAGCTAAAAGCGAGGTAACCCAAAATCCAATTCCCATGATCAAACCCGTAAACGGAAAACATCCACAAATAGGAAACGATTGTTTTATTGCTGAAAATGCTACCATAGTAGGAGAAGTAACTATGGGAAATCAATGTAGTGTTTGGTTTAATGCGGTATTGCGCGGAGATGTACATTTTATCAAAATGGGAGATAAGGTAAATGTGCAAGATGGTGCTGTGATTCATGCAACCTATCAAAAATCGCCAACTACTATTGGAAACAATGTATCTATCGGACACAATGCTATTGTACACGGTTGTACTATTCATGATAATGTATTAATTGGAATGGGAAGTATTGTGATGGATGATTGTGTTGTGGAAAGTAATAGTATCATTGCCGCAGGAGCTGTTGTGACTAAAAACACGCATGTAGAATCGGGAAGTATTTATGCTGGTGTTCCTGCAAAAAAAGTAAAAGATATTAGCAAAGAATTAATCTCTGGAGAAATCAATCGTATTGCAGATAATTACGTGGAATATTCTAGTTGGTTTAAAAAGGAAGATTAGTTCAATCTTAAAAATCAAGCGCTTCAACACTATAATCTCTCTTCAAAATATCATATAAAATTTCAGGTTTTCCATTGCTGTAAAAAGTGCAACTGCCAGAATTTGAGGTTTCTGCTGATAAGTCATTTTGTGCTAAAATCGCTTGAGTTTGCTTAGCAACCGCAGTTCCTGAATCTATAATTGTTACGTGTTTTGGTAACAAGGTTGTTAACTTCGGAATTAAATACGGATAATGACTGCAACCCAATACCAAATAATCGATATTAGCATGAAGCATTGGTGTTGTGTATAAGTTAAGCAGTTTTTCCATTTCTGGTGAATCAATCTTGCCATTTTCAATCAACGGAACTAAACCTTCACCAACTTGCTCTATGATTTGAACGCCGTTTGCATACAAATCAGCTGTTTTGTGGAACAATTCGCTAGACAAGGTTCCTTTTGTTGCCAAAATGCCAATCGTCTTGGATTTCGTCTGTAAAGCAGCTGGTTTAATAGCGGGTTCAATACCGATAAATGGAACATCGTAACTTTTGCGTAAATGTTTGATCGCATTTGTGGTTGCAGTATTGCACGCAACTACAATAATTTTGCAACCTTTTTGAAGTAGTAATTCGGTGTTCTTAATGCTAAGTTCTGTAATTCTCTCTTTTCCTTTAGGTCCGTATGGAGCATTCTTACTATCAGCAAGATAGATTGTGTTTTCATGTGGCAACAATTTGTGAATTTCGCTCCAAATAGATGTGCCGCCAACACCAGAATCAAAAATACCAATCGGGGAATTACTCATAATGGTAAAAATAAGTAAAAAAATACTGTTGTCTAAATCATTATGTAAAGCAAACTATATCTCTACCAAAAAATAGAATATTATTAAGTGACTAGAGGTTAACTTTAGTCATGGTCATAAAGATTAGTAAAAGCGTAATGATGCCGATTATTGTAGTAAATCGCCCGATTTTCTTAGACTTGGTCCAGCCAGATAGTGCAATCATTGTGGTTAAGGAAAATAATCCGATCATAAAAGTTGTTAGTCCAATAATTCGAGGTATAATAAAGTCATTTGTAGTTACATTTTTTAAATAACCTCCAGGAGTCGTTGTCATTGATATTTGTATCATCGCAAAAACAGTTACTAAAAAACAACCTGAAGCAAGTGTAGAAAATATTAAAATTCGATTTGTAAGTTTATCGTTTCTATCAGATACCAATAAGTTGGCTACGATTGCAATTGAAAATCCACTTAACAGAGAACTGATTAAAATAGTTTGTTTCGCTAATTCATTCCAATATTCTAAAGTGATTTCCATATGTATTTTAGTGTTAGGGTAACGAAACGTATTAGATTTTTATAAATTTAGTTAAAATCAGGCATAAAAAAAACCGCCAAAAATAGGCGGTTTTTATATAATGTAAAGTTTTCTATGTCTTATTTGATACCTAATTCTGCTTTTACAGCTCCCATTAAGTTAGTTCCATCAGCAAGTAATAAACCTGATCCTGGAGTTTCGTCAAGAACATAAGCGAATCCTTGTGCTCTAGCTACTTTTTGAATAGCTGCTAATGCTTTTTCTTGAATAGGCTTTGTTAAGTCAATATACTTTTGCTCAGCAGTTTTTTGTGCAGCTGCTTGTGCTTCTTGGATACGCGTTTCTAACTCTGCTAATTCTTTCTTTCTAGCATCATTCTCGGCATCAGTTTTTCCTGGAGCTTCGTTTGTATACTGCGTCAATTTATTTCTGTATTCAGTTACTGAAGCTTGAATGTCAGCACCGAGTGATTCTTGTAATTTATCAAACTCAGCTTTAGCAGCTTTCATCTCTGGCATTGCGCTAATTAATTGTTGCGTGTTGATATGAGCAACTTTAGATTGTGCATTAGTAAAACTTACTACTCCAAAAAATAGTACTGCAATAGCAATTAGCTTTTTCATCTGTTTCATGATTTTCAATTATTTACTTTAAGTGTTATTTATATTAATTGTTGTTACTTTCCGTTTCCAGCGCCTTCTCCGTTGCCTTCGTTTTCTTTTTCTTCCTGCTGCTTTTCGCGTTCTTCTTTCTTTTTACGCTTTTCCTCTGCTCGTTTTCTACGCTTTTCTTCTGCGGCTTTCTTTTTAGCTTCGCGTGCTTCTATTAGTTTTTTGCGTTTTTCTTCGTATGCTTTCTTTTTAGCTTCACGCTCTTCCTCACGTTTTTGTTTACGTTCATCTAATAGTTTTTGACGCTCTGCTTTTTTCTCTGCTGCCGCTTGCTTCTTAGCTTCTATTTCAGGGTTTGGTTCCGAATTTTCATCGTCAAATTTTGACTTTTCGTTTCTAGCCTCAATTTTAGCTTCTCTTCCTTTGCGTTTCTCGTCTCTATTAATTACTCGTAATACTAGATCACTTATATCAAATTTCTTTGAAGAATAAAGCATTACTACATCAGCTGATTTGTCAAACACGAAATCGTAACGTCTCTTTTTTGCGATATCTTGAACTGCATTGAGTACTTGATCTTGAATAGGTTTTACCATATTCTGACGCTGTACCATTAAACTACCATAAGGTCCAAAACGATCTTGTTGGTACGTTTGTAATTCTTCTTCTAAGATCTCTATTTCTTCTTCACGCTCGTCTACTAGTTCTTTCGTAAGTAAAACACGTTCCGCACTTAGATTTTTTTTCATTTGATCTATTGCGTTTTGCTTCTTCTGAATTTCGTTTTTCCAGCGTTGCGCTTTTGCTTCTAATTGAGTGTTTGCTTCTTTATATGCTGTTACATTCTCTAAAATGTATTCCATATCAATATAGCCAACTTTTGCACCAGGTACACGTTTTTGTGCGTTCACGGTAGATAGTGTAAGAAGCATTGTTAATAAAAAAAGAACTTTAGTTTTCATGTCTGTCGGTTTGTTAATAGAAAATATCGTGCCAAAATTAAATTTACTTAAAATTGTTGTCCGATAATGAAATGCGTTTCCCATCCGTTTCGCTGCGTCGTTCCTGGGATTGGATCGAATCCGTACCCAAAATCAATACCTAATAATCCGAATGCAGGCATAAATATACGTAATCCTGCACCAGCTGAGCGATTTAACTCAAATGGACTATACTCTTTAAACGAATTAAATGATCCACCAGCTTCCAAAAATGTCAATGCATAAATAGATGCTGTTTGCTTCAATGTAATCGGATAACGTAACTCTAACGAAAATTTATTGTAAATAGTACCTCCATCTAAATCAGAAAGTGATTGATTTGGATATCCACGCAATGCAATTGCCTCTCTACCATCTAAACTAAAGTTACCTAAACCGTCTCCACCAACAAAGAATCTTTCGAAAGGAATGATTCCTCTATCGTTGTTATACGCTCCTAAGAACCCAAAATTTGCTTCTGTTTTTAAAACTAATTTATCAACAACATTTTGGTACCAAGCACCTTTGAATTTAATTTTATAAAATTCTAACCATTTGAATTTTTCTTGATCAACTTTTCCTCTATCAACAATTGAAACTTCTCCTGGTTCTAATGTTGGACCTAAGTTTGCTGGTTCTCCTGGTAAATTTGCATTTGCATTTAGGAAATTTCCATTCGCATCTTTCAACTGAAAATCATCTTGATTTTCTAAATTTCCATAGTCTACGTTATTAAACAGCGAATAAGGTAAGGAAAGTTTTGCACTTACAGAGAATTCTGAACCTTGCATTGGATAAATTGGATTTGGTCCTGAAGAGTTTCTACTCAAAGCAACTGTGTATGAGAAGTTGTTTGAAAATCCATCACCAAAGGTAAATAATCCTGTGTTATAGTTCTTTAAGTTATAATGTTGAAAACTTAATGCTTGTGATAATACGAAATAATCATCTGGTTCTGCTAAACGTTTTGCCAATCCGATCGAAATACCAGTAATTAAGAAACGTCTGTCTTTATCAGCATTGTTTGTTTGTGGGTTGAATAAAAACTGTACGGTATGTGATAAAGATGTAGTAAACTGTACAGGTTTTTTTCCTCCTAGCCATGGTTCTGTGAATGAGAAGCTAAATGTTTGGAAGAATCTACTAGCTTGAGCTCGTAATGCTAATTTTTGTCCATCTCCAGTAGGAAGTGGTTTGTAAGCATCTCCATTAAATAGGTTACGAATAGAGAAATTGTTAAATGATAGCCCTAAGGTTCCGATGAAACCTCCACCACCATAACCACCTTGCAGTTCTATTTGGCTTCCCCCACGTTCAGCTAAACTATATTCTACATCAACAGTACCACTGTTTGGATCTGGGTTTTTGATTTCTGGTTTGATTTGCTCAGCATCAAAGAATCCTAACTGTCCAAGTTCACGAATCGTACGGATAATTTTATCTTTACTATATAATTCTCCTGGTTTTGTTCTGATTTCACGATAAATTACGTGATCGTTTGTTTTTTCGTTTCCAACAACAGAAATATTATTGAAATATGCTGGTTTTCCTTCAATGATACGAATTTCAAAGTCGATAGTATCATTCTTTGCAGAAACCTCAACTGGATTGATGTTAGAGAATAAATATCCGTTGTTTTGGTATAGGTTAGTCAAATCGTCTGCATCAGGATCAGTCTCATCAGCAATACGCTTTTCTAATAATACACCATTATATGTATCTCCTTTGTTGATTCCTAATAATCTATTAAGATCTCTATCTTTATATACAGAGTTTCCTAAGAATGTAATATCACCAAAATAATATTTGTTTCCTTCTTCAATAGCAATGTCAATATTTAATGTATTGTCTTCATTCCAACTGATAGAATCTTTAACAATTCGAGCATCACGATATCCGTTTTCCTTGTATTTTTCTATGATAGAGCTTAAATCTTCTTTGTAATCTTCAGGAATGAATTTAGAAGCTTTGAAAATACGTAGTGGGAACTTTTGCTTCGTATTTTTCATAGTTCTACGAAGCTTTTTGTCTTTAAATTGCTCGTTTCCTGAGAAACGAATCTTTTTGATTTTTATCTTTTTACCTCGATCTACATTTACAATAACCTTCATGTTGTTCTTGGCATTGTCTGTAGTATCTTGCTGTGTAGTAATGTCTACTTTTGTACGATAAAACCCTTGTTTTTTATACTTGTTTTGGATGTAGTTTTTAGTATTTGCTAAGAAACTCTCTGTAATTTTCTTTCCTTTTTTAAGTTCTGTTTCTTTAATAACAGTAGCAGCTTTATTTTCTTTTAAACCACGAACTTCTACATCAGATAATGTTGGTAATTCTTGAATGTTTAATTCTAAGAAAATTTTCTCACCTTCAATACGATCAATATAGAAGTTGATATCGCTAAAAAGCTCTAATCCCCAAAGTTTTTTAATTACAGCACTAATTTCTTCTCCAGGAACTAAAATTTCCTGTCCTTCACGTAGTTGCGTATAGGTAATAACGGTTTGTTCGTTATAACTTTTTAATCCGGTAACTTTAATGCCGCCAATCGTGTACTTCTTTCCTTTATCGAAAGTAGTTTCTTGTGCATTTATGGCGATACTGCAAAACAGTACTATGAGTAGTAATAATGATTTAAGGTATTTTTTTTGCATTAAAATTCTAATTAATTTGTTCGCTTGTTTTTCCAAATCTTCGTTCTCTATTTTGATAATTAATCAACGCTTCATATAAATGTTCCTTGCTAAAGTCTGGCCACAATACATCAGTGAAATATAGTTCAGCATATGCTATTTGCCATAACAAAAAATTACTTATACGATGCTCTCCGCTGGTACGTATAAGTAAATCTACATCTGGTAAATTTTGCGTGTAAAGATGCTGATTAATAATGGATTCATCAATAGATTCCAAAGAAATTATATTATTTTTAACTTTATCACATATTTCTTTAACAGCATTTTTTATTTCTTCGCGAGAACCGTAGCTCAGCGCTAGTGTTAAAGTCATGTGTGTGTTGTCTTTAGTCTTCTCAATAACCTCAAACAGTTCTTTTTTAGCCTTTTTTGGAAGTGTATCTAAACTACCAATGGCCTGAAGTTTTATATTGTTGTCAACAAGTAATTTTTGCTCTTTTCTTAAGGAAGAAACTAATAAACGCATCAAAGCATCTACTTCTAATTTTGGGCGATTCCAATTTTCAGTTGAAAATGCATACAGTGTAAGATTTTGTATGCCTAATTCTGCGCAAGCTTCTACTGTTTGCTTTACCGCTTTACTTCCATTTTCATGACCAAAAACACGGAGTCTTCCTTTTTGTTTTGCCCAACGACCATTTCCGTCCATAATAATGGCTAAATGTTTCGGCAAAAAGTCTTTCTGTATTTTTGTTGCTAAACTCATTCGTATTGTTGCTTGCTACACTAGTAACAAAAACAGGGTTTTTTTCCAAAGGTATAGGTTAGGGTGATTCCCGTAAACATATACCAATCATTACTATTTATATTTCCGAATTTCAAATTATCGAAATCTTCTTTGTCATTTACAGGATTGCTTCCGTCAATATCATCTGTAAAAGTATAGCGAGCGCCAAGCTCTAAACCTAAGATGAAATTATCTGAAATCGTCATTTTGTATCCAATTACCATTGGAATTGCAAATGTATTGTCGTCTCCATAAGGAACAATTCTGTTATTTTCTAAAAATAAGGTGTCATAATTAAAATATGAAACTCCTGTATATAGATATGGTGTTCCTTGCGGATCTATGTCATGTAAATTAAATTCCCAAAATGTAAATTCAATACCAACAGAAAATTCCGTAATGGTATTGGTAAATTGTAATCCTCTTAATTGTCTGGCAGGATCATCAGAATTGATATCTTTTCCTTCCAAAAGTGTTCTTGTGATCGACGCTCTAAACGAATGTCTTTCACTTCTATTCCATTTATATATAGCTCCATACGCTAAGTGGTTTGGATTTATATACTGTGTTGATCCCACATCACCAATAAAATTACTATACCCAACATACGCTCCAATTTCATGGAGTTGCGCATTCAGTGTTTGGGCTAAAGTAAAAGCAACCAACATTATAACGAGTCTTCTCATAGGTATCAAAAGTTTGCAAATATAGTATTCTCTTTTGTTATAGGCAATTCATAAAATAAACCTATGGCATTTAAACATAATTTGCTGGATTTTATTGCTTTTAATTTCGTTTATCTTCTCCCCAAAGAAGCTTTTTTCGTAGTGTTTTTAAGAAACTTTGTCCTTCAAGTTCTACAAGCTTCACTGTAAAAGGAGCTTTTTTGATAGTAATTTCACTATTTATGTTTACAGTTGCTATTCTAGAATCTAAAGAAATAAGGTGCTTATCTTCACGTCCAGAAACTTCTAATCGAATGGTAGTATGATCAGGAATTACTAATGGACGCGCATTTAAATTGTGTGGAGCTATTGGTGTTAATACAAAACTATTGTTGTTTGGTGTAATTACTGGTCCGCCGCAACTTAATGAATATCCTGTTGATCCTGTCGGAGTCGCTACAATTAAACCATCTGCCCAATACGAATTCAAATGTTCATCGTTTAGGTGTGTTTTTACGGTAATCATAGAAGTTGTATCCTTTCTGGCAACAGTAACTTCATTTAAAGCAAAATTCATTGCTGCAATATCTTCATTGATCGGAGAAGTTTCAACAGCAAGTACACTACGTTCTATAACGGTAAACTCTTTACTGATTATTTTTGAAATGGCGTCTTTGATTTCTTCTTTCTGTATTGTAGCTAAAAAACCAAGCCTTCCTGTATTGATTCCGAGAATAGGAATGTTTAAATCTTGTACAAGTGTAATAGTTCGTAAAATAGTTCCATCGCCACCAATGCTAAAAAATAAATCAAAAGATTCATCTAAATCTTCATAAGATTCAAATACTTCGTAGCTTTCCGTGACAGCTACTTTCTCCGTGAAAATTTCGTAGTATTTTTTCTCGAAATAAATTTCTACGCCAAAATGATGTAGATTTTCTAGCAAATATGTAACATATTCGCCTGAATCTTGATGATAAAATTGACCGTAAATACCAACTTTCATGACTTAAATATTCAAGTATTTGTCTAAGTATTCAGAACGTTCTTTCAAATTTTGCATGTATGTATCTTCTGCAAATTCTGAAACAACATTATAACTATATCTTCTAAACGATTGCATGATTTCGTTTAAACCAGCATTGTTTAATTTTAATGTTACCTGTACAACGTCGTTTTCAGCTTTAGAAATAAAAGCTCCTAATAAACGTGCATTATTTGATTCTACAATTTGACTGATTTCGCTAAATGAATAATCTTTAATTCCTTTTTCAACAACTAAAACACTTCCTACTTCATGTAAAAAAGGTGTGTCGTTAAATATATTAATGATATCATTTAGTTCATAATAACCTATATAATCGTTTTTCTCATTCAAAATAGGCATAATGTTCGATGAATTTTGTGCAAATGCTTCCAGCACATCAATCCAGTTAGTTTGTTCTCTCACAAAAAACTGTTCTAAAGCATAACGATATTCGTTAATTTCTTTGTCAGCATCAAAGCAATGAGAATCTGTCTCAGATAAGCATCCTAAATATACGCCATCTTCTGAGATGGGAATGTGAGAATAAGTAAGTTGATTAAAAACCAATTGCGCCTCTTTTACAACATCATTTATAGATAATGGTGTAACATCATTGAGAATGTATTGTGCAATATTCATAGAACAAAAGATTTGTGGGTGCAAATTAATTAAAAATAACTACTTCTAAGCATGCTAACTTTGTATTTTTGTGCTCAGTTAAAAAATAAATGCAATGACAACAAAACTTAGTGTGAACATAAATAAAATTGCGACACTCAGAAATTCTCGTGGTGGCGATGTTCCTAATTTGATAAAATTTGCCAAAGATGTTCAAGAATATGGTGCGGAAGGAATTACAATTCATCCACGTCCAGACGAGCGTCATATTCGGTATCAAGATGCACATGATTTAAAACCCATTGTACATACAGAATATAATATTGAAGGAAATCCTATCCAGAAATTTATGGATTTAGTCTTGGCAGTAAAGCCAACACAGGTAACTTTGGTACCAGATGCAGTAGATGCTATTACTTCAAATGCTGGTTGGGATACAATTAAACACAAAGATTTTTTGACGGAAGTTATTTCAGAATTCAAAAATAATGGTATTCGCACGTCAATATTTGTCGATCCAGTTATAGAAATGATTGATGGAGCAAAAGCTGTTGGGACAGATCGTATAGAGTTGTATACTGAAGAATTTGCACACCAATATAGTTTAGGGAATAAAAAAGCAATTCAACCCTATGTAGATTGTGCAGCACGATCAAACGAATTAGGAATTGGAGTAAATGCAGGACATGATTTAAATTTAGAGAATATAGAATTCTTTGCTAAAGAAATTCCAGGACTGCTAGAAGTCTCTATTGGGCATGCACTTATTTCTGAATCATTATACTTAGGTGTGGAAAATGTTGTGAATATGTATCTAAATAAACTAAAGGTATGATTTTACATTCTAATATTGTTGGGGCTGAAGGAAAACCGTTATTAATATTACATGGTTTCTTGGGAATGTCTGATAACTGGAAAACACTCGGAAAGAAATTTGCGGCTTCTGGATTTCAAGTGCATTTAATTGATCAGCGAAATCATGGGAGAAGCTTTCAGTCGGAAGAATTTAATTATGATCTCCTTTCGGAAGATGTAAAACGCTATTGTGAATATCATAAATTAGATCAGATCTCTCTAATAGGACATTCTATGGGAGGAAAAACTGCGATGCTATTTGCAGTAAATTATCCAGAAATGCTAGATAGATTAATTATTGTAGATATTGGTCCTAAATTCTACCCAACACATCATGAAAAAATATTAGCAGGTCTATCTGCTATTCAGCAAGTAACACTTACAAGTAGAAGTGATGCAGAAGCTATCATGAAAAAATATGTGCCAGAATTTGGAACACGTCAATTCTTACTAAAAAACTTATACTGGCAAGAAAATAAAACGCTCGGTTTACGTATCAACCTAGATTCATTAATAGAAAATGTAGAAGAAATTGGAGAAGCACTTTCTGGAATTACTACATATTCTAAAGCTACTTTGTTTCTAAAAGGAGACAAATCAGAATATATTCTTACAGGTGATGAGAAATTAATATACCAATATTTCCCAAATGCGACAATTGAACAAGTTTCAAATTCTGGACATTGGTTGCACGCTGAAAATCCAAAAGAATTTTTTGAAAAATCCTTGCTTTTTTTGAATTCTTAAGAATCGTTTTAAATTTACTATGAATGCATAATAAATTCGTTTAATTCTTGTGTTTATCATAATTTATGCTAATTTTGAAGCACTGATTTTACAAAAATTTAACCTTAAATCATCAATTTAATTATTATGAAGAAACTATTATTGGTATTGACCATCGCGTTTTCGGCTTCGGTAATGTACGCTGGAGGATATAGAGTCGGAGTACAGGGTCATAAGCAATTAGCAATGGGACATACAGGAGTTGCAGTTGTAACAAGTGCTGAATCAGCATTTTTTAACCCTGCAGGTTTGGTATACTTGGATGGGAAATTAAACGTATCACTTGGAGCAGCAGCTGTGCTGTCAAATACATCATATCAAAACAGAGAATTCGGATACACAGCAGAAGCTGATAATCCAGTAGGAACTCCGTTTTATGCATATGGATCTTACAAAATTACAGATTGGTTATCTGCTGGATTAGCAGTATACACTCCTTACGGAAGTAGAGTAGAGTGGCCAACAGATTGGGAAGGTTCTCACTTAGTAAATGAAATTGAATTGTCGGCAATCTTCGTACAGCCTACAATTTCGATTAAAATTACGGATAAATTAAGTGTTGGTGGTGGACCAATATATGTAACTGGAGCTGTAAACTTTAACAGAAACTTATCTAGAAGTTTAGCAGATGAAGCAGGAAATCGTTCAAATGTAACTATTGATGCTTCTGGTATTAATGCATGGGGATATACCATTGGTGCAATGTTTCGCCCAACGGAAAATATCAACTTAGGTTTTAACTACCGTTCAAGAATTGATATGGATGTAGAAAGAGGTGATGGTACTGCAGATTTCGAAAACTTACCGGCAGCATTAGCGCCAGGTTTTGCAGATGGAGATTTTACGGCATCTTTACCGTTACCTGCTGAATTAACTTTTGGAGCTTCTTTTAAGCCAGCTGACAAATGGTTAATTGCTTTCGATTACACAAGAACATTTTGGGATGCATACGAGTCTTTAGATGTACAATTTTTCAACGCAGCTGGATTATCAAGAAACCCAAGAAATTACAAGAACTCATCAATCTATAAAATTGGTGCGCAATATGAAGCAACTCAGAAAGTAACAGTAAGAGCTGGTTTCTATTTTGATGAATCTCCTATAAGAGATGGATTCTTTGCGCCAGAAACACCAAGACCAGACTCTGTAAACTTCACAGCTGGTTTTTCATATAACTTAAACAGTAGATGGGCAATTGATGCGTCTGTATTATACGTACATTCTAACGAAATTGATAACACATACGATAGCTTTGTAGAAGCTGGAAGACGTTTGTCATTTGGAGGAGAATATAAGTCGAATGCTTTAGTAGCAGGAATCGGAGTGTCGTATAAATTATAATATCAAAGAGCAGAAAAAGATGAAAAATAATATAAAATATTTAGCAGTATTAGCGCTAGGATTATTTGCTTGCCAACCAGAGTTTGATAATCCAATTGAGCAAAACGGAACATACACAAGTGGAAGTGTAGACTTTTCTACCTATGTAGCAGTTGGGAACTCGTTAACAGCTGGTTTCATGGATGGAACTGTATTTAGAAGCGGTCAACAAAACTCATTTCCAAACATCATGGCAGAGAAATTTGCTTTTGCTGGTGGAGGAACTTTTACACAGCCATCTTATGATGATGATGTAAATGATTCTGGAGGATTTTTATTAGCAGGAACTCCATTGCCAGGATTTGGAACACGTTTGGTAATTGATGCAAGTCAAGGAGGTCCAGAAAATTTAAATGTTGCACCAACAATGGAGTTGTCTAACTTACAAGCAACGGCTTATAATAACATGGGAGTTCCTGGAGCAAAATCATTCCATTTAGGAGCGCCTGGATATGGAGATATTACAAACCTAGCAGTTGGAGCTGCAAATCCTTACTTTGTAAGACATGCAACTACACCAGGGACGACTGTAATTGGTGATGCTGTTTCTTTAAATCCTACGTTCTTTTCACTTTGGATAGGAAACAATGATATTTTAGCATATGCTACTTCAGGAGGAGCAGGAGAAGATCAAACAGGAAACCCAAATGTATTATCGTATGGATTCAATGATATTACTGACCCAGGAGTATTTGCGTTTACGTACCAAGGTTTGATAGACGCATTAACAGCAAACGGAGCAAAAGGAGTTGTAGCTACATTGCCAGATGTAACATCTATTCCTTACTTTACAACAGTTCCTTACAACCCAATTCCAATGGATGCGCAAACAGCAGCTTTTGCAAATGGAGCGTATGCACAATATAATGGTGGATTACAATTCGCAGCTGGAAATGGATTAATCACTGCTGCAGAAGTTGCACAACGTACAATTTCTTTCTCGGCAGGTCAAAATGCAGTTGTAATTATTGATGAAGATTTAACAAATCTTACAGGATTTGGAATTCCAAGCTACAGAATGGCTACAGTTGATGATTTATTAGTATTACCTTCTTCTGCAATCATAGGAACATTAGCTGATCCTACAAATCCAGCCTCTATAAACGGAGTTGGAGTACCTTTAGCAGATAACTGGGTATTAACAGCGACTGAAATTCAATTGGTAAGAAATGCTAGAACTGCATATAATAATACAATTGTTGCTATCGCAGCAGCAAATGATTTAGCAGTAGCTGACATGGCTGTAAAATTAGAAGAATTAGTTTCTGGTTTACGTACTGCAGACGGACAAATTTATACAAACAACTACTTTGACGGATCTAGTGATGCAATTTCTACAACTGTATTCTCTTTGGATGGTGTACATCCAAACTCAAGAGGTTATGCAATTGTAGCTGACGAATTCATTAGAGTAATTAACGAAAAATATGGTGCTGATGTGCCAAGAGTGACAGCAGGATACTATCCTGGAGTGACAGTAGTTCCATCAAACTAGTCGGAAATAAGAAAAATATATACAAAAGCACTGAGAAATCGGTGCTTTTTTTATGCTTGTATGTGTACAAAAAACTAAGTTCTCTCTAGTGAAAATCGTAAGCTAATGTATAAAGCTTTAAAATTTCTGTAATTGCAGTAAAAATAAACTGATACACAATTGTTTAAAAACTTGATTCGCTTGTAAAAATAATGTACTTTTGCAACCCAATTTTCATATCACAAAAACGAAGATGAATATAACAAGAGAAAATATAGACGCGCTAAATGCAGTTGTTAAAGTAAATATCGAAAAAGAAGACTATAACGACAAAGTGACTAAAATCTTAACAGATTACAAAAAAACTGCAAACATTCCAGGTTTCAGAAAAGGACATGTGCCAATGGGGTTGGTGAAAAAACAATATGGAAAAGCAGTACTTGTTGATGAGGTAAACAAACTTTTACAAGAAGGTTTGAATAAATACCTAGTGGAAGAAAAACTTGATATTCTTGGAAACCCATTACCTAGAATGCAAGAAGAATTTGATTGGGATGCAGAAACATTCTCTTTCGAATTTGAATTAGGTTTGGCACCAGAATTTAGTGTTGACTTAAAAGAGAATGCAGTTACACAATATAATATTGTTGCTGATGACAAGATGATTGATGGACAAGTAGAGAACATCAGAAAGCAGTACGGAAAATTAATCAGTCAGGATGAAGTTACAGAAGTTTCTGAAGTAACTGGAGTTTTCTCAAATGAAGAAAAAGAAATTGAAGAAAACGCTACTTTCAGCTTAGATAAAATCAAAGGAAAGAGAAATCTAAATAAATTTGTTGGGACTAAAGTTGGAGAAACATTAACTTTAAAAACTAAAGGTTTATTCAATGAAGATAATGATTTGGTAAATTTCTTAAAAGTTTCTAATGAAGATGCAAACGGTTTAGATATCGAAGTAACTTTCAAGATTAATGAAGCTAACACAAGAGAATTGGCAGAATTAAACCAAGAGTTATTCGATAAGTTATTTGGAGAAGGAAATGTAACTTCTTTAGAAGAAGTGAAAGAGAAGATCAAAGAAGATGCAGAAAGACAATTTGTACAACAATCTGATCAACGTTTATTGAATGATGTGACAGAAGGATTAATCGAAAATACTAAATTCGATTTGCCAGCTGACTTCCTAAAGAAGTGGATTCAATCTGCAGGTGAGCAAGAATTAACGCCAGAGCAAGCTGAAGAAGAATACACAAAATCAGAAAAAGGATTGCGTTACCAATTAATCCAAGATCGTTTGGTAAAAGATAACGAAGTGCAAGTTCAATTTGAAGATTTAAAAGAATTTTCAAAACAAATGATCAAAGCACAAATGGCACAATTCGGACAAATGAATCCTAGTGATCAAGAGTTAGAAGATATCGCTGCTAGAATTTTATCAAATCAAGAAGAAGTTCGTAGATTAACAGATCAATTGTTAAGTCAAAAATTATTAGAACTTTTCAAAGAAAAAGCAAACCTTAAAAAGAAGGAAGTGACTTACGAAAACTTCGTTAAAGAAGTTTACGGAGATAGTCAGTAAGAAATAAAATACTTATATTTAAGGCGTTAAAAATTATTGTTTTAACGCCTTTTTTAATCAAAAAATATAAAGACACGAAATGAACTATAAGAAAGAATTTCATAAATACGCGACTAAACATCACGGTATCAGTAATATGTACTACGATAAAATTGTAAGTCGCATGTCTCCATCTACATTTGCAAATCCAGTAGGAATGACTCCATACATCATTGAAGAACGTCAAATGAATGTAGCGCAAATGGACGTGTTCTCTCGATTAATGATGGATAGAATTATATTTCTAGGAACAGGAATTGATGACCAAGTTGCAAATATTGTACAGGCGCAATTGCTTTTTATGGAAAGTGTAGATTCATCAAAAGACATACAAATTTATATCAACTCTCCTGGAGGAAGTGTATATGCAGGTTTAGGAATTTATGATACAATGCAATTCATTAAACCAGATGTAGCAACAATATGTACAGGTATGGCAGCTTCTATGGGAGCCGTTTTATTATGTGCAGGACAAGCAGGAAAACGTTCTGGATTAACACATTCAAGAGTGATGATTCACCAACCACTTGGAGGCGCGCAAGGACAAGCAAGTGATATTGAAATCACAGCAAGAGAAATCTTAATATTAAAAGAAGAATTATATAAAATCATTTCTAAGCATTCAGGACAATCTTACGAAAAAGTATATGAAGACTCAGATAGAGATTACTGGATGAAAGCTGATAAAGCTAAAGAATACGGAATGATTGATGAAATACTTGTTAGAGAATAATCTCGAATAAGTCAACAATACGAAATAATGGCGAAAGAAGAATTAGAATGTTCATTCTGTGGTAGAAAAAAACCAGAAACTAATCTGTTGATTGCTGGTTTAGATGCACATATCTGCGACAGATGTATAGAGCAAGCTCACGGGATTGTTCTAGAAGAATCAAAACAGTCAAGCAATGATGAATTGTCATCTGAATTGGTACTTCGCAAACCAAAACAAATCAAAGCATTCTTGGACGAATTTATTATCGGTCAAGGAGCAACAAAAAAAGTAATGTCGGTTGCTGTGTATAATCACTACAAGCGATTATTACAAGCGCCAACAAATGATGATATTGAAATTCAAAAGAGTAATATCATTATGGTTGGGCAAACAGGAACTGGGAAAACCTTAATGGCAAAAACCATTGCACGTATGTTAAATGTTCCGTTAGCAATAGTTGACGCAACAGTTTTAACTGAAGCAGGTTATGTTGGAGAAGATGTAGAAAGTATCCTAACACGTTTGTTGCAAGCTGCAGATTATAATTTGGAAAAAGCAGAACGAGGAATCGTATTTATTGATGAAATTGATAAAATTGCACGTAAAAGTGATAATCCTTCAATTACACGAGATGTTTCTGGAGAAGGTGTGCAACAAGCATTACTAAAACTTCTTGAAGGAACTGTTGTAAACGTTCCGCCAAAAGGAGGAAGAAAACATCCAGATCAAAAATTTATCGAAGTAAATACGGAAAATATCTTATTTATTGCCGGTGGAGCTTTTGATGGTATTGATCGTGTAATTACACGTAGATTAAACATGCAGGCTGTTGGATATAGTGCTTCCAAAGATGAAGAAGCAATTGATAGCGACAACTTGTTGCAATACATCATTCCAAAAGATTTAAAAGATTTCGGGTTAATTCCAGAGATTATAGGTCGTTTGCCAGTATTGACACATATGAATCCGTTAGATGCAAACACATTACGTGCTATTTTAACGGAGCCTAAAAATGCGATTATCAAACAATACAAAAAATTATTCGCTATGGATAATATTGAGTTTGATATCACGGAAGGCGCGTTAGAATTCATCGTGGAAAAAGCAATTCAATACAAACTTGGTGCGCGCGGATTACGTTCACTATGTGAAACAATCTTAACAGATGCGATGTTTGATTTGCCTGGATCAGAAGAAAAAGAATTAAAAATCACGAAAACATACGCTGAAAAAAAGCTATCGAAAGTAGCAATTAAAAAGTTAAAAGCAGTATCATAAAACAACGATAATGCACATACAGAATTTTTATATCCAATCAATAAGAAAACAATTATTGATTGGATTTTTTGTTGGACTTTGGGTGTTTATATTCTTCTACTATGTAGAGCCATTCGATATGTACGAGTTGCCGCCACCAGATCGAATATTCGCCGTATTTGGTTATACTGCGGTTGGAATACTTACGTACATCTTTACAATTCCAATTCAACGATTATTATACAAGCTTGCAGGAACTTGGACTTTTTTGCAAGAAGGACTATTTATCCTTTCATTACTTATAATTGGTGGAGGAATAGGGTACTTGTTCTTTAAATTTATTTTACTTGAAAACGACCCGTATGCGCATACTTTTTCTTATTTCTTCTTTCAAAACGTTATTCCTACCGTTTTTCTCATGATTCCAGTCATCATTTTTTTAAGATGGATGTTTAGTGAAAAAACTATTGTAGAAACAACTTCTGATACAAAAGAACGTGTCATTGTCATAAAAGGAGAAAACAAAGCAGAAGTATTGCATATCAAAGAAACGGAACTTGTTTTTATAGAATCGGCAAACAATTATGTAAAAGTGTTTTATATATTAAATGATGAATTGAAAAGTGAACTCTTCCGGAATAAAATATCTGTGTTGCAAAAAGAATTTCCATTCTTGCTAAAAACACATCGTTCATTCTTAATCAATCCAATTCATTTTTTAGAGTGGAAACGAGAATCTTCTCAAACAATTCTAATTTTAAAGCCAGAAACTACAGAAATTCCGGTGTCGAAAACCTATAAGAAGCTCTTGGTTGAAAAATTCATTAATCCCGCAGAATAAACCATTCGCCAAAGCGTAAAAATTTCACCACTCAAACCGATTCATTCGCCACAAATAGTTGTAAACACTGGAAAAATGCCTGAATATTGAACTGTCAAAACAATTAAAACAGTTTAGTATGCAGAAGAAAATATTTAGAATATTCGCCCTAACATTATTAATAATTACCACTTTTTATTGTGAAAGTTGTACCATGGTGTATCGATCTATTGCGCATGGACAAGCAGACGTTACAGATAATGAATGGCAGCCAAATGTTACTGTAGAAAAAGGAGCAGAAGATTTTATGTTTGCTGCTAAAACCGATGCCGAATTGGCTACTTTTTTAGATGAAGCTTTGGAAGAAAGTAATACGAATGCTTTTATGGTAATTAGAAATGATACCATTGTTTATGAAAAGTATTTCAATGAATATAATGAAAACTCATTATTAACGTCGTTTTCGGTTGCAAAATCATTTGTATCAGCGTTGGTAGGAATCGCCCAAGAAGAAGGTTTGTTGAACGAAAATGAGCCGATTACAACGTACTTGCCAGAATTATTGAAACAAGACCAAGATTTTGCTAAAATCACCGTAAAACACCTATTAAACATGCAAAGCGGGATTAAATTTGATGAATATCCGCGTATCAATCCATTTACAGGAATGGCTCGTTTGTACTACGGAACTAACATTCGTACAAAAATCACACATGGAATGACGATTGAAGAAGCACCAGGTCGTTTCAATTACAGAAGTATAGATACACAAGTATTAGGTGTTATTTTAGAACGCGTGACTAAAATGCCATTAGAACAATATCTATCACAAAAAATATGGAAACCACTCGGAATGAAGTCAGATGCAACATGGACAGTAGATAGCGAACGTAACAAAATGGTAAAAGCATTCTGTTGTTTAAACGCCACGACAGAAGATTTTGCGAAATTTGGAAGGTTATATCTAAATCGAGGAACATATAATGGAGTGCAAATTGTTCCGGAAGCTTGGGTAGCAAAAACAAATAGTGGAAAGAAAATATACGCACATTCTGACTATAAAAATAAATGGTGGACAAATTCACATTATGACATCTTTGAAACAGAAGCAGAAGGGAAAGCGTATGCGGTAGCAAACAATAAAGACTTTCTAAAAGCTAAAAAACTAAAAAATGGTAAATATGTATCGCATTTTCAAGGCGATGATTACAATGCATTAGGAATCCTTGGGCAGTATGTATATGTGAATCCTATAGAAAATATCATTGTGGTTCGTTTAGGAGATTCTTGGCGTAACAAAAGATTCTACCTTTCAGAATTAATCTATACCTATGTTGGAAATGGACGCTATAAGAAGATGTTACCTAAAAAGACTGAACAGCAAAGTAAACGTATAAAACAAATCTAATACGTAATCATATCTGAACTAAAAAAAAGCCCTGAAAAGGGCTTTTTTTAGTTTTTAAAACTTTAAGACATTAGTCTCTAAAACACAAACTAGTCGTGTATTCATAAGAGTATTTATTATATTGCTAATTATGAAATCAAAACTTGAACTCCCAAAAACGCTCCGTCTTTTAGAATCCTCTGAAGCTCCAAGAGACTTGGCAGTTTTAGAAAGAATTAAATTAAGTAAAACAGCTAATATAGTAGAAGGTTATACTTTGTTTCAAAATGATCCTAATTCAGAGTTTGCCTTTAAATTCTTTGCAGAAATAAATATTAACAATTCGCGACTTTGGGATTTGTTTTTGTCACTTTGTGATGAATTGCCAACAGAAGCTTCTCTTATTTTTAATGTCGTTGATGGAGATCCGAATTATGGCGAATACACAGAAAAGTTTGAAATATTAGATTTTTTAAAGGATTATAAAACAGAAATAGTTTTAGATACTTTAATGGAAATAGGAATGATTTTTCATACAGAAAATGAACTCATAGAAGTATTTATAGCAGATTGTAAATATATTAAATTTTGGGGAGTCAATGAATCTTCTTTCTTGAAAATTATGGAATCATTTTCTTTGAAAAAAGTTGAAGATATTAAATTTATTGATGAATATCCAAAGGTGAGAGAAAGTTTATTTATTTCTGAAAATGATGTAAAAAAGCCAGAAGAGTTCATGAAAATTTTAGATGAAAAATTTCAGTTTGTGTAAATAACAAAATAAAAAAGGAACGCAAACGCGTTCCTTTTTTTGGGCAATATCAGTATTATTTACAATTACTCCACGATAATGAACTCGATTCTGCGGTTCGTCTCGTGTTGTGCTTCTGAACATTTTGAACCACAGTTTTCTTTAGGCTGTGTTTCTCCATATCCATTAGAAACCAAACGGCTCGCGTCAACTCCATTGGCAATTAAATATGCCTTGGCAGAAGCAGCTCTCTTGTTAGATAAGCTATAGTTATAGCTCGCTCTTCCTCTTGTGTCAGTGTGCGCGTTGATTTCAATTTTCATTTCTGGGTTTTCAGTTAATACGTCTATAATCTTGTTTAAAGATAAAGTAGACTCGTCTTTGATTACCCATTTATTATAGTCAAAGTAGATGTTCTCTATTTTAATTACTAGCTTTTCTTCTTCTTGTACGATTTCAGCTTTCGCTTGTGGTAACTTGATTGTCATTTTATGTTTGAAATCATCACCTCTAAATGATTCAAAATCTTCTTCAGTTTCGATGAAACCATCTTTAGAAGCATGTAATGTATATGAATTATAAGGAATTACTGTTGTTGTAAAAACTCCTTTTTCATCTGTTGTGATTTTATCAACTACACGTCCATACGTATCTACTACTGTTACTGTAGCATTTGGTAAAATCATGTTTGTTTTATAGTCAACGATAGTACCTTGTAATACTTGTGTTGTTTTTTCTCTTTTGAAGTAGTAGATATCGTTTCCACCTTTTCCTCCAGCTCTGTTAGAAGTAAAGAAACCTGAATTTGACTGATCCATTAAGAAACCGAAGTCATCTTCTGTACTATTTAAAGAACTTCCCATGTTTACAGGAAAATTGAATTTTCCATCAATAATTTTACTTTCAAAAACATCTAAACCTCCTAAGTTGTAGTGTCCGTTTGAAGAGAAATACAAAGCGCTATTGTCTCCCATTACATATGGAAATCTTTCGTCTTTGTGCGTGTTGATCTCGTTTCCTAAATTCTTTGGTTCAGAATATGTTCCGTCTTCGTTGATCTTAACTGAAAATAAATCATATCCTCCTAAAGAACCTGGTATGTTTGATGAAAAATAAATTGTTTTGTTGTCTGGAGATAAAACTGGATTCTCAATAGAGTAACCTACTTGGTTAAATGGTAACATTTCAAAGTTTGTCCATTCATACTCTGGCATCTCAGCTCTAAATATCTTTAAATTATGTTGTCCATTCTCTTCAACACTTCTTGTGAAGAAAACAACATTTTGCTCATTTGAAAGTGCAACTGAACCTTCGTGATTTTCTCTTGTATTGATTGCTCTTGAAAAATTCACTAAATTTCTAATATCTCCTTTTTGGTTTAAATCTCCACAATATAAATTGTGAAACCCTTCATTTGTATTCTTGTCCTTCTTTGTAAAAAATGCCCCAATTTTTTTCGCTGAAGAAACAATAATCTTGTCTCTGAAGAATGCAGTTGCATGCTCAGAATAAGGAGTGTTAATGTTAAGGTTTTTGAATTCGTACATAAATCCGTTTGGATCTAAAGCTTTAATTGCACGATTTTCGAAGTCTTTTGCCGTTACATTGCTGTAAGTTTCACTGGTCTCAATCGCTTCTGCCTCTGGCCCTTGTGCATTTGCGAAAGTCACCGTGAAAAATGCTAAAAGTATTAGCATTGTAGGTGTATACTTTTTCATTTTAAATTTGGTATTGTAAGTATTGTTAATAATCTGATAACGTAAAGATAAAACCGCATTTCAGATACTTACACTTTTTTAGATAAATGACATGAAAATCCGATAAGGAGTATAAAATGCTAAAAATGAGGAGATAAAAACAGGTATTTTCCCCTATATAAAGGGCTATTTCCCTAAGTAATAACTTATTGCTGAATGGTATTCATTTGAAGTAATTCGTCCAAATAGATACGTTGATTTGATAATCTTGGAATTTTATGTTGTCCACCAAGTTTATCTTTCTTTTTTAACCAATCATAAAATAGTCCAGTACGAGCTACATGTAATTTTAGACTATTTAATGTTAAATTATTGAAACGTTTTGCTTCGTAGTCAGAATTTATATTTTGAAGTGCTTCATCTAAAAGAAAAGCAAATTCTCCAATATTATCTGGTGCTTTTTTAAACTCAATAATCCATTCATGAGCACCTTTTTCGCCATCTTGCATGAAAATTGGTCCTGCAGTATATTCAACAATTTTCGATTTTGTAGCTGCGCAAACACGTTTTAAAGCATCTTCCGCATTTTCAATAATTAATTCTTCTCCAAAAACGTTGATGTGATGTTTGGTTCTACCTGTAACCTTAATTCGATGCGGACTCGTTGAGGTAAAACGAATGGTGTCACCAATCATATAACGCCACAAACCTGCATTAGTAGTAATGACAACGGCATAATTTTGTCCAATTTCTACATCAGACAACGGAATTACTTTTTGATCTGGTGTATGAAATGTGTCCATGGGTATAAACTCATAAAAAATACCGTAATCGAGCATTAATAAGAGTTCACTAGAATCATTTTGATCCTGAATGGCGAAGAAACCTTCTGACGCGTTGTAAATTTCGTAATATTTAAATTCAGGTTTTGGCAATAAGTTGCGATATTGCTCTTCATACGGTGCAAAACTTACGCCTCCATGAAAATACACTTCTAAATTTTCCCAAACTTCAAATAAATTTGCTTTTTGAGTTTGTTCTAAAACTTCATTCAATAAAACCAGCATCCAAGATGGAACACCGGCAAGGCTAGTTACGTTTTCACGTAATGTTTCTTTAATAATAGCATCAATCTTAATTTCCCAATCGCCCATTAAGGATACTTTATTACTCGGCGTACTACTAAATTCTGCCCAAAGCGGTAAATTATCAATCAAAATTGCAGATAAATCACCATAATAAGTTCCGTTTTGCTCGTATAATTCTTTGCTTCCGCCTAAGCGTAAACTTTTTCCATTAAACATTTGCGAGCCTTCATTGTTGTTTAAATACATACACAATAAATCCTTGCTTGCTGCATAATGGCATAACTCTAAAGAATCATCACTTACGGGAATAAACTTACTTTTTGCATTCGTAGTTCCGCTTGATTTGGCGAACCATTTAATAGGTTTTGGCCAAAATATATTCGATTCTCCTTTGCGGGAACGTTCAATAATCGGTTGAATGTCTTCGTATGTAGTTACAGGAATACGTTCCGTAAATGTTTTGTAGTCTGTAATGCTCGAAAAATCGTATTGCTTTCCTATTTCTGTCTTTTTTGCCGTAGTAACTAAAGTCATAAGTAGTTCTAACTGAACTTCATTTGGGTTACTTAAAAAAAACTCTATCTGAGAGATACGTTTTTTTAAGAACCAAGAAGCGATAGAATTTACTAATGGTATCGGCATTGTGTGTTAGGTTATTCGGTTGTGATTTTAGCTGTTAAAATATGGTTGCTAGCAAAAAGTTTTTTACATTCGTCATCGATTTTCTTAAGAAGCAATCATATCTTTAAGTGAATAAAAATAGCAAAAATCTTTAATGATGTATCAAGGTGTTTTAACAAAAATGCAAACGGAGTTTGGAAAACCGATTCAATATTATCTAAATTTTGAGGATGATTTCCTGAATATGAATCAATTACTTAATAAAACACTAACGCTTAATTTTGAAAAATTTGAATGTCTAAATTGCCATTTAGAGAAAGAAATTTACCGACAAGGATTTTGTAAAAGCTGTTTTTTTGAAATTCCAACTGCTGGCGACTGGATTATGCGTCCTGAATTGAGTACAGCACATTTAGGTATCGAAGATCGTGATTTGGAATACGAGAAAAAAGTGCAATTACAACCACATATTGTGTATTTGGCATTGTCTAGCGAAGTAAAAGTTGGAGTTACCCGAAAACCACAAGTGCCAACACGTTGGATAGATCAAGGAGCTGTAAAAGCTGTAGAAATTGTGGAAGTTCCTAATAGATATTTGGCAGGAATTACAGAAGTTGCTTTAAAATCGTATGTGTCCGATAAAACCAACTGGCGAAAAATGCTTCAAAATTTAAATGAAGATGCTGACTTGCTAGCCAAAAAAGAAGAATTACAACAATTTATTCCTGAAGAAGCAAAATCATTTTACTTAGCAAATAGGGAAGTAGTGGAACTTGATTTTCCTGTAATTTCATATCCAGAAAAAGTGAAAAGCTTAAACTTGAAGAAAACGCCAAACTATCAAGGAGTTTTAAAAGGTATCAAAGGACAATACTTGATTTTTGAAGACAATACCGTATTCAATGTACGTGGAAATGAAGGTTTGGTAGTGAGTTTGCAAATTAGCTAATTTGAAAATGTCTCAATTTGATAATTGTATAAACTACAAGTTTCAGATTACTTTTTGGTCATTGAATAAAATTATTGAGATCTACTATAAAAATAAAAAACTATCAAAAGATCATTTGCTAAAATTACTAAAAGCGTAAGCGAAGTTAAAGTGAAGCCTAGTAATCTAATAGCTAAGAAATCCCTAACTAAACATATACTTTAGTAATTGTACACAACCAATTACAAACAAAAGCACACCAATTACACGATTGATCATCAAAGCAATGTTCTGTACTTTGTTTTTTATTAAAATACTAAATCGGCTGTAGCCATACAGTGTGAGTAATTTTCCTAAATACACACCAGAGAAGAATACAAATAGAATTGCTAAAGAAGAATTCATGTTCAATTGAAAGTTGTTCTGATTTAAATATGAAATCATAAACAACCAATATACCAATACAGGTGGATTTAACAATCCAAGAAATAAACCTGTTACATACTTGGACATTTTAAATTTTTTCTCGCGTGTTTCTTTTTGTTTTTTGAAGAATAAAACACCACCAATTAAAAATAGTAAAATTGCGATCATAATTTGAATCCATTGATTCATATTAATAAAATCAGCAACCATTACGCTGCAATGTAGTGCGTAAAATGAAATGATAATCTCAGCAATTCCGGCAGCAAAAGCAATTTTCATTGCATTGCGCGCATCGGCACGTAATGTAGTATTGATTACAGAAATATTTACGGTTCCTAAAGGAACTGCGCCAATAAACGTCACTAAAATACCAACCGCAAAGTATATTAAAAATTCCATGAGGTATTGGTAGGAAGTTTTACACAATCATTACAAATTGGAATTAAAAAAAATAAATTTGAAGCAGAATTTTAAACTAGAAGCTATACATTCGAGTACAATTGAGAATTTTAGAATGTTTTCTTTTTTATCAAATCTCTACTGTACTCGATTTGCACTTATGTTGAAATATTAGTCATTACATGGGTCGCATCTATGTTCTTCAGCACTCATAGAACAATAAAGAGTAATAAATGTTCCTCCTTTTAAGCTATTTGCGTCATTGCTTGAAAGGTTGGAAATAGACTTTTTGTTAAATTTCAATAAATTAAGATTCTTTTTTTTCATGATATAAAGTTTTGATTAAAGCAAAAAAATATAAAAACAAATCATGAGTCATTTACGGGAATGCCGTACTTAACATTTAAAGTGTAATTGTTTTACAAACCCACAAAAAATCAATTTACAGAATCCTTCTTTTTCTTCTCGGTTTCTTTCTTCTTGTCGCGTTTTCTTAAAAGACTATTTACAAAGCTTCCTAGATTGTCATTTGAAGAATCAGGAGTCGTTACTGTAGAATCTTTTTTCTTATTGTTTCCGCCAAGTATGCCGCCAATAAGATCATTTAATTGTTCATTTCCTGTGTCTACATCTTTTAATGCTTCTTGTGCCTTTACTTTGGCTAGTTTTACTGCTAAATCTTTAGTAGCACTTGCTAAATCAGTAGAGAAATTTGGACTTGTAAAGTTTCCTGTAATTTTTGTAGAGACTGGAATTGTAATATTTTTTGCTTCTTCTGATTTAATGTCAGACAATAAAGAAGTTACTTCCGAACCTAAATATTTGGCAGGCACTTGAAATGTCGCATTATAGTTTAACGATTGATCGAATCCGTGACTTCCATCTACCGTAATTTCAATGTCTTTATAGTTGAAAGAAAATGGTTTTACACTCACTTTTCCGTCATCAAATGACAACTTTGCTTTAATGTCTTCAATGTCAATTTTATTCAAGTCAATAAAAGACAGTTTATCATTGATAGTATTGAAAAAATCGATGTTCTGAGATTTCAAAGTTGTTGTAATTAATTCTGCAAAAGCATTTCCAGAAATCGTAGTTAAATTTGGTGTATAGCTTTCGCTTAAATCACCTTTGAGCGCTATTTTAGTATTTAATTTTCCATCTAAAGCTTTCGCGATTGGAGCAATAGTTTGCAATAATTCCAATCCGTTGAATGATTTCGAAAGATTGAAGGAATTCATGTCTAAATCCATGGCAAAAGTTGGGATGTCAGTTTTGGTCGAAACCAAACCACTCATGGCAATTTTTCCGTCAAAAACATCTGAAGTTACATTTTTTAAAATGGCTTCTCCATCATCTAAAGTTAATTTTCCTTTTACATTATTCAATTGTATATTATCGTAAAATACCTTTTTTGAATTTACATTGATATTACAATCTAAAAACGCTGGAATTTTTAAAGCTTCTCCTTCTTCAACTTTTGTGTTTTGATTTTCACTTCCTGCTTCACTTGCCACCATAAAATCACTTACATAAAATGCATTCGAATTTACATTGAAATTTCCCTTTAATTTGTCTTCATTAAATAGAAAACCTAGCAAATTTTCAATAGTTCCTGTAGCGTTAAAATCACTTTTGCCACTTTTAGCATCAAATTTCTTTAATGAAATCTTCCCAGGTACAAAATCAATGGTAGCTTCAGAAATCGCTAAGGGATTTACAACATCTTTTGAAGAAAATAAAAAGTCAGATACTTTTAAGTTTCCATTATTTTTAATGCGTTGATATTGTTCTTTTTCAATAGCATTCATGTCAAAACTTGTTGTCAAGTTTGCATCGAGTATTCCGCTTAATTCTTTGTCTAATTCTATAGGATATGCTTTGGAAATATTTCCTAAATCGAGTTTTCCAACGATGGTAGCTTTTACTTTTGGATTTGTGGTTAACTGTGAAAGTGTTCCGTTTCCACGAAAAGAATCTTGATCAATTTTAAAAGCCAAATCATTAATTGCTATATAGGTATCTTCTGTTTTTCCAGTTGTATTTTTTAATTGCGCGTCAATGTTAATATTTTGAACACTTTTGGGTAAATCAGGATATTTAAAAGAAGCATTGTTTGATACTACTTTGATGTCTATTTTAGGAATGTGATTAGCATCTACAATACCTTTGATTTCTCCTGAAACTTCAAAATTCCCAGAAGTTTGTACACTTGAAATGTTTTGAGCATATGCTTCCGGAATAACGGCTAAAAAGTTTTTAAAATCAGAAGATGGTGTTTGTAGTTGTAAATCGATTTCTTGCGACTTTGGATTTATTTTTACAAAACCATCAAACTTCAATGGCAACTGATTGATGAGTGCTTCGTTTTCTAGAAATGTATATTTTCCATTTGCTAAATCCATTCCAATAAGCGCATCTAACTTAATATGTTGTTTGTTGATATAATTCATATCGTCAATAGCAAACGAAATAAGTGCATCTGTCGTCGTTTCTAATTCGGAAGTAGCTAATGAGAAATCGCCAAAACCTTCATGTTGTAATTTTTCAATAGCAAGAAAAGTTTTGCCTTTTGCATCATGATAATTGATGTCAGTATTTAGAATATGATAATTGTCTATTTTAAATTTAAAATCGGATGTTTCCGTAACATTTTCAGCAGTTTCGGTAGTTTCACTTGGTTTTGCAATATCATAATTTGCATTTCCAGCCGCATCAACCTTTATATTTAGTTTTGCGTTATCAATTGTAAAACTATAAATCTGTATTGCTTCGTCTGAACCTTTAAAAAGTTCGCCAATTGCGGTAGTTACGGCAACTTCTTTTCCATAAAATAATGTATCGTTTTCAAAAGGTGCATTATTGATGACTTCTACTTCTTCTAATACAATAGAAGCTTTTGGGAAGTTTCTAAAAAAACTAACATCTGCATCTGTAAAATCAACTTTAGCATTTACATTTTCATTGATGGTTTCTTTTACCATTGCAATAATTTTATCCTTAAATAAATAAGGAGTAGCTGCTAAAGCAATGATTAAAATTAGTAGTGTGATTCCAGTTATTTTTAATATTTTTTTCACTTTCATGAGTCCGGCTTTTTTGCATCATCTAATAAAGTGAAATTTCAAAAAATCACTGTTAAGAAGGTGATAAATTTTCAGAATAATCATCTAAGTCAATCTCTTCCCCAATTTTCAAGCCAAAACGCTTTCTAAAGAGATAAACTATTAAATATAAAAATGGAGTGTCTACAAATGCAACTAGAACTTTAAAGATAACACCAGCAGCAATAAGCCCTACATATTTATCCCAAGGAATAATTTCAAAGAAAGATAATAAGGTAATAACAGATACGGTATCTACAATTTGTGAAGCAAACGTAGAGAAGTTATTTCGTAACCATAAATGTTTTCCTTTGGTGAGTTTTTTCCAAAAATGGTATAAATGAATGTCTATAAATTGCGCAAATAAATAAGCCAGCATTGATGCCAAAACCGCCAAAGGTGCATTTCCAAATACATGCGTAAAAGTATCGTCGTTTACGTGTGACCATGAAGTTGCAGGAACGCTTTTAGAGATATAAATAATTCCTAAAGAAAAAACAGAAGCAAAAATTCCTGCAATAACCACTTGATTGGCTTTCTTTTTACCATAAATTTCAGAAATGGCATCAGTAATTAAAAAAGTTAGCGGATAAGGTAAAAGACCTACGGAAATTTCAAAAAGATTTTCTCCAAAAACTTTAATGTTGAATGGATACCAATAGAAAAATTTCTGGAAAATTAAGTTAGAAACTACTAAGGAAGTGATGAAAAGAGCCGCTAAATACAGGTAGATTTTAGCAGCAAGTTTTTTGTCGGCTACTGTCATTCTGTAAAGATACTAAACTTTATTCGATGTGATTTGTATATGTTTTAAAATCAGAATAAGAGTAGCAGTCGTAATATATAAATTACGAGTCGTCATTTATAAATGGTTGAATATAAGTGTTTTGTTTCGAGTATTTATGAATGTAAGTTTGTTTCAGTATTAATCACATAAACATTTATATTATGAAGAAAAAGAGCATTAACAATCTGAGCTTAAACAAGAAGTCAATTTCTAACCTTGAAACAGAAGTAGTAAGAGGAAAAGGAGATTCTCGTGACCATCCAATTTCAAAATTATTAGGTGGTGGATCTTGGTGTGTTTGCTTATAATCAATAAGTTTTACAGCAATAAAAAAAAAGCCTTTCCAGTACGGAAAGGCTTTTTCATGGGATTAAAAACTAACAAAATTATTTAATCTCAATTTCATATGGTAATAACAATTGTGGACCTTCCATTTTTGTTACTTGTTTCATTTTTTGAAGTAATTGGTAATTTTTCTCACCTAATTCTTCTTTCATAATATCTTCTTTAGTTTGGATAAATCCGCCTGTAAATTGATTTAAGATACTTTCAAAATCTTTTTCATACACAGGTAATTCTTTAATTTTATAATCGCTCATGTCTGCAGCATCTGCAGCCGCTTGAAGTGCCATGTCTAATCCGCCAATTTCATCCACCAATCCAATTTTAATGGCATCATTTCCTGTCCAAACACGTCCTTGTCCAATAGAATCTACGGCAGCTTGTGTCATACCGCGTCCGTCAGCAACACGTTGTGTAAACAAATCGTAAATGTCTTCAATACCTTCTTTTATCAAAGCGCGTTGCTCGTCTGTCATTGGTTCAAAAACACTATAATCTACAGCATTCTTGTTGGTTCCAACTTGTTCAGCATTAATTCCTAATTCTTCTGCAAGTTTGTGCATGTTTGGAACTGTTCCAAAAACTCCAATACTTCCTGTAATTGTATTTGGTTCAGCATAAATTTTATCTGCATTACAGGCAATATAATAACCTCCAGA
The DNA here is from genome assembly GCF_965224175.1 of Kordia sp. GTDB lineage: Bacteria > Bacteroidota > Bacteroidia > Flavobacteriales > Flavobacteriaceae > Kordia. The sequence continues at coordinate 4,146,637 of NZ_OZ245041.1, forward strand.
AGCGGCTAAATTCCCCATAGAAACAATGACAGGCTTCACTTTTTTCGTTAATTCAATTTCTCTCCAAATTAACTCACTAGCTAAGGCACTTCCTCCAGGTGAGTTGACACGCAAAACAATCGCTTTTACGTTTTCGTCTTCTCTAGCTTCTTTCAATGATTTATTAATCACGCCTTGTCCAATAAAAGTTTCATCACCTTCAGCATACATTATTTGACCTTGAGCGTAAATAACTGCTATTTTTTCATCACTTTTCTTTACGATTGGTTTCTTTTGCCCTGCGTACTTAGCATATTCGTAAATATTAATTCTATTTACATCGCTGTTTTCGCCCATAGCATATTGAATTCCCGCCTCATATTCGTCTTCGTAACCAAGTTTATCAATCAGTTTTGCATCCAAAGCTCGTTTAGCAGTACGTCCTGATAACTCATCTGCAAGTGTATTTAAATGGTCAGAACTCATATTACGACTTACTCCAATTTCATCACGCATTTCGTCCCAAATTGATTGTAAAAACACAGAGATTTGCTCACGATTTGCTTCACTCATTTCTTGGTTTAAATAACCTTCTACAGCACTTTTATATTTTCCATGACGAATCACTTCCATTTTTATACCATATTTTTCTTGGAAATCTTTGTAATACATGCGTTCCATTGCCAAACCTTTAAAATCTAATCCTCCAACAGGGTTTAAATAAATTGTATCTGCAACAGAATTTAAGTAATAATCTTTTTGAGAGTAGAAATCACCATAAGACACAATAAATTTACCAGAATCTTTAAAAGCTAATAAAGCATCGCGTAATGCTTTTGTTTGTGCCATTCCAGCTTGAAGTGAATTATTTTTGATAGAAATTCCTTTTATTTTATCATCACTTGTGGCATGATCGATGGCATCAATAATATTGAAGAGTCCATCATAACGTGGCTCATTTGGTAAAAATGTTAAATCACCATAATCAAATTGTCCAGCGTAATCTTCAATAGGTGCATCTAGATTTAATTCTAATACAGAATTACTCTTTACTGTAACGATATCTTTGTCTGAACCAGAACTAAATATGATAAAAATAAACAGTAAGAAAAAGCATAACACAAAGAAAACTCCGATGCCGACAACTGTTGATAGTACTCGTTTAAAAAACTTCATAGCATTTATATTTAATTTACTTTTAGCAAAAGTATTTATTAATTTGGTAGATTAGAAAGTAAGTGTCTATAAATGTCAAATTGTTACACTTTTTTTTAAAATAATAATGGATTCGTTTTTTTAATAAAAAATACAGAATGCTTTTTGTGTAAAATATGTTCAAAAGAAAGATGTGAAACAAGCATTTTTTTGACAATGCTATCCGTATATTTTAATTATATTTGGCGCAGCTATTTTTGGCAAAAAAACGTATTCAATTGCATCCAAACTTGTTACAAACTACATATATATCTATCGGAAGTAATGTTGGCGACAGACGCATGCATTTACAGCGTTCCATACAACAAATTTCTGCCAAAATTGGTCGTGTTATAAAGATTTCTCCTATCTACGAAACACCTTCTTGGGGATTTGATGGAGGCGATTTTTATAATGCTTGTTTGTGTGTAAATACCGAAATGTCTGCAGAAACTGTAATGACGACAATTTTAGAGATTGAACGTTTTCTGGGCAGAGTACGAAGTGATGCGAAAGGATATCAAGATCGTATTATTGATATTGATATGATATTTTATGACAATGTTGTATCTAAAACAGCATTGCTAGAATTACCGCATCCATTGGCGCATGAACGTAAGTTTGTCATGCAACCTTTGTGCGATATTGCACCGAGTAAAATTCATCCAATATATAAGAAGACTGTTTTACAATTAAATGAATCGCTACAAGCAGAAGGTATTCAACAAAGTTCAGAAACATTGCACAATCCAAATGGGGAAAAAGATTTTTCTCGGTTTAATTATATTGCTATAGAAGGAAATATTGGTGCGGGAAAAACTTCGTTAGCTACTAAAATTGCTGAAGATTTCAATGGAAAATTGATTCTTGAACGTTTTGCAGACAATCCGTTTTTGCCAAAATTTTATGAAGATAACAGTCGCTATGCATTTCCATTAGAAATGTCGTTTCTGGCTGATCGTTATCAGCAAATCTCCGATGATTTAGCACAATTAGATTTGTTTAAAGATTTTATTGTGTCTGACTATGATGTGGTGAAATCGTTAATCTTTGCAAAAGTGACTTTGCAACAAGACGAATATAAATTGTATCGAAAGTTATTTGATATCATGTACAAAGAAATTCCAAAACCTGATTTGTATGTGTATCTGTATCAAAACACAGAACGTTTACTAAAAAATATTAAGAAGCGCGGACGCGATTATGAACAAAAAATCCCTTCTGAATATTTAGATAAAATCAACAATGGATATTTGGAGTTTATCCGAACACACAAAGATTTAAATGTAAAGATTATTGATGTTTCTGATTTGGATTTCGTGGCCAATGCTAACGATTATCAAAAAATCATTTCAGAAATCCATGAAGCAGATTTTTAGATCTATTTAGATATATTCTGATACGTCTTTGCGAGAATTTCAAGGAAATACATAATACATAGTAATCTGCTTCTCTTGTACCCGTTGTTTTATTTAATGACTTATTGTTTTAGGTAATTTACCATCCATTGTACTCCAAACTTATCTGTGAATGCTCCAAAGTACGCGCCCCAAAAAGTATCTTCTAGCGGATTTGTTATCGTTCCTCCTGCGGAAAGTCCATTAAATAATTTCGTAGCTTCTTCTTTACTTTCAGGACTGATAGATATGTGATAATTATTTCCAAATGTTAAGGATTGTCCCATAGATTCTAGTGCATCAGTTCCCATCAGGAAATTCCCAGATCCTATTGGCAAACCAACATGCATTACTTTTTGCTTATCTTCCTCCGACATTGAATCATTATTGGGCATATCTCCAAAACGTCTTATTCCACCAACGAATTCAGTGCCAAATACTGATTTATAAAAATTAAATGCTTCTTCAGTAGTGCCCATAAAACTTAAATAGGTGTTGATTGTTGCCATATTTTATTTTTAGAGATTAGTTATTTTGAAACTACAATTTTCTTCTTTAAAGTAGAATCAACACTAAGTTAGCCTAAATATCTAAAGTGTTAGTATGTCTGAAAAATAAAATGGAATCTAAAAGCGAAGTTTTGCAAATACATCCCAAAGTACAACACCTGCGCTTACCGAAATATTCAAGGAATGTTTGGTGCCAAATTGTGGAATTTCAATCACATAATCACTAGCAGAAACGACTTCTTGTTGCACACCTTTTACTTCGTTTCCAAATACCATGGCATATGCATTTGATTTTTCAGGAGTAAATTCATTTAACATTGTGGCATTTTCAGCTTGTTCAATTGAGGCGACTTTTACACCATTTTCTTGCAATTCTTTTACCAATGTCAATGTATCTTCACGATATTCCCATGCAACAGATTCTGTAGAACCTAAAGCCGTTCTATGAATGTCTTTATGTGGCGGTTTTGCTGTAATTCCGCACAAATAAATTTTCTCAATTAAAAAAGCATCACTCGTTCTGAATACAGAACCAATATTGTTTAAACTACGAATATTATCAAGGATGACAATCAAAGATGTTTTTTGTGAAGATTTAAATTCATCAACACTTAATCTGTTCAGTTCACTATTTTTCAGTTTTCTCATAGATACTTCGTAAGTTTTCCTTGAATTTATTTAAATTCGCAATTCAACATTTTCTGCAAAAATAACAGAAGAGATGTAAACTTTTTGTTTCAGAAGAAAAAGTTTACATCTCTTCCATCAAAAATAGCAAACATTGGCAAAAAGTAGCGCGAAAAAAGTAACTCCCTTAATGAAGCAATACAATGGTATCAAAACAAAGTATCCTGATGCCATGCTACTCTTTAGAGTTGGAGATTTTTATGAAACTTTTGGGGAAGATGCTGTGAAAGCAGCAAATATTTTAGGCATTGTATTAACGCACCGTAATAACGGTGGCGATAATATAGAACTTGCTGGATTTCCGCATCATTCTTTAAACACTTATTTACCAAAATTGGTGAAAGCAGGTGAACGTGTTGCAATTTGCGATCAGTTGGAAGATCCGAAACAAACGAAAAAGATTGTTAAGCGTGGAGTCACAGAATTAGTTACGCCTGGAGTAGCCTTCAATGATGAAGTATTGCAAGCTAAAACAAACAATTTCTTGTGTGCAGTTCATTACGGGAAAAAATTACTAGGAATTTCTTTTTTGGATGTTTCTACGGGAGAATTCATGACAACGCAAGGTTCTGCAGAATATATTGATAAACTACTGCAAAACTTTAAGCCAAGCGAAATCTTAATTCCGAAACAGAAAAAACTAGAGTTTGCCGATGTTTTTGGTGCCAATCATCATGTATTTTACTTGGAAGATTGGGTTTTTAAAGCAGATTTTGCCAACGAAAAACTCATCACACATTTTGATACAAGTTCTTTGAAAGGTTTTGGCGTTGAAGATTTACAGGAAGGAATTATTGCTTCTGGAGCAGTTTTATACTATTTGTCAGAAACACGTCATAACAAATTACAACACATCACATCAATTGCACGAATTGCAGAAGATGCATATGTGTGGATGGATCGTTTTACGGTTCGAAACTTAGAGTTGTATGCTTCAACTTCATTCAATGCCATTACATTATTAGATGTAATTGATAAAACCATTTCGCCTATGGGCGGACGTTTATTGAAGCGTTGGTTGGCATTACCACTTAAAAACAGTCAAAAGATTAAACAACGTCATGAAGTTGTAAATTATCTGTTGCATCAAGAAGATGAATTAGAAAAAATTCAACATCATATTCGTCATATCAGCGATATAGAACGTTTAATTTCTAAAGTTGCTACAGGTAAAATCTCACCAAGAGAAGTGATTCAATTAAAGAATTCGCTTGAAGCAATTATTCCTATCAAACAAATTACGAGTCAAAGCTCTAATGAAGCATTGAAAGTTATTGGCGATACGATTCATGAATGCGAACTACTTCGTTCAAAAATTAAAGAAACTTTAAACGAAGAAGCGCCCGTAAATATTTTAAAAGGAAATGCAATTGCAAGTGGTTATTCAGATAAATTAGATGAATTGCGCGGTATTGCTTTTTCTGGGAAAGATTATTTGGATAAAATGCTAGAACGCGAATGTGAAGCGACAGGTATTCCATCCTTAAAGATAGCTTCCAACAACGTTTTTGGGTATTATATAGAAGTACGAAATACACATAAAGCAAAAGTTCCTGAATCGTGGACGCGAAAGCAAACCTTGGTGAATGCAGAACGTTACATTACAGAAGAACTGAAAGAATACGAGACTAAAATTTTAGGAGCCGAAGAAAAAATTATGCAAATAGAGCAAGAACTGTTTGCAGATTTAGTGATTTGGATCAATCAATATATAAAAGCAGTGCAGCAAAACGCAAATATTATTGCCAAGTTAGATTGTTTGTGCGGCTTTGCCACCTTAGCAAAAGCTAATAGATACGTATATCCAGAAATTGACGATTCTTTTGATTTAGATATCAAAAACGGACGTCATCCAGTCATTGAAAAGCAGTTGCCTATTGGTGAAACGTATATTGCCAATGATGTATACCTAGATCGTGATGCGCAACAAATCATCATGATTACAGGTCCAAATATGAGTGGTAAGTCTGCTATTTTACGTCAAACAGCATTAATTGTATTGTTAGCACAGATGGGAAGTTTTGTACCAGCAGATGCTGCTAGAATTGGTTTGGTGGATAAGATTTTTACTAGAGTAGGAGCGAGTGATAATATTTCAATGGGAGAATCGACATTTATGGTAGAAATGAATGAAACAGCTTCTATTCTAAATAATATTTCCGAACGTAGTTTGGTGTTGTTGGATGAAATTGGTCGTGGAACAAGTACATATGATGGAATTTCGATTGCGTGGGCAATTTCAGAATATCTACATGAACATCCATCGCGAGCAAAAACATTGTTTGCCACACATTATCACGAATTAAACGAAATGACAGAGATTTTTGATCGTATCAAGAATTACAATGTATCTGTAAAAGAATTGAAAGATAATGTTTTGTTTTTGCGTAAATTGGTAAAAGGTGGAAGTGAGCATAGTTTCGGAATTCATGTAGCAAAAATGGCAGGAATGCCGCAACAAGTCATTCACAAGGCAAATAAAATATTGAAACGTTTAGAAAAATCGCATTCTAGCGAAGAACTAGCAGATGATTTAAAAAGCGTTGAAGATGAAATGCAATTGAGTTTTTTCAATATGGACGATCCGTTATTGGAAGAAATCAAAGAAGAAATACTCATGACAGATATTGATACTTTAACGCCAGTGGAAGCATTGATGAAGTTGAATGAGATAAAACGGATGTTGGTGCGCAAAAAAAAGTAGTTGATTACGAGCGAATTAAAAAATAATTTATTCTTTTTTATCAAAACGCTTTGGTATTTGAAGAAATGTATTAAATTTGCATCCGCAATACAGTAATACTGTAACACGTTCTAAGACAAATTGCGAAAATAGCTCAGCTGGTAGAGCGCAACCTTGCCAAGGTTGAGGTCGCGGGTTCGAGCCCCGTTTTTCGCTCTATATAAAAATCCACGCTCGAGTGGTGGAATTGGTAGACACGTTGGACTTAAAATCCAATGGCCTTTGGGCCGTGCGGGTTCAAGTCCCGCCTCGAGTACTAAAGCCCTTTTGAATCATTTTTGATTTTGAAGGGTTTTTTTATGCATTCTATTTTCTTTTGTGTTGACAAGCACAAAGAAGCTATCTTCTTTCGTATCTATTTATTTTTGAGATATTGCTTTTGAAATAAAAATAATTTAAAAAACCGCCAAATTCATTTGACGGTTTTAGGTGTTTATTTGTTTTTTTAAGTGAGCATCATATTAACAATTTGTTTTATGAAAATCTTTATTGATAGCTGATATTTTAACTTAAGATCCTGGATACCACACCCATTTTTCCGAATCAATATACATTAAAAATTTTGTGTTACTTATTACTACCTTTGAAATAGGGGAATTAGAAACTATATAAGATATTTGATCGGTTGTACTAGATTTAGTAAATGCCTTTCCTTCTAAACCACTTTCTATGGCAGTTTGAAATTCGACTAAATTTTGAGAGGTCGAAAATTTAATTTCAAATTCTTTCAGGTAATAACAATTCTTAGCAGCATCATCAAATTGACGCATGAGGACATATTCAAAATCGTTTCTTTTTAAAACTTTTTTAGGAGCATATCTGTCTGATTCTTCATCTAATTCTTTAGGGTATTCATAATCTATTCCAAATGCGTTTCCATCTAGAAGTTTTCTATACCAATATTTCTGTTGTGCATATTGTTCTTTGTAAGATATTACAATAAGTCTACAAATTTCTAGTATGGGAGCTGTATTAATATACTTCTCAAAATCGTCCATTATGGGCCATAAGGCTATATATTCTTCGTCCTTTGCGTCAAGTATTTGTTTTACTGGATAATAAAAAAACTTTAAATCTAATTTCATTTTTTATTTATTTTTATTCAACATAATGTACATATTCCACTTTATCTTTTATAAGATCAAAGATCTCTTTAGATTCCCTGTGATCAATGACTTTAGTGCTTTATATAGAAAGTTTCTTAGCTAAATAATATTTTCAAGTGTTAATTCTGCTAAATCACCGCCTTTGAGTTCTCTTTTTTGAATTCTCCCGCTTAACTTCCATAAAACTTCTAATTTTCACTTAACCCCTTAAATCACTTCAATTAGAAAAAGCTACACTAAAAAATTGGCGTAGCTTTTATATTATTCTTACTCATGCACGGCACTAGTTACAAACTAGTGCGGTCTTCTGCTTTTTCTTCTTCCATTTTTTTAAATACTTTTTTGCTATTTCTAGCATTCCTTTGTTCGTTAGCTTTAAATACATACTTTATTTGTGGCTATATCGATCTTCATCTGGATACCAAAAAGAATGTAATGACGTTACAAAATCTCCATTTTCATAATCTTCATATTGTTCCTCAGGATGGTAATGAGTCCCAAAATGTAAAACCCTACGATGCTCTTTTTCTACTAAAAAAGGTGCGGCATTTATTCTATATTTATGATCCAATGTTTCGTAAAAAAGCTTAGCAATAAAATAATAAACATTGCCAAGAGGTTTTTTAATGGTTTCATTAATCATTAATTCATGGCTGTTTTCTTCCCCTAGTTCTTGAGCTTTTTCTTCTTCCATTTTTTTTAAATATTTCTTTGCTATTTCTAGCATTTCTATGTCTGTTAGCATATTTTATGTTTTATTATTCAATTTTTAAATACTGATATCCATCGTTGTAAATTAGAAAAAGCTACACTAAAAAATTAGCATAGCTTTTATATTGTTCTTACTTATGCATGGCGCTAGTTATAAATTAGTGTTATCACAGAGACAGTATTGAGGTTCTATCTATCATATTTAGGATCATAGTCATCAATAGCTTGTTCTACATATTCAGAAAAACTATCAGCTATTTTTCCAAAAGCTTCTTTCGGATCATCTTCATAATTCTCCATATCCAAACCATATACTGGTGGATCATCTCCTTCGTCTAAATATATAAAGTTGATGTATAAAGAGCCATATATTTCTCCAATAACCCAAAAATCTTTATTGATTAAATGTTCTAAATTATATTCTTTTAAATTAGCTTTTGCCAACTCATAGAGTTCTTCTAAGTAAAACAATCCAATAGAAAGACCAGAAACTGAGATAGGCCTAAATCCTTTCCCAGCTAATAGGCTATATTCTTTATAAGCTTTTGGAAACTGGATGTTTAATTTTTGTTCGAATTTTTCTATTTCAGTTATCGGAATACCAGAACTATCTTTTATGTCGTTTTTAATCAGATACTCCTCTAATTTTTGCATGAATGTTATTTTCATACTTATATTTTTTTAAAATCTGCATTATCTTTTACAATTGTTTTTATTCCATCCTCATCAATAAAGAAAGGTCTTTCGACTTCAATATTCCCACCAAAACGTTCTTGAAATAAAAGTAGTTTTCTTAACAAAAAAACCGCCAAGTTCATTTGACGGTTCTAAGTATTTATTTGTTTTCTGGGTCACTTTCATAAAACTCAATAGCTTCTTCAACCCATTTTTGAAAGCTTTCAGCAACTGGACCAAATGTGTATATGTCATCCATATCTCCATAAAACTCACAATCTAAACGATATACAGGTGGATTGTCGCCTTCGTTTAAATGAAAATACCAAAAAGCACCACTATCTGTAGCAATTACCCAAAAAGGTTTTTGAATAAGGTGATTGAGTTTATATTGATCTAGTAATTCTTTGGCGCGTAATTGATTTTCTTCTTCATAATCATAATCAAAGCCGTGAGGAATTGCTCCACAATAATCTCCTGATAGGATTAAAAATTCTCTGTAAGCTATAGGATAAGTAATATTATATTTAGATTCAATAATTGAAATCTTGTCTGTATCAAGACCTTTTCCGTCATTAAATTTATCTTTCCATGATTCTAATCTTTCCATATATTGTAATTCCATATTCTTTAACTATAGTTTTTTTATGTTTTTGAAATTCTTATTATTTGAAACAACTTTTCTTATTCCATTTTTATTGGTGTAAAATGGTCTTTCAACACGAATAATAGCATTGAAAAATCGATTAAATAAAATTAATTATCTAAACAAAAAGCCGTCAAAATTAAATTTGACGGCTTAGGTAAATTATTTATTTTCTGGATCATTTTCATAGAAGTCAATGGCTTTTTCAACCCACTTTTGAAAGCTTTCAGCAACTGGACCAAATGTGTATATGTCATCCATATCTCCATAAAATTCACAATCCAATCGATATACAGGTGGATTATCACCATCATCTAAATAAAAATACCAAAACGCACCACTGTCTGTAGCAATTACCCAAAAAGGTTTTTGAATAAGGTGATTGAGTTTGTATTGATTTAGTAATTCTTTGGCGCGTAATTGATTTTCATCTGCATATTCAAATCTATGACTACCATGCGGTATAGCAGCACAATAAATCCCTGCCATTGCTAAAAATTCTTTATAGGCGTTTGGGTAATTAATACTGTACCTAGATTCAATGGTTGAAATTTTATCCAAATTTACACCTTTTCCCCTTTTATATTTTTCTTTCCATAATTGAAGGTTATTCATATACATAGTTTCCATAATTATATTTTCTTAAAATCTGCATTATCTTTTACAATTGTTTTTATTCCATCCTCATCAACAAAGAAAGGTCTTTCAACACGAATAATAGCATTGAAAAATCGATTAAATAAAATTAATTCTTTTTTACAGACAATGCAAGGATCATAAGTAGTCTTAAGATCTACACTTAGTAATTTTACATTTTCAGGTTTTTTTGCAACTTGTAGTAAATCTGTATGATCTTCTTTTATTAGTTCCATCACTTTTGATTCAGAATCAGAACTTCTATTTTTTTCAAATATGGTATCGAAAAATTCATTATCTTTTATTTTTCTACTGACAACACCTTTAGCACCTTCATATCTGATTCCTTTTCCAGAATGTTCGATATATTCATACTCAACTATTTTTCCATCTACTTCAAATTTAGCATTTACTTTTACTATATTCTCACTCTCAAGATCTGTTCTGCTATTTTTTATTCCTGTTAATTCTGTTAAATCATCGCCTTTGAGTTCTCTTTTTTGAATTCTCCCGCTTAACTTCCATAAAACTTTTATTTTTTCTACGTCGATTACACGACCTTTAACTTTTATTGTTTTTTTTACTCCGTTTTCAATAACTTTTTTATCAACTAACCCATCTTTCATGTATTCGTCTCGTCTATCAATAAACCATTGATCTTTCTTCTTAAATTCAGCAGTTATTCTAAGACGCCTTCTATGTACTCTTACATATTCTGAGTTAAGAAAAGCAGGATCTTCATTTAATTTTTTTAAATATCTGTCTATACCTTCATTCTGTTTTCTAGCTCTAACAGGGTCTTTTTTTATTTCAGCCTCTTTTAATATAGAATTTTTATATTTAATAATGATTTTATCTTTCTCTGTTACTTTAATTGGACCTACATTAAATGTTTGAATTTTTACATACTCAACTTCTACCGTAATATTTTTATTTTTTAACTCGGCAAGAGTTTTTCTGTCAATCCCTGGTAATTTTATTCTATTAATCAATTCATCCAACTTATCATTTACAAATTGTTTTGCTTTCGGAAATTTATTGGCAATTCTAGCCACTCCTTTAGCAAATCCAATAATTTCCAGAACAATTTCAAATATCTTTGGAATGAATAGACCAAATTCATACGCATTTTTGTAAGCTTCATCACCAATTAAAAAAGCAAATAATTTACTGAGTTTTTTAGAGATGATTTCTCCAATTTTTTCCCAGCTAAGTTCGGCTAAAAACTTATCGATGGCTTTGGTGATTGCCACTTGATTTTGATAGTTGAGTAACCCTATCAAGCCGCCAACACCATCTACGATACTGGCAATAAAGTCAATAATACCATTAATAAAACCAACAGTATATGCATTGTATAGTTTTATTGTATGGTCGATGTTTTCCTGTATACTTTTAAATGCTCCAACAATTATGTTTTTAAACCATATAATAATATCGTTTATTACATTAATTCCTCCATTGATAATAGTTTCTGCAATTTGCTGCTCTTTTTCAGAACCTTCATGTTTAGGTAAATTCAATGTGCCTATATCATCAATAAACATAGCATCCATGGTTGTAACAAATACATTTATCATAGATGATTTACTGGAAAATAAAGGATCATATTTTGTATTGGTATAAGGAATGTCTTTATATTGTAACGTTGCAATATTAGGGTTCCAAGTTTCTTGACCTAGCTTGAACTCTCTGATGTAATTAGCAACAGCTCCAAATACCTGATCTGAGATATAACCAGTTGTATTTGATAAATCTACAACGCCAAGTCGTATGCACATTAAAAAAACTTGATGCATTAGCTCTAATGCATTTGGAGGTGTATAGTTTTTGAATGCAACATATTTTCGCAAGTGTTCTTCTAATAGAATTGAAATATCATTTCTATCAAAATCATATTGTTGTTTATTAATATCCATCCATTCTGCTAAATCATGAATAATATCTTTAGCAATACTTTTGTCTACTATTAACTTTTCTAAAACATTTTTACTGAGAGTTACTCCTAATGGTTCTATGTCATCAAATGTAATACCCGAAAGATCCAATCTAGAAACTTTAGTATTCAAAATTTCTTTTTCGTTTTTTTTACGAACATACAAGTATAAATAATTATCACTTTTCGCTCTTTTCCTTAAAACTTCAAAAGCATCTTGATTATGAACAATATGAATTTCGAAATGCATTTTTAGTTTTTTAGAGGAAAAATTAGCTGTTACTTTTTCCTCCAATTCGTTTGTTTCTTCAAAAAGCGATTTTCTACCCAACGGACTCACATAGCCCATTTTTTGTGTGACTCTGCTCATACCTTAAACAATTAAAAACCCATCAGGATTGTTCCCATAAAAGCTTGTTGTATCATCTATTGTTTCAAAGCTCACAATACAATTTCCTGTTACCGTGAAGTCTTTCCAATTTGTGCCAGTTAACATGATTCCTTTGGTTGCGAGTTCGTTTGTAATGGTAGAAGCAATGTCTGCAGCCAATGAAATTTGGAAACTGGTTGTATCAAATTTATTCGGGTTTGTAATGTCTGTATTTACTGTTTTAAATACGACTATAAGTGTATGGTCTGCTACTTCAATGGCATCATCGTACGGATTGGGTACTTGTACCGCTTGTAAGGCAAAGTTATTTTCTTGGTGTAATACCTTTACAGAGACATTATCTTTATTCAATTCGTAAGAAGCAATATTGTTTACGGTAACCAATGCTTCAACACTTTTTATATCGTTTTGTTGTAAGTAATCGGCAACCATATCAAATTCTGTAGTTTTTCCACTAAAAGCAGAATAGTCATCAATGACAGTCACTACCAATCCTTTGTTTTGATCGATGGCAGCTTGTCGTTCTTCTTTTGTTAAGTTTTTGTGCAACATGATTGTTGCTACTTTTATATTTTCTTTCATTTTTTATGATTTACAGTTGTGTGTGGTTTTTAAAATGTAGTGAGATTGCTTGTGACAAGTACTGCGGGATTTCCATCTGAATTTGCGGTATTTCGTATCGTTTTGGTCTTTAAAATACCTTCATTTAGTAATTGAAATTGCCCTGTGTTTGGAGATCGTTTGTCTATTGAATAGTTGGTAGTATCTCCAGCATCATCAAAGACATTGATACCAACGAGTTTTATTCTATCTGTGCTGCCGCCATTTCTCAGCGTTCTGCAATTGGAAACGAAATGACAGTTTTCAAAAATCCACTGACCTCTTGCATCACTATTTTGCCACAAGTCAAAAATCCAGGCATTGGAATTGTTAGCATTAAATTCTTTGATAAATAGATTTTTAAAATATACAGTAGAACCCGCATGTGACGTAGTTTGAACTACCGCGCCGTTTGTATCTTTATATTTTAAAATGGTTCCAGCAAATTGACGATATCCAGGTGTCCAAGTTGTCCAACTTCTGGCAAAGTATGTATTAGACAATTCTGAATTTAGAAATGTAATAAAGCCATTGCTAATTCCAGAAAATAGAAATACAGCATTTCCTTGTCCGATAACATTGCCTATGTAGATGTTTTTCTTACTCGTGGAAGTAACCAAAAACATATTTACATAATTAGAGGATTCATTGATAAAAGAATGCACTTTAATTGCTGCTTCTACTAAATCGTATCTGTAATCTTCTCTAAAAAATGCAAATTCATTTCCTTGTTTAATAATGACACGTCCTATTTCTACTTGCAATCGAACGTTTTCAGTATCTGGAGAAAATTTTCTTCCGTAGAAAAAAGCAATGTTGGTTTCTACAACATTAATTTTCATAATGCTACCGTAGCTTTGATAACCTGCTCCTAAATTGAAATATGCAAAGGAAGTATAGTTTTCATTTCCAGTATAGTTTAGCTGTATACGATCAAAATTAAGGTGTAAGCTAATTCGCTGCGACCAAAAGAATGTTTCTTTGTTTGAAAATGTATGCGTGTATGTTCCAAATGGAATGTCAAATGTAATGCGTGCTAATGGACTTGTATTATGTCCTTTTTGAGTAATGTTTCCTTCTTGTTGTATGTTGATACTAACTTTCTGACTTGAAGAAAATGTAATATTTCGCCTAGGAATTGCTTTTGTAATGATGTATGTGCCAGCCGAAATTAGCACCAATACCCAATGATCTTCTCCGTCCCAAGCAGGCAATGCTTCTAATGCAGCATCTATAGTTTTAAACGGTTTACTGCTACTTTCTGTTGTTGCAGTTATGTCATCACCATCAAGAGTATTGATAAAAATTGTTTTAGGAGATACCGCATTTCCATTAGTATTTCCTTCTTCAATATGTACAAAACTGTCTATTAAGTCTGCAAATTGCGCTTCTGTAGGAAAGTCTCCTATTTCAAAATAACTTTTTAATGTGTTTTTATCTTGTATCATCTTTTTTAAATTTTGTATGTGTAAAAAAATGGTAGGTTAAAGAGGAACCTACTTAGTTCGGCTCCTCTTTTTTTATTGTTTATGATGATACTACAAACTTTCCAATACCTCCTACAGTTGGACCAGTGTCTCCACCAATCAAATCTGTACTGCTTTCAATAGTATTGTCTTGTTGATGTTCTGGACAGTAGCATGGAAGTCCGCTTTCTTTTAGTATAGCAGAATCTGCTTGTAAAATAGTAAGTGACGTTGGAATTCGTGTTTCCCAAGTACCTTCTACAGTTCCTTCAATGGTTTGCATTTCTTCTGAAATTGATAGGTATAAGTCATTGTCTTGATCAATTACTAATCCTTGACCATTCCAAATTTCTCCTGTTTCCATATACCAATTCACAGCTTCTTCAAATCCTGGACGAACAGGAACGACTGCTCTTGCCATACCTGATTGTAAAAAGGCTTGAAATAACGGATCGGCAGCATCTGTTTCTTGGAATAAGGATTTCCAATCTTTTTCATCTGCATAGAAGTACGGATAGAAAATATATGCCATGATATCCCAATCAAAAGCTTGTTCAAAGAATTTAACCGCAGCCGCATGTATTTCTAATCCTGAGTTTTTAACCACTTTAGCAACTCCC
The DNA here is from genome assembly GCF_965224175.1 of Kordia sp. Classification (GTDB taxonomy): domain Bacteria; phylum Bacteroidota; class Bacteroidia; order Flavobacteriales; family Flavobacteriaceae; genus Kordia. The sequence continues at coordinate 4,161,933 of NZ_OZ245041.1, forward strand.
GTAGTAGCATCTACAGTAGTGTAATTATTTTTAGCAAGTGAATGTCCTTTTTGCTCAGTTAAGAGTTCAATAGCAATGCGCTTGATTTCTCTTTTTTCTAAACTTCTGTTTAATAAAGGATTGAAATTGACTTTTTCACTTGTGGTGTCTTGAATTACTTCATTGGCTTGTTGCGTTTCATTGTATTCTTGTACTTTACGCTCATAAGCTTCCATGATTGCCTGATAGGTTTCATTTTGCCATTGTTGTTTTGCTTCTTCAGATAAAGAACAAATTACTTCTACCGCAGCATTGACTCCAATATAGTTTACGGCAAAGAATGACAATGACAATTCTTCTGAGAACTCTTTAAAAGTACTTCCTGCTTGAGGCGTTAAAGCCGCCACATTATGATACAATTCTGCCACATTGTGAAATACTTGGTTTCCAACCGTTACACTTACTCCTTGACCTGAACGCGAATCTCCATCGTGCATTCCAGATGCATGTACGGTTGCTCCTGTAGTGTAGTATCCTTCAGGAATAGAAAGTGTTTTATTTGCTGAATGCGTTTCGTGATCGCCAGATGTGTATCCAGCATATTCGAAAGATTCATTGAGTCGAATGGTTTCTGAAGGTTTTGGTGTTACTTCAGCACCATAATAGGCAGCGATTTCTTGATAGTTACTTTCATCAATGTCAGTAACACCGTCAATTTCAAATAAAACCGTTGGATGTACAGGTGCTTCAGGAATGATAACACCTGAAACATTTTCATCATTTTCTAGTTTTTTGTAAATCGATTCTTTGAAGAATTTTGATGGCTCAGGAATGGCAAATTCATACATGAGTCGTTTTCCATAGTTTACTAAAGAGTTTTTGTAAATTTTATCAATCCAGCGATATACTCCAGTCACATTGGTATCTCCTTTGGTGTTATCGTATCCGTGAATGTTTTTTTGTTCAAACTCTTTTAAGATACGTGTAGTACGTTTGGTGCTTATTTTTTGTACGATACGTTCCATTGCACGTTCCGTTACTTCTTGTGCGTGTGTTTGTGCTTGAGAATTAGAATCGGAAATAGCACTAGAGGATGAAAAGTCAGCAAAAGAATCTACTCTGAAATTTCTACCTGCAATTTCTCCATTTACACCTGCACTAGCTCCATAGTTTTCTGATTGATCTTCATTCAAAACAGTTGCTACTTCACTTTGAAGTTCATTACGTTCTGTAGTAGTCGTATCTGTAAGATTTTCTACTTCTCGATCTTCACTACGTTCATTTGTAATATCAATACTATTTAAGCTACGAGTTTCACGCTCTTTATACTCACGTGCCATGATGTTTTCAATATGTGATACTTCACCTGGAACATAACAACAAACTTCTTGCTCTACACGACGAAAATCAGCAATTCCCAATTTACTTACGCCGTAAATATGATTGGTATTTATAGAAGTATCAGGAGTTGCATCTTTTACAGAGAGACAGCTTTTAAAGTTGAATCGCGATCGTACATCGGCAATGGATTTAGTAGAAAACTCATAAGTAATTCCGTTGCTAAGTGTAAATTCTCCACTAAACTCTAATTCAGTACCTTCACTTCTTAAAATTGGGTCGAATTCAAAAAAGACATTGATGTATTCAGAACCAGTCAACATATTCTGAAACGAAAGTCCATTTAAGATGCCTCCGTTTGGTGTATGTTGAAGCTGAACGCTAGCATTTGTTACAGTAATTCCAGGTTCGTTTACGCCTAATATCATGCTAATTCCATGTTTTCCTGTCGGTAATTTTGCATCGATAGCTGTAAAGCAAAAAGGAGTTACTTTGTTGTCGGAAACATTTAATATAGCTCCGCGCATTCCTATTTTCTTAGTTCTACTCGCTTTGTTATATGTTCCAATAGTTTTATAGTTTTTCTTTTTTTCTTTCCCAATGGCTTTATAAATTTCTTCAAATGTTTCTAGTTGATCCCAACCTTGTGATTTTATAATAGCTAAAGAATTTCCTGAAATATTGCTTTTCAAATAATCTTCTGTAATTGGAGCTGTTTTTTGAAAACTAAATGTTGGTAACTGTAACTCAGGATATGTTTTAATGCTGGAAATTACATTTCCTTTTTCATCAGTTTGCTCAATAATAGTTGGTGTTGCTTCATTTACAAGTGTTTGCACTTGCTCTTGATGGTTTTTAAGCGCGTTATCGTATAACTCTTGTTGTTCTTTTTGATACCTTTTTTCTACATGATGAAGTTCACTTTCAAGTGTTTTGTAGTGTTCAATATGTTGCTTCGCAAGAAAAGACTCAGCTAAACCTTGTAGTCTCTTCATTGAAGAAGCTGTTTTTGTAGGTTGAGCTTGGGTTACATCAGCAAAGAGAATTTTTGATACAACAACACTAGCATACGCACGACGTGTGAATTCTTTATCCTGACTTTCTGAAAAAGTATGATCATTTGCTACTGTAGATACTAATGTTGTAAAAGCTTTTAAAAACTTATTGGCAATTAGTAACTGAATACACGCTTCTCTTACATATACTGAATTTTTGTTTACAGTTTGGTAAATCAAGTTTTCCCAAATGAGTAATTCATTGCTTGACGATAAAACTCCAACTCCTGAGCTATTTTCTAAAATTGCTGCGAAAGAGAGCATATTTTTATTACGCATTAACCAATAAGAGAAGTCATATAGTTTTTCAAAACGAGCACGAACTTCTGTTTTTGTTTTCAATGCTGAAAAAGAGGAACTGACAGTTGCTAATGCAGCTTCTTTTTCGTTTTCCGTACTATTTTTTACAGCTTCATAAAAAGCACTTTGTGTTTTATCTGGATGAAACACAAATCCAGGATCTTTATCTTGTTCTGCAATAAGTTGAGGATTTCGTAGTGTAACGAAATTAAATAATTGATTTTTTACAGGTGTTTTCATAAAATATATTTAATTAAAAATTGTGTTAAAAATTGGACATACCTATCCTGTTTCCGTACAAGTCAAGCTTGTTCAGATTGAAATTTTTGTATGATTTTTCGGTTTGGTGTGGGAAGTAATTGTTTAAAGCTACCAAATGCTTTTTTATAACCTTAAGAAAAATGTATAAGCGTATTATTTTATCTAAAAATTAAGTTAATTTTTAGATAATCGTAACATGTTAGGGGTTGCAATACAATTTAAATTTTAAAAAACTAGCATTAGGAATTCTTATCAATTACAGTGTTATTTATTCATTGCAAAAAAAGCAATTTTTATACAGATATTAGTATGTTTTTTGGAGGTGCTCCTGTAGTTGCAGCAGTGTTTTTTAACGTTAATTTATAATCGAAAATGTACTTTATTTTTTAGCTTTTGACTTTAAAATAGAGTATTCTGTTAACGCTAATTTGTGATGATATTCTTTTGAAAGACTATTGAAATTTTATTATTTGATAGATTTTTAATCTTGAAGACTTTTTATTCTTCTTTTCGATTTATAAATGCTAAAAAACGATCTTTTCCTTTTAGGCGTTCGTTTTCAATTTCCTCTTTTTGATCTTCATGAAATTTTTGTAAAATAGGAGTGATGTTTCTCATGATTTTTAAAAACTCCATTGACATTATGATCGTCGATTTTTTATCAAAACTTTCTGTAAGTCTATGATACTCGATGGCATTTTTGTCTAAATGTGCAATTGTTTTATTTCTAATTTTACTAGCTTCACTGTCAATTTTATGCTTTCGTCTATATTCTTTTAATTCTAAGTTTAGCGTATCGAGAGGAATTTTCATTTTCGGATATTTCGCTGCCAATTCTCTAAATTCTATTTGAAATTTATTGTAAGTATTGATCATTTCATATACAATGAGATATGACGATCTAATAAAAAATCTTTCTTCTGAAGGATACTTTGCCGCATCTAAGTTTTTTGTAATAATCGCTAAGTCAAGAGTTGCATTTGTGAATATATATGCATAATTGATAAAGTGATTGTTTTGTTTAAATACGGTTAAATCACCATTCGCCTCTAGTAGTTTTTCTGAAACAGTTAGCATTATTACATTTTGTTTAAAAAGTGCTTCAGATAACTTGATCACTTTGTCAAGAGAGTCTTGTATCGTATTAGAATTCGACATCGTATTTTTTTTAGTTCTTGAAAGAATTTACTACAATTATCATTCATCCGCAAAAAAATGATGAATGTTTTCTTTTAAAATAATGATCATTTTTAAAATCTTAAAATTTCTATTGAAACATATGTGTTTTAAAGTATAAATATATGATTTATAGGTTTTTATGTATTTATTTTTAACTCGTATTTACTTAATTACGACTCCTGTTTCTTTTGGTTCCATGCATTCTTTACTAAGTTTAAAACATTAATTACTAAAACATATTATTATGAAAAAAAAGAAAATCAAAACATTAAAACTGAACAAGAGAACGATTTCAGCAGCGCATGCCAATAAAGTTGTTGGAGCAACAGGACCTTGTGTTACTGTGCCTATTTTACTGTCTTACATTTGGGGATGCAATGATGACAAACCTTCTATGGATGTAGAATGTCCTTATTCTAAGGGAATTATTGATGCTAGTAATGCAGGAGAATGTCAGTCTTAAAAAGATAGTTTTCATTAAAACCTTTTGAATATTTAGTTATGAGCAATCAAATTATACCAAATCCAGATTACAGCCTTCAAATTGGCTTAATTGTGAGTGAAGTTAGTGATGTTAGAAATGATACAATGAATTTGGTAAAGAACTTATCGCCTGAGGAGTTAGATACAGTTTTTGGTGAATTCAATAATAGTATCGGAACATTGTTGTTTCATTTTTCTGCATTAGAACTAAAGTTTCAATGTAACTATCTTTTCAAAAGAAGAATTACGGACGAAGAGTATGATACTTATAAAATCGGATTGCCACCGTTAATTAGCGATGGACTTGTACATGGAAATGATTTAGATTTTTATATGCAAGAGTTACATACGATGCGTACGAAAACTTTAGAAGCTTTAAAAACACTTAATGATGATTGGCTTTATGAAAACGTCTATGCTAGAGACGGAAGATTACTTGGTAATAATCACTATTTTTTGAAACACTATTTAATGCATGATGAGTTATGTCATCAAGGACAAATAAAAATCATGCTAAAGACAATTTGGAAAAAGAAATCTGAAAAGGTATAATGATTACATTTTAATTATCTAAATATTCAAAATTCGAAAAAGAGTGGACATTAGTTCGCTCTTTTTTTACTCGATAATCGAGATTTATATACTCTGACACTTGCGTCGAAATATTTTTAATTGTTTCTGTTCAATGCTTCATGAATTTGTCCTTGAAGTAGTTGACTACCAAACATAAATTTCATCGACAAAAATCCATGCAGAATTTCCTGCAGCAGGATGCCATTTAGGCAATTTTTCATGATTTTTAATGATGACTTTAAAGAAACGTGCTTCTGTATTTGGAATCGCTAAAGTCACTTTTTTCTTTTCAGGTTCACCACCTTCACCAGTTCTTGAAATACTAACTTCACCAACTTTTTTAAAGTTTCCATTGGTTTTGGAAGCATAAACGGTAAACTTTTTTGGATATAAAATCCAGCTTCCAACATCTTCTAAAGTGCTAAACGAAATGTTATGAATTGTTTTAATTCCGCCTAAATCTAGTGTAGGTTTTAAGTCGTAACCAAAACAACCTGTCCATTCACCATCTTTAAAAGAAAGACTTCCTTCTTTGAGGTCAAATAATTTTGATGCTTTTGCATAATCTGGACTTGGCTCTTTCTGTGCAGAAAAATTGGTGATTTGTTGAGCTATTTTCGTGTATTCTTGTGTCAAAATCTTGCTAGGCAACCAACCTTTTTTGAAAGCAGCTATTTTGAGTGTTTTTGAGGTTTCTAAGATGATCGGATTGGCAACAATGGTTGAAGTAGAATCTGGTGTTTTTCCATTTAGTGTATATCGTAATGCTACATCTTTTAGTCTACTTTTTATGTTTAAATGAATTGAATCTTTAAATAATGTTCGCGTAGGTGTGATTTTAGGGGCTTTTAATTGACTTTCTTTTACAAAACCATCTATGATACTATTTTGGATGTTTACGTTAAATGTAGTTTCTAATTCTTGTGCAGTTTTTTGATCAACTTTTGTTTGCCAAGCATAAATATTTTTTGGTTGAATGTTTTGCAATAAGTCTGTCAATCCATCATTTGTGATATTGGTGTTGTATATATTTAATACTTCTAATTGTGTCAGATCTGTGAGGTTTTGCAGCGTTTTATCTGTTATTTTTTTACTGTTAATGCGAAGCGTTTTTAGATTTTCGAGCTCTCTGATTACTTTTGTCATTTCATCAGTAATTTCGGAAGTGTGAAAATCGAGTTCTGTGATTTGTTCGCTCAACAACGAAAGTTGTTCAATAGCTACTTGATTTGGAGTTTTGTTGAGGTATTTTACGTTTAATTCTGCTTTTCCAGGAACCAATTCTAAGACTCTAAAACCTTCATTTTTTAAAGTTTCTATGGCAGTTGCAGAAGCTCTTGGAATTTCTATTTCATTGAATACTAAATATTCTTCTAGCAGATGCGCTAAGGTATCATTCTCTGTAGTATTTGTTACATAATTTTCGAAATCTAAACCTTTGTTAATCCAGTGTTTGAGCAACCAAATTTCATCTTTTGTCAATTGCGCTTTTCCTTCTGGAGGCATGTGATCTTCATGCGAAATAGGTAACAATAATTGTTGATACAATAAACTTGCTTTTGCATTTCCTGAAATGAATACTTTACCAGATTCTCCGCCTTTTAATATAGCTTCACGAGAAATCAAAGAAAGCGCTCCTTTTTGCTTACTGGTGTTGTGACATTGCACACATTTTTTATCAAATATTTTTGTGACTACATCGTCATACATGCGCAAGCTATCTACAACTTCAATTGTTCGTTCTTCTTCGGGAAGTGTAGCGTATTCGGTCAAGAAATTATCTCCATGTGTCAATACGCTTCCATAATGTCCTGCAACGCTGATACTCACAAGAGAAACAGCAAACAAGATTAAAAAAAATGTTTTCGTGTTAAAGAGTGGTTTCAAACTGTACCAAAACAAAATACTGGTTAAGATAGCAGTCAAAATTCCTGTATATAAATGTATGTTGAGTGTAGCAGATTCATATCCGCCTTCGAGCGATAAAAAATATCCTAAAAAACAGGTGAGTATGGCAAAAAATGCTGTAAATCCTAAAATATTTCTTACTGTAGTTAAAGGATAATTTTTTTGAATTCTTCCTAAAAGATCTAAGAAAAAGGCAACAATCAGCGCGCCTATTGGTAAGTGTAACAATAACGGATGAAATCTTCCAAAAAATAAGATGATTCTCGGTGTTTCCGTAGCGGTAAACGCATAGAAGGTGAGCAATCCAAAAATTGAAATTGCACCAAAAAACAAGTATTGTATGTAGTTGTGTTGTTTCATTAATTAAAAATCCATTCGTCCATAAACAACCAAGCTTTTAAGCCTTTTCCAGCGTGCCAATTGGGTAGTTTTTGCAAATTATTTACTTGTATCGTAATGGTGTTACATTCTTTTTTGATTGGTATTTTAATGTCGTCAAGTTTTAGAATATCTTTTGAGGTTAAAGTATGAAATGTCTTTGTGAGAAAAGGTTTTTTATCTATAACTATCATAATTGATTCAGGTGGGAAAATCCATGATTTTGTATCCACCAAATAACCAATAGTTAGACTTTTAATATATGTTTTTTCTGGAAATGAAACCGTTGCTTTTGCAATGGAATCAAAGCCAATCCATTCCAAATCTCTGAATTGTAAAGAGGCTTTTTTGTTATTGGTTAGTGTAGTTTCACCTTGACCTTTATATTTTTTGTTTGCGGATGTTTTCCATGTAATTTTACTAGGAGCAATTCCTTTTTTGTATAACTTGATTGTTGTTAAATCGCTTGACTGCCAATCAGGATGAAAAGCTCTAAAGTTATATGTATCGGCTTTTTTGGCAAAAATGGTATCCGTTATTTTTGTAGATGATTGTAAGACAGATTTGCTATTTTTTTGATAATGTATTGTCGAATTGTCCATATTTGTTTTAGACGTAAGCGTAACAAAAGAATCAATGATTGTATTTGATACTTCAATTCTTGGTTTGACAAGTTTGATGTTGCCTTTTTGAAGAAATTCTGCAGTTTCTTTTTTCTTTTTAGTACAGCCAAAGGCTACTAAACTCAATACTAAGATTCCTATATAAATTCTCATACGCGGGTTAATTTTATAGGATAGGTTTTTCCAGAATTCCATTGAGCAACATACATGTTTTCATCATCATCAATGCAAACATCGTGCGGATGCTGAAACAAGTGAACTGTTTGATATAATTCGTTTAATTTATTGTTTTGATACGATGGCGAAGTAGCGCCAGGACAGGAAACAACTTCGTTTTTTTCGTTCATGATCAAAATAAATCCTGAATCAGAATGGATAGCACTTTTAGAGCGCAATACGGCAAAATAAATATCTTTTTTATGAATTACTGGGCGACAAATTAATGCGCCAGGTACCTGAATTGCTTCTAGGAAATTGCCTTCTAAGTCAAATCGTTTTAAAATGTTTAATTCTCTAGCAGATACAAGCAACGAAGGGTTTTCTGGATTACGATCGTCATAACAAATGCCATGTGCGTTTAAAAATTGTCCATTTTCAGTTCCGCTTCCACCAAAAAAGTTTTGCAATACGCCTTCATGATTGTAATGTAAAATATGCTGTTTTCCATAACCGTCGGCCACATATATATCACCGTTTGTGGCAATTGTAGTTTCGGTAGGTTTAAATTCTTCTTTATTATTATATTTTCCTGTTTCTGCAGGATAATTAATTGTAAAAACCACTTTCCCGTCAATGGTAGTTTTTATAATTTGATGGCGTTCGTAATCAGTAATGAGTAAAAAATCTTCTCCATTTTCTTTAACTAATGTCAAACCGTGTGCGCCAGGATAATCCGTTCCCCAAGTTTCCAAGAGCTTCCCAGATTTGTCATAAATAATCACATTGTTTTTCGTGTGATTGGTCAGTAAAACGATTCTACCTTTCGAGTCTTGTATCATTTCGTGACAATCGTTCACAGGAGTTTGTGAAGGGTTTAAATTTCCCCAGTTCAGATTCACTTTGTATTTGTGTGAATTGTGTCCAACAATAACATCATTATTCGCGCCAAGCGAAAAAGCAGAACTCAAACTTGGAGCTGCTAGAAAACCTAGTGACAGTAAAGACGATTGTTTTAAAAATTTTCTTCGATTCATACTTAACTTAATAAATCGTGAACAACATGCCCAGAAACGTCTGTCAAGCGAAAACGCCTTCCTTGATGTTTGTAAGTGAATTTTGTGTGATCAACGCCCATTAAATGCATCATGGTTGCTTGTAAATCGTGTACGTGCACAGGATCTTTTGCAATATTATAACCAAAATCGTCAGTTTCTCCATAAGTAAATCCGGGTTTTACGCCGCCGCCAGCCATAAACATTGTAAAGCATTTTGGATGATGATCACGTCCGTAATTGGTTTCTGTTAAAGTTCCTTGACTATAATTAGTACGACCAAATTCGCCGCCCCAAACGACCAAAGTGTCTTCCAGTAAACCACGTTGTTTTAAATCCATAATCAAGGCAGCAGTTGCCTGATCGATATCTTTTGCTTGTTTTTCAATTTGCGAAGGTAAATTTTCATGCTGATCCCAACCCATATGATACAATTGAATAAAACGTACATCTTGCTCAGCCAATCTTCTTGCCAACAAACAGTTTGCAGCATAGGTTCCTGGAATAGTTGCATCTGAACCATACATTTGGATTATATGATCGGGTTCTTCTTCAATATTCATCGTTGTAGGAACAGAAGTTTGCATTCTGTATGCCATTTCATATTGTCCAATTCTGCTATTGATTTCAGGATCTCCAAATTCACGTTCTTGTTTCTCGTTGAGTTCACTCAAATGATCAAGCATTTTTCTACGTTCGGCACGCGTCATTCCTTCTGGATCTTTTAAATATAACACTGGATCTTTTCCTGAGCGAAATTGTACTCCTTGATGTAATGAACTCAGAAAACCATTTCCCCAAAGTCTTGAATATAAAGGTTGTGCCAATGGTCTTCCCGTTCCGCGCGAAAGCAATACCGTAAATGTAGGTAAGTTATCGTTTAAACTTCCCAAACCATAACTCATCCATGAGCCAATACTTGGTCGTCCTGCTTGTTGTGAACCAGTTTGAAAAAAGGTAATCGCAGGATCATGATTGATCGCTTCAGTATGCATAGATTTTACGAAACATAATTCATCTACAATTTTTGCAGTATATGGCATCAATTCACTTACCCAAGCACGTGATTCACCATATTGATCAAATTTAAAGTTGCTTCCTACGAGAGGAAAACTATCTTGTCCAGAAGTCATTCCTGTTAATCGTTGTCCTTTTCGCACAGAATCGGGCAAATCTTGTCCACGAAGTTTATTCAACAAAGGTTTATAATCAAACAATTCTAATTGTGATGGTCCACCACTTTGAAACAAATAAATAACACGTTTTGCTTTGGGCGCAAAGTGTGGTAAATTCATTCCTTTCAATGGAAAATCTGCTGCTTCAACCAACGATGAAAACGGATCTAGCATGGAAGCTGCTGCAATTCCTCCAATTCCTAAACCGAGTTTTTTGAGAAATTGTCGTCTCGTATTATTTAAAAAATGTTTGTGAACTTCTTCCATAGTTTATCCTTTAACAATTGCTTCATCTAAATTGAAGATTAAACTTGTGAGCACGCCAAAAGCATATATTTTTTCTTTCGCAATATCGTTTGTGGCAATAGTTGCTGCTATTTTTATTTTTTTGGTGGAATCATAATTTGATTCAGTTTCTTTTAGAAATGTCAGTAAATTTTCTATTTCTGTTGCATCAGGCTTTCGCGAAGTAATTTTTCTGAAAATTGTTTCAATACGTGTTTCGTCAGTTAAATGATCGTCTTGTAACACTTGAACCGCTAAGGTATTAGCTGCTTCTATCAACTGCGGATCGTTGAGCATGACTAAAGCTTGTAAAGGTGTGCTAGTTTTTTGACGCTCTACCGTGCAATAATCACGCGTGGCGGCATCAAAGGTCATCATTGCTGGTGGTGGAACGGTTCGTTTCCAGAATGTATACAAACTTCTTCTGTATAAGTTTTCACCTGAATCCATGATGTATTTTGTCAATCCTTGCCCAGAAGTAGTTTCTGCCCATAAACCTGCGGGTTGATATGGTTTTACACTTGGGCCACCAACTTTTTCAACTAATAATCCGCTTACGGAAAGTGCATTATCGCGAATCATTTCCGCAGTGAGTTTATCTCGAGAACTTCTTGCAAGCCATTTATTGTTGGGATCAATTTCTAACAACGCATCATTTGTTTTTGTGGTTTGCTGATAGGTATTTGACATTACCATTCGTTTTACCATTTTTTTTGTGTCCCAACCTTCTTCACGATATGTAATAGCAAGCCAATCCAAGAGTTCAGGATGTGAAGGCAATGCTCCTTGGTTTCCGAAGTCAGAACTTGAAGCTACAATTCCTTTTCCAAAAATTTGTTGCCATAATCTGTTTACAGCGACTCTAGCAGTAAGTGTATTTTGTTCGTCAAATAACCAATTGGCTAAACCAAGTCTATTTTGTTCGTATTTTTCTGTGAAAGGTAACACTGCTTTTGGAGTTGTAAAACTTACTTCATCTCCATGTGCATCATATGCGCCACGTTTTAGTACATACGTTTTACGTTTTGGAGCATCATCTTTCATGACCATCAATTGTACTTGTTTGATGGAATCTGGCATATTGATAAAGTTCAGTACTTCATCAATTTCTTTTCGGGTAATTTTTACATTAGGTTTTGGAATTTCACCGTAATCCATACGTCCTTTTTCGTTGACTTTGTTGAAAAAAGCGTAAAAGCCGAAGTATTCTTTTTGTGAGATCGGATCGTATTTATGATCGTGACACTGTGCGCATTCCATTGTTAATCCTAGAAGTGATTTTGATACGGTATTTGTTCTATCTAACACATATTCTACGCGATATTCTTCATCGATAACGCCGCCTTCTTGTGTTATTTTATGATTTCGATTGAAACCTGTTGCTACGATTTGTTCTAATGTTGCATTTGGTAACAAATCACCTGCCAACTGCCATTTTACGAATTCATCATAAGGAATATTTCGGTTAAATGCACTAATCACCCAATCGCGCCAAGGCCACATAGTACGTTCTAAATCATCTTGGTAGCCATGTGTGTCTGAATAACGAGCAATATCAAGCCAACTTGCAGCCATGTGTTCGCCGTATTGCGTTGAATTCAACAAATGATCTACTACTTTTTCAAAGGAATTTGTATTGGTATCATTCAAGAAAGCATCAATTTCTTCTAAAGTAGGAGGCAATCCCGTTAAGTCAAAATATACACGCCTGATGAGTTTTTCTTTGCTGGCTTTTTGTGATGGATTCAGTCCTTGCTGTGTTAGTTTTTCAAGGATGAAATTATCGATCTCATTTGAAACTAAACTGTCGTTTTTAGCATTTGGAACTTTACTTTTTATAGGTAGTACAAATGCCCAATGGTCTTTCCAAACGGCGCCTTGTTGAATCCATTTTGTGAGTACCTTTTTTTCATAATCATTCAAAGAAAGATTTGAATCTTTGGGTGGCATAATTTTGATTGGATCAGTTGTATTAATGCGCTCCACTAACTTACTGGCTAGTGTATCACCAGAAACGATTGCAAAATGATTAGGATTTTCACTTAAAGCGGCAAAGGCTCCTTTTTTGGTATCGAGTCGTAAATTGCCTTCTCGTGTACCATCATCAGGACCGTGACATAAGTAGCAACGATCTGAAAGAATAGGTTTTACATCAAAAATATAATCGATTTTTTCAGGAATTTCGTATGCTTGTATTGTACTATTTGTGGAAGTATTGCTTAAAGTGGTATATGCTGCTTGCGTATCTTTGTTAAAATATTTGTATGCTAGAACTAATAAAAATGGTATTAGAAAATAGCATACTAGTACGAATGGTTTCGTTTTCTTTTTGGTGTTCAAAGCAGGTTAGTTTTTCTAGTATTGGCTGTTTGTGAAACTGGTGAACCAATTAATGGTTTCGTAAGATACTAATAACCAAATAACTTTTAAAAAAATTAACATTTGAGTTGTATGTAGTTGAGTTCGCAGAATTGTGTTATTTTTCTTTTGATTTGAAAATTCATTACACCAAACTATTTTTTTTGAATAAAACATAGTATTTTTAAGTTTATGATAAGACTGTATTTAGCTTTTATTTTATCCCTATTCACTCTTTATATATATGCACAGCAACCCGCCAAAAAGGAAATAGATTCGTTACAAGGATTTTCTGTAGAATCTTTAGCAACATTGGCTGCGGAAAATCGATATAAAAATCCGCTTCAGGCCAAAGCATATGCTTCTGTATATTATGTTAAAGCACAAAATAACGGTGATGTCAAAAAGGTATACGATGCTGCTTTTTTGAAGGCAGAGATTTATAACGTATTACGGGAAAAAGATAGTGCTCATTTTTTTATAGATGAATCTATAGAAAAGGCGTCAAACACAAATGATGAAGATCATTATTATAAAAGCTTACGTTTAAAAGGAATAATATATTATAGTTCTAGAGATTATGAGAAGGCAAGTTCTTTATATACAGAAGTTTATCAGTATTATGAGGAAGAAAAAAATGTTGTCGAGCTCGCAAAAATTCGACATAACATTGCTTTGATTGAAAATCAAATTGGTCGTAGAAAGCAGGCTTTGATGAAGGTTAAAGAAAACTTTAATTTATACAAAGAAGGTGTACTTGATAAAGATGCACAGATGCCAGAATACTTAAACACATTATTGAATCTCAGTAATATTTACACGACTATCGCAGATGATTTTAATAAAGAAAGTGTAAAATATTTAGATTCTGCAATTACGTATAATACCATTGGTTTGGAAAAGAGCTTGCAAGTAAATGATTTAGAGATTTACACGATTTTTTTAACCTTGCAAGGTATTATTCATCAGAAAAAAGGAAATTTAAATAAAGCACATTCTGACTTCATTTCTGCGGAAGAGAAAATAATAAACCTTGGTTTTTTCAATCAGTTGGCTGTTTTATACATGCATCAAGGGAAGAATTATTTTTTAAAAGATGAAGTGGATAATGCGTTAAGATATTTATTAAAAACAGATTCTATTAATGTCAATGAAGGTACATATTCGCCACATCTTCAAGAGACATATATTTTACTAGCAAAATCGTATGGAAAAAAAGGAGATTTAGAAAATTCAGTTAAGTATTTTGAAATCTTTGAAGAGAAAGATAAAAAGAATGATATTCGCATTAGGAATATATCTGAAAACCTCTACAAGAAGTATGATATCCCATCATTTAAAAATAAAATTCAAACACTTCTTAATAAAACCGAGCAAGAGCAACAAAAATCAAAAACACTTATTTATGCTTGTATTTCTTTAGTTGTATTTTTATTAGGTGTTTTGTGGTATTACAAAAGGAGAGAACGCAAACTTAAGAAACGCTTTGATATGGTTTTAGAAGAATTGGTCGCTATTGAAAAAGCAAAGATTGCGACAAAAGATAAAATTTCGCAACCGTATACAATTACAGATGAAAACGTTCAAAAAATACTAGATGGCTTAGAAAAATTTGAACGTAAACAATTGTTCTTACAAAAAAAGTGTACACTCAACTATGTTGCAAAAAAAATAAATACCAATAGTACTTATCTATCAAAAACCTTACAGTCACACAAACAGAAAAAATTTGTACAATACATAACAGATTTACGACTGAATTATGCGTTGACACGTTTAAAAGATGATACCAAATTCAGAACATATGATATTAAATCAATTGCTGCTGAACTTGGTTTCAATACAGCTGAATCTTTTTCAAAAGCTTTTAAAAAACGTACAGGAATTTATCCATCTTTTTATATTAAAAACCTAAATAAATTAAAGGATTAACGTAATAAAAAAAGGAGTCGTATTTCCATAAATACGACTGTTTTTCCTTGATAAAATTAGTGTGAGATGCTAATTTTAAAGATAATTTAAACTTTTTATTACGAATGAAAAAACAGAGAAAATTAAATTTAAGAAAACTTAGTATTGCTAAATTAAGTAACAATTTACAAGCTATGCGAATTAAAGGTGGTACAGACGATACGGATAATGCAGTATCAAGAGAAGGAGATTGTAAAACTGAAGGGATTAATTGCGGAACTTCAGTAGATACTAGACCTGGTACATTTACAACTGCTACAAGTGATCCTAATGATCCAAGATTTTCTGTTGTTATAGGGACTTGTGTGTAGCACATTATAAAAACAGGCACAGGAAAAACCTCCAAAAGTTTAATTTTGGAGGTTTTTTTAATTTTAGATTATATCGTAGTAATGATTTAAAAATCTGTATATTAGTGTTTTAAGTATTGTTTAAAACAAGAACTTACTATAATTACGGTAAAACCGTAACACAAGTAATGTTTATTCTTATCGCACTCAGGAGATATAGTTTAATTTAGCTGAAAACATATTGAGGTTTAGGGGAATCTCATTATAATAGTATTATTCTATTAGATAAAAGGGAGATCATTCTTGTGATTACTCCCTTTTTTTTTTAGTGTTGCTGAGGAAACTTAGAGAAATATAAAAGTTAGTTATTTATTAAATTGAGAAATTAGGGGGTCTCCATTTAGTAGTGAAATAACTTCCACAAACCTAAAAAGGGATTTCCCAAACTTTCTTTAGTGATGTTTTAATACACACTTTTCTCCAAAAAAAAGAATCTTATTTTATTTAGATTAAATACAAATAGTTATATTTGCAGTCAAATATGATAATGAGTCTGTATGTCTTTTTTAGTTGATATAGAAGAAGTTCAGGTGCAATCAAAGCCAAAAAAGCTTAAAATTGCTAAGAACTGTAAAAGCAAATGTTGTAAGAAATATAAAAAAGGAAAGGGCAAGCGTTGTAAACGTTGCCCAATGTTTGATTTATTGAAAAAAGCTTCTTAAAAAGCCTTTGTTTCTTATTTAAAAGCGTTTAATCCAGTAACATCTAATCCTGTGATTAATAAGTGAATATCATGTGTTCCTTCATACGTAATTACACTTTCTAAATTCATCATGTGTCTCATGATAGAATATTCACCACTAATTCCCATTCCACCTAACATTTGTCTAGCTTCACGAGCAATTTTTAATGCCATTTCTACGTTGTTTCGCTTCGCCATAGAAATTTGTGCAGAAGTAGCAGTACCTTTTTCTCGCATTACACCTAGACGCCAAGCTAATAATTGTGCCTTAGTGATTTCTGTAATCATTTCAGCTAATTTCTTTTGTTGTAATTGAAATTGCCCAATAGGCTTGTTAAACTGAATACGTTCTTTACTGTAACGTAATGCAGTATCATAACAATCCATAGCAGCTCCTATAGCTCCCCAAGCAATACCAAAACGAGCAGAATCTAAACAGCCAAGTGGTGCTCCAAGTCCAGATTTACCTGGTAACAAGTTTTCTTTAGGAACTTTTACATTGTCAAAAATTAATTCTCCAGTAGCAGAAGCTCTCAATGACCATTTGTTGTGAGTTTCAGGAGTAGAAAAACCTTCCATGCCACGTTCAACGATTAATCCATGAATTCTTCCTTCTTCATTTTTTGCCCAAACAACTGCAACTTGACAAAAAGGAGAATTAGAAATCCACATTTTTGCACCATTTAAAAGATAATGATCGCCCATATCTTTAAAATTTGTAGTCATTCCTCCAGGATTACTTCCATGATCAGGTTCTGTTAAACCAAAAGATCCCATCCATTCACCAGAAGCTAACTTTGGTAAATATTTTTGACGTTGCTCTTCATTTCCATATTTCCAGATAGGATACATTACTAAAGATGATTGTACAGAAGCTGTAGAACGAACACCAGAGTCTCCACGTTCAATCTCTTGCATGATCAATCCGTAACTGATTTGATCCAAACCTGCACCACCATATTCTGCTGGAATATAAGGTCCGAAAGCACCAATATCTGCCAATCCTTTAATAATTTGCTTAGGAAATTCGGCACGTTGTGCATAGTCTTCTATAATTGGAGAAACGTCTCTTTTTACCCAATCACGGGCTGCATCTCGTACTAATTTATGTTCGTCGGATAAAAGCTCGTCTAAGTTGTAGTAATCAGGAGCTTGGAATAAATCTGGTTTCATTGATTGTGTTTTAATAGCATTTTTTTAATACTCAAATTTACGGAATGTTCGTAAATCGTGATAGCAAAAGTAATTAATGAAATGTCACAAAACAAAGACAAATTGTTATAATTTTAAATAAAATGCTTTTGTGAGTGAAATGTAAGCTTCTGTATATTGGTGTCTTGTGGTTTCTATCACTAATTCATCTACTGTATTTTCTGTTTGTTTAAATGAAAAAGAAATTAGGCTACGTTTATAATCTGCTTTAGGATTTCCTTTTACGTGACAAGTTTTTTGTGGAAATAAATTATTGGCTTTCGCCAGATTTACAAAATGCTCATATTCTTTGTATGGAATAATGGTGTGAAATGTTCCTGTTGGTTCCAACAAATGTGCTATACCAGTAAGTAATTCTGAAAAAGGTAAAGCATCTGTAAAGCGAGCTGTATCGCGTTGCGCATTGTCTGTTTTGTAATTTTCTGTGTAAAAAGGCGGATTCGAAACAATTAAATCATATTTGTCTTCAATCTCTGCGACAAATTCATCCAATCCGGCATGATAACAAAACAGTCGGTCGCTCCAAGGAGAGTTTTCAAAATTATCAACGGCTTGTTCGTAGGCATCGTCATCAATTTCAATAGCATCAATTACTTCTGCGTGACTTCGTTGTGCTAGTTGTAACGCAATCAATCCAGTGCCAGTACCAATATCTAAAATCGAAAATGGATTGCTTTCTACAGATGTCCAAGCACCTAACAAAACTCCGTCTGTACCAACTTTCATAGCGGTTCTATCTTGTTGTATGGTAAATTCTTTAAAGCGAAAAGGTTTGCTCATAACTTATAATTCAAGCGGTTTTGTTCCAGAAATTTTAATTCCGTGTTGGGTAAGTGTTTTGACTTTCTTCTGATTATTGGTCAACATGGTAATCGAGTTTACTTTTAAAGCTTTTAAAATTTTAGCTGCTGCTGAAAAATCGCGAGCATCTTTTTGAAAGCCTGCTGCTTCATATGCTTCTGCTTGCGGCATTCCGTTACGTTTAAAAGGAATGCTTTTTAGCAAGGCATAATGTCCATTCCCTTTTCCTTCTTGTTCTAACCAAATAACAATTCCGCGACCTTCTTTCTGAATCAATTGTTGTGCAATCGCCATTTCCTCTCTACATTCGCATTCAATACTATTAAAAATATGTGCGTGAATACATGAAGAATGTACGCGGCACAATATATCTTCTTCATTAGAAATATCACCCATATAAAAAGCGATAGCTTCTTTCTGTCCGTCGTAAAAAAGTACTTCGTGAAAGGTTCCATATTTCGTTTTCAAATCGACTTCAGCCATTTTTATCATAACAGTTACTTTTTAGTCTAAATACGAATTAATTAAATTAGAAAAGTTTGTTTGTAGTACATAATCAAGTGCTTTTGAGTAAATAACTATTTTTTAATAATCTTATGAACTTGTTTTTGATTTTCAGTAGTGATGACTTCTAGGGAATACATTCCAAACGATAAATCCTGAAGATTAATCTGTGTGTTAGATACGTTATTTTTTATTGAAATTGATTTTATATGTTTTCCAGTAATATCGTAAATATCAATATTCTTTATTGTATTTGTTCCAGTAATATTTAGGATGTCAGTACTTGGGTTAGGGAAAATTGCAAAAGCATCAAATTGATTTTCCGTTACAGATAAAACATCAACTACGATTGTAGTTACTGTATTTGTTGTAATTGGCGGATTGAAATCAAAATAAATATCTGCGGTATTGCTAAATACATCTCCAAGTGAGGCGTTTGTTTTCGGCTTTATTTTATATGTAATATAACCATGGGAATTTGGCTCGTCTGATGTGCTGTCTGGTAGATTTATCCCATCAAAAATAAAGTCTAATTCATTGCCGTTTTTGATTTCTACACGTCCAGAATGACTAAGGTTTTCAAGTCTAAATGTACTCCGGTCTAAGTCAATATCTAATACATTTTCTACATGTACATTAATTGCGCTTGCTGTTCCCGTGTTTTGAAAACGAATAATATAGTGTAAAAATTCATCAGTATCTTCTAGTAAAATTTCATCTCCTTCTAAAACCTGAATATCATTTGGATCATAAGATCCTATTACAATTTGATTATAGTTAAAGACATTATCGTCTGGGATAGCATCACCAGTAATAGGGTTTATGGTGGTGATAAAGTTTAAAACATCATCAATATTTGTAGTTGGAGGTGTAAAAACGTTAAAATCTACAATAATCGTTCGTGTTTCAAAAGGAATCAAATCTACATAATTAAATGTTAGCGAATTACTTGTAGAACTGCTTGCGGTTTCGCTTGCGCTTAAAAACTGCATCTTGCTATCATCATATTCAAAAAGAATATCACCACTTTGTAATGTAGTTCCCGTATTTTTATATGCGATGACATATGAAGTGTCAAAACCAGGTCGAGCAGAAGATAAAGGATATGTACTTACAGATACATTATTTGTAGAACCTATGGGTGTAAAGCAAAAATCTGCGGTATCTTCGTTTCCTAGACCTGTAAATGTAGAACTGATACTTGAAGGGCTAATCGAAAATAAAGAAGACAATTCTGGTGCTATAACTGTTGTCGTGAATGTTCCCTCTTCGTCAATAAATATTGAGTAGCTTCCGTCAGTTTGTGTAAATGTATTATAGGTTGTTGTTCCATCTGTTGCTTCAACCAATAAATTAGCTGCGTCATAGGTAGAAGTATTGCAACCATTCTCATCAAAATCATACACGATGTTTCCGTTAATTCTGTTGATGGTATTACAGTTGACGGATACGTCCTGAGGACCTACGCTATAGCATCCTGTAAATATCTCAGTAGTTCGTATATAAAAAGTTATAATTCCTTCTGCGTTTGCATCATTTATGTTTACTGTATAGGAACTAGAATTTGAAATAGGATTTGTCTCTGCTTCTGCATCAGCCAAACTTTCATATACTATAAACGAAAGTGGTAGGAAAGGTGGAGGAAAACCTTGTGTTAAATCTACAGTAGCAAAACCATCCATATCATCATCACAAGCATAAAGTAGCGGATAACTTTCTGGACTTCCAGGTGTTGGTAATACTCTTAAGGTTTGGTTGACAATTGTTTCACAACCTTCTGTGCTTGTAATCTTGATTAGAATATTTTCAGGCATAACCGTATTTTGGTAGGCGGTTGGTGTCGCAATAGGAATGTCATTAATTAAATCATTTGAATTTTTATAATACTCTACAGACAAACCAGTACTTCCTCCAATAATTGAGTTGTAATTTGATGTTAAGTCGAACGTAGATATTTCATCATTTATACTTCCGCTTGCTTCGTCGTCACACAATTCTAGAGGTAAAGGTTCGTTGATAATAGGATTTTGAGAAACAGAAATATCAAAACTAGTGGTGTCAAACATTTCTGAAGTAACATTCTGCAAACGGGCATATATAGTTTGCGGATTACTCGTATTACAAAATCCAGTAACAGGAAGTGTGTTTGTATTTGTAATTGCATCCATATTGGTTGCATGAAAAGTAACAACCAGTTCAGAAGGGTTTTGCGCACCTATAATTTCTACAATTGAATTCGAAAAATCAAAGTCGCAAGAAATTCCCGAATCATCAGTAATACATAAGTTAATATTGCTTGCGGGGTTTGCTATTTGTGCAATACTAAAATTTATAAAAAGAGAAAATAATAGAAGAGTATACTTTTTTTTCATGGTTTAGTTTTAATGGTTACCATAAAAGTATCTTTTTTTATGTAAATCACAGATATAAATCAATTAAACCTTCTGGCGCTTCAATATGAATCGTTTTTGCGTCACGATCTACTTTTTTAATAATATCATCATTTATCGGAATCAAAATTTCAATTCCATCACGGTCAATCTCAAATAAAGGTTGTGAAGTTGTATCGTTTACACCAGCAATTTTTCCAACGATCCCAAAAGAAGCATCTTCTACAGTAAAATCAATAATTTCATGATAATAAAACTTATTACCTTCTAATTTTGGCAGCGCTGCTAACGGTAAATACAATTCGCATTTCAACAACTGATCGGCATCTTCTTCCGTATCAACATC
This sequence comes from Kordia sp., assembly GCF_965224175.1. GTDB lineage: Bacteria > Bacteroidota > Bacteroidia > Flavobacteriales > Flavobacteriaceae > Kordia. The sequence goes on from NZ_OZ245041.1 coordinate 4,183,295, forward strand.
TTCAAACTTCAATCGCAACAAGTCAGACTTGTGCAACGACGATTTTTCAATAAAAAATGGTAGAAAATCACGTCCAAGTTTTATAAAAACGGCATCCAAATCGTCGTACAAATCGGGTTGATCTGTATCGAGTTTTGCAAGTAATTCACCTTTAAAACTATATTTCTTAACAATCTTTCCTAAATAAAAACAATCTTCAATTCGCATATCTATATCATAAAAAAAGCCTAGCAAATTTAATATTTACTAGGCTAAAAATTATATGTAAAATCTATAATTTATTCTTCTTCACCTGCAGGAGCTTCTCCAGCGTCTTCAGCTGCATCTTCTACAACAGGAGCATTAGCGGCAATACGAGCTTCGTTTACTGCTTTTTCAGCTTCAAAAGCTTTTGCTTTCGCATCTGCTTCAGCTTGCGCTAAACTGTCAACTTTACCTTGTACTTTACCTTCTTTAGCTTCTAACCAAGCAGTAAATTTCTCTTCTACTTGCTCTTCAGTTAAAGCACCTTTACGAACTCCACCTAATAAGTGATTCTTGTACATAGCACCTTTGTAAGAAAGGATTGCTCTTGCAGTATCCGTTGGTTGAGCACCGTTTTGTAACCATTGTACCGCACCGTCAAGGTTTAAGTCAATAGTTGCAGGGTTTGTGTTTGGATTGTAAGTACCTAATTTCTCTAAGTATCTACCATCTCTTTTTGCACGCGCATCAGCGGCAACGATCCAGTAAAAAGGTTTTCCTTTTTTACCGTGTCTCTGTAATCTAATTTTAACAGACATAAAAAATTAATTTGTGAGGTTCACGACCTCGATTATTAATAAGGCTGCAAAAATACTATTATTTCTGAAACACAACTACTTAAAATTGCTTTTTTTAGTATTTCCGCCCAGAAAAAGTGCGGTCGTGTCTTCGCTAGTCGCTTTTTTAGCCACAAAAATAGTTGATAACTTTACAATTACAGTTTCTATTTGTGGACAAAAAAGAGCTCCAACAAGCCGCTCAACCACTAATACGGTGTTCATAACTTCATCAGAAAATCAGGAAATAATTTTGTAATTTTACATGTTCAATTTTCCTCTATACAAAAGCAGTCTATGTACTTAATATTTGATACCGAAACTACAGGTTTACCAAAGCGTTGGGACGCGCCAATTTCTGATACGGACAACTGGCCAAGATGTATACAAATAGCTTGGCAATTACATGACGAATTAGGAAACTTGATAGAACATCAAGATTATTTGGTACAACCAGAAGGTTTCAATATTCCTTATGATGCAGAGAAAATTCACGGGATTTCTACAGAACTGGCAGCTGAACAAGGAATTACACTGCAAGAAGTATTAGAAAAATTCAATATTGCACTCTCTAAAACAAAATTCATTGTAGGACAGAATGTTGGCTTTGATGTCAATATTATGGGAGCTGAATTCTACAGAGAAGAAGTTGCTAACAAATTACAAGAATTACCTGTATTAGATACCTGTACGGAAGCAACTGCAAGTCTATGTCAAATTCCTGGTGGACGTGGAGGAAAATTTAAATTACCAACACTTACCGAATTGCATAATTATCTTTTTGGAGTTGGTTTTGGTGAAGCGCACAACGCAACAGCCGATGTGGAAGCAACAACACGTTGTTTTTTAGAACTCATCAGAAGAAAAGAGTATACCATTGAGCAATTAGATGTATTGCCAGATTATTTTGAACGTTTCTCAGAGAACAATCCGCAGCCGATTCAAATGATCGGATTGAAACATATCAATCTAAAAGCTGCATCCGAAAAAATAAGAAAACGTTTAGCCAAAACACAAGCAGGTGAAGGAATCTCACAACAAGAAATACAAGAGAATCTAGAAGCCTTAAAAAACGCACCGTTTTCACATTTACACAACCATTCACAATTTTCCGTACTACAGTCAACATCAAGTATTGGCGATTTAGTAAAAGCTGCTGGAAAATACAATATGCCAGCCGTAGCAATGACCGATCATGCAAATATGATGGGAGCATTTCACTTTGTAAAAGAAGTAAGTAACTACAACAAAGGCGTCCAAGCAAAAATTGCTGAAGCAGAAGAAAACGGAGAAACTACAGACGCACAAATATTAAAGCCAATTGTAGGTTGTGAATTTTTTGTTTGCGAAGATCATCAAGATAAAAGTCGAAAAGACAACGGATATCAAATTGTACTCATCGCCAAAAATAAAAATGGCTATCACAATTTGGCAAAAATGTCATCCATTGGATATACCAAAGGATTTTACTACGTTCCAAGAATTGACAAAAAAATCATTGAGCAGTACAAAGAAGACATTATTGTATTGACAGGAAACTTATATGGAGAAGTTCCCAACAAAGTCCTAAACATCGGAGAAACGCAAGCTGAAGATGCTTTGCTTTGGTGGAAAGAAACTTTTCAAGACGACTTGTATGTAGAAATCATGCGTCACGATCAAGAAGACGAAAATCGTGTCAATGATGTGTTGGTTAAGTTGGCCAAAAAGCATGATATTAAATTAATAGCGACTAATAATACGTATTACATTGCACAAGAAGATGCCAACGCACATGATATTCTGTTGTGTGTAAAAGATGGTGAAAAACAAGCAACACCAATTGGACGTGGTCGTGGATATCGTTACGGATTGCCAAATCAAGAATATTACTTCAAATCGCCAGACGAAATGAAAACTTTATTCAAAGATTTGCCTGAAGCGATTCTTTCCATACAAGAAATTGTAGACAAAGTAGAACCTTTTGTGTTAGCACGTGATGTATTATTACCAGCTTTCGATATTCCAGAAGAATTCCAGTTTGAAGAAGATAAATATGACGGTGGAAAACGTGGAGAAAACAAATATTTACGACACTTAACGTACGAAGGTGCTAAAAAAAGATACGGCGAAATTACGCCAGAGATTGAAGAACGACTCGATTTTGAGTTGGCAACGATTGAAAATACAGGATATCCAGGATATTTCTTAATTGTAGAAGACTTTATTCGCGAAGCGAGAAACATGGACGTTTCGGTAGGTCCTGGTCGTGGATCGGCAGCAGGTTCGGTAGTAGCTTATTGCTTGTGGATTACCAATATTGATCCTATGCTGTACGATTTGCTTTTTGAGCGTTTCTTAAATCCTGATCGTGTATCCATGCCCGATATTGATATTGACTTTGATGATGAAGGTCGTGGACGTGTCATGGATTATGTAATTGATAAATACGGAGCGAATCAAGTAGCACAAATTATCACGTACGGAACAATGGCTGCAAAGTCGTCTATTCGTGACACAGCTCGTGTATTAGATTTACCATTAAGCGAAGCAGACAGAATTGCGAAACTAATTCCGAATACCAAACTAGCAAAGATTTTTGGGAAATCGGAAGCAGAACTCAAACAAAAATTTAGAGCAGAAGAAGTTGTACTGATCAATGAATTAGTGAATATCTCTGAAGAAGATGGTTTGGAAGCAGAAACTGTTAACATGGCGCGTGTTTTAGAAGGTTCGGTGCGTAATACAGGAATTCATGCCTGCGGAGTCATCATTACACCAGATGATATTACCAAGTTCGTTCCTGTCGCTTTGGCGAAAGATTCAGACATGTACTGTACACAATTTGATAACTCGGTTGTGGAAGATGCAGGTCTGCTAAAAATGGACTTTTTAGGTCTCAAAACACTAACGCTTATAAAAGATACCGTTAAGCTAGTAAAATATAAGCATGATGTTGATATTGACATTGAAAATATTCCGCTTGACGATGAGGAAACATATGCACTATTCCAGCGAGGAGAAACGGTAGGAGTGTTCCAGTATGAATCTCCTGGAATGCAGAAGCACATGAAATCGTTAAAACCTACAACTTTTGCCGATTTAATTGCCATGAATGCTTTGTATCGTCCTGGACCGATGGAATATATTCCAAGTTTCATTCGAAGAAAACATGGAGAAGAAGATATTGAGTACGATTTAGAAGCTTGCCAAGAATATTTAGAAGAAACCTACGGAATTACCGTATATCAAGAGCAAGTGATGTTGCTGTCGCAAAAACTGGCTGACTTTACAAAAGGTGAAGCCGATGTCTTGCGTAAAGCAATGGGTAAAAAACAGAAAGCCGTTCTTGATAAGATGAAGCCGAAATTTATTTCACAAGCTTCAGAAAAAGGTCATGCGGAAGATAAACTAGAAAAGATTTGGAAAGACTGGGAAGCATTTGCGGCTTATGCCTTCAACAAATCACACTCTACATGTTATGCGTGGATTGCCTATCAAACGGCATATTTAAAAGCGCATTATCCCGCAGAATACATGGCGGCGGTACTTTCAAACAACATGAACGATATTAAAACGATTACCTTCTTTATGGAAGAATGTAAACGTATGAAATTGGATGTATTAGGGCCAGATGTAAACGAATCGTTCTATAAGTTTACGGTAAATGATGAAGGCGCTGTTCGTTTTGGAATGGGAGCGATTAAAGGAGTTGGACATGGTGCCGTAAAAACAATTGTAAAAGAACGTTCGGAAGGAAAATATAAATCGGTGTTTGATTTGGCAAAACGAATCGATCTTCGCGCAGCTAACAAAAAAGCATTTGAAAATCTAGCTTTAGCTGGCGGATTTGATTCCTTTGGAGATACACACAGAGCACAATATTTTCACACGGAAAATAATGACAATATCACTTTTCTGGAAAAAGCAGTAAAATACGGAGCAAAATTCCAAGAAAATAAAAACTCTTCACAAGTTAGTTTATTTGGCGAAGCGAGTGAAGTGCAAATAGAAGAACCAAAAGTTCCACCATGTGAAGAATGGGGAACCATGGAAAAGTTAGCAAGAGAAAAAGCAGTTGTTGGAATCTATATTTCAGGACATCCGTTAGATGATTTTAAAGCAGAAATGAAATTTTTCTGTAAAGGTGACTTGTCTTATTTCTCTCAAATGGAAAACTATGTAAATCGTGAAATTCCTTTTGCCGGAGTTGTGACAGAAGTGCAACATAGAGTTTCTAAAAACGGAAAAGGTTGGGCATTATTTACGGTAGAAGATTACTTAGAATCGTATGAATTCCGAATTTTTGGAGAAGATTATTTAAAATTCAGACACTTCTTTGTGCCTAATTCATTTGTCTTTATAAAAGCATTTATAAAAGAAGGTTGGGTAAATAAAGACACTGGAAAACGTGGCGATCCTAGAATTCAGTTTAACTCCATGCAATTGTTGCAAGATGTCATGGGAACTGCGGCTAGAAAATTGACCATTCAGTTGGATGTAAACAAATTAGAAGAGCAGAAGCTTGATTTTATCTACGAAATTTTAGAAACGCACAAAGGCGATAAATCTTTGCATTTTACCTTATATGAAGCAAAAGAAAAAATCAAATTGCAAGCGCCAAGTAAGAAGAAAAAAGTAGATATAACACAAGAATTATTGGATGCACTAGAAGAAGAAGATGTACGATATAAGATTAATTGATAGTGTTGAATTTTAAATGAACTTTCAAGTTTACAGAATTACAAAAAAAATGGGATTCCATGAAATCATAAAAAAAGCTGGAAATAACCCAAAGAAACTTTTTCTTGTTGATGCACTTGGAGCTTTTTTATCAGCCTTTTTATTAGGATTTGTGTTAGTTCGTTTAAAAAACTATGTTGGAATACCGCCAGCTGCGTTATATTTCCTTTCAGCGTTTCCGGTAGTTTTTGCAATTTTTGATCTGTATTGCTACCTAAAAACACACAAAAAAATAGGAGCATTTTTAAAAATGATTGCGGTTTTGAATTTGCAGTATTGTGTGGTTTCTCTTGGATTCGCTTTTTATCATAAAAAAACACTTACAGGTTTAGGATGGACATACATATCCGTTGAAATTTTAATAATACTATTGCTTTCAGCGATTGAATTTACTGTTGGGAAACGACTAGCGGGAATTAATTATGAGTAAACTATGAAAAAAGAAAACCTCTTAGTTTTTGACATCGACGGAACGTTGCTAGATAGCGAAAACGTACATCAAACAGGTTTTGTCAATGCACTACATGCCATTGGTGTTGAATTCGTGAATACCAATTGGGAAAATTACACACATTTAACGGATAGTTTCATTGCAAAAGAAAATTATGAAAGCGATGTAAATCGTAGATTTTCTCAGCAAATGATGCAAAAGTTTGAAGCTGAATTTTTAAAAGAAATCAAAGACTGTAAAGTCAAGCAAATAGCTGGAGCTAATGCGTTTTTGCAGAAAATTATCTCGGAAACTACATATGCAGTTTGCTTTGCGACAGGTTCTATGCTATTGCCAGCGAAATTGAAGCTAGATCGTGCCGGAATTACGTATGATCAATCGTTACTAGAAGCTTCTAATAATTATTTCACACGCGAGGAAATTGTCAATTCCGCCATAGCGAAAGCTCAAACATATTTCAAAACAACGAGTTTTAAGCGTATTATTTCTTTAGGTGATGGAATTTGGGATGTGAAAACTGCCCAAAATCTAGGAATTGAATTCATAGGAATTGGTGCTCATAACAAAGAAAAGCTACAACTTTTTGGAGCGAAACATCATTTTACTGATTTTACAGTTTTTGATATGTCAATTTTGTGACTTTTTACTCTAATTCTGCTAATTTCTTTTTTGCGTATCCATTTCCATATTTGGCAGACTTTCTATAGTAATCCTTTGCTTTGGATACATCTTTTGGGTAGTCGCTCGCTGATCCATCTTCATAGTAACTTGCCAAATTATATAATAGGTTTCCAAGTGTATAATCATCAAGTATCAAAGCAGTCATATTGTTATTGACTAAACTAATCATAGTCTCCATTTTTAGATTTGAAGCAACTTCCAAACCAAAAAAATCTCTCATAGCCCAAAAACAATTTGTTTTACCATATGGAGCAACACAAGCTCCTTTTGTATAATAAATTGCGGCTTCTTTTTTATCAGTTTCTACACCTGTTCCTTGATTATATGCAAATGCTAAATTATTTAGTGCTGTATAATCAAAACTATCAGCAGCCTCTTTTAACCATTTTACTTTCTTTTTGTCATTTTTGTCTACAAATGTATAATATCTCGCTAATCGTCTTTGTGCGACGGCACTATTACTTTCAGCCTCTTCAATAAGTCTTTGAAGCCCAAAATCATTCACCCAATTAGCTAATTTGTCTTTAGCAATGACTTCTCTTTTTAATTCACCATCATCACTATAATATTTTTGATATTCTTTTAAGTTTTGTTGTACTCGTTTTAAAATCATTTTCCACTCTGCAGTTCCATGAAGCTTAGATAAGTCTGTATCGTTTTTAAGATGTTCAACCATATTCAAGCCTTTATCTACAGAAATATTCAAATATTTTAATGATTTTGTAATATTTCCTGCTAGTGACCATAGACAGGCTGTGTTATAGTAATCCTGAAAATTACCTTCTTTTTGTTTAAAGGCTTTCTCGTATTCTAATGCTGCTTCTGTATAGTTACCTTTCTGATATAAGCGTGTTGCATTATTGATTCTTTGTTCATAAGTCTGCGTATCTTGATGACTTTCTTGTGCATTTGTGTATGTAGTAGAACCTATTAATAGGCTAATTAATATTAATTTCAATAGTTTCATTTTTATTATTTTAAAAATTCATTTTGAGTTCCATTATAATAAAATATAACAATCTCGGCTATGATTTCATTATGTCGAAAATACACGGATATTTTCGACATACGCCAAGCTTTGTAAATATAGCAGGATTTTTTGGAAGGAAAAACAAGTTGCAATGAACTATAGTTATTGTATCTGTTTTACAAATCTAATTTATGGAAAATCTATCAAGAAAAGTTATGCAACACTGTTCAGTTAAGCGATTGCATTTCTAAAACTAAATTTTAAAGTTCTTCTATGAGAGCTTTCCATCCAAATACTCTCCTAAATTATCTAAAGAATCATTCCAGAACTGTTCATAGAACTTCAGCCATTTATTCACTTCTTTTAAAGGAGTTGCGTTTGCATTACAAAAACGTTCACGGCCTTTACTTTCAATATGAACCAAACCAGCTTCTTCTAGCGTTTTGATGTGCTTGGTAACGCCTTGACGCGACATTTCAAATTGATTGCTTATCTGTGAAATTGACAATGCTGAACTTGCAATCACCAAAGCGTGAAAAATATCACGCCTTGTCGGATCGGCAATAGCTTTAAACAAGCGTGTAACTTTATCTTGCATGGACATTTTCTTTTAGATATGATTGTAATTTATTCGTACAATTATCCCAACCGCCATTAAAACTGTCAAACATAGTCACAGCATTTTCGCCTTCATACATAGAAATTCCAGTATGTTCTAAATATAGTTTTGTGCCTTCTGCTACAGTTTCCAATGTCCAACTTACGGTAGTTTCAACATTTGTGCCTTCTACAATCCAAGTGTAAACAAGCGTGTACGGATCAGCTTTTTTTACTTCACCAATAATGGGAACACATCCTTCTTCGTTGGAAGTAAAGGTGTATTGATATCCTTTTTCTGCTTTAAAATCGGCTTTAATAAACCAAGAAGATAGTTCTTCTGCATTCGTAATTGCATTCCATACGCTATCGATAGAATGATTGAACATTTTTTCTTTTTTGATGCTGTCTTTCATGAGAATAAAAATTTAATTATTATGCAACTAATTGGTTGCTAAATTAATAAATAATTTTTAAAAAGCAACTTTTTGGTTGCGTATTTGTAATTTTAACTATTTTCTGAACTATAAATTCACTATTTTTATCTTCTATTTGCTAGATAGGTATCTGAAATTGAAAAAAATAGGAGATTCACTCATTTAAAGACTGTGTTTACTCAATGTAGTTTTTCTAGTAGTATTTCAGGTGATACATTTGATAGTATAAAATATTTAGAATTATGAAGACACAAGTAACGTTTACAAGTAAATTATGGTACGTAACTATTTTAATGATGGTTGCATTTGCGTTTAATCCTATGTATGGACAGTCTACAGCGCAAAAACAGAAGAAAATTAAAGGAGTTGTTAGTAATGTTCACGGACCTTTAGAAGGTGTTAATATTATTTTGAAAGGAGCAAATGAAGGAACTGTAACCAACGAAAAAGGTGAGTATACATTTCCTGTAGCTTTAAAAACTGGTGATATTTTACTTTTTAGCTATTTAGGATATCGTTCAGTAGAATTTAAAATTAAAGACGATACAAGTTTCATTAAAACAGTATTATCTGATGAGGTGATAGAATTTATGGGTGATTTAAATACGGATCAGCGTTACAAATCGAAACGTAAAAATTAACACATAATTACTGCTGAAATACTTTAATGAAGATCTTTATAAGATATACTTTTCTGTTCATTTTTGTATTCCAATCAAATGCTCAAATTGCAGACTTTGATACTGTCAACTTTGATAAAGCAGATAAAATTGCATTGGAATACAAAGATGAAAGACTTACAAATTTACCCGAATTAGCACACAAACTTACTACGGAATTATCAACAGATGCAGAACGTTTTAGAGCTATTTTTAAGTGGGTTTGTAGCAATGTAGCCAATGATTATCATTTGTATTCAAAGAATAAAAGAAAGCGTCAACGTTATAAAAATGACAGTCTGCGACTCAAAGACTGGAATGACAATTTTAATAAAGTAGTATTTAAAAAGCTTTTAAAAGATCGAAAAACAATTTGTACCGGCTATGCTTATCTTATCAAAGAATTAGCGAATTTAGCAGCTATAGATTGTGAAATTGTGCATGGTTTTGCCAGAACAAGTACCATGAATATAAAAAATCTTGATACGCCAAATCATTCATGGAATTCAGTAAAACTCAATGGAAAATGGTATCTCTGTGATCCAACTTGGGCAAGTGGAATTCCAAATCCATCTTCTGCTCAATTTCAATTTCAATTTAATGATGGATTCTTCTTATCGGATCCACATATATTTTCTGTGAATCATTTTCCTATTGATAAAAAATGGTTTCTTTTGGGAGAAAAAACGCCTTCATTTGAAACATTTTTGGAAGCGCCAATTATTTATGGACAAGCATATGCGTATTTTAACAGCCATAATATGCCTAAAAAGCTGGAAAACGTTGTGTATAAAAATGAACCTGTTGTATTTAAGTATCAATTACAAAAAGAGATCGCAGAAGAAGATGTCATTTTTGTCATAGAAACCAGTTTCAAAGAAAAAAAGGTAAAACCACAATTGGTCACCATCAAAGATCAATTACTCACTATAGACTACAAATTTCAAACCACAGGATATTACGATGTACATCTTTACATCAAAAAAAATCTAATTGCTACGTATACGTTTGAAGTAAAAAAAGCAACTACCAAATAAGCAAATTACTTTTACCGAGCAGTTCGCTGTAACTACTTCGTAAAATACTATCTTTGTAAAGCCTGTGTAATCAATACATAAGAAAAAACAATTGAACTATAATCAAAACAAATACTAGCGGTGTAAGTTTTGGAAGAATATTTGACTAATATTGCATATTAACAGAAAAAATAATTTAATAAAACATAAATATTATGGCATTAGAAATCACAGACACTAACTTTGAAGATGTAGTATTAAAGAGCGACAAACCTGTATTAGTTGACTTTTGGGCAGCTTGGTGTGGACCTTGTAAAATGTTAGGGCCCGTAGTTGAGCAAATCGCTGATGAGTATGAAGGAAAAGCTGTTGTAGGAAAGTTAGATGTTGATGCTAATCAACAATATGCGGCACAATTTGGAGTTCGTAACATTCCAACAGTATTAGTTTTTCAAAACGGAGAATTAGTAGGACGTCAAGTAGGAGTTGCTCCAAAAAATGTATACACAGAAGCTATTGATAAGTTATTAGCTTAGTAGAAAGATAAATTTTAGCACTATTAAAAAGGTTTGGCAATATGTCAAACCTTTTTTGTTTTCGCGAAACTTCAATCTCGCTAAAATTTAAAACGTCATCATGAACTTATATCTGTCTTCTGAAATAATAATATTTAGTTGTACATTTATATCATAAACTAAAGAAAAATACTTGTGAATCTACAACAAGAATTCAATAAAACTTCAGGATTTAAAAACTTAGAATTGCTTGCAAAACAAGTGGTTGAAGGATTTATTTCAGGAATGCATAAAAGTCCATTTCACGGTTTTTCAGCCGAATTTGCAGAACATAAAATCTATAATCAAGGAGAAAGCACCAAGCATATTGATTGGAAATTATTTGCCAAAACAGACAAATTATACACCAAAAAATATGAAGAAGAAACCAACTTACGCTGTCATATCATCATCGATAATTCTTCCTCAATGCATTATCCAGAAGTGGATGCGCCTTCCGTTGAAAATCTCAATAAAATAGGTTTTTCAGTATTGGCTACTGCTTCCTTGATGAATATTCTAAAAAAACAACGCGATGCCATTGGTTTAAGTGTTTATTCTGATGATTATGATTTTTACGCACCAGAAAAAGGAAGTGAACGTCATCATCAATTATTGTTGAATGCACTTGATAAAACAGTCACTACAAAGCGCGTTAACAAAAAAACAGATACATATACCTATCTACATCAAATTGCGGAGAAAATACACCGTAGAAGCCTTATTTTCCTTTTTACGGACATGTTTCAGGATGGAGTGGAAGATGAAAAGTTGTTTGAAGCATTACAACACTTAAAATACAACAAGCACGAAGTAATTTTATTTCATGTTTTTGATTCCGAAAAAGAATTAAATTTTGATTTTGACAACAAACCAAAACGATTTATTGATGTAGAATCTGGAGAACACATCGATATTTACGCAGATACAGTTCAAGAAAATTATAAAAAAGCAGTTTCAGATTATTTTTTACGATTAAAAATGAAATGTGCGCAATATCAAATCAAGTATGTTGCTGCAGATGTCAATGAAAATTTCGAAAAAATTTTACTTACGTATTTAGTTGAAAGACAAAAGTTTGCATAATAAGCTCAAAAAAAAGTTCATTTTTTTTTCAAATATGTTTGTATAAATGGAATTGTGGTGTATATTTGCATCCGCAATCAAGCAACGGTTTGGTAGTTCAGCTGGTTAGAATACATGCCTGTCACGCATGGGGTCGCGGGTTCGAATCCCGTCCAGACCGCTAAAATTGCAAAAAGCTTCTCCCTCGAAGAGAAGCTTTTTTTGGCAAAATGATTTAGTTGTGTTGTTTAAGGTAAATCATTGATTTACCTTGGTTTAGTAGTTAAACCAATGAAAAGCTTTCCTTTTTTCTTTCAAAGAAGATTGGGATGCTTTTTTATTTTGGAACAATCTCAAACTGTATTTTCTTTCTTTTTTTGTTGAATTCTTGCCTTATCGAAGCAAATTTTCTTGATCTATTTAATTTTTATTAAATAAATACATGAATTTTACGTTTAGAAAAATGTGATACAGCTACGAATTTCTTTTTTTCTTTTTCTTTTCGCTTCTATGCTACATGCACAGAAACAAATCACTCCTGCAAAACTTTTTCAACCAAATGATTTTCATTGGAATGAAACTAGTTTCAAAGGTCCGATACAAAAAGCTACAACTAGAAATTATGGATATACGTTTAATAAAGCAGATTCTACCTATACTGAATATACAGCTTCCAATCATGAGAAAGATGTATTTATAGATAATGATCAAATAGAAGAGTTTGATAAAAAAGGACGTGTAGTAAAGTTTTTTTACTTAGAACAAGATGGCACAACTTTTCTAGAAGAAGAGAACATGTATAACAGAAAAGGTCTTTATCATAACACAAAACGAGATGAAGTAAGAAAAAAAGTCAATGGAAAATCTGTAACAAAGATTCATGAAATCCACGAATCAAGAATGTATACAATTTACGGAAGTCTGAAAGAAGTTTGGGTAAAATCCTCTTTTCAAGATGACTATTTTATCAAGGAAAGATATTTCTACTCAGACGCTAATGTACTTTTAAAAAAGGAATTATATAACAGTAATGTACGTACGGAATATTATCTGACTTGTAAAGGTAGTTCTGTTGATACTGATTATGTCTATTTGTATGCGTATGATGACCAAAATAGATTAACTGAAAAAAAAATATATGCTTATGAATATAATTTTGATGAGGACTATTACAAAGTTGTCAACTATAGAAATTTTTCAGATTATACTTTACATACTGTAATTAACTATGAATACAACAACAAAAATCTCATTGTAAAAGAAGTGAGAAAAAATTTGGGGGGATATTTAATAGGAGTAGTCAATACAATTACAAGAAAGTACGATCATAAAGATCGATTAATTGAAGACATGGCAACTTATACAGCAGGTCATGGAAATGGTCATATGTACGAGTACTATGAAGAAAATGGTGAATTAGTCAGAGTTGTTGGAATCTATACGAGTAAAAAAAATGGTGTAAAAAATCTGCTTAAAAGAATTAATTATATCACTGGGAAAGTAGATGATCATTTTGTTAGGTATGATTATTCTAATGGAAATCTTGTTGAAATTGAGAAATACAATCTGTATGGAGATCAAATAGCAAGCAAAAACATAAGAGATTATGAAAGTCATGAATTTGTGTACACATATGATATGTATGGCAATTGGACATCACGAATTTTACTCGAAAAAGGAATTAAAAAAGAAAAAATAGTACGTGAATTAGAATACTTCGAAGAATAATTCTATCAAAAAATCACACTTTTATATTCCCAAAAATCACTGACAAAAAAGCCAAAATAAATAACGGCGACAATAAACTTTAAGAGTGTAGAAAATAAAAAGCCTAAAAACGATCCAAAGGCAGCTTTAAAAGCACTTGATGCATCTTTGTTAGCAAATGCTAATTCACCAACCAAAGCTCCTAAAAATGGCCCAATAATGATTCCAAAAGGTCCTAAGAAAAACAATCCGAAAAATAAACCAATTGTAGTTCCATAAATTCCGTATTTGCTACCGCCATATCGCTTTGTTCCCAAAGCAGGAATAATATAATCCAATATAAAAACTAAAACAGCTATAGCGAGTGTAATGCCTAAAAATGTCCAATCGTTCGGAATGGCTTCCGTAAGATAGAGAAGTAGAAGTCCAAACCAGCTTGTAATTGGTCCAGGTAAAACAGGCAAAAAACTCCCAATAATCCCAAGAATCATCAGTAAAAAGCCAATTACAGTAAAGAAAATATCCATGTATTATTTTTTTAGTAAGACGTATTTGACTAAAAAATGTTACAAATTTTTAACTAACAAATTAGTTTAAACTAAAATTTTAGTTATATTTGTTTTATTGAACTAAGGATTTAGTTGAAAAATACAATTCAAAATATGAAGCAATTAACGAAGGCAGAAGAAGAAATTATGCAAATTCTATGGAAACTAGAAAAGGCAAATGTAAAAACCATTATTGAAAACTTTGCAGGTTCCAAGCCTGCATATAATACGGTTTCTACGATTGTACGAATTTTAGAAAGTAAAGGATTTGTTGGTTATGAGAAAGTGGGAAAAGGACATGTTTATTTTCCGCTATTAGCACAATCAGAATACAGTAATCAGTCTATTTCAAAATTGGTGAATGGTTATTTTCAAGGATCTTTTAAAAGTATGGTGTCGTTTTTTATGCAAAAAAATGAAATCAGTACTTCTGAATTAGAAGATATTCTCAAAGAAATTGAAAAAAATAAAAAGAAATCATGATTGCGTATTTTATCAAAGTTGTAGCATTTCAGTTGCTGTTTCTAGTGGCTTACGATCTATTTCTGAAAAAGGAAACATTCTTTAATTGGAATAGAATATATCTCATCTGTTCTTCATTAATTTCATTTGCACTGCCATTTATTAAACTTGAAAGTTTTCAAAATGCTGTACCACAAGAATATGTTATTCTATTGCCAGAAATTGTGCTAACACCAGAAGTTGCAGTAGCGCCAATTGAACCCGTTTGGAATTGGTTTCTGATCATTGGAATTACAGTAAGTAGTATTTTGTTTATTTATAAAATTTCAGAATTATTACGTTTACGTTTCAAAGGACGCTTTGTGAAACGAACTAATTACACAGTGATTCTAATTCCTAAAAGTACAGTGGCATTTTCAATTTTTAGATATGTGTTTATAGGAGATGATATTCACGAATCTAAACTAGAAGATATTCTTTTGCATGAATTGGTGCATGTACGCGAAAAACATTCACTAGACTTGCTGTATTTTGAGCTTTTGCGCATCTTATGTTGGTTCAATCCATTAGTATACATCTATCAAAAACGAATATCAGAATTACACGAATACATTGCCGATGCAGCAATCGTACAAGACAAAAATAAATCCGATTATTATGAAAAATTGTTGGCTGAAGTCTTTCAAACACAACAGTTTTCGTTTACCAATCAATTTTTTAAACACTCACTAATTAAAAAACGAATCATTATGTTAACGAAACAAAAATCTCGAGAAATTTTAAAGCTAAAATATTTAGTATTAGTTCCAGTACTCATCTTATCATTATTGTACACTTCTTGCGAAGAAACTACAATTGCAGATACCGAAGACAACACAGAAACTGTTGATAAAGAGGAAAAAACAGCATTGTTGAAAGATTTATTACGGGAATTAAACAAGCTAAATGCTACCTTAGAGGGAAATCAAATTTTATCTGAAGAACAGTATAAAGAGCAAAGCGAAACTTTGGAAAAAATTGCCGCATTAATAAGTGAGCAAGACGAAGAGTTTGCAGTAAATTTTAGCAAAGCAAAATCATATGAAGAGTATGTGAAAGCTCGTAAACTTGGCATAGCTGAAAAAAGCGACTACACCAAAGTAGAACAAGAAGCTGTCGCGTTTAGTGTAATTGATCAAGCGCCTGTTTTTCCGGGATGTGAAAATGAAGGAACTCAAAAAGAGATAAAAAAATGTTCATCTCAAAATGTAGCAAGACATGTCAATATGGAGTTTGACACAAAATTAGCAGAAGGACTTGGTTTAACAGGTGTAAATAAGATTTTTGCACAATTTGTTATTGATGAGAATGGTGACATTGCAGGAGTGAATGCAAGAGCGCCGCATCCAGCATTAAAAACAGAAACAGAACGTGTAATTCGAACATTGCCAAAATTCTCTCCAGGAATGAAAGATGGTAAAGCGGTAAGTGTAAAATATGTATTGCCAATCGTATTTAAAATACAGGAATAAGCATACATGAAAATAATAATAAATCTCTGCATCTTTTTTATAATAATAACTAAAGTCGAAGCGCAAACTTCGACTTTAGCAATTGCAGATAGTTTGTATCAATTTGGAAACTACTCCAAAGCAATAAAAATCTATCAAGAACAAAAACCGAATGCATATACAAACGTACAAATAGCAAAAGCTTACAAAGCCTTAGGAAATAGTAAAAAGGCGATAAAAAGTTACGAAAAGGTCTTAAAACTAGATGCAGAAAACGTATTGGTGCTATATGATTACGGTAGATTATTATTTACAGCGGGAAAACTCGATAAATCATTAGTTATTTTTGAAAAGCTAAAATTAAAAGATACGCTCAATCCTAATTTTCACTATCAAGTTGGATTGGTAAAAGAAGCCTTACAGCAAGAAGACTTTATATCAGCATACGAAACCGCTTTTGCATTAGATGGGCAACATCAAAAAAGTATTTACAAGCTCATCAAGCATGCTATAGAGGCTAAAGACTTTGAAAAAGCAAAAAACATCATTACTGTTGGTTTAACCAATAACGAAAGTGATGCAAAAATAATAGGTTACAATGCGCAATTATTCTATGCGCAAAAAGAATTTGGAAAAGCCTTGTTATGGTTTCAAAGACTTATACATTTAAACAAAGCAACCAGATATGTATATGAAAAAGCAGCATTTTCAGCATATCGTATTCGACAAATTGAAAAATCGATTGCATATTATGAAGAAGCTTTAAAACGAGATCGCGGAAATTATTTTTACCATTCGCAATTGGCAAAACTATACTATCAAGATGAAGTTCCTGAAAAAGCAGAACATCATGCATCGCAAGCTATAGTTGGAAAAATGACAGATCCTTCAGGAGATTATTATATATTGGGAATGGTTCATTTTGATCGAAAAGAATTTCGAAAAGCCATGAAGTTATTAAATATGGCTTTAGAGGAAAATCCAGATTATGAATTAGCGCAATTACGACTGGCACAAGTTGCAGATAATTACTATTCTGATCTTGGAGCAAAATTAAAAATGTACGAGCGTTTCATAGAAAAATTCCCAAAAGCGAAACTCGAAATGCGGAAAATTGCCAATGTGCGAATTCGTCAACTTAAAGAGGAAATTCACTTAAAATCAGAATAACAGCAGCAAAAATTACGGCAAAATGTCTAAAAGTTGTATTTTTCATGATATTTGTATTGATGAAACGACTCTGGACATATTGCCTTTTGCTTTTTGTGTGTGTTTCTTGTGACTTTATAAATGGTACTGTTGTAAAAGAAGAAACCATTGTAGCACAAGAAAAACAGAGTATTGATTTGGATACAGTTGATGAATTTCCTTCGTTTGCAACCTGCGATCAATTGGAAAAAGAAGCACAGAAAATATGTTTCTTTGAAACGCTAACTAATCAAATTCACGAACGTTTGTCACAAAATAATTTGGTCGTTGTTAAAACCATTCACGATACCATTCAGGTTGAACTGCAAATAGATTCCTTAGGATTCATCAAAGCTTCTGAAATTAAAAAACAAGAATTTACAACTTCGCAGCTACCAACTTTAGACAGTTTGATTCGTGAAAGTATCAATAGTTTGCCAAAAGCATCTCCAGCCAACAAAAGAGGTATTCCAGTAGCGACAAAATTTGTATTACCAATTATTTTAAATGTAGAAGAATAGTTTCTGTCAAGACAAATTCATAAAAAGCACAAAAACTAAAATCGAATTGCTAATTTCTTCAGCAATCGTAAAACTTCAACATACAACCAAATAATAGTAACTAATAATCCCCAAGTGGCAAACCACTCATAAGACTTCTTTACTTTTCCGATGCGATGATCTATATAATCGAAATCAAGTAATAAACTTAATGAAGCAAAAATAGCAACGACAATATTAAAAATGATCGCAAACCAAGAAGTATCCCAAAGAAAAGAGATTCTAATACCAAAAAAACTTAAAATAAAAGACGTGAGATAAATTACGAAAATTACTGTGGTAGCAGTAATAATAACACTCTTTAGTTTCTGTGTTACAATAATAATTTTTGAAAGATATAAAAGTAACATGACTAAAAACGTAGCAATTGTAACAATCACAGCTTGAAATGGTAAATACGGAATACTTTTATGAACATATGCGCTAAATCCGCCAACAAACAAACCTTTTGCAATAGCATATAAAATGGTAAGCGGAATTACCCATTCACGTTTGTAAGAGAGTAAAATACTGCATATAATAGCAGCTATAATTCCACCAGTAGTGAACCATTTAATATGTACACCATCAAAATACAATTTCCAAATAACTGAGGCGGATAGACAAACAATCATCAAACAAAAAATTGTTTTTAAGACAACACCGCGAAGTGTCATTTTTCCCTGCGTTCGTTTTGATTCAGGATTATTCCAGAAATAATCAGTAAACGCAGGATTGGAAGTTGATAATCCGAATAAACTCATGTGTCGATTTTTGTTAAAAATAATAAAAAAATGGACTTTACAATTTTAGATCGATAAAATATTTGTAAATTTACACATTGCATTAGGTAAAATTACTAAAACATGGAAGCATTAACGCTAACGAGCTACATCGATAATCGAAACGATTCGCCGCAAAACAAACTAAAAATTATTCACGCCACTAGAAATGGCGTTACAAGATCACAACTCAAAAAATTTAGTATGCGTGTTGCTTTACCGCTTACAAAAATATCTGAAATTGTTCCTGCTTCCTATTCAACACTTTCAAAAAAAGCGAGTTACGACAAAGAAGTAAGCGAGCGTTTGTTTGAAATAGCCGAAGTGTATTCAAAAGGTTTTGAAGTGTTTGGTGATGAAAAAAAATTCACAAGATGGCTGAACAAAAAAAGTAAAGTTTTGGGCGGACAAACGCCTTTTTCCCTATTAGATACAAGCTATGGTGTTAAATTAGTTATTGACGAAATTAGACGTATTGACTACGGAATTTTTGCTTAATGATTGTATATAGAATAGACAGAGCCAAACGAAAAAATAATTTACTTTCCGGAATTGGCGCAGAAAAAATTGGCGGTCGCTGGAACGAAATAGGAACACGCGCCGTATATACTTCTCAACACATCTCACTTGCCTATTTAGAAGTTGTGATGCACTTAGACATCACAGAAGATCTTCCAAATGATCGTATTTTAGTACATATCAATATACCTGATGAGGTACATGTACACGAAATTAAAAAATTACCAAAAAACTGGAATACTTTTCCTTACAACAGTAAAACACAAGAAATATTTACCAAATTCGTAGCAGAAAATAACTATGCAGTCTTAAAAGTTCCTTCTGCTATTGTTAGAGACGAATTTAACTATATTCTCAATCCAATACATATTGATTTTCATAAGATTCAAGTTGTGAAAATTCAAAAATTTGCTTTCGATTCACGTTTATATCACGAAACATAAACACACTTCATTGCAATTCTTGATATTATTTTTTAAAACTCCTATTTTTCCATGTATAGCTGGAAAATAAGGATCGGAAGAAAATAAAAATAGTGAAGAATGGATATAAAACTGCACTACATAATACGTGTAATAGTTTAAATGTTTGTTGTGTAAATCGTAAAGTTTGAAAGAGTAAAATACTATCAATTCCTATTTTCGAAACGATGAACAACAGAATAAATTCCCAAGATAAACCAACAAAAAGAAATATTGGAGATACACAAAAAGTGAGATTTATTAAAACAACTAAAACACCAATCAATTTTCCTGTCAAAATATTGTAGTTAGCACTTTTGGATGCCCATCGGACGCGTTGGGAAATCAATTCTTTATGAGTTGCAACAGCAACAGTCGTAATGATGGCTTCTTTTGATTTTAAGTAGGTTATTTTTTTTGGCCATTTTTGAATAAATTTTTCAAGTAAAAAAACATCATCACCACTTGCAATAGTATCATTTCCTGCAAATCCTTGAACCGCTAAAAAAGCTTTTTTCTTATACGAAAGATTAGCGCCATTACACATAAAAGGAATTTCTAATCCAAAACTTCCGATCGTTGTACCTTGCAGACTTAAAAAATCAAGCAATTGAAAATAACTAAAAAAAGAAGTTTCTTCTTTGTAAGTTACTGGTGCAACAATCATGTTGGGACGTTTTAAAATAATTTCTTGATTGAATAGTTGTAGCCATTTTGGAGGTACTATACAATCGGCATCAGTTGTTACAATCCAATCGCTATCTAATTGTGTAATTGCAGTTCTGATGGCATCTTTTTTTGGCGAATTGGAAACGCGTTTATTTTTTAAAACTCTGATGTTGATAGATGGATGTTTCTTGCTGAATTTTTCTATGATTTCGCAAGAATCATCTTCGGAAGCGTCATCTACAAAGTAAAACGAAACCTTTGTTGTCGGATATTCCAAGCTTTTTATAGAAGCTAACAAATTTGGTAAATGCAAAGACTCATTCCGAAAAGGAACAATTACTGAAAATGCTGTTTCGTGTGTTAATTCTTGCTGTTTAATGTTTGGTAGCTTCCAAAATCCGTAGCTCAAACTTAAAATAAGCAATCCATATGCTGCTAAAATGCCAAAAACAATTCCTATGATCATACAGCAGTTGATTTGTCTTCAGTAGTAGAAGTGTTAAAACTCAATACAAAATAACTTCCAAGAATACTTGGAAATACAAAATTCAGAATCCACATTAATAATACGACAGAAAGAATGCTTAATTCGGGAACATGCAAATATCCAAAAAGCCATACGGCAACACTTCCTTTTACAACAACATCAAAAATAAACAACATCGGAATCACAGAAGTAATTAAATACATTGCAGTTATGGCACTCATAGTAATTCCGTAAGAAGTATTTAGACCAAAAACTAGCAACAAAAAGTAAAATTGATGAGAGAAGATCAAATAGCGAATCACGGAAAAACTAATATTCTTTAGATGAATACTAAACCCCACTTTTTTTATAAAACTCTTCAAGCGTTCCCAAGAAAAACCTTTGATTTGAAATCGCTTTTGTTTGCTTCCCAAGAGAAAAATTCCACCAAAAAACACTACTAAAAAAATCATGCGCGTAATCTTCCGCCAAGGCAATTCAATACTAAATTCATAGACAAAAAAAGAAAAACCAATCAGTCCAAAAACGACAGTAGCAAGCAATTGTGCGCTATTTCCTAGAAAATTCAATCCAAGAATCCGTTTTCGTTGTGCTTTTGGGAAATACAATGCCTTTGCGCCATATTCGCCAATTCTATTAGGAGTAAACAAAGAAGCAGTCAAACTTCCTAAAGTATGTGTAGTACTTTGCCAAAATGTAATTGTTTTTATATGATTTACGAGTGTTTTCCATTTCACAATTTCCAAAAACCAATTCAAAAAAGTAGAAAAAACTAATATGAAAATTGTAATCGAGTGGAATAATTTTGAAGTTTTTACTTGTGATAAAAATGTATTGAAGTCCAATTGTGCATTGTGCATCAACTTGTTATAAATAAAATAGGTGGCGCCAATAACTATTGCTATTTTTATAGTGAACGTAATTAATTGCTTCTTTTTTAAAGATGGGAGAATTGGCATGCTGCAAAATAAAGCATTTCGCCAAATATATATAGATAAGCTACTGCTTTTACGTATTTTTAGGGCATAAATCATGAAAAGAAGGTATTAATTACGAATAACTTGTAACTACGGTTTTACAGTAATTTTAATAGAAGAAAACGGTTGAAAACAGAGAAAATCATATTAGGAATTGATCCAGGAACTACCATAATGGGTTTTGGATTGATAAAAGTAGTAGGTAAAAAAATGCAGTTTTTACAACTTAATGAATTGCAACTTCAAAAATACAGCGATCATTATATAAAGCTAAAACTCATTTTTGAACGAACTATAGAGCTTATCGATACCTATCATCCAGACGAAATTGCTATTGAAGCACCGTTTTTTGGTAAAAACGTTCAATCCATGTTAAAACTAGGTCGTGCACAAGGCGTTGCGATGGCGGCAGGTTTATCTCGTGAAGTCCCAATCACAGAATATGCGCCTAAAAAAATAAAAATGGCAATTACAGGAAATGGAAATGCCAGTAAGGAGCAAGTCGCAAAAATGCTTCAAAGCTTATTAGGAATCAAAACTTTACCCAAAAATTTAGATGCTACCGATGGATTAGCAGCTGCTGTATGTCACTTTTACAATGCTGGTAGAGTAGAAGTTGGAAAAAGCTATTCAGGTTGGGCAAGTTTTGTAAAACAGAATGAAAAACGAATCAAGAAATAGTTAGCAATACATAAATATTAAAACGTATCCTTGTAAAAACTTACGATATAATTATAACTGAAAACACGTACACGTATGTTATCATCTCTATATGTTAAATATCTTGTGTAGTTTTGGAGTCTCATTATTTATAACATCTTTTCAAAGTTAATGGCTGGAATTTATATACACATCCCATTTTGTAAGCAAGCATGTCATTATTGCGATTTTCATTTTTCAACATCATTGGCTAAAAAAGATCGCGTATTAGATGCTTTGTGTAAAGAATTGCAATTGCGAAAAGATGAATTTGCAAATACAACTATTGAAACCATATATTTTGGAGGTGGAACACCAAGTTTATTAACGTTGTATGAAATACAGGAAATACTAACTGTAATCTCTGCAAATTATTCCGTTGTAAACAATCCTGAAATTACGCTTGAAGCAAATCCTGATGATTTAACGGATGAAAAAATCAAAGAATTAGCAAAATCAAGGATCAATCGATTAAGTATTGGAGTTCAGTCGTTTTATGATGAACATTTATCATTAATGAACAGAGCGCACAACAGCACAGAAGCCAAAAAATGCTTGGAAACTGCGACTAAGTATTTTGATAATATTACAATCGACTTGATTTACGGTGTGCCAAATATGACCATGGAGCAATGGAAAACAAATTTAGAAACTGTTTTTAACTTAGGTATCAATCATATATCAAGTTATGCACTTACTGTAGAACCGAAAACAGCACTAGAAAAATTCATCCGACAAGGAAAGTATCCAACTATTTCTGAAGAAGCATCATTGGCACATTTTAACGAGTTAGTTTCAGCAACTGAAAAGCACGGTTTTGTGCATTATGAAATTTCTAACTTTGGAAAACCAAATTACTTTTCCAAGCACAATACATCTTACTGGAAAGGAGCAAAATATATCGGAGTTGGACCAAGTGCACATTCTTTCAACACCAAGAGTAGAAGCTGGAATGTTTCAAACAATATACTTTACACAAAAAGTATAGAAGAAAATAAACTTCCGCTTACCATTGAAGAACTTTCTATTGACGATCAGTATAACGAATATATAATGACAAGTTTGCGAACCATTTGGGGAATTTCTATGCATTACATCAAAGACAATTTCGGCGAAAGCTATTTACAACATACACAGAAAATTGCTGAAAATCATCTACAAGAATATACGATTCAGCAAGACGCAAATACTATAAAAACTACGCAGAAAGGAAAATTTTTATGTGATGGAATTGCAGCAGATTTCTTCAAAGTATAGTTCAAAAAAGAATTTAAAAACAATTTCTGTATTTCAGCCCGAACTTTGATAAATCAATTTGTATTTTTACACTATGATTTGCACCATACAACGTAAGACGACAAAATATCAAATAGATTTATCAAAACCATTGGACATTTCCATTCCACTGCGAGCTTCCAAAGACAATGTAAATGCTTGGTATTTGGAAGAGCCACAAATTTCTCCTGTTCGTTCAGATGATTGGGTTGGAAGTATAAAAGAAGGTGGTGATGTTAACTTTAACAACATTTATTTTAATCCGCATTCACACGGAACACATACAGAATGTGTTGGTCATATCACAGAAGAAGTACATTCTATCAATCAGCATTTGACACAATTTTTCTTTTATGCAGAATTGATTACGGTAGTTCCTGAAAAAAAAGGAGATGATTATGTAATTTCTAAAAAACAATTACAACATATCATTGGTAATAAAAAACGTGAAGCTATTGTTGTACGCACATTACCGAATTTTAATGAAAAGAAAAACAAGCAATATTCACATACAAATCCTCCATATTTAGAAGAAGATGCAGCAATATATCTTCGAGATAAAGGAATACAACATTTGCTAATAGATTTACCGAGTATTGATAAGGAAAAAGATGGTGGAGAATTGCGAGCGCATAATGCTTTTTGGAATACTACTGGAGAAATTCGTATGAATGCTACTATTACGGAGTTTATTTATGTCGCAAATAATATTGAAGATGGAACTTATTTTGTAAACATTCAAATTGCACCTTTTGAAAATGATGCAACTCCAAGCAAACCAATCTTGTATAAAGTACAAAAGTAATTACTTGCCGCGCAGATTTTTTTGAATCTCTTTGCTGATTTGATCTAAGGTTGGAAAAGACTCTAATTTGTCACTAAAATCTTTGAGTTGTTCTTGGACGATACGCTTGATTTTGTTCTCTAAAATTTCATCAATTGATTTTCCATAATCGGGAAGAGGTTCGCCAGAATTTTTAATATCTAAAATCATATCTCCTTGTCCCTTAATAAGCCAAACTGGATTTAATTCAGGATAGGTATCGAGAATTCTCTCCAAAACATCACTTCCTATAGAAGCATTAGATTTCGATTGCTTACTTGTGTAGCCATTGCCTACTTTTATTGACATATCAAACGCACGCATGCTCATATTTTTATGTTTGATGAATTCAATTATCCTGTCGATTATTTTCATTTTGTATAGAAATTAAGTTATGAAAATTTTAATTTTCATAGAAAATAGTTTTAATGTAAAATAAAACGTCACTTAAACTGACAGTAAATCAGCACAAAAGTAGCAACTCGTAAATATACATAATTTTCTTATATGTGTAGCGTTTTTTCTGAAAAGACAGGAATTGTATGCCGTTGATTCTCAATATTAATGAAAATCAATTGATTTTATAGAAATAAAAGTAGTTTTTGAAGTTGTTAAAAATGAATTTATTCACCTTTTAAGTTTTTCTGAATTTCTTTACTGATTTCAGTTAATGTTGGAAAGTTTTCGATTTTGTCACTAAATGCTTTTAACTGACGTGCTACAATGCGTTCAATTTTATGTTCCAACAATTCATCAAAAGAATTTCCGTAATCAGGTGTTGGTTCTTCTACTTTTTCCAAATCAATGATCATGTCGCCACGTCCTGTTAATAACCACAACGGACTTAACTCTGGATAGGTGTCGATTATTCTCTCTAACACGTCGCTGCCGACAGAAGCACCAGATTTTGATTGCTTGCTAGTATAGCCATTTCCTACGCCTATTGAGATATCAAACGCGCGCATGCTCAAATTTTTGTGCTTTATGAAGAGGATTATTCTGTCGATTATTTTCATTATTTATTGAAATTATTCTACATAAAATTTCTTTATATAGAAAATAGTTTGTAATATTATACTGTCAGTTCTATAACATGTGCCATAAAATCGACACAAATATAACAATTTAGTAATTATATAAACTTAATAATACGTATGATACGCAAGGAGCAACGTAAAAAACTTAAAGAAGTTTTAGGATATCACTACACAGAAGGCGTTCTGAAAATCTTAAAAGAAAAGAAGATAACAAGTAGAAATGGTAAGCCTTACGGCTCTTCTATGATAAGAAATGTGTTTAATGGGCTTAATGAAAATGAAGAGATAGAAAATGCAATCATAGAATTATTTATACGTACACAAGAAGATATAAAAGAAACTGTCGAAGAAAGGAATCGTATATTAGGAATAACGTAAGTTCTTTTTGTCATATTTTACTGTAAAACTATGTCCAAAAGTATCAATTGTTAAAATTAATGTACTTTTACAGACATCAGGAATGATTCTTGTAAATGTCAATATATGGATATAGTTTTAGCAGTATTAATAGGTGGAGTTGTCGCATACTTTGTGTATGATTTTATCGGAAAAAAACAATCAGAAAAAAGAACAATTCGCCAATCACACTTATTACTTGACAAGATTAAAAGTGTATGTAAATTGACAACTGTAGAAGGTGATTTTAGTGAAATTTATCATTATGAAGACAAATCTGCTCATTTTCTACGAATGATTTCCAGTAAAAAACGAGCACTTATTGTTATAAAAGCTAAAGCCAGTGTAGGATATGATTTGAAAAAACTACGTTTGGAAGCTAACAAAGACAAAAAAGAAGTCCGTATCATTCACTTTCCACAACCAGAAATTTTGACAGTAGAAACCGATTTTACATATTACGATAAAAAAGATGGTTTATTGAATAAATTTGGCGCTGAAGATTTAACCAAATTAAACAAAGAAGCCAAGCAACACATTATTGACAAAGTACCGCAAAGTGGTTTGTTAGAATCCGCTCGAAAGGAAGCTTTAGATGCAATTCTAGTGATTAAGAAAATTGTAGAAACAATTGGTTGGGAACTAGATTACTCAGAAATCACACTTCCAGAAGATGATATTACATATTTAAAAAATGATTAGTTAGCATACTTGTTTTGAAGTTTCTAAAAATGAAAGCGTTGAGGTAATTGTTTTATTATCTACTAAGTTAGTAGGTATTTCTGCCTTTAAAACGGTATTTCATCGATATTTTATACTTATTTAAAGAATTCATAACCTACTTTTTAGCATTCTTGGCGTATATTTGCAACAACCTAATAATAACAATAAAATGTCACTAATTGATAAAGTAGTTTATTATCTAAATGATGTTCTTGTAAGTCTAGATATTGCGCCAGTTCAAAAAGTTGGTACAAAACATAAAAGCAAGGAAAAAGGGATGCGTAATAAATCTGATATTAACGCTTAATTCCTCATTATTATATCATGTGCTAATGTATATGACAAGTTTTTTTTATCTTGTTTTCAAATTGAGTATATGAATATCGAATTGCTGCGAGAATACTGTATCTCCAAACCAGCTGTTACAGAAGAATTTCCCTTTGATCAAGATACTTTGGTATTTAAAGTATTAGGAAAAATGTTTGCTTTAACTTCTTTAAAAAAATGGGAAGAAGGAATTCCTTCAGTAAATTTGAAGTGTGATCCTGAAAAAGCTGAAGAATTACGTGAAACTTACGAGAGTATCAAACCAGGATTTCACATGAGTAAAAAACATTGGAATACAATTGAATTATATCATGGTGAACTTTCAAATACATTCATTCAACAATTGATAGATGATTCATATCACTTGGTTATTAAGGGAATGACTAAAAAACAAAAAGCTGAATTGGAAAACTATCAGTAATCATGTTGGAAATTTAATCAAAAGAGTATTCAAAAATTATTCTGCTAGTACACAACGTGTTTATAATTCTATATATTTAGTGACGCATTACTATAAAATGGCTTAATCCTACAAAAAAGCATGGTTTTTAAGAAACCATTAATCTATAATAAAAGGTCATTCAACCTAGTTAAAATTCTGTTTAATCGAAAGAAGCGCGGAATCTCACATATAATAGGGAAATTTACAAATTAATTAGATATACTATAAGTTAACCATATGATGGAAAATCTTTCGTTTTTATTTATCGAAGATGACGAGATTGAAGTATTGAAATTCAAAAAATCCTTAAAAAAATTAGGATTTACGCATCGAATACTTGAAGCTAAGAATGGCGAGGAAGCACTGAACATCTTGCAAAAGAAAGAAGAGCTACCTAATGTCATTCTATTGGATTTGAATATGCCAAAAATGAACGGACTCGAATTTTTGAAAGAACTCAAAGAAGATCCACATTTGCGTTACATTCCAGCGATTATAGTTACAACTTCCAACAATCACCAAGACATGTTAGAAAGTTACAAGTTAGGAATTGCAGGTTACATCATAAAACCACTTCGTTACGAACATTACATTCAGAAAATTCAACGTGTTGTTGATTATTGGATGGTCAATGAAGTAATTAATTTCTAAAAACTTCTAGTTAAACCTTTTTCTTTCTTACACTAAACAAAGCTTCAAAAGTGCAATTCATCGGTTAATTTTGTTTATTTACCGAAAATTATAGAGAATTTAGTATATTCCAAGCGCAAAACCCGAAGAAATCATATTTGCGTTCAATGAAAGATAAGATTCAAGCCCTAGAACTAGCACTTCAGAACGAAAAAAAAGCACGCGAAAAAGCAGAAGAACTACTCCTAAGTCGTACTAGCGAATTATTGGAGTTAAGTGAAGCGCTAAAAGCGAAAGAGACTGAGTACAAAGTTTTCTTTGAAAACATACTCGACTCTTATATTGTCATGGATACCATGGGCAATGTTATCAAAATGAATGAAGCTGCTGTAAAGCTTTTTGGGTATGATATCAAGAACGAAGATTTTAATGTCGTTAATATTATCTACAGAGACGACTTCGAATATGCAATGAATTCTTTTGCAAAGTTGATAGAAGATGGTTCTTTTCAAAATTACGAAGCAAGAGTTTATACAAAAAACAAAGAAGTAAAATGGGTTCAGATAAACGCTAGCCTAATTTACAATGAAGAAGGAGTCATTATAGCTGCGCAAGGTATTGTGCGAGATATTACTATTGCCAAAGAAAATGAATTTGATTTTGAAGAACAAAGGGAACAATTAGAAGCTATTGTAGACAACTCTACCTTTGGAATTGTATTGGCACAAGATCGAAAAATCATCAAAACAAATAATGCATTTCAAAAGATAATGCAGTACAGTGAAGAAGAACTACTAGGAATTCCTGTTGAAGACCTTTCTTTTGAAGAAGCACATCAAGAATCGAGAAGATTGTACAATAAAATGGTTGAAGGTGATGTAAATCATTACAGTTTAAAAGAACGTTACAGAAAAAAGGACGGAACTTCATTTCAATCAAAAACAAGTGTGACAGGAGTTCGTGATCATACTGGAAAAATAAAATATCAATTAGCCTTTATAGAAGATGTTTCTGTGAAATATAAAAGACGTTTAATGTTAAATACTTTAAACAATTTGACACGTTCTTTTATTGGAAAACTAACTATTCATGATATTGCTTGGGAAATAGCAAATGTAACAGCTCACGATTTAGAATTTGAAGATTGTGTCGTGTATTTGGTGAACAAAAAAGAAAATATCTTAGAACAAATTGCAGGTTATGGAGCAACAGTAGATGAAAACAAAGAAATCATTGATAAGTTGTACATACCGTTTGGGAAAGGTATTGTTGGAGATGTAGCCATGACTGGAAAAGCAGAATTGATTCATGATACCACACAAGATCCTCGCTATGTAGTAGATGATAAACAACGTTTTTCTGAAATAACAGTACCTATTATAATAGAAGGCGAAGTAGTAGGAGTTATCGATTCTGAAAATTCTGCAAAAAACTTTTTTACCAAAGAACATTTACGTCTCTTAAAAAATGTGGCGAATCTAGTATCTATTCAGTTAACAAATGCAGTCAACTTAGAACGTAGAATAGAAGCAGAAAGTCAAAACAAAGAACTCTTAGAAAATTTAAAACGTAGTAATAAAGAATTGCGTGATTTTGCTCATATAGTTTCACACGATTTAAAATCACCATTACGAAGCATCAATGCATTAATTTCTTGGTTTCAGGAAGACTATGAAGATGTATTGGATGAAGATGCTATTGAAACATTTGACAAGCTAAATAATAAATTAGAACAAATGGACGCGCTTATTGATGGTATTTTACGCTATTCAAGTGTAAATGATAAAAATATCATTACAGTTCAGGAAGTAAGTGTACACGAAATATTGACCGAAATTCAAACCATTTTATACATTCCTGAACACATAAAATTTATCTTTCCAGAGAACCTTCCTAAAATAAATGCTGATAAAACCCGAATCAAACAATTATTCCAAAATTTAATTAGCAATGCAATCAATTATATAGACAAAGAAGAAGGGAAAGTAGAGGTGAAGTTCAAAGAACTAAAGCACTATTGGAAATTTTCAATTTCAGATAATGGTGTTGGAATTTCAGAAGCATATCACGATAAAATCTTTAAAATTTTTCAAACATTAGGCAAAAAAGGAAAGTCAACTGGAATAGGTTTGTCTATTGTGAAGAAAATTATTGAACTCTACAAAGGTGAAATTTATTTAGAATCTGAAGAAGGAAAAGGAACAACATTCTTCTTTAAACTCAAAAAATAACATGCAGTTAGATACTCCAAACTTATCCTACATCAAAGAACTTGCTGACGGTGATGCCGATTTTGAAGCAAGCTTAATCGCGATCTTAAAAAAAGAGCTTCCAAAGGAAAAAGAAGCCTTTATTGAAAGCATACGCGAAAAAAACTATAAAAATTCGGCAGAGCATGTGCATAAAATTAAACATAAAATTAGTATTTTGGGACTTGAAAAAAGTTATGACTTTGCAATTGCCTTTGAAGAAGAATTAAAAAATGACGATCCCAAACGTTATGATACATTTCTTAGTATTTTGCAAAACATGGAAGAATTTTTAACGACAATTTAAGCCTACCTACTCATGAAGTGTATAATTGTAGACGATGAAGCAGCAGCGAGAGCAATCACAAAACAGTTGTGTAAAAAGATTGAAACACTTACTATTGCAGAAGAATTTGAAAATGCTATTGATGCCATAAAGTATTTAAACAGCAATAGTGTTGATCTTATCTTTTTAGATATTCACATGCCAACATTTTCTGGATTTGATTTTATTCAAACACTAAAAAATCCACCGTTAATCATTCTAACAACTTCAGATAGAAATTTTGCACTAGATGCTTTTGAGTATGATTGTGTCATTGATTATCTAGTAAAACCAATAACTCCAGAACGTTTTGCTAAAGCTGTAGATCGTATCAAAGATAGAGGAGTAGCAACCAAACAAGAAGAAGAAACTACTACAAATCCTGAAGAGACAAGTACTGTTGGAAATGATTTATACGTTAATATTGATCGTCGTTTGGTGAAAATTAATGTGCCAGATATTTGCGTGATTGAAGCAAAAGGAGATTATATTAAAATAAAAGCTGAAGATAAAAACTACGTAGTACATTCTACTCTCAAAAAAATAGAAGAAAAACTTCCAAATCATTTATTTTTGAAAGTACACAGATCTTATATTATCAACACAACTAAAATTGTAGATATTGAAGATAACAGTGTCTTAATAAAACAAGATGTAATTCCGGTAAGTAGAGCAAATCGAAAAGAGTTGATGCAACGCTTAAATTTACTTTAAGTTTATAACATTCATCGAAACTTCTATAGCATTTCATCTAACCTATAGAACATTTAACATCAGTAATACAGGTTTTTAAATAGAAAATTCTTATTTTTTGGTCCCTTAAAACTCAAATTATATACAATTGGCTATGAGATGGACAGGAAATAAAAGGTTCAAAGAAGTCATTACCGAAGATGGTTATCACCTAAAAGCTGAGTACATTCATGAAAGCAAATATTGGTGGATTGTCTACAAAAATGGAGAAGTTCTTTACCGCGCTGTTACCGAAAGTGAATTTGCAAGCAGTCTTCAAATCGCACAAGCAAAAGCGCAGCAAAGAATGATTAAACATATAAAAAGTCTAACGACTTAAAATTGTTTTTTCTGTAAATTATAAAATGCGTCTGCTTGTAATTGCATCAGTTCGCGTGCCTTCTTACGCTTGTAATTATAAGCTTCTTCCTCTTCTGCAATATCTGAATACACTTTGTTATTTAGTCCTGTATCAGTTTTCAATAATGTTTTACGCTGATGTACTTTTTGTTCTACCCAAGTTTTAACAGCGTTCTCTGCATCTTGTAATTTTAAATCATATTCACCTTTTGAAGTAAATAACTTCGCAAAAATAGGTGACGTTTCTATGGCTAGAAATAACAGAAATATAAAAAATGAAGGCAGCCAAGGCAATTCGCCAAGTGCATTTACACGCGCCATTAAGCCATCAAAACCATCAATAACAGGTTGTGTAGTAGCTTCTTGTTCTTTTTGTTTGGTAATCAAATCGGCAATAGCTAGTTCTTTAGCTTTTACTTTCTCAGCATTTTCGGTGCGCAGTGCTTGTAACTCTTGTAAGGAAGCATCATGTTTCTCTCGCTTCTCCTTATACACAGGTCCTTTTCCTATCAGTTCAGTTCCTTTGCGTCCTTCTGCTTCTGCAATATACGTTTCGTACAAATCATTTACTTCACTTTCTTTGGTTGTCACTTCGCTTTTTAAAAGAGCAATATCTTGTGTGATTTGTTCAATTTCGGGTGTGTACTGTTGTGCAATTTGATCTTTGTTGGCAAGCGTTAACTCGTTTTTTTGTTCTAACAATACTTGATTGATTTCCTTTTCAAAAATTTTCAATTCTAAAGGTTTCGAAATTACAATTGCAATAATAACTGCTAAAATAATTCGTGGTGTTGCTTGAAGAAATTCCGCAAACTTATCATCTCTCTTGCGAAGTGTAGAAACAATAAAACGATCTAAATTGAAAATTAATAATCCCCAAATAAGTCCAAATCCAATAGCAGTATATGGATTGTCAAAAACAGTATATAATGCGTAACCGCTTGCAATAAAAGCCATTAAAGCTGTGAAAAAAACGGTAGCACCGATACCAGCATATTTTGTTTGTTCGCCATCGCTGCAGTCGCGTATAAGATTGAGGTCTACGCCCGAGCAGACGAGAAAGAATCGTTTTAACATAAGATGATTTTTTGAATGATGATACTATAAGAACGCAAAATTTGCGAAAATGTTACAAAAAAAGCGGCTTATTTTATGTTTATAAGCCGCTTTTACGATATTGTAAGAATTAATTATTTTTTCACTTTAGAAAGTGCTGATTGAAACTTTTTATCGGTTTCGTCCATTTTCTCTCCAAATCGATTGTAGACAGTAGTTTTTTTCTCTTCAATGATATAATAATATTTTTCTCCTTGTGTTGTAATCGTACCTATATTTTTTTCTTTATCTAAAAAGTACTTAACATCTTTCCATTCAGATGATTTCTCAGTAGCTCCTAGCTTTTTCTTAGTAGGTTTTGGTGGTGGCGGAATGAGTTTTCCTTTTTCATCAACCAATTGATGTTTATTATTATAAATAAACTTCTGACCGTTTTTTATATAATAATAATGTTTTTTTCCATTAATCATCATCGTTTCTGCTTTGCGACCTACAATGGCTTTTCGCTTTGATTTTGTTGGTGTCTCCGCTACTTCGATTAATATTGGAGTTTTATCTTTTTTTGATGTTTCTCGTACCTTAGGCATATACTTTTTAGCAACTTTTTCTCCTTTCTTTGTTGTTTTTACCTTCTTTGGTGCTGGAACTTTTGTTTCCTTAACTTTAATCTTCTTTGGAGCTGGTGGCGGTGGTGGAGGCGGAGGAAGTGGTTTCCCTTTTTTGTCTACCATCTGACTCTTTTCATTGAAAATGAATTTTCTGCCATTTTTCACAACATAATAATACTTCTTACCATCAATCATCATCGTTTCCAACTTTTGGTCTCTTACGATTCTGTGCATAATATCTACAGCATTATCCCCTTTTTTAATGACTCCAGGAATATACTTTCCCTCAACTACCTTTTTTTTCTTAGCAGCTGGTGGCGGAGGTGGTAATCGTATTTCTTCTTTAGAATTGGAAACACGTGTAGTAATATCATAAATCTTATTGTTTTTTAAGATAGCGATGGTTTTTGAAACAAATTCCTTTGAAACAGCAGCATCATAAACTATGGAAGCTGTTTTTGATCTTTTATGTGAAATTTTACTAAGTTCAGATTTAACAGACTTATCTAAGTTATTCATTTTAAAAACATAATCGCCATTTAATAAAAATTGTTTGTTTTTATTGATGAACAATTCGATATCTTTTGGCCTTTTCTGTATTACCTTGTCAGATGGCAATTCCATTTCGTTAGGACCATTTTTCTCATTCACATAATGAACAGGCAATTGGTTCGCTTTTGCAAGTTCATGACGAACATTTTTTGCAGTTTCTTCTTTAGATACAGTACCTACTTTTTTCTTTCCTAAGTGCTTTGCGTTTTTATGACCTTTAAAATGTAAAACAGCATTTTTGCTCAACGGACTGGCTAAATCAGTTTTCAAACTTTTAAAACCAGCTTCAGTATACAAATGCATTTGATATGGCTGTGGAAAACGTTTACTTCTAGCATTTTTATATACAAAGCTTCCGTTATAATGTATGATGCTGTAGTTAGAGATTTCATCATTATTAACTACTTTGTCATCTATCCAAATAGCAAATTGTTTTTTATTTTTCCAATCATTTAAAAGTGTAGATGTTGGGCGTTTTGCAATTGGCTTTTTTGGAGGTGGTATTAACAGTGCTTTTTCCTCTTTAGTGAGTTGTGCATATGTTTTCTTTACCTTATTTCCTTGTTCGTCTTCAAAGATGAATGTTGCATTCTTGTAATATGTTTCTTTAGGATCTTGTGTTTTTTCAGAGACCTTTTCGGTTGCTGGAATATCTATAATTTCAGCAGTCATTTCTTGGGCAATTACTTTTGTGCTAAACAAAAATAATGCGCCTATAAAAATTGGAATCGTGAGTGTGGCAACTAGCCAAGTACGTGCACGAGATGTATGTTTTGTCATCATTTGTAATCTTTTTTTAGTTACAGAAAAATTCAAATTACTGGCCAAATGTAAATTATGATTCCAGTGTGCATTTTCAAGTAATAAATGTTGGTATGCTGGAATTTGAATATTTGATTTTAATACAGCATCATCTGCTAAAAATTCATGATTGAGCTGTATGGCCTTTTTGTAATAAATAAGTATTGGATTGAACCAGAATAGAATCTGAATCAATTCAATTAAAATAATATCTAGCGTATGTTTTTGCGTTACATGCGCGAGTTCATGCGTGTATAATTCTTCCGCTATGTTTTGAGTATCATACGATTCTTTTTCAAGAAAAACATAATGTAAAAACGTATGCGGTAATACATTTTCTTTCAATAAAACTAACGATGCTTTTTTATAGAATACTTTTACATTTTTTGTGATTTTATAAAAAATGTGATAAATATTCTTCATAAAACGAAGACTGAATACAAATAATCCTAAACTGTAAAAAACTGCCAAAGCATAAAACCACATTGGAACTGTATTTTCTATAGTTGTTTCTGATTGCATTGCCTCAGAAGCATTCATGTTTTCAAAATTCAATAAGTCTGGATTTTGAGTAACAGGAACTTCTACAATGGTTTCAAATGTGATAAAAGGTACAAGCAATGAAAAACACAATCCAAAGAGTAAATAATATCTATTGAATATGTACATGCGTTCACGCTCCAATAATACTTTATATACTAAAAGTACTAGCGCTAAGCATAATCCTGATTTTAGAAGATAAAGTATCATTTGTTGTTGTCTTTTATTTGTTGATCGATGATTTTACGCAATTCCTTTAATTCGTCATCTGATAAATTGGTCTCTTTTGTAAAGAAAGATGCAAATTGAGATGCTGAATCGTTGAAAAAGTTCTTAATCAATCCGTTTAAATGATTCGAAAAATAATCTGCTTTTTGAATCAACGGAAAGTATTCTCTCGATTTCCCAAAGGTTTTATAAGCAACATAGCCTTTATCGGTCATGCGCTTTAATAAAGTAGCAATAGTCGTTGTTGCAGGTTTTGGATCATTGTACTGTTCCAAAATATCTTTCATAAATGCTTTTTCAAGCTTCCATAAATGCTGCATCAATTGTTCTTCAGTTTTCGATAGTTTCATTCTTTTCGTATTTAATAATTTATGAATACGTATTGCATTCGTGAATTATTAGTTGTGCGGATTGTAAAGTGAAATTTGCAACAGCTCGTTTCGGTCGACATCAAAACGATTTGTATACATATTACACATCAATCCATGTAATATTACTCTACAAATGTAGAATTAAAATTTATATTCTACAAGTGTAGAGGTTAAATATTTTATTTGTTTTTACAGAATATGCTCGTATAATTTTCGCTTTCGTGGGAAGTATCGCGTTAAGGATTGAGGTATTGTTGAAGCTCCTTATAGAGAGCGACTACTGAAAGCTTTACCTCTCACTTCTTTAAAACAAATATATGAAAATGGCTGTAATATCAATATTCGTGTGTGTTTTCCTTATTTTGAAAACACAAATTTTATGTATAATTTTAATGACATTTTACAAAACGAATACGTTATCGAATACAGTTTGAAAGGAAAGAAAGATTATTCAGAGCCGAAAATTTATGATGCAGCAGGAGATTTAAACAAACGTTGGTACGTTTATTATTCCTATCGTGATCCCAAAACTAACAAGTTAAAAAGGCAGCCACCAATCTACAAAGGTGCAAATCGATTTAAAACTAAAGCAGAACGTTATGAGATACTCATGGCGTATAAACAAGCCTTGAAGAAATTACTTTCTAAAGGGTAGAGTCCTTATGAAAACTTTAAAGTGACTGATGCCAAAATAGAAAAAGAGCAGAAAGGACTTAGTAAAGAAAACAATCTAGCTTTCAAAGCGACTGATTATACGACTATTGAAGCATTGGAATTTGCTGTTGAGCAAAAAGAGGCCTATTGGTCTGCTCGCGCTAAAATCAC
The DNA here is from genome assembly GCF_965224175.1 of Kordia sp. Taxonomy (GTDB): domain Bacteria; phylum Bacteroidota; class Bacteroidia; order Flavobacteriales; family Flavobacteriaceae; genus Kordia. The sequence goes on from NZ_OZ245041.1 coordinate 4,220,075, forward strand.
GATTAATGGACATTACAAGAGATTTGTAAAATGGTTAAAGGAAAATGATCTAGATAAGATTGACATTAAAGCCTTGAAACGTCGCGAAATTGCTGTTTTTCTTAATTCATTAAAAAAATATAATAAGCAACGAGAATTAACGGATGAACCTGTAGGTGCTAAAACAAGGAATAGCTATCGAACTTCTCTATCGCTTTTGTTCAATCAACTTGTTAGTGATGATATCTTAGAATATAATCCTGTAAAAGCTATCAATAAGCTAAAAGAAAGACCAAAAACACACAAAGCATATACAGACCAGCAAGTTACACAGATGCGAGAATACATGGATAAAAATGATCCGTATCTTAGAAAGTTTACACAATTCATAGCCTATGCTTTTTTAAGAAATGTCGAAGTATGCCGACTTAGGGTTAAAGATATTGATCTTGAAAATAGAAGGATTTATGTGCAAACGAAAACTGAAGCACAGGAAGTAGTTCCCATTATTGAAAACTTAGCAAAAGTTATTAAGCAGATGGAACTTCATAAATACAAACCAACAGACTTCGTCTTTACAAATACAGAAGAATGTGGAGTATGGAATACAACTGAAAAAGCAAAAACATATTATTTTTATCGTAGATATGCTGATATGAAAGAAGCTTTGAAACTCGATGAAGATCAAACCTTATATTCTTTTAAACATACCGCAGCGTCGAATCTTTATAAATCTTTAGCTTCTGAAGGGAAAGCTGATGAACAAGTGCTGACAGAGCTAATGAGTTTTACAAGACATAAAACTAAATCACAGCTTCGTAAATATTTAAGAGGTATTGGAGCATCTCTAGCAAAAGATTATTTAAATAAATACACAATCGATTTTTAGACATCAAAATAAAAGAGCGCGTATACAAATCATATATAAATGGTTATCATTAATTTTTAAAGCTTCGCGCTCTTTTTAATAATCTTCAATTCATCATACTCCATAAATAGGTTAGTAAAATTTCATTGGTTTTTGAACTTATTGTATTCTATGATAAAATCTAATAAAATCTATATTTTTTCTAGCTGATCGCTTAGTGATTAGTAAATTTTTTAGCTATCTGTTAAGCAATTAGCTATGCGAGGAAAAAATTATTCTAAACGAATCACTTAATGATGAGTTGTTTTTATTTGTATTAAAATAAATGAAAAACGCTTTTCATTTTAGCCTTATTGTTTTACAAATACTTAAAAAAATGATTCACTTTTTCCATTCAGTTTCCCAATACTCGCGTTTTGCTCTTTTACCTTGTATTACTTTATGCTTTAAAGCGTAAGTAAAAGATTATTTTTTATTGGTTTTTGGATCGCTTTTAAAACTTTTTTTCAAAAAAAATTATTGCTTGACTAATTTTTTTGCACTCCTAAATCATTATGAAAATATGAGCATATTCTTTTTTTTGTGCTGTTTCATCGCTTTATATTTTCTTAATAGGTTAATATTTAAATAGTTAGTTTTTTCTTGCCAGTATTTTTCAGTTACTTTTTTGTCACTTTTCAGTAAAATATGAGTAAAAAAGCAGTAAATAATCAGGAAACATTTTGTCACTTATTGATCACTTTTAAGTAAACAATTAGGAAAGTTTAGGGAAACTTTTAGTCATTTTTCAGGTAACTTTCTATAAACAAGTGAGTTATATTTTATAAAATTTAATCCTTTTCGATTTTGTCTATAGTTTTTCAGTGAAAAATTAGTTAGATTTACTACAAGTCAAATGAAAAGAATTAGTAATCCCGTAAGTAGTTAAAAATCCAAAAGAATCTACTTACTCATCAGAAAATATTTTATAAACCCCTTAAAATAATTATTAGTTAAAAAAACAAAATTGCATCATCCATACAATCTATATGATTGTAAAAAACATTAAAATTTTCAGATATTAAAAGAAGTTACCAACTCTTATAGATACTATATCATACTTCTCTACACATGATGTAGTTAATTCTAACTTTTGTCACAATTACAAAGTTGCTTTATTGAGCGACCAAGGCTTCTTTTGCCCAATTTTAATGAATCAAAATTGGTTACATACGTCTTAAAAATCATTGTTTTTTATATCGTATTGATGGATTAACTAAAAAGTAAAACAATAGCATAATTGAAAGCAGAAACTGTATATAACGTAATTCAAGCATTAAGCGCAGACGAGAAGTTGCGTCTTTATGGTATGCTTGATTTACAAAAAGTGACTGCTCTCAAACCAAAGAGAAGAAAGAAAAAGTTAATCTCCGTGGCTTCGGCTATGGATGATTTGTTAGTAAATACTTTTAATAAATAATAATGAGCATTATTCATTTTTCAAGAGCTTTTAAAGCGCTTGATCATTTTGTGGAACAACATAATACGACTGCTGATAGTCTTTCAGATCGGTTGCGTCAATCTGTGATTGCAACAGCTAGAGAGATTATTCGTATTTATGGTGCTTCATTATTAAAAGAGAGTAAGAAAGCATCTTTTGATGCAGCTAATATCCCATCTTTAAAGACCAACAACGTTCAATTAGCCAAAATTGCACGTGTCAGTACCAGAACTAAAAAGACATCTTATTAGGCTTAAAAAAGCAAATATCATTACTCAAAAAATATGGCACGGCTCAAATGCAAGTTATGAACTGTTTTTGAATCCTAATGTATTGTTGATAAACTGTCCAAAACCACTGAATAACTCTAAAAACTTAAAAAAAGAGGAGAAAACAAAAAACACTGATAATCAGTTTTTTAAAAAAGAGTATTCGACAAGTTGTCCCCATACAGACTCTGGTAACAATAGCTACATAAATAATATAGTAATAGCAGTTGATAAGAAATTGAACATTGACAGAAAGTTAAGTCCGAGTACTTCCAAAATTGAATGTTTTACTGGCAACGAATTGTCAAGATACATAGAGAAGGAAGGTGGCAAAAAAATGAATGAGCAACATTCGCAAGGCACACCAGGCGCGCGAAATTTTAATAGTACTAATGATGTAGAGAAGGAAGGTGAATTCTCTGAAGTTAAAACACAGGCAAAAGACATAGATTCAAGGCTTGAAGCTTCAGGTGTTCCCTTTCTTAATTCGTATGTAGATGCTTTATGGGAATTGGCTAAGAAGAAATTATATAAAGAAGTTGGCTTGACTGAAAATGTAGAGAAAAAGACCAAAGAACTATTGTATTTGTGGTATCAACCCGTAAAAGCAGAATATTTAGAAAAAGTTCATGATGTGTATGTTAAGCGTATTTATTTAGTTCAAAAGTATTTAGCAAAAGATTCCAAGAATAGATTTGTTCAATTGCCGCATCTATATTTTGATCCAGAAAATAAGTATGGTTTTACAGGAACTAAAGTTTGGTATGAGAATCATATGCGTAGCAAACAGAGAACACGATTAAAATTAATCACTCAAGCACAGATTCGTCGTTTTTTACAGAATGAGCAAAAAGAAACTACAAATCAAAAGCCACGTTTACCATTATTTAAAGAGTGTGAAACAAGATTACAACAACTAGGAAACCCTGTTTTATTAGAGCAATTTTATAAAGCAGTTCTAACGCAAGAAAATAAAACTATTTTCATATTTAATTAATTTTTAGACAAAAAAATCCTTGAGAGTTTTAAGGGTGAAGAATGTCTTAAAAGTTACTGATCAATGATCTGTCTTGTACGGAAATAGCTTTACACAATTTTAAGTAAAGCATGATAAAAAGAGACAAGTATTCAGTCGTTACTAAAACGGGAACTCGTTACGTAATTCAACCAGAACATATCAAACGACAAGCTGTAAAGGAGTTAGAAAGTGGAGCGTTAACCATAAATGAAGCAATGGAAAAGTATAAGCTTAGAAATAAATACACACTCACTTATTGGCTACAAAATTACTCTTCTACTCCAGAGAAATATAAAGCCAAACCTAGATTATCTCTCGCAAAAAAGAAACAAATAGTTAGAGATATTGAAATGGAAATTTTAACTATTAAGGAAGCTTCTCAAAAACATAATGTTGTTAAAGCTTCTATACGTAGTTGGCTCAAAAAATATTCTTTTGATATTGCATTGGAATCAAATCCAAAGCAAATGCCAGAACAGCAAGATAAAAATCTACTTAAAGAATTAGCGCTCGCAAAGACTAAAATAACTGCCTTAGAAACAATGATAGACCTAGCTGAAGAAATTTTTAATATTCCTGTAAGAAAAAAGTGTGGTACCAAACAATAGTTCGTTTAAAACAACAAAACCCAAAGATCAGTGTCGGTCATCTTTGTGGATTGTTTGGTAAAACCCGACAAGCTTATTATGAAGTAGATAAGTATAAAAAGCGTCGTTCTGTAGAAGAGGTATATGTTTTAGAAATGGTTGCCATCATACGAAGAGAACAACCTAAAATTGGCACTGTAAAGCTATATAGGATTATGCAAGACTTCTTTGATGAACACCAAATAAAAATGGGTAGAGACGCTTTACATAGCTTATTATCTATTCATGGCTTAATTATAAAAAGAAAACGTAGATATGTGATAACAACATATTCAAAACATTGGCTCAGAAAGTATGATAATTTAATAAAAGATATAACCTTAACATCTGCGGAACAACTTTGGGTAAGTGATATCACTTATATAGCATTGGTTGATGGTTTTAACTATTTGTCTTTAGTCACAGATGGCTATTCTCGTAAGATAGTGGGGTATTGCCTTCATGAAACACTAGAAAGCGATGGATGTATAAAAGCTTTAAAAATGGCTCTTGAAACAAGAATAACAAATAATAAACTAATCCATCATTCAGATAGAGGGATTCAATATTGCAGTGCTGCGTATGTCAAAATACTGAACAAACACAATATAGCTATAAGCATGACAGAGAAAGGATCTCCTTACGAAAATGCTATTGCTGAACGTATTAATGGAATTTTAAAATATGAACTAGGTCTGGAAGCTGTATTTGATAATCGAGAAGATGCCGTATTTAGTGTAACTAAGGCTATTTATATTTACAATAGTAAACGTCCACATATGAGCTGTGATATGCAAACACCTAATCAAGCACATGCAAAAACAGGTATATTGAAAAAACATTGGAAGAATAACAACGAGAAATTACGAAATACTATTATTAACTGATCTAGCAAAATTTTCAAGAAAGAATGCATTCTTTCTTGAAAATTATAAACCATGTAAAGGTATTACAGGAAACATATTTTTATGTAAAGTTATTTTAGGGTGATGATTTAAAAAAGTAAAGTTATATTAGTAACGTAATTTTGAGTGTAAAGCTATTACAGGAAATATTTATTTAAATGTAAAGGTATTTTAGAGTGATGGAAAAAAGAGTAAAGTTATATTAGTATAATTAGTTTAATCTGTAAAGTAATTTTAGTATTAGACAGTCATCTGAAAGTAGCTGCAAAATAACTTGAAAGTACCCAAAAAGTAACTCTGAAGTTACCTAAAAATAGCCGCAAAATAACTTGAAAGTATCCAAAAAGTAACTCTGAAGTGACTTGGAATTGACTCAAGAATATTTTTTAAAAAAACACGCTTCTGATTATCAATGATTTGAAAAAAAACAGTCTTCTTTGTTAAAAAAAATCTTGATATTGTCTTTGATATAGAGAGTAAGCGAAAAATTGCAATACAAACTAGCGGTATGAAGAGAGACACAAAAATATTTTTTATTTTAATGAGTAAAAAACACCTCTACAGATTAAATTCTCTAAGACCTATTCTTTATTGTTACAGAACAATAAGGAAAGAAAAACAGCAATCAATAAAAATTACTGATTGCTGTTTTTTTTAGCTATTTTAACTCTATTTTATGATTAAGATGTTATTTTTTTTGATTTTTATTTAAAGAAATTAATGTGTCTTTAAAATATAATACTTCAGAGTCTTTCTTTTTTAGTGTGGCTCCATAAGTATAATCCAATTTTACATTATATGATTTACCAATTATTTTGAATTCATTTTCGCTTACTTTATAATGATTAATAGCAAAAGTTACAGTATCCATATCAATTTGATTTTTTTTAGTAGATTTTATAATGAATGAGTTATCTGACAACCATTCTAATCTTGCTACAACTATTGAATCTTCATATTCTTCTATTTGATAATTGTTTAACCTGTATATTTTAGCTATGAATTTTTCGTTTTCATAAAGTTCAAATGTACCTTTCTTCAAATAGTCATTTGATTGTTTTTGTGAACAACCAATGATTAATATCAATATAATAATAAATCTATACATATTTTATAATCACTATAATTCCAACTATTATTTGAACTGCTGCTATTCCTCAGGAATTAATTGAGCTAACTTTTTCTGTTATAGAGGACGACCTTCTTATATCTTTTTTATATTGTAAAAAGAATACAAAAACCCTAAGTATAATTTAGAATTTATCATTCTAAAATTCTTTTTTCGCTACAATATTACTTAATACTTCTTCTTTCTGCTACTTGGAAATCTCTAGTATTTGCCTCAGGAAATGATTAATTTTATAGTACCTAAGCAACTTTCACTATTTAAAAAAATGAAAAATGAGCCTCAATTAAGAGACTCATTTTTCTACTTAAGTTTTATATAATTTTCGTTATATCTCTGTTTTTTTAAGAAACATTATTTTACATAGTTATCCAAAATTAGTTACTACTTTTTAATGATTTCTTTATTAATTCTTCTTGTTTATGGTCAATTTTATTACTAACTTTTATAATCTCTCCTTGCAAGGAATAGTTAACATCAAGATAGGCAGGTTTCATTATATAGGAATAATGATTTTTTTTAATCTTCCAAGTAATTGTGTCTAAATTATTTTCTACTTTAATACTTTTTATTAAAAACACACAATCTTTTGAGGTAAACTTAGAGGAAGTATACTTCTTATTCTCAGATTCAGAAAACTCCAGCTGAATCCCATTCTTCCTGTAAAAAGTACCTATTTTAGTATTTTTTTCAAAAACATCAAAAGTTCCCTCCTTCATTTCACAACAGTCTATACTTGAATTAGGTCGAATAAAGAGGCAAAATGTTAAAATTATATACGATGTTATTTTCATGTTATAAATGTTTTATATATCATAATTAATCCAGCTATAAAAAATGTAAAAAAAGCTAAATATATCTCTACGTCATATGAAAACATCATTGGATCTATCTTCTTTTTTTTAGCTTTGCTTACTGTTAGTTTAATAAATAAGAAAATTATTGAACTGACAACTAACAAAATTCCTATAATTAGATTCATAGATTATTATTTTTTTTCATGTTTTACAGGTTTTGGTTTTGCTTCCTCTATAAATATATTCGTCGTTTCTTCTAATATTTTCTCAGTAGCTTTAATACCAGCTTCAGTAGCATGATTTTTACCTTCTTTAACAAATTTCTCTCCAGCTATACGTCTAGTAGCAGCGGTACCTTCTTTTCCTAACTTACCGAAAATAGCAGCTGGCACTTGTTCACCAATTACTTTTACAGGATCTTTCCCATCGGTAAAATCAATAACAATATTAATTCCTGTCCCCGCATTACTCACCGATTCACCAAGAGCGATAATTTCTGGTTGAGCAGAGACCATCCCTAATGCTGAAATTACATCTCCTGTAACTTCCATACTAGTACCCAAAATTTGACCAGCACCCTTACTAGTCTCTATTAGTCCTTCAGAAACATTTGAAATTGCATTATTGGTCTTATTTCTACCATCTATTTCAATTAACTCCTTTTTTTGTTCATTTTCAGTATTAGCAATTTCCATTTGCCTTTTTACTTCCCCCGTTGTTTCATTTGTACTTAAATTGAAAAGTCCAGTAAAAAATTGCGATAATCCTTCTTTTGCTCTTCTTATTAGTTCTGCTCCCTCAAGTTCAATACCCATTCCTAGTTTGTTTTCTTGAAATGCATATATGGAGTTGTAAACATAATCCTCAGCTAATGGATCTATCGATATAAATCTACCTGTTGATGGATCACTAAATCTATATTTCCATTCATACCAATTCAAGTTCAAATCTTCTGTTAATTCCTGTCCTTGATATGTTTTATAATTATTTTTAGAACCAACAATTTGGTTGTTATACCCTTTATGTTTCAAACCAAACGGATAATAATGATTTTCTTCTTTGATCTCTGTGGTTGCATCAATTTCTCCGTTTCCGTCTATATCTTCATACGAGAGTCTAACATTTCCTAGATGATCTTTGTACTGATAGGTGTACTGAAATCCATTGATGATACCTGTACCTTTGAAAATAGGTTCTACATAGCCTTCTTCACTGTTAAAGAACGTAAGTGTTAATGGAGATTTATTACTTGCTTTTTTGTAAATATAATTTCCAGCATAATGTGTCTCTTGGACATTTTCCGTGCTTAGGTCATTTACAATTTTCTGCTTTTTTGCTCCGCTCGCATCGTAAATGTAAGAAATGTGAACGTCACTTTCTAAATTTCATTAAAAAGAAAAGGATGAACATAATGTCCATCCTTTTGCAATATAAATTTGTTTTTAATTTATTGTTTTACAAATATTTATGATTCAAAATTAGTTCATCAACTATTCTGTACCATTACCATTAATTAATAAAAATTTCATTATTAAAAAATAAAGTAATAATTTTAGTCTTATGAACGTAATTCTTATTTTTCAAAATTTATCATTTTTTCCATTTTTTAATATCATTATGGGAATCATAGGTATTTTAATAGGCTTTGAATATTATAAGCCTTTTAAAAAAGATTTAGCTGATAAATATCACAATAAATATGGTACTTTTTTTAAATTAGGAGGTATAGGCATGTTAACTTGGGGTTTAATCAAATTATTTTTTTAACCCCCAACAATTTCATTTGTGCATATATGTTTTCAATGCTCTTAGTAGACCATCCAGAATAACTTGGCTTTAGTATGAATAACAACTGATCATTAAAATCATAAAATCTTAGTTCTTTATTTTTAATACCTCTTGGACCTGTTTCAATGTTAAAAGTATATTTTATTTCATTTAAAGAATAATTTTTTCTTTTTTTAAGTAGTAAGTATTCTCGATATAAAAATATAATTTTTTCGTTTTCTTCAATTATTCTTATTTCCTGAATCCATTTTTGAAAGATAAATAAATACAGGAAATAAAAAAAACTTAATAATCCACTAAACATTATTATATGTTTAGTGTTATTACTCAAAAATGAGATGAATATTGTAAAAATAATGACCAATATTAAATTTAATAAAATATTGGTCATTTTTGGTCTATATATAATCATTGACGCTTATTTAAAATACTTTTTTGTGGGACCCCTTCCAAATCTGAAGATATTGGTTGTGGAACTATAGACTTATTTTTTTTAGAGTTTGAATTAAACTCACGAGCTGCATCGAATAAGCCCTTAGTATCCATGGATGCATCTATTGTAGAGCTTATATCTAATAAAGATCCTTTTCTTGCAATAACTTTTCCACCGTTTTCAATAATTGTAGCTATATTTCCACCTGAAAATAACCCAGGCATAAATTGTCCAACAGCATCATAAAATTCCGCATTTTCACTACCAGCTTGATTTGCTATAAGACCAGGTATAGAACTAGATTCATGTATTACCTCATTTTTACTATCGTTAAACATTGCATCGGTTAGTTGAGTAACGCCAATTGATATTTCTCCTAAGGAGAATACTAATCCAGTTGCACCTCCTGCTGCTGCTCCTGTTCCGCTAGTACCAGCAATATATAATGCAGAACCAATAGCCCCAATAGTACCAAAAGTTATATTACCTATCCCATTAAGAGCTTTCTGAGTATTCTCACTAAGTGGCTCACCACTTAAATCAGGATTCATCGTTTTTCTGTAAATCTTTTTAGATTCTTCATATGAGGCTCCTTGATCTAGGGCTTTTGTCTGAGCTTTTGAAGCTTCTCGCATAGTTACTTTGTAATCCATAGCTTCTAAACCTTCTAATTCAACAGCATCTATAACTCTATTTTCAGAAAAATTATAAACTCCATTATACACGTAATCTTCCGCTAATGGATCAATCTGCCAAAAACGACCAATTGTAGGGTCACTAACCCTATATTTCCATTCATGAATGTTTAATCCTAAATTTTCTGTAAATTCTTGTCCTTGAAATTCTTTCAAGTTATAGTTATTCCCAATTTGATTTGCATTATACCCTTCATGTTTGAGACCAAACGGATAATAATGATTCTCTTCTTTGATTTCTGTTGCTGCATCAATTTCTCCGTTTCCGTCTATATCTTCATACGAGAGTCTAATGTTTCCTAGATGATCTTTGTATTGATAGGTGTACTGAAATCCATTGATGACGCCTGTACCTTTGAAAATAGGTTCTACATACCCTTCTTCACTGTTAAAGAACGTAAGTGTTAATGGAGATTTACTGCTTGCTTTTTTGTAAATATAATTTCCAGCATAATGTGTCTCTTGGACATTTTCTGTGCTTTGATCATTTACAATTTTCTGCTGTTTTACCCCACTAGCGTCGTAAATGTAAGAAATACTATTCCCATTATCAAACGAAATTTGCGTTGGTAGGTTTAAATGATTGTAAGTGATACTAGTAATGCCTTTATTTTTATCTTCAATCATGTTTCCATTGGCATCATAACTGTAATCATCACCAGTGTTGGTTCCGTCTTTAAATCCATATTCAATCCCTACATGATCGGTTACTTTTTGCAACTGATTTCCATTGTAAGCATAGACTAGTTGATCCATCACACCAAAAACAGATGCTGCCTCGTTTCTGTGTCCGCTACGTTGCAAACGTCTGATGTTTCCGTTTTGATCGTATTCGACTTCATCTAAGTTGTAGTTTCCTGTATTGTCTACCGCGCTTGTAATTCTATTAAGCGCATCATAATCATACACATAGTTCTTTACAGAGCTGTCTTGTCCTTTACTTCTCCAAAGTGTACTACTGATGTTTCCATTGAATAATTGTTTTGTTGGATCAACAATATCATTGTAATTCAGTGCAAAACTAAACAGGTCATTTCCTTGATTGTTGACATCGTTGATTCCTTTGAGCCATCCTCTTACATTATAAGTATAGTCTACCTCTTGTAATTCTTTTTCAAGATCTACAAGCACTAAGTTCTTAACGGAGCTGTTTATATGATACATCGCAACATCACCTAATAATGGCGCGCCACTATCTAGCGAATCAGAGATATGAATCGTGACATTGTTTTGCAAATAATGTATTTGATCGGCTCTACGTTCTATTTTAAATTCATCACCAGCATTATAACTAGATACATCCCAAGTCACACTGTAATTATCGCGAATATGCACATCTCCATTTGAGGTAGTATAGATAGCGTATTTAATACTCCCATAACTGTCATTTCCTACGACATCTGAGAGTCCAATCATCATGGTTTTGTTTGCCTGTGGCAGTACATAACTTAAGTATCCATCTGCTGTGATGGTTGTCGTTGTGGTGAGTCCACCATCCCATGCAGTAGCCGATGTTTTGGTCAGAAGTTCTTTAGACTGACTGATATTGTTTACATTCTCATAGTTACTCACCTTTTCAAGGCGACCACCTACTTGTTTTTGCGTTAGTTGTCCAAGCTCGTCATAATGGTTTCTGGCAATAAGCTCTCTGTTTCCATTATTGATTTGTTTGGTTTGATACAAGAGTCGATTGTTGGTATCATATACATACGCATCATTGGTGACTACAGGATCATTGCTTGCTTGTTTATGTGTTGTGTTTGATTGTAATACTTTCCCTGTAAAATCTAACAAGTTACTTACTGCATCACTTGTCTGCAAGTAATTATTGTTTGAAGTGGTATGAATTGCTCTTCCTTTTTCATCATAGTATGAAGCCGTTGTAATCCAATCATTGGTGTCTAAGATACGTACTTTACTTCCTGTAGGCATTCCTTTTACATTTTGAGTAAAATCCTGTCCCATCACAGAATAGCCAATGTATACATTTTCAATAGCAACTTCTGGATCACAAAAAGAAGCGTCCCCTACAAGTGTTTCAGTATCATTTGCAATTAAAGAATGGAAAGCTTGTCCGTTCTTTTTAAATAAGATTTGATTACCAGAGCGTTCTACTCTAAAGGTATCTCCAATTTCACAATAGGTGACAGGTGAAGATTGAACGGTTCCATCTTTATAGACAAAAACACGCTTATCACTTCCGTATCCTGTGTAGATAGCATAACCAATAGAAGTGTAATGAATATCTTCTGCATCTGCCTCTTTAGAAAGCCCTACCATGATACGTTTATCAGTTTGGGCAATGGTGTATTGAATGTATCCATCTCCTTGAATAGCTCCTTGGGTGTTAAACCCTGCGTTTGTCCATGAAGCAGGCAATCCTGCTGTTTTTTGATGTACAATGCCAGTGGTGGTAATTCCATTATTTCCATAAAAATTATAATTTGCTTCATACGAAGTTCCTACATCCCACAGGTAATTATCGTAGTAATTCACAGAAAGTAACTCTAAACCTGTTGTTGGAAAAGCATTGTTGCTGTAAAAAGCAGTTGCATCTCCAATGGAAGTAGCCGTTGCTGTTTTTGTCTCATAGATGGTAGTACTTGCAGAAACCGTGTTTTGTAAATTCGTTCTAGTAGCTGTACTTGCATACTTTCCTGTATACACGACTCTTCCTAGTCCATCATATTTGGTAAAAAGCCAAAGACCATTAGTTCTTAAGTTTACATCTTGCGTCAGTACAGGGCGATCTAATGTATCATAAATGATATATTCCCAACCTTTGGCAGGAATCTTTTTCTCTATGAGTCTATTTCGATAATCATATCTATATTGATAACAAAATTTATCAAGCACATTACTATCAATACTAGGTTGACTCATCGCCATTGGAGGCAATACAAATTTTAAATTCCCAAAATCATCATATACATAATAGGTATCATGTGACACGCCTAAATCATAGGTGCGTTTTAAAAGTACTTGTCCTGATTTGTTTTTAAATTCTTCAGTCGTATGATCTTTTACATGTGTTTGATCCTCTTTCCAATTCTCATCTTTGGTAATAGTTTTATACAATGTTCCTGTTGGATAATAGCTTCCCGCATACACCAAAGAAGAAGGATTGGATACATCAAAACGTTTTACAGCATCCACTAATGAATCATTAAGCTGATACGTCATTTTGATCGTATGTCCTTTAGCGATTGACCAAGCTTCCCCTGGCGCTGCTTGTTCTGTGACTCTATCGATCTCGTCAAATACTTGCGAACTATACGTAGGTTGTATGGCACCTTCAAGCGTAATTTGATCCAGCATAGTTTGTAAATCCTGTGGAAGATTGTTCACACCAGCAAGTATTGTCAATAAACCATTGGCATTGGTTTCACTAGAAATATCATCTGCGTATTTGTTATGATAAAACTGCTGTTGTTTTCTAATTTCCCCCATGGCTAATCCATTGTTAGAGATGTCTCCTAATGCTGGTGGCGCAAAGTCTCCGCCTCGTTGGGCATCAACATAAGGCAGAAAAGAGTTTGCAGTTCGACCATATTCATCATAGGTAATGAGCGTCTTAATATCTCTGTTGTCCTTTGGTGATTGCCCAATGGCGATTTGCATTTGTCCACGTCCCATTCCGTCAAAATATGTGATTTGTTCAATTCTATCTTTGGATTGAACATTAGAAATATCTTGTAACTGTGTTGGGGTTTGAAATGCTACCGAATGCACATAGTTTCTATTCTGGTTGATTCCTACTTGATTTGTTGTATCAGAACATCCATTATAAGTTCCATAGGTATCAGGACACCAATCGCCTCCATTTTCTACATACCCACTTGGAATAGCTCCTGAGCAAGAATAGATCACATCATTTAAATCTCCAAAACCATCACCATCAGTATCATTGTAATAGGCTTTAAAAGATTGTAGATTTGGATCAGAATCGTCACAGTCAACCAGTAAATTGGAAGTATTGTTTAAATCAATTAATACAGCATCCAAAGGAATGTTTTCACACCCTTGAACAACTGAGGTGATCGTATAATGTCCATCATTATCATTATCGGCTACTGTTGCCCAATACATATCTGGATTGATCTGTGGATCGGTATCATCACAATCAAAATCATTACAAACTCTATTGTTTTCTACCAATATTGCATGTGAAGGTGGTGTGTATATGTATAGATTTGGATTTTGCGGGTCAAACGGATAGGCTGGATCTCCATAACCATCACCGTCCCAATCGTAATATTGTATGACATCACAGTCATACTGAAATTGTGCGTGCATGCTTGTTATAAAACCACAAACACATACTAGTAGTACTATATATTTTTTCATTTCTCTGTTCATCTTAGTTGTTTTTGTAGTGATATGTGTTTTGACTCAGTACGTTTCCATCGTGGTCTAAAGTATATTGCATACGTCCCATGGTATCGTATTTGTAATAACTACTTCTTCCTCTTGGATCTGTACTTTGTGTCATCCCGATAAGCGGATCAAAACTATAGGTACTCACCATTGCATTTGGAAGTCCATTTCTAAGTGGCGCTAAAGCATTTTCAAGCGCAGCACCTGTAAGATTCTGAATGGTTGCTTCATCTACTAAAGTAGCTACTTCTGCATAGGTTGCATTTTCAATTTTTGCTACAGGATAATTGTAATTATAACCCCATACATAGGTAATATGTGTGCCGCCTGTTTTAGAGACTTCCCTAGGTTGTCCGTATTTTGTATATCCATGATAAGTAATACGTTCTTCTAGTGCGTTATTGGTTGTTGCACCTGACATAGAAGCTAATAAATGGTTCGTTGGATTGTTCACAGGATGACTACCTGTAAAGTTCCCATAGTTTGTAATGGCTGTTTGCATTAAAGTTGTGCCTTTATACTGCTTTGTGTTTAATGGAACAGTAAGCCTATTTGCAGCTAAGAGTGTTGTATTGTTTTCTTCGTATGGATAGCGAATGACAGTCTCATAGACATCTGCTTTACTATCGGTAAACAATGTTCTAGTGGGATTGTAATGATTCGGTACACTCTCATAGAACGTCTCTGTAACTTGGGTAAGTTCCAAATCACCTTCTTTGGTAATATTGGTTTGTCTATTGGGAAGCTTTTGTCCTGGCCATATGTTGTAGATGTTTCTAGAGATATCACAAGCACCTGCATTCATACAAGCAATTACTGCCTGTTCGCCTGCTAGATCAAATGGAAATAAATGATATTCTCTACTAAGTACAAAGCCTTTGATATTGTCTACATTTTCATCTGCAAAGGTTGCGTATCCAGTGGTTGAACTGCTTTTTCCAGTGATTTCTTCCAGTACAGGTTGTCCGCCTACCCAATCTTGTGTGTATGGAGCACCAGGAAAAGCGACACTGGTAGAAGCTGGTGTATAGGTGCGTTTGATTTGTCTGACTTGAGAATTTCCAGCGTTGGCGCTTCCATGTCCTGCATCTGTGGCTAGTTCATGAATGTTTTCAACCACAGTGGTATATCCTGCATAACCTGATTGTGTGGTAAGTAATGGTACCCAACTCTGAGAAACATACTTGCGAACATCGCCCATACCAATTGAAAAATAGAACGGCTGACTCAAAATGTATCCATCACTGTAATCAAAACTCTTATAACTTGTTAGCTGTGTTAAATCGTAGGTTTTGATTGCTTTTACGCGCAATCCTCCAAAATAATCAAACACTTCTGCATTTGGATTTGGATTTTTTTCAAACCATTTGAATTCAACATCGCTGTAGTGATCTGTAAGATTGTAATCATTACCATTGGTAGTGATTTCAATTTTTACCTTATAACTCTCATCTTTGTCTACCAAAACAGAGCCTGATTCCCAAATGGAATAGCTTGCTACAAGTGTTTCTGAGTTGCCGTTTACTTTGTAGAGTTTAAAGAACATATTTTCACATACCTGATCAGCTCCTGTGTAAAGCGCATCGACATTTTCACAACGATTGGAAAAACCAAAGTATTCCATCTGTGTTTTATTGGTATTGCTTGAAGCTGATTTAGCATCACTGGTTACTGTAAAATCATTGGACCAAAATACATAGGTAGTACTTCCATTACTATTTTGAGTAATGCTGTGTTGATTGGAAGCTTGTGCGGCTACTTTTATCTTTTTTCCACTGTATGGAGGCAAATCAATATGACGTACATCTCCACGGTTATTCTCGTAATATAATTTAGTAACTCCGCCTTCTGGATACGTAATTTTGTTTAGCATACACGCTACACTATAATCTGGATCGACCTCTCTATTGGCACTTTGTGTGTTTCCAACACTCTGAAAAGGAATCAAATTTGTGTTGTTTTTTCCGTTGTAATATCCCCAATGATCTTGTGCATATGAGCGTTTATGAGGTAACATTACATCGGTATTGTATTCAAAGCTGTAACTGTAATCTTCTGAAGGATTGTATCCTCTATGATGTCCTTCAAAGATTACTTTCTTCAGATATAAACGTTTGCTTAAAAAGGAATCATCATTAGTACCTGTTCCAATGAATTCACTGAAATTAGGTGCAGGACTGGTAAAATAGCCATGATTTAGTTTGATACGTTGTGTAAGTATATTGTCGGTATTGTACACCTCTATCGCAGCAAGTCGTTGCTTACTAGATTGGGTATCCAAACGATTATTAGTATCACGTACAAAATGTACGGATCCTTTACTGCTGGTAATTTTTGAAAGTAGTGTATAATGACGCTTAGTAATTGAATAAGTATCAATACGTTTTTTTTCAACATCACTCAGAGGTCCATTAGAGTTATGAACTACTAATGATTGTGATCCTTGTGTGGTATTAATATCATTAAACGGATATGCTGATGGATATCCATCTAATATGGGATGATCGTACTCTAAAGTAATCACATCTCCATTAGGACTAGTCACACTTACCAAATCCCATGTTTCTATATATGTATTGCCTTCTCCATCTTCAGGAGAAAGTTCTATCTGACCTGCAATACTTTGAAAAGTATCTGCAACATGGAATATGTTTCCAACAGCAAATTGATAGGTGATTCCATTAGTATCAATAATAGTCCAACCTGTGATTTTATAATTTGTGTATATCGGCTGAATAACAACATTTTTATTTGGGAATTGAACAATCTCTCCTTTTGGATTGGCAGCATCTCTTTCTTGATTGAACATAAAGCGTCCTGACTGACCAAACATGCTGTAGTTAAAATCATCTGGTTCGTAGTCAAAACGCAAATCGATGGCTTGTTGTCCTGTATAATAGGCGCATGAATGCGGATCATTAGCTACAGAAGGATCCAAGTCGCATACCAGTTTGATATGATCAACCGTATATGGATTGGTGATAAAACCATATTCTCCACCATCATCAGGATATCCTTTGACGGTACGACTGATTTGTCCACCTGCCGAGAGGTTCCAACCGAGTCCAACCCAGCTTGATTCTTCTGTGACACGATGTCCACCCGCATGATATGATAAATTAATAGGAGCAGCAAGTTCTCGTCCTTGTAGTGTATAAATAGGAACACCTATATTGGGTATTCCATTGTAATACGAAACGGGAACTTCACTGTAACGAAGTAAGGAGGCTACTTCGGGAGCCTGTGGAATTACAGCAGGAGTACTGTATTCTGTGGTACTGAATTGCGCATGCACAAAGCCAAAGCTTGCTAGCATGCAGATACATGCAATAAAATGTTTCATAAATTTGTTTTTGTGTAAATGTTAATGTTTGTTTTATAAATGTTATTTATACTGCTATTCTATACGGCAGTTGTACTGTTTGATTTTCTATTTCTTTGGAAAGTGTTCGGTTACGCCTAAAGCTAACAGGTAAAACCAGTTCTTTTTTTAGATGTACCAATCGATACTTAGGTTCGTATAATTTCAGATGAGACAGATTGATAAGATACGAACGATGAATACGTAAAAATCCATCTTGTATCAGTTGCTCTTGATAATATCCAATGGATTTACAACTCAGATGTTTTGTACCATTACTAAGATGTAACCATGAATAGTTTTCATAAGCTTCTACATAGACAATTCTTTCTTTGAGAATGTATTCTCCTTTGTGTTTACTACCAATAAGGAGGTAATTTTTGTTCTGAAAAATGCTGTTTTTTTTCTTGAGTTTATTTTCTATTTCTACCATACAAAGAGATTTTTGAATTTAATTCATTAAAAAAATGCCTGGTTCGGGGTGGAGAGTTTACATAACAAAATAAAGTGCTTTCTAAATGGGCGTCGAAAAAAATGTATAAGCGTTAACTTTTTAATCGCTTAACTGATTTTTTCTACATAATAACGACATTTGACAACCCACTTTTTAATTTCAAAAAAGTCAATACTGAGTCATATCTCTATGCGAAAATGATAAAACACATTCATTTTTCGCACATGATTTTATTCGCAATCCTGTAATTGCAGTAAAAGATTATTTTAAGGTAATTTCTCTTATCTCAGATATACAAAATAGATAATTCCAAGAAGTGTTAACATAATAGCTACGGCTGTAGAAAAGCCAACTACAAATCCTTTGAAAAATTTAAAACTCTTTTCGTTCATGTAGATTATTTATAATTGGCAAGATGAGTAAAATGACTAGTATATTTATCATCTTGCCTAAACAGCAACCTTTTATATAAAATATATTATAGTACAGCTACGCTGAGTTCTTAATAAAAAACTTATCATAAATGATAGTTTACGAGGGATCAGTTATATTTAGGTTTTAGGTATATTATATCGAAATTACTCTCCATATTTATTAACCATAATCCGTTAAGTTGTTAACTAGGTTTTTCATAAAATATAAATTAATGTGCCTACTCGTAAAGGGTTTTCGGCTACGCCCATTTTCTAAAATTGAATTGCAATACAGTTTTAGGGAAATAGGAAAATCTATATACTTTGGATACCAATAAAGAACCATGAAAAAAGTGAAACATAGGAGAACTCTTCTTATTATTCTAGGTGAATACCCATGTATTTAATACACAAATAACACTCGTATTATTTTAGTTTTTTATTATCTTGGAACTTTTAATAGTACTCAGACTAAAATAGTATTATCATTGTCTTTTGTTTTTTGAATTTTAATTAGCCAGGCAACAATGAAAAATAACTTTAGTAATACCTTTTTAGTTGAATTACGAATCAAATATATAAATAAAGTTATATTAAAACAACAAAAGTTGTTTGTTTTTTTTAGTATGTCAGAAATTGGAAAGCGTTTTAAGGAATTAATAATTGCAAATAATGACTCTAACAAGTCATTTGCAACCAAGATAGATGTGAACGCTAATTATATTTCTATGATGATTACAGGGCGTAAACCTATTAGCGATTCTATTCTCTATAGTATTAAAAAAGAAATTCCAAATTTAAATGAAGAATGGCTAATACATGGTAAAGGAAACATGTTTATTAGCACTAAAGATGTAGTTACAAATGAAGTAGATAATCTGTTTTCAAAAATTTCTGATGATGAATTCGCTTTATACTTTGCAAAACACAAGGATCGCTTGCTCAAAAATGAAATTATAAAAGTTATTATTGATAAAACCGTATCTGAACTGTATATTCAAAAATTGAAAGAAGACATACAGAATTTATCCAATAATAGTCAATAATAATTCTTTTTCTCTTTGTTCTAAATGTATGTTATTTAATATTTTATGTTTGATAGATTTTAAAATCTCTATTTCCTTTTGATCTTTTTTTAGCTCAGCTTCGTAAATTTCAATCACATCTTTTTTTACAAAGTCTATTTCACTCAACAGTAATTTACTGAATTCCTTATCTGTTAAATTCCCTGATTTATATTTATTTAATTCTTGCTTGAATTTATTGATTCGTAGTGCTAATCTCTTATTCTTTTTCACAACTTCTCATCAATTTTATGATTTACAAATTCCAAACCTTCATTCAATAGCATTTCTCTGTAATCATGAATTTGTCTGAGATATTGCAGATACTCTTTTACTTTATATAAAGCAAAAATTCCAATTATTACTATTGTAACTGCAAAGAATACATAAGCCAAAAGGTTATAATTTATTTGAGGAATAAATACCCAACTAACAAAGAACAGAGCTGATAAAAAGGGGGAATACAGGCTAAGGCGTAAATATCTTAACGATAAATTGTTATCTTCTTTTTTCATTAAAATAGCTATTATAACAAATATTCCTAATGATAAGAAAAGTAAGCTACCATGTGTTCCTACAGAATATAGAAAACGGTGTACACTTGTATACCCAAAAAATTTCTCTTCTAATGGTCTATCTGGAATAGCCACATGAATAAAGGGTAACACACCGCTCAAAATGATGAGCATATTACCCAAAAATTCATATCTAAAAATCCTTTTTGATTTTTTAATTTCCTCTTGTAGTTGGTGTTTCGACTTTGTCTTTGTCGATTCCAAAATATTCTGTTTCATTGTCAACACTTGTTGGTGTGCATGCAAAGATTGATATACATGCAATAAATACAAATAACTTTTTCATGATTATAGATTTTCTAATTAAAATTCAATAAGAAAATTACTATAATCTTTCTTTGATTTACTATTCCATCTAAAAAATTAGCGGATAGTTATAATAATGATATAAAAGCTTAAGGGAAGTATAACGAAAGTAATAAAATGTTTACAATGGTAATATGGTTAAACCGTAAAATTGAGATAGTTTTAGTAAAAATAGAATCTAACTTGTAGTAAGAAAGGAGGCTATATTATAGGTTTAACTTAAAAATATAAAAAAAGTCTTGTAGAAATTTCTACAAGACTTTATGTTTTAAAAGACTTTTTTAATTAATCTTTACAACCTTTTTTTTCACAAGTAATACTAGTATAACTAGTAATCCAATTACTTCCTGAAGTGTCAAAACCACATCCAGTTTCTCCTCCTTTAGTTCCATAATGTACTTCTTCTGTTGTTGTGTTTTTTACTGCCATGATTATATATTTTTTAAATTATACCTCACAAAGGTACTGACTGTGTATAGTTATACCCTTGTGGAATTTCACAGCTAAAAACAGTTTAGAATAGATTAATTAAGTATAAAGTCTTTTATGATTTTGTTCATATTAGAAGGTAATACTGCCATTTTTATTTCATATCGATTCACTTGCATCGTTTTAAACCAATCTTTCCAATATTTATAAATTACATCTTCTTCATATTGATTTTTTTCATCTGGATTAATTCCCAAAACAAGTACTTCAAGTTTTTGTAAGTTCTCATTTGTTGGTATGAAACCATAGCCTTTTGACATTATTTTTTCATTCCATTTTTCGTCATTCAAGCGATACTTTCTTATCAGTTGTGGCGTTAAATATGAAGTTAGATTTCCTTCCTTTAATTGAGTGTTTTCATGATAGATATATCCATCAGTAAGTATAATCAAGATATTACGATGGTCTTCCAAAATACAGAAGTCATTTACTTTATTTTTGAAAAATCGCCAAGTGTCTGAACCTACATATGTAGCGTCTTTAATTGCCGCTTCATATATTTTCTGAGGTTTTGTACTATAAGCTTGTTCAATTTCTTTCAAAATATCTTTCGTAGCCGTTTTTCTAGTAATTTCATACCGTAAGGAATGTGATATCGTATTTATGTCTTGATTTTTGGGTTCTGGATCAAAATACAATTGTATTTTATCATTCATTCTCCTCACCTTTTTTTGTTTTAGGTGTGTAATAAAAGCATCTGATACAGATTTAATATAAGCAATATCTCTCAAGTAAAATTCCATCGAAGGATTGGGATATTTTTTTGGGTTTATTCTATCTGATAAGTCTAATAAGAAACTAATGTTTAAATTTTCACTTTTAGTAGTTGTCGATTTCGATTTTATTATTTCCGCATCAACTTTATTATTTTTACGATCATCAACGCATGATAAATTCAATAACATAGAAATAAGTGCAACGATTAATAATTTATTTCTCATAATTTTAGTTTTTAGTAAATACTAATTGTTGATGATTCATTACTTCACTTATTTGTAATTCAGCTAAATGCTGACTAGAAACTTCTTCACAACGTAATTTTAATTCGTTTTTTTCACTGTTTGGTAATGCTATTTCTACATTAATTGCTTGGAACCAACCTTCTTTATATTGATAGTGATAGTGTAGATATTCTTTTACAGGAAAAACAAAACCGTCTATCTTTGATTGTAATTCTGATATTTGTCCTTGGATAGCTGTAATTTCTTGTTTAATCGTATCTATCTGTATTAATAATTTATCTTTCTTTTCTAACTCGTTTCTTATTTCCTGTTTTTTATTTCGAATGAATGCTTTTATTTTATCAACGTTTTCATGTTCTTTCATGACAAAATCAAAGACCAATCCCCAAATTATATATACTACGAATCCTGCAAAGATGATTCCCCAAAAGTTTACACTTTTCAAGGCTACAGAAGGAGAAAATGTTTCTCCTAAAACACGTTCAAAATCAAATATCTTCTTTTCAATTAAGTAAGCTAGAATAATATCAAATACAAATGTTAGTACAAATAAAGCTGCTAGTTTTACATAGGATATCGTTTTTTTACTTTTTTGAAACATGTGAATAAGATACCCTAACCCCATAAATACGAAAGGTATAGTCCCCACAAACAATGCCTCTAACCAACCATCGGATAATGCTTTCGTGAAAGCATTTCCATCAAAAATTGCAGCGCTCAAGCTATCTGTTTCAAAATTTTTAAAAAATGAAGAGTAAGATGCTGATATATAAAAAACAAATAAATATATCGTAATTGGTATTAGTAACAACAATCCTATATAAAACTGAGCTTGTGGTCTCTTATCCGTTTCTATTCCATAATTTTCAGGGTTTTGTTTTACATTGATCATTGCATATTTATAATTATCAATATTTTCAATGATTTTTTGCTTTTGCCCTTCATAAATCGAAATAGCAGTTTCTCGTTTTTTTAATTCTGTTTGCTGTTTCTCCTGGTCTTCTATATAAGGTTGCTTTAAAATTTTTTGTTCGTTCAATTGTTTCCTACATAAGTTCTCAAAACTGTTATATAAATTTTTCAATCCGACACCAAAAGTTATAGAGCCACCCGAAGCTTTCTTTGAAGCTCCATAACCGCTTTGATAATATGTGATACGCAATTGCTCTCTAGCTTCCTCTGTATTCTCACTTTCCAAAACTGTCGATGAGCTATTCTTTAATTTGAATAAGTTTTTTATTGACTTCATAATTTAAGAGTTAATAGCTTTTATAATTTCTTCTTTGGAAACATTTTTCCTAGCACAATCCAGTAAATAGTCAACTATTTCTGAAATATTTTCCTCTACAAAGCCAAATTTTTTACAATACTTTTTTAATGAGATATATTCATCATCTGTTACTTTCTCATCTGCCCAAACCATAAGTGCTAAATCATATAAGTATTCTATTCTTTTTTCAAGTGATTCGGGTATTGAAGAGTCATGAGATGGGTTCAATAAAATATGATTTAACTGTTCTTTAGAAATTCCTCTCTCTTCTGCAAACTTATATAGCATTTGCAATTCTAGTATATCAAATTCATCATCGGCAAATGCTATTTGATAGAGTCGTAAAAAATGACTTTTTAATTCATTTGTTATCATTTGGTATAATTTTTAGAATTAACAATCACATTCATCCCTATCTACATAAGTCTTATTTCCACTGCTATTATAATAATAACAACCGCCTTGTGGTCCTTTCCATAGTTGGTTTCCATTATGAAAACCACACTTTATTTCTGTATCTACATCAGACGAACTACCTGTAGTTCCTAGATCTGTATCAATAGAATCATCTGTACTAGAGCATGCTAACAAACTGATAAAACTTAACGTGATTAATACTATTTTTAGATTTTTCATTCTTTTAAATATTTTATTGGTTAATTTAATGTTGCCAGCATCTTCCGCTAGCATTTTTAGTTTTTCGTTTACATCTTCTTCCTGATTTTGTTCGTCCTGAACATTGAACGGAGTAGCTTCTCTTGATTGATGTTGAAGTTTTATTTTTTGGTTTACTAGAAATGGTTTGAATGATAGAGTCATTAACTTTCCTAGTCTTTGATTTGGGCTTGCATACTTTACAAGCTTTATAACCAAAGGAAAGAGCTTTAGTTAATTTTATTTCTTTTTTGGAATACTTTAAATATTTACAATAAGATCTATGATACTTCTTTCCAGTTTTTGTGGTATAAACTGTCTGTGATATTGCATTAGAATATATTAGAAACAATAAAGAAAAAATGATGTAATGAAGTTGTTTCATAACTACTCAACAGGAATTCTGATTTTCGTTTCATTAATCTTCATTCTAGTTTTGTATAATGTTACATATTGAGGTTCTTTTCGTTCCCTATTGTATACAACATCTTCATATAGTTGTATTTGTTTCATCGCAATTACTTTTACGTTTACATTTATGGGAGTTATTTTATTATCATTAGATAGTGCTATATAAAAATCTCCTTCAGGAAACCTATCACTTCTGCCATAAGCAGCACGCCCTTTTCCCATATCAAATTGTAAAAACTGTTTCTCGTTTAAAAAAAGCTGAGTATTCTCATAATCACGTATAAAATAATACTGAACATCTTCTCCTATGTTTGGTAGTATAAGGTTTGTTATTTCCCCAATTGCTAATGCGCCTAAAGGGGTTGTGTAATAACTAGCGACACTTTTTGTTACATTTTTAATACTTTTTAGGTTGTCTTGATAAGCATTTTGTGATTCTTCTCCAACTCCTACCCAATATGCCCAAGACACAAGTCTTTCTTCTCTAAATTCTGTATTAGTTAATCTTGGTAAACCAACTTTTAAATACGTTCTATTATTCCCCTTAAAGCAAGAATGTACCTTTTGAGATTTATCAAAAACTAAAATCTCTTCTAGTTTCTCTCCTTTTAATTCTCTTTTTTTTTCTTTAAAATGTATTGTAGTGTAACCCGTAAGGCTGTCTTCAGAGTAATTAACATACGTAGTATCTCTTATTACTTTCCATTTCCAATCTGTATTAAAATTGTTTTTTGAAGCGTCAGAAGGTATGCGTTGTATTTTAACTCTACAAACTCTTTTAGTTATCGAAGAACTGTAAAAACGAAATCTAACTACACATTTCTTTTTTACTTTTATTCTTTGATTAACAAGTTTTTTGGTTTTAAACTCTGATAATAAAATATTTGAAGGCAAAGCTGTAATTTCTATACTTTTTATATGTCTACCTTTTATCATTTCTAAATTGAAAATAATTTCATCTCCTTCATCAAATGAGTAGTAATGATCTATTGTTTGTTGGAAAGAAAGTTTTATACTTAGACTTGTTACGTCAACAGGATTAACAGCAAGAAGCACATTGATTTTGAAAAAAAATAAGATGCATGATAAATGATAATGTCTCATTTTTTTAAAACTTTTTAGAGTACCTATTTTTAACATACTTATTTATGTAACTATTTAAACCTCTTCCATTTTGGGCTAGTTCCTTCATATTCTCTATATGTTCTTTTCCTGCACTCCCATAATTATAAACATACGTAACCCCTGATGTGAACGTAACTGAAATAGTATTACTTTGAATTTGGTAAGATCTTACTCCTGAGTCTCTTCCTATATTTTTATATAAAGTCATATTAAATTTGTTTATTTTTTATTATCAATTTTGATTAGCTCCATAACCATTTTCTCTTTCCCATCTTAAGGCGGCTTGTCTTGTTGTTTTTCTTCCAACTTGGAGTATATGACCATTTTTCCAATACAATCTTCCTCCATTATACAAACTCCACTTTCCAGAGTTTCTATGCTCTATTTCTCTTCTTACTAAATTATTTGTAATTCCTCCATGAACTATTACATTACCAACTTTGAAGTAATATTTATAAGTATCATTCATAACCTGTATTTTTAAGTTTAATAGTTCAAACTTAACCTGATTATGAATCAATCACTTGTGGAAATCCACGGTAAGAAAAAATAAAGTTGAAAAACTTTAAATAAGATCTAAACTCTGTGCTAGATAAATAAGTTGTGAAGTTGTATTTGCGTTGAAGTTGTCACGAAGTTTACTTAAACGATCCTCAACGGAACGTCTACTATTTGGTGTAATATTTTTTGATTTAAAATAATCAGCAATGGCATCTTGTTTTAAACCGCGAGCTACTAATTGTAGTAATTGTTTCTCATAATCATCCAACTGAAAAACATTTTTATTTTGTAACGTTGCATTAGAAACTGGACATAAATAAGTTTGCTCATTCTGAACAGCTTCTATCGCTTTTAGAAGTTCTTTAGTTCCGTTTAATCCTTTACAGACATAACTATCAATACCTATTTCACTCATTAGATATTTGATGATACTTTGTTGATTATTTACCGAAAACGCAATAATTTTTATGGTTGGTTGTATTTTTTTTACTTCAGTAATGAGTGATTCCCCTGTAGTGATTTTAGGATTAGATGTATTAATATCAAAAGACAAATCACTGATTAATGCATCAAAAGGTTCTTTTTCATAAATCCCTTTCTTTATTTTTAAAAACGCATTATCACAGGACTGAGACGACTCTACTGTCTCTATACCTAATTCTTTGAGTTTATAAACTAATCCTATGTTATTACTTTCTGTATCCTCTGCAACTAAAACTTTTTTAAATTTCATAAACTAAACTATTGGATAAATCGTATTTCTGCTTTAAATCCATTATCAGGACTCGTATCAAAAGTAATAGTTCCGTTCATCTCTTCGATGCGGTTTTCCACATTACCCAAACCATTTTTTACTGAAAGTTGTTCTCTTGTCGCACCTTTTCCATTATCAACATACTTGATAATGATTTGTTTTTTAATTTTTGTAAAGGTTACTCCAACTAAAGTAGCTTTGCTATGCTTTTTCATGTTTGTAAGTAACTCTTGTAGTACCCTATATACTTGTTCCTTTTTTAGTTTAGATACGGCATCCCAAAAATCGGAAGTAACCTCTTTAGTCACAATTTTAGTAGTTTCGCTACCATAAGAATTTAATAATGATAATAATTCATCATGATACCCTTTGTCTGTATGTATAGAAGTATATCTTTTAGAAATATCTCTAGCTTTTTCATAAATACCGTTCAAATCATTTAATATTTGCATACCTTCTTTTTCTAATAACGAAGCTGGATTCATCTGTAATTGGTTCATTAAATAGAAAATATCATTCCCTAATTCATCATGTACTTTTTTGGAAAAATTACGTTCAGTTTTGTGAACTTGTTCAATTGTGTGTCGTTTGTTGCGGTTTCGTTGAAGTATTATAAGTAAAATAGAAATCACAAATATAAATCCACCTAGGAACGCATATATTAGAGCTTTACGCTCTTGTTTCTTTTTCTCTAATTTTTCTTTCAATATTGCACTTTCAAACTTTTTAGAACTATCATATTGTAACATTGCGTATTTATTACTCTCGAAAGATTTTATTCTATATAGACTGTCACTTAATTTTTTATATTCTCTAACCTTAGGATCTATATTAAATTCAATTAACATACCTAGTGCTTTCTCTCTAACATCAGGTGTTTTAATTTTTAAACTAAGATCATAAGCTTTGTCTGCATAAAGTTTTGATAGTGAATCATTTTTTTGATTTTTATAGTATTTCATCAGCTTTTGATAACTAGCAAAAATTTCAGTATTGGTTCCTACTTCCTGACGAAGTTTTAACCCTTTCTTTATAAATTTTAATCCTAAAGCAGTACTATCTAGTTTAGTATAGATGAATCCTAAGTTATCTAGTATTCTAGCTTGCTCAAGTGTATCTTTAAACCTTGGAAAAAGATGATATGCGCTTAATAGTTCTTGTTTAGCTTTTTGTATTTCTTCAAAATCTCTATAGATATTAGACTTATTATTAAAAATGATTGCGCTGTCTTGTGCTGATCTTGCCTTTTCTAATGCTCTATCATATAATTCAATTGCTTTTTCTTGATTCTTTTGTTCTCTGTAAATATTACCTAATAAATTTAGGACTGATCGTTGATATTGTGTTTTATAATTTGAGTTAGGAAGTAAATCAATTTCTTTTAAGATAGATACTAAGAGGTTTTCTGCTTCTATGTAATCACCCATATTTTTCTCAATACTTGCAAGATTGTACTTAAAATAAAGCACATAGGGATCATCTACTTTTGTAGTTTCAAGTTTTGCTTCAAAAAAGACTTTTGCTCTTTTTAACTCTTCAACAGTTTTAAAATTTTGAACTTTATCAACATAATAAGGAATGCTATCTGTACTATTCTGCCCAATTATTTTTTCATTTCCTAGAAAGAAAAAGCATACTATGAGAACAAAAAAGAGGAATGAATTTGTATTATTTTTCATTCCTCTAAAATACTAAAATTATTATATGAATTAATTTCCTAATCCATCTCCTGGCGGTGGCGGTGGCGGAGGTGGTGGTATTTCGCCCTCATCACCGCAGCATGCTTGTATTACATCTGTTTCGTTTAATGCTTCTGGTGTGCATGATTGAAATCCTATAATGTGGAAAACCACGAGCGCAACTAAATATATTTTCTTCATTTTGTTTTGTTTAAAAAATTGATACTAGTGTGGCTGTCCGAAGTTGTTGTTCAGATATGTATTGCAGACAAACCGCACGTTAAAAAATGAGGAGACGTCTCTCCGATTTTCGGGAAGTAGAAGATTGAAAACTAAAGAAGTGTGCAAACTTCCCTTAGCAATACAATTTTAGTTCTCAGCTTCATTTTGAGTTTAATCCGCAAACCTTATTGCGGGTAAGGTCATCTTTAAACTCTGAAGCAAATGAACAAACAAAATGAAGGAAAACAGTCAACACAAATTGCTCAATATGTAGTCAATTATGTATAAACATTGATGAAGATATTATGTGTAATTCATGTTGGACTTATGATAAACACTAACACCAACTTTTATGATAAAAAAACTATTCTTAGAAGCTTTTAAAAAAGCAGAACAGCACAGCGGAAGGAAAACTAAAAATGGAATAGCTACGTATCTAGAGCAAATATTTGAAGAACAATTAGGTTTTAGAGTGAATAGGATTACGTTTTCTCGTTACTATGAACAATTCATTGAAAACAAAGGAAATCAGGCTGCAAATCCTAAAACAGATTTGTTAAATCAAACTGCAAAATATTTAGGCTTTGATAATTATGAAGACTTTGTAAAGAAGAGTCAAATACAGCAACCTACTACTATTACCATAGATGACAATGATAATTCGACAACTATTAGTATTCTAAAAAAATATAAATATTATATGATTGTTGTATTTGCATTGATAACAACCTATACTGGTTTTGAGATTACTGGACAACGGTGGATGGTTTGGAATGGCACAGAATATATAAAAGTAGATTTTGATCTAGATAAATATGATTTTAAACAACTAAAACGTTATGATGAAGATTTATACAAACATTTCAAAAAAGTAACTGTTGACTGCGATACTACGAAGTTTTATAAATCTGATGGTTCTGTAAATATTTGGTACGGTAAAAATTATAAAAAAGAACTACAATATTTTACATATCACGGCTTACATCCTGAAACAGGAAAGTCCCTCAAACACATAACAAATTATATGATTGAAAATCATATATGTACTACAGATTCTATCACTAACATCAATCAATAATCATAACACTTAGATAATGACAAAAAAGAAAAATGGAAAAGGTTGTCTTATTGTAATTGGACTAATTTTTATACTTAGTATTATTGGAAATCTTATTTCAAAGCCACAAAATGAAATATACGCAGATGCTTCCTTAAAATATAGATTAAGTGAATATAAAGAAGCTTTAGAACTTATTAATGAAATAATAGAAAGAGACAGCACTAATACAGAATATTATGAACTTCGTGGAAAGATTCTGTATGAATTGCAAGATACACTACATAGTGAAGAAGACTTCAAACGAACTTTAACATTTGCTAAGACTGACTCTGTAAAAAATATTCGAATAAAAGAATTAATAAATTGGGATATACAACATGATCAAAAAGAAAAAGCTAAAGAGTTATTGAAAGAAGAAGTAAAACTTTATAAAAACGATTCTATAAAACATATAGAAATTATGGAATATGCTGCCGAAAAATATTTAGTTATCGGCGACACATTAGAAACTATTCATCTATATAGGCAATTAAGTAATGAATATAAGAAAATAGGGCGATTTAATAATCGGATTGGTATTTTATATTCAATAATGCACAAAAATAAAAACGCATTAGCTGAATTTAAGAAAGCAGTCAAAGCAGAGCCAAACAATGATCTTTTCTTATATAATCTTGGAATTTCTTACTTAAACTTACTCAATAAAAGAAAAGCAAAGTTGTATTTCAAAAAATCGATGGAATTAGGTAATGAAGAAGCCTGCCGTGAATACAGAGAACTCACAGCTAAAACAAGATATTATCAGCGGACTAAATGTTGTGACGGTACAACCAGTTCTGCTTCAGGAAGAGGCGCATGCTCTCATCATAGCGGAGTATGCGGAATCGTTAATATTCCATATAAAGTCTACACGATAGAATGCAATTAAAACTTGAAATCATTAATCTTAAAAACATTATAAACATGAAAAAAATAATTGGAATCATACTAACAATCGTAAGCTTTTTAATGAATTCTTATGGAGTACTGCTATTAGCTGTCTCGGAATTTGATAATATGAAGGCTTTTCAGAAAAATGAATTAAAAACTGCTGGTTTTTTAGTATTACTTATAAGCATCGCTCTTTTTATTGTTGGTTTATTTCTTATTGCTTCAAAGTCAAGAAAATATAGAAAAATGGAGATGGAGCTATCAAACTTGAAATTCACACAAGGAAAAGAGCTTTGATATATTGATTAACTATTGAATAATAAAAATAGGAATTATGTCAGTTCAAAAACTAAAATACACTTATGTAATTTTTAAGTAGTTATTTAATTCCTAATAAATTAGAGGTTTTTTGAAGTTTTATCTATATTTTTGAGCCGTATTATTAATCAATAAAGAATACACAAACGAATACGTTTCACCTGTTCCTGAATTACAATATTAATCACAAATATTTAATTATCAGCTCATTGTGGTTTCTTAATTAAAACAGGAATAGCTGAAAGCCTGACCTTGTGTATGCTGCACGGAGTGAAAGCTTCACACTAGGAAACGCTCATAAAAAAATCCGCTACTGAGAGCGGATTTTGAAGTATGTGTTTTACCTAGAAAGTTCTGTAAAATATTTATAAAACAATGGAATCGTTTCAATTCCTTTGAGATAGTTGAAAATTCCAAAATGTTCATTAGGTGAATGAATAGCATCACTATTTAAACCAAATCCCATTAAAATTGTTTTACTTTTTAATTCTTTTTCAAAGAGTGAAACAATAGGAATACTTCCTCCAGAACGTTGCGGAATGGCAGGAACACCAAAGGTATCTTCGTAAGCTTTACTAGCTGCCTGATATCCGATATTATCAATTGGTGTTACATATCCTTGTCCGCCATGATGAGGTGTTACTTTTACTGTGACACCAGCAGGAGCAATATTTTCAAAATGTGTTTTAAATAATTCTGTGATTTCTTTCCATTCTTGATTTGGAACTAAGCGCATCGAAATTTTTGCATATGCTTTACTAGCAATAACCGTTTTAGCACCTTCGCCAGTATATCCGCCCCAAATTCCATTTACATCAAGTGTAGGGCGAATAGAGTTACGTTCGTTAGTAGTATAACCAGTTTCACCGTAAACTGCATCAATATCTAAGGCATTTTTATATGCTTCTAAAGAAAAAGGCGCTTTTGCCATTTCTGCACGTTCTGCAGCAGATAATTCTTCTACTTTGTCGTAAAAACCAGGAATTGTGATGTGATTGTTTTCGTCATGTAATGAAGCAATCATTTTAGATAATATATTAATTGGATTTGCTACAGCGCCACCATACAATCCAGAGTGTAAATCTCGATTTGGACCCGTAACTTCAACTTCTACATAACTTAATCCACGTAAGCCCGTAGTGATAGAAGGTTGCGTATTACTAATCATTCCTGTATCAGAAATTAAGATTACATCATTGGCAAGTTTCTCTTGATTGCGTTCTACAAACCAAGCAAGACTTTCAGAACCAACTTCTTCTTCACCTTCAATCATAAACTTTACGTTACAAGGCAATTGGTCAGTTTCGTTCATTAACTCCAATGCTTTAACATGCATGTACATTTGTCCTTTATCATCACAAGCTCCGCGAGCAAAAATAGCGCCTTCTGGATGAATATCTGTTTTTTTGATAATAGGTTCAAAAGGACCGCTTTCCCAAAGTTCTAATGGATCTGGCGGTTGTACATCATAATGTCCATACACTAAAACAGTAGGTAAGTCGTCAGAAATATGTTTATGTCCATATACGATAGGATATCCTGGAGTTTCGCAAATTTCGACATGATCACAACCAGCTTTTTCTAAACTAGCTTTAATTGCTGCTGAAGTGTCAATAACATCTTGAGTATAAGCAGGATCAGCACTGATTGATGGGATTTTTAAAAGTTCGATGAGTTCATCTATGAAACGATTTTTATGTGTTTCAACATAAGATTTTATAGTATTCATGAAGTATATTGAATTTATCTAGATACTCAAAAGTACTAAAAAAAGAAGTAAAAATAAGCGTCACTTGCTTTGAATATTAAAAATCTTCTTTATATTTGCAGCCACATTTGCGGGTGTGGTGAAATTGGTAGACACGCTAGACTTAGGATCTAGTGCCTAACAGCGTGAAGGTTCGAGTCCTTTCACCCGCACAGAAACTAAAAGCTGAGATTTAAGAATCTTGGCTTTTTTTATTGTTCTTCTATTAGCATTCTAAAACAAACTTTCTATGAAGGAATCGTAATATATAAATATCGATTACTACAAGAGGTATTTTTCCCTAGATATATAAATTACGAGTATTACTGTTTTTCTTGAATATGTTGATTTTATAGTTTCGAGTTATTATTAAATCAAAAACTTATATATCATGAAAAGACAAAACGCTAAAGGTTTATCATTAAACAAGAAATCAATATCTAATTTGGAAAGCTTTAAAGCAGGTTTATCAAGAGACACAAACGATTGTCCAGATACAATGACTTGTCCATTATGGTCGTGTGCTAATTGTACAGATCTTACAAATGATACTTGTAGAAATTACTGCAATAGTGAAAAATAGTTATATCTAAAGTGTCAATGAATTATTGATGCTAAAAGAAAAGAACGGACTTCGGTCCGTTTTTTTTATGAAGTATAAGTTTGTGGAATGTTTTCAGGATTTTAAGCTAATTGCAAAGAGCATTTTTTAATTTTTTACATAGTGAAGATATTTTAAATAACTGATAAAGAGGTGGTTTTACGGTTATACCGTAATTTTGTTTAACTTTTTATGGATATATTTAAACAGATTAACCAAAAATTTAAGATTATGAAAAAAGTTACTTTTATTTTCGCATTACTTTTTAGTGTATTTGCATTAGGACAAAATGAATCTTCTGGTCCTGTAGCAACAAGTATTACAACTCCAGCTCCATTAACAGGAGAAACGTTTAGATTTGGCCCTGGCTTGGTCACGCAATTAGACGCTGGAAGTGCTTTTGACTTTAATGCGAGTCAATGGTTTTCTATTGGTAGATTGAGTACTGGAAGCCAAAATGTTTTTGGACTTCGTTTTCAGTTAAAAAACAGAGCATTGACAATGGGATATCAAGATACAGGTGATATCAACCCAAGAATTCAGTGGATCGGTGATTCTTTTGCTTCAGGAACTGACTTAGAATTTAGAGTTGCAAATAGTTTTATTTCGACAAATTCTACGTTGGTTGCAACAATGACGAATGATGGTAGAACATTTTTTGGAACTCCATTAACTGTAAATTCTACAAAAATAGGTGTCGATTATACAGACGTAGGAAGTAATCGTACAGGTGTGACGGCAGAAAATAACTCAACTTCAAGCGGTTTTGTTACGGGATTTAAATCTACTAATAATTTTTCATGTTACATTAAAAACGGCTTAGATGTTCGTAGTAGTGGCGGTGCTTATGCGGATACAGGAGTTAACATTAGAATAAATGATGCATTCCAAAGCTATGGGTTAAGTGCATTTGTTACAGGAAGTGCTACGGGAAGTACGTATGGTGTACGAGGAATCATTTCTACAGGAGCTACGAGTGCTAGACCGACTGGTTTCGGAGCAGGTATATATGGAAGCGCATCCACATCTACAAATAGATATGCAGGATACTTTAATGGTAATGTTTTTGTAACAGGAACATTTACAGTTTCAGATAAACAATTAAAAGAAAATATTAAAGATGAGGAAAACGTTTTAGATAAGATATCACAATTAGATGCAGTTACATATACATTTAAGCAAAATGACGAATTAAATCTTCCACAAGGATTACAACATGGATTCTTGGCGCAAAATCTCGAAGAAGTTTTTCCAGAATTGGTAACTACAATCAATAAGCCAATTTTTGATAAAGAAAACAAACAAACTGGTACATATGATTATAAAGCGGTTAACTATGTTGGAATGATTTCTGTATTGACTTCAAGTTTGAAAGAAATGAATGAAAAAGTAACTTCTTTACAAACAGAACTAGAAGAATTAAAAAGAGAGAACTTGGCTAAGAAAGAAGATGATATCAAAGAAATTGGTTTCTCAATGGAACAGAACAGACCAAATCCTTTTACAGATCAAACAACGATTAATTACACGTTGCCAGAAAATGCAAAAGCAACGATCTCGGTTTTTGATCTTTCAGGGAAATTTGTGAGAGATTATCAATTATCAAGTCAAAAAGGACAGGTAATTATAAGTTCAAATGAAATAGGAAAAGGAATGTTTATTTACAGCTTAGTTTCCAATGGAGAAATCATGGTTTCTAAGAAAATGATAGTAAAGTAAATTTACAGACTTAAAAATTAGCATATAAAAAAAGCTTCTCCATTGGAGAAGCTTTTTATGGTATTTACATAAAAATCTTAGTGATTTCCTTTAGCCTTTTCTTTTAAGTCTTTAGCAGCTTTCTTTGCATCTTCTACTGTTTTGTTAGCAGCATCTTTTGCATTATTAGCAGCCTTTTTAGCTTCTTCTTTTGCGTCGTTGGCCATGTCTTTTGCTCCGTCTACTGCATCATTTGCAGCTTTCTTTGCAGAATCAACAGCATCGTTTGCAGCGTCTTTTACGTTATTTGCAGCATTGTTAGCAGCATCTTTTACGTCGTTTGCAGCGTCTTTAGTAGCATCAACTGCATTATTAGCAGCATCTTTTACATCATTCGCAACATCATTCGCAGTGTCTTTTACATCTTTTACTGCTTGTTCAGTTTTATCTGCAGCTTTTTCACCTTCTTTTTTTACTTCTTCACAAGAAGTCATTCCGAACGCTAAAGCAACAACTAAAGCAGCTTTTAAAATTACTTTTTTCATCTGTTTGTCTATTTATTGTTAATTGTATTGACAATGTTAAGGTTTCTTTTACGGATTCACAAAGAATGTTTTAACATCTTTTTAACATTCTATAAAATTATCATTTTAATAGATAAAAGGTGTTTTTTTGAAAAATTTTTATCGTTGGGAAAGATATTTCATGATTATTACACTGGCATTTCCGTTTGCGTGAACGTAATCATGATTAATTTTGCTTGTAGTAGCTTTAAAATCAGTGTCTTTTAACAGTCGATTTGTTGTTTCTTTGAATTCAACTTCAGAAGTAACCGAAAGTACGCCACCAAGTTGTACCAAATCTTCAGCTTCTTTAAAACCTGAGTAGTGTTTGCCAATAACTACAGGAATTCCAAAAACAGCTGGTTCTAAGGTATTGTGTAATCCAGTACTTCCCATACCGCCGCCAACATATGCAATATCAGCATAACTGTATACTTTTGTTAAAATTCCAATAGTGTCCACAATAAAAACATCAAATTGACTTAAATCCGGCTGTTTTTCCATTTCAGAAAACAGCACAGTAGGCTTGTGAATACGATTTTTTAATTTTTCAATTTCTTGAGATTTTATATTGTGAGGTGCAATAATGTACTTACAGTTTTCGGTAGAAGCATTAATAAACGGAACAAAAATAGCTTCATCTTCTTGCCAACTACTTCCAATAACAATACAAGGTGTGTTATCTTTGAAAGTTTCTATAAAAGGTAGTGAATTATCACGGTCTAAAATTTCTAAAACTCTATCAAAACGTGTGTCTCCACTAATAGTTACATTTGAGTAATTGATATCATTTAAAAGTTTTTTTGAAGCTTCATCTTGGACGAAAATATGATAAAACGCATGCAATGATTTTCGCATCCAACCGCCATACCATCTAAAAAATGCTTGCGAAGATCTGAAAATAGTAGAAATGGAAATGGTGTGAATATTTTGTTTTTTTAGAGCAGCTAAATAGTTTGGCCAAAACTCATACTTTACAAAAATAACTAACTCAGGATGTGTAAGTTTTAGAAACTTTTGAGCATTTGCCTTAGTATCTAAAGGTAAGTATGTAACAATATCTGCAACACCACTATCTTTCTTAACTTCATAACCAGAAGGAGAAAAAAAAGTGAGTAAAAATGTGTGATCAGGATACTCTTTTTTTAAAGCTTCTAAAACAGGCAATCCTTGTTCGTATTCACCTAGAGAAGCTGTGTGGAACCAAATCACCTTATCGTTGGCTGAAATTTGATTTGCTAAGGTTTTAAAAACAGTCTTTCTTCCTGAAACAAAAAGTCCAATTTTGGTGTTAAACAATGCGATGATTTTAAGAAAAAAACCTGTAATGTGAACCAATATGTTGTAGATAAAATACAAAAGCAATGAGTTTGTTGCTAAAATACATTCTTTCCCTTAAATTCATTGGGTATCGTTGTACAATTTTGTAATATTGTTAGAACAAAAGAAAGATACGAATGAAGAAAATCCAAATGGTCGACCTGAAAGGTCAATATGCAAAAATAAAAGACCAAGTTGATCAATCCGTATTAGATGTTATTGCATCTTCAGCATTCATAAACGGACCCGAAGTACACGCATTTCAAAAAGAGTTAGAAGAATATTTAGACGTAAAGCATGTAATTCCTTGTGCCAATGGAACTGATGCATTGCAAATTGCAATGATGGGACTTGGTTTGAAACCAGGAGATGAAGTTATTACTGCCGATTTTACCTTTGCAGCAACTGTTGAGGTAATTGCCTTATTACAATTAACTCCAGTACTGGTTGATGTAGAAAAAGATTCATTTAATATTGATCCAGAAGCGATCCGTAAAGCAATCACACCAAAAACAAAAGCGATTGTTCCTGTACATTTGTTTGGGCAATGCGCTAATATGGATGCGATTTTAGAGATTGCAAAAGAACATAATTTATATGTCATAGAAGATAACGCGCAAGCTATTGGAGCCGATTATACATTTGCAGATGGTAGCAAGAAAAAAGCAGGAGGAATTGGTCATGTGGCTTCTACATCTTTTTTTCCATCTAAAAACTTAGGTTGCTATGGAGATGGAGGCGCAATTTTTACAAATGACGATGATTTAGCACATACTATCAGAGGAATTGTAAACCATGGAATGTACAAACGTTACCATCATGATGTTGTTGGAGTAAATTCTCGTTTAGATTCTATTCAAGCAACAATATTAAGAGCAAAACTTCCAAACTTAGATGCATACAATGCTGCACGTCAAATAGCAGCACATAAATATACCCAAGCATTAAAGGGTAATGATAAAATTATTACACCCAAAACAACAAAACTGTGTGGAAGTCCAGATAAAGGCGATTGCAGTTGTCATGTATATCATCAATATACATTACGTGTAATTGATGTAGATAGAGACGCTTTAGCCAAACATTTAAACGAAAATGGAATCCCTTGTGGAGTTTATTACCCAATTCCTTTGCATGCCCAAAAAGCTTACAAAGATGAGCGTTATAATGAAGCAGATTTCCCTGTGACAAATCAGTTGATAAACGAAGTAATTTCATTACCAATGCACACAGAATTGGATGATGAGCAAATTGTATTCATCACAAAAACGATATTAGATTTCGTTAACGGATAAATTTAATATTCTCGAATTTTTAAAGGTTGAAAAAAATAGTAGTAACTGGCGGATTAGGTTATATTGGCTCTCACACTGTGGTAGAGTTGCAATTAGCTGGATTTGAAGTAGTGATTATTGACAATCTATCCAATACTTCCGAAAATGTATTGCAAGGAATAAAGACAATCACGGGAATCATGCCAGATTTCGAAAAACTAGATTTACGCGACAAACAAGCAACGATTTTATTTTTTCAAAAACATCAAGATATTGAAGGCATCATTCACTTTGCCGCAAGTAAAGCAGTAGGAGAAAGTGTGAAAAATCCGTTGTTATATTATGAAAATAATATATCAACTTTAATCACGGTTTTACAGCAAATTCAGGACAAAGAAAATATATCGTTTATTTTTAGTTCTTCTTGCACCGTGTATGGTCAGGCAGAAACAATGCCGATTTCAGAAAATGCTCCAATTCAACAAGCATTTTCGCCGTATGGAAACACGAAACAAATAGGTGAAGAAATATTGCAGGATACTGCTAAAATTGCCAAAGGTTTACAAGTCATTTCATTGCGATATTTTAATCCGATTGGCGCACATGAAAGTACTGAAATTGGTGAATTGCCAGATGGAGTTCCGCAAAATTTAGTTCCTTTTATTACGCAGACTGCAATTGGCTTACGAAAAGAATTATCAGTATTTGGAAACGATTACCCTACAGAAGATGGTACTTGTATTCGTGATTATATTCATGTAGTTGATCTGGCGAAAGCACACGTAATAGCACTCAAAAGGTTAATCCAAAACAACCATGAAACTTCATTTGAAGTATTCAATATTGGTACAGGAACAGGAAGTTCGGTATTGGAAGTGATAGAAAGTTTTGAACGTGTCAGTCAGCAGCCATTAAACTATAGAGTAGTAAAAAGGAGAGAAGGCGATGTAATTTCTGCTTATGCTGATACGACCAAAGCGAATACTATTTTAGGTTGGAAAGCAACTTCTACATTAGATGAAGCCATGCTTTCAGCTTGGAAATGGGAGCAGAAGATTAGAAAAGCCAAATAAACTAGCTATAAATTCAAGCAAATAAAAAGAGTCGTAAATCTTTAATTCACGGCTCTTTTTTTATGTTCTATTGTTAACTTAGAATGGAAGTGGACAATTCCATGGTAAATCTGATGGGCAAATCCAAGCTGTAGGACAAGCGTCAATAACAGAAGTACATGTATTTGTAAGTTTAATTCCTCCTTTGATGTTTTCTTGTCCTAATTTTGAAATTGAATTTTTGCGAAGTTTTAATGATGTTACATTTCTTTTTTTCATGATATAAAGTTTTTTGGTTAAAAAATATTGAGTAAACTCAAGAATATCAGTAAATTAAAAAAAAACTAACAAGAAATATTTACGGGTTTGCCTTACTTAGTTTATTTAGTTTTAACAAAAGAAAAATTTAACTTTATATAAAAATAAAGCTAGTTTTGTCGTGTTAAAAATAAATTTTAAAAGCAATCATTTTTTTGATTGAAAATGATGTAAGTATTTAAAGATTAATACGACAAATACCAAAACCAACCGATGAATATATACCAAAAGTGGTGTTACCATAAGGCTGAAATTAAACTAAACAGGTTAACTAAGTTTTATAAAAAAGGCGAAACGATTCTTGATATAGGAAGTGGTAATTGCGCATTAAATATGCAACTTCGTAACGCTGGATATGATATCACAGGTTTGGATATTTCAAATAAATCTGCTTTCAAAGAGGTAACGCCCATTATTTATGATGGAACTACATTGCCTTTTGAAGATAATGCTTTTGATGTCGTACAAATAATCACTGTTTTACATCACATCAAAAATCCAGAAATCACAGTAAAAGAAGCAAAAAGGGTTGGTAAAAAAGTTATTATCATGGAGGATATCTA
Organism: Kordia sp.; assembly: GCF_965224175.1. Classification (GTDB taxonomy): domain Bacteria; phylum Bacteroidota; class Bacteroidia; order Flavobacteriales; family Flavobacteriaceae; genus Kordia. The sequence goes on from NZ_OZ245041.1 coordinate 4,260,120, forward strand.
TGAAAATACTTTTCAAAAATATGTCACCTACATTGCGGATAGTATCAATAATTGGGAATTTATTGGGCATCCGCACACTAATATGAATGATAAAGAATGGAAGGAAGTTTTTGACCGCAACGGCCTTCATATTGAAGAAAGTGAATATTATGATTTTCTTCTCTTTTTCAAACAAGTAACATATTTATTAACCAAATAAAAACTTTTACATGAAAACAAGTAATTTATTTTTAACATTATCGGCGATAGCAATGCTATTTTCGATAGAAATCAATGCTCAACAGTGGACAGGTACGTCAACATCAACAGGTGAACTTTACAGGACAGGACGAACGGGAATAGGAATCGTAAATCCTCCGAATGACACACAATTGTATGTGAGAGCCAACAATTTGAAGGTTGGAATTGTATCTGAAACGACACACACTACAGATTTCCAATTTGGAGTACTAAGTGCTGTAAATCGAGCCAACACAAAAGCCTTTGCTGTATTATTTGATCCACCAGGATCGGCAGGATATAGCGATACATTTGTTGTTTTTGGCGATGGTAGAGTACGAGCTACAGAAGTACGCGTAAAAACGCCAATTTTTCCAGATTATGTTTTTGAAAGTGATTATAACTTAATGTCACTCTCTGAAGTAGACGCCTATATTCAAGAAAATAAGCATTTGCCAAATGTACCAGCTGCAAAAGATATTGTAGAAAATGGTATGGAAGTCGGAAAAATGCAAGTCAAACAAATGGAAAAAATTGAAGAACTATACCTACATGTTATTCAATTAGAAAAAAGAATAAAAGCTTTAGAAGCAGAAAATAAAGAACTAAAAGAGAAGAAATAATTTATGAAAGCTACACTATTTAAAAAGTATACGTACGCTTTCTTATTTCTATTTTCACTATCCTGTTTTTCGCAAAAAACACTTTTTGATACTTCAGCTATGCAAAAAAATGCACAGAGCAAGCAAAGTATAGAAGTGTCTAAAAACTATGCGAAAAAGGAAAACGTACGTACTAGTTATACCAACTTTAGCATAAATAGCGACATTTTTAACGCTGATAAAGTTGTGTTTAAAATTGATGGAAAAACATTCTCTGCATTTTTGCTAGAAAAGAATGTAAGAGGAGAAGACGATTTTACTTGGTTTGGAAAAACTGATGAAGGATTTGGAATATTTTTTACCGTAAAAAATGGAAGAGTTGCTTCCAAATTTTCTGTAGGAGACTATTCTTATACATTAGTTCCTCTAAAAAGAAACGGAGAACATATATTAATAGAATTTAGAGATACTAATGTAGGACGTTGTGGAAATGAAAGAGATTCATATCCTAGAGATGAAGGTCCAATTCGACTTGAAGATGAACGTGGTTTAGCTAAAAACGATAACGATTGTACATTGCGTGTTCTTTTAGCGACGACGCCAACAGCAAGAACGGAAATTGCTGCCGCTGGTTTTGATTTGCCAACATTTGCCCAAGTTATGGTAGATGAAGCGAACTTAGCATACATTACGAGTCAAATAGGAATTACGATGGAATTAGGTGTATTGATTGAAACCAATTACACAGAGTCGTTAGGAAATTCACATCAAACGGATGTGGCTCGATTTAGAAATGGAACGAATGGTTTGAATATAGCGCACACATACAGAAATATCTATCAAACAGATCTTCAAGTATTAATTAGAAGAAATGAACCAGGGATCTTTGGAATTGTATTCGATATTCCGCTAGGGAATTCATACAATCAAGCTAATGGTTATGCAACTGTTGCTGTTGATGGTGTTACAGATGGACGTTTTTCTTTTACACACGAAGTAGGTCACTTGCAAGGAGCACGACATGATAATCACAATGCCAATCCAAGTTACGGTAGAGGTTTTGTATCAGGAACTGGAACGAATGCATGGAGAACAATTATGGCGAGAACTGCAGCTGCTCCTTGTAATCAAGCAAATTCTTGTAGAATTGGTTCGTTCTCTAATCCAAATATAAATGGTCCTGGAGGTGTTGCTTCTGGAAATAACGGGCGAAACAATGCACGTAGATTAAATGAAAGTGCGAATTCAATTAATGCGTACCGCCAAGTACCAACAAATTTATTTTTACAAAGTGAAACTATACAAGACAATTACGTTTCCAATCATTTAGCAAAAACCAGAATTGATACAAATAATAATAATATTTATTATCAAGATGAAAGTGTTGGAACAATGCGTGCTAGTGAAGAAATCGTATTAAGACCAGGAACTTTTATTGAACAAGGTGCTGATTTTAGAGCATATACTGTTAATGATCCTTGTGAAAATCCAGCATTTTTACGTCAAGCAAATACTGATGGAGGACGTATAGAACGTATAGAATCAAATGAATTAGAATTGACACTCTATCCAAATCCGTCTAGTAATACTATCAACGTAAGATTGAGCGAGACATTACAAAATTTTACCGTGGAAATTTATGACTATCAATCAAACGCGCGAGTATTTGTAAACGATTACAAAGAAATTGCTGAAAATGAAGTAACAATTGATGTGAGTAATTTCAAAACCGGCATCTATATCTTACGATTGAGCGGTGAAGGAAATACGGTCATTACGAGTAAATTCGTGAAGAAATAAACCATATGAGAGTCTATTTTTACATCTTGATTGTATCATCATTTTTTATGTTTCAAAACTGCGAAAAGCAACAAATAGAAACTATAGAAGGTCGTTGGGTTGAAACACAACCTGTTGCAAATAGAATTGAATTCTTATTTCAAGCTGAAAATCAACTAGTTCAAAAAACGAACGATAATGAAGCTCGTCGTACATTTACGTATGAAATTTTAGAAGATTCTATTTCTCTTTCATCAAATGAAGCAGATTTAGCAAGACCGATTGTTGTCTTTTTTAAAGTTATAAACGATAGTGAATTACAAATAGGCAATTTCACAATTCAGGGAAACAACGATGAAATTTTACACATGCGTAAATTAGAATAGATTACTCATTAAGTATAAAAAAAGACAGCGATAACATGAATTTGTTATCGCTGTTTTACTTTGTATATATATTCTCTTAAGAGATAGAGACTTCTTTTCGCTTGATAAAAGAAAGAATCAATAATCCTGTTCCGAGCATTACAGAAACATCTGCCATGTTGAAAATTCCTGTTTTAAAAATACCGCCAAGATCAATATGCATAAAATCTGTGACAGAACGATACAAAATACGATCGTATAAATTTCCTATTCCACCACCAATAATACAACACAATCCAAAAATCATATACTTGTCTAAATCTGTGTTTATGATAATCATTCGCAGTATAAAGAAAAGTACAGCAACTGGAAGTATAATTAAAAAAATGCTTTTAAGAATAGGGCTTTCCATCGTAGATAAAAAACCTAAAAAGGCACCTTTGTTTTCTGTTTTTGTTAGAATGACATATTCTCCAATAACAGAAATACTTTCGTGTGTATCAATATGCTTTCGCGCAACAGATTTGGAAACTTGATCGCAACCAACATTGATCAAAATCAATCCAAAAATGAATAGCATTCTAAGCGATCTAGAAATTTTCATGGTAGTTTTGTTTGATATATTTATTCTTCTCCGAAAGTAGCACTTTCTGAAGTTACTGAGCGGTCAATTTTACGTAATAAGCCTTGTAACACCTTTCCTGGTCCAACTTCTGTAAAGTGTGTTGCTCCATCAGCAATCATTTGTTGTACGGACTGTGTCCATTTTACAGGAGCTGTCAATTGAGAAATTAAGTTCTTTTTAATTTCGCTTGCATCCGTTATCGCTGTCGTGGTTACATTTTGATATATTGGACAGTTCGGCGTGTTGAAAGTTGTATTTTCTATCGCTGCAGCCAATTCTTCGCGAGCAGGTTCCATTAAAGGAGAATGAAAAGCACCACCAACAGGTAATACCAAAGCACGTCTTGCGCCAGCTTCTTTCAACGTTTCACAAGCAGTATTAATAGCTTCAACTTCTCCAGAAATTACAATCTGTCCAGGACAGTTATAATTTGCAGCTACTACAATACCCGCAGTTTCATTACATACTTTTTCTACAATTTCATTATCTAATCCTAAAACTGCTGCCATTGTACTTTGTTGTGCTTCACAGGCTTTTTGCATTGCCAAGGCACGTTGCGAAACTAGTTTTAAACCATCTTCAAATGTTAATGCTCCATTAGCAACCAATGCAGAAAGTTCACCTAAAGAGTGTCCTGCAACCATTTCTGGTTGAAATTTGTCACCTAGTACTTTACTTAAAATCACAGAATGTAAAAAAATAGCAGGTTGGGTAACTTTTGTTTGCTTTAAATCTTCGGCAGAACCTTCGAACATTACGTCTGTAATATGAAACCCTAAAATACCATTTGCATCTTCAAAAAGATGTTGTGCAATATCTGACTTCTCGTATAAGTCTAATCCCATTCCTGTAAATTGAGCACCTTGCCCTGGAAATATATATGCTTTCATGCGTGTTTATTTTATTTCTTCTATATCACGAAGAACGTATTTTTAGTTAAAATTGTTTGGCAAAAATAAACAATTCTAAATAATGCGAAGTTTTATTAGTCCTGACTTTGTTTTTTAGTCTCAATCAATTTTCTTTTTCTTCTCTAAATTGATGTTTGGTTCTGGTGGAATTCTTTTCTTAAGAAATAATATTTGCCCTAAGTGACTTGATTGATGTTCCATGACATGAAACCAATAATAATGATTGTTAGAGTCTCTAGTCGGATTTGTTTTTTTTAGCCACTCATCATCCCTTTTTTTAAATTCTTCGAGTGTTTTGGCTCTTACTTCTCGGTATATTTTTAAGTAATATTCCACATCATGACCTTTGTAGGTTTCTCTTCCTGCATCATCTAAGTTTAGTGCAGGTCCCCAAAATTTTTCTTCTTCTTCATTAAAACCTCTATTTTCAAAGGTGTATAATTGATATATTTTTTCAGCTGCTGCTAAATGCATAATAAGTGCACCAATAGAGTTTGCTTTTTCATCGTGTAAATGATCTAATTCTCGTTGGTCAAGATTTTTAACATGATATTCAACACGATCGCTCAGATTGTTAAGCATGGAAATTAAAGTTCCGATTTGTGGACTGTATCCTTCGCGCTCTCCAATAAGACTGTAATCATCAATTTTTATATTTTTTCCTTCAATTACTAATGAATATCCTTTTTCAATAGTGTCTTTTAAAAGATTGTATGTATATCCTTTCTCAAAATCAGCATTTATTCTCTTACTATCAATATCCCATCCTGATAATTTAACACCACTTGTATTATTTTCAAAGTCAGAATTATTGATTGTTGTTTTTTCTAATTCTCCTGTTTCTATATTTTCGATATAGAGTTCAAAATTATCAAAATAAAATTTCCCATTAGACATACAAATTCCTCCAAAGACTAATCTATCAGAGTTTCCGTCAATGTATCCGTTGATTTCGTAGTTTTTCCATTCATTTGACAATACAGGTCTGTTTCGCATGTTATCAAAAAAACCATATTCATCATTTTTGGTATCAACGCGTGCATAAATGGCTCCCCAAGCTATTTTATCAAGATTTTCTACTTTTATATCTGCAGAAAGTTTGAATTTCAATTTTTTGTTTGCTTTTATTTTTATACGATATGTAAAAGATGTCCAATCGTCTTGTGCGTAGCTACTTGCGCAAAAAAATAATCCAATTAGAAAAAAGCAATAGACACTCTTTCTTGAAAAGATAGTAAAGTAATTCATTGATTAAATTTTGATATTATTCTAAATTCTCTCGTAAGTGATAAAAGAGAATTCGTAATCGTGTTTATCGTCTTTTTTGTGAAAGGTATTTGCGGTTTCTTTCCAATCTTTCATATCGATTTCAGGAAAATAAGTATCGCCTTCAAATTCGTGATGTACACGTGTTAATTCTATTTTAGTAGCAAAAGGAAGTGCTTGTTTGTAGATTTCTCCACCACCAATAATATAAGGTTCAGCATCATTTAAGGTCGCTACATTTACAGCTTCTTGCATTGTATGTACAACAATAACGCCTTTAGGCGCTTTGTAATCTTTTTGTCTTGTGATGACAACATGTGTTCTGTTTGGTAATGGTTTTGGAAAACTTTCAAATGTTTTACGTCCCATTATGATATGATGACCAGAAGTGAGTTTTTTGAAGCGTTTTAGATCATTGCTTAAATGCCAAATTAATTGATTGTCTTTCCCGATGACATTATTTTCTGCAGCAGCAACAATCATTGCTAATGAACTTCTATTGATGATTTCGGGTTTTGGTTTGTTTTCAAGTTCAGCTTTTGCTTGCTCTTCAGCAATTTTTGTTTCTTGTTCCAAAAATTTTTGCTTTAGTTTTTCAATACGATGTTCTTGTTTGGCAACTAAATTTTCAAGTTGTTTTGCTTCCCAATCTTTTCCCATGAATTTATTGGTGATGAATACATCAAATACATGAAATAAAAATATGAATAGCCAAAGTAACACAGCCCATACAAACCATTGCGTATTAAAAAGCATGATGTCTTTTCCGAATCCTAGTACTACATTTAAAAGTACTAAAAATGCAGATCCAATGATAAAAATGACCAAATGGTAGTACAGACGTTTTTTTTGTCGAATGCGTTTTTGAGCATTCTCAATAAGTGCTAATTGTTCTTGATCTATTTGGGTAGTAGGTTTCTTTTTTTTGCCAAACATGTATGCGGTTTTTCTAGTTGTTTACAGCATTTCTCAAAAGTCGATCAGCTTGTAACATAAGAGAATACGAAGTTTTTACACTAGTTCCTTGGTGTGTTCCTTGTGAAAAACGAGGAAGTGTTTTTAAAATTCGTTCTATTTCCGCTTTCACATTTGCGTTGTTAGTACGTACACCAACATTTTCTACATTTCCTTGTTTGTTAACGATGAAGCGAATGTATACAGAATTGTCTTTAGTGTTGTTTGGAATAGAGCGAGCAATGTCTTTATTAAATGCCTTCTGAATGAAGTTTTCAATCTTATCTGCGGTACATTTATTTTGTTGTTTTTTAGTACCTACACTTTTGCAACCATCTAGTTGAGGTGCATTGTCCATTACTGAAAAGTTGATTGTTCCGTTTGGAGAAAGTTTTGGCGTAGACATTTTAGTCGCATTTTGCGAAAATCCAAATTGTACAGTTAAGCAAAATAATGCAGGAATAATAAATTTTTTCATCACAATGTATATTTTTAATGTTATAAAGATACTTTTCTTTTTTGAATACAACATTCTGTAAGTATGAAAAGATAAAGTTTCACCATGAAATGCATTTTTTTTAGATGAATGTATTTTTAGGTATTTTACAAATTTACTTAAAAATATTACATAGAATATTGTTGATAATCAATAGTAAAGTGTGTAGAATCTTTACGTTTTACTGATATATTCGAAGTGGAAAATAGAACGAATACATAGCAATTTGAAAATGATATTTTGAGTTTATAATTTTTTTATCAATTCTCGTTTTACACGACTAAACCATTCGTATTTTAAAATACTAAATACAATACTGTCACGCCTGCCATCTGCAGTAGCGCAATTACTTCGTAATATTCCTTCTTCAGTACAGCCTATACTTCTCATGGCAGCAATGCTTCGTTTGTTATTATTGTCAGCTCTAAATTCAACACGTTGAACTTTCATGTGTTCAAAGGCAAATTGGAGCATTAAAAACTTACAATTTTTATTCAAGCCGGTTCCATGAAAATCTTTTCCATACCAAGTATAGCCTAATGAAACTGTTTGATGATTTTGATGGAAATCATAGAATCGAGTAGAGCCAGCAAACGTATTAAATCGCTTGTCATATACAATAAAAGGGTATGAGTTTTCTTTGACTCTTCCTTGAGTAGCTAAAGCGATGTATTCTTTTAAGTTGGTTTCGCCATTACCAGGTGTAAGCGAATATTTCCATAAATCAGGTTCATTCAATGCGTACGGGAGCAAATATTTAAAATCGTTTGCTTGCAAAGGCCTTAGTTGAACAAAACCGTTGTCTAATATGTAATTCTTTTTGAAATCGAGCAAAATCATCTCTCTTACTGTATTTGAAACGTCTTAAATATTACTTTCTAAAGTAAATGTACGTAAAACTTTGAAAGCTTTTGCTGCCATAATTGAGAATTGCACAGTTTTACTAAGCTATAAATTTAAATAGTATGACTTATGCTATACTTCTTGGCGTTCCATCAATAAATAATGATGAATTTCCTTTTTTAAGGATTTATTGTACTTTAAAAACAATAGGAAGTGTGAAGTTTACACTTACCGGAATATTTTCTATCGTAGCAGGTTTCATTCTCGGTAATCTTCTAATAACTCTAATAGCTTCTTTTTCTAATATTGGATGTGGTGCTCTCGAACGAATATTAACAGCTTTTCCTTGTTCATTTATTTTAAAAACAACAAACACTTTTACAGTCCCATTTAATTTTGCTTTTCTAGCTAATCTCGTTTTGTAATTTTTTCCAACAAACTCAGATACTTTATCAGACATGCAGCGCTTTCTTTCCTTATTAGTCTTAGTACTTTCACAACCACGATAAATAGGAGTTACTTCTGGACCACTAAACGGAATTCGTTTAGGTTTATGATCATATAGCGGAATGAAAACATTATTTTCTCTGTCTATTTTAAGAAATAAATGATTGGTGATATAGCTGTTTTGTTTTTGTGATATTGGAGCCAATTCAATCTTAAAATCTTCTAATTGAGTTTTAAGTTCTACATCAATAGGCTTCATTTCTGTTTCATAAAATTTTAATGAAGAACGTTCTTTGACAATTTTTCCAGTTTCATCAGTAGCTAGTCCAAGTTTTACAAAAATGATATCTTGTTTTGTTTTTTGTGCTACTAGTGCAGCGTCTTCTGGCTTGAGAAATTGAAATATCGCCAAACGCAATTCTTCTCTAGAACACTCATATACTTCTTCTTCAAATTGACAGCCTTGTATAACTGTAGATTCGGCAGTAATTGCTTTTTTGGTAGTATCTGTTTGCGCATTCGCTACTATTGCGAAGCAACATGCTAATCCGCATAGGAATTTTTTTAATGACATAAATGTATATAAAGTGTGAAAAATATTTTTTTAAATGGCAACAGCGCCTTTTATGCGTGGATGATGCTTATAATTAACCAATTCAAAATCATCATATGTAAAGTCAAAAATACTTTTAACTTCAGGATTTATCTTCATAGTTGGTAGCGGATGTGGTTCTCTGGTGAGTTGTAATGCTACTTGTTCAAAATGGTTGCTGTAAATATGTGCATCTCCAAATGTGTGAATGAAATCTCCGTATTCATAACCGCAAACTTGTGCCATCATCATTGTGAGAAGTGCATAGGAAGCAATATTAAAAGGAACTCCTAAAAATACATCAGCACTTCGTTGGTATAGTTGGCAAGATAATTTTCCGTCAGCTACATAAAATTGAAAGAATGCGTGACATGGAGGCAATGCTGCTTTTCCATTTGCTACATTTTCACCAAAAGAAACAGAAGTATCTGGTAATACACTTGGATTCCATGCGGAAACCATCATGCGGCGACTATTTGGATTGTTTTTTAAGGTTTCAATTACTTCTGCTAATTGATCAATACTTTCGCTATTCCAGTTTCGCCATTGATGTCCGTATACAGGTCCTAAATCACCGTTTTCATCTGCCCATTCATTCCAAATACGAACGCCATTGTCTTGAAGATATTTGATATTTGTATCTCCTTTAATAAACCATAACAATTCATGGATAATAGACTTTAAGTGTAGTTTTTTGGTAGTCACCATTGGAAAACCTTCGCTGAGGTCAAAACGCATTTGATAACCAAAAACACTTTTTGTTCCAGTTCCTGTACGATCACCCTTTTCATTTCCGTTTTCTAATACATGTTTTACAAGATCTAAATATTGTCTCATGATGTTTTGTTTTATTAGCGTTGCAATGCAGTTTTTGTAGTTAGTAAAAATAAAAAAAACGTGTTGATTATACACCAACACGTTTGTATTTTATCAATAGGTTATTAACTATAATTTATCCGACAAGCATTCCTGCAATCGTAGCAGAAATTAACGAAGCGATTGTTCCTCCAATTAATGCTTTCATTCCAAATTGAGATAATGTTTTTCGTTGTCCAGGTGCTAAAGAACCAATTCCTCCAATTTGAATTCCGATAGAAGCAAAGTTGGCAAAACCACATAGCATATACGTTGCCATGATGATAGATTTGTTATAAGTAAGATGTACAGCACTTGCTGGATCTTTTATGTCAGCCAATTGAATGTATCCAATAAATTCACTAGCTGCTAGTTTGATTCCAAGTAATTGTCCCATTAACATCATGTCTTCTTTTGCGACACCAATTAGCCACATTAAAGGAGCAAACACAGTTCCTAAAATAGCTTCTAATGAAAATTTATCATACGGAGTATTATCAGCCATCCAACCATTAAGCGAAGTAATGCTGCCAATCCAATCAAAAATACCATTAATCATGGCAATAAAAGCTACGAAAACTAATAACATAGCTCCAACATTTACAGCAAGTCTTAAACCTTCTGTCGTTCCGTTGGCAATAGCGTCTAATATGTTAGTTCCTATTTTTTCCTGAGATACTTCTACATTATTATCAACTTTATCTTGTTGTGGATATAATATTTTAGAAATTACAATCGCACCTGGTGCTGCCATTACAGAAGCAGCTAATAAGTGTTTTGCATATACAAGTTGTAATGCAGGATCATCACCTCCTAAAAATCCGATATAAGCTGCTAAAACGGCACCAGCAACTGTAGCCATTCCACCAATCATAACCAGTAAAATTTCTGAACGTGTCATCTTTTCTAAATAGGCTTTGATTAATAGTGGTGCTTCAGTTTGTCCTAAAAATATATTTCCAGCAACCGATAAACTTTCAGCTCCAGAGATTCCTAAGATTTTAGTTAAAACCCATGCCATTCCTTTTACTACTTTTTGAATGATTCCTAAGTAGAATAATACAGAAGTTAAGGCAGAGAAAAATATAATAGTAGGTAATACTTGAAATGCAAATATGAATCCGAAAGATTCAACATTCATCATGCCACCAAATAAGAATTCACTTCCCGCTTTAGTGTAATTTAAGATATTGATAAATATTTGTCCTATAAATTCAAAAGAGTCAGAAACAAACCCAAGATCAATTCTGGTATCTCCTACATTAAATCCAATATCTTTTCCTTTTAGAATAGAGATTGCTAATATTAGTTGAAATAATAAACCGATTCCAACCGTTTTCCAATTGATAGCTTTTCGATTATTACTAAATAAAAAGGCAATAATAAGTAATACAAACATACCTAAGATTCCTCGTATTAAACTTGAAGTGCTAAATCCTTCACTAGGTACAATTTGCGCTGTATCTGTATTAGTAGCTGTGACAGCTTCTTCTTTTTTCTGTACTTTCTCAAAATGATACGAAACGTCTTTTTCTTTAAATATTAAAGTAGAATCTGTAAGTGTAGTGATTTTGTATTTACGGATTGTATCTGTTGGCGTATTGTAATAAAAAACTAATAGTTTGTTTTGATAAATGTAATCTCCGCTTGCTTTTAGATTGTCTTTTGCCGCAAGCTGATATTGAAACTCTCCAGCTTTTAAGTCAAGCTTGTCAGCATTTGTAACAGGAACTAAGTTTTCGCCAGTACTGTTTTGTATAGCACTAAAATTCCATGTTCCGTCAATCTCAATTTCTTGTGCATTTACACTAAATAGTATACAAAATACTGTAATAATACTTGCTACAAATTTTTGCATGTGAAAGGTGTTTTATTTTTTGTTTTTATCTCTGTTAGAGATTTCATCTCGAAGTCTAGCAGCTTTTTCATAATCTTCATCCGCTACAGCGCCATCTAACATATTATATAATTCTTGAAGTGAGAGCGTAGCAAAAGAATTTTCGGTAGTACTCTCTACAACATCTAAATCTTCTTCTTGGTCGGTAAACAATTCGTCAACAACAATGCTTTCCTTTTCGGTATTTTCCTCTTCTTCTTTTGAAGTGAGTTTCAAGAATATACCTGCTTTATCTAAAATTGTTTTATAAGTGAAAATTGGTGCGTCAAAACGTAATGCCAAAGCGATGGCATCTGAAGTTCGAGCATCTATAATTTCTTCAATTTTATCGCGTTCACAAATAATACTTGAATAAAAAACACCGTCAACCAACTTATGAATAATGACTTGTTTTACAACGATATCAAATCGATCGGCAAAATTTTTAAAAAGATCGTGAGTGAGTGGGCGAGGTGGTTTTATCTCTTTTTCGAGCGCAATAGCAATTGATTGCGCTTCAAAAGCTCCAATAACTATTGGTAGTTTACGGTCTCCATCAACTTCGTTCAAAATAAGCGCATAGGCTCCATTTTGTGTTTGGCTATATGAAATTCCTTTTATATTTAGTTTTACTAAACTCATTTGTTCCTGAATGCATTGCTAATAAAAAAAGGCTGTCTAAAAGAAGGGATTTCCCATTTTAGACAGCCCTTAGTTGGGCACAATTTAAAAAAAATTATGCGTTATTCGCTTTAAATTCTTTCAATTTTTCGATTAGCTGTGGAACTACTTCAAAAGCATCTCCGACAACACCGTAATCAGCAGCTTTGAAGAAAGGAGCTTCAGGATCAGTGTTAATCACAACTTTTACTTTAGAAGCGTTGATTCCAGCTAAATGCTGAATAGCTCCAGAAATACCGATTGCAATGTATAAATTTGATGCTACTGGCTTTCCAGTTTGTCCAACGTGTTCTCCGTGAGGTCTCCATCCTAAATCAGAAACAGGTTTTGAGCATGCTGTTGCAGCGCCTAAAACATCTGCCAACTCTTCTACCATTCCCCAGTTTTCTGGACCTTTTAATCCTCTACCTGCAGAAACAACAACATCTGCATCAGCAATGGTTACTTTTCCTGTTACTTTATCAACTGAACTTACTTTTACACCAAATAGCGAATCGTCTAAATTTGGAGCAAAAGCTTCAGTAGCAGCGGCACCTGAATTTTCAACCAATCCGAATGCGTTGTTAGAAACACCTACGATTTTTACATCAGAGCTGATTTCTGTCATATTGAATGCTTTGTTTGTAAAAGCTGTTCTTTTTACTGTAAATGGACTTGTGCTTGTTGGAGCAGCTACTACATTTGATGCGTATCCTGCGTTTAAGTTAACTGCTAAAATTGGCGCTAGTGTTTTACTATCTGCACTTGAGCTGATGATCACAACTTTGGCATCTTCATTTCCAGCAGCTTGGTGTAATGTAGAAGCGTATGCTTTTGCATTGAAGTCTTTTAATGTATCAGCAGATACATTTAATACTTTATCAACACCATAATTTCCTAATTCAGCAGTATTCTCTGCGTTAATTGCTACAGCAGTTACTGTAGTTCCTAATTGGTTTGCAACTTCTTTTGCATATGAAGCAACTTCAAAAGCTGCTTTTTTAAATTTTCCTTGTTCTGATTCTGTATATACTAAAACTGACATAATTTTTTTTTAAAATTATCCTGAACTTGATTCAGGATCTAATTAAAGATTAAATAATTGAAACATTAAAAATGATTAAATCACTTTTGCTTCATTGTGAAGTAAGTTGATCAATTCATCAATATTTCCTGCGTCAACTAATTTTACAGCTCCTTTTGGTGCTGGCTTTTCAAACTTAACAGCAGCAGTTTCTTTAGAAGTATCAATTGGTTCAACTACAGTAAGTGGCTTTTTACGCGCCATCATAATTCCTCTCATGTTTGGAATACGAAGATCACTTTCTTCTACCAATCCTTTTTGTCCAGCAATTACTAGTGGAAGACTTGTAGATGAAGTTTCTTTTCCACCGTCTATTTCACGCATTGCTGTTGCAGAAGTTCCTTCAACTTCTAAATTAATACAGTTGTTTACAAAATTAGCGTCTGTAAGCTCTGCTAACATTCCAGGAACCATTCCACCATTATAATCAATAGACTCTCTTCCTGCAATCACTAAGTCATAACCACCGTTTTTTACAACTGCAGCTAATTGTTTTGCAACAAAAAATCCGTCTGTTGCTTCTGCATTTACACGGATTGCTCCATCAGCTCCAATAGCTAAGGCTTTACGTAATGTTGGTTCTGTTTCTGCACCTCCTACATTTACAACATCAACTGATGCACCTTGCTTTTCTTTGAACCACATAGCGCGTGTTAATCCGAATTCATCATTTGGATTGATAACAAATTGTACACCATTGGTATCAAACTTAGTATCTCCTTCGGTAAAATTGATTTTTGAAGTAGTGTCAGGAACGTGACTAATGCATACTAATATCTTCATCGGTATTATATATTTTTTAGTGTTTTGAAATTTTTTACGAAGATACTGATAATTTCCTTAAAAATACTATGCATGCATAATAAAATTCAATTATTTTTTGTTTTTAGTCTAATTTTTTGAATAATTCATAATTTATAACCGCTTTACAGGCTGATTTATTACATTTTTATAACAATTGTTGTTAAAGCCTTTTCTCTTTTTGTTTGAATTTTCTTTCGTTTGTTTGATTTGTGGCTGTTTTATTCATTTACAGATAAAAAAAGACCGGCATTATTTCGTGTTGAAATGATAGAAGATTTGCAAAAAGTTTGTGTTTTTGCTAAAGAAATCATAAAAAAACAAGTCTTCTAGAAATGTTTGATTTTGTAATTCTCATTTATGGAATTAATTGCTATTTTTGTTTTTCACTTTTTTAAAAATAACATCAATTGTATGAGAACAATACAGTTTAGAGAAGCGGTAGCTGAAGCTATGAGCGAAGAAATGCGAACTGATGATAGCATTTACTTAATGGGAGAAGAAGTTGCCGAATATAATGGAGCATATAAAGCTTCAAAAGGTATGCTTGATGAGTTTGGTGCAGATAGAGTTATTGATACACCAATTGCAGAATTAGGTTTTGCAGGTATTGGAGTTGGTTCTGCTATGGGTGGAAACCGACCTATCATTGAGTTTATGACTTTCAACTTTTCATTAGTAGGAATTGATCAAATTATCAATAATGCAGCAAAGATGCGTCAAATGTCTGGCGGACAATTGAATATTCCAATTGTATTTCGTGGTCCTACAGCTTCTGCTGGTCAATTAGCGGCAACACATTCTCAAGCTTTTGAAAGCTGGTATGCAAACTGCCCAGGATTAAAAGTAGTTGTTCCTTCAAATCCTTATGATGCTAAAGGATTATTAAAAACGGCTATTAGAGATGACGATCCAGTTATTTTTATGGAATCAGAACAAATGTATGGTGATAAAGGAGAAGTGCCAGAAGGAGAATACACAATTCCATTAGGAGTAGCAGACATTAAACGTGAAGGAACTGATGTAACAATTGTATCTTTTGGGAAAATCATTAAGGAAGCATACAAAGCAGCTGATGAGTTAGCAAATGAAGGAATTTCATGTGAGATCATAGATTTACGCACTATTCGCCCTATGGATCATGAAACAATTCTTACTTCAGTAAAGAAAACAAACAGATTGGTAATTTTGGAAGAAGCATGGCCTTTTGGAAATGTTTCTACTGAAATTGTATATCAAGTACAAGCACAAGCTTTCGATTACTTAGATGCGCCAATACAAAAAATAAATACAGCAGATACACCTGCGCCATATTCACCTGTTTTATTAGCAGAATGGTTGCCAAATAAAAATGATGTAATCAAAGCTGTAAAAAAAGTTATGTACAAGTAAATCTGTACTTTTAACATTATAAAAGCTTCATCGGCATATTTGTTGATGAAGTTTTTGTTTTTAAAAAGATAAAAATTTGAAGACTACACTAAATTGTTTTTTAGCCATCTTATTCTGTTACACAGGATTAGCACAAACGAAAGTAAGCGGAGTTATTAAGGATACAGCAGGAGAACCTGTTCCTTTTGCCAATGTGGTATTTAAAAATTCCATTATTGGAACCATTAGTAATGAAGATGGAAGATTTTATCTAGAGTCTGACGAAACGTATGATACCGTTGTGTTTTCTTTTGTAGGATACACCACCAAGGAATTGAAGTTGACAAAAAAAGTCAATTACAAAATGGAAGTTGTCTTAGAGGAAGGTGAAAAACTAAAAGCAGTTGTTGTAGTTTCTGGAAAACAACCCAAAAAGAACAATCCAGCAATTGATATTCTACGAAAAATCTGGAAGCGAAAACGATTCAATGGTGTTCGACAGTTCAAACAATATGCCTATGATAAGTATGAAAAAGTAGAGTTTGACTTAAATACTATTGATAGTGCAATGATGAAAAGTAGACTGTTTCGTGGAATGGAATTTATCTTTAATGAGATTGATACTTCTAGCGTAACAGGAAAAACATACTTACCAATTTTTATCAACGAAGCTGTTTCAAAAGTATACGGAGATAATGTTCGAAATAAAGAGAAAGAAGATTTATTAGGAAATAAAAACTCAGGATTTAGTAGTAATGAAACGATTACTGCTTTTATTAAAGATTTGTATGCTGATTATGATATTTATGATAATTACTTAAAGTTTTTTGACAAGAGTTTTACAAGTCCATTGTCGCGTACAGGAATTAATACCTACAATTATGTATTGGTTGATACTGCTTTTATTGATAACAAATGGTGCTATAATATTGTATACTATCCGCGAAGAAAAAATGAACTTACTTTTAAAGGAGATTTTTGGGTGAATGATTCTACATTCGCGATTAAAAAAATCAATCTTCAAGCAAGTAAAAGTGCCAATATCAACTGGGTAAAAGAAATTTATATTGAACAAGAGTTTGATGTGTTAAATGATTCAGTTTTTCTATTGAAACGCGATTATATGTTGTCTGATTTTGCTTTGCGAAAAAAAGAAAAATCTAAAGGAGTTTATGGAAAACGTACAACTTTGTATGATAATTATGTATTCGACCAAGAAAAACCTGCAGAATTTTACAAACAGGAAATCAATCCGTTTAATGAAGAAATCTATGAACGAGATGATGCTTTTTGGGAAGAAAATCGCTTAGAAAAATTAAATAAAGATGAAAAAGGTGTCTACAAAATGCTTGATACCTTAAAAACAGTTCCTAAGTTCAAACGTTTATATAGTTTGGCTTCTATTTTGGCTTCGGGATATGTAGAATTTGATAAGTACAATATTGATTACGGGCCCATTTTTTCAACATTCGGTTTCAATGATGTAGAAGGTATTAGATTGCGTGCAGGAGGAAGAACGTATTTTGGTCCAAATGATAAATGGCGTATTGAAGGATACGGAGCATATGGTTTTAAAGACAATCGATTCAAATATGGAATCTCTGGAAAATGGTTGTTAGATCCAAAAAATAGATTGATTGTTTCTGCCGGAAACCGTAGAGATGTAGAACAGACAGGAGTGAGTTTAACCGTAAATGATAATGTTTTGGGAAGAAGTTTTGCTTCCTCAGCCTTATTCGCAAGTGGAAATAGTGATCGACTGACAAATATTAATTTATCTACGCTAGCGGTTCAGATGGAGCCTTGGAAAAACATTACACTTCGTTTGGGAAGCTCTTATAAAACCATGCGATCTGCGTCGCCGTCAACGTTTAGTTTATCGTATATTGATCCACAAGCACCAAATGGTATTAATGATCGACTGGTGCAATCTGAATTGAATTTTTCTATTGATATGACGCCTGGAAAGAAAACTATTCGTCATGGTGTAGAACGTAAAGTGGTTAATGATGATTTTCCTCGTATCTATCTAAATTACAGTAGAGGTGTAGAAGGATTATTTAATAGTGATTTCAATTACTCAAGAATACAATTATTTTATAGACAACCTTTTCAAATAGGTGGTTTCGGTAGAACTTTTACAACGCTAGAAGCTGGAAAAACTTTTGGTACAGTTCCACTGAGTTTATTGAATGTTGTGCCCGGAAATCAAGCATATTTCTCGATACACAATACATTTTCTCAGTTAAACTTCTATGAATTTGTGACAGATACATATACTTCATTACACATAGAACATAATTTTAATGGACGTATTTTTTCTAGAATTCCACTATTACGAAAATTGAATTTGCGTGAAATTGTTGGAATTCGAGGAGTTTGGGGAAAAATTTCTGAAGAAAACGTAGCTATGAATACGCCAGCTTTCCAAAGCTTGCCATTTAGCAGCATTACGCCGCAAGGAATTGCACCAAATGATAAAATCTACTGGGAATATTCATTAGGTATTGGAAACATCTTTAAAGTCTTTAGAATCGATTTTAATTTCAGAGGAAACTACAAGAATAATATTGATGCACGACAATTTGGAGTTACTGGTGCATTTGGATTCCATTTTTAGAGAGAAAACACACATAATAATTTATAAAAAAGTGGGCTGAAAAGTTCACTTTTTTTATTGCTCAAAATAATGTTTTTTGTGTTTGAATTTTGCTTAATGTACTGATTAATAATTATTTAAATTAAGTCTTAAGAGCCTTTAATTATCGAATCACGACTCACTTTGATTGCACACATAAATTATTCACTCTAGTTTTACATCATCATTAACAGAAACCAATTATTATGACAGAAAGTATTAGTGGATTGCGGCTTAACAAGAAGTCAGTTTTAAAATTTAATAATGAATCTGTAAAAAGAGGATCATGTTTGTCGCTATCTAAAGAGTTTATTTATGCATTATAAAGCATTATGCCTTTACCAGTAAATTGCTTTTATATATCATGAAAACTGTTACACTAATACGTTAAAAGCCTAAGCATGTTTGGGGGAATGCGTTTGGGTGATAAAAAAAGCGCATCAATGTAATTGATGCGCTTTTGTCTATTTTGCTTATTATTTTTTTATCTACATTCATCTGGATTGTTGCAAGCACCTTGTCCAGGAGTTGTATTCCCATTTGCTCGTTTTGTTCTACAAAAAATGTCATCATCTAATGAAGGACAAAAACATCTCGAGAAGACAAATCTAGATCCATCATCTTCTCCTTGACCTCCATTGATTAGTGTAGTTATGTGAGCAATATTTACTTTTTTCAAATTTAATTTTCTGTGTTTTTTCATGCGATACATTTTTAATTTATAATTGATCCAAAACTATGGTTGCTATTGGAGAATATCAAAAAAAGCAAGCCTTAATTCGATAATTAGAGGGTTATTTTTTCTCTTCTAAGTTGTTGATTTTGTTTATGTTTTTGATGTAATATGATGGGTAAATACCTGTTTTGTTTTTAAAGGCTCTTGAGAAAGAATCAGGTGATTTAAAACCTAATTCTGAGGCTATAGATTTGATATCATAGGAACGAAATAATTTATCTTCTTTCAATTTTTCTAGGGCATGATTGATTCTTAAATTGGTGATATACCCAATGAATTTTTGCTGTTTTTCTGCATGAATTACTTTAGATAAATAAGCTTTATTCGTTTTTACTTTTTTCGCTACAAAATCCAAATTACAGTTTACATCTAAAAATTGCTTTTTTTGTTCAAACTTTTCTAATGCTTTTAAAATTTCATTCACTTTTGCTTCATCAATTGAGAGTTTAGATTTTGGTTTTTCTTCTTTTTTAGAAGCTATTTTTATAGCAGCTTCTTTCTTTTTAGCTTCTAACTGTTTTAATAGATGTTCAAAAGCCAAGCGATTTTTACGTTTTGATCTGTAATTTAACACATAGAATACAACAAAAGCTGCAATTAATACTATGATTATGATAACGGATGTTACATAATTTGTTTGTTGTTCTTTATTGTCCTCTTTTAACTTTTCTATTGTGGAGTTTAATAAATTCAAGTCGTATTTGCCATGTATTTTTTTGTATACTTCAATAGTTTTTTCATTTGCAGCCTTGTCTATTTTTGCAAATAGATCGTGATATTTTAAGGCATTATCGCTATCCGATTTTTTAATGTATAAATTAACTAACGCTAAATAGGTTTCAGGAAGATATATAGAAGGTTCTGTTTCGGTATTAGAAACTGAGTCAATTTTTTGGTAATACAGAATCGAAGTATCTAACTTGCTTAACTGTTGGTTACATTTGGCTAAGTAAAAATAAATAGAAGTTAATGTAGAAGTTAGTTCAATTTCTTTTGCTCCTTTTAACGCTAAGTTAAATTCATTAAGAGCTTCTTGATAGTTCTTTTTTTCATAAGATATCATGCCTTTTCGAACTAAAAAATAGTTAAACCCTTCAACATCATCATATTTTTTACTTTTTTCAAAACCGATATTATTATAATAAGTAGCAGTGTCAAGAAGTTTATTTTTCAATCCAAAGTCTTCTGTGTCAATTGCTTCATCAATATAGGTGTCACTTAATGCAATCAATGTACTCACATATGAGAAAGGCGCAAGAGTTTCGGGATTGTTTTCTTCAATATCTCTGTATATATCATAGTTTTTAATATATATACGTTTTGCTTCCTGTTCATCTCCTATAGTCGACTTTAAATTTGCGATATTATGAGTAATGTCTAAACTTAATTGTGAGGTTTCATTTCCTTTTTGAAATTCGTAAGCTTTAACATATGTTAAAATTGCATTTTCATAATCGACAGCTGTATAATAAATATTCCCTTTATAAATTAAAAATTGACTAATAATATTACTGTCTTTAATCTTTTCTTTTGCTAATAAAATGGCTTCATCTATATATCTATGTGCGTTTTCAAAACGATCTTGCCTATTTTCAGTAACTGCTAATCTTAGCAATGCAACACCTTGCGCTTTAAAATTTTGTTCTTTTTGAGCTTTTTGTAAATGAGCTTGCGCAATTTTTTGTGATTTTGAAATATCTTGATAAAAATCGTTTGCATACAAACTATCCAAAACTTCATAGGAATATTGCTCTAATAAATCATTTTTTTGTTCTTGTGAAGAAGTATTTATGGAAAAAAAGAAAACAAAAAAGAATGTAATTCTTACAAAGAATTTAGGGAGATTTTTGAAAGACATAAAATGGACTCGGTTTTAAAAACAAAGAAGTAAATATATACTACTTACAACAATAAGTATTTATTTTTTTTAAATGTTACAGAAAATTTATGTTAAGGCAATAAAAGAAGAAAAAAAATCATGCAAGTATTAAAATAATAATATAAAAAAGCCTGTATTTGGGAAATACAGGCTTCATAAATAAAGGTTGTGTTAAAATTAACCGCCGCAAACTGCAGTTGGAAATTGAGTGCATTTTTTGCTAATTAGAACTGTTTGTAGTGTTATTGTACATTCATAACCAGATATAGTGTCAGAAGGGCAGTCACACGCAGTAGGTACATCAGAAATACATACTTCAACACTTTCACAGTTCTCACAAGTTTGGCTCATACACACATCAGTTTCTCCTCCACCTTTTACAGAATTTAGATAATTAACATTAGCAATTTTAATTTTTTTTAGATTTAATTTTTGTAGTTTCTTCATTGCAATAAAGTTTTAAAATGTTATTTCGAAAATATAAATTGGATAGTCTTTGACAAAGAAAATATAGCTATAATACGTCAAATGTAGATTGCTTAATACACTTCTTAAGTGTTGATTTTATTAATGTTTTTGATGTAATAGGATGGGTAAATGCCCGTGTTCTTAACAAAGGCTCTAGAGAACATGTCAGAAGACTTAAAACCTGATTCTTCAGCAATTGATTTGATATCATACGATCGAAAAACAGCATCATCTTTCAATCTTTGTAGTGCATAGTCAATTCGTAAATTACGTATGTAATCGATAAATTTTAATTCTTTACGTTCACGAACTATTTTAGATAAATACGTTTTGTTAGTTTTTGCTTTTTTAGCTACAAAAGCCAAATCACAATTTTTATTTAGAAACCACTCTTTCTCTTCAAATTTCTCTAAAGCCTTCAAAACTTGAATTACTTTTTCATCATCAATAATTACGGATTTAGTAGGTTTTTTTATAATGGTTTTTTCTTGTTTGACTTCTAATTTTTGAATCAATTTTTGAAAAGCAATCTTGTTTTTTTGTTTGTGCTTTCTAAAAAAAATATAAAATATAATTAAGGAAAGTATAAGTATTCCAATAATCATAGAAGATTTTAAGCGATTTCTACGTAACGCTTCTATCTCTAAGTTCAAACGATCGATATCATATTTTTTATGAATATCGTCTCTAACTGTTGATGATAAATGATCGTTAATACGATCATTCTCAATATATAAATCTTGATACTTTCTAATATTTTCAAAATCTTGTTTATCCTTATAAATTTCTAATAACGCATAATACGTACCTTGTAGAATAGGATAATTAAGATCATTTTTTTGAGAAACCGAATCTGTTTTTTTTAGGTAATCAATAGCTTTGTCGAGTTGATTGAGTTTTTTGTAACAAAGACCTTTGTGGTAGTATATAGAGGTAAATAACCCAGGTTGTTTAAATTCTTTAACTTTATTTAAAGCTTTATCTAATTCCTCTAAGGCTTTATAATATTCTCCTTTTTCTTCATAAAGAACTCCTTTTGCAGTCATAAAGGTTATAAGTTGAGGTATGTTATTGGTTTTTGTCGTTTCCTCAAGCCCAAGAGCTGTGTATTTAGATGCTGCCTGTAGTAAAAAATCTTTTTTAGTAGGATTTTTTATAGCTTCTCTCAAATATGCGTCATTAAGTGCAAGAAGTGTTAATGTGAGATAATCTTCTGGGAATAAATTATTTCGATCATCTTCAGAAGTATTATTATATTTATTATAACATTTTAATAATGACTCTATAGCTGTAGCATGATCTCCAAGTTTATTCTTAATTATAGCAATATTTAAGGCAATTAAGTTTATAATGTATGGCTTGTCTCCATTTTTGTAAAAATTATATACAATAGTTAAGGATTCAAATGATTCTTTGTACTTTCCTCTACTAAATAGAATTATTCCTTTTGTCAGAATAGAATAAATCTCTAATTTTTTAAATTTAGATTTTTTACTAGAAATTGAAATAGCTTTTTCTACAGAAATTAATGCCTCTTCAATATTACCTAGTTGATCTTCAATATTACCTAACTTGTTGTATGCAACAATAATTTGCACAGAATCTTGATTCTCATTAGCAATTTCTATAATTTTTTCGATATATAATTTTGCCAAATTCCCATCTTGAGAAATTGCATTGTTAAACTTTACATTGAGTTCTTGAAAAGAATATTGATCTAATGAATCGACTTCTCGCTCTTGAGAAAACATACAAGTAGAAAACAAAAACAAGCAAAAGAATATTGTTTTTAATAAAAACGGGGGAGAAAACAAACGCATGAATATAATTGTAAAATAAATTAGATAGAGATTCAAAATGATATCTCTAAAACATTAGTGGCAGGTAATTATATATTGTTACATCAACAATTACGCAAAACTAATAAAATATTAACTAAATTATTTTTAAGAAGGCGTTTTTGGAACCTTCTGTAAAGACTTTTATGTTACTGTAAATACCAATTTTATCAACAATCTACTATTGTACAATAGTCGGGTCCTTTTGTTGTATAGCCTGTTTTTAGCTATTAGTTTTGGTTTCAGAATTAATAATTAAAACTCATTATTATGAAGAAAAAGAATCTTAAAAGTTTGTTGTTAAACAAGAAATCGGTATCAAACTTAAACGGAGTACAAAACGTATACGGAGGTAATAAACAGCCAGACAATTCAATTTCATGTCAGCCAGTAGGTATTTGTGATCCTACAACAGGTACAAGTGGAGCAAATACAGACGATTGTGGAGGAACAGGAACTGGTTTGTCAAATGCTTGTAACACTAACCAAGAAGGTTGTACAATACCAACGTATTCGGTATTTATTTGCTAAAACATCATTGCATTTTAGAAAAAGAAGCCTGCATCAAAACGATGCAGGCTTCTTTGATTAGTATACTTTTCTGTCTAACAAATCTCAATGGAATGTTGAGGGTTTGTGTTATTGCCTGTATCTCCATTGTTGGTAGTTTCACCACTTTCAGTACAATTTGCAGACATACAGATAAAAGTATGTGGTTGTGTATGTGAAGTTGTTTCTGAAGTAGTAGTATCATGAGGAGGACACGCAGCAGTAAATGTGTTTACTGTAGGAATACAAGCAGCAGAATTATATGTTCCCATCATTCCACCATGTAAAGAATAGAGTTTAGAAACATTTGCGATTTTAATTTTTTTCAGAGATAATTTTTTTGATTTTTTCATCGTAATACAATTTTAAAAATTTTGATTGTTAAAGTAAGTCTTCAGCTAATTCTAAAAAAAAAAAGAGTCCGATAATCATACAATAGTAGATTGCTTAGTTATCTTCTGAACTATTGATTTTACTGATGTTTTTGATGTAATAAGATGGGTAAATCCCTGTGTTTTTTATAAAAGCTCTCGAAAACATATCAGACGATTTAAAACCCGATTCTTCCGCGATAGATTTGATGTCATAGGATCGAAAAACTGGATCATCTTTTAAGCGCTGCAACGCATAATTGATTCTTAAATTTCGGATATAATCAATAAACTTTAGCTGTTTATGCTCATGAATAATTTTTGACAAATACGTTTTATTAGTCTTTGTTTTTTTAGCTACAAATGTCAAATCACAATTTTTATTTCGAAACCATTCTTTTGCTTCAAGTTTATCTAACCCTTTTAAAACCTGTATTACTTTTTCATCATCAATAGTGATTATTTTTTTTGGTTTTTCATCAACTAATTCAGGAATCTTCTTTATTTCAAGTTCTTGTACTAGGTTATTAAAAGCAATTTTGTTTTTTTGTTTTTGTCTTCTGTAGAAAAGAAAAAATATACCCAAACAGGTTATCAATGCTGCGATAAACAACAATGAAGTGAAATTTGATTCATTCAATGTTTTAATCTCGTTTTTTAATAGTACCAAGTCATATTTTTCATGGATATCTTTTCTAACGGTACCTGTCACACGTTCATTAATACGATCATTTTCACTATATAAGTCTAAATACTTATAAGCATTGTCACGATCTTTCCGCTTTTTATAAATATCTACTAATTCTGCATAACCACTTTGGAGTATCGGATAATTCACGCTATTTTTTAGAGAAACAGAATCCATTTTTTCAAAATACACAATAGCACTGTCAATCTCATTTAGCTTTTTAAAGCTCATGGCTTTATAATAAAATGCACTGGTAAACAAGTTCTTATAATTAGATTTTTTAATCTCTTCAATAGATAAACTAAGTTGATGCAAAGCAAGCTTAAATTTTTCTTGTTCGTAACTTATAATGCCTTTATGAGTGTGAAATAGAATAACTGAAGGGTCATTATTTTTACTAGTTACTTCAAATCCCAATTTATTATAGAAAACAGCAGAATCTAGAAGTTGACGTCTATTTTCAATATCCTCAATAGAAAGTTTGATATATGTATCACTTAAAGCATGAGTAGTAATTTCAAAAAAACCACTTCCAAAAGTTTTCATCCGCTGCGATGCTGGTGTATGAATATAATTTTCATAATTCGTAGTTAGAATGTTTAATGCACCTTTATGATCGGCTAATACATTTTTTATTAAAGCAATATTATGTGAAATACCATAAGAAAATATGGAGTCGTCAGAGTTTTTATAAAACTCGTAGGCTTTTGTGTAATATGTAAAAGCAGTTTCATAATCACCTCTTTGATATGAGAACATTCCTTTGGTAAAAATAGCTCTAGCTTCTAGTTTCGATCCTTGTAATTTATCTGAAGCTATATCAATAGCTTGATCTATATAAGAAGTTGATACCTCACTTTCATTAATAACATCATAATGAATAGCTAAATTGATAAGCGCAATCACTTCGTTACTTATATTATTTTTATTCTTGGCGATTTTCAAAGATTTTTGTGCGTACAACTTCGCTAACTCTGCATTTTTGTACAGTGTTTTTTTAAATCTTAGATTAAGTTGATTGAAGGAATATTGATCTAAAGAATCAATTTGCTGCGCTTGAACATTAGTAGAAAAAATAAAAACCAATAAGACATAAAAGCGTAAATGCAATAAGTGAATTGAGGGAAAATGCATGATTAAAATTAAATTTGATTAGATAATTTAGGTCGCGAATAATATACAATTACCTCAATAATCATGCAAAACTAACAAAATATTAATGTGAGTCCATTGGTCAATCTTATGGTTTTATGTAAATTTGCAGCCGATTTTAGAAAAACGAGTAAGAAAAGAACATATGACAGCTAAAGAGAAAAGAACGCTAGATGCACTAATTGAAATTCCAAAAGGAAGTAGAAATAAATACGAGTACGACTTTGATTTAAAGAAAATTAGATTCGATAGAATGCTATTTTCTTCTATGATGTATCCTGGTGATTATGGATTCATTCCTGAAACATTAGCGCTTGATGGCGATCCACTTGATGTATTAGTATTAGGAACAGAACCTACATTTCCAATGTGTGTAATGGAAGTAAAACCAATTGGAGTTTTTCACATGGCAGATGAAAAAGGACCAGATGAAAAAATAGTTTGTGTACCAGTAAGCGATCCAATCTGGAATAGCTATGAAGATATTGAAGATTTAAATCCACACAGAATCAAAGAAATCACACACTTTTTCCAAGTATACAAAGATTTAGAAAAGAAAAAAGTAGATGTTGGTGGTTGGGGAAATGCTGAAGAAGCTTATGAAATTGTTGACAAATGTGTAGCACGTTACGAAGCAAGCGAACACAAAACAAATGGTGACTTCACGATTTAAAAGTTACATACACAATAAATAATTAATAAAAAACCTTCTAAAGCGATTTAGAAGGTTTTTTTTTCTCCCTGATTTTGTTACATTTATGCCTCAAATTAACAAACCAAACAAATAAAATATGGAATCAATGATGATTTACATGCCAATAGTTGCAGCAGCACTTGGCTTAATCTACATGCTCATCAAAAAGTCTTGGGTAATGAAACAAGATGCCGGAGACGGGACAATGAAAGAAATCTCGGATCATATCTATGAAGGTGCTTTAGCTTTCTTAAATGCAGAATATCGCCTTCTAGCAATATTTGTAATTATTGTAAGTGTTGCACTCGCAGGCGTTTCGTTTATTGTACCAACAACGCATTGGATGATTGTAATCGCATTTATCTTCGGAGCAATATTTTCAGCATATGCAGGAAATATTGGAATGAAAATCGCAACAAAAACAAACGTTAGAACAACGCAAGCAGCACGTACAAGCTTACCAAATGCTTTAAAAATATCTTTTGGAGGTGGAACTGTTATGGGACTTGGAGTAGCTGGTTTAGCTGTTTTAGGACTGACAGCATTTTTTCTAATCTTTTTCCACTACTTTATGGGAGGAACATGGACAAATACTGACGACATGACTGTTGTGTTGGAAACATTAGCAGGATTCTCTCTTGGAGCTGAATCAATTGCATTGTTTGCTCGTGTTGGTGGAGGAATCTACACCAAAGCAGCCGATGTTGGAGCCGATTTAGTAGGAAAAGTAGAAGCTGGAATTCCTGAAGATGATCCACGTAATCCAGCAACAATTGCAGATAACGTAGGAGATAACGTTGGTGATGTTGCAGGAATGGGAGCCGATTTATTTGGTTCGTATGTAGCAACAGTATTAGCCGCAATGGTATTAGGGAACTATATCATTAAAGATATGGGTGGAAATATTGTGAGCCAAGGATTTGAAGGAATTGGACCTGTATTGTTACCAGTAGCAATCGCTGGTGCAGGAATTATTATTTCGATCATAGGAACAATGTTAGTTAAAATTAAAAGTAACGAAGCTAAAGAAGCACAAGTTATGGGTGCATTGAATGTTGGAAACTGGACATCAATTGTGTTAGTAGCAGCAGCTTGTTTCGGATTAATTACATATATGTTACCAGATGAAATTTCAATGAAATTTTTTGGAGAAAATGGAGGTCAGCCAATTACGATCGCTTCAATTCGTGTATTCTACGCAACATTAGTAGGATTATTTGTTGGAGGAGTTATTTCAGCAGTAACAGAATATTACACAGGATTAGGTAAAAAACCAATCTTAGAAATTGTACAAAAATCAAGTACAGGAGCAGGAACAAATATCATTGCAGGTTTAGCAACAGGAATGATTTCTACATTCTCTTCTGTATTATTATTTGCAGCAGCAATTTGGGCATCATATGCCTTTGCAGGATTTTATGGAGTAGCAATGGCTGCTTCTGCAATGATGGCAACTACAGCAATGCAGTTAGCAATTGACGCTTTTGGACCTATTGCAGATAACGCAGGAGGAATTGCAGAAATGAGTGAACAAGACCCTATCGTTAGAGAACGTACTGATATCTTAGACTCAGTAGGAAATACAACAGCAGCAACAGGAAAAGGATTTGCTATTGCTTCTGCAGCTTTAACATCATTGGCGTTATTTGCAGCATATGTTACATTTACAGGAATTGATGGAATTAATATCTTCAAAGCACCAGTATTAGCGATGTTATTTGTAGGAGGAATGGTGCCAGTAGTATTCTCTGCATTAGCAATGAATGCCGTAGGAAAAGCAGCGATGGAAATGGTATACGAAGTACGTCGTCAGTTTAAAGAAATTGCTGGAATTATGGAAGGAACTGGGAAACCAGAATATGATAAATGTGTAGCAATTTCTACGCAAGCATCATTAAAAGAAATGATGCTACCTGGATTATTAACTATCGGATTTCCATTAGCAATTGCCTTTATTCCATTATTATTTGGAATGGATAATTTAGCTATCGCAGAAATGCTTGGTGGATATATGGCTGGAGTTACTGTAAGTGGTGTACTTTGGGCAATTTTCCAAAACAACGCAGGTGGAGCTTGGGACAACGCAAAAAAATCATTTGAAGCTGGAGTTGAAATCAACGGAGAAATGACATACAAAGGTTCTGATGCACACAAAGCAGCCGTAACTGGAGATACTGTTGGAGATCCTTTTAAAGATACTTCAGGTCCATCAATGAACATCTTAATTAAACTTACATGTTTAATAGGATTGGTAATTGCACCAATTTTAGGAGGACATTCAGACGAAACTGCAACAGCAGAAGAAGTGAATAAAAACGTAATTCAAGTAAATGTTGAAGAATCTACAAACGATACTGTAGCAATCAATGCAGTTACTTTAGAAGAAGAAAATATATAATAAGGAACCGACTTCTTATTTAAGAAAAGACCGCAATTGTAATGATTGCGGTTTTTTTATGCATCACTTTTTTTCATATACATAAAGCGTATATAAAAATGCTTCTTTAGATTTAAATGGAATTACTTGTTCGGCTTTCCATGCAGGAATATCAAAATCGTGTGTGACAATTCTAGCTCCTTTAGGCAATTCATTTTCGAGTTTTAAAGAAAGTTTACCTAACGAATCGCGAGTGAGATATAAAATAAGCGCATCTGCTTTCGATACATCAGCTTTTAAGAAGCTTTCTTCTATGATGTTTATTCGATTAGTTATTGCAGCTTTTTGAATGTTGTTTTTAGCCGCTTTTAAGGCTTCTGGTAATATTTCATATCCAATACAGTTAACATCTGCTAATTTTGTGGCAGCAATCAAATTTCGAGCGTCGCCACAACCTAAATCTATCAATGTTTCTCCATCTTTTAAATTTAAAAGACGTAGTTTTTCTTGAACAACTTCATCAAGTGTGCGTTCGTAAGGTTCGTCCAAACGTGTTCGGAAAGTTTTCAAATTTGCATAAATTTAAGAAGATTGTAATTGTTGCTTTAAAGTTTCAAATGTATCCGATAAGTAAAATGCAGCCATACTTTTCAAGCGAATAATTAATTCTTGATGAACAAACTCGCCTTCTTCATTTGTACGTGCTAAAAATGCTTCTACACCATACTGCGAAATAATATGATAATCTTGTTCAAAAGTATGTGTGCCAACTAATAAACCTTTCGCCGCAGCTTTTAAATCATCACAAAATAATAACGCGACTTTATCAGCTACAATTTCCATTAATCTTGAGGTGATAAGTAAATTTTGTGAGTCATTAGCTTGCGATTTTTCTTTGCTAAACGGATTCAAATTCAACTTTTCGGTAACATCCATAACGCCTTGTCCTTTTTCGGCAACATTCGCAACTTGTTCTACACGATTAATGATTTTGCCATACTTTTCTACATTGGCAACGTTTCCAAAAATTGCACCAATATTTCCAACAAAAGGTAAAACGGTGAGTAGCATGCTAACAACAGTAAATCCTTTATCTGCTGCGCCACGCCAAACATCAGTTGAGGTAATTTTAGAATGTTCAAAATACATATGCGCCAATTCGATAGCAATCAAAAAAGTTAAAGCATTTATTTCTAAATAACGAACATGTTCAGGATCTAGAAAGTCTATTCCAATCATTAAAAAAGACGGCTTTCCTTCTACACCAATTACAGAAGTGGCATACGTTCCGCGACCAATGTAACATTCAGGAACGTTGATTTGTAATGCATAACAAATCGCAGTAATGCGCTCCATAATCTCAGGGTGATTGTGTGAGTTCAATCGATCTGAAAAAGAAATGACCGAGTCATAATCTGGCGGATTTAATGCGGCAATAAAGCTATTCAATGAATCAAAAAAACCTTTAGCATTTTTAAAACAGCTAGGAACTACTTCTTTTAAAACTTCTTTCTTTTCAAGACGTTGGTATTGATTCGTATGCTCCAAAGGAGTTGTTGTTAACTTCTTTGCACGTAATATTTCCTGAATTGTCTTTGCTTTGTTCTTATAGGTTTCATGCGACAATAAAGCATCGATTCGTTTGTGTAATAAAGGTTGTAATTCAGCAAGTTTATGTTCTGTTTTAGAAACGTCTTCATTGAGTTGCTGTTGAATATGTAGAATGGATTCTAAAATAGTAATTTTCAATTGTCGTCCGCCTTCACCTTCTAACAAATTGGTTGTATTTGTGGGTAGCAAATCGGCAATACTATCATCGGGAAGCGTTTCATAAATCGTTCTATACAAGGAAATAGCTTCCGAAAATCGTTCCGCATTATTCAAATGTTTGGCATAATTCAGATTAAACTCAAACACAATTTCATCTTTCTTTTCTTTTTCAATAAATGATTTATAAATATGATCGTGAAATGCAATAGTATGTTTTGCGGTTTCCTTTTGTTGTAAAGGTTGTAAAACGGTTAGCAATTTCTTCTGTTCAGCAAATAAAAGTTCCCAATCTTCTACAATAATCACTAAATTATCACCAAAACTTTCATGTGCGTTTGTATGTTTTTTGAAGAGTTCTAGTAATATTTCTTGTTCGTCTAAAGTTACTTTTAAACGTTTTAACTGCGGAATTAAATCGGCTTTTAATTCATTAATCAACAAATCTGTTGTGGTACTTTGTAATTGAAACAGACGAGAAGCTAATGCTAAATGTGTATCTTTTTTATGGTATTTTTTCACAACAATATCTCCGAAAAGACCTAAGCGATTTCCAGTATTTTGAATCACAGGAAGTAATTCTACATACAAAGCATCGTTCATGAATTCTGTGTAAAACGACAAACTATCTGTTGTAATTAAATCTTTTCCAGTTTTTTCTTGAAGCGAAAAACTTTCATTAGAAATTGATTCGAGAATCATGGTGTCATCTGTTGTTTTTCCAACTAAAAATGTACGCTTGGAAGTCAGTACAAAATGCCAAGAAGTATTTTTAGAATGTTTCTTCTCGGTATCATTAAAGGTAACTTCGCTTACGCCTAAAATGCTTAATACGTGTTCTTTAAAGTTTAGATTGTGAAAGATAAAGTTTTGAGTTTCCGTATCTATAGCTGTTACAAATGAAAGCTGCTCTGAATTTTCTAACGCGTATAAATGATCGTTTTGAAGCGTTAAAAGATGTGCTTGTAACTGTTTAAAAAATGCTTGTTTCTTTAAATCAAAATCGGCAGGTTTTTTTGTTTCTTGATAAGATGAAAGATCAACTTCAACATGTTCGGCAACAACATATATAATATTTTCATTCTGAATACATTGCAAACGAGTAGACGTGACAATTCCTTTCTTTTCATTGGTTTCTATATCTGTATCAACCGTAAAACCATTGGTAATTCGTTTAAATGTGAGATCTGTTTGCGATTGTTTAGCATAAAAAGAACTGAGTTCAGTTTGTAAATCATAGACAGAAAAATCGTGAGAAACGTATAACTTGGCGATGGTTTTTTCGTCTTTACCTTTTGATCCTTTAAAAAAATTAAGCATAGATATAGAAATGACTTTTGAGATAGAAAAATAAACAATTTTACCGACAACTTATGGTTAGACATAAAAAAAGCCATTCTGTTACGAATGGCTTTCCAATATTTTGATGGTTGCTTCTTAGAACAATCCGTGTATTTCTGCGTCAATTTTATTGATAACACTTCCTAAATCTTCTGGATTATCCACAAAATCTAAATCATCTACATCAATAATTAATAACTTTCCTTGGTCATATTTTGAAATCCAAGCTTCATAGCGTTCATTCAGCCTACTCAAATAATCAATACTAATAGAATTCTCATAATCGCGTCCGCGTTTGTGAATTTGAGCAACTAAAGTAGAAATATCGGCACGTAAATAAATTAGCAAATCTGGTGCATCTACCAACTTTTGCATCAACTCAAATAACGATTGATAATTTTCATAATCGCGATTTGTCATCAAGCCCATTGCATGAAGGTTTGGTGCAAAAATATGCGCATCTTCATAAATAGTTCGATCTTGAATGATCTTTTTTCCGCTTTCGCGAATCTGTAATACTTGTCTAAAACGACTGTTTAAGAAATAGATTTGAAGGTTAAAACTCCAACGTTCCATTTGCGTATAAAAATCGTCTAAGTATGGATTGTCAACTACATCTTCAAAATGTGGTTCCCAATGATAATGTTTCGCTAATAGTTTTGTTAAAGTTGTTTTTCCTGCGCCAATGTTTCCTGCAATTGCAACGTGCATGTGATTCTGTGATTAGGTGTTTGCTTTACAATCAGACTGTTGGATTTTACAATCGATTCTAAAAATATTCGTTCTATCTATTCTTTTGTTGGTTTTTTGAGTTGAAATTGGTACAAAACAATTCCGTCGTAAATATACAAGATATCATCGTGAAGCGAAAACTGTTTTATAGCAATTCTGTCAGAAGGTAAATTTATAAGATAAACGTCTTCATTGTTAGTATAATAAAGTTGTTCGTCTTTTAAAAAAATAACTTCTGTATTGGTCATAGAAAAGTCGCTTACACCAGTTAATTCTTCCTTAGATAGCAAGCTCCCATAAATATTATATGTATATAAATAGGTTTCTGTAAGCACTCTACAATAATTATAATTACTTTTAAGTGTGATGAATTTTTCTGGAATTGGTAAATTTTGATTTAGTGTTTTCTCTTGAACATAATTAAACACTTCCAATTGTTGTGTATTGGTGTCAAAAATCCACAAATTTCGATCGTTTGCTGTTGTAGCTGCAGCTAAATTTTTGAACTCAGCAGCTACATTAAAATCGATACGTTTAATTTCGTTTAACGTATTATCTAGCACAATAACGGTATTAAAATCCTCATAAAACAACGTAATTTTTAACGGATTCAGAATATCTACAGAAGTAATTTCACCTAACTGTAAATTATTGTATTGCCATTTTTTACCATCTTTTCTTTTGATCAAAATATGATTTTGAATACTATAAGAAGCACCAAAATTATCCATTGCCACAAAACGATCTACAGACAGACTATCTTGCTGTTGTAAAGTAGCCGTAATTGTTTTTTGTCCGAAAGCAAGCAACGAACAACAAAGGAATAAAGAAAGAATCAGCGATTTCATGATTGGCAAATTACAAAAAATGCGCCATAGTTTTTTTAATTTGATAATTTGTAGATGATTTAATTTGAAAATGTACATAAGTAAGCAGATTTAGATATGAATTTATGCTATAAATCCACTCAATCAACCAGAGTTTAGTACTTTAGTTTCAAAAATCGTCAATTTGAGTGATTTTCGTAATAAAATGAAGAAAATAGTATCGAGAATAGTTTTGAGTTTCTGAGTAGTTCTCGATACATTTTTATTTTCGCTATGCTTCATAAAAACACTCGAACAGACGTTTACAAGCAAGTCTAAAAGCGAAGCGATCTAAAATCTAACAGCGTTAGCGGTCTAATAGCAGAGCGATCTATAATCTAGCAAATCAGTTTATACCCAAAACCACGCACATTTACAATTTGAATTTCTGGATCATTTTTCAATTTCTTACGGAGTTTTGTAATGAAAACATCCATACTACGTGCGTTAAAAAAATCGTCATCGCCCCAAAGTTTATTGAGAATAAAAGTTCTATCTAATACGGCATTTCGCTTTTCAGATAAATGAAATAATAATGCAGATTCTCTGTGTGTTAATTGCGTTGGTGTTTCTTCCCAAATTAATTGTTGTTGTGTATGATTAAAAATGTACGTTCCAATTGGAATTTGTGTTTGATCTTGCTTTACGTGAATTCGATTTAATAGTGCATGAATGCGAACAATCAATTCTTCCATACTAAAAGGCTTCTTCAAATAATCGTTTCCACCATGTTGAAAACCTTCTACAACATCTTTCACTTGCGATTTAGCCGTTAAAAAAATAATAGGAATTGTAGCGTTTTCTTGTCGGATTTCTTTAGCCAGTGTAAAACCATCTTTTTTAGGCATCATGACATCTAAAACCAAAATTTCTGGCTGTACTTCTTGATACACTTTATATGCTTCTTCACCATTTTCACATAAAAACACCTCAAAATCACGTGATTCTAAACTTTCTTTTACAATCTGTCCCAACGCAGGCTCGTCTTCAGCAAGTAGCAATTTTATAGCATCTTTTTTCATGCGATGAGTTTAATTTTAAAAATAGTATGATTGGTGTCTGGAATCAATTGAATTGTTCCGTTATGCTTTTCGATAATTTTTTTGGTGTAATACAATCCAATTCCAAAACCTTTAACATCGTGCGTATTTCCTTTTGGAATTCTATAAAACTTATCAAAAATCTTTTCTCGTTGCGATTTATCAATGGTATTTCCATTGTCTGTCACAGTAATTTCAACAGTTTCTAGTACTTTCGAAACATTAACTTCAATCTGTTCGCCACCATATTTTAGTGCATTATCAATCAAATTAGAAATTGCATTTTCAAAATGAAAAGGATCTAAATCTACGAGTAAATTCTCTACGTTACTTCTAAATGCAATTGTTTTATCTGTAGAAAATGTTTGTTGTTTTTGCGTGATTTTCTCCACGAAATCTACAATATCTAAGCTTTCCTTTTTCAACAACAGTTTTTCACTATCTAAAGTAGCTGTTTCCAGTAATTTTTCTACCATGACATGCAACTTTTTCAATTGCTTATCGGAAATAGATAAATATTTCTGAGCTTTCTCGGGATCTTTTAAGGCATCAAAATGTTGAATAGCTTCTAGTGCAGTAGAAATTGTAGTAATTGGTGTTTTAAATTCGTGTGTAATATTACTAATTAAATCATTTTTAATCTCTGCTAACTGCTTCTGACGACGAATGACACGCAATAAATATAGTAAGGAAGTAATGATGGCTAAGGACAAAAAAGTAGATAACAAAATACCAAACAAACTACGTTTCCAAACAGCTTTTGAAATATTTGCGTATTCTAGCTCTAATTTTTCTCCAGGTCTTAAATACGCTGACTTTGAGGTGGTTTTTAATGTTTCTTTCGGAAGTGTATTTGCACCTATATTCGCAACAATATTCTTGTGAATATATTGATTCAAAAGATATGGAACTTCTATTTGTTTTCTTTCAAGTTCAGTATCTAAAAATGTTTTTAGCTTTTTAAAGTTCAATGAATCTTCAGAAATAGAAATATACAGCGAAGAAATTTGATCAAACAATCGAATGCTATCTCTTGCTTTTAGTAGTTTAGGGACTTTATATTTTTCTCGAAGTTCAATCATAGCTACAGAGTCTAAACCAAAAATATGTTCTGAACTAGCGTCAATAATAATGGTGTCTGAATGATTGTGTAATCTAAGTTCCATCGCCTCAAAAATAGAATCAAAATTTACATTTTTCAATTTTTCAAATGTATTCGGACTAGGAATATTACCTGTAGCATCCATACTTACAAACATCATTTTTTCACGCTTGGCAAAATCAGCATAATATGCTTCTACAGCATTATCCAAACTTATTTGAATCTGATTGATGAATTGTTTTTTATTAGTCTGATAGTTTTTATAATTCCAATACACTTGCACAGCAATCGTAATTGCGATGGTAGCAATAATGGTATATAAAATCCAAGAAGAACGTTGTTGCTTCATTTCCTTATAATTACATGTCAAAAGTAAGAAGTTATTTCTCTTAAAAAGAATCGCTTAACACTCGTTAACAAAAAAGTGATTTCTATAATGACGAATTAATGACAGAAAATTATATTATATATAAGTAGGAAAATTACATATAAAATTTTATATATTGTATGCCTAACCAATTTTAAAAAATGTATAATATGAAAAAACTCATTGTATACTTCGTAGGAATATTTTTTCTTGTTAGTTGCAGTCAAGAAGAAACGTGTTACAGTTGTGATGATCAAGTAGACGCGTATGTCAAGGAACATTTAAAATCAATTCAGCAGATGAATCGTGCAGATATTATAAAATATCCAAACGAAATGCAACGTGCGATGTACAGGACTTTATCAGCTGAAAGGAAAAAAGAAATTTGGCAAGATAAATTCTTACAATTAAATTCCTTAGATTTGAGTGAAGGTGAACGTGAACTCATGAATAAATTTCAAGAATTTGTTAACAAAGCAAATTTTGAGATTAATTTAACTGACAAAGAAAGAACGTATTTAGAGCGTCTACGGGAAGAAGCATATGCAAAATATGGTTGGACACAACGTTTTGTAGTAAGCGCTTTTGGTTACTTGGAAGACGTAGATCGAAATGGAATTATTGAAAAAAGAGATTTAGAAGGTGTTCCTGAATTAACAGATCCTGATCCAGATGAAAAACCTAAATGCGATTGTGATTGGGGATTTGGTTGTTTAGATGGACCTTGTGACGGTAGAGATGGTGCATGTGAAAAAACCAAAAGAGATTGTGGTTGGTTTTGGAGTAATCCTTGTGTAAGTTTATGTAGACCTGATTTGGGATAAACTATGAAAAAAGAGACTAGAAAAAAATACGGCACCTACATATTGAATTCCTTGTTAGGAATGTGTATTTACTTATTTTACGGAGTTATTTTTAATGGATATCATCCAAGAATTTTTCCTGCTACATGCATTACTTTTTTTTTAGTATCCTATTGGATGGCCAGAAAAGAGCAATCTAATGCAAGGAATGTAAGTTTATTCTTTTTGATGACATTAAACCTTTTATTGGTTCTTATATTTTCAGAGAGAGCATTAACAACTAAAATGACTTTTTATCTTTTTATGATGCCAGCAAGTACCTTCATGGGAAGTTGGGCG
The DNA here is from genome assembly GCF_965224175.1 of Kordia sp. Taxonomy (GTDB): domain Bacteria; phylum Bacteroidota; class Bacteroidia; order Flavobacteriales; family Flavobacteriaceae; genus Kordia. Next base: position 4,297,613 of record NZ_OZ245041.1, read on the forward strand.
AGAAAACAGAAAACGCAATTTATGTATTTCCCTTTACTGCTTGTATTTATTTGTGTATTTATACTACCCAATTCAATTCATTATTTTAGAAATACGGATGCTTTTCAAAATAGAAAAGCTCCCGAAATTTCTTATTATTCATTAAACCAACAAAAGGTGAAATTTGATAAAGAAATGACAGTAATTGATTTGTGGACAACGTCTTGTGGTGTTTGTTTTGAAGAGTTTCCAATATTTGAAAAACTCAAACAAGACTTTGAAGGAAATGATAACGTGCAGTTTTATAGTGCAAACGTTCCATTGAAGAATGATACACGAGAAAAAACACTGGCAACCATAAAAACACTTAATTATGATTATGAAACCGTTTTTGCAGAAAAATTTGAAATGATTCGCGACAGCTTAGGAATTAGTGGTTTTCCACATTTGTTAATTATAAAAGATGACACTATTCGGTATTTAGGTGATATGGAAACTGATCGTAAAATTGTATTAACAAATACTAAAGATGTTATTCATAATCTTCTAGAGTAAGTAATCAAACGATTTATAGATTATAAGTCTTTGCAAGAAATTGTAAAGACTTTTTTTGTGCTTAACACTCGTTAACGTTCGTTAACTGAAATCTATAGTTTTCTAACTCATATTTGTACCATCAAAAAACAAAAACATTAAGTAATTATGAAAAACTATACAAAATCAATCATTATACTTGTATGTATGTTGGTAAATGCATTAGTAAACGCACAGGACTTTCAAGGTGTAGCAACGTATAAAACAAGTATGAAAATGGACTTTAAAATGGACAGTGTTGCCATTAATCAAGGAGTTGATAAAGAAATGCAAGAAAAGCTGAATGCAATGCTACAAAAACAATTTCAGAAAGAATATAAACTTACATTCACAGCTTCGGAATCTATGTATAAACAAGAAGAGAAGTTAGCAGCGCCAACACCAAACGCTGGCGGAATGCAAATTATGGTTATGGGCGATAGCGAATCTGCTTTATTATACAAAAACACAAAAGAAAAACGGTATGCTAATGAGCAAGAGATTCTAGGGAAAAAGTTTTTAGTAAAAGATAAATTAAAAGAAACTGACTGGAAACTGGAGAAAGAAACGAAATTCATCGGTCAGTATCAATGTTTTAAAGCAACACGTACTACAGAAGTAGAAAGAATAGAATCTGTTTCGTTCAACGATAGCAAATCAGAAAAACCAGAAACTACGAAAGAAACAATAACGATCACAGCTTGGTATACACCTGAAGTTCCTGTAAATGCAGGACCAGCAATGTATTGGGGATTGCCAGGATTGATTTTAGAAGTAAATGATGGATCACAAACAATTGTATGTAGTAAAATAGTAATGAATCCTAAAGATAAAATAGCTATCAAAGAACCCACAAAAGGAAAAGAAGTGACGGAAGCAAAGTTTGAAGAAATCATGAGAAAAAAATCGAAAGAAATGATGGAACGCTACCGTGGAAATGGAAGAGATGATGGCAATGAAATTAGAATAGAAATTGGCGGTTAAGAAATGAATATAACGAAATCAAATAGAAAGTTTTCCCTAGCAATAAGTGTCGTATGCATGATGATTTTTATGTCATGTATTCAGGCACAAGTAGCTACAATTCCTTTTGAGAATGATGGACTAATGTTCATCAAAGTAAAAGTAAATGATCATGAAGAAGCATTGAATTTTGTGTTTGACACAGGAGCTTCTACAGTAGTACTAGATGAAACTACGGCTAAAAAGATTGGAGTAACGGCAAATTATGAGCAACCCACGGAAGGCGCGGCAGGAACAGAAATGTATCATATTGCTTTGTCGCAAACAGTACACATTCAGGATGTTACTTTAAGTGGTGCACATATAGTTTTAGTAGATTTAGATCGTTTGTCAAAAAAAAGCAATCAAAAAATTGATGGAATTATTGGAAATAACATCATGCAACAATTTGTAACGCAAATAGACTATGATGCACAATTCATCAAATTGTATAATTCGGTTGATGAAATAGAAGGTAAAGACCAATATAAAATACTTGATGCTACCTTTGATTATAGTCAAATTCCGCAAGTTGAACTTGAATTTACACTGGAAAATAACCAAAAGTTCTTAGGGAATTTTCTATTTGATTCTGGGGCCAACATGACGTTTCTACTAAATACACCATTTGTAAAAGAGAAGAAAATAGAAAGTTTGGTAGGAAAAACAATTGAAAACAAAGCGGAAAGCTTAACAACTTCTTCCAACTTCAAAATTGGCAAAGTAAAAGCAGTAAAAATGGGCGATTTTCAATTTGGAGAAATGCCAATAGATTTATCCAATAGCAAGGCAGGAGTAATGGCTTCTAAAGAATATACAGGAATTCTTGGCATAAAAATCATCAATAAATTTCATAGTATTTTAGATTATAAAAATCAAAAAATCTATTTGCAGCCTAATAAAACATATGCAAATGCTTTTGAATTTCCACGTAGTGGACTTTCATTGGTAAATGAAGAAGGGAAAATTACAATTTCAAATGTAGTTTCTGTAGCTGAAGCCTATCAAAAAGGAATAAGAGAAGGAGATGAAGTACTCGAAATTAATGATGTTGTCGCAAAAGATATTCGTGCATGTAGAAAACTTTTAAAACAAAAAAATAAGAAGTTGAAGCTAAAATTAAAAACCAAAGAAGGCGAAGTGAAAACGGTGACCATTCTGTTAAAGAGACTCATTTAAATAGCTTTTCGCATAAAAAAGAGAATTTTAACAAATCACAATTAAACTTTAGTAGAAAATAAAGGTCTAAAAGGAGTTAAAAAGTGTAACTTTTAAAATTGTTGCGTACTAACATAATACGTAATGTAAAAAAATAAAGACCTAACAGATGAAACAATTACTACTTTGGAGCTTAGTTTTATGCACAACTGGTGTATTTGCTCAAAATTTTCAAGGAAAGGCTTACTACCAATCCAAAACAACAATGGACATGAATTGGGGTGGACGCGAAATGTCTGCTGAGCAGAAAAAGCGTATCCAAGAACGAATGAAAGGTTTCTTAGAAAAGGTATACATTCTAGATTTCAATCAAACAGCATCTGTATACAAGGAAGAAGAAAAAATTGAAGCGCCAGGACAAGGTGGAAGAGGCGGATTTGCACGTATGATGATGGGGAATTTTTCTCAAGGAAAACAATACAAAGATGTTAGAAAAGGTGTAGTTCTTGAATCGAAAGAGTTTTTTGGAAAGAAATTCTTAATCAAGGACAGCTTGCCAAAACTAGAATGGAAAATGGAAGGTGAAACAAAACAGATAGGAAAATACCTTTGTTTCAAAGCAACTGCAACCAAAGAAGTTGATGAACTTGATTTTAGAGCAATGCGCCCGAGAAGACGAAATAGAGATGAAAATAAAACCGCAGAAGAAAAAAAGGAAGATTCTATAAAAGCAGCGAAAGATCCGTTGAGTCAAATAGATATTCCAAAGCAAATATTGGTCACAGCTTGGTACACTCTTGATATTCCTGTAAATCAAGGTCCAGGCGAATATTGGGGCTTACCAGGACTGATATTAGAAGTAAACGCGTATAAAACAACAATTCTTTGTTCTAAAATTGTGATGAATCCAGAAGAAAAAGATCCAATTGAAGAACCAACAAAAGGGAAAGAAGTTAAGCGTAAAGAATACAATGATATCGTAAAAAAGAAAATGGAAGAAATGCGCAACATGCGCGGCCGTGGTCGAGGCGGAAGAGGTAGAGGCAGAGGCTAAAACTTCACGAAGCTGGCCAACTAATCAGAAGAAAACTAAATCAATGAAAAATATATTATTGTTACTGCTGTGTTTCACGGCACAGGCTACTATTGCCCAAATTAAATTTGAAGGCGTCGTAAAAGATACAGTGGGAAAACCTTTGGAACTCGCCAATGTAATAGCATTGAACAAAACAACGAATACATTAGAATCATACGGAATTACAAATAATGAAGGTCGTTTTCGACTGGCGCTCAAAAAAAATACAACCTATGCAATTAAGGTAAGTTTTATAGGTTTGGCTACGATAAACGATTCTATAACAACCAAAGAAGCAGATGTAACAAAAGATTTTGTACTCAAAGCCGATAATGAATTGCAAGCTGTAGAACTTACCTATGAAATGCCAGTAACCATTAAAGGAGATACAATTGTATATAATGCGGATTCCTTTAAAAACGGTTCCGAGAAAAAACTGGGCGATGTGCTAAAAAAATTACCCGGCGTTGAGGTCGATGATGAAGGCGAAATAAAAGTAGAAGGAAAAGACGTAACTAAAGTCATGGTAGAAGGAAAAGACTTTTTTGATGGCGATAGTAAATTGGCAACCAAAAATATCCCTGCAGATGCTATTGATAAGGTAGAAGTATTAAAAAACAGCAATGAAGTCTCACAGTTAAAAGGTCTTGGGAACGATCAAGATAATGTGATGATTAATATTAAACTGAAAGAAGGAAAGAAAAACTTCTGGTTTGGTGAAATCACAGGTGGATTAGGTCCAGAAGAACGCTATGTAGCAAATCCAAGGTTATTTTACTACAGTCCGAAGTATAGTGTTAACATCATTACTGATTTTAATAATATAGGTTCAATTCCGTTTACACGACGTGACTATTTTAAATTTTCTGGTGGATTTAGAGGTGCAGGAAGAAATACAGGGACTAATTTTAATGTCGCTTCTAGTGATATTGGATTTTTAACCTTGCGAAACAATAGAGCCAAAGCGATAGATTCAAAATTTGGAGCTGCAAACTTTAGTTATTCTCCGAAAAAAACTTGGGATATCAGCGGTTTTGCGATTTATTCAGGTTCGCGAACAGAATTGCAAGAAAACAGTATCAATAATTACATTGATGAAAGTACACCTGACGAAATCACAACGACAACAACACGACAAAAAAGTGATTTAGGATTATTCAAGTTGAGCTCTAGTTATAAACCAAATGCAAATAACCAATTGGATTACGATGTGTTTTCAAAAGTATCGCAACAAACAGAAACACAGGATTTCTTTTCGTCTTTATTAGGAAATATTGACGAACGTCAGTCGCAGAATCCATTCAGCTTAAATCAAAATTTAAATTATTATTATACATTAAATGACAATCATATATTTGCGTTTGAAGCACAGCATTTATTGCAAAACGAAGATCCTTTTTACAACGCACGATTGGCACAAAGTGAACAATTCCGTTTCACAGATGTACTAGATTTAAATACTGCGCAATCATTCTTAGATATTGCTCAAGATAAACGCGTAGAAACAAACAAACTAGATGCACGATTGGATTATTGGTATGTGTTGAATCAAAAAAGCAATATCAACATTATGGCAGGAACAACACTAAGTACGCAAGAATTTAATTCGGAAATCTTTCAGTTGTTAGACAGTGGAAGCAAGTTGCCTTTAGCTGCGCCACAACAAACGGTAATCAATGATGTAACATATAATTTTAGTGATACATATCTTGGATTGCATTATAAAATAAAATCTGGAAAATTCACGTTTACACCAGGAATTACAGCACATGCGTACAGCACAAAAAACACACAATTTGATTCTGAGTTCAAAGAAACTTTTACACGTTTTTTACCAGACATGAATATTTTGGTACAACTGAAAAACTCGGAGACGATTAATTTTAATTACCAAATGCAAACAGATTTTACAGATGTAAATAACTTGGCAGAAGGATTGGTTTTTAATAATTACAATTCATTATTTAGAGGAAATAGACAACTAGAAAATGCATTGTCGCACAATTTAAATTTGAGTTACTTTAGTTTCAATCTGTTCAATTACACCAACATATTTGCGTTTGTGAATTACAATAAAAGAGTAGATCCAATTCGAAATCGTTCGCAATTCTTAACGATTCCAGGAGCAAATCCAGGAGATCCAGATATTTTAAGTACTAACAGTGTTTCTACGCCTTTTAACTCTAACTTTGCAGATGAAACATTCTCAGCAAACGGTCGATTTGAACGTACATTCGGAAAAATAAAAGCATCTGTTGGCGGAACAGTTTCTTTATCAAAATTTACACAAGAAATCAACGGAAATCGAAGTGTCAACGAATCTTTTACACAATCGTATCAAACACGAGTAAGTACAAACTTTAGAAACGCACCAAACATCGAAGTTGGGTACAATCTATCAATTAACGAATACGATCAAGGAAATAATTCCAATCGTTTCATTACAAGCAGTCCGTTTGTAAATGTAGATGCGTATTTCTTAAAGAGCTTTATTTTTACTGCTGATTATTCGTATTTCAATTACAAAAATGAAGAACGAACTATCAATAGTTACAACTTCTTAAAAGCAGAATTATCGTATCAGAAAAAAGACAGTCAATGGGAATATTCAGTAAGCGGAACCAATTTGCTGAATACAAAATCATTAAATCAAGATAATTCAAATAACTTCCTTACGAGTACGAGCGAATATTTTATTCAGCCGCGTTATCTCATTTTTGGAATAAAATATAATTTATAAGTTTATTGAATAGCTACACAAAGGCCTTTCCGTTTTGGAAAGGCTTTTTTTATGGTAATGATACGTTGTTTTATATGATGTGGAAAGATTCTCAATCTAAAAAAATCAGCTTCTAGCAATTTTGAGTGTAGTGTTTTTTGATTTCGCTTCCAATGCTAATTGTTTCATGTTTTCAAGTTCTTCTTGGAGGTTCCATTTTTCTAAAGACCTGACAGTGAAAAGTAATGTTAAACAGACTAAAAAATCATCAATATCAAGCGGATATCCATGAAGACTATCAAAATCTGCCCAATCGCGAAGTTCATTATGCGCTCTTATGAAATCTGGAAGTTCAGAATAATCTATCTGATGGTTATTTTGGGTTAAAAAATCTTCAATCAACATATCAAGATTGCTTCCGTCATAAATAATTGCAATTCGTTTACCTTCATCTTTATACCAAAGAATATCTTCTTTACCACAGGCAGGAATTCCGCAATGCGGACATGGCGCTGCAGTATTTTTTCGAACATGAAATGTAAAATTAATACCTTCTGATTTGTAGTGTTCAATTTTCATGTGAAGAAAGATTGATTTTTGTTGCCTTTTGAAGACTTTGTGAGATAAATATACTCAAAATAACAAATCCCATAAAGAAAAAGAAACCGTTTAGCAGTTCAGATTTGTTGGTAGTGAGAATCTCTAAATCTTGAATGCTGTTTTCCAATTGTCCGAGTTGACTTGAAATAATTCCTGTAAAGCCAATATATGCCATAAAAATTGCAACAACCATGACATCTGCCATTGACCATTTTCCGCTTTTAAAGACTAAAAACCGAATGATTTTATTGTTCTTTAACGAAGGTTTATAAACGTATAAAATACTTGAAATCAATTTTGAAATTGGGAAAATCACGCTAAACAATACGACTAAAATACCTACCAGTAGTACTTTAATTTTTCCCTGAGAAAGCATCACACTAGAAACTTCCATGATGCTTTTACTTTTGTAATACAACACTTGATCTGTAAACGAAATAGATTCGCCCATAAGTTGTAAATCCATAGAAGAAATGCGCGCATCAATAGCAATCATTGGAAGAAAAACACCCAAAACCAGTGCGTGAATTGCCGCTAAAATGTATATCGTATTCTTGAATTTAGATTGTTTTTTGTTGAATAAAATTATCAAAACAATACCAATAAATGCAATTAGTAAGATCGTGTTTGTCGTATTTTGTATGCCGTTTATAATCATTAATTCTTTGCTGATAGTAGCTTTGCAATCTTCTCCATTACTAGCATTATAATTAGCTAAAATGTGATTGTATTTTGTGTAGTTAATTTTTGCAAAAGTACCTTCCGTATACGAGTTGATTTGTTTTAAAATATACGCTTTGATATTTTTTCGATTCTCTTCATCTTCAAGGAAATCAAGGATATCTTCTGTAATGACTGGAACATGCTCTTTTAGTTGACCAAAAATTTCAAAATAGTCAGCGCCTAAATTTCGCAATGAAAATCCGTAGTTTGCTTTGCGATCATTTTCAGCTTTATAAGCAATTTCAAACTTATCAATAGATTCATATAAGAAAGTTTCAATCTTTGTACGTGCCTCTTTTCGGTCGTCGCCAGAAAGTTTAAGTTCTTTCAATTTTTTGGTAATGATTTCAGCAAATTGTTCTTCCCAAGCATCTACATTGAACATTCCGTATTTAATATCAGAAAGCTCAATGAGATCTGCTTTTTTACTTCTTCTTTCATTTTCAAATGAATACGTAACAAATGCAGAAATACTGATTGCAATAAGTAATACAACTAAAACGATATTTGAGATGAGTTCTTTGCGCACAATCTATGATTTAGCTTGAAATTTCTTGATATAATTTTCCTTCGTATGAACGATCGAGATATTTTTTAAAAGACTTCAATACAGACTCATACTCCTTTCTTTTAAATACTAATGTTTCGCCTGAAAACCAATCTACAGTTGTGCCAATAGAAGCTGGCATGTTTTTGTCATCACCAACATCATGACCAATTTTATTCCAATACACATAATCGTCGTCAGTCTCTACTTCGGCAATAATTACGGTACACCAAAGATCAAGATCGTCACCACACATCAAAATAGGTAAGTTTGTTTTTGTATATGGTTCTGGCAAAGCGCGTTCCCAAACAATTTTTTGTTCTTGCGGATCGTCTAACCAATTTAAAAATGTAGATACCAAACCAGGAATAATGTCTTTGAAACTATTTTTTAGAGCATGTTCTTCCAAAGAAATACCATCAATTAAAATTCCGTAATAATTGTTTCCCGTGTACTCGTTTCGGTATGTTTCAATAGAAATGGTATTCAATTTAAAAAACTGGTGTTAATGCTATATTTTGGTTTTACGTATATAAGACGAATCATCGTTGAATTTGTTTCAAGCATGAATCATTTATACGTTCTCAAGATAATTTAAAATATAGTAAGAAATACTTTTAGTCTTGAAAACAGCAGAATTTTACCGAAAAACAATCAATTTTGACTAAAAAAGCGTCAAATAGTAGTTTTTTTATCTAATCAGCGGAATACTTTAAACCAATTTCCGACTTCACGCGATCAATAATTTCAATTAAGTTTTGACTAAATTCTAACGGTAGTTTTTCACTTTCCGTTTCACCATTCAAAATACAAGCGTTTACTTCTTCAATTTCATGAATATAGCCAATTCCTGCATGTGGAAGTTCAAAAATAGTTTCTTGTCCGTCTTTGTATAAAGTGATGGTGCCAGCATGATGAAAACGGCGATGTAGTTTTATAGAACCTTTTGTACCGTGAATGAATGCTTCTGTAGGTGTATCAACTTCTATAGTAGATTCTAAGATGGCTTTTTCTCCGTTTTTGTAGCTGAATAACATCGAGCAAAAACTATCAACATCAGTTTCTGTCATACGTGCCATTGCTTTTATATCGGTAGGAATTCCTAATACTAATAGACTTAAAAAAATAGGGTAGAGTCCAATATCTAACAAAGATCCGCCAGCTAAATCTTTGTTGTATAAACGACTTTCTGGATCGAATTTTCCAAGAAATCCAAAATCTGCATGCACGCTGATAATATCGCCGATGGTTTGCGCGTCTAAAAGTTCTAGTACTTTTTTATAAGAAGGCATAAAACGTGTCCAAATAGCTTCCATCAAAAATAGCTTTCGCGATTTTGCTTCTTGAATCATTGTTTGCACTTGTTTTGAGTTGATTCCCATGGGTTTCTCACACAAAACTGCTTTGCCTTTTTGTAGACACAATAAGGTATTTTCGTAATGAAACACATGTGGTGTGGCAATATAAATGACATCAATTTCAGGATCGTTGGCGAGCGCTTCATAGGAGTCATAAGCTTTATTCGCGTTATATTTTTTAGCGAAAATAGTCGCTTTTTTTTGACTTCTAGAGGCAACTCCATGAAGTATAGCTGTTTCAGAAAGTTGTAAATCGGTAGCAAAATTAATGGCAATTTTCCCTAATCCTATAATTCCCCAATGAACTTTTTTTGACATGTTTTTCAATTTTGAATGCATTCAAAAATAGGGAAATATCTAATGTTTATATAGTAGTAAATTTACTTTATGAACACTTTTTATGTTAATCTCTTTGGGCGAATAAATCTTAAAATAGTGATTATTAAGATTCCAATTCCGACACCTTTACACAAACCGCTTATAAAGTCTGAAACTTTTATGTAGTGTGAAATGACTTGTGAAACGGAGATGAATAAAATTCCTAAAACAATTAATAGAATACCTTTATTACGTTCTGGTGGATGCATATGTGTAATTTTTGTACTGTTAGTATTCTCTTAGATAGATTTATTACGTTTTTTTATGTTAAAATTTACATGTTAAAGTATAAAATCAAGTTTTTCTGTCTCTACAACAGAACCGTAAAGCACATAAAAATCTACAATTCTATTTCTTAAGTAATTATATTTTTCTTCCTGGATACAAGGAGTTTTTCTGATTGCCAATCGTTTTAGGGTCAAATTAATTTTTTTAATTTCATCATCGTCGAACAATGTTCCATTAATTAAATTCTCTTTCAAATAATCAATTAATGCTTTGTGATGTACTTCTGAAAAGTTTTGATTTTGATGTTCAATTGCTTCCTTCTGAAGGTTCTCAACAATCATTAACATTATGCCTTCTTTAGGTTGTAAACTCTCAATAGCAGTCGTGTAATTTTTTTTGATATTTATTAATTGAGTTTCGTAATCGACTGGAATTTCATCTTTTTTATACAAAGTCTTATCATTTATATAGATACTTGTTTGTTCAGAATCAAAGTATGATTTTAAGCGTTCAATTGTATCTTCGTCAATTGTTCCATTAATAATAAGCAAACTAATTTTTAGTTCTTTGAATTTCTCAGGAATAATTACGTTACCTCTAAAACTTAATCTCAATGACATCCATTTAGGTTCATCGAAAACTTCTTCAGGAATTTCAACTAAGTTGTAGTATTTCCGAGAAGGAGTATAAAATTCATGATTCTCTATTTCAGGATCAATTTCTTTTTCAAACTCTTTTGTTTGATGACTGATAAACCAATTGATTTGTGGTTTTAGAAATTGCGTGTCGTGTTCTTGCATAATTCCGGTAAATCCGCCCCAATATTCCATCGGAGTTTCTTCTAAAATAGTGCCATCAACACCACAGAGTAGATGTTTAAAATTTACAGTTGCAATTTGCTTTGGCAATTCTTCAAAAATACTTTCTACATTCAAACCGTGAACGGTTCTTAAATCGATTCTTTCTCCTTGACGATTGTATGGGAAAAACTTTGTAATCCAACCATCAATACATTTAGGTTCTCCATAATCATCGATAGTGTGAACTTTAAAAATCTGCATCCAAAAATCATTGTCAATAGTTCCTTCTGCAGTTTGTTTAATGTTAGTAATGATAGGTTGTAAATCATCATACCACCAAGTCATATTGTATTTGTTTAAAACGTTTAGTTTGTCTAACATTTTATTCCAATCTGCAGCAGAACCTTCTAGTTTCATTTCGGGAATTCCACAAATACAAACGGCTATTTCATATTCAAAATACGCTTTAAACGCATCCATGATTGTAATTTCACTAACCACTTTAGAGGCAAGATTTGTAGTGCTAAAATCAGCGCGTAATTCAGAAATCATCTCCGAACCGACAATATTTTCTATTTCATCGCTAAATGTTGAGGTTGTTTCATGCCAAGGACTATCAGGATTTCCAAGAATGATCTTGTCATTTCTAATGCTGAGCGTCTTTTTTTCTGTCAACTGAGGAAAAAGATCTTCTTTAGTTTTATGTGAAAAATTTACATGATTAGATATTCCCTGTAAAACTAGAAGCCAAATCATATCTGGCGAAAGCGTAAAAGGTCTATGCTCAGAATAAGCTAAATATAAACCATACAAAAAAGAGTGATATCCGCCAGAAATTAACTTTTCGTCAGCATTTGGTAAGTATTCTATTTTTGAAGAAAAGGTTTGTACAATCTCACTAAATACTTTTTCATCTACTAATTTTGTTGGTCGCTCTAGTGTTTCGATATCAAAAATGATCGAATTTTCGGTTTTGGTGGTCATCATGAATGTAATCAATTGGAAAACTTCAAAGTTATGATTTTTATAGTATCCTAAAAAACTACGCAAAACATCGTATGTTTTAGCATGACTAACTTTTCTAATTTTAAAACAAAAAACAACAATGTGTCATAGGCTAAAATTTGTGCTGTTGAGTAGTATTCTCTATCTCATTAGTATTTCGTGTACATCTTTACCAATCTCAGAACGAAAAAAGAGTTTTATCATTCTCAATACAAAAGATACCATTTATGGTGATCATATAGCAGGAACGAAACGTTTCTCAAATCTTGGTTGGGTAGTTGTCAAAAACGGACAAGGAGAAAATAGTCAAGAAAAAAAGTATAAGTACGATCAAATATATCAAGTACATTATTATGATCGAAAAAATAGAAAAGTCGTTCAAGAAATTGTAGAAGAAGATCCTACATATAGAGATACTCACCAAGAAATGGACATTATCATCAATCAGGGAAAAATGCGTTTGTATCTACATGATCCTGGATTTCGTCCCGATTTACCCTTTGTAGTTAGTGATATATATTATGGATATGCAAATGGTTTTCGGCATAAAAAAGTACTTAAAGCCATGGACAAATGTCAAGCATTTCGTGAAAAATTCACCGAAAGGAAACAACGTCGTAAAAAAGAACTCAAAAAATTAATCATGTACTACAATGCACATTGTGAATAAAACACTAGAACATATGAAAATCAACTTCAAAATAGTATGGAATGTATGTATACTTTGTATTCTTTATGGTTGTGCTTCAATATCAAATAGACAAACGCCAAATTTATCCGAAAGTAGTTTCATTGTATTAAAAAATCAAGATACCATATATACTAAGAAAATTCGTTTTTCAAGGAAATATAATAAAATAGGATACATACACGTAAAGAAAATCAATGGTGAAAAAGTAATATTTCCATATGATGAAATATATCAATTACACCATTACCGTAAAGCACGCGATTTTTATGTAGAAGAAATGGTTATGCTAACACCAAACAATCCAATTTCGTATACAGCAATGGACGTTATCATCAACAAAGGAAAGGTAAAATTATATGAACACGATCCTACAAATTGGAGAAATACGCCTTTTGTGATTAGTGATACATATTACGGATATGTTAGAACCACAAAAGAATATGAAGAATTGATATCTGAGTTAAGTAAATGCAGTGTTTTTTTTGAAAAATTCTTAGATAAAGAAGAACGCGACAAGGTACGTTTAGAAACTCTTATTAATTATTACAATAAAAACTGTGAATAATGTCTTTTGGTGCTTCAAATAATGGTGTTCTTACCAAAAAAAGTTCACTTGATGCTATTTTTTTTAAAATTATGAATGCTATTCTGCAATTTTGAGTGCTATTAAAAAACAATGCCAGTGTATCAGGTTATGTTTAACGATAAAAAACCGTTTCTATAAAACAAAGAGACGGTTTTTTTTATGAACTCAATGCTATTTATTTCGTTTCCGTAGCAATCCAAACATGTGTTCTATACCAATACCTACATACGTTCGTCCTTTATTTATCTGTACCATAGGTGAAAGTGTGAGACCATAATGTCGTGTAAATGGAAATTCTATTTTAGGACTAATGATAAAGTTTATAGTATTATATTTATAAGTATCCCAAGTATAGTTATCACCAAAGAAAAGAAAATGATCAGCTCTTTGCCAATTTTCAGGTTGACTAATCGTTGCGAAGCCAACTCCAACTGATATGTTGAGTCGGATGGTGCCTTTTGGATTCAGTTTGTAAATTCTACCAACCAACAATTGTGTCGTTCGTATATTGTCATAAGGTCCTGCTAAACCTAGCGAAAGCGCTCTTCCAATTCCAACACTAAAATCATCGGGTTCAGATGCCGAACTTCGAGCGCGTATAGTTCCTTCTAGTCGAAAAGAATATTTTTCTTGATAAGTATAATTCAATCCAAAATTAGCTCCAAAGTAATTTCCAAAGTCTAATCCTGTAGTTCCATAAATAGCATGATTTTCTGAGAATTGGGCATGTATTGTATATGTACTCATCAAAAGCGAGAACATCAATAGTATTTTTTTCATAGTAAGTATAATACATTTTTTGACTGTATTTCAGAACGAAATCAATCTTTTTAAAGGTTTAAATTATTTGATAATTTAATGAATGTAGCTAGGCTAAAGATACTATTTTATTCTAAACGAAACTGATATACATACAAAAAGCCGCTTCCATAGCAATAGAAGCGACTTTTTTAATATATAACTAAGCTCAGAATCTTACAATCCGAAAGCTGTTTTTACGTTGTCTACGTAATCTAATTTTTCCCAAGTAAATAACTCAACATCCAAGGTTTTGCTTTCACCATAAGGAGTAACGAATGTTTTAGAAACAACTTCGTTTTTACGTCCCATATGTCCGTAAGCAGCCGTTTCGCTGTACATTGGTGTACGTAATTTTAAACGACTCTCAATTGCTGCAGGACGCATATCAAATACTTCTTTTACTTTTTCAGCAATTTCTCCATCAGTTAAATTAACTTTTGCAGTTCCGTAAGTATCAACAAAAATTCCCATAGGTTCTACAACTCCAATTGCATATGAAACTTGTACTAAAATTTCATCAGCAACTCCAGCAGCTACTAAATTCTTAGCTACGTGACGTGTTGCATACGCAGCACTTCTATCTACTTTACTTGGATCTTTTCCAGAAAAAGCTCCACCACCGTGAGCACCTTTTCCTCCGTATGTATCTACAATAATCTTTCTACCTGTCAATCCAGTATCTCCGTGTGGTCCACCAATTACAAACTTTCCAGTTGGGTTAATGTGATATTTAATATCATCTCCAAATAATGCTTGAATTTCTGGCTTCAATTTCGCCTTTACACGTGGAATTAAAATTTCAACGATATCCTTACGAATTTTAGCTAACATCACTTCGTCACTTTCGTCGAAATCATCATGTTGTGTAGAAATTACAATTGCTTCAACTCTTGAAGGAACATTATCATCATTATACTCAATAGTTACCTGACTTTTCGCATCTGGACGTAAGTAAGTAATCTCTTTGTTTTCTCTTCGTAAAGCAGCCAATTCAATCAACATTAAATGTGATAAATCTAAGGCTAAAGGCATTAAGTTTTCAGTCTCTTTAGTAGCGTAGCCAAACATCATACCTTGATCACCAGCTCCTTGCTCTTCTTTAGTTTCTCTATCAACACCTCTGTTAATGTCTTCAGATTGCTCGTGAATTGCCGATAAAACACCACAAGAATTCCCATCAAACATATATTCGCTTTTTGTATAGCCAATTTTATTAACTACTTCTCTAGCAATCTTTTGTACGTCTAAATACGTGTTAGATTTTACTTCTCCAGCTAAAATAACTTGCCCTGTTGTTACTAATGTTTCACAAGCTACTTTTGATTCAGGATCGAATGCTAAAAAATTATCAATTAAAGCATCAGAAATTTGATCTGCTACCTTGTCTGGATGTCCTTCTGAAACCGATTCAGAGGTAAAAAAATATGACATAATAAATCTTCTTTTAAAAAATTATAAATGATAAGAAAAATAAAAAGCGATTGCTTTGTCGGCTAAAGAAGTAGAAAATTACTGCTTTAGCATTTTTTAACGTCTCGACTCATTCAAGACTTGAGGTTGCAATCAGTTCAAATTTTTCCTCAAAAACAGGTGCAAATGTATAAAAATCTACTTAGATACAAACAACAAAAAAGTATAAATTCATATTTCGTTACAAAACTGTTAAAAATAGATTTTTTTTGAAAAACATTTGGATATTAAATAATTATGACTTTACCTTTGTGCCAAACAAAGACGAAAAATGTTTATTAAAGTTTCAAATATGATGTGTTGTATGATGTGTAGCAGAAATGCCGCAGAGGACAACTATTGTATTTAGCTAACTTTAAAAAAGCATCTATCAATAAATTCAAGCCTCTGCAATTGCAGAGGCTTTTTTCATGATTATATTTTAAGTTAATTTTTTTTTCAAAAAACCAATGAATCAAATTTTTCAAATAGCAGAATTTAAAACTACAATGACAATGTGTTGTTGTATGATGGCTATGTGCATGATGTGCTGTAGCCAAATTTGCTATTATCGAAAAGTTCCAGATAAATACTAACCCATTTATTAGATTTATGAAAAAGGTCCTTTTGGTAATACGCTTCCAAAAGGACCTTTTTTTATTGGTTGAAAAAACAAACAAATCAACAAATTCACAGATAAACAAACTAACAAAAAACAGATTAACAAAAAGACAGAAAAAATAATAACACACAAAAATCAAAAAAATGAGTACACAACAATTCGCAACAAAAGCATTACATTCAGGACACGACACTACACAAAATGGAGGTACAAGAGCAGTTCCAATTTATCAATCGACAGCATATGTGTTTAACAATTCAGATCATGCATCGAACTTATTTGCCTTAGCAGAACCAGGTAATATTTACACAAGAATCAATAACCCGACAAATGATGTTTTAGAACAACGTTTGGCAGCTTTAGAAGGAGGAATTGCAGCTGTAGTTACGGCTTCAGGAACTTCGGCAATTGCTACAACCTTACTTACGTTGTTAAGAGCGGGCGATCATATTGTAGCTTCCAATAGTTTATATGGAGGAACTTATAATTTATTAAATGTTACGCTGCCAAGACTCGGAATTACGACTACATTTGTTGATCCAGCAGAAGCAAACAGTTTTACAGATGCAGTACAAGAAAACACAAGAGCTGTTTTCATTGAATCACTAGGAAATCCAAAATTAGATGTATTAGACATAGAAGCGATTTCTGCACAAGCCAAAGCAAACAAACTTCCACTAATTGTCGACAATACAATTGCCACACCATATTTATTGAATCCTATCAAACACGGCGCAAATATTGTCATTCACTCACTCACAAAATATATCAACGGAAACGGAACTGCACTAGGAGGTGCAATTATAGATGCAGGAACTTTTGACTGGACGAACGGAAAGTTTCCAGAATTTACAGAACCATCTGCAGGATATCATGGATTGGTCTATAGCGAAGCATTAAAAGAGGCAGCTTTCATTGCAAAAGTACGTATTGAAGGTTTACGCGATTTTGGTTCAGCTCTGAGTCCATTTAATGCTTTTCAAATCATTCAAGGATTGGAAACTTTACCAATTCGTATCAAACAACATAGTGAAAATGCCTTAGAATTAGCAAAGTGGTTACAAACACAAGAAGCGGTGGCTTGGGTAAATTACCCAGGATTAGAAACAAGTAATTATAAAGATTTAGCTGAAAAATACTTGCCAAAAGGACAAAGCGGAATTGTAACCTTTGGAATAAAAGCAGGTTACGAAGCGGCAAAACGTATTGCTGACGAAACAAAAGTATTTTCATTGCTAGCTAATATTGGAGATACAAAATCACTCATTATTCATCCAGCAAGTACCACACATCAACAGTTAACTACGGAACAACAAGCTTCTACAGGTGTAACACAAGATTTAATTCGCTTATCTGTTGGATTGGAAAATGTAGAAGATTTAAAAACAGATTTACAAACAGTATTTGAAAAAATAACCGCGGGAATTCCAGCATCATAAAGCATATATTTTGAGACAGAAAATAGCACATATTACCATTTCAGATTTCTTTACAGAAAGCGGTGCGTATTATCCAAGCCTAAAGTTGAGTTATCAGCTTACAGGTTCGGATAGTGCAGACGTACCAGTTGTATTAGTCAATCATGCATTGACGGGAAATTCTGAAGTTACAGGAGAAAATGGTTGGTGGAATAAGTTGATTGGCGATGACAAATGCATTGATACAAATCATTTTAAAATTTTAAGTTTTGACATTCCAGGGAATGGATTTTCAAAAGAATCAGGATTGATCAAATTCTACAAAGATTTTGTTGCCAGAGATATTGCGAAAATTTTTATCAGAGGTCTAGAGCAGTTAGAAATCAATAGACTTTTTGCAGCAATTGGTGGATCATTAGGAGGTGGAATTGCTTGGGAAATGGCAGTTTTAGAACCAAATCTGATTCAAAATTTAATTCCAATTGCTTCCGATTGGAAATCGACTGATTGGTTAATTGGCAATTGCTTTTTGCAAGAACGCATCCTAGAAAATTCAAAAAATCCAATTGAAGATGCCCGTATTCATGCCATGTTGTGCTATCGTACACCATTCTCTCTCAAAGTAAAATTTCAAAGGACATACGATAAAGAAAAAGAAATGTTTAACACAGAAAGTTGGTTGGCTCATCATGGGAAAAAATTGCAACAGCGTTATCAATTATCAGCTTACAAAGTGATGAATCAACTTTTAAAAACGATTGATATTACTAGAGGACGAGAATCACTAGAAAAAGTTGCTTCAAAAATTACAGGAAACATTCACATTATCAGTATCAATAGTGACATATTTTTTTCGCCAGACGAAGATATTGAAACATACAGAAGATTAAAACGTGTCAAAACAAACGTGTATCATGATGAAATACAATCCATTCATGGGCACGACGCATTTTTAATAGAATATGGACAATTAAGCTTGTTACTCAGAAACATATTTCAAGTTCAAAAATCATCTATAAAATAGGACAACACTCAAGAATTTAAGACTATGAAGATTTTAAAATTTGGCGGAAAATCACTCGCTAACGGAAAAGGAATCAAAACTACGATTCAAATCATAAAAGAAAAAGCAAAGCAGCAAGAACACATTGCAGTTGTATTATCTGCCCGTGGAAATGCTACAGATGAGTTGTTGGAAATGTTAGAGAAAGCAACGCGTAAAGAATCGTATCATGATCAATTAACAGCATTCAAAACATACCAAAGTCAAATAGATAGATCTTTGGATTTTTCAGAGGAATTTACAACACTCGAAAATTTGTTTCAAGGAGTTTCTCTATTGGGTGATTATAGTGAAAAAATAAAAGATCAAGTAGTATCGCAAGGCGAAATTATTTCAGCAAAATTAGTCACTAACTTACTCAAAAAAGAAGGTGTAAATGCTCATTTTACAGATGCTAGAAACTTAATAAAAACGGATAACGCTTTTGGAAATGCACGTCCATTAGATGTAATTTCACGTAAAAATGTGATCAATCATTTCAAATCACATAATGGGACAACGGTAAATATTGTAACAGGATTTATTGGTTCTAATAAAAATAATGAAACCACTACTTTAGGCAGAAACGGAAGTAATTATACAGCAGCTTTATTAGCTAACTTTTTAGATGCAGAAGAATTACAAAACTACACACACGTAGACGGAATTTTTACCGCTAATCCAGATCTAGTATCAGATGCAAAAAAAATAGAAGAACTCTCATTTAATGAAGCGAATGAATTGGCAAACTTTGGAGCAAACATTTTACACGCAAAAACCATTGTGCCGCTCATAGAAAAAAACATTCCGTTACGAATTTTAAATACCTTCAATAGTTCAGATGAAGGAACAATCATCACTCAAAAAGTAAAAACAAAAGGAATCAAATCGATTTCAGTATTGGACAACGTAGCATTGGTCAATTTAGAAGGAAGAGGTTTGTTAGGAAGAGTAGGAGTAGATGCCAGAATCTTCAAAACATTAGGAGAAAATGATGTCAATGTAAGTATCATTTCACAAGGTTCGTCTGAACGTGGAATTGGATTGGTGATTGATGCCGAAAAAGCTTCTGAAGCCATTATTGCATTGGAGCGCGAATTTGAAAATGATTTCTATACGAAAGATGTGAATAGAATCTCAATCATTGACGATGTTGCAGTAATTTCTATTGTAGGACAAGATTTGAGCGAATTTCACAAACCCTACAATGCGTTGATCAAAAACCAAATTGTTCCAATTCTATTTAACAATACAGTTTCGGGCAAAAATGTGAGTTTGGTGGTAAAAAAATCACAATTACACAAAGCAATCAATGTTATACACGGACAAATCTTCGGAATTTCTAAAAAAATAAACATTGCAGTCTTTGGAAAAGGATTGGTTGGCGGAACATTATTAGATCAAATTGTACAAAGTAAAAAAGACCTTTTAGATAAAAATAACATCAAACTAAATGTATTTGCGGTGGCAGATTCACAACATGTATATCTGGACAAAAATGGTATTGCAGACAATTGGGAAGAAACATTTTCAAAGGAGAAAGTAGCGTATACTGTACAACAAATCATAGATTACGCAAAAAACAATCATCTAGAAAATTTAATTGCTGTAGACACTACGGCGAGCAAGGAATTTATTCATAATTATATAAGTTTAGTTAGTAATGGCTTCGATTTGGTTTCGGCAAATAAAATTGCAAATACAGTGGAGTACTCATTTTATGATACGTTGCGAAAAGAACTGAAAAAGCATCAAAAAAATTATTTGTACGAAACCAATGTTGGAGCTGGTTTACCATTAATTGACACCATAAAATTATTGCACAAATCAGGAGAAAAAATCAATAAAATCCGAGGTGTATTTTCAGGCTCATTGAGTTATCTGTTCAATACTTTTTCTGTGGAAGATGTAGAATTTAGTACTGTTCTAAAACAAGCTTCAGAAAAAGGGTATACAGAACCCGATGCGCGTGAAGATTTATCAGGAAATGATGTAGCGCGTAAACTATTGATCCTTGCTAGAGAATTGGAATTGAAAAAAGAATTCTCAGATATCACAATTCAAAACTTATTGCCAGCACATTTACAGGCAATTAGTTTACCGCAATTCAACAAAAATGTCACAGATTTAGATCAAACTTACAAACTCATCAAAGCCAATCAGCAAAAAAATCATGTATTGCGTTATGTGGGCGATTTATCTACAGAAACAGGAATCTTGGAAGTAAAACTAATTTCTGTGCCAAGCAGTAGCGCATTGGGACAAATAAAAGGTTCCGATTCTATTTTCGAAATCTATACAGAAGCATACAAAGAACAACCTTTGGTAATTCAAGGAGCTGGTGCTGGAGCAGCTGTAACAGCAAGAGGTGTTTTTGGAGACATCTTACGATTAACAGAGAAATTATAAATTATAGATGTTGAATGCTAAATGTTGAATTTTAAATTGTCAATTCGAGCGCAGTCGAGAATACTTTAAAACAAAGTACATACAAAGAACAAAACACGAAAGACAAATCAACAAATTGACGAATCAACAAAAAAACAAACAACGAACCACAGCGACTCAACACAAATAACAAAAAGAAAAAAATGAACTCACAACATATAGAAACACAGGCGATTCGAACACAACTTGAACGCTCAAGTTTTTTAGAACATTCCAATCCATTATACCTTACGTCTAGCTTCGTGTTTGAAGATGCAGAAGATATGCGAGCTTCTTTTGCAGAAGAAAAACAACGCAACATTTACAGTCGATTCACAAATCCAAACACGTCGGAATTTGTATCTAAAATATGCAAACTAGAAGGCGCAGAAGACGGACATGCGTTTGCAACAGGAATGTCTGCGGTATTTTCCACATTTGCAGCATTACTAGATAGCGGAGATCATATTGTATCCTCTCGATCTATCTTTGGTTCTACCAATAGTTTATTTACCAAGTTTTTACCAAAATGGAATATCAAAACAAGTTATTTCAAAGTAAATGAAATTGATAAGATAGAATCATTAATTCAACCCAACACAAAAATACTCTATGCGGAATCGCCTACGAACCCAGCAGTTGATATTTTAGATTTAGAAGTACTAGGAAAAATTGCCAAAAAGCACAATCTCATCTTAATAATAGACAATTGTTTTGCAACACCGTATTTACAGCAACCCATAAAGTTTGGTGCCGATTTAGTTATTCATTCCGCTACAAAATTGATTGATGGTCAAGGTCGTGTGTTAGGAGGTGTAACTGTCGGTCGTGCCGATTTAGTTCGAGAAATATATTTGTTTGCAAGAAACACAGGTCCGGCATTATCACCATTCAATGCGTGGGTTTTATCCAAAAGTTTGGAAACTTTAGTCGTTCGTGTAGATCGCCATTGTGAAAATGCATTAAAAGTTGCAGAATTTTTAGAAAATCATTCAAAAGTAAATTGGGTCAAATATCCTTTTTTACCATCGCATCCGCAATATAAAATTGCCAAAAAGCAGATGAAACTTGGAGGAAATGTGGTTTCGTTTGAAATAAAAGGTGGCGTTGATGAAGGAAGAAAATTTCTAAACAGTATAAAAATGTGCTCGTTATCGGCAAACCTGGGAGATGCACGCAGTATTGTAACACATCCAGCATCTACAACACACAGTAAACTATCGGTAGAAGATAGATTGGAAACAAGTATCACAGATGGACTCATTCGTGTATCTGTTGGACTTGAAAATGTAAATGATATTATTGAAGATTTAAACCAAGCGTTAAAGTAATTCACATTTTAGGTCTGAAACTTTAATAATATAACACTTTTTAACTCAAAAAAATGTATGTCTTTCTAAAAAAAAGGAATACATTTGACAAATAACCTATTAAGTCTATAGGGTAATAGTATTTTAATTAAAGTGAAATGATTTTAAATCAAATAGTTAGAAATAAAAGCGATTACAAAACAGATATGAGTTCTGAAAAACCATTACGAAGTTTTGTCAAATCAATCAGTTGGAGAATTATAGGAACCTTAGATACGATTCTTATTTCTTGGTTGATTACAGGAACCTTAAGTATGGCTTTTGCAATTGGATCAATAGAAATGATAACAAAAATGGTCTTATACTTTTTCCATGAAAGAGTATGGAACACTATAAAATGGGGAAAATAAGATGCAAATAGATATTGAAAAAATAAACGAAATACTACGGGACAAAACACCTGTTGAAATAATTTCTTGGGCAATGCAACAAGAAGGAAAAGCAGTTGTGACTACAAATTTTAGACCGTATGAAGGCGCCATTTTACATGCGTGTACGCAAGTCAAGTCTGATATTGATGTTATTTGGTGTGATACAGGATACAACACACCAAACACATACAGACATGCAGAAGACTTAATAAAACTATTAAAATTAAATATTGATTTATATGTGCCCAAACAGACTGCTGCACATAGAGATATAGTATTAGGAATTCCGAATGTCGATGATGAAAAACATAAACTATTTACAGAGCAAGTAAAGTTAGAGCCTTTTAAACGTGCCATGGAATTTCATGCTCCAAAAATTTGGTTTACAAACTTAAGAAAAGGACAAACATCGTTTAGAGATTCTATAGACATTGTATCACTTGGAAACGATGGAGTTTTAAAAGTAAGTCCTTTCTATCATTGGTCAGATGAAGAAATAGATGATTATTTGGAAACGCATCAAATTCCAAACGAATTCACATATTTCGACCCAACAAAAGTATTAGAAAATAGAGAATGCGGATTGCATTCATAAGCGAAAAGACATGAGTACGAAAGTATTACAAACAAACATATTAGAAAGTGAAGCTATTCATATTTTTAGAGAAGTAGTTGCACAATTTGAAAAGCCAGTATTGTTATTTTCTGGAGGAAAAGATTCCATTACGCTTGTAAGATTAGCGCAAAAAGCATTCTTTCCAGCAAAAATTCCATTTCCACTAATGCACATTGATACAGGTCATAACTTTCCTGAAACAATAGCATTTCGTGACAAACTTGTTGAAAAATTAGGACTGCAACTCATTGTGAGAAATGTGCAAGACAATATTGATGCAGGAAAAGTAATAGAAGAAACTGGAAAATACGCAAGTAGAAACATATTGCAAACAGAAACTTTGCTAGATGCCATTGAAGAATTTGGTTTTGATGCTTGTATTGGTGGCGCCAGAAGAGATGAAGAAAAAGCTAGAGCGAAAGAACGTATTTTTTCGGTAAGAGACGATTTTGGACAATGGGATGAAAAAAATCAACGTCCAGAAGTATTTGATATGCTTAACGGAAAGATTAATCTAGGACAAAATGTACGTGTATTTCCAATATCAAACTGGACAGAACTTGATGTGTGGAGTTATATCGAAAAAGAACAAATAGAAATTCCATCTATCTACTTTGCACATACAAGAGCTACTTTTTTAAGAGATGGATTGATTTGGTCTGCAGATGATGAAGTTGTGTACAGAGAAGAAGACGAAGAAATAGAAGAACGCGTCATCAGATTCAGAACTGTTGGAGATATGAGTTGTACGGCAGCTGTACTTTCAAATGCTTACGACATTGCTTCAGTAGTACAAGAAATCAGACAATCTACAATCTCTGAACGTGGTGCACGAATAGATGACAAACGTTCGGAAGCAGCAATGGAAAAAAGAAAACAACAAGGATATTTTTAAAAACCAGCTTTTAGCTATTGGCAGTTAGCCCTTAGCAAACAAATCAAAGAATTAACAAAAAAAGAAGTCAATATAGTAAATACTAAATCCTGACTTTTAAATGAAACACACATATACTAATAGCTAACAGCTAAAACCTAACAGCTAAACAAAAATGGACGTACTAAAAATAGCAACCGCAGGAAGTGTTGATGATGGAAAAAGTACCTTAATCGGTAGAATATTATACGACACACAATCTTTAACAGAAGATAAACTTGAAGCCATAGAAAAAAAGAGCAAGCAAAGAGGATTTGATTATCTCGATTTTTCTCTAGCAACTGACGGATTGGTCGCAGAACGCGAACAAGGAATTACTATAGATGTTGCACATATTTATTTCTCTACAGCAAACAGAAGTTACATCATTGCTGACACACCTGGACACGTAGAATATACAAGAAACATGGTTACTGGAGCGTCAACATCACAAGTAGCCATTATTTTAATTGATGCTAGAAAAGGCGTGATAGAACAAACTTCTCGTCATTTTTACATCAATAACTTATTACGCATAAAAGATATCATTATTGCGGTTAATAAAATGGATTTAGTAGATTTCTCTGAAGAAAAATACAATGCTGTTCAGGAAGAAATTCAAACACTAATCTCAAAAACGACATACAAAGAACAAAATATTACAACGATTCCTGTGAGTGCATTGCAAGGTGATAATGTTGTAGCAAAATCTCAAAACATGCCATGGTATACAGGAAAAACGCTGGTAGAACATTTAGAGCAAATTCAAACACAAAATGTATACGAAGAAGCGCAGACACGTTTTCCTGTGCAAACAGTGATCAGACCAAAAACAACCGATTATCATGATTTTAGAGGATATGCAGGAAAACTATATGGAGGAGATATTTCAGTAGGAGATGAAGTAGCAGTTTTACCTTCTGGGACACAATCAAAAGTGAAACAAATTTATTTCTATGATGAAGAGTTTGACAAAGCGGGAAGAGGAAGTTCGATAACGCTAACATTAGAAGATGATGTTAATGTAAGTAGAGGAGATATGATTGTAAAAGTTGCTGAAAAACCAACGGTTAGCAAAGAATTGCAAGCTACAGTTTGTTGGATGGACAAAAAACCATTAACAGCCAATACAAAATACAGTTTGCAACATGGTGTACACAATGTATTGGCAAAGATAGTAGATGTGAATACAGTAGAAGAAACTAATTTTTCTGGAGTCAAAACACCAATATCTCAACTTCAACTCAATGAAATCGGAAATATTCAGTTGAAACTTAATAAACCCTTGTTTTTTGATAGCTATCAAGAAAATAAACACAATGGCGGATTTATACTAATTGATTTACAAACCAATACAACCGCAGGAGTAGGATTTATTAACTAAAATAAAAACACGATGAATCATTCAACAAAACATACAATTCAATGCATGTCAATGTGTTGCAAAAACATCTTTCTAAGAACAAAAGGAATATGACGTGAAAAACGTATCCATATATGTAATAAAAGTCCTTTTGAAACACCATTCATTAGGACTTTTTTAATACTTGAAAATCAAACAAATGCAAAGCTTTAGAACAGAAATAGAAAACCCGATTGTCGAAAAAGACATCATCGAATTAGAACAAAAAATTCGTCAATTCAAAGAAGGAAAGGTAGACGAAGAAAAATTTAGAAGTCTTCGTTTAGCACGCGGTGTTTATGGTCAACGACAACATGGCGTACAAATGATTCGCATCAAACTTCCATATGGAAAAGTGTCAAGTGCGCAATTGCATAGAATAGCAGATGTAGCCGACGAATACTCAACAGGAAGACTACACATTACAACGCGTCAAGACATACAAATTCATCATGTAAGTTTAGATCGAACACCAGAATTGTGGGCGCAACTTGAAAAAGATGATATCACTTTGAGAGAAGCTTGTGGAAATACCGTGAGAAATATTACAGCAAGTGAAACTGCCGGAATCGACATTGACGAACCATTTGATGTGTCGCCATACGCAGACGCAACATTCAAATTTTTCTTGCGCAATCCAATTTCACAAGAAATGGGTAGAAAATTCAAGATTGCCTTCTCCGCTACAGAAAAAGATACAGCACTCACTTACATTCATGATCTAGGGTTTATAGCAAAAATTGAACATGGAGTTCGTGGTTTTAAAGTATTATTAGGTGGCGGATTAGGCTCTCAACCAAGACATGCAGACGTATTGTATGATTTTTTAGCTTCGGATGAAATCATTCCGTTGATAGAAAGTGTATTGCGAATATTTGATCGTCATGGTGAACGTGCAAAAAGAGGAAAAGCACGCATGAAATTTCTAATCAAAAGTATAGGTTTAGATGCGTTTGTAAAATTGATAGATGCAGAGCGAAAAGCACGCTCTCAAGCAAAAGTTGTCATTGAAACGGAAGACTTTGAAGTTGCGCCAAAATTTCAAGAACATACTTACAACATTAAAACTACTATTGATACAACAAAGTATCAAAAATGGAAAGAAACTAATGTAATTCCTCAAAAACAACAAGGATTATTTGCCATTGGAATTCGTGTGCCTTTGGGCGATTTTTATACAGATAAAGCACGATTACTTGCCAATTTAATCCAAAAATATGCTGCTGATGAATTGCGATTTACCTTGCGTCAAAATATTCTTATTCGTCATGTTAGAGAAGCTTTATTGCCATTTTTCTATCAAGAATTACAAAAACTAGGATTTGCAGCATCTGGTTACAACAAACTAATAGATATTACTGCTTGTCCAGGAACAGATACTTGTAATCTTGGAATTGCTAGCAGTACAGGAATTGCAACAGAATTAGAAAAAGTGATTGCAGCCGAATATCAAGATTTTATCTCAACCAAAGATATTACCATAAAAATAAGTGGTTGTATGAATGCTTGCGGACAACACAATATGGCAGAAATAGGTTTTCAGGGAATGACAATAAAATCAGGGAAACTTATTGCGCCAGCACTACAAATACTACTTGGTGGCGGTATTTTGGGAGATGGAAAAGGTCGTTTTGCAGATAAAGTTTTAAAAATACCAAGCAAACGCGGACCAAAAGCTTTGCGTCAAATTTTGGACGACTTTAAAACAAATGGTCTACCCAAAGAATCCTTTTTGAACTATTATGAACGAAAAGAAAAATCATACTTCTACAACCTATTAAAACCACTATCTGATAGTACTGAACTTCAAGAAAATGACTTTATAGATTGGGGAAATGAAAAACCATATATAAAAGCAGTTGGAATCGGAGAATGTGCAGGCGTTGTAATTGATCTTATTGAAACTCTATTGTTGGAAAGTGAAGAAAAAATAGAAAACGCTACAGCAACATTGCGCCATCAGCAATACAGTGATAGTATTTATCATAGTTACGCAGCCATCGTCAATTCGGCGAAAGCTTTGTTACTCTCGGAACAACAAAAAACAAACTCGCATGCAACAATTATCAATCAATTTGATGAGGTATTTGTCGCCACAAAAAAAATAGAGTTACCTGAGACGTTTGCATCATTTATCTACCAAATACAACAAAATGAACCTACAGAAACCTTTGCTAAAAATTATCTAAGAGATGCTGTTTGGTTTTTACAACAACTTAAAAATTACAGAAAGGAGGCACTTAATCATGTATAAACCAAAACTAACCATATTAGGAGCCGGACCAGGCGACGCGGAACTCATCACAATTAAAGGAGTAAAAGCATTACAAAAAGCCAATGTTGTATTATATGATGCTTTGGTGAACAGAGAATTACTAGAATATGCGTCAAGCGCGAAACATATTTTTGTGGGAAAACGAAAAGGATTCCACAAATACACTCAGGATGAAATCAATGAAATTATTGTAGAAAACGCATATAAATTTGGGCATGTCGTTCGCTTAAAAGGTGGTGATCCATTCATTTTTGGCCGTGGAGCCGAAGAAATAGAATATGCCAAAAGCTATGGGTTAGAAACTGCCGTAATTTCAGGAATCTCATCGGCTATTGCGGTTCCTGCAAACTTAGGAGTGCCATTAACAAAACGTGGTATTTCAGAAAGTTTTTGGGTCATT
This sequence comes from Kordia sp., assembly GCF_965224175.1. GTDB lineage: Bacteria > Bacteroidota > Bacteroidia > Flavobacteriales > Flavobacteriaceae > Kordia. The sequence continues at coordinate 4,326,141 of NZ_OZ245041.1, forward strand.
ACAGGAACAACGTCAGCACGAAAACTATCTAAAGATGTTGCCTTAGCAGCACAATCTTCTGCAACGGTAGTAATTCTGATGGGAATGAGTAAGCTCTCAGAAATCGTTACACTATTCAAAATAGAAGGAAAACATAAAACTCCTGTAGGAATCATTCAAAATGGAACTACCGACAACGAAAAATCAGTTTTTGGAACGGTAGATTCTATCATAAAAAAAGTAAAAGATAAAAATATCACAGCGCCTGCAATTATTGTCATTGGAGAAGTTGTGAATGAAGCAACACAACAAATAAGTAATCGTACAGCAATCAATAAAAAAACATTTCCACTACAAAAAGTAATCTAAAATTATGGAAACAAATGAACTATATCCAATCTTCTTAAAAGTATCTCAACTCAATGTTTTAATTGTTGGAGGCGGTAATGTCGGACTAGAAAAATTAAGCTTCTTATTAAAGTCAAGTCCGAATGCAAAAGTAGCGTTGGTCGCACCTTTTATACGAGAAGAAATAAAAATACTAGCAAAAACACATTCAACAGTAACACTCATAAAAGACGTATTTGCAAATGAATATTTAGACGAAAAACATATTGTCATTGCAGCTACAGATGATCAAATGGTTAACCTAAACATATTCTTAGAAGCTAAACGAAGAAGCTTGTTAGTAAACTTGGCAGATCAACCACAATACTGTGATTTCTATTTAGGTGGAATTGTCACAAAAGGGAATGTGAAAATTGCAATATCAACCAATGGAAAATCGCCTACAACAGCAAAACGTTTACGTCAATTTTTTGAACAAGTTATTCCAGAGAATATAAATAATCTTGTGCAAAACTTACACAGGTATCGAAAAACACTCAAAGATGATTTTGAATATAAAGTAGATACACTAAACGAACTTACAGAAACACTATTAGACAAAAAAGAGCAAGTGCATTAAATCTAAATTACGTCATTCTGAATTTGATTCAGAATCATATAAAAAATTTAAATACTCAATACAAATATCTCAATAAAAAACAAAATGATACAAACAGATATACTTATCATAGGTGCAGGACCAACAGGACTTTTTACAGTTTTTGAAGCAGGATTGTTAAAACTAAAAACACACCTTATAGATGCATTACCGCAACCTGGCGGACAATGCGCAGAAATATATCCTAAAAAACCAATCTATGATATTCCCGGTTTTCCAGAAATATTGGCTGGTGATTTAGTAAAAAACTTACTCAAGCAAATAGAATCATTTGAACCAGGATTTACCTTAGGAGAACGAGCAGAAACACTAGAACGTTTAGAAGATGATACGTTTGTAGTAACAACAAACAAAGGAACAAAACATCATGCGCCTGTAGTTGTTATTGCTGGTGGATTGGGCTCTTTTGAACCACGAAAACCACCAATTGCAGCGATTGAAAAATATGAAGATAAAGGTGTTGCATACATCATTCGTGATCCAGAAATATATCGTAATAAAAAAGTAGTCATTGCTGGAGGAGGAGATTCTGCGTTAGATTGGTCTATTTTCCTAGCAAATGTAGCTTCGGAAGTTACCTTAGTACATAGGCGAAATGAATTTCGTGGCGCATTAGATTCAGTTGAAAAAGTACAAGAACTAAAAAATCAGAGAAAAATCAATCTCATAACACCTGCAGAAATTACAAACTTGCATGGAGAAGAAGAACTTTCGGGAGTAACAGTTACTAAAAAAGGAGAAGAACCTATGTTTATAGAAGCAGATCATTTTATTCCATTATTCGGACTTTCTCCTAAATTAGGTCCTATAGGAAACTGGGGATTAGAAATTGAAAAAAACGCAATAAAAGTTGATAATTCCTATGATTATCAAACAAATATTCCTGGTGTATATGCTATTGGAGATGTAAATACTTATAAAGGAAAACTAAAACTCATTCTCTCAGGATTTCACGAAGCTGCAATCATGTGTCAAAGTGCTTATCAAAGGCTTAATCCTGGAAAGAAATATGTAATGAAGTATACGACTGTTTCAGGAGTAGAAGGATTTGATGGTTCTAAAAAAGAAGCAAAAAAAGAAACCGTTCAAACTATATACTAACAGTAAAAAGCTCAAAATCTCATGTCAGATATAACAATATATATTAAAGATAGAGAAGGTACTAAACATACATTGCAGGCGCCAACGGATATGGCAATGAATCTCATGGAAATATGTAAAGCGTATGAATTGCCAATAGAAGGAACTTGTGGCGGAATGGCAATGTGTGCTTCATGTCAATGCTATATATTATCTAATCATGAATTACCAGAAATGGGTATTGATGAAGATATGATGCTGGCAGAAACATTTCATGTAAAAGAAAATAGTCGCTTAGGATGTCAAATTCCAATTACTCAAAATTTGAATGAATTGTATATAGAATTAGCTCCTGAGGTGTAAATTACAATAGTATAAAAGGTGCGTTTTGAATGTTTATGTGGGTATTTATATACTACGCCAATAGAAATTAAAGAGAAGTGTATTGTATTATCGAAGTTTAGAAGAAGTGTATCATACTGAGCGGAGTCGAAGTGTTAAGTAAGGTACTCCCGTAATTTACATAAAACAAATATGGGTAACTTATTGATTATTAATCTTAAAAAAGGTAATCATGAAAAAAAAGAATTTAAAAAGTCTATCACTCAACAGAAAAACAATCTCTAATCTTGATGCAGCTAAAAATAAAGGAGGAAATACAACAAATTCAGTACGAGTTTGCATTCGCACATTTGTTGATGCAAACGGAGTAAACATTTGCTTACCAACTGTTGAATGTCCTCGAACAGAACAAAAAAATTGTGTAAGCGTTTTTATCGATTGTATTACACAGACAGAATTTCCAACATGTAGGAATTGTGAATAATAATCTAAAAAGTAATAAGTAAGCAATTAAAAAACACAAATAGAATTTATACAAAAAATACTATAATACTCTAGTTGTTACAAAGGTAATTTGCATAAAAATAGCGAACTAATGTTCGCTATTTTTATGTGCTTAATTCTTGATTAATGAATAGTTGAATTAAGGTTTTGCTGAAATAAACATGTGTTTATGAGAAAAGATCTCATAAAATAGGACATGTACATGCGGTTTTTCGTAATAGCTTTATAAATAAGGAGATAGAGTTTGTTTTCAATTTAAAAAAACGACGTCGGTTTCGATGAAATAATTAAAAAGAACGACGAAATGCAGATTTCTAAAGTTAAGTGAAAAGATATATTTTTTAATTTTAATAAACCAAATAGCCCTAATACCCGAACCCAAAATCTACCAACCTATGAAGTTCCCCTTATGGACAACACTCTTAGTTGCGTGCTTATTTTATATTGATGTATCTGCACAATGTAATGGAATTAACAGAATTCAATGCTCTACAGCAGCTCCTACAGTTGTAGGAAATAGTATCAGTTGTACACCGCCAGCCAACAATGGAGGACGGCGAAATTTTGAAGTAACAAATATGATCGCCGGAGCTACTTACAGGCTCTCTAACTGTGGATCAGGTTTTGATACACAAATGACAGTGCGTGATGAGGTAGGAAATTTTGTCGCTTTTAATGACGATAACGGGCCTGCGTGTAATACCACCGAAGCATCTATTGATTTCACTCCAACTACATCAGGAGATTACAGAATTCATTTAAACAGATATAATTGTGCTACCGCAAACAACCTAAATGGAGATATTGTGGTAACATTATTGACCGCTGCTCCAGCCGGACCAGTAAACGATGATTGTACAAACGCAACTTCACTAAGTGTAAGTCCAACAAGTACATGTGTAACACTAACTTCTGGAGACACTTCTACAGCAACGCAAAGTATTGCAGCTATAAATTGTAATGGATTTACAGGGAATGCAGATGATGATGTTTGGTATAGTTTTGTAGCAACAGCAACAGATCATGATATCACAGTAAGACCAGGAACTCTTGATGACTTAGTAGTAGACTTACGATCAGGAGCGTGCGACGCAACCACTATTGATTGTGCAGATGCAACAACGGGAAGTAATGATGAAGTCATCAATGCTAATAGTTTAACAATAGGAAACACATATTATGTACGTGTATATAGTTATGGTGGTGGTGGAGATACTGGTACATTTGATATTTGTGTTACAACACCAGTTACAGTTCCATCAAATGATGATTGCGCCAATGCTATTTCTTTAGGCGTAAGTCCTACGACAATATGTACGACAAGCACAACGGGAACTACAGTAAACGCAACGCAAAGCATAGCTGCAATAAACTGTAGCGGAACAACAGGAAATGCAGATGATGATGTTTGGTATAGTTTTGTAGCAACTGCAGCAGATCACGATATCACAGTGACACCAGGAACTATAAGAAATGTAGTAATTGATTTGCGATCTGGAGCATGTAATGGAACCAATATTGATTGTGCTGACGACACAGGAGGTGCAAATGCAGAAGTAATCAATGCAACAGGTTTAACAATAGGAAACACATATTATGTACGTGTATACAGCAGAGGAAATGCAACAAGAGCTGGTACATTTGATATCTGTGTAACAACACCAGCTACCAGTCCTTCAAATGACGATTGCGCCAATGCTATTTCGCTAGGTGTAAGTCCCAACAATACATGTATTACAGGTGTGACAGGAACAACAGCGAATGCTACACAAAGTATAGCGGCAGTCAATTGTGGCGGTTTTACGGGAAATGCGGATGATGATGTATGGTATAGCTTTACTGCAACAGCAACTAGTCATGATATTACAGCGACAGCAGGAACTATAAGCGATATTGTGTTAGACTTACGTTCTGGTGCTTGTAATGGAGCTAATATTGTTTGTTCAGATGGGACAACAGGAGCTGGAACTGAAATAATAAACGCAACAGGTTTAACTATCGGAACCACATATTATGTACGTGTCTATAGTTACGGAAATTCAGGAAATGCTGGTACATTTGATATTTGTGTAACAACACCTACTGTTGTTTCAGGACCATGCCAGCCCACAACTGATACTCCAGGGACAATGTATATTGATGAAGTTGCTTTCTTAGGAACCTTAGAAGATGTAACCAATACAGGAACAGGATTTAGTACAGGATATCAAGATTTTACGGGTTTACCAACCTTAGCAAGACAAGTAGAAGGAGAAGGAATAAATGTATACCTAGAAGCTCCTTTTAGATGTACATGGAAAGCTTGGGTAGACTGGAATCAAGATGATGTATTTGATGAAACAACAGAAGAAGTATATAACTCTAACTTTATCTCAACAACGACAACTACTTTTGGTTTTGTAATTCCACTAGGAACTGCCGCTGGAGACTACAGAATACGCGTAAGAAACTATACTGGTTTTGATTATTCAATATCAGATTATAATAACTCTTATGATTTTAATCCATGTGAAGATTTTAATGACACAGGATTTACAATTGATGAACTAGGAGAAGCAGAGGATTACTTATTCACGGTTGAACCGTTCTGTGATGCAATTATTGATACAATCACTGAAGGAGAAACTTGTGGTACAGGAACAGTAAACTTATCTGTAACTGCCACAGGAACTCCAGCAATCACTGAATATCGATGGTATGATGCGGAAACAGGAGGAAGCTTAGTTGCAACAACATTAACAGGAAACTGGACAACACCATCCATATCAACAACAACAACATATTATGTTACCGCATACAATGGACTTTGTGAATCTTGGGTAAGAGAACCTGTCGTAGCAAGGTTTAATCCAGTTCCGACAATCAATATTACACCAGACATTACAAACAGAGTTGTTTGTGGAGAAAATGATATGTTAGAAATCACTGTTTCTGGAGATGTTGAAGATGTTTTCTTAATAGATGAAGATTTTGAATCAGGAGGCTTAGGAGTATTTAGTAACATTATTCTAAATGATAACGGAGCTGCCATAAATGCACGTTCTTCATGGCAAAATCAAACAAGTACATTTGTGCCAGCTGAAGAAGTTTGGTTTCCAGCTATTTCTTCAGGATTTGGAAATGATCAATTTGTAATCTGTAACTCTGATGTTGGAGCAGATGGCTCAGGAACATCATATATAACGCACAATGCTTTACAATCTACAACAGCATATGATACTACAGATTATGTGAATCTTACCTTAAGTTTTGACTGTTATTATTCTCATTACTTAGAAGATGGTGTTGGTGGAGCAGACGATTACTTCACCGTAGAAGTCTCTACAGATGGTACGGCTTGGACAGCATTAACGACTGATATTATTGCCGATGTAGGAATCGGAACAAAATTTGATAATCTATCATATAATTTAACGGCTTACATAAACCAACCAACGGTGAGCGTCCGAATTCGCTTCTTCGCAGAATGGTCAGATGGTATTGCCGTAGATAATATAAAACTATTTGGAGACAAAGATGTTACTGCTGTAGATTGGACAACAACACCAGCTGGAATTATTGACTTATACATAGATACCAATAATGACTCAATTGGAGATACAGCCTATGTATCAGGAAGCTATGAAACGGTATATGCAATGCCAACACTAGCACAATTAGAGGAAGCAAACTATTCATTCACTATTGATGCCAATCTAGCGAATGGTTGTGGAGCTGTAAGTACGAACTTTAATGTAACAAACAATACAAGAATATTTGATAGCGCAGCAGATGCTTGGGGAACAGCCGCAAACTGGTCACAAGGAATCGTGCCTACATCAAACGATTGTGTGATAATAAAAGACAACGGTATTCCTATAGATACAAGAGCAACGACTGATGCCCTAGCAAGAAATATCACTGTAAAAAATGGTGGATATTTAGAACTGGCTACAGGTTCGTCTCTAACAGTAACTGACTGGATTAATGTTGAAGCTGGCGGAACACTTCATATGCAAGATGGAGCAAATCTAATTCAAGTAACAGATGTAGTGACCAATAACAATATAGGAAGTATCAATATGAACCGTACAGCTGTAGGTATAAATGCATTCGACTATGTATACTGGTCATCAGCAGTAGAAAATTTTGATGTTGGAGATGTTTCTCCAGGCACCTCTCCTGGTGTGATCTTTCAATGGACACCAACAGTTGTAGGAAATGGTGCAGGAAACTATGGAGAATGGCAAAATGCCTCAGGAACTATGGGTATTGGAAACGGATACATCATACGAGGTATATCTGGAACGAGTATTGCCAATACAGCAGAATTTGAAGGACGTCCAAACAATGGAATCATAAATACAGCAGTAAGTAGAGGTAGTTATACAGGAGCTGACTATCCTGGAGGAGGAAACACAATTGCTACTGCCTTAGATGATAACTGGAATCTAGTAGGAAACCCATATCCTTCAGCAATCTCTGCAGATGCTTTCATTGCAGCAAATGCTTCTGTTATCACAGATGATATCAGTCCATCAACGATTACAGGAACGGTATATTTATGGAGACATTTAAGTGCGCCAAGTGATGCGTATGCAGATCCTTTCTACAATGGTTACCAATACAATTACAATGAAAATGATTACATTCAATATAACAGTACAGGATCAAACCCAGTTGGATTCAATGGAAACATTGCGGCAGGCCAAGCGTTCTTTGTATTAATGGATGATGCAGCACCAGCATCGACAACCATTCAATTCAATAATTCAATGCGTGGAGTTGCTTTTACAAACGATCAATTCTACAGACCTAGCGGTGATGATGATGGCGGCGGACTTATTCAAAATCCAAATGAAAGCCAAGCACAAGCTGAAAATGAAGACAATCAAGACGTTCAAAGTACAACAATAGAAAAACACAGAATTTGGTTAGACATTATTGCGTCTGATAATACAGCAGCATCGACACTAATCGGATACATTTCTGGAGCTTCTAATGCTAGAGATAGACTATTTGACGGTAACAACCTAAGTGATGCACCAACACACATGTATTCACTCATCAATGATGAAAAAATGGCAATTCAGGGTAGAGCAGTGCCTTTCCATGATTCAGATGAAGTTCCACTTGGTGTTAAAATCGATCAAACAGGTAACTATACAATAGCAATCAATGCGCTTGATGGTTTATTTGAAACTACAAATCAAAATATATATCTAGAAGATTTATACACAAATACAATACATGATTTGCGAATCACTCCATACAGTTTCTACTCTGAAAATGGAGAGTACGAAGATCGCTTTATATTGAGATACAATTCTAGAGGAAGCGGTACTTTAAATGTTGACGAATTCAACTCAAATTCAGGAATAGTGATCACAACTGCTAAAGATCAAATAAAAGTACATGCATACAGTAGCCAAATAGATGATATTACGATCTATGATATTCTTGGAAAACGATTAATTGATCGTAAAAATATCAATGAAGAAATATACGATATCACAAATCTAAGAGCTACTAACAGTACACTTATTATAAAAGTTGTACTCGAAAACGGGAAACAAAAAATTCAAAAAATCATATACTAATAGTAAAATAAGCCTAAAAACCGACAAAAAGCACTCTTCGTTCTATTTCATGAAGAGTGCTTTTTTTATTTCAATAAACAATTTGTCAGAAATTATCTAAAATCCAAAACACATAGAAATACGGGTTGCTAATTCCAAAAGCATCACTTACTTTTATGCAAAACCAAAATAAGTATGTTACGAAATACCATAAAAGAACTTTCTACAAAAATTCTCAACAATCAATCAGATTTTGATACCATAAAAAATACGATTGATGAAATTCACAAACATTACTTAGAAACAACCAACATTGGTGAATTGGAGAAATCAATGCAGCATTTGGCAGCTGTGCCAACGGCAAGTGGAATGGCATTATCACTCAACCATGCAGCAGCATGCTTACTAGATTACAAAAGAACAGCGAAATTCTTAGATGCTATGGTATCGCTCATTCGTAAAAAACAACAAGAACATCCAAACGAAATCATCAACATATTCTATGCTGGTTGCGGACCTTACGCACCATTTATAACCTTAGTAACGCCACTATTTGAAGCTTCAGAAGTACAATTCTCAATACTAGAAATCAACGCGTCTTCTATGCAAATGGCAGAAAAACTCATCAAAGAATTACAGCTAACGGATTATGTGGCTGCTTACCATACTTCTGATGCTGTTACCTTTCAAATTCCTGATGCAAAAAAATATCACATTCTATTCAGTGAAACCTTAGATGCCTTACTCTACAGAGAATCATATGTGCCAATTCTTTGGAATATGCTACCACAACTCTCAGAAAATTGTGCAATCATTCCAAACAATGTTATCATACAAGCAAGTCTAACATATCCGAAACAAGAAGGTGAAGACGTAAAAAAAGAAAAAGAAATAGCTGTCATCTTAGACGTTCGAGAAAAAGTGAAAAACAGTGATGGAAATACAGCATTGCCAGAAAAATTCGAACCTATCACAATCAATCTAGCTGGCGATGAAAAATACAGTACAATGATTGTCGATACCAAAGTACACATACAAGACGACATTTGGCTCAACAGAAACGAATCGTCCTTAAGTCTTCCACTAGAAATGGAAATCGCTTATCCATTAGATGCGCCAAACGTTACCTTTTTCTACGAACTCAAACCATCTGTCGAACTCAAACTAAAAAATTAAACGTCAGATCGAGTGGCAAATCTTCGCTTTATTGTATTAAGAACAACTCTGAATTCAGGACTTTACAAGTTAAAGACATGCAAGTTCAGTAGGTTTCTCATAACATGTAATTTAAAATTAAAAAGCCAAAACTCATAACGAAAACGTTATCGCTTAAAAATCATCACAAAATACTTGCATCTTCCTTTTCTATGCCGTTAATTTGTAGAAAATAGTTCATACCTATACTGTCGTTATCAAGAAAGGCTGAGGGAATAGACCCGATGACGCCTTAGCAACCCTTTACACATAAAGAAGGTGCTACATTCTACTGCGCAAGCGGATAGATAACAAAAAGAAAATCTCATCATTTCCTTACACTTTTTTGATAACAATAACTTGGGCGTTACCCTTACGGGGCAGGCTATTCGCTATATCTTCCGATCAAGTCGGAAGGATGTCGCTACTATCCTTAACGCAGAAAGTCAACTACTTTTGGAAAAGCCCAAGAAGCATTGAACGGAAACAATTAAAAACATTTCGACACAAGTATCGGAGTATGTAAATCTCGATTATCGAGAAAAAAGTAGAAAAAAAGCAAAAAAAGGAACACATGAAGAATATCTGGAACGAAATAGAAAAAAGAATCCTAGTCTTAGATGGTGCAATGGGAACCATGCTGCAAGCATATAAATTTACAGAAGAAGATTTCCGTGGCGAACGTTTCAAGGACTTTCAAGTGCCGCTTCAAGGAAATAACGATTTACTATCTATCACACAACCACATGCCATCAAAGAAGTACATGCAAAATACTTTGCTGCTGGTGCTGATATTGTAGAAACAAATACATTCTCTGGAACAACAATTGCCATGGCAGATTACGAAATGGAAGACTTAGTATATGAACTCAACTTCGAATCTGCAAAAATAGCCAAAGAAGTTGCAGACGAATTCACGGCAAAAGAACCGCACAAACCAAGATTTGTAGCAGGTTCTATCGGACCAACCAACAAAACTGCAAGCATGTCGCCAGATGTAAACGATCCAGGATATCGCGCAGTAACCTTCGACGAATTACGTATTGCATACAAACTACAAGTAGAAGCTTTAATTGATGGTGGTGTAGATATCTTATTAGTAGAAACCGTATTCGATACTTTAAATGCAAAAGCTGCATTATTCGCTATCGAAGAAGTAAAAGCTGAAAGAAATATAGAAATGCCTACAATGTTAAGTGGAACCATAACAGATGCCAGTGGTCGTACATTATCCGGACAAACAGCAGAAGCATTTCTAATCTCCGTATCGCACATTCCATTACTCTCAGTAGGATTCAACTGTGCATTAGGAGCAAATCTATTACAACCACATTTAGAAGCCATTGCCAACAAAACAGACTTTGCAGTTTCGGCGCATCCAAATGCAGGATTACCAAATGCTTTTGGAGAATACGACGAATCTCCAGAAGAAATGGCTGCGCAAATAGAAGAATATCTAAAAAAGAATCTCATAAACATTATTGGAGGTTGCTGCGGTACAACACCAAGTCACATAAGCGCTATTGCTGAAGTAGCAGCAAAATACCAACCACGTCAAGTAGTTGTAAACGCATAAGGAAAAAAGAAAAAGGAACGAAGTGCACTGAGGTTGTCAAAGTGTAATCGAAACGAAAAGAGGATAAGAAATGAAGAATCCAGAAGAAGCCAATATCAAAAATCAAAAAACCAAACAAACAAAGTTTATGCGACTTTCAGGTTTAGAACCATTGATTCTAAACGAAAATAGCAACTTTATAAACGTTGGAGAACGTACTAATGTAGCAGGTTCACGTAAATTTCTGCGATTGGTGAAGCAGGAAAAATTTGATGAAGCCTTGGCTATTGCCAGACATCAAGTTGATGGTGGCGCACAAATCATCGATATCAATATGGACGATGGTTTAATTGACGGAAAAGAAGCAATGGTAAAGTTTTTAAACCTTATCGCTGCCGAACCAGATATTTGTCGTGTGCCTATTATGATTGATAGCTCCAAGTGGGATATTATAGAAGCAGGACTGCAAGTAGTACAAGGAAAATGTGTTGTAAATTCAATATCACTCAAAGAAGGAGAAGAAAAATTCATTTGGGAAGCTACGCAAATCAAACGGTATGGAGCCGCAGTAATTGTGATGGCTTTTGATGAGGTTGGACAAGCAGATAATTATGAACGCCGACTAGAAATTGTAGCGCGTTCCTATGATGTATTAGTTAATAAAGTAGGCTTTCCAGAAGAAGATATTATCTTCGATTTAAATATATTTCCTGTCGCGACAGGAATGGAAGAACACCGTAAAAATGCTATCGATTTTATAGAAGCGACACGTTGGACCCGTGAAACATATCCAAACGTAAGTGTAAGTGGTGGAGTGAGTAATGTATCATTCTCTTTTAGAGGAAACAATGTGGTGCGTGAAGCAATGCATTCTGTGTTTTTGTACCATGCCATTCAAGCTGGAATGAACATGGGAATCGTGAATCCTACCATGTTAGAAGTCTATGACGATATTCCTAAAAACCTACTAGAACACGTAGAAGATGTAATTCTTGATCGTAGAGATGATGCAACAGAACGACTATTAGACTTAGCAGAATCTTTCAAAGGAGTCAAAAAAGCAGATACAGAAACGGTTCAAGAATGGCGTAGTTACGAATTACAAGATCGTATCACACATTCACTTGTAAAAGGAATTGACAAATACATCGTAGAAGATGTAGAAGAAGCACGTCAGGTAGCAGAAAAACCTATCGAAGTCATAGAAGGAAATCTAATGATTGGAATGAATGTCGTGGGAGATTTATTCGGTTCTGGGAAAATGTTCTTGCCGCAAGTGGTAAAATCGGCACGTGTTATGAAAAAAGCTGTTGCCTATTTACAACCGTTCATCGAAGCAGAAAAAGGAGCACAGCAACAAGCTATTGGAAAAGTATTAATGGCAACCGTAAAAGGCGATGTGCATGATATTGGAAAAAATATTGTAAGTGTAGTCTTAGGTTGTAATAATTACGAAATTGTAGATTTAGGTGTTATGGTGCCACCTGAAAAAATCATAGAAACTGCAAAGGCAGAAAATGTAGATGTCATCGGATTATCTGGTCTAATTACGCCTTCGCTAGATGAAATGGTGTATTTAGCCAAAGAAATGGAACGTCAAAACTTAAAAATTCCATTACTGATTGGTGGCGCAACAACTTCCAAAGCGCATACAGCTGTAAAAATTGATCCAGAATACAAAAACGCAGTTGTACATGTTAACGATGCATCAAGAGCAGTAACAGTTGTTGGGGATTTATTAAACAAGAAAAAATCAAAAACCTATCGAGAACAACTCAAAAAGGATTACGATCAATTCCGTGAAAAGTTTCTAAAACGTAAAAAAGCAAAATCATACATTTCTTTAGAAACAGCCAGAGCCAAAAAATATAAAATAGATTGGGAAACCAGTACTATTACAAAACCAAAAGAACTCGGAATTCAAAAACTCACACAGTTAAGTTTAAAAGAATTAGTTCCATATATCGATTGGAGTCCATTTTTCCGTTCGTGGGATTTGCACGGGCGTTTTCCGGCAATCTTAACAGATGATGTGGTAGGAGAGCAAGCAACACAATTGTATGATGATGCAACAAAAATGATCCAAGAAATCATCTCCAAACAATCGTTAAAAGCCAAAGGAATTTTTGGACTGTTTGAAGCAAATACTATCAATGATGACGATATCTCAATTCAGAAAAAAGGAAAAGAAATTGCCGTATTCAGAACACTTCGTCAGCAATTAGAAAAGCGTGCTGAAGTTCCCAACATCGCTTTAGCAGACTTTATTGCACCAAAAGAAACAGGGAGAACCGATTATATGGGCGCGTTTTGTACCGCTATTTTTGGAGCGGACGAGTTGGCAAATAGTTACAAAGAACAAAATGACGATTACAACGCTATTATGGCGCAAGCTATTGCCGATCGTTTTGCAGAAGCATTTGCAGAATACATGCACAAACAAGTACGTACAAAACATTGGGGTTATGCAGCTAATGAAGATTTGACTAATGAAGAACTCATCAAAGAAACCTATAAAGGAATTCGCCCTGCGCCAGGATATCCAGCATGTCCAGATCATTTGGAGAAAGAAACCATTTGGGAATTACTAGATGTAGAAAAAGTAATTGGAGTTTCGTTAACGGAAAGCTTAGCCATGTGGCCAGCAGCAGCCGTTTCAGGATATTATTTTGGTAATGAAGAAGCGAAATACTTTGGACTTGGAAAAATAAAGAACGATCAAGTAGAAGATTTTGCCAAAAGAAAAGGAATTACCATTGAAAAAGCTCAAAAGTGGTTGCATCCTACGTTGGCAGATTAATGTGTTGCAACTGTAGTTTGAAATTGCGTTAGTGATAGTAGTGACATCCTTTTAACGTCAGTTCGAGTGAATTTGTGTTGAGCTAAAGCAAATCACAAATTTGTATCGAGAACAAGGTAAAAGATATAACGAATAGCACGACCCTTGTGGGAACGCTCTAATCAAATTAAGAATTAAAAATGATACATGTTGAATAAACAAATCGACAAAAGACAGATAAAAAAATAGAGAAAGAAAATACAAAAACAAAGATTCTCGTTTTCACGGGAATGAAACCTAAAGGATTAAATGAAAGTAACAGAACATATTGCAAAATCGGAAGGGAAAACATTATTTTCATTCGAAATATTACCACCATTAAAAGGACAAGATATAAAATCGATATTTGATAATATTGATCCATTAATGGACTATAAACCACCATTTATAGATGTAACATATCACCGAGAAGAATATACGTTTAAAGAATTGGAGAATGGATTGTTGAAGAAGCAAGTGGTAAAAAAACGACCAGGAACTGTTGGAATTTGCGCTGCGATTCAAAACAGATATCAAGTAGATGCGATTCCTCATATTTTGTGTGGTGGATTTACCAAAGAAGACACTGAAAATTTCTTAATTGATTTAGATTTCTTGGGAATTGACAATGTGGTTGCTTTACGTGGTGATGCCGTAAAAAGTGAAACATATTTTAAGGCTGAAAAAGAAGGACACCGGTACGCTTCAGAATTGGTAAGTCAGATACAAGACTTAAACAACGGAAAGTATTTGGATGAAGAATTACAAAACTCGTCAAAAACTGATTTCTGTATTGGTGTAGCTGGTTATCCTGAAAAACACATGGAAGCACCAAGTTTAGACTCTGATATTCATTTCTTAAAGAAAAAGATAAAAGCTGGAGCAGAATATATTGTAACACAGATGTTTTTTGACAATCAAAAATATTTTGAGTTTGTTGAAAAATGTAGAAACGAAGGAATTACCGTGCCTATCATTCCAGGATTAAAGCCTATTGCCACCAGAAAGCAGTTGAACTTAATTCCGCATCGTTTTAAAGTAGATTTACCAGACGATTTAATTATGGGTGTAGTTCGTTGTAAAGACAACAAAGCTGTGCGTAAAGTAGGAATTGAATGGTGTATACAACAAAGCAAGGAATTGGTAGCGGCTGGCGTACCTATATTACATTATTATTCTATGGGAAGATCGAGCAATATCAACGCAATTGCCAAAGCTATATTCTAAATATTATGAACTACAAGAAAGAACAAGAGAGGAAATAAATTCCTCTCTTTTGCTATACATTTGTATCGTATCTATAAGCAACCTACGGTTCTCGGATTAACAAACCATATGTAGGATTTCCATCATAACTAGTAACTATGATAGGTTTAACAAATAGAAATCAACTCCTGCATATAAACAGAAACCCAAATCTGCTAAAGTTGGTTAGACTTGTGGCAGAAGCAGATAATATCTTTTATAACTAACTTAATTATTAACTTCTTTTCATGGCTGTAATTATTAAGTTAGGCAATAAATTTTCGCTTATTGTCTAAAAGTTTTGATCTGTTGGGTAAGGATAAATCTGGCAATTGTATTCACCTCTACATCTTGTATAATCTATAGTAATGCAAAAATCTTGAGATTCACATACAATTTGAGAAAGTGTGTTGTTTCCGCCAGTTAAAGCTTTCGTATTTAACGTAGAAATAGAAGCTTTTTTGAGTGATAATTTGTGTATTGATTTCTTTTTCATGATCTATTTTTTTTGTTTTCATAAAAGTATTGAAAAACGTCATAAAAAAGAGTTGGTTTTCCATTACCAGAAGTACGTGTTCGCTGTATTTAACATTTTTGCACAAAAAAAGAGGAATGCCTTAAGTTCCTCTTTTTAACTAAACATAAAATCGATTATTTTAGAAATCAGTTTTATTAGTATTGTCATGAAGTGACAATAAGTATTGTATAACATTACGTGTAGCCTATACTCTACGATATTCTATTTGGTAGAATATGAATTCAAAAATTCACTAGACATTTAAGGAATTACCGCTTTAACAAAAAAATAATTCCAACGTACGTAGGTGCTTTATGATTGTATTTGGATACTGTAAAGCTATTAAAAAACAATAAGTTATTGTACGGGTTTTACAATACTTTCACTACGTGATTGCAGTAAGTTGACAATTAAATAGCGTATATTAAAAAAGTGGACCGTAAAATACGATCCACTTTGTGTACGATACATATGATAAATTATCGTTGAGGTTCTGTGTAGATTTGGCATATAAATTCTCCATTGCATGCTGTATAATCGATAGTTTCGCAGAAATTAACAGAAAGACAAAATTGTGTGTTTCCTAGTGTTCCTCCTGTAGAACTTGATGCGTTCAAGTTGGAAATAGCTGCTTTTTTTAATCGTAACTTTTCAATATTTCTTTTTTTCATAATTTCTAGTAATTGGGTTCATAAATATTAATTAGCAATTAATTGTAAAATACAATTGACAACCAAATTCTCCATTACACGCTGTGTAATCTCTAGTTTCGCATATATTTATGGTTTCACAAAAATCATACGCACTTTGAGCTGTTCCACCAGATAATGCGTTTGCATTTAATGTAGAAATAGAAGCTTTATACAATTGTAATTTTTTAATAGATTTCTTTTTCATGATATAGGTTTTTTGGTTATGATAAATTTATGGAAACGAAATAGTTAGCTGTAGCGGTTTTCCAATACTACAAGTAAGTGGATGCAATAGTTAACATTTTTAAAACATACAACCGAAGAGCTTACAGAAGCTATTTATAACTTTATAAAGAATACTGTTTAATTTATCTAGAAATAATACCTTTCATCAAGAAAAAAGAAGGAAATAGAAGCATTTTTAAAATATAAACTACATTTGTCAACGCAATGAAAAAAGTAGTTTACCTTATATTCCTCTATTCATGTTTCTGTATAGCACAAGAAACAACTTCTAAAAAAGAGCAATCGCCCAAAGCGGCTACGATTGATATTAATTATTTTAGTGGAAATATAGTACGTCATAACGATGATATTCTACATTTAATTACAGGACATCCAGAAGGTTTTATCATTAGTTATAATCAAAAAACGTTTGGATATGACAATTGGTCTCAGTTTTATAACTATCCCGATTATGGACTTTCATTAAGCTATCAAAATCTAAAAAATAAACACTTAGGAGAAAATGTAGCGTTGTATGCGCATTATAATTTCTATTTTTTAAAACGAAACCTAATGTTGCGTGTCGGGCAAGGTTTGGCATATACAAGTAATCCTTACGACAAAGTAAAGAACTTTAGAAACATAGCCTTTGGTTCACGATTGATGAGTAGTACCTACTTAATGCTCAATTACAAAAAAGAAAACCTTTTCAAAAGGTTCGGAATTCAAGCAGGATTATCATTCATACATTATTCAAATGCCAATATAAAAGCACCTAATACAAGCATTAACACACTTGCGTTTAATATTGGAGTCAATTACAACTTAGATGATACTTCGTTATTAGCGTATCAAGAAAATGAAGTGACTGAAAGTTTTGCGGAACCTGTAAAATTCAATTTTGTTGTACGTGCAGGAGTAAATGAAAGTGATGCCATAGGAAGTGGGCAATATGGTTTTACAGTGTTATCAGCATATGCCGACAAACGTTTAGGAAGGAAAAGTACCATACAAGCTGGAGCAGAAGTGTTTTTCTCAAACTTTTTAAAAGAATGGATTCGTTATCGATCTATTGCATTTCCAAATGGAGAAGTAAAAGGAGATGAAGATTTTAAACGTGTTGGTGTTTTTGTTGGACATGAATTATTCATCAATAAATTATCAGTCATCACACAATTAGGATATTATGTATACTATCCTGTAGATTTTGAAGGACAAACATACATCCGTGTAGGAATGAAAAGATACTTTGGAAAAAAATGGTTTGCAGCCTTAACACTCAAATCACATGCAGCCAAAGCAGAAGCTGTAGAATTAGGAATAGGTATACGTTTGTAAAATGATAAAACTGTAACAGTTTATCAATAATAAACTCTTTTAAATATCAATCAAAAACGAAAAGATGAAAAAAAGAAGTTTATTTAATTTGCTAGTATTGTTGCTAATATGTCAATACGGAATGGCGCAAGTTGCTCCGGAAGAAAAAAATAATGAAGATCTTGGTTTAATTGGTTATGCTAAAAAAAATCCAGCATTAGAAGGAATTATTTCAGGAATCCATGGAGCAAGAGAAACGATGTTTGAAATAGGTTATTTTAAATATCATTGGACAGAAGACTCAGTCGCTCAAAAAATACCAATCATCGGCGGATTGGGATATGCAGTATCGACTGAACATTATATAAATGATAATTATATCATTGCTCCAAAGGCAGCAGTTTGGGTAAATGCACTTTATTTTAATATGGGAATGAGTGTTCCGTGGTATTTTGACATGGAAAAAGAGAACAGCCTAAGACTACGTCCAGAAGTTGGATTTGGTTCAGGAGATTTTAAATTAACGTATGCTTTTAATATCGCAATCACGAATAAAGACATGCGTAATGTAAGTAAACACATGGTATCAGCGATTTACTTCTTAAACTTGAATAAAAAGGCAAAAGGAATAAAATCAAAATGGTAGCAAGTGATCAAATATGATAAAATGAAAAAACGATACTTTATACTATTACTTTTTATTTGTTTTTCTTGCGATAAAGAAGATGCGAATGACTGTTTCCAAACAGCTGGAAGCATTATTGCAGAAGAAATTCGTGTGAATGATTTCTCTAAAATACAAGTTGGAGAAGGAATCAATCTTGTCATCAAAGAAGGTATAAGTCAAGAAGTTATTGTAGAAACTGGTGCAAATCTCATCAATGATGTCGAAGTAAAAGTAGTAGGAGATAAATTGTTTTTATCAGACAATAATAATTGTAATTATGTACGCGATTACGGGATTACGACCATTTATATTACCGCTGCAAATATTACCGAAATCAAAAGTAAGACACAATTTGAGGTACGTTCTGATGGAATTCTAACTTTTCCTAGCCTAAAACTAATTTCAGAAAACTTCACTGATGACGGTCCTGCTTCTGGAAATTTTAACTTACAAGTACAAAATCAAGAAGTAAGTATTGTATTCAATAATTTATCAAATCTATTTATTTCGGGAAATACGGACAGCTTTGATATCAATTTTCCCGGAGGAAATTCTCGTGTAGAAGCAGCAGATTTTGTGGCTAATACAGTGTCTATATTTTCCCGCGGAAGCAATGACATTATCATTAATCCACAACTAGAACTTTCGGGTGATATCTATGGTACTGGCGATGTTATAGCGGTCAATCGTCCTGCTTCAATCACGTTGATGGCACATTATATAGGAAGATTATTGTTTAATGATTAAGATGAATATCAATCAATAATTCCAACAAAATAGGCTGCTAAAGCTAGAAACCATAAAAGAATCATTATTGAAATACCATTGTGAACAAAAAAAGAAAATCGTCTTTTCCACTTTGTAAATTGGTTCGTTCCTCGATGATAAAAGTAAATTCCTGAAAAACTAAGTGTTGTCAACAAACAGAAAATAGCACCTGTTAAAAGTGAAGCGATTTTATTTCCACCTTTAGGATTTAATACAGTCAAAACAATAAAAACGCATACTAAGAAGAAATTAATTTTAGCATACCGAAAAGATCGCTTCGAATAGCGTAGTGTATAATTTTCCATAAGCACATTAAGTTTTCAATTTAAAGATAAAAAAATATACTTAAAATAAAGTAACTGTTTTTTATATTAAACTTTTATGTGAATTTAAAACAATATCGTAGTAAAAAACTCATGCGTTGTTGATGAACAAAACTCTAAGAAGTTCTTAATTATTTAAATAACGTGAGTTCGACATAAGAAGTCATCATGTGGTTCGTAATTTACTGATAAGTAACTAATTGTCAGTTTAAGTGTTGCTGAAAGCACCGAGCGAAGCTCACGAAAATACTGTAAAAAATAAAATATATTTAATCTCAATAATGCTCGATTTGATATTAAGCATAATCTACTGACAGTCAATTGTATAATAAAATAGTAATATCGAACTCACGTTAAATAAACTTTTAAGTGCTAGTTGTTTATACATGTATTGTTGAAAATTGAAGCGGAAACATTAAAAATATTTTCGATGATTTTGACATCTAATAAGAAAATTGTAGTTTTAAAAATGACTAAATTCTTTTAAATAAAATAAGTTTAGTTGTAGTAAAAATGACGGTAATTACTGTCATTATTATTTCAAACCTAATAGTCTGGAAAGCGGAATTTTCCAGAAAACTGATAAAAAACATTATAGATGAAGAATCTATAGCAATATTTATTAGCCAAAAAACTAATTTTTAGAATCTACCATAATCAAAAATCAATTTTAATTTTACACTAATGAAAAACGATATAAACATAGAGCTATTTTTATTGTGTTATAACGAGGCTAAAATGATAACTCATAACTTAAATTATTACTCTAAAATTTGTAGTAAAATAACAATATATGATAATGAGAGTACTGATGATTCAAGAGAGATTATAAAACGATATAATGATAGTAATGATGATACTAACATCGTAATTAAAAATTTTGATACGCATGGAGAACATAGAGAAGATATGATGGTGAATGTGCGTAATAATTGTTGGAAAGGAAGTACGGCAGACTATGTAATTGTATGTGATATGGATGAATTTTTATTTCATGAATCGCTTATTGAAAAATTGATAGAAGCTAAAAATAAAGAAATTGCAATTCCTGTTATTATTGGATACAATATGATGGCATCAGTCTTTCCCTCAAATTATAAAGAACTAATTACAAGTCAAATACAATATGGATTTAGAGATCGCATGTTTGATAAGAACATTATATTCGATCCAAAAAAAGTGAAAAATATAAATTATGGCCCTGGATCACATTCTTGCAGTCCAGAATTTTATACAGAGGAATATAAACAAGGCTTATTAGAGTTAAAATTACTTCATTATAAATATATAGATAAAGATTATCTGTATAAAAGACATGAAACTTATGCAAATCGAATGAGTGACGTCAACAATGAAAATAGATGGGGATATGAATATAATTTAGGTGATGATCATATAGACCAGATATATAAACTTAAATATTATCTCATCAAAATAGTATAATTACTTGAATTGAGTGAAACGAATTTAAAAGTAAAGAAAACCTAAGCAGTTAACTCTCTAAATAAACTTTCCAAATTCTTGTTTTTTAGATTAATCTGTAATGTTTTCAAACTATTGTCGTGCGCAAAATCAAAAATTGCTGGACGCATATCTTTCGTAGTATCAAACGTGATCTCATACACCAAATCGCGTGTATTGACAACCTGCGTTACATGCGGAAGTTGTTCAATCAATACATCTTCAATACGATAATCAAACTCAACTTCAATCACTTGCAATTGGTCTTTCTGTAATTTTGCTAAAGTAGTATCTGCAACAATCTCTCCTTTATTAATAATAATCACACGATCGCAAATAGCTTCTACTTCTTGCATAATATGTGTAGACAGAAAAATGGTTTTCTCTTTTCCAATAGAAGTAATCAAATTACGAATCTCTGTCAATTGATTCGGATCCAATCCAGTTGTTGGTTCATCTAAAATTAACACTTCTGGATCGTGCAATAAAGCATTTGCCAAACCAACACGTTGACGATATCCTTTAGACAATTCACTAATCTTTTTGCGTGCTTCTGGCAACAAACCAGTCATTTCAATAACCTGATCAATGCGAGATTTTGAAATCTTATACACATTTGCATTAAACGCTAAATACTCGCGTACATGCATATCTAAGTACAACGGATTGTGCTCAGGAAGATAACCAACACTTTTCTGAACATCTCGTGCAGCAATGGTCGTATCAAACTCATTTACAATGGCAGTTCCTGAACTCGCTTTCAAATACGTAGTCAAAATTTTCATCATGGTAGATTTTCCAGCACCATTTGGGCCTAAAAAGCCGACAATTTCTCCTTTTGTAACGCGAAAAGAAACATTATTCAATGCTTTTTGTTCGCCATAAATTTTTGTGATATTTTCTACTACAATTGACATAGACAGGAATTAATTAGCCAAAATTACATAAATTTTTATCAGTATTTCTTAACTTTAAATCAAATAAAAACAAAAAATACTACGGTTTATTGATAAAAACGTTTTTCTTCAAAAAATATTGGAAAACGATTTTGATAATAAAAAATAATCTATACTTTAGCTATAACAAAATGAAAAACAACATGTTTCATACAAACTATTTTTGGCAAGGATATTTTTACTTCTTCTACGGAAAGAAGCTGGAACTCCTTGTTGTATAGTTTAATGTAAAAACATAAAAAATATATAAAGTAAGTTCCGAAATCATTCGGAACTTTTTTTTTGCATAAAAATTAAAAAGAAAAATGCTATGTCTAATTAAGTTAATAAGAATTTAATATGAAAAACTAAATGGTTTTTCTTTTTCCGCAGTGTAGTAATTCTTTTCGTTAAGAATTTTTGAAACCTTGGAAAAAAATTAGAAAATAATTACGGTTATAGTTTTTCAGAGAAAAAACTAGAAACACCTCTGGAAAAAGCGCATTTTCTTTTGTTTCTTTTCTTTGGGCGAGCAAAGTAAAAGAAAATTAAAAACCAAAATAGAGTGCTTTTTTAGGAATAATATCAAGTAAAAGTACTGATGAATGTTTATAAATGGATACGGTAAATTACCTGTAAAAGCAACACGAAATAACAAATGAAACAAACAATTGCCATACAAGGAATAAAAGGTTCTAACCATCACAAAGTAGCACAAGCGTACTTCGGAAACGAAGTACAACTCGACGAATGCTTATCTTTTGATGCTTTGGTAGCAAGTTTATTGCAAGAAAAAAGTGCGTATGCAATCATGGCAATAGAAAATACCATTGCAGGTTCTATCATTCCAAATTATGCACTCATTGATGCCAATAATATTCACATCAACGGAGAATATTACCTAAACATTCAGCATCAACTCATGGCATTGCCAAATCAAACCATTCATGACATCACAGAAGTTTGTTCGCATCCTATGGCGTTATTACAATGCAAAGAATTCTTCAAGCAATATCCACACATAAAACTGGTAGAAGATGTGGATACAGCAGCAGTAGCACAAAGAATTCATGAAAAACAACAAAAAGGAATTGCAGCTATAGCAACAAAAATGGCAGCAGAACTATTTCAATTAGAAATATTATCAGGAGAAATCCAAACCATAAAAACCAATGCAACGCGCTTTGTTATTCTCCAAAAACAACAACCCAAAAACGGAATAGATCAAATAGACAAAGCTTCATTACGCTTTGAACTCGATCATAAAAGAGGCAGTTTGGCAACAGTACTGAATATAATGAGCGATTGCAAACTCAATCTCACCAAAATACAATCTTTACCAATCATGGAAACACCTTGGAAATATGCATTCTTTGTAGACGTTACGTTCAAAGCTTATGACGACTACACGAAGGCAATCTCGGTATTGGAAATAATGACTACAAATTTAAAAGTATTAGGAACCTATAAAAATCAACGAAACGCATGATTCCTGCAAAACGCATACATACGGTTGAAGAATACTACTTCTCTAGAAAACTAAGAGAAGTACGTAGCTTAATTGCTGCTGGAAAACCAATTGTAAACCTCGGAATTGGAAGTCCCGATTTACAACCGCCAACGGTAGTAGTTGATGCATTAGAAGCGAGTTTACATGATGATACAGCGCATAAATATCAAAGCTATCAAGGAATTCCTGAATTAAGAAATGCCATTGCAAGTTTCTATAAAAACAATTACAAAGTCACGCTAAATGCAGATACAGAAGTATTGCCACTCATGGGAAGCAAAGAAGGTATTATGCATATCTCTATGGCATATTTAGATGAAGGCGATGAAGTATTAATTGCCAATCCAAGTTACCCAACATATACGTCGGTGACAAAACTTTTAGGCGCAATTCCTATATATTACAATTTAGATGCAAACAACAATTGGTTGCCAAACTTAGAAGAATTAGAACAGCAAGATTTGAGCAAAGTAAAACTCATGTGGGTAAACTATCCGCATATGCCTACTGGCGCAAAAGCAACGCGTACATTCTTTGAAAAACTGATCGCTTTTGCTAAAAAACACCAAATTCTTATCATCAATGACAATCCATACAGTTTCATTCTTAATGATGAACCTATGAGTATACTGTCTATTGAAGGCGCAAAAGAAGTTGCCTTAGAACTCAATTCGCTCAGTAAATCCTTCAACATGGCAGGTTGGCGTACAGGAATGGTAATGGGAAAAGCAACACACATTCAACACGTACTCAAAGTAAAAAGTAATATGGATTCAGGAATGTTTTACGGAATCCAAAAAGGAGCTATCAAAGCTTTGGCAAGTTCTAAAGATTGGTTTACAGAACTCAATAAAATCTATGCAAAACGCCGTCAACTCATTTGGCAATTGGCGACAAAATTAAACTGCACATTCAGCACAGAAACAGCAGGAATGTTTGTTTGGGCAAAATTACCAAAGGAGAACACATTAAGTTCAGAAGCTTTCATAGACAAATTACTCTATGAAAAAAATGTATTCATCACGCCGGGAAGCATATTTGGAACGCAAGGAGAAGGCTACATTCGTTTCTCACTTTGTGTCACGGAAGAAAAAATAAAAGAAGTAATCAACAGAATAGAAGCATAAAAAATGAACGTATACATCATAGGAATCGGACTCATTGGCGGAAGCATGTCTTTAGATATTCAAGAAAATTATCCTGAAGCTACGATCTATGGAATTGATACAAACGATGCACATTTAGAAGAAGCACTGCAAAGACAGTTAATTCATCAAAAAGCGACACTTCCGCAAGTGCAAAATGCTGATATTGTCATCATCACCATTCCGGTACATGCATCTATTTATGTCATTACGAAAGTTTTAGATACCATTAACGACCATACGCTTGTGATAGATGCGGGTTCAACAAAAGAAAAAATTTGTCAAAGCATTGCAACACATGTAAAACGAAGAAATTTCTTGGCAACGCATCCTATTGCAGGAACAGAATTTTCAGGACCTTCTGCGGCGATCAAAGGTTTATTTGATAACAAAACAAATATCATTTGTGAAGTGGAAAAAACAGCATTCAGTTTGCAAGAAAAAGCATTAGAATTGTTCAAAAACTTAGGAATGCGCATTCGATATATGGATCCGAAATCGCATGACAAACACATTGCATATGTATCGCATCTATCGCACATAAGTTCGTTTATGCTTGGGAAAACAGTCATTGAAAAAGAAAAAAACGAACGCGATATATTCGATTTAGCAGGAAGCGGATTTGCGTCTACAGTGCGTTTGGCAAAAAGTTCGCCAGCCATGTGGACACCCATATTTGAGCAAAACAAAACAAATGTTATCGAAACACTAGACGAATACATTGCCAATTTACAGGAATTTAAAACCCTGATGTTGCAAGATAATTTTAACGGAATCTATGAAGAAATGGAAAATACGAATCACATAAAAAAAATATTAAAAGGAATCGAATAATAACAATTTAGGCGTTACCACCAAAAAAATGGTGGTCAGGCTTTCGGCAGTCGCTTTTTTTAAAGAGCTCCAACAAATGCCTCAATCCTTAACGCGGAGTTTCCTATAAAAGTGGGAAAATCAAAAAAACAGATCAACGAATCGATAAAAAGATAAAAAAAGATAATCATGGAAAATAAAAAAGAACTTAGAAACTGGCTAAATGCCTTCGGATTAGAACATCCACTTGTAATTGCAGGACCATGCAGTGCAGAAACAGAAGATCAAGTACTAAAAATTGCACACGAACTCAAAGATACAGATGCAACTGTATTGCGTGCAGGAATATGGAAACCACGTACACGTCCAGGAAACTTTGAAGGTGTTGGGGCGCTTGGACTCAAATGGTTACAAAAAGCCAAAGAAGAAACAGGAATGCTCACAGCAACAGAAGTTGCCAACGCAACACACGTACGCTTAGCATTAGAACACGATATAGATGTACTTTGGATTGGAGCACGATCAACAGTAAGTCCATTCATTGTACAGGAAATTGCAGATGCACTCAACGGAACTGACAAAATTGTACTGGTGAAAAATCCCGTAAATCCAGATTTGCCACTATGGTTAGGTGCTGTAGAACGTTTATACTCCGCAAACATTGCAAAATTAGGCGTAATTCACAGAGGATTTTCAACCTATGAGAAAACACGTTACAGAAACAATCCAGAATGGCAGATTCCAATCGAATTGCAAAATCGTTTTCCAGACTTACCATTAATTCTAGATCCATCGCATATTGCTGGGCGCAGAGACATCATATTTGATATCTGCCAAACGGCTTTAGACTTAAATTACGACGGATTAATGGTAGAAACACATTTCGATCCAGACAATGCTTGGAGTGATGCTAAACAGCAAATCACACCAACTAGACTTGTAGAAGTAATGGAAGATTTAAAAATCAGAAAAGCAACAGACACTGAAGCAGAATACCGAAATGCGCTAAACACATTGCGTACACAAATTGATGTAGTAGATCATCAATTAATAGAAATGTTAGGAAAGCGTATGAAAGTGGCTGACAAAATTGGAGCCTTGAAAAAAGAGAAAAATGTTGCCATCTTACAAACCAGACGTTGGAACGAAATTCTTGGGAAAATGATCTTAGAAGGCGAACAAAATCAACTAAGTGAAGAATTTGTATTGAAAATATTTAAAGCAATTCACCAAGAATCAATCAACCACCAAGAAAAAATTATCAATCAATAAGTAGAAGTATATAAACATAGAAAAGCGAGCTAATTGGCTCGCTTTTGATATTTATAGAAAACTAATTGCTAGACCATGTATGAGTATAATCTCCTAAAGTACATATCCAACCACAAGAATGACCACCATCAAATGAATGACATTTTTTTACAGGGCAGCCGTTAGTATGATTTGGATTACTATTACATAAATCGCAATTAGTTCTACGTGCTGATTGTTCAGCACCTCCATTATTTTTGATCAAAGAGACAGTATTCTTGTTCAGTTTTAAATTCTTTAAATTTCTTTTTTTCATTATAAAATAGTTTTGAATTAATAAGGATCAAAAGAAGAGAGAATCTCACTGCAAAAAAAGAAACACTATTGATGAATTATAATTTATCAACAAATAAAATTAACGGTTTGTGAAAACTTGATACGGATTTTTTGTTAAGCAGTAAGTTGTTTAAATTCTGTTTTTCCATAGTTTATTAGGTTTTGAATGGATACTGATTCAAAGCAACACATAAAAACACCTCAAAAAAAGCAACACTAATGATGGGTTGTTAAAACGTGAAAAATAAGTTATTGATGGATTATAAAAGTGATATATAAAAACTTTTGTAAGTCAAAATAAATATGTAGTTCCTAAAGAATCATTTTTTTGTTAAAAAGCTGTCATTTAACCTTTTGTTATTTTAAGAATAATAATGATCTTTGCGCCAATGATAGGAACTGTTTATAAATCTACGGGAAGTTGGTATTTGGTAAAAACCGAAGAAGGGAAAGAATATGAGTGTAGAATAAAAGGGAAATTCAGACTCAAAGGGATAAAAAGTACCAATCCTATTGCAGTTGGTGATAAAGTAAATTTTACCTTAGAAACCAAAAACAATACAGAAACTGGAATCATTGATGAAATTTTTGATCGTAAAAACTATATCATCCGTAAATCTGTAAATCTATCGAAGCAGACACATATCATTGCTTCCAACATCGATCAAGTTTTTTTACTAATTACCATAGACAATCCACCAACATTTCCAAGTTTCATAGATCGTTTTCTAGTCACTGCAGAAGCCTATTCGATTCCATGTGTATTAGTATTCAATAAAATAGACTCTTATGCAGAAATAGAACGTCGTGCGGAAGTTATGTATCTCAAAGATATCTATGAAAACATCGGGTACGAGTGTATTGAAATCTCTGCGAAAGAAGGTGAAAATGTAGTAGCTGTCAAAGAACGCATGAAAAATACTGTAAGTATGTTTGCAGGACATTCAGGTGTTGGAAAATCTACTTTAGTCAATGCTATTGCACCAGAGTTAAATCTAAAAACCAAAGAAATCTCCGAACAACACAAACAAGGACAACATACAACTACTTTTGCAGAAATGTTTGATTTAGAATTTGGAGCAAAAATCATTGATACTCCAGGAATCAAAGGTTTTGGAATAGTTGACATGGAAAAAGAAGAAATAGGCGATTACTTTCCAGAATTTCTAGCATTAAAAAACGAATGTAAATTCAATAACTGTATTCATATCGAAGAACCAAAGTGTGCTATCAAAGATGCTGTTGAAGAAGGAGAAATTGCTTGGTCGCGTTACAAAAGTTATCTGCAAATCATTGAAGGTGACGAAAGTAATTACCGTGTTGACGAATTTAAAGAACAATAACATGAAAGCTGTCATTCAAAGAGTTTCTGAAGCAAGTGTTACTGTCAATCAAGAAAAAGTCGCAAATATTGGTCATGGGCTTCTAATTCTTCTAGGAATAGAACATGAAGATACGCACGAAGATATTACTTGGTTATCTGCTAAAATCTCCAAACTTCGTATTTTCAATGATGAAAACGGAGTGATGAATACTTCATTAATTGATGTTGGAGGAGAAGCCATAGTTGTAAGTCAATTTACATTGCATGCAAGTACCAAAAAAGGAAATCGCCCGAGTTATATCAAAGCTGCCAAACCAGATATTTCTGTGCCACTATACGAAGCGTTTGTAGCACAATTTGAAAAAGATATCCAGCAAAAAGTACAAACAGGTATTTTTGGAGCAGACATGAAGGTTTCTTTGTTAAATGATGGACCTGTAACCATCATAATTGACACGAAAAACAAAGAATAATACACGTTTATTAATAAAATGATACGCTTATTAACTTTCTTTCCTCTAATTAATTACTTTTCTTATATTCGTGACATATTCCCCCGAATATAAGAAAACACAAAAGTATGCGCATAAAACTATTGGTAATTACTGCTTTCTTAATTACATTAAGTACAGTAAAAGCTCAAGATGATCTAACTAATTACCTAACACTACCACAAGAATTAACAAAAAATGCAAATGCAGTTGTTCGACTCGATGAAACCATTATTGAGGTGAAGGCGATCAACGATATGGAAATTTCTAAAAAACGTATCGTAACTGTATTAAATGAAAATGGACTCCGTAGAATTGGAGCTTATGTTTGGTACGATAATGTAGTTCGCGTTAAAAATGCGGAAGTAAAAATCTATAATAAATTTGGAAAACAAATTAAGAAAATTCGCGAACGAGATTTTATAGATGCTAGTGCCGTTAGTGGTGGAACAATGTATTCTGATTCTCGTATAAAATATTTAGACTACACACCAATTGAATATCCTTTTACAGTAGCATTTACAAGCAAAATCCAAACAAAAAACACAGCAAGTTTACCAAGTTTTAATCCTTTAGGATACTATGTAGGTGTACAAAAAAGTACATATAAAATTACCTATCCTTTAGGATTTACAATGCATAAAAAAGAATTGAATCTTGATGAATTTAATGTCGTAAAAGATGAAAGAGAAGGAAAGTTAAGTTATACCATTGAAAATATCTCAGGAATAAAACCAGAAGCACTCAGTCCGTCTGACACTGAAATAGAACCAAGAGTATTTTTTGCGCTCAATAAATTCTATTATGATGGTGTTACAGGCGAAATTAACAATTGGGAAGAATTTGGAAAATGGATGTATCAAAGTCTATTAACTGGTCGTGCTAAGGTTGATGCTGCTACAAAAGCAAAAGTTGAGAGTATGATTGCAGGTGTAGAAACAGATCGTGAAAAAGCAAAAATCATCTATGAATTTGTACAAAATAAAACACGTTACATCAGCGTGCAAGTTGGTATTGGAGGTTTTCAACCAATTCCCGCAGACGAAGTAGACAAAGTAGGTTATGGCGATTGTAAAGGATTAACAAACTATACAATGGCACTACTCAAAATTGCTGGCGTAGAATCTTATTACACGCATGTAGAAGCAGGAAAAGAAATAGTAGGTTTCTATGATGACTTTGCTTCCTTAGCGCAAGGAAATCACGTAATTCTTAACATTCCAAATGATGGCGATGATATTTGGCTCGAATGTACAAGTCAAAAAGTGCCTTTTGGTCATATTGGCGACTTTACAGATGATAGAAACGTATTAGTAATTACTCCAGAAGGAGGAAAACTAAAACATACCAAAAAATATACAACAGAAGAAAATCTACAAGAAACTACAGGAGCATATACTTTAGATGACAATGGAAACATTGCTGGTGATGTTACCATAAAAACATATGGAATTCAATATGATGATCGATATTACCTAGAAGATTGGTCGCAAGTAGAAAAAGACAAGCATTACAAAAAGTATTTTCAAACCATCAACAATGTAAATATTGATGAAATCAAACTTGACAATGACAAAGAATCGATTGCATTCTCAGAAAAGGTAAAATTAAACGCAGATGCATATGGCGTTATTACGGGCGATCGTATGTTATTTGCTCCAAATGCTTTCAACAGAAATACGAGTATTCCTGATCGTTATCGAAACCGTAAATTCCCATTAGAAATTCAAAGAGGTTACTACGACACAGATGAGTATGAAATCAAATTGCCAGCTAATTTCACAATAGAAGCAATTCCAGATAATGTAACATATGAAACTAAATTTGGAAGCTACACATTCACAATAACCAAAAAAGACGATCAAACCTTACAATACCAAAGAACAATCAAACTAAAAGATGGTTTGTATCCAAAAGAAGAGTACAAAAACTATCGAAAATTTATCAAAAAAATCGTCAAATACGATGGTTCTAAAATTGTACTCGTTAAAAAATAACAATCTCACCTAATTACAATAAATATATACTGATGAAAAAATACATCACATTCGCTATTGCGTTTATTTGTTTTATTGCAACACATGCACAAGAAGTTAAATTTGGAAAAGTCTCCAAAGCTGAATTAGAAGAAAAACAGCACCCAAAAGACCCTGAAGCAGCAGCAGCAATACTCTATGAAAAAACATATTTAACAACACGTTACATTCAAGGAGAAGGTTTTGTGTTGGAAACCAATGTGCACAAACGCATCAAAATATATAACAAAGACGGTTTTGAATACGCAACTCATTACATTCCATTATACAAAACAAACAATGGAGAACGTGAAGAGGTTTCTGGGTTGAAGGCGTATACCTACAATTTAGAAAATGGAAAAATAGAAGACGTAAAACTTCGTAAAGACGGAATTTTCAAAGAAAAACGCTCTGAAAATATAGAAGTTAAAAAATTGACAATGCCCAACATAAAAGAAGGTAGTGTTGTAGAATTTAGATACAAAATGACTTCTCCATACATGCAAAATGTCAATGAAATCAATTTTCAATACGACATTCCTGTAAACCACATTGAAGTTATATTTGAAGCACATGAATATTTTACCTATAAGAAGCATTACAAAGGATATTTCAGACTACAACCAAAAGAGACAAGTCGTAATGGGAAAATAAGATTATCATCCAAATCTAAAAGTTGGAGTGGACGTAAAACAAGTTTCAGTCAAAGCGAAATCGATTTTACATTCAATATGACAAAATTCGATCTTAAAAATATTCCTGCGCTAAAAGAAGAAAGCTTTGTAAGTAATATAGAAAACTACAGAAGTGCTGTAAAATTTGAATTATCACAAATACAAATGCCGAATAGTATTCCAAAATACCTAGCAAAATCATGGGATGATGTAGTAGAAACAATATACAGAAGCTCTGCATTTGGCGGACAATTGGAAAAAACTTCCTACTTTAAAGATGACATCAACGGATTGGTTGAAGGTGTTTCTGGTGACATGAAAAAAGCGGCGATGATTTACAACTATGTTCGCAACAAAGTAAAATGGAATGGAAACTATGGAAAATACACAGATCTAGGAGTACGTAAAGCATATAAAGAAAGTACAGGAAATGTTGCAGACATGAACCTAATGTTGACAGCAATGTTACGTCATGCGGGTATCAATGCAAATCCAGTCATCTTAAGTACGCGTAGACATGGAATCAAAATGTTTCCTACATTAAATGGTTTTAACTATGTAATTGCTGCAATTGAAGTAGAAGACGCGGTAATTCTGCTTGATGCTACAAACTATTATGGAGAACCAAATGTATTGCCATTACGCGCATTAAACTGGTCGGGAAGACTCATTCGTAAAGACGGAAGTTGGAGTCAAATTAGTCTAATGCCAAAACAAGCTGCGTTACGTGCAACAAGTGCTAGCGTAACTCTTGATGAAAATGGCAATCTTGAAGGAAAGCAACGTACGCAATTCACTTCGCACTATGCATTAAGTTTTAGAGAAGCCTATGCACAAGTGAATCAAGAAGATTATTTAGAAAAACTAGAAAACGCCATAGAAGACATTGAAATTGAAGAACACGATGTTAAAAATCTAAAAGAAATTGGGAAGCCTGTACTAGAATCGTATTCATTTGTAAAAGAATCGCAAGGAGAAGTAATAGGAGACAAGATGTATTTCTCACCACTATTCTTTCTAGCAACAACAGAAAATATCTTCAAAGCAGAAGAAAGAGTATATCCAGTAGATTTTGGATATCCTTGGAAGCGAAAAATAATGATGAACATCAAAATACCAGAAGGTTACGAAGTAGAATCATTGCCAACAGCAACTGCTGTAAAAATGCCGAACAACCTAGGTTCATATTCATTCAATATCTCCAAAACACCTATGGGAGTTAGTGTAGTAATGTCTAAAGAAATCAATTCTTCCGTAATTACTCCAGACAAATATGCAGGATTGCAAGAATTCTATAAAATGCTGATTGAAAAAGAAAAAGAAAAAGTAGTATTAAAGAAAAAATAATACGCTAAAAAACTATATTTTTACAAGTGACTTTACAACCTGTTTGTAAAGTCACTTTTTAGTTAAAACAAATTTAATCTAATGGATATAAAAGCAGCACAACTTCAGGTAGATACATGGATCAAAGAACATGGTGTTCGTTATTTTAATGAACTAACCAATATGGCGCAACTTACAGAAGAAGTTGGAGAAGTCGCTCGAATTATTGCTAGACGTTATGGAGAGCAAAGCGAAAAAGAAAGTGACAAAGACAAAGACTTAGGTGAAGAACTAGCAGATGTGGTTTTTGTGGTATTATGTTTGGCAAATCAAACAGGAATCAACTTGCAAGAAGCATTTGATAAAAAAATGGACAAAAAAACCAAACGAGATCACGATCGTCATCACAACAACGAAAAATTAAAATAAGTAACATACGTCATTCTGAACTTGATTCAGAATCACACATAAAACGTGTGAAATAATTAAGATTACAAACAAGCATCATGAACATAAGGCTTCAAAAATCAACGCTTCACAAGCAATCAAAAATTGCCATTACAGGTTCCAAAAGCGAATCCAATAGGTTATTACTATTGCAAGCTTTATATCCAAGCATTACCATCGCAAACATCTCCAATTCAGATGATGCAACGCTCATGCAAAAAGCATTAAAATCTACAGATTCAATAAAAGACATTCATCACGCTGGAACAGCAATGCGCTTTCTAACGGCTTATTACGCAACGCAAAATGGACAAGAAATTACATTAACAGGTTCGTCGCGTATGCAAGAAAGGCCAATTAAAATATTAGTTGACGGATTGCAACAATTAGGCGCAGATATTCAATACACAAACAACGAAGGATATCCGCCATTGCAAATAAAAGGTCAGAAATTGCAAGGAAATCAAGTAAATCTAGATGCGAATATTAGCAGTCAATATATTTCGGCTTTACTACTAATTGCACCGACATTGGAAAATGGTCTTACGCTTACGCTGAATGGAAAAATTACGTCAGTTCCATATATAAAGATGACACTTTCTTTATTAAATGATCTTGGTGTAAAAACGAATTTTGAAGGAAACACCATCACTGTTGATCGTTTTGAAGCAACACAAGAAGCAAAAGCGTTCACGGTTGAATCTGACTGGAGTTCGGCTTCGTACTTTTATAGTTTAATCGCGCTAAGCGGAATTGGAACAACTGTTCAACTCTCTGCGTACAAGCAAAACAGTCTACAAGGTGATTCTTGTTTGGCAGAAATTTACACAAAATTTGGTGTAGAAACTACATTTCAAGAAAACACTATTACGCTTACCAAAACGCGTGAAGCGACTCAGGAAATCATCAAACTAGACCTAAAAAACGCACCAGACATTGCGCAAACAATCGCAGTAACTGCTTTCGGACTACAATTGCCTTGCGAAATGATAGGTTTACATACGTTAAAAATCAAAGAAACAGATCGTTTAGTCGCACTTAAAACAGAGCTTGAAAAACTCGGCGCTTCTGTTGACATTACAGATGAATCATTATATCTACACATAGCAGATTCTATCAATAAAAATATTGTTATTGCAACTTACAAAGATCACCGAATGGCAATGGCTTTTGCGCCATTAGCATTACGTGCTCCAATAGAAATTGAAAAAGCCGATGTCGTGTCAAAATCCTTCCCTGATTTTTGGAAAGATTTGGCAAAGATTGGTATAGAAATGGAAGAAATCTAAAAAAACTCCCTAAATACTTGACAACGCCTATTTTGAGATTGTATATTTGCGGTTCTTAAAAAATAACTTAAAAGACTTATGGCAAAAAAGCTATCGCATTTTAATTTTGATCTTCCTGAAGATTTATTAGCTGAATACCCTTCTGAACATAGAGATGAAGCACGTTTGATGGTTCTTAATCGTGAAAAGCAAACGATTGAACACAAGAAATTCAAAGACTTAGTTGATTATTTTGACGAAGGTGATGTAATGGTGTTGAATAATACGAAAGTATTTCCTGCAAGATTATTTGGAAACAAAGAAAAAACAGGCGCAAGAATCGAAGTCTTTTTATTAAGAGAATTAAATGAAGACCAACGTCTTTGGGATGTATTAGTAGATCCTGCACGTAAAATAAGAATCGGAAACAAATTATACTTTGGAGAAGATGAGAGTTTAGTAGCTGAAGTTATTGATAATACAACTTCAAGAGGTCGTACATTACGTTTCTTATATGATGGTTCTTACGAAGAATTCAGAACAAAATTAGGAGAACTTGGACAAACGCCACTTCCAAAATACATCAAAAGAGATGTAGAGCCAGAAGATGAAGAGCGTTACCAAACAATATATGCAAAAGAAGAAGGAGCTGTAGCAGCGCCAACAGCAGGTTTACACTTCTCAAAACACTTACTAAAGCGTTTAGAAATTAAAGGAATCGACTTCTCTGAAATTACACTTCACGTAGGTTTAGGTACATTCAATCCTGTAGAAGTAGAAGATTTATCAAAGCATAAAATGGATTCTGAAGAATTAAAAATTCTTCCAAATGCTGTAGAAACAGTAAACAATGCGAAGAAAGAGAAAAGAAAAGTATGTGCAGTAGGAACAACTGTAATGCGTGCTTTAGAAAGTTCTGTTTCTTCAGAAAGAACACTAAACGAATACGAAGGTTGGACAAACAAATTCATCTTTCCTCCTTATGAATTCAGCATTGCTAACTGTATGATTACAAACTTTCATACGCCAAAATCAACATTATTAATGATGGTTTCAGCATTTGCAGGTCATGATTTTATCTTAAAAGCATACGACGAAGCGATCAAAGAAGGATACCAATTCTATTCGTATGGAGACGCAATGTTAATTCTTTAAATAGAAACAAAACATACATATATATTCAAAATCCTGTCTTTGGCAGGATTTTGTTTTTTTAATACTTATGAGTGATGTAAATTCATCTCGTAAACTTAAAATCTATGAAAGACATATTAATCGGAATTGCTATAGGAGATGCTTTTGGAGCTGGAGTTGAATTTCAAGACAGAGATTGGATACGAGAAAACGTAGATTTTACAAAATTTGTAAGCGCAAGAGATCAAATCAAAACGCGAGAAGATCAGAAAGAAGCGTTCACAAAAAATTACAAAGATTGGGATTATACAGACGATACCGAAATGACAATCGGAATGATGAAAGCGTTAATTTCTGAAGAAGAATTTACAGAAGAGCTATTAGTAAAAAGCTGGAAGGACGAATACAAAAAAGGAGAAGCCGAAAAAGGATTTGGTAGAAACGGTCATGGATCTATGAGTTGGTATTACTCAGGCGAAAAAACTATTGAAGAAATAAGAGATTTTCAAAGAAACAGAAGTAATCCAGGGAATGCGCCAGCAATGCGATCAGTGCCACTAGGTTTCATCTCTGAAAACTTGATCAATAAATATGCTTCTATCAATGCCAAGGCGACACATCCAAATATAAACGCAATCATATCCAGTCAGTGTATCGCAAGAGCAACAGAATATTTACTAAAGAAAAACGGTGACAAAAAATCGATCATATCTTATTGTAAAAGTAAAATCGATTTAAATGAAGAATACACAAATTATTTGAATCAAGTTGATCTTTTAGGTAATTACGATGACTTAAATACAGCCGATTTTGAAGTGCTATGCGGACAGCAGCCTATTCAAAGACCTTATTTCTTACCAGGCATAAAAGGAGTTCCTTCTGACTCAAAATATACAACTGGATGTGTATTATATGTCTTAAAAAATAGTGTAAACGCAATGGATGCTTTGCAAAAATCAATACACTTAGGAGGCGATGTAGATTCAGTTGCTTCAATTACTACAGGAATTATGGCAGGATTACATGGTTTAGACAGTCTTCCGAAATTTATGCTAGATGAGGTAGAAGGAACAAATTATCTGATCGAAATTGCAACTGCATTCGAAAAAGTGATTCTCAATAACTAATCTTATCTACAATTAACTATTTACACAAGATTATCAACCAAAAATACATGTAAACTTCTATTGGTTTTGTTTTTTGTTAAATTTAAATCTTTAGTTTGCAGTTGATTATCCTTTAAGGTGTTATGTGCATTCTGAAGAATATGAATCACAAATATCACATCATGAAAACAAGTATACTATGTGTTTTTGTTTGCTTATTAATTGTAAACAATGCTTTCTCTCAAAACGAAATAAAAAAAGTAACAGCAATAAAAGTCAAAGCAAATAGTACAGTTTCCTATCAAGGAAATTTATCTGATGGACAACAAATTTCAGACCTATCTTGGGCATCCAATAGTAGTGTTGCATGTTTTCCTGCAACTCAAAACCGAAAGTTTACAGGAAATCATGTTTTATATTCAACAACAATTCCGAAACAATCAGAGATGTTCATCAAAGTCATTCCAAAAAATAAAAATCAAAACTTTAGTTTGTACGCATATCAAGTTGGAATAAATAATGAGCAATTACCACCAAATTTAAATAGTTGTATTACCTGTGAAGCTGATTCTAAATGGGATCGAAATTGGCGAGGAAAAACACAAGACCACACACGAAAAGTTCGTCTAAATGCAATCAATCGTTCTTATAAAGTTGTAATTGGCGTTGTAGGAGCAGAAGGATTGAGTACTGGAGATTTTACATTAGAAATCAAACTGAATGGAGGAGAAGAAGTAATGATGTCTACACCAAAAATAGAAGTTGTCAATATCGAGACAAAAGGAGCTGTGACCACAACAAACGGAAACCTAAATACAGGTGATGTTATTAGCGATTTGTCATGGGCGGCTAATAGTAGTGTTGCGTGTTTTCCAGCAACTCAAAACCGAAAATTTTCAGGAAATCACGTTTTATATGCAACAACAATTCCGAAATATTCGGAAATGTTTATCAAAGTCATTCCGAAAAATAAAAAACAGAATTTTAGTCTGTACGCATATCAAGTTGGAATGAATAATGAGCAATTACCACCAAATCTAAATAGTTGTATTACCTGTGAAGCTGATTCTAAATGGGATCGTAAATGGCGAGGAAAAACACAAGATCATACACGAAAAGTTCGATTGAACGCTATCAATCGACCATATAAAATAATCATTGGAGTTGTGGGAGCAGAAGGTTTAACTAACGGCGATTTTGAACTTGAAATTGAAATAAAGCAACGATAATACAATGACTTTCCCGTTTTAAATGCTTCATTTCTAAATTGATATATTGATGCGCTAACTAAAGCATAAACTCATAAATTCTCCTTATTTTTGCGGCATGAAGCAAGCAGCAAAGAAGGATATACGTGCATTAAGCAAAGAACAATTGCGTGATTTTTTCGTATCAGAAGGCGACAAAGCTTTTCGTGGAAATCAAGTATACGAATGGTTGTGGCAAAAAGGTGCGCATGATTTTGAAGACATGACAAACATTTCCAAAGAAACACGTAAAATGTTGGAAGAAAACTTTGTCATCAATCATATTCGTGTGGACAAAATGCAACGTAGTAATGATGGGACTATTAAAAATGCTGTGCGCTTACATGATGGTTTAATTGTAGAATCTGTATTAATTCCAACAAGTACACGTACAACGGCTTGTGTGTCTAGTCAAGTTGGTTGTAGTTTAGATTGTAAATTTTGCGCTACGGCGCGATTAAAACGCATGCGAAACCTAAACCCAGATGAAATCTATGATCAAGTTGTAGCTATTGATCAACAAAGTAGATTATATCAAAACAGACCTTTATCAAACATTGTATTTATGGGAATGGGAGAACCATTAATGAACTATAACAATGTATTAAAAGCCATAGAAAAAATTACTTCGGAAGAAGGTTTAGGAATGTCGCCAAAACGAATTACGGTATCAACTTCGGGAGTTCCAAAAATGATTAAAAAAATGGCAGACGATGAAGTCAAATTCAAACTAGCTGTTTCATTACATTCAGCAATTGAAGAAGTGCGTACCTCTATTATGCCTTTCAATGAACATTTTCCACTTACTGACTTAAAAGAAGCATTAGCGTATTGGTATGATAAAACCAAAAACAAAATTACTTACGAATATGTAGTTTGGGATGGAATCAATGATCAGCAAAAAGATATCAATGCTTTGGTGAAATTTTGTAAAGACGTGCCAAGTAAAGTCAATCTTATAGAATACAATCCAATTGATGATGGACAATTTCAGCAAGCTAGCAGTAAAGCTATTGAGCGTTATGTAGATTCGCTAGAGCAAAATGGAATTACCGTAACAGTAAGACGCTCTAGAGGAAAAGACATTGACGCAGCTTGCGGACAATTGGCAAATAAAGAATAGTGTATACTATATCAACTTAGCTTGGTTCAACTTTTGTCAAATAGACAACCAATTCAAGAACCCTAACAAACCTGAAAACAACCAATAAAAAAGCCTTCAAAGTAAAAACTTTAAAGGCTTTATATATTTTAAATAAAAATCTTATTGTTTCACAACTTTATAAGAACTTACGTTGTCTCCTATTGTAACAACCATAATATAAGTTCCTGCTTTCAAAGAAGAAATATCTAACTGGTTTGTAGCAAGTATTTCATTATCGGTACGCAATACTTGCTGACCAAATAAATTAATAACTTCTAACTTAGTAATTGGTAATGTACTTTCAAACTGTATCAATCCAGTTGTTGGATTTGGATAAAATTTAAAATCGTTCGAATTTACTTCTCCAACTGATAATTCAGCTTGCGTTGTAAAACTCCAAATAGAAGAATTCACAGCATCTCCACCTGCATTTTTTGCAACAATTTGCCAATAATACAACGTCGAATATTCCATACCTGTAATATCTACAGTAGTATTTCCAGTATTTCCTAATAAATTTAAAGTCGTTGGTGAATCTCCTAAATACACATCATAACTTGTTGGAGCATCACCTGTAGCAGCTGCTTCCCATGCAAAAGTTACAGAATTATCTGGAGCTCCATCCATATTGTCGTCAGCAGCATCAATAATTACTTCAGTAGCTGTGTCGGAAGGAGTTGGAGTTATTACAGGTTCTGGAGCTGTTGCATTTTGATTTTCAAGATCAATATTATCTAAAAATAAAGCATCTCCATCATCTTGTGCCCAAACAAAAGCTATATATACAGTTTGACCTTCGTATGCAGACAAATCTACTTCATGTCTTGAAAATTGTAGAGCTGTACCATTTGTAACATCGGTTTCATTTTGTGTATCTACAATCACAAAATCGGCGTGTGTAGTTTGCGATGATCCTGTAGAAATTCTAACGGTTAACGTAGAACCATAATCGGTTGTAGCAGAGTCAGTCTGATCAAACACCAACAAAGAAGTAGTTGTTGTAATAGCAACCTGAGGCGAAACGAGCCAATCTTCAGCTAAAGTAGGTACATCTTCCCACAAAACTCTCATGTATCCGGCAGTCTGATGTGCCCAATCTTCGGTAGTACCTTCGCCATTTGTACCAATAAAAGTTGCCCATGTACCGGGTAGCGCGGTGTCAAATGTTTCTGGAAGTTGTGCGTGTGCTTCTAGATAAAAGAATACACTTAATAATAACAAAGTAATTTTTCTCATAATCAAGGTTTTATGTTTTAGTATACTTAAAGTTATAAAAAAAAATAAAACTCAAGCATGTTGCCTCCATTTTTAACCTAAATCCTGATGTTTTTATAAATAATTTAAGAAATAAGCCTAAAATTTTCTGTTTTTTTAAAATAAGACGTGTTTATGAGTATTAAATCATATTCAGCACAACGAAAATAAAACGATGAATTACACTTTATAACTGCTCGAATCTTGTTAAAAACTATAATATCATAGAATTAGTTAATATCTTTGCAGCCGAATGAAAGTAGTTGCACAGATAAAACAACCAATTCTAACAGAAATGGAACTCTTTGAAAAGAAGTTTTCCAGCTCTATGACTTCTAAAGTTGCACTACTCAATCGTATCACACATTACATAGTAAACCGTAAAGGAAAACAAATGCGTCCTATGTTCGTATTTCTAGTTTCCAAAATGGTTTCTGAAGGATTGGTAAATGATCGAACTTACAGAGGTGCTTCTGTAATTGAATTGATTCATACGGCAACTTTAGTACATGATGATGTAGTTGATGATTCCAATCGAAGAAGAGGTTTTTTCTCCATTAATGCCTTATGGAAGAATAAAATCGCGGTATTAGTTGGTGATTATTTACTTTCTAAAGGATTATTGCTTTCTATTGATAATGGTGATTTTGATCTGTTAAAAATTATTTCTGTCGCTGTGCGCGAAATGAGTGAGGGCGAATTGTTGCAGATTGAAAAAGCACGTAAGCTAGACATTACGGAAGATATCTATTACGAAATCATTCGACAAAAAACAGCAACATTGATCGCAGCTTGTTGTGCTATGGGCGCAAAATCTGTAAATGCTTCAGATGAAGAAGTGGAGAATCTGCGATTATTTGGTGAATATATTGGAATGGCATTTCAAATAAAAGACGACTTATTTGACTACGGAGATACACAAATTGGAAAGCCAACAGGAATCGATATCAAAGAACAAAAAATGACACTTCCATTGATTTATGCATTGAATCATTGTACCAAACAAGAGAAAAAATGGGCAATTAATTCGATCAAAAATCACAACAAAGACAAAAAAAGAGTCAAAGAAGTCATTGCTTTCGTAAAAAAAACTGGCGGATTGGAATATGCGATTACACAAATGAAATCGTACCAAGAAAAAGCGCTAAAGCTGCTAGAAGCTTATCCTCAATCAACATATAAAGATTCATTAGAATTAATGGTGAACTACGTAATTGAAAGAAAAAAATAATTTTTTTTCATACGCAGACAACCATTTGCATAAAAATTGCGTCTATGTAAATAGAAAGCAACCTGTATAATGAAAGTTATTCAATTACATCTGCAAGAAACACAACTCATAAAACGAGCAAAGCGCAATGACAGAAAAGCGCAGCAAACGTTATATGCACAACATGCGCCAAAAATGCTAAGTGTTTGTAGATACTATATTTCAAATATTCATGATGCAGAAGAAACCATGCTTTCTGGTTTTTTTAAAGTATTTACACAATTAAAAACCTATAAAAACAAAGGAAGTTTTGAAGGTTGGATACGAAGAATTATGATTCGAGAATCAATTTCTTTTCTTCGAAAAAAAAATCCGCTAATTGCTGTAGAAG
Organism: Kordia sp.; assembly: GCF_965224175.1. GTDB lineage: Bacteria > Bacteroidota > Bacteroidia > Flavobacteriales > Flavobacteriaceae > Kordia. The sequence goes on from NZ_OZ245041.1 coordinate 4,368,413, forward strand.
AAATTGAAAGCTATACCGAAATTACGGAATGTGAAATGGACGTAAACGCTGGTGTAGAAGAAATTCAAAAAGTAATTGATGCATTACCGCAAGGATATAAAATTGTATTCAATCTCTATGAAATAGAAGGATACAAGCATCAAGAAATTGCTGAAATGCTAAATATTTCTGTAAGTACTTCAAAAACGCAACTATTCAAAGCGAAAAAAACGCTTCAAACGCAACTACGATCAAAAAAAAACAGAGCTAATGAAATCGCATGACATCAAAGATATATTAGAAGAACGTAGGATAGAAGTATCTGAAAATTCTTGGGAAAAGCTCGCAAGTCAATTAGACGCAAACGATAAAAAGAAAAAGAAGAGACGTTTCTATTTTCCATATGCAGCTTGCTTGGCACTTGTTTTCAGCTTAGTAGCGTTTATGCTTATTAAAAATGATGAAAATACAGATGCAGAAACTGTCGTAGACTCAGAAAAAATAATAAAAACGAAAAAAGATACAACACTTCCAATTATTCAAAAAGAAAAACTAAATGATGAGTTGTTTAAAGAGGCAATTGTAAATACAGAAGAGATAAAAGTTTTACCGAAAAATGAGACTTCGATAACTAAAGAAAAAGAAAAAGTTAATAAAGAAAGAGTATCTGTACAGCAAAAAAATAAACTAGAAGTCGAATTGCAAAAAGAAGTTAAAAATGCAATTGTTGTTGCTAGTATTAACACGTCATCTAAAGTGAAAACAACAGAGAAGCCTGACGGAAATGAAATTAAGTTAAATGAAGAACTAAAAGCTTCTATTGCAGCATTATCTGCGGCAGAAAATATAAAAATAACAAATGAAGAAATTGATCAATTGTTAAAAGAAGCGCAGCAATCATTATCTGAATTAGACACTCCAAAAGAAGAAACAGACATTTTACGATTCGCAACTGCAGACGAATTGTTAAATGAAGTTGAATACGAATTAGACCGATCATTCAAACAAAAAGTGTTTGAGCTGATAAAACACAACGTTCAAAGAAGTAGAGCAGTCGTTGTAGATGACTAATAAAATCTGCAACTAGCAAAAAATCATCATCATTAACATCATAAAAAAACGAACATGAAAACAAGTACTTTGTATTTATGCTTAGTATTCCTATGCATAACTTTCAGCGCAAATGCGCAACAGAAAGACGGAAAAATTACCAAACGACAAGATTCTACAGCGATTAAAAAGGAGCAGGATAAAGAATATCTTGAAAAACGATTACTAATTATAACAGCTCAGGAAAAAGCAGTGTTGAGAATTGAAGTAAGTAAAATCAATGAAAAGCTAGAAAAAGGTGAAATTACTAAAGAAGAAGCAGAGAGAGAAAAGAAAAGAGCAGCTATACTAGCAGCAGCTAATATTGAATACCGCATGGCAAAAACCAAACGCGAGATGTTAACCGATTATTATATTCAAGAAGGCGGAAGCTTTATTCGCTTTGGAGAAATTTTTGATACGCGAAAAATTAAAAAAAGACCTTTAAAATATGATAAACGAACATATTCAGATATCGTGTTCGCATTAGGGTTAAATAACGCAATTCAAGACGGAAAATCACTCAATGATTCCGATTATAAAGTAGGAGGCTCACGATTTTTTGAATTAGGAATTACTTGGAGAACACGTGTGTTTAAAAATCACAACTTTGTACGCTTCAAGTACGGACTATCATTACAGTACAATAATCTAAAGCCAACAGGAAATCGTACGTTTGTAGACAACGGAGATGTTACAAGTTTGGAGGAGTTTCCAAATGACTTACGTCGTTCAAAAATACGAATGACAAACTTAGTAGTGCCTATTTACTTTGAATTTGGTCCATCAAACAAAAAGCAAACAGATTATTATGTTCGCTATAATACAAGAGAAAAATTTAAAATCGGTATTGGTGGATATGCAGGATTCAATTTGGCAGTAAAGCAAAAATTGCGCTACAAAGAAAATGGTGATCGTGTTGATCAAGAAATTAGAAGAAATTACAACACCAATAATTTTATATATGGTATTGCAGGGTACATTGGTTGGGATGATTTAAGTCTATACTGTAAGTATGATTTATCGCCAATCTTTAAAAGTCCCAATGCAAAACAGCGTAATATTTCGCTAGGTGTTCGCTTAGATGTATTCTAAATGAACGCAAAGCGTCACTTCGAGTGATTTTTTAAAGAAAAATTGTATCGAGAAGTACTATGAAAAAAATAGTTTCTATGTAGATCTCGATATAGCAAATCACAGATTCGCTTCTCGATTAGACGTTTTGAGATTTTCAATATAAATTTTCATAATTCACTCGAAACAATAACTCACGACTTTCATCAATAAGTTGTGCAGACAATTAATGTCAAAAAATAATGAAAACACTAAGCTTACTTATTACGATTCTTGTGACGCTTTGCGCGAATGGACAAACGTTGCAACAAGAAATTAATAACATAAAAACAAACCTAGATGTATCTACTACGCAAAAATTAAATACATCTTTGAATGCGCTTGTCTCTCAAATTGGAGACAAGCGTATTATTGCATTGGGAGAAGATACACACGGAACTCAAGAATTCTATGAACTTCGTGCTGCAATCACCAAAAAACTCATTGAAGAAAAAGGTTTCAATATGGTTGTGCTGGAAAATCCATATGAAGACTTAGAAGAACTTTCACAAAACTTACAAACTCAATCTGTAGATTCATTAATGAAAAAACATCTCTTTTCTATCTATCAAACAGAAAAAATGAAGGAGTTTTTAGTTTGGTTAAAACGTTACAATCAAACGCATACGCCAATACCATTTAAAGGGTGCGATGATTCCTATCGTGAAATCTTACCAAAATTACTTTCCGAGGAATTGGGAAAAGATCAAACACCTGAAATCAAAGAAATCTTAATGCAATTCAAATTGCGCGTAACGATGGAGTCGAATGAATTCTATGAAAAATTCCCTGATCAAAAACCAGCAAAGGTTGACAATTACGGATACAACAGAGAAGTATATCGATTGGTATTGCGTCTAGAAAAAGAAATTCGCAAAGAAAAAAATGTTTCAAAACGCTTAGAAGAATTGCTCTTACATGCCAAAAACTCATATATCAACTATGAAATGATATATTCAGGGAAAATCATCACCAGAGATATTGTCATGGCAGAACGTGTGGCACATGTTGCAAAAGATCCGAATGCAAAAATTATTGTTTGGGCACACAATGCACATATTTCTAAAGAAGTAATCATTGACAATGAAATTGGTTTAATGGGAAGAAATCTCAAAAAAGAATTTCCAGACGATTATGTTGCTGTCGGAATGAGTAGTTTTAGCGGAAGTTATTCATACATTAAAAAACGCTTAATTAACGACGATCATAATTACGGCGATCAATTATATCAAGCAAACTATCCAACACCACCAACAAACACCTTTGAAGAAAAACTAGCGCAAAACAAATCGGAAGCATATTACTTTCCTGTAAATCAGAAAATAAAAGATATCTGCGCTAAGCAAACCAAACAAAAAGTAAAATTATTTGGTTATGCTGAAAATACGGAAAAAGACTATTACGAAGTCAATCCTGCTACGATGTACGACTTTATATTTTTCATAAAAAAAACGAATGCTACAAAACCGTTGTTTTCTTACGAACCAAAAAAATAACCCAGTTCGAATTCTAGAAATTAGCATGAAAAAGAGATACGAATCAAAGTATCTCTTTTTTTGTTTAAAATTAATGGAAACTTAGTATTTTTGAAGTTCATTCCTAAAAATCCCGAAACCTTTGATCTCAAAATCAACCATAGATGCTGTATTTGACATTTCTCGCGTAGAAGAAGTGATTGGCGATTTTGTACAACTCAAAAAATCGGGAAGTAATTTCAAAGGACTGAGTCCATTCTCAGACGAGCGTACACCTTCATTTATGGTATCGCCTGTAAAACAAATTTGGAAAGATTTTAGTTCAGGGAAAGGTGGAAATGTAGTGGCTTTTTTAATGGAGCATGAGCATTTTACGTATCCAGAAGCAATCAAATACCTAGCAAACAAATACGGAATTGAAATTGAAGAAACCGAACGTACTGATGAAGAAAAAGCACTAGCAAATGAAAAAGAAAGTATGTATTTGGTGTCTGAATATGCTAAAAAATATCATCAAAACACACTTTGGGATTCGCAACAAGGAAAAGCAATTGGACTTACCTATTTTAAAGAAAGAGGGTTTTCTTCAGAAACGATTAAGAAATTTGGTTTAGGATATGCGCTAGACGAATGGAGTGCGTTTACAGATGAAGCGCTAAAAGAAGGATACAATCTTACTTATTTAGAAAAAACGGGTTTAACAATTGTCAAAGGCGAAAAGCGTTTCGATCGTTTCAAAGGCAGAGTCATGTTTCCTATTCACAGTATGAGTGGACGCGTACTTGGTTTTGGAGGACGTATCTTGACAAATGATAAAAAAGCAGCAAAATATCTCAATTCGCCAGAAAGTGATATCTACCATAAAAGTAAAGTGCTTTATGGTTTATATTACGCAAAACAAGCTATTGCTAAGGAAGATAATTGTTATTTAGTTGAAGGGTACACGGATGTAATTCAGATGCATCAAGCGGGAATTCATAATGTAGTTTCTTCTTCTGGAACTGCTTTGACAGCGGAACAAATCCGTTTAATAAATCGCTTAACAAAAAACATTACCATTCTCTACGATGGAGATGCTGCAGGAATTCGTGCGTCGCTTCGTGGAGTAGATTTGATCTTAGAGCAAGGAATGAATGTACGTGTTTGTACATTTCCTGATGGAGATGATCCGGATAGTTTTACCAAAAACAATGCATTGGAAGATGTGTTGGCATACTTTGAAAACAATGTAAAAGATTTCATTAGTTACAAAGCTTCTTTACTGATGGAAGTTGCTAAAAACGATCCCATCAAAAAAGCAGAAGTCATCAATGATATGATGTCGAGTATCTCCAAAGTCTCTGATCGTATCAAACAAGAATTATATTTGCGTGAAACATCTCGTATCATGGATATTTCGGAAGAAGTATTATTTGCTACGTTGGCACAATTGCAAAACAAAGAGGTAAAAGATGCGAACAAAAAAGTAAAGCAAGAGAAAAAAGCATTTGAAGTCATCAAGCCAAAAGAAAAGGCTGAGAGTGTTGATGTACAATATGTATTAGAACGAAAACTCATTGAAATCCTTTTGCTCTATGGGAACATGGAGGTAATGTTTGAAGATTTAATTCAGAAAGAGGATGAAGATGGTGAGTTGAAAATTGAAAAAGAACTATTTGAAGCTAAAGTTTATGAAAAGCTTTTTCTTGATTTACAACAAGACGAAATTGATTTGGCTAATGAAAAGTTTCAAATAATATATTACAAGGCAATTGAAAAGCTTAATGAAACTGGTGACCTACAGATAGATATATTTATGAATGGGTTAGAAGAAGAGGTTGCAAATGAAGTTGCGGATATTTTGATGCACGAAGATCGCTATCAAATACATAATTGGGAGTCGCAAAATATAGTTGTAAAACCCAAGGAAGAGTCAATTGATAAATTAACGACTGATACTGTATTGAATTTAAGGCGTAAGTTAATCTATGAAAAAATACAAAGACTGATGCATAAAACGATTGATGTAGAATTCAATGAGAGTATATTGGAAGAAATAAATGAGTATAATCGCTTGAAAAATATTCTTTCTCAATATCTTATGAGAGTTATTTAAAAACGATTCTAGCTCATGAAGTGTGTAAGTTTTAAAAACTCAGTCTTTCCGCAGATACCCAAATGGAAGAGTTGCAAAGTGCGTTGGAAGAAATCAAAGATTATATCTTCTTAAAAAAAATCACTTTCTGAGTAGTTGAAAAGAGTTATGTAACCAGAAGCAATCACACATGAGAAAAATAATTACTTGTATAATTTTGTTGCAATCACTGTTGCTATGTTCGCAAAGTCAGGAAGGGATCGATGCAGACTATGAACTTCAAGGATATTTTAAAAACTATCAAGAATTTGACCTTGATTTTTTAGAAAAGAAAAAATTTAAATACATTCGGACTATCAATCCCACGAGAGGCGGTTTTGAATTTGAAAGAATGCTAGATAACAATCTAAAACAATCAATCTATACGATTATTGTCGATCATCCTCTAGGAAGATATTCAAGATATAAAGAATATAAAGTACATGTATTTTCAAAACAAGACGCCATCATTTGTTTAATTAGTTATGAAGCAGGCACTGGAAATATAAATTCGTATTTTGATTACGAAAAACTATCCACACATATTGAGCTACACAATAAATTATACGAAACTAACTTTAGAATTTCAGATTTTGTAGATCAATTAAAAGAAAGGAAAACCTATGGATTTTCTTGTGGTTATTCGCCTGTGGCGAATGAAGCATTGCAACATGGCGGTATCTATTTGGATAATATCAGAAATGCAACATACTTTAGAAAATGGTTGAAATCGTTCAATCCTGAATTACAAGCTTTTGGAATACATGCATTAGAACGTTTAGAAGAAAAAGAAAAACTACCACTTTCACCATTAGAAGAGAAACTCATCAAACACATAAAAACACGAAACTCTACAATACTTATTTGTGGCGGTTGTGTAAGCTTCCCTGGAAAACTTTATGATTAAAAAATGATGATAAATATAAATTCTAAAAAGAACTTATAAATATCATCATGAAAATCTTTCTAACTGTAGTTAAAGAATTAATTCTTTAAAATGCAATTACAGTAATTCCAATGCTTTTGCTTGTTGTAATAGATCAACTAAGTTGTCTACATTCAACTTACGCATTAGGCGAGCTTTGTATGTGCTCACAGTTTTTTCGTTTAGGTTTAATTCTTCTGCGACATGCTTGTTACGTTTACCAGAAGCTAAAAGTTTTAATACTTCAACTTCTCTAGTTGATAAACGTCTAAAGAATCTACGGGGTTTGTTTGTGCTTTCATCAAATGCAAGACGTTGTGCTAATTCGTTGCTGATATAGATGCCTCCATTGGCAACTTTCACAATCGCGTCTTTAATAACATTTGTAGCTACAGATTTTGATAAGTAACCAGAGGCTCCAGCTCTCAATGTGCTTACAGCGTAAACATCTTCTGAATGAGAACTAAACATAATCACTTTCACGTCAGGGAAGTCTTTCTTAAGTCTTCTCAAAGCAGTAATTCCATTGACTTCAGGGATGTCCATCTCAAGTAAAACAACATCTACACGCTCTTGACTGATAAAATCAAAAAGCTCAGAAGTTGTAGCAGCTTTACCTACTACATCAATCTCTGTAGAGTTCTTAAACAAGGATTTGATTCCTTTTCGAACAATGGGATGATTGTCTGCAATTAATACTTTAACCATAATTTAGTTTTTAAAGTTATTATTAAATCAGACCATCACATAAAGAAAGGTTCGTTATGTCATGCTAACATAAAAACGAATCAATTTTTATTTCAGGTTTAGGGGGTCTGTAGCAACAAATTTAAACAAATTTTTATAAAAACTATTAAAAAAGGTGATTTTTTATGTAAGATTTTGCGGTATTATGCAGACTGGAATTGGAATCATTTTATGTCGGTTAGACGTATTGAATCTTTTGTAGATTTTGAACACTTCTTGCTGTCTTCCTGTAAAATCTTCAGCGGTTTTTCCTTGGTCTGTCATGCGCATAGCCCACTCAAGTTCATCGTAGTTAGCTCCAATTTGATCTTCGTCGCTTCGAGCATCTCCAAACAAACCATCAGACGGTTTTGCTTCCATAATTGATGTAGGAACATTTAAGTTTTTTCCTAATAGATAAACTTCACTTTTCATCAAATCAGCGATCGGACTCAAGTCAACTCCGCCGTCTCCATATTTAGTGTAAAAACCAACTCCAAAATCTTCTACTTTATTTCCTGTTCCAGCAACCAATCTGCCTAACAAGCCTGCGTAGTAATATAAAGTAGTCATTCGTAAACGAGCTCTAGTATTTGCCAAAGCCATATCAACAGTTGCTTGTTCGCCTTCTAAAGAGACTTCTGTTTTAAATTCTTCAAAAACGGGAGTTAAATCTGCACGAACATCACTTACATTATCAAAACGTTTTTTTAATTGTTTAATGTGTTCTTGTGCACGTGTTACATGGCTTTTAGCTTGATGAATAGGCATTTCAATACAAAGTGTTGGTAAGCCAGTTTTTGCACATAGAGTAGAAGTAACTGCGGAGTCAATTCCTCCAGAAACACCTACAACAAATCCATTCACTTTAGCATTGGTTGCATAGTCTTTCAACCAAGTTACAATATGCTCAATTACCTTATCAGTTTTCATCTATTTTCGATTTTTTTACAAGATAAAAAAAGTAAATTTGCAGACAAATATAGATGCAGAATAAAATTTATAAATGCAGTTTGCGTTATAGGTTGAACAATTTGAAAATAATATGAAAAAAATAATATACTTGTCTTTATTGGTCATTATCGCTTGTGCTGATGAAAATACGCTCGAAAAAGAAATTGCTGCTATACCAGTAGATGTGGATTTAGTGCGATTTGAGCAAGTATTTTTAGATGCTAAACCTTCAGATTTGCCTAAACTTAAAAAAGCATATCCATTATTTTTTCCAAATTCAGTTCCCGATTCTACTTGGATATATACAATGAACGATCCTTTACAAAAAGAATTAAAAACTGAAATTGATGCAGTCTTTACAGATTTTACGCCAGTATATAAAGACATAAAATCTGTATTGCAACATATTGAGTTTTACTTTCCTGCGTACGATCCGCCAAAAATAGTAACTGTCACTACAGAAGATTATCGTAAAAAAGTAATTCTATACGAAGATATGTTTCTAATTGCTCTAAATACATATTTAGGCGCAGATCATAAATATTATGATGGAATTCAAAAATACATTTCACAAGGTTTTGAAAAAGAAATGATTCCTGTAGATATCGCAAATGAATTTGCATATACACAATTGCGACCTTCAAGAAGTCGTGACTTTTTAAGTAAAATGATATATCAAGGAAAAATAGAATACATAAAATCTCTTTTAGTGCCAAAAGCTGGTGTTGCGTTACAGTTTGGATATACGGATCAACAAGCAAATTGGGCAACTGAAAATGAAGCACAAATTTGGACATATTTTATAGAAAAAGAACTTCTGTATAGTACAGATAGTAAACTAGATAATCGCTTTTTGAATCTAGCACCTTTTTCTAAATTTTATCTTGAATTAGATAGTCAATCTCCTGGAGGAATTGGTCGTTACATTGGCTATCGAATAGTAAAGGCATATATGAAAAATAATGACGTATCTTTGCAAAATATGTTGGTAAAACCTCCTAAAGAAATTTTTAATAATTCAAAGTACAAACCAAAGAAATAATGGCGAATAAACTCAAGTCTGAGATAAAAATAGCAGTAACTGTAGATGAAAATAATGTTCCTGAAGCAATCAATTGGACAGCAAAAGATGGTGGTGTAGAAAATGAACCTTCAAAAGCAGTGATGTTGTCAGTTTGGGACCATAAAGCACAAGAAAGTTTACGTATCGATTTATGGACAAAAGATATGCCTGTCGATGAAATGAAAGTATTTTACCATCAAACATTAGTTTCTATGGCACGTACATTTCAACGTGCAACAAATGATGAAAAAATGTCTGCTACAATGCTAGATTTTTGTGATTATTTTGCAGAAAAACTAGAAATTGTAAAAAAATAAATTACAGTGTAAAAGAAAACGTTCAGTTGAGTAAAGCTTAGGATTTAATCTTTCTCTAAAATCTCAATGCGTGTTCTAATAGTTCCTGTTTCTTCAAGTCTGATAATTCTCAGTAAAATTTTAATAAGAAAACCAGGATCAATAACAATTTCAGCCTTTTTGGCTACTTTTAAATCTCTAGCGGTAATTAATTGTGGCCAATCAGTTTCTGGAGCATCCGCTAATGAAACAGCATATTTCCATGCGCCATCACGGGCGAGTTTCATGCTAAAATCAATTAAAATAGTGTCAAATTTTTCTGTGACTTTAATGATCTTGACAAGCGTTTTCCAGATGAGTGATAATTCTTTTTCAACATCGTGAACCAACTCGCTTAAAATAACATTAATCTTATCAAAATCACCTTTTAAAAGCTGAATATCTTTTCCTTTCATTACTTCGGCCGCAGCAATTCCTAAATCAAGATTAATGTGTGCGTTCATTCCTAACAATAAATGTTGGAGTACGATCAACCAATATGTATCAGCTTCTTCAAAAGCAATTTGCCAAGATGCTGTAGGTTTTGTTCCGTTTTTAAATTCAGTATAGGCTTGTAAGTAACGATTTGCGAAAATAACATCCAATTTCTCCATGCGTGGATTATCATCAAAAAAATCATTCTCAATCCCTTCTTTTACTTTACAGGTAACTTTTTGATACAAAGCAGCAAAATAACCCATTGTGCTAGGAATTTCTTTGTTTTCTTCTATGATTTGATCTAAAAATGAAATGACTTCATCAATATTGGTAGCTTGCATGATATATGTTTTGATCTCTTAAAAGTATAAAAAATGATTCAGCTTGAAAAGGAACTGTAATTTATACGACTCATTCTTTATATAGGTTTATTAGTTGTTAGATTTTGAGGATTTTTGAAAGAAGCAATTTTGTAATCTATAATTTCTGAATTCATTATTTGAAATAAATTAGAAGGTAAACAACTTAACAAACAACAGGCGGCAGACATGAGAATCATCTTCATATACAATGCAAAATCAGGTAAGGTAAATAGTTTACTGGATATGGCGCACAAACTCATCAGTCCTAAGACCTATCAATGTAAACTATGTGCAATAACACATGATGCTTTCGCGGAAAATAAATTGTGGAGGCAATTTCGTGAAACTACGAAGCTTCCGCTGGAATTTTTACACAATGATGAATTTGAAAAAAAATATAAAAATATAGATACTAAATATCCTGTTATTTTTCTAGAGGAACATCAAAAATTAAAAGAATGGATTCCAAAAAGTGAGATTGAAAATGTAGAAAATTCAGAAGCACTTATTCATTTGATAGAAACGAAAGCAAAAACTATGAATTTTTCAAATCTTGATTAATTTGACCGATATAATCTAAAACTTCATCACGACCAATCGCTTTTGAAGAAGAAGTCACAAAATATTGCGGCATTTCTTCCCAAACATCTTCTAGTAATTTTTCACGATACGAATTTACATGTTTATCTATCTGTGAAGGACGTAATTTGTCTGCTTTTGTGAAAATAATGCAAAATGGAATCTGATTTTCTCCAAGCCATTGCATAAACTCCAAATCAACTTTTTGAGGTTCATGTCTGATGTCTACCAATACAAAACCACAAACTAATTGTCTGCGCTTGCTGAAATATTCAGTAATAAACTTTTGAAAAACTTTTTTGGTACTTTTAGAAACACGTGCATATCCGTAACCTGGCAAATCGACCAAAAACCATTCATTATTAATCTTAAAATGATTAATTAACTGTGTTTTTCCTGGTCTTCCAGAAGTTTTTGCTAAACTCTTACGTTGTGTCAACATGTTAATTAACGAAGACTTTCCAACATTTGAGCGTCCAATAAAAGCATACTCAGGAATTGGATTCTTAGGACATTTTGCAACGTCCGAATTACTCATTACAAATTCGGCAGATTTTATCTTCATAACAGGTTAAAAATTACGATTAGTCAACCAGTCTTGTAAATGTTCATTAAATTCTTCTGGATGTTCCATCATAGGTGCATGCCCGCATTTATCGATCCAATATAAATCAGAATCAGGAAGCAACTCGTGAAACTCTTCAGCAACATTTGGAGGTGTTACAGTATCGTTTTTTCCCCAGATAATTCCAGTTGGAATGTTCATTTTAGGTAAATCTTTCCCCATATTGTGGCGAATGGCACTCTTGGCAATTGCTAAAGTTTTAACTAGTTTGCTACGATCATTTACAGTTGCAAAAACTTCATCTACAATTTCTTTTGTGGCTACTGCAGGATCATAAAAAACATCTTCACTCTTCTTTTTAATAAACTCGTAATCACCACGTTTTGGATATCCATCACCCATAGCACTTTCATACAATCCAGAGCTTCCAGTAATCACTAAACCTTTTACCAATTCAGGGTATAACTTTGTTGTTAACAGACCAATATGTCCACCAAGTGAATTTCCAAGTAAAATTGCTTTATCGAGTTTTTTATGGAGTATAAATTCTTTGACATACTTCGCAAAATTCTTTACGGTTGTCTTTAAAAGTGGCATTGTATAAATAGGCAACTCAGGAATTAAAATTTTATATCCTTTTGTTGAGAAATTCTCCGTAACGGCTTCAAAATTACTCAAACCGCCCATTAAGCCATGCAAAATAACGATAGGTGTTCCTTCTCCTAATTCGAGATAATTGAATTTACCTTCCTTTTTAAAGCTTTCTTTCATTAACGGCTATCAGTTTTTTAACAAGAGACAAATATAGGCATTTCGAAATTATTAAAATGCTTTTTTTTAAATGTCTCAAAAAATATCGAAACATAACAAAAATACGCAGAAAAACCTTCAACTTATTTTTTAAATCCCACTTTTCAAAGCCTTGATTTGTAGTGTAATTACAGGGTTTTAAGTGTAAAAGTGGAAAAACTTATCAACAAAGTGGTAAAATGTGGTAAAATGTGGTAATTTTTTCAATATATTTGAATCTTATAATAGGTAAGCCATATTCTCACGTGATAAATTTAATTGGAACATACGAATGTAAAGTAGACGCTAAAGGGCGAATGCTTGTTCCTGCTGACTTAAAAAGGCAGCTGTCTCCAATTTTGCAAGAAGGATTTGTCATAAAAGAAGGTTTGTTTGGCTCGTGTTTGGAGTTGCATCCAATGAGTGAATGGAGCGTTGTTACGCAAAAATTGAACAAACTTAATCGATTTAAAAAGAAAAATGTGGATTTCATTCGAAGATTTAATAAAGGTGTTCGAATGGTGGAAATAGATGCTGCGGGAAGACTGCTGATACCGAAAGATTTAGTGGTTTTTGCAGGAATAAAAAAAGAAATAGTACTCTCGTCAGCAATCAATATTATTGAAATTTGGGATAAAGAACAATACAATGCTGCTACAGATGATGATGCAGTAGATATTGGAGATTTGGCAGAAGAAGTAATGGGAAATGACGATGGAGATGGAATATCATAATCCAGTATTGCTAAAAGAAACAGTTGATGGACTCAATATCAAAGAAGATGGAGTGTACGTTGATGTAACTTTTGGCGGCGGCGGACATTCAAAAGAAATTTTAAGTCGCTTAGGAGAACATGGAAAACTATATGCGTTCGATCAAGATCAAGATGCGCTCGAAAATGCAATTGATGATCCACGTTTTACATTGATCAATCAAAACTTTAGACATCTAAAAAAGTTCTTGCGATTTTATGGAGTTAAAAAAGTAGACGGAGTTTTAGGTGATTTTGGAGTTTCGTCACACCAATTTGATAAAGCAGAACGAGGATTTTCACTACGCTTTGAAGCTGACCTAGATATGCGAATGAATCAAGAAGATGAGTTGTCTGCGTATCATATTGTAAATGAATATTCAGAAGAAGATTTGCGGTCTATTCTTTCTTTATACGGTGAAGTAAGAAATGCAAAAGGAATTGCAGCTCAAATAGTAGCAGTACGAGAAGAGTCGCCAATAAGAACAACGGAAGAATTACGTGTAGCATTAAAGCGCTTTTTGCCAAATCATAGAGAACATAAAATTTTGGCGCAAATCTATCAAGCAATTCGAATAGAAGTGAATCAAGAAATAGAAGTTTTAAAAGAATTTCTAGTACAAACACAAGAAGTGCTTGATGAAGGAGGAAGAATTAGTCTAATAAGCTATCATTCTCTAGAAGATAGATTGGTAAAACGATTTATTCGTAATGGTTTGTTTGAAGGTGAGCCAGAAAAAGATTTTTATGGTAGAGTAGAAGTGCCATTCAAAAAAGTTGGAAAACTAATCATTCCATCAAACGAAGAAATAAAAATAAACAACAGAGCGCGTAGCGCAAAACTAAGAATAGCAGAACGCCTGTAATAATGAAACAAAATGTATATGACATACTAAAAGGGAAGTTTCTCATTAAAGATGATGCCATCAAAAATTGGCGATTCATTGTGTTTGCTTCGTTTTTGGCGCTCATTATGATTGCGAGTTCGCATTGGGCAGATGAAAAAGTTCATAAAATAGCAAAGTTGAATGATGAAGTAAAAGAGCTGAAAAGTGAATTTGTAGATGCGCGGACAACATTACAACAATTAAAACTAGAGTCTTACATCACAGAAAAAGTAGCAACAAAAGGATTGGCGCCTTCTGAAAATCCGCCAAAAAAAATTAGAGTAAAGTCACAACAATAATCAATAATGCCAGTAACCGAAAAAAACATATTAAATCGTTTATATTTTATTGCAGGAGGTATGTTTCTCTTCGCAATTGCGGTTGTGGTACAATTATTTAATATTCAATTTGTAGAAGGCGATAAGTATAAAGAAATGGCGCAAGAGCGCACGCTTCGAAATGCAACAATAGCACCAAGTCGTGGAAACGTATATGCAGATGACGGAAGCCTATTAGCAACGTCAGTTTCCAAATATGATATCTTTTTCGATACAAAAACAGTAAAACCCAACATATTTACGGACAATGTAAAAGCATTATCAGATTCGTTGTCAATTATGTTTGGAAAATCGTCAGCACATTACGAAGACATGTTGAAAACAGCACGCAAAAACAAAAATCAATACTTGCGAATTGCGCGAAAATTGAGTTATGCTGATTATATCCGTATCAAACAATTTCCAATCTTCAAGCTAGGAGCTTTCAAAGGAGGATTCATCGATAAAGTGAAAACAGTGCGCGAACATCCTATTGGAGCTATTGCCGAACGTACCGTTGGTTACGAACGAAAAGATGACAAAGGATATTATACGCGTGTTGGTCTTGAAGGAGCTTTTGGTGAATATTTACGAGGGAAAGAAGGAAGACGGTTAGAACAAAAAATCGCCAAAGGACAATGGAAACCTGTTTCTGGAGATAATGAATTAGAGCCGCAAGATGGTTTTGATATCATATCTACCATCAATGTAAATATTCAAGACATTGCACATCATGCGCTGCTAGAACAACTAGAAAAATACAAAGCAGATCATGGTTGTGTTGTTGTAATGGAAGTGGCTACAGGAGAAATAAAAGCAATCTCGAACCTAGGAAGAAACACACAAGGTAAATATTACGAACGTTTAAACTATGCTGTCGGTGAATCGCACGAGCCAGGTTCTACTTTCAAATTAATGGCAATAGTTGCGGCATTAGAAGACAAAGTTATTGATAGCAGTTATGTAGTGGATACAGGAAACGGAAAACTTAGCTTTTATGGCAAAACGGTACGTGATTCCAACAACCGAGGTTACGGTAAAATATCTGCTTCGGAAGCTTTTGAAGTATCATCAAACACAGGAATTGTAAAAATAGTAACAGATTTCTATGGTAAAAATCCTGAGAAATTTGTGAACCGACTTTACAATATGGGACTCAATAAAACACTTGATTTGCCTATAACTGGAGAAGGAATGCCAAAAATACCGCACCCAAAAGACAAAGGTTGGAATGGACTTTCACTTCCGTGGATGGCTTTCGGGTATGGAGTTTCACTAACGCCACTACAAACACTTACGTTCTACAACGCCATTGCAAATGATGGAGAAATGGTACGTCCGCGATTTGTAAAAGCAGTTCGTGAAAACTGGTATGCAAGCGAAAAAGTATTTGAAAAAGAAGTCATCAATCCTTCTATCTGTTCCAAAGAAACAGTAGAAAAAGTTAAAAGAATGATGCAAAATGTCGTAGAAAAAAAGCATGGAACTGGAAACGGTTTGTATTCGCCAGATTTTTCAATGGCAGGAAAAACGGGAACATGTCAAAAAAACTACATCATTAAAGAAAATAAAGAATATATCTCTACGTTTTCGGGATTCTTTCCAGTGGAAAATCCAAAATACTCATGTATTGTAGTAATTCATGAGCCAGATAGAAAAATTGGATACTACGGAGCAGATGTTTCAGGACCTGTATTCAAGAAAATTGCACACAAAATCTATAGAGATACACCAATATTTGACCAAGTAGAAAATATTCAAGAAGTCGAAGAAAATGTCGCTGATAGTTATGAGCAATATTTAGACAAAGCTAGAAAATATAAAACCATTATTCCAAATGTAGTAGGAATGCCTGCTATGGATGCTATTCCATTACTAGAAAATTTAGGATTACGTGTCGAAATCAAAGGCAATGGAAAAGTAACCAAACAATCATTGGAAGCAGGGAAGAAAATCGGAACACAAAAACGAATCATACTAGAATTATCGTGAAAACTCTAAAAGACATATTATACAAAGTTCATATCGAAGCTGTAACTGGCGATACGACAATTTCTGTACGTGAGCTTGTCTTTGATTCACGGAAAGTACAATTAAATGATGTGTTTATTGCGATCAAAGGATATGAATTTGATGGGCATAGTTATATAAATTCAGCAATAAAAGCTGGTGCCATTGCTGTAATCTGTGAAGAAATTCCAGAGAAAATTATCAACGGAGTTACGTATGTGCAAGTAGACAACGGAAGTAGCGCGTTGGCGATCATGGCATCAAATTATTACGGAAATCCGTCAGATAACTTAAAGCTTATAGGTGTTACTGGAACAAATGGAAAAACAACGATAGCTACGTTACTATATCAACTGTTTAAAAAGGCAGGTTACAAAGTAGGATTGTTATCTACTGTAAAAATTTTAGTAGATGATAAAGAGTACAAAGCTACGCATACAACACCAGATTCGCTGACTATCAATAAGTATTTGCAGGAAATGAATCATCAAGGCGTTGAATATTGCTTTATGGAAGTCTCTTCACATGGAATTCATCAAAAAAGAACTGCTGGACTCAAATTTCAAGGTGGAATTTTTACGAATTTATCACACGATCATTTAGATTACCATGATACGTTTGCTGAATACAGAGATGTAAAAAAGAAATTCTTTGATGAATTGCCAAAAGAGGCATTTTGTTTGGTAAATATAGATGATAAAAATGGCTTGGTAATGATGCAAAATACCAAAGCCAAAAAATATACCTATGCGTTAAAAACCTATGCTGATTATCGTGCGCAAATCTTAGAAAACAGATTGGCAGGATTACTCTTAAAAATCAATGATAATGAAGTTTGGGCAAAGCTTATAGGTAGCTTCAATGCGTATAACTTATTATCTATTTACGCTACAGCAGAATTATTAGGTCTGGAAGAAATTGAAATTCTACGATTAATCAGTGAACTGGAAAGTGTAAGTGGTCGATTTGAATATTTCATCACAAAAAATAAAATCACAGCAATTGTTGATTATGCGCATACGCCAGATGCTTTAAAAAATGTGCTAGAAACCATTAATAACATACGTACAGGAAACGAACAATTAATTACAGTTGTTGGTTGTGGTGGTGATCGTGATGTGACAAAACGACCAAAAATGGGGAACATCGCATCAGCATTAAGTACCAAAGCAATATTTACATCTGATAATCCACGAAGTGAAGATCCTATGGGAATCATTGAAGCCATAGAAAAAGGTGTAGAACCTCAAAACTATAAAAAAACACTATCAATAACGGATAGAAAACAAGCTATAAAAACAGCGTGTCAAATGGCAAATGAAAATGATATCATTCTCATTGCTGGAAAAGGACATGAAACCTACCAAGAAGTGAAAGGAAAACGTACTGATTTTGATGATTATAAAATCGCCAAAGAAATACTAGATAATCTCAACGAATAACCAGTTTTAAAAGAGCGCAACAATAAAGAAATATGTTATACTATTTATTTGAATATCTCGAAAAGCAATACCAGTTTCCAGGAGCATCCTTATTTGGATACCTGAGTTTCAGGGCGGCTATGGCTGTAATTTTTTCGTTGTTGATCTCTACCATTTATGGAAAAAGAATTATCAGTTATCTGAGAACAAAACAAATTGGAGAAACGGTTCGTGACTTAGGATTGGAAGGGCAAAAAGAAAAAGCTGGAACACCAACAATGGGAGGAATCATCATCATTTTGGCAACTCTAGTACCAGTATTGCTATTTGCTAAACTTGAAAACATATACATCATTCTATTATTGGTAACTACAATTTGGATGGGAATCATTGGTTTTATAGATGATTACATAAAAAAGTTTAAAAATGATAAAGACGGACTAAAAGGAAAATTCAAAGTACTTGGTCAAGTTGGATTAGGAATCATTGTTGGAGCAACACTATTTTTTCACCAAGACGTAACCATACGTGAAGAATTGCCGCTAAGTCAACAGCAAGAAATTGTTGCTAATAAAGATGTACCAACAACGAAATTTGGAGAAGAAAAGCGTTCTATGAAAACTACGATTCCGTTTGTAAAAGATAACGAGATCGATTACGCAAAATTGATTACATGGATAAATCCAGAATATGCAAAATATGCTTGGTTGATCTTTATTCCTATAGTAATATTCATCATTACAGCAGTGTCTAATGGTGCAAACTTAACTGATGGAATTGACGGACTCGCCGCAGGAACTTCCGTCATTATAGCGCTTACACTTGGAATATTCGCTTGGATTTCAGGAAACTTAATCTTCTCTGAATATCTGAATGTCATGTACATACCAAGAGCTGGAGAAATCACCATCTATATAGCTGCTTTTGTGGGAGCATTAATAGGATTTTTATGGTATAATACCTATCCAGCACAAGTATTTATGGGAGACACTGGAAGTTTAACTATTGGAGGAATAATTGCTGTAATTGCAATTGCAATCCGTAAAGAATGGTTGATTCCTATTCTTTGTGGAATCTTCTTAGCGGAAAATTTATCAGTAGTAATGCAGGTGAGCTATTTCAAATACACGAAAAAGAAATTTGGAGAAGGAAGAAGGATATTCAAAATGTCGCCATTACATCATCACTATCAGAAATTAGGATATCATGAAAGTAAAATTGTAACAAGGTTCTGGATTGTCGGAATTCTACTGGCAATTCTAACAATAGTTACACTGAAATTAAGATAAAAAAACAGTTGTGAGTTTTGAGTGAGAAAAACAAATCCACAAAAAGCAAACAATCGAATAACATAAAAAAGTAGTGCAAAAACAACGATTAGTCATATTAGGCGGTGGAGAAAGTGGTGTGGGAACAGCAATATTAGGAAAGCAAAAAGGCTATGAAGTATTTGTTTCAGACAAAGGAGCAATCAAAACGCATTACAAAAACGTTCTGAATCAGATTGAAGTCGATTGGGAAGAAAAACAGCATACGGAAGCAAAAATATTTAATGCTGACGTTGTGATGAAAAGCCCAGGAATTCCAGATACGATTCCTTTAGTAACACAATTGCGAGCAAAAGGAATTGCTGTGATTTCTGAAATAGAATTTGCAGTACAATATACCAATGCAACCATAATCGGTATTACTGGAAGCAACGGAAAAACCACAACAACAATGTTAACGCATCACGTATTAAAACAAGGTGAATTAAATGTTGGTGTTGCAGGAAACATGGGAGACAGTTTTGCAAAACAAGTGGCAGAACAATCCTATGATAAATATGTGTTAGAGTTGAGTAGTTTTCAACTTGATGGAATCATAAATTTCAAGCCACACATTGCTATCATTACAAATATTACACCTGATCATTTAGATCGATACGATTACAAATTTGAAAATTACATCGCATCCAAATTTAGAATTGCGATGAACCAAACAGAAGAAGACTATCTCATTTACGATGCAGATGATGAAGTCGTGGTGAATTGGATGAAAAAACATCCTGTAAAATCCACATTAATACCATTCTCTCTCAAAAGTAAAGTAGAAAATGGCGCATACATAGAAAATGAAAATATAATACTAACGATACAAAATAAGACAATAACTATGCCTACGGACTCGCTAGCACTAGAAGGTAAACACAACGTAAAAAATGCAATGGCAGCTTCTGCTGTTGCACAATTATTAAACATTAGAAAACAAACCATACGAGAAAGTATGTCAGGATTTCAAGGTGTAGAACATCGCCTTGAAAAAGTCTTAAAAATTCAAAATGTACAATACATTAACGATTCTAAGGCAACAAACATCAATGCAACATATTATGCATTAGAAAGTATGACAACACAAACAGTTTGGATTGTTGGAGGAGTTGACAAAGGAAACGACTATGCTGATTTACTACCGTTAGTACACGAAAAAGTAAAAGCAATAGTTTGTTTAGGAGTTGATAACTCAAAAATCATTGAATCTTTTGGTAGAGTTACTGATTTAATGGTAGAAACAACTTCAATGGATGAAGCAGTAAAAATTGCACACAAGATCGCTGAAAAAGGAGATAACGTATTATTATCGCCAGCTTGCGCAAGTTTCGATTTATTCGAAAACTATGAAGAAAGAGGAAAGCAATTCAAAGCAGCAGTAAGAAGTTTATAGTGTAGTTGTGAATGGTGAGTATTGAGCTATGAGTTTGTGCAAGCTAAGTTTTTATAAATAAAAAATAATGTTGAGTTGATAAAAACAAAAAGCCAAATCAACGAATAAACAAATAGTCAAAAAACAAATTCACAAAAAAACAAAAAACGAATAAACAACAAATAATGAATACCATCTTTAAAAACATAAAAGGAGATAGAGCGCTTTGGGCAGTAGTTGCCTTGTTGGCGTTATTCTCGTTTTTACCAGTATACAGTGCTAGTAGTAACTTGGCGTATCTGTATGGAGATGGAAATACATTAAAATTCCTTATAAAACATGCGTCACACTTATTCTTAGGTTTCGCCATTATTTATGGAGTACATAAAATGCCTTATCATTATTTCAGAGGATTGTCACTCATAATGTTGCCAATAATATTGCTCTTCTTGGTCTATACGCTAGCGCAAGGAACAACCATTGGAGGAGCAAACGCAAGTCGTTGGATGCGAATTCCTTTTGTGGGAATACGATTTCAGACATCAACACTGGCAAATGTGGTATTAATGATATATGTGGCAAGATACTTATCGCGAATCAAAGATAAAGAAGTGACTTTTAAGGAAACAATATTGCCGTTGTGGATACCTGTTTTTTTAGTAGTTGGACTCATATTACCGGCAAACTTCTCTACCGCAGCCATCATTTTTTCAATGGTATTAATGTTATGTTTCTTGGGAGGTTATCCATGGAAATATCTCTTAATGGTTGTGGGAACAGGATTTGCAGGATTACTACTATTCATTGGTATTGGTAGAATGATTCCAGGACCAATTCAAGTGAAAATTCAAACGTGGGAAAATCGTGTAAGCAACTATTGGAGTGGTGATAAAAGTAATAAAGAAGCAAACTATCAAATAGAAAGAGCAAAGATTGCCATTGCTAGTGGCGGTGTAGTAGGAGTTGGAGCAGGAAAAAGTGTAATGAAAAATCTATTGCCGCAAAGTTCATCAGATTTTATCTATGCAATTATAGTAGAGGAATATGGTTTAGTAGGCGCTTTATCGTTACTCTTTTTATACATGCTATTGCTATTTAGAATCGTCATTGTAGCACATAAATCAGATTCCATATTTGGAAAACTTCTCGCAATAGGAGTCGGATTGCCAATTGTATTTCAAGCGTTAATAAATATGGCAGTTGCGGTAGAGTTATTTCCTGTAACAGGACAAACTTTGCCACTAATAAGTAGTGGTGGAACTTCTATTTGGATGACTTGTTTGGCGATAGGAGTTGTGCTAAGTGTAAGCAAGAAGCGAGAAGAAATATTAGAGCAAAAAGAAAAAGACGAAAACCCATTAGCGGTATTAAGTGAAACAATTTGATACACGAAGTATTGAGAATGTTTCAAAGAAAACTAAGATAACAAAAGAATAATTGACAGATTAACGAGTCAGTAAAAAGCCAGAAGTTTAAAATAAAGAGCAAAAACAAACAAACGAATAGACGAATCAACAAAGAACATGAACAAACAAGAGCAATCATATAAAATCATACTCTCAGGTGGTGGAACAGGAGGACATATCTATCCTGCGATTGCAATTGCAAACGAATTAAAAAAACGATATCCAAACTCAGAATTTCTATTTGTGGGTGCAGAAGATAGAATGGAGATGGAAAAAGTACCACAAGCTGGTTACAGAATTGAAGGTTTGTGGATTTCAGGTTTGCAACGAAGCTTATCATTAAAAAATATGATGTTTCCGTTCAAGTTGATAAGTAGCTTATGGAAATCACGAAAAATTGTAAAAAAATTCAAACCAGACGTAGTCATTGGAACTGGAGGATTTGCAAGTGGTCCATTATTAAAAGTTGCTTCGGGTAAAAAAGTGCCAGCATTAATTCAAGAACAGAATTCATATGCAGGAATCACAAATAAATTACTAGGAAAGCAAGTGCAAAAAATATGTGTAGCATATGACAATATGGAGCGCTTCTTTCCGAACGAAAAAATTATAAAAACAGGGAATCCTGTTCGACAAGATTTACTAGAAATAAAAAGTAAAAGAACTGAAGCAAAAACATTCTTTCAACTCAAAGAAAACATAAAAACTGTTTTAATCATTGGAGGAAGTTTAGGAGCTAGAAGAATCAATCAACTCATTGAAAAAGAACTTGATTTTTTCAAAAATCAAAACGTGCAATTGATCTGGCAATGTGGAAAATTCTATTACGAACAATATAAAAAACACAATAAGTTGGAGCATGTGCAAGTGCATCAATTTGTAAATAAAATGGATTTGGCTTATGCCGCTGCAGATGTAATTATTTCAAGAGCTGGAGCGAGTTCTGTATCGGAATTATGTATTGTTGGAAAACCAGTAATTTTCATTCCGTCACCAAATGTAGCAGAAGATCATCAAACGAAAAATGCATTAGCAATTACTGAAAAAAATGCAGGAATTTTAATTCGAGAAAAAGAATTAGATGAACAATTTGAAGCCTGTTTTGAAGAATTAATCAAATCTGAAGTAACACAAGCAGATTTAGGAGAAAAAATAAAAGAATTAGCACTACCAAATGCGACTTCAAAAATCGTAGATGAAGTAGAAAAATTATTGAATAACTAAGAGTGGAATTAAAAAATATACATAACGTTTATTTTGTAGGTATCGGAGGAATCGGGATGTCTGCCTTGGCACGCTATTTTAAATTCAACAATAAAAATGTGGCAGGCTATGACAAAACGAAAACTGTAATCACTGACGCACTAGAAAATTTAGGTATTCAAGTTTCTACAGATGATAATGTTGCTAAAATTCCGAAAGCATATCTCAATGCAGAAAATACAATTGTCATTTACACGCCGGCAATACCGAGTTCACATACAGAATTGACATACTTTCGTAAAAACGATTTCAAAATCTACAAAAGAGCTGAAGTTCTTGGGTTAATTACAAAAGATACTTATTGTCTTGGAGTTGCAGGAACGCACGGAAAAACTACAACATCCACCATTTTAGGACATTTATTGGCTGAATCTGGCGCTGATGTAACGGCTTTTTTAGGAGGAATTGCAGAAAATTACAATTCTAACTTAATCCTAAAAGGGAATGAAATTACAGTAGTAGAAGCGGATGAATTTGATCGCTCATTTTTACAGCTTTCACCTGATATTGCTTGCATAACCTCCATGGATGCTGATCATTTAGATATTTATGGTGAAGAAAAAGCATTGCATGAATCGTTTATCGAATTTACAAAATGCATCAAACCCAATGGGCAACTATTTGTACAAGAAGATTTAGAATTAGATGGAATCAAATATGGGTTCAAAGAAACATCTGATTATCATATAAAAAACATAAGTATTGAAGATGGTGCTTATGTATTTGATATTGTTACACCTTCAAAAATTGTTGAAGATGTACAGTTTTATGTACCCGGACGACACAACTTGTTAAACGGTCTAGTAGCTTTCGCGATGGCGGATACAGTAGGAACCCCAACCGACCGCCTCGCCAAAGCTTTGGGAACATTTAAAGGAGTAAAAAGAAGATTCTCGTATCAAATCAAAACAGAAGATTTTGTATTTATTGATGATTACGCACATCATCCTACAGAAGTAAATGCATTGCATCAAGCAGTTCGAGAAATGTATCCAGCTAAAAAAGTAACGGCGATATTTCAGCCACATCTTTTTAGTAGGACAAAAGATTTTGCAGATGAATTTGCGGAAAGTTTAGCACAATTTGATGAAATCATCTTACTAGATATATATCCAGCAAGAGAAAAACCAATGGAAGGAATAACATCTAGCTGGTTATTAAATAAAATAAAAAACGATCAAAAGCAGTTAATTACTAAAGAAAATTTAATCAATTATATCACTACTGTAAAAACAGACGTTTTACTCACTGTTGGTGCTGGAGATATAGGAGAAGAAGTTGTGAAGATTAAAAATGCATTAATCGTTTAAAAACAACTATTAATTAATTTATAATTATAAAAAAACAACCGAGTGAAAATTAATTGGAACCTTATAAAAGGAATTGCAATTGCCGCAATATTGATATTTTTATATGCCTTTTCAGGAAATAGAAATGCTACGCGTGTGATTGAAAAACCAGATATAAAATTCCTTGATGGAGACCTAAATTTTATCACTCGTACAATGGTTAATAAATTGTTAATACAAAATAACGATAGTGTTACGAACATACGAAAAGATCAATTAGATTTGGATGTTCTAGAGGAACGTTTACGCGCGAACGAAATGATTCAAGATGCAGAAGTGTATCTGTCTGTAAATGGGACTCTTGGTGCAAAAATAAAACAGCGAACACCAATAGCACGTATCGCAAAAAAAGACTCTTATTACATCGATTCTGAAGGGAAGGCGATGCCTTTGTCTACAGTTTCGGCTGCTCGTGTTCCATTTGTGGAAGGAAAAGTAGATAAAAAAGAGTTGAAAAATGTGTATGTATTAGCAACATACATCGCTAATGATGACTTTCTGAAAAAGAACGTGATCACCATAGTACAAAACGAAAACAAAACATTCAATCTGAAATTAAGAAAGAATGATTTTGTAGTGCTATTTGGAAACATTGAAAATATTGAAAAGAAGGTGAATAATTTGAAAGCATTTTATAAGAAAGCAACCAAAGATAAAATGCTGAATAATTATGCGAAAGTTGATTTAAAATATACTAATCAAGTAGTGTGCACCAAAAAATAAGTCATGGAAAACAATAACATCGCAGTAGGATTAGACATAGGAACCACGAAAATCGTGGCAATGATTGGGCGAAAAAATGAATACGGTAAAGTAGAAATTCTTGGAGTTGGAAAATCCAAGAGTCTCGGAGTACATCGTGGTGTCGTAAATAATATTACGCAAACGATACAATCTATTCAGCAAGCAGTTCAAGAAGCGGAAAGTGTGTCTGATTTTAAGATAAGCGAAGTTGTTGTTGGAATTGCAGGACAGCACATTCGTAGTTTACAACACAGTGATTACATTACGCGTACCAACGCAGATGAAGTTATTGATGATGAAGATATTGATTTACTAATTAACCAAGTATACAAATTGGTGATGCTTCCTGGTGAAGAAATTATTCATGTGCTTCCGCAGGAATACAAAGTAGATGGGCAAGCAGAAATCAAAGAACCAATAGGAATGTACGGTGGACGTTTGGAAGCAAACTTTCATGTAGTAGTTGGTCAAGTATCTTCTATTCGTAATATTGGTCGTTGTGTAAAAAGCTCAGGATTAGGCTTGGCAGGAATCACGTTAGAGCCTTTAGCTTCTGCCAATGCTGTATTAAGTCAAGAAGAAAAAGAAGCCGGAGTGGCTTTAATTGATATTGGAGGAGGAACTACAGATTTAGCCATTTTTAAAGATGGAATCATTCGTCATACGGCGGTAATTCCGTTTGGTGGAAATGTAATTACAGAAGATATCAAAGAAGGTTGTTCTATCATCGAAAAACAAGCAGAATTACTAAAAATAAAATTTGGCTCTGCTTGGCCAGGAGAAAATAAAGACAATGAAATTGTGTCAATTCCTGGATTACGTGGAAGAGAACCAAAAGAGATAACCTTAAAAAATCTCTCAAAAATAATTCATGCTCGTGTAGTTGAAATCATAGAACAAGCGTACTTAGAAATCAAAAACTATGGACATGAAGAACAAAAGAAAAAACTAATTGCAGGAATTGTGTTGACAGGTGGTGGAAGCCAACTAAATCACTTAAAACAATTAGTAGAATACATTACTGGAATGGATACCAGAATCGGTTATCCTAACGAACATTTAGCAGGTGATTCAGATGCAGAAATGGCGAGTCCATTATATGCAACGGCTGTTGGATTAGTAATGAATGCAATTGAAAACCAATCAAAAGTTGTCATCGAAGAAGAAGTTGTGGAACAACCTACAGAAACAATTTCAGACGAAGAAACGTCTATTGAAGATAACGAAGAACATACCAATAACAGTGCTCCAATACAATCGGAACCAAAAAAAGAACGCAAGTCGATCTTTGAAAAATGGGCCGATAAGTTGAAAGATTTTTTAGATAACGCAGAATAATAAAAAAAACAGTTAAAGAATTATGAGTAGCAACACAGAATTCGGAAACATTTCATTTGATTTGCCAAAAAACCAATCAAATGTAATCAAAGTGATCGGTGTAGGCGGTGGCGGAAGTAACGCTATCAATCACATGTTCCAACAAGGAATAAAAGGTGTAGATTTTGTAATCTGTAATACAGATTCGCAAGCTTTACAAAACAGTGCCGTACCCAATAAAATACAATTAGGAGTTTCTTTGACAGAAGGATTAGGCGCAGGAGCCAATCCAGAAGTTGGAGAAAAAGCAGCATTAGAAAGTATTGATGATATCGGTACAATGCTAGATACCAATACAAAAATGGTGTTCATTACTGCCGGAATGGGCGGAGGAACAGGAACTGGAGCTGCTCCAGTAATTGCAAAACTTGCCAAAGACAAAGATATATTGACTGTTGGTATTGTGACAATTCCTTTTAAGTTTGAAGGGAAAATGCGTAATGCACAAGCGCGAATTGGAGTTGAAAAACTACGTTCGCATGTAGATTCGCTAATTGTAATCAATAACGACAAACTAAGAGAAGTTTACGGAAACTTAGGATTTAAAGCAGGATTCTCTAAAGCAGATGAAGTACTTTCTACAGCTTCAAGAGGAATTGCTGAAGTAATAACGCATCACTATACACAAAATATTGACTTGCGTGATGCTAAAACTGTGTTATCTAATAGTGGAACTGCTATCATGGGATCGGCAAATGCTTCTGGCGCAAATCGTGCAAACGAAGCAATTATGAAAGCTTTAGATTCTCCATTATTAAATGACAATAAAATTGCAGGAGCTAAAAACGTATTGTTGCTTATCGTTTCTGGTTCAGAAGAAATTACGATTGATGAAATCGGAGAAATCAATGATCATATTCAGAATGAAGCTGGTGGTGGAGCAAATATCATCATGGGTGTTGGAGAAGATGAAACATTAGAAGATGCGATATCAGTTACAATTATCGCAACTGGTTTTGATGTAGATCAGCAAGATGAAATCGTAAATACTGAATCGAAAAAGGTAATTCATACATTAGAAGACGAGCAACCTGCGGTACAGAATTTAACAACAAAACCAACGGCTGTAGTTACTCCAAATCCTATTCCGCAGAAACCTGCAGAAGTTCAGCCAAAGAAAAACGAAGTAATTCGTCATACATTAGTTGATGATACAGCAACGCTAAATCTGATTCCTACGACAGAAATTCTTAAAAATATGTCTGTTGTTTATGAAGAAGTAAAAGCGCAGCCAGCAGCTGAAGAGTTTATCATAACTACAATGACCGATAAAATCAAAGGAATTGAAGTAAATGAACCTGAATTTGTAATTGCTGATGAGAAAGAGGAAGAAGATGAAAATCAGATTGCATTTACATTCGATATGCCATTGGCAAATCCTGTAGTGGAAGAAACACCAAAATCAGAAGAAAGTATAGTGAAATTCGAACTTACTTCTGAGGATGTAAACACAATAGAGGTAAATGATCATGTAGAAGTAATTCCTGTGACAGAAGTTCATGACAAAGGTGTTACGCGTTATAGTTTAGATGATTATATGGAAGAAGAAGCTGCCAATGAAAAAAATATTCCTCAAGCAGCTGAAGATGGTATAGTTTTTGAGAAAAAAGTAGTGGAAAGTCCGACAGACGAAATCAAGAATACTGATGAAGTAGATCCTTTCAATAGTACAATTGAAGAGAGTTTGAAAAATAGAGCGGACGAACGTAGAAAGAAACTAAAAGAATTTAATTATAAATTCAATAATAATGTCTCTCGTATTGACGAAATTGAAAAACAACCAGCTTATAAAAGAGCAGGAATTGAACTCAATGATGCGCAATCGGCAGACAACAATGCTTCCCGAACCAGTTTAGGTACGGATAGTAATGATGATATGCAATTGAGAAGTAATAACTCTTTCTTGCACGACAACGTTGACTAATTAGATTTAGTACTATTATATATGTTTTTTAGACCCGGAAATTGCTGTTCTATTTTCGGGTTTAATTTTTTATCTTCGCTACACCAAAAAAACGAAAAATCATGGGATTACAACAAGATATAATGACAGCTATGAAAACGGCAATGAAAGCTAAAGATCAAACGGCTTTAGCAGCTTTACGTGCTGTAAAATCAGAGTTATTACTAGCAAAAACTAGTGGAACTGGTGAAGATTTATCGGAAGCAGACGAAATTAAATTACTTCAAAAATTAGTGAAGCAACGAAAAGATAGCGCTGCAATTTATTTAGAACAAGACAGAAAAGATTTGGCACTTCCTGAAATTGATCAAGCAGAAGTGATTAGCCAGTTTTTACCAGAACAATTATCAGAAGAAGAAATAGAAAAAGTAGTCGTGATGACTATCGATAACATTGGTGCTTCAGGAATGAAAGACATGGGAAAAGTGATGGGAATCGTTTCTAAAGAACTATCTGGACAAGCAGATGGAAAAACAATCTCTACTATAGTTAAGGCAAAACTGTCTAACTAATATTTTCAACTTTAATTTATTTAATAAGTTTTCCGTTTGCGCGGGAACATAAAGGCTACGTAGCTCAGCTGAATAGAGCACTGGATTTCGGCTCCAACGGTCGTAGGTTTGAATCCTACCGTAGTCGCAAAATAACTCACTGAAATACAGTGAGTTATTTGTTTTTATTAACGATCTTTTAACTGTTTAGAACTTGAAAAAAGGTACTCTTATAATCTAGTTATTAAGATTTTTAGTGTTCAATGTGTTGAATATTAAGAATTTATGATTTAGTGGCTTCTGGGGAGAATTTTAAAGGAAATAATTTCCGTTTTAAAGTTGTTAAAAATTATTTGATATAAACTAATAACTTAGCTCCCTTATCTTTACTGTCCAGTTTTTTGATGCTAGTCCCAACAATTTAAAAAAGTTTATCAAGAGAGTATACACAGGGTTTTTATTTCAACATATAGGGAATCGAGATTATTCTACATTATCAAAAAGAGAAAAAGATATAATTAGAGCGGTTAGAATATTATTAGAGTTTCATAATACAGGTAAGATAGAATCCAAGAAACAACTTTTCATTTTCGATGGATCAATTGGTGAATTTAATGCTACAATTCATTGCTTATAAATTGGTGGTGCCCTCTTAACTTGGAATAAATCATAAAGCTGATTTTTATTTTTAAGTGAATATATATTCGTGTATTTATACCTAATTAAGGTCATAAAAATTAAACAATTCTAATTAAGGGAGAGAGCTTATACTCACTGTAATAAGTTATTTATATTTTATAAAAACGCAATTGATCTTTTATAAAAGGTCAAATAGATTCCTTTGTTTACAGGCATTAATACACTTCCTTTGAATCAAATTCATTAAAACCTTGATTAGTATGAAAAACCAAAATTAAACCCTTTTAACGAGTCGAAAAGGAAAATTTGATAGCAATGGTATTGCAAAAAAACGACCTCATTTTTATGCTCGTAACAATTAACGCTGGGAGAATTACATGCATCCATTTCAAAGAGTATATGGAGTATAACTTCCGAATTTAACGCACACTTTCACTGAATCATTCTTTAAGAAAAATGAGCCTTAAAAAGACGATACATTTCTTTATCTCTAGGCTCAATGTTGACCAAAAAAATAGATATCCTGTATAAAAACATTATTATGAATATATCCAAATATTTTCAAATTTTAGGGTTGCTTCTTGTCAGCACACAATTAACTCTAGCGCAAGTTCCCCAAAAAACATTTTCAGAAAAACTAGATGGGATTAAAACATCTAGTAAAGAATTAACCAAGAGCGCCTCTTCAGATAATTCGTCTGTTGGACAATCTGGAGCCATGTCAACTTCTGTTCCTTTAGTAAACGTTACCTCGAGGACGATGTCTTTTCCAATTCAATTAAACTATACTGCGGGGATCAAAGTCGACCAGAAAAGTGGTCCTGTAGGACTTGGTTGGGTACTTCCAGTTGGAAGCATTACTAGAGACTACGGAGCTTTTGAACCCGACTATTCCTCAACAGAACATGAAGGTGATATGAATTGTTCGGTTGTAGGAGGAAATGATGGCTGGTTGAATCCTATCGGAAATAGTATTAATCCAACAACTCATAATCAAATTTTACAGTACAATACTTTAGTTCCTTCAGGAAATCGTCCGATGCCTTTAAGTGATTTTTATCATGTAAGTGTTCCCGGATTTGGTTCCAATTCATTTTGGAATGGAGGTACTATTGGAGACAATCATAATTGGAAGCTTAATGAATATGAAAATTGGATGATTGATCATAGCGTTAAAACCTTTATCATTGATCAGGAATATTCTCGTATTAATGAAAAAGACATGGGAGCCGGCCCTACATATGTAGGTGATAAGACAAAATTTAATACTTCAGTCAACTTTGCTGCGGCAATAGGTGTTTTACCTTATGTTATTAATGGAAAGGCAAAATTTGCGGATGTTGCTTCAACCAATCAAGTAGAATATGAAGATTTTAATTCTTTTACAATCACTGATGAAAATGGAACTCACTACGTTTTTGGAAGACCATTGCGTGGACAAAAGTTCATTCTTCAAGAATCACCATATTGGTCAACTACTACTGGTAGCAGTGCTGGAAATTCAACTATGGGAAATTTCTGGAAGCTAGACTATATTGCTGAGTGGCTTTTGACTGAAATTCGTTCTCCAGATTATGAGGATTTGAATGGAAACGGAATTGCAGATGACGAAGATGCAGGAGATTGGATTCGTTTTGAATATACTGAAAAAACACAGTATGTGGAGACAGTTCCTAAAAATGGAACTTCAAGTTTTCATGCTAATGTTCCTAAACATCGTGAATGGTCATCGTTTTCTCAAACGGACCAGGCTTCTTCGTTAATGCGTGAGCGTGCTTATTTAACTAAGATTGTAACGCCGATTCAGGAAGTAGATTTTACAATTTCGAAACGATTTGATGTGGATCATGATTATTTAGCAAAACCTGCAAATCGTGTAGGGAATGAGTTTTACTATGAAAACCGTCATTGCGCGGCTGGTGCCAATGGTTCTCCCTCTGATTTTGATATTAAATATCCTGTGGAGACAATGAAGTATGATTCAATCAAAGTATACAGTAAATTTATTGACAAAACCATTTATACAACTGAAAACACACTAACACAAGGAATTGTATTTAAGTATGCTGACAAAGGAAGTCCTGAAGAATTGGCGGTATCAGATTATGTAATTCGAGATAATGATGACACGCCTAAAACACGTGCTGATGGAACACATATCGGAACTCCTTCACAAACCTATTTTGATATTGAGGAATTTAAGCAAGGAGATAAAAGGGGAAAAACAACATTGCTTGGTATCGAACTATTCGGTGGCGATATGGATGCTTCTCAAAAAACACAATACGAATTCGAATATGCCTATAATCCGAGTTATTCCGAAATTCATAAACGAAACATTATAAAACAATGGACGTCGCCTTCGGTGCGACAATCTGGTGTGCCAAAAGCTGATCCGAGAATTGGCGGAAACCATATATATACGGAGCAAATATTACAGCCAGATGGTATTTCTTATCAAAATATGTTACATACTGATCTTCCTACATATGAATTTTTAATTGACATTCCATTTACGCAGAAACATCATAAAATTGAAACCTTAGCAGAAGCAATAGACTTTGCTGAGTCTGGAGCACTTGATCAAGGAAGTTTTACAGTTATTGAAGAAACAATAAATCCTGCGCTAAAACCTATAAAAGATGTTTTCGGTTATTTGTATGCTGAAAACTGTACAAGTTGTACTGAAGCATGGAGTTTAACAAAAATCACGTATCCAACTGGTGGGCAAGTTAGTTTTGAATATGAATCTGGGACATTCGATATCAATGATAAATCAAATTGGGATTTTAACGAAAATGAAGTGCCGCTTGTAAAAGAATATAATGCACTTGCAAAGAAGCGTTCATATGTACAAGACGCACACAATCAATATGCAGCAAATTTAGGACAAGGAATAGGATCAAATAATAGGCAAAAAGAATTGACAGCTACATTTGAATTAGATATACCTTCAAACTTTGGTGTTAGATTAAAAAAGAAAACGATCTCAGACCGAGTAAATCTCGATGTTGTTTTTGAATATGATTATGGAACAGGTCACTACTCTGCGCTTCCTGCTGAATGTATTCAATCCATATACGGCACGTTTAATCAATTCTTAATCCTTGAAAAACTACGTCATCGATGGGAGATAGATAATTATGGTCCAGCTTCAGTAACTGGAGATAATTATATTAACGATTTTGAAGAAAAAATGAGATATGCCGCACTTTCAGGAGTCGCATTAGATGAATACCGAGCAGTTCATTTTTACGAATATGTTGATGAAAAGATGATTGATGATTCTTTTAAACGTTCACATTATGGACCTTTAAACGGAACTACTATTGTTGAATATGACGACTTTAACTTATTTTGTGTAAAAAAGCCAAATGATGGTTCTTTAGATAATCGCTATATTTTGGCAAAAACAGATTTGTCATTACAACCTATTCAATTACTTAAAATTGAAAGTTTTGATGCCAATGGATCAACTCCTTATCAAGAGGAAACATATACATATGAACGCACACAGCTTGAATCAAAGGATTTTGAAGTTGACTATTCTCAAGTCAATAATAATTCAAATACGATAGAATTATGGGATAATTCATTTGAAATTTACTTACCCATAACTCCTAATTACAACACAAACACCTACAATGTTGGAAATATATATTTTTGGTCAATAGGAGCACCAAATCCAGGAGACACAGGATTTGGTTATATTACTTCAAAATATATTACTGATGGACATAGCCTTCCATATCAATCACAAAGTCCTTACAAATATGAACGATGGGCTTCTTTCAAAACAACATTAAAAAAGAGAGAGAATAATTATAAGGGATTGTCTTCAATAACAGAATACGATTACAATAGCAGGTATCAGCTTGCACAGGAAAAAGCTTCTACTGGATACACTTTCGATGAACTCATTACTGAGTATACGTATGCTTATGAGACATATATTGCTGCTCCCCAAAATGTTTTTCTAAATAAAAATATGTTATCGTTACCAACGGAAACTACATCTTATTTAAATGTAGTGTTACCAAGTAACGCTGTAAGTGCCAAGATGATTACCTATGATTTGAATTCCTATGCTGTTCCGCGAGTGGAAGCATCGTATGCGTATGAAACAAATTTAGATGCTACTTTTGGAACATTTACATTGACTCCTTTCGATATCAATTCAAGTTCCAATCCTAATTGGAGAATTACACAAAATGATAACATAGCATACAACAAACCAGGACAATTGATTTCTTCAAGAGCGAATCGTTTGTATTCAAAAACTGTGTTTGGAAACAATATAAACTTACCAAAAGCAACGATCTCTAGTCCAATTGAAGCATTTGATAGTACCTACTCAGGTTTCGAAGATTTCACAGGAAGACATAATATAGAAGATTGGGATAATGATGACTATCAAGATGAAAAATGGTTTACCGCTGATATTGAAACAGGAGAAGAAATTGGATTCTCAACACTGGTAGTTCAAAATCCTTGCGGACATCCAATTCCTTCGGGAGGATTGACAACCGCTGAAACTATGAGTAAACATCATAATTATGTAATGACAGATAATACCTTAGGACTTACGGTGGGTGATGTTGTAGAAATAAAATTAACTGGAGGTGAGTATGCGGTTCCATCAAACTACTCCTGGAGCATTGAAACCACGGTTACTGCAATCCTTGATCGGACTGACTACATCGCTAATGGTGTATTACCAAATTGGATTGACGTTCAGCTGAAAGATTATATTCTTTGTTTTGCGGATCCATTAGAATTTCCTGAGTCGTCTTATACGCTTAATGGTGTTTTTGGAGGAGTTGCCAATCCCACTGATGAAGGAGCAGCACTGACCATTTCTGAAACTATTATTAAAAAGAAAAACCCAGTATACAATCTTTCAAAAACCTATGCTAGAACGGGAAAATACAGTTACAAACTTCCAACCTTGAAAGATGCCGGCGAAAGTCCTACAAAAACTGCGGTTCGTCCTGTAAATCTTACGGCGCCTTTCCCTGGGTCAGGAATGGCATGTATGGATCCGTATGTTGCACCTTCACAGCAGAATGAATGTCAATGGTCCTATGAAGCTTCTGTTTGGTTAAAATATGATTATGATATTACTGCTATTGGTGTCGGAGACGCCATACTCAAAAGCGGAGACATCGATGGAGACAATATTTATCAACGAGGAACAGTTAGTGAAAACAACAACCAACAAGGAGTGAAAATTATCTGTGACGTATACAATATTGATCACACTGTTTTGTTAGAACGAAAAGTGTTCTATCCTGAATCACTCTCAAAAGACTGGAAACAATATACAGTTACGATGCCTGTATTAAAAGGAGGAGTGAAATGGTTAGACGTATATGTTCAAAATGAACGCGAACAAATTGGAGCATCAGTTACAGAGTATAAATCTGTATTTGCTGACGATATAATTATCTATCCAACAGGATCAAAGTACACGTATAAAACCTATGACAAATTTGGTAATGATACTTTTACAACGAATAACAATGATGTCTTTACGGAATCTGTTTTTGATGAAAAAGGGAGACCAATTGTTCAAAAGAATGCCTATGGTACAACTATTTCTGAACAAACGTATTTTGAACATCCAAATTGGACGAATCAAGTAAATCATATAACGGAACGTAAATGGGTTTCCAATGGAGTTTTTAATGAATCACGTAATTATCTAGATGGTTTTGGGAAAACAAAACAAACTATGATCTCAGACCTTGTTAAAGATGCACGTGTTGTTACAGAATCCAATTACTTCAATAATAAAGGTTTCACAACAGCAACGTTTAAACCATATACATTAATGGGTGCAACCCTAGAAGACAATTATGACACCGATTATATCTTCAATGTCCAGGATTTATATTCATCAAGTCATGCGCTTACAGAGGTAGTCTATGAAGCAAAACCTGAAATGAAAGTTGCAAGCATGTCATTACCAAGAGAAAATAGTGAAACAGCAATCATAGCGTCTCAACAAGATTACGTATCAATCAATCCGCTATTTGCTCCTTATGGGACAACACCTAGTACACAAAATTATCCAGCGGGTAGTTTACTTATCCATGAATTGACAGATGCCAATGGTAATGTAACAAAAACCTATATGGATAATTTAAGACGTGTTATATTGGAAGAAAAAACTATTGGAGAAAATCATGTTCAATATGCAGATGGAACCATTGGGTTGACTACAGGAAATACAATTGCACAAACATGGTTTGTATACGATCCTGAAGGTAGATTGATAAAAGTGGTTGATCCAACAGGAAAAGAAAACACCTATGAGTACAATAGTTTAGGTGTAATTGTAAAGAAAACCATTGCTGATAAAGGAACTTCAGAACTCCGTTACGACAAATATGGACAAATTCGATTTATACGTGATCAAAAAGATATAGACGCTACCAATAGCAACACATTTGGTACAGATCAATTTGCATATTGGAAGTACGATGCGTGGGGAAGAATCCAAGAAACAGGACAAAAACAAGTTGCTACGTCTCAACCTTCATTCACTGGGCAACTTTATTTTGATGATTACACGAAAATTGAAGATCAAAACTTCCCAGAAGCAAGTGATCCACTTGGACAATTGCATCAAAGTTTTGAATTCGATGGTTCTCGTGATGAATTCAATAGTAATACAAAGTTATGTGAAACCGTGTATAATGATCATGTTGTAAACAGTGATTTTACAATTACTGCACAAACAATAGATAAAAAATGTTTTGCATATATGGCAGACGGACAACTTGCAAATGTGACTTATAACTATCAAGACCTAGATCCGCATACAATTTCCTATGACTACAATGAAGTTAGACTTCCAATTGGAAAACGATATACACATCCAACGGAAAGTACGTATAATTTTGAATGGAAAACGAATCTAGATAATTTTGCTAGACCACAAACCAATAGTTCTATTTGGAATGGCACCACCACTCAAACAGGACAATACTATTACGATGTACTGGGAAATCTTCTCGTTAAAGGAATGGGGACAACAGGAAATGCAACAGATCCACATTTAGATTATCATTTCTATAAGTTTGATATTCGTGATCAATTAACGCATCAAACTTCGAAATATTTCCGATTTGGATTGAAATACGATCCAATAGGAAACATTACAGACCAATTTTGGAGTAATGAACTATTTGATCCAACCAATGGAGCAAATTCAAATATCAATCAATATCATTACTATTATGATAAAATGAATAGATTGATAGGTGCAGATTATCGTTTAGGAACACAATCAGAAAATCCATTTGCAAATGTTGATGAACTATTTGGAAGCATTCCTAACGACTTCTTATGCGGAGACAATGGCATCGCTGTAGATGAATACCTAAATAACATTGTTGATGGTTTAAATCGTCAAATTGAAGATGGAATTAATGTAGAAACTTCCAAACAAGCATTGAACAGTATACGCGTACTGCGTTCAGAATATGTAAATGCAGATGTGGCATACAATGCAATGACGGAAA
Source organism: Kordia sp. (assembly GCF_965224175.1). Taxonomy (GTDB): domain Bacteria; phylum Bacteroidota; class Bacteroidia; order Flavobacteriales; family Flavobacteriaceae; genus Kordia. The sequence continues at coordinate 4,405,747 of NZ_OZ245041.1, forward strand.
CTCAAAAGGAAGGATTTTTAGCAAACTACATCGGCAGATTAGATCGTGAAAGAATTGACTCTAAAGCCTTTGAAATGTATCGTGCGACACAAGAAAGGGATCATAGACATCTAGATGCATTGAGAGATGGTAGAATGACGCCTGCAAAAATGAAGTATACTCAAATAGTACTTTCTGGCATGCCGTACAATAGTAGTGTTCCATGCGATGCCAATGCCAATGCTACCATCTATGGCTTTTTACCTAGTTTCCCGTTCCCAACAAATGTGACCAACAGTACAAAATATGATACTGCGTATTGGTATACTGCGAATGGAAACATTACCGATTTAAATCGAAATGATGAAAATGGAATAAAAGCAGCGCAAAACTACATGTATGCAAATGCACAAAATAATCTATTAACGGAAGTCGAATGGGATACCAATGGTATTTTTGAAAATCACTCATATAACTATGACACTAATGGAAATATCATAACCGATTCTAGAAATGATATTTCAAATATTTCATATGATGATTACGACGAATTACCAATGTCTATTACCAATTCGAACGGAACTAGAAAGTATCGTTATGATAGTAATGGTCAACGCATCGCAAAAGAGGCAGGTGTAAACAACAAAAGCTACTATTTGGATGGTGTAATAATTAACCAAAACAACGAAGTAGTAAGTTACCAAACATCGGAAGGCTATGTGGCTGTTTCCAATAATGCAGGAATAGTGATTACAGATTATTTCTATAACATTACAGATTGGCTTGGAACAAAAAGAGCTGTAATGGATGCCACAGGAGCTGAGGTAAACGCAAATGATCATTATCCATTTGGAATGCGTATGCCAGCCCGTCAAATAGTAACTGATGCTGAAGGAAACCGTTACCAATACACAGGGCATGAGTACGATGAAGATACAAGATATGGATATCATGGCGCACGATATTACAACCGTGAATTAGGGAGATATATGAATGTAGACCCATTAGCCGAAAAGTTCCATTCGTGGAGTAGCTACAACTATACCATGGGGAATCCTATCAATTTAATTGATCCGACAGGAGAAGGACCTACCGATTGGATAAAAAATAAAGATGGAGAATATATTTGGGACAATACGGTAACAAATCCTTATCAAGTGAAAGAGGGGCAAACCTATGTTGGTCCTGAAAATCAAGATATTGTTAAAGATTTATTTGGAAAAGAAGATTTCAAAATGAAAACTGAAGATACAGGAATTACCGGAACCGGTTCTGGACGAGGTATGGTTGTCTCAAGTTATGCAAAGGTTTTTACAGTACTTAATGTTAGTATAACCGCCAATGTATCTTATGAAAATAATGATACAAGCACTAGAACGTTTGATGGTATTGGAATAGAAACATCTGGTATGTCATATACATTCGCTCCAATAAATATCTTTCAAAAATTTGACTTTACAACTACGAGTTTAACAGTAAATGGAGATAAAATGAATGTAAATAAACACCAAAATTCCTCAATTGGGCCTCAGCCAATATCATATAAGAGGAAATTTATGAAACAACGTCACTTATTAATGGATTCTGAAGAAGTGTATTCCTTAAAGAAATTATCTATTTCATTATCAGGACAGAGTACTTTTGGAGGTACTCCTCTAACACATAAAACAGTACTAGGAAGTATGATTCCAAATCCAACTAAAATATCACTAACTATACCTCGTAAGTAACAATTAGTGAAAAGTATTTTGCTTATGTATGTCAGTGTCAATAAAAGGCCGTGTACTAAAAAGCAATTATGATAAACAAACAAGCCTCTTTCGGGAGGTTTGTTTTACAATTTTTTAGCTACTAAAAACTTTTAGAGAACTTAAAATCTAAAAGTGATTATAGTTTGAAAACCATAAAATATATTAATACGAATGAAAGATATAACTCCAAATACATTATCACTACTGCAAAACCCTCATAGTTATATACTTGTGGGAAGTAAACATAAAGGTGATTATTTGGACAAAAAACAAGTTATTTATGCTAAATCAGCTGTAAACTATACTTGGCTCTATCTAATAAGTGGATCAAGATATTTAAGCTGTAAACCGATTGGATATTATGAAGAGTTTTTAAGAAAAGACAATTTTATTAGAATTCACCGCTCTTATTTAATTAATCTTTTAAATGTTAAATATTATGAACAAAAATACCGTTTAGTACATCTTAAAGGAGGAATTACACTTTCTGTGAGTTATAGAAGAAGTCGTAGTTTTTTAAGAAACTTAAAAGCACACAACAATCTAAATATATTCTTTATTGAAATTGTCTTTTAATAAACTTCTTAGTTTTTGATCTTTCTAATGTAAGCTCTCCTCTTTGGAATTGCTACATTTGATTGGACAAGTAGAAGAGAGATTTAAGTAGCTAAATGTATGGCAATAGATAATTAGTTTACTTTTAGTTTTTTCCGAAATCAAATTATAGCTGAAGCATGTAACTTAGGCATAAAAAGAATTGGAGTTGGAAGAACATTTGTCCACCTTGATGTAGATGAGAATAAGAGTCAATATGTTGCTTGGAGGTATCCTCCAGGAACACTCCTGAAGTGAATCCATTTGTGTAATTTTCTAGTAGATAATAATGTATATTTACAAAGGTTGATACAAATAAAATTAGGAACGAATTGTATGTAGAATCAAAAAAATAAAAAGTATCTTTTAGAAGTATCGTTTTATACATGAAAAGTATCGATTTGCAATATTTAAATTTTTTAAGTAATTGATATGCAGTTATTTGTAAGCTCGATTTCTAAGTTTCGGCTCCAGCGGTCGCAGGTTTGAATCCTGCCGTGGTCACTACAGAAATTTCTTAAGATTAAAAAGAGCAACTAAATTTAGTTGCTCTTTTTGTTGTAGCACGCTCTTATTACTAATAATGAGGATTCAAAGATATAAAACTACTGAAGTCAAAAAAGCTTTGTTCATAATATGTTTCCCTAAACTAGTAGTTCAGCAAAGAACTCTTACATTTCAGAAAGGAAGCGATTTGGTTCTTATATTTTATGCTACTTTTATAAAAACTTTTTTACTTGAAGCAAAGACAAATCACGATATATTTTTTCTTTATTAGCTTAATAATTTGGGCACAAGAACCTGTTAGTATTCACTTAACTGAAGTAAACGGTTTGCCCGATATCGAATTTTACGATGCCATTGAAGATCTTGAAAATAATATCTGGCTTGCGGGTAATAAAGGACTTTTTCGCTATGACGGAAAAGAATATGTTTCCTACTCACATCCTGAGAAACGTGGACGTTCATTTTTTAATCTAAAATTAGATCATAAAGGAAGATTGTGGTTTAACAATATTGCGGGGCAGTTTTTTTACATTGAAAATAACAAAATACAACTTTTTGTTGATGTTCAAAATCGTTTAAATGGTGCGCTGGCAGATTATGAAATACACGAAAAATATCTTCTAATTCGAGTACCTAAAGCAACTATTTGGATAGATATTAAGACCAAAGAAGTTGTATATACTACACCAAATGTGTCTGGAACTAATATTGGTTATATAGAGAACAATCGTTATTATTATGTAGCAAATGAAAATAAATTTCAATATCAAGATTTAGATACGAAAGAAGTTCATAAAGTAGTAAAAACGCCTTTAAATCTTACTAAAAAATATCCTGGATTCACACATTTTTATAAAGTTTCTGAAGGGTATTTATTATTGTTTCAATCGAAAATAGGTGACCAAAAAAGTTTATATCATATACATAACGAAACTTTGACACCACTGCAATTACCTACGGAACTTCAAAAGATAAGAATACAAGTCATACAAGAATTTGATAAACTCTTTTATTTTGCCACAATGAATGGCATTTTTGTAGCAAAACGCTCTGGAAACCAACTCAAAGTGATAACTCATTACCTACAATCGTATGCTGCGACAGAAATTATAAAAGATTTTCAAGATAACTTATGGATTCCAACGTTGAGCAATGGAGTTTTTGTGATTCCGAACGAAGGTTTACAAGCAATTTCTAATGAAAGAAGAGATATTACAGTTCTTGAAAAGAAAACAGATTCGACATATTTTATGGGAAATAAAAAAGGAAATATTCAATTGGTCAACCTAAAAGGAACGATCAAAGAAACCTATAATTTTAATGATATTTCTACAATTCGAACGCTAGATTACAATCCTACAACCAAGATTCTTTATTGCAATTCAGACAAACAATTTTTAAAATATCATACCGAAAAGAAAACAATAAATCGTATCCAAAAACGAAGTGCTGCAAAATCGATTTCGCATATAAAAGACGATCTATATTTGCAAAGTTATGCCCATGGAACGTTCTATGGAAATGATGAAAAACTAAAAGAAATCAATCCTAAAAGAGCCTATAAATCCATATACTCAAAACAAAAAAACAAAGCATATATTGCTAATATTGATGGATTATTAGTCTACGATTCCGTATTCAATTTTCAAAAACTGATTCAACATCAAGGCAAACCTGTTTTTAGTTTTGACATTGAAGAAGCTATTGACGGAACTATTTGGACTGCCACGTATGACAATGGTGTATTAGGAATTAAAAATGATGAGGTCGTTGCGGTACTAAACACAGAAAATGGCTTGGCTTCAAAAGCTATTAACAAGATAAAAACTGATGGTAAAAATCTATGGATTGTAACAGACAATGGCTTGCAATACTATAAAAGTGACACGAAAACGTTTCAAACGCTCAATAAACGTGATGGCTTACTATCATATAATATCAATAACATTGAAATCTTTGGTAATGAAGTTGTATTCAGCGCAAACATTGGAATGTTCCGTTTTAATAAACTCACAATTTTCAAAGAATGGAATACGCCACAAGCATATTTTACAAACGTACATTTAGAAGAAACACAAGTTCCATTAGCTGCCAAATACTCCATAAAACAACAACAAAGTGAAATAGAAATCCGATTCAATTCAAAAGGTTTTCAATCAGATAAATTCGTAACATATGAATACCAACTCAAAGGTTTCAACGACTCATGGAATACGGTAGATAAAGGGCAATTGGCAGTTAAATTCAATACCTTGCCTGCTGGAAACTTCACATTTAACTTGCGAGCCAAAAACGTAGGTGGAACACAATATTCTGAAATCAAAAGTATCCAATTCAACATTACGCTTCCGTTTTGGAAACAAGCCTGGTTTATTGCCTGTATCATGTTAGCAATAATCGCCTTAGTCATTCTCTATTTCAGAAGGAAAATCCGCATTCGCGAAACGCAAAAAAACAAAGAATTACAACAACTAGAAATTGACAAACAACTGGTAAACCTACGTTTAGAAAACTTACGTTCTCAGATGAATCCGCATTTTATCTTCAACGCATTAAACTCAATTCAAGAATACATCGTACTCAATCAACAAAGCTTGGCAAGTACATATTTGGTAAAATTTTCTCGACTCATTCGTACCTACTTAGAGCAAAGTCAAGAAAAAGAAATTACACTAGATCAAGAACTAAAAGCATTAAATTTATACTTAGAATTGGAAAAAGTCCGCTTTGAAGAAGAACTCAGCTATACAGTGTCGATTGCTGAAAACTTAGCATTGGAAAGTATTAAAATTCCATCGCTATTCATTCAACCTTACATTGAAAATGCTATCAAACACGGGTTACATCATAAAATTGACAACCGAAAATTAGAAGTTACTTTCAAAAAAGAAAACGAACAACTCTTATGTGAAATTACCGATAATGGTATTGGACGAGAAGCTGCGCAAAAACTCAAAGAAAATCAAGCACACTACTACAAATCTTTTGCAACGCGTGCCAATACTGAACGAGTAGAGCTCATTAACAAAGATCGCCTCGAAAAAATAAAAGTCAACATAAGCGACTTAACTAACGAAAACAATCAACCTACAGGAACGCGTGTTAGCATCAAAATCCCTTTAAAAAAATAGCCATGAATGCACTAATTATAGATGACGAACGAAAAGCACAAAACTTGCTAGAAGCGCTATTGCAACAAAACTGCCCGCAAATTTCAACAATTGATAAAGCCTCAAACTTACTCGAAGGTGTCAAAACCATCAAAGCAAAAAAGCCGCAGATTGTCTTTCTTGATATTGATATGCCGCAACATTCAGGCTTACAAATTTTGGAGTTTTTTGAAAATGAAACAGTCGATTTTCAAATCATTTTTGTCACAGCGTATAACGAATTTGCGGTAGAAGCTTTCAAATTGGCCGCCGTAGATTATTTACTAAAACCCATTGATATTTCTGAACTCACGCAAGCGGTCAGCAAAGCCGAAAAAATCATCAACGATCAAAACATCAACACACAGATTCGCGATTTAAAACTAGCATTCAAACAAATGGCTGTTAGTAAAATAGCGCTCGAAATCCCCAAAGGTATCATCTTTGCTGCCGAAGACGACATTTACTATTTTGAAGCAGATGGTATGTACACCAAAGTATACTTGCAAGGAAACCGAACGGAATTCATTTGCAAGCCGTTAAAGCATTTTGCAGATCAATTGGCACACAAACCCATCTTCTACAAGCCGCATCGTTCCTACTTAATCAACCTAAAACACATCAAAGAACTCTCCAAAAAAGATGGTTTTCATCTCATCATGGAAAACAACAAAACCATTCCAATTTCTCGCGACAAAAAAGATACCTTCATGCAAGTCATTGCAGAAATATTTTAAAAACATAATTTAGTTCAATAAAAATATGTCATTTCGAGCGCTGTCTAGAAACCTTATAAAAATCAAATCTATTAGGAGCTATTTCCTGCTATCACTACTCAATCTTTTTTTCCGTCAAAGCGTCAAAAAAGGATTTCAGACAGGCCGTTCTATCAGGGCTAGTTTGGCTGTTAGGTTTTGGGGCGCTTCGCTTTTGGCTTTTGGAATATTTCAAGTTATACACCAACGTCATTCTGAACTTGATTCAGAATCTCATAATAGATAGAAAAAATGAAAAACCCATTCGATGATTTTGAGGTTGCGTAAGAAAATTGCAGTTTTAAAAATAGCTGAATTCTTAAACAAAAATAAGTTTAACCACAGTAGGAATTTCTGTTTTTATATTCTATTTATAAAGCTAAAAAATAATTATGGAAGCAATTAAAATAATTTTAGAATTCTTGATAGTTTTAATAGGGTTTTACATAATATTTTTTAAAAGTTATTTTAAAAAGAAGGGAGAAAACTTAGCTACCAAACAAGATATAGCCAATATTACCAAAGAAATTGAGAAAGTAAAAAATGAATTCTCTTTTCAGAACCAAAAAAAGGCTGACCATTTCTTCGAAATAAAAGAGAGCTTACTAAGTTTTTATGATAATTACTTTGTTTGGGTTTATGATTCTATGAAATTTTCTGATATTATTCTGACTCATCATGATAATAACACGGTTTTAAGGGAGTCAATCAATAACTTAAAAAAAGCTCATAGAAATGTTCTAAAAAGCTACACAAAATTATTTATATATTTAAAAGATGATGCTTTTAAATTAAAAATAACAGAGATCTATGGACAAGCTATTGAAAGTCATAATTCAATAATCAAGTTATTAATCACACTTGAAGACATTTCGATGATTCATAATCAACTTAAAGATAAAATTAAATTTGTAAGTCATAAAAAAAATATTGAAATAATAAAACAAGATTATGAAAAGCTAAAAACTAGAAAAGATGAATGTATAAACGACTATAATAAGACTAGCAAAAATCAAAAAGATAACTTAGCCAAAAATGATTTTATACTTACTGATCTTATTCAAAAAAAGCTCGAAGTCGAGTATGCTCTAACCCATAACAAAAGCTAAATCCAGCAATCCTTCTAATTTAGCTAAATGTTTAATCGAAAGCTTGTTAATTTTAAATCATATAGCAATACTACAATACACTATCCATAATAAAGTAGATAATAGAAAGTCTTATCTTCCATAAAATCAATACAATTTAAAAAAGATAAGCGTATCTAATGAGTCTAAAATAAAAAGCAAATCCAAAAGCGCCGAAGCACGATCTAACAGTTTTCCGCCTTCGCGGGAACGAGTCTAAGAGTGAAACAAGTCTAAAGCAACGCGTTTCTAAATTCATTTCAGCAAAAAAATCAAACAGTTCAGAAATAAAACCCAAAAATAGATAAGGTTCACGATGACTTTTGTAGCGTAAAACACAAAAATCACATTATGAATTCACGATTACTCTCAGTATTCCTATTATTCTGTTCTATTGCATTCGGACAAATTCCCACAAATGGTTTGCAACGTGCTTACGACTTCACAAACGGAAGTCTCACGGAAGCTGCCAACGGTGAAAATTTTACCCAAAATGGTACTGCACTTACTACTGTAAATGATAGATTTACAACAGCAAACAATAGTATTTCCCTAAATGGCGATTACCTCTCAAGTACCAACTTCGGATTTACAGATTTCTCAATTTCTTTCTGGATAAAAACAGACATTATCGACGGAAACGAACGTACCATTTTTGATAAAAGCACACGACCTGGCGCAAGTTTTAATATCAACGGACCTGGTTCTGGATTTTTTATCTTTCTAAAAGATGGAAAAATTACAGTTAAAACTTCACGTCGAGTGGTGGCCAACAATAATACAGGCGCACAAGGATATGCAATTTCGAACTTAGAGTTTAGCGAATTTATTGCAAATGATGCATGGCGTCATGTAACAATTACCATCAAAAAAGAAGCAACTCAATTCAATACAGCTTCAGGACGAAATACGTATCCGTTTACATATAATTACTATATAGATGATGTTTTAGAACAAACACGTGTAGAAAATGTTCAAGTTGGAGGTATTTTTACAAGTCAAGGTATTAACACTGCTGCAAATTTTACGGTTGGTAACAATCAATCAGGAAGTTTAACGGCGGCAAATATTTTTGATCAAACGATAGATGATATTTACATTTACAATAGAGTTTTATCAGCTTCCGAAGTATCACAAATTACGGCTGATAACAGTTATACAGTCTGTGAAACACCAGATATTGCAGATCTTAGCACCTCAAACATCACAGAAAATACAGCAATATTAGTACTTCCACAAACAGATACTTTTGACATTGCGTATGGATTATCTTCTCAACCATTCAACACACATACAATTGTAAGTGATGTAAATGGAAATGTAAACATCAATAACTTAGATCTTTCATCAGAATATACCGTACGTTACCGTAAAAAATGTAACGGAAACACAACGTATAATCCAGTTTCTGGATGGTCATTTTCTACTACATTTCGTACCGAAGGACCTTTATTCGTAAATATAAATGCTACAGGTTTAAATGATGGTTCGTCATGGACAAACGCATACACGTCACTACAAGACGCGTTAACAAATGTAACTACAGGCGATGAAATTTGGGTTGCCAGCGGAACGTATACGGCAAGTACAACCGATAGAACACAATCATTTACTGTAAATAGTGATGATGTAAAATTATATGGCGGATTTGCAGGAACAGAAACATCACTGTCGCAAAGAAACATTGCCAATAATGAAACGATTCTTTCAGGAGATTTGATGAACAATGACAACAATGTTATTGAATTTTCAGAGTCAACACGATCAGACAATACACAACATATATTACGATTAAATGCACACAACACAACCATTGATGGCTTTACGATTAGCGACGGACATACTATTGGAGCTTCCAGCGAATCAGGTGCTGCAATTTTTATAGCTATTTCGAATCCGTTAGGCTTTACCGTAAATAACTGTATCGTAAAAAATAATGTGGCAGACAACGGCGCATTTTTTAACTTCTCGAGTTTAGGAGCCTATTTAAATGGTACTCGAACTGTAAATGTGACTAATACTGTTGTGGAAAATAATTTGAGTCGTATTGGGACTATCTATCTACGTGATGCCAACGCTGAAGATACAAATGTTATGCTTTACAACTGTTTGTTTAAAGATAATGTGGTAAAAGACAGAACTGGCGGACCAGCAGGTTTTGCAGGAAGTATGGTTTGGGCAGTTTCAAATAGTGTTCCTGCACGATTAACAATTACGCTGGACATCATTAACTGTACAGTCGTAAACAATCAAGATTTAGGAACCAATGGCGGATTGAACAATTTTACACGCTCACCAATTGTTTTTGGACAAAGCAGTTCTACAATGGTCACAGATATTGCAAATACAATTGTATGGAACAATACAACGACTGGAGGAAATACATCAAGAGCTGTATCTATGGGAAACAATGCAAGTACTGGAACTGTGTTAATCTCTAATAGTATTTCAAACGATGATTTTGCCAATATCGCAGCTGGAAATAAAGTGCTTACAATTAATTCGGATCCATTATTTACAAGTGCAGCCGATTTTACATTACAAACAACTTCGCCAGCAATTGATTTTGGAGATAATGCAAAATTACCAACACCACTTAATGTCGATTTGGTAGGAAATAGTCGAATTTTTAATGTTGCGGTTGATTTAGGAGTGTACGAATTTGGTGCAACCACGTTTCGACCAATAGTAAACATACTAGCTACTAACGGAAGTGTAACCACAAATCCAAACTCAACAAACGGCGCATTTGATTTCTTAGAAACAATTTCTCTAACAGCTATTCCAAATGCAGGATTTGAGTTTACAGGTTGGTCAGGCGATCTTACTGGAAGTTCACCAAACGAACAACTGTTACTAGACAGCAACAAAGCGCTTACAGCTACATTTGCACCTATTCAACGTACACTAACCATAAATTCTGTTGGCGGAAGTATTACTACAAATCCTAATCCTGTAAACGGAACCTATGATAATGGAACTGTTGTAACAGTTACCATCACGCCAAATACAGGTTTTATGTTTGATAATTGGAGTGGCGATGCTACAGGAAACGCAAATCCATTAACTATTACAATGGATGGCGATAAAACCATTACTGCAAATTATTTAAAAAATATTGTATATGTAGATCAAAGCGCTACAGGTGCCAATGATGGAACAAGTTGGGCAGATGCGTATACATCTTTAAACGATGCTTTAGATAACAATCCTATTTCAGATTTTTGGGTAGCAGCAGGAACGTATACTCCAGATTTCAATAACGGAATTGTCGTTTTTACACTCAATGCAGATCAATCTATTTATGGAGGTTTTACTGGAACGGAAACTGATGTGAATCAAAGAAATCCAGCATTAAACGTAACAATTTTATCAGGAGATATTCAAGGAAACGATGATGGCGTGTTATCTTTTAATAATGCTACGTATTCAGATAATATGAGACGTGTGCTACAAATACTAGAAGATAATGCAATTGTAGACGGAATTACGATTTCGGGAGGAAATGCAGATAATGGAAGTAGTGTCTTAAAATCAGGTGCAGCAGTACGAATTATAGAAACTTGTAAGAAGGCGACGTTTAACAATGTAATATTTACTGATAATCGTGTAGAAGCGGCAGGAGTTGTATATTATCAGCATGTGGCTTCTCAAACAGGAAACTACGATTATACCTTTACCAATTGTGAATTTAAAAATAATTTAGGTCGTTTTGCTACTGTATTTTATGGTGTAAATCCACGAACCAACGGCACACTTACCACACGTTTTATCAACTGCTCCTTCCATGACAATGTGGTTGCCAATATTTCAAATACAGATACAGGTAGAAATGCTTTGTTATGGTTTAGAACAGATGTTGCGACCACACATAATGGGATATTAACTAATTGTACGATTACTAATAATTCCTTAAACGGAACTGCCACTACTGTAGCTGGCGTAGTTACAATGTCAAGAGTTGGTGGAACTGCGAACTTAGAAATATATAATACCATCATTTGGAATAATACATTGTCCAATGGAACGGAACAGGTAAGTGTTCGTAAATGGGATACACAATCAAATCCAAATTCAGTAACAGTAGCGAATAGTTTGGCTTCTGACGGATTCTCTAACTGGACAAACACGAGTAATATTGTAACAGCAGATCCTATGTTTAACGATCCAAGTACAGAAGATTATACATTGATTGTAGGTTCACCAGCAATTGACGCAGGAGATAATATGTTTTTCCCAGCTTCTATTCTTGAAGATGTAAATGGAAATACTCGAATTATCGGTGGAACTATTGATATGGGCGCATATGAATATGATTCTACGTTAAGTACAGAAGAAGTTGCTGTGATTCCGTTAGATTTTACTGTCTATCCAAATCCAGCAAAAGCTACCTTGAACATTCAAACTTCCAAGAATATTCAAACCATAAACATTTTTGATATGACAGGAAAGCATGTTTTAGCTACAAATCAAACAACTATTGATGTGAGTAGGTTACAAGCAGGAATGTATGTACTGCAAGTCACATCAAACCAAAAAAATAGCACAAAAAGATTTATCAAACAGTAATTTGTTCATAATTCATTTACCCCAAATCAACTTGTGTTTAGTAAAAGCCTTATTTATAACAAATAAGGCTTTTTTTAATAAAAGAATAGAAAGTATTACTCTGTTAGTGTTACTGTTCTGGTAACTTCATTAAATGGACCAGGTACAAAGTCTCCGTTTTTATCAACTAATTTTAAATGAATTGTTACTTCACCTTTTGGAAGTCCTTTTATCACATGTGGTGCCCATTCTGTAATAGTGAATGTTTTGCCATTAATAGTAGCCTTTACTTTATGTCCAGTTTCTGAAAGAGTCGTATTCAATACGAAAAAATCTAGCAATAAGTTTTCTGTGTCTTTTCCTGAATACTTTCCTTTAGGTCTGCTGTAAATTAATGTTGGCGCATTCATGTCAAAACCATGTTTATCTTCTGGGTTTTTACCAACTTCTAATTTTTTTACTACTACGGAATTCTCATTTTTAACAGATTCATGGTAAGAGCGACTTAAGAAAGCAACTAAATGATGTACGCCTTCCGGAATTTCCTTTTTAAAAGATGGAGTATAATGTGCAGAATATGGCTGATTGTTTAGAATAAAGTGAATATGTTGTCCTTTTCCAGAATTAGCCAACAACTTTGCGTTTGGTCCGCTAGTTTGTTGTGTTAACTCATAATTACTAACAGTAAAATTAAAATCGATTTCACCTGTGGTCGCAATTTTTGTATTCTCAGGAAATTTCATTGCTAATACAGCATCAGCATAGGCTGGAGATCCTTCTAATTTTTCTAATGTAATTTCGGTCGCTTTAGGCGTTGAAGATTTTTGTACTTCAACATCTGCTGAGGTATCAGTTTTTGTATCTTTTTTTTCTTCTTTACAGGAAGTAACTCCAATTGTGATAAGAAGCATAATGGCTAATACACGTAATGTTTTCATTTTTAATAGTTTTTGGTTATTATTTTTTTTTAAAGATGATTTTATTTAAGTTTTCAAAATTCCATACAGATTCCATATTTTGATTGACTATAGTAAGATTTCCTAATTTTATTTTGCTATTATCAACTTCATTTAATCTGCATTGTATTTCAGTAATACGGCTAAATTCAACATGTTTTGATAGATGAATGTTTACGGTAACATCACCGCTAGCGATACTTAGTGTATTATGTTCGTTTTTTAAAAGGTCACATACTAAATGACGCATTTCTTGAGCAATACGATCAAAATCTTCAACGGTACAACTCATAGTGATACTTTTGATATTTTTGAAAAGACATTCTTTTTTATAGGATTTTTGTAAAAAAGCTTCCCGAGAATAAGAGGTATGCTTTCTTTGTTGTAAACTGTCTAAAAATGTGGGATTGTAAAATGCATACCATGTATGGAGATTTGTATTTTTAGAAGGGGAATAAAAAGCTTTAAACCAAGTAATATCATATGTATCTACAGGTGCGGCAACTGTTTCAGAAATGCTTAAATATGCTGTTTCTTCCTTTTTTAATTTTGGCTGTAAGCCTAAATGAAAATGTTCTCCTTTATTCTGTAAAGAGAAGCCGATACCACTCTTTCCAATAGGTTCTTTAAATTGATTGTTTGGACCTAATATTTCAATATAATGCTGATGACCTCTTAAATAACAAGTTGTAGTTTTTTGATCAACAGCTTTAAAATTTGGTAAGCCTTCATCAATAGATACATAGTTCTTGTTAAAGAATTCATTTTGAGTTAATTCAGTATATGAGACGCTATCCAGAACGATATACAAATGATCAAAAAGAAGCTTAGAGACATCGTCGCCAAAAAACGTATCTACTTCATTATAATCTACCGCTGATGTAGTAGAGTGCTTCGATTTCTTTTCGCAGGAAACTGAAAAAACAAACAGAAAAATAATGATTGAAACAAGTCTCATTTGGCAGATTTTAGTATTTATATAGAGGTCTTTGTAACAATATCTAGAAACTCTTGTCGTTTTTGATCGTTTTTAAAACTACCACTATACTCAATAGTTGTTGTAAAACTATTTTTATCTTTTATTCCTCTTGAAGAAACGCATAAATGTTTGGCAACAATCATTACAATTACATCTTCAGTTTCTAAATCATTTTGTAAATCTTTTAAAATTTGTAATGACAATCGCTCCTGTACTTGTGGTCTGTGCGCGTAATAATCAACCAAGCGATTGATTTTTGAAAGTCCGATAACTCTTTTCTTAGGAATATATGCTACGTGCGCGTGTCCTACAATTGGTAAAAAGTGATGTTCGCAAGCTGAATCAATAGTAATGTTTTGTTCCACCAACATTTTTCCATATTCGTATTTATTTTCAAAAGTGGAAAGTTTTGGTTTATTTGAAGGATTTAATCCATAAAACAATTCTTTTACATACATCTTAGCAAAACGATATGGTGTTCCTGATAAACTATCATCTGTAAGATCAAGTCCCAATTCTTGCATAATTAGTCCAAAATATTCTTGAATATTTTTAATCTTCTCCTGATCAGATTTTTCAAATGCATCAGGTCGTAACGGTGTTTCTACACTAGAAGCAATATGATTATCTCCTAATAACTCAATTTGTTCTTTATCCATTCAGTTTTTCCTTAGTTAATTGAGTTACAAAATTATGAATAATTTAATAATGCAACTATGTTGCGTTAAATTTGTTTTGAAAATTTAAAAATTAAAGAGAGTTTACACTGCTTAAAAGAAGAATACAGTCGTAAAGATTTAGGAAGGTAAGTTTGGGGAAACTTATTATGTTTAAGTTTTTACGTACAATAACTATATAAAGATTACTTATTTAGAATCTACTAGGATTCTTTTAAGCGAAGTCATCATTCATGTTGCGTTTTCAACTTCTGTCAGATAAAAATCTCTAAGCTTATGACGTCCGTAACGTTGTGCTATATGATCTTCTTTCATTAATGTTAGAAAAAATTCAATAGGTCCGTATGTTGCTACAGATGTGAATTTTCTCAAGATCCAAATGGTAAGTTGGCGTATCCAATCTGGTAAATGTAGAATTTTTGGTTTTTTATGATTGACTTCAAATGCCATTTTAGCTATTTCATTGTGAGTCAGTATTTCTGGACCGCCTATCGTAATTTCTTTTATAGGATTATGTATGACATCCAAACAGACTTCAGCGAGATCTGCTCCGTGAATCGGATTCATCAATTGTTCGCCATTACCAAATAAAAATACGTTTCCTTTTTTAGCCATTTCTAAGAAATCCTTCATATCCGAGAAGAACCCATTTGGTCGAACAATGGTATATTCAAGACCTGATTTTTTTAATGCATCTACAAAAGCTTCTTTTGCTGCTGTAATTTTTAAATCGCGATGTTTATCTCCATTAATAACAGAGATGTAAATAAATTTACGAACACCAGCTTTTTGCGCTTCTTGCATTAGGTTTAGATTTGCTTGATAATCAACAT
This sequence comes from Kordia sp., assembly GCF_965224175.1. GTDB lineage: Bacteria > Bacteroidota > Bacteroidia > Flavobacteriales > Flavobacteriaceae > Kordia. The sequence continues at coordinate 4,421,602 of NZ_OZ245041.1, forward strand.
CCATATAGGTTAAGCCATCTTTTTGACGTGTAATTCCAATAGTAGATATTACAGTATCTACATTTTTACAAATACCATGTAACGTTTCTGGCTTTGTAACTTCTGCTTTCACAACGTGTAATCTTGAAGATTCAAGGTTATTCAGTTTTTTAGGATCACGCGCAATTAATCTGCCAGAAAGTTCTCTATGCTGCATTTCTTGCGCTATATGATGTCCCAAATAGCCAGTTGCGCCTGCCAGAAGAACCATTTTGTTTTCTTTTTTTAAAGACATGTTTATAGAGTTTGGTTGATTAATTATTTTGAATGTATTGTTGTATGCCTTCTTTTATTAATTGCAGTACTTCTTCCCATTTTTGGGTGTTTTCTGAAAATGTAGCATCCATATTTGCAATAATTGAAAAGCCAGTACTTCCATTTTCTTTAATTTCCATATGACTTGATACACCTAGACTGTTTCCTCCATGCATCCAACTATTGTCCTTTTTATACCAATATATTCCATGATTCTCCGCAAAGAAGCTAGGAACTACTCCAGATGCTAATTGCTCTGTAAATAACATTTGATAATATTCATTAGGAAATAATGTATTAGACTGTCCTTGGATTCCTTTCATCATATCTAATAGGTAATAACTCAATTCTGTGTTTGATGTATGAATACTACCTTCAGGATATCCGTGATTTCCGTAGAATGGTAAAGGTGTGTTTTTATCCAAATAAGGAATCGCATTTTGTTGTAAATCTACTTCCAATATATTAAATGTAGTATGTATCATTTGTAGTGGTTCCATAATATTTGATTTTGTGTAGGATGCAAAATCTTGTGCTGTTGCTGCTTCGATTACAAAACCCATTAATGCTGTTGCTACATTTGAATACGACCATGTAGTACCTGGCACACTGTCTAAAAAGTTCGTTTCACCATACAACGCACCATCTTCCAAAAAATATTCTGCTAAGTAATCGTCCAAAGGTTCAGGATTGGTTACTTGAAGACCTAATGCATCTGTTAGAATAGTTGCACCATTAGTAGACATATTTTGTCCTGGCAATACAAAATAATTTGTCGTAAGATAGGTATTTGGATCATCAATTATTCCAGAGGTATGTGTAACTAAGTGTTTTACTTTTAGGACTGCTTCAGGATTTCTAAGATTGATAACAGCAACAGGAAGTAGTTCATTAATTGGTGTTTCTAAAGTGAAATAACCTTGTTCTATGGCTTTAGCTGTAGCAGCCGCAACAAAGGTTTTACTTAACGAAGCAATATTAATGATGGTTTCATTACTAAAATCTTGGCTATCTTGAATGTTTTGAAAACCAAAGGATTTACTGTAAGATACATTATTATTGAGTGCAATATTAATGGCAAAACCAGCAATTTCTTTCGTATTTAAAACTTGCTGTAAGTATGCTGTTAAATCTTCTTGCGTTTGAATGTTTGTAGGTGATGGATTTTCTAAAATCGCATCATCATCGTTAGCACATGAAGTATTTAATAGTAGAAAAAAAATGACTGTGAGTAATTTGATTGTTGTTTTTAGGTGTAACATAACTGTTCGTTTTTTTACTCGTACTGAGTTGATTTATAAATTTTGACAGTACAAATGTGTGACGAAATAAAAAGACAATCGTTCTGAAATGAGATTCAGAACTTATAAAGTGAGATTCGGAACTTTTTAGACCTTAAGAAGAAAAGAAAATGAAAAATTTAAAAAGGTGAGTGCGTTTTTATGTTCTGTTTTTTAACCAAGCTTTTGGTGTAATACCTTCCATTTTTTTAAAGAAGGTGTTAAAAACGGTTTTAGAATTGAATCCGCTTTCATACGCTAAACCTAATATCGTTAGATGTTTATTCTCTGGTTGTATAGCTATATGTTTAAAGTAACTTAAACGATGTCCATTGATGAGTTCATTGAAGTTTGTTTGTAGCGTATCATTAATAAATTTTGAGAGCTTATTAGGATTGATATTTAATTGTTTAGCTAATGAACGTAAAGAGATTTCGGAGTTTAAAAAAGGTTTTGAGGTTTGTAATAACTCGTTTAGTTCAGACAATAATTTAGATGATTCATCTTCAGTAAATATCAATGATGTATTTACATTTGGTTCAGGCAGAAACAATGCTTTAATTTCATTCGTAGCTGCAATACTGTGTATCAATTTTTTATACTTGCTTGTATGTCTTAAAGGTTCGAAAAAAGGATCAAACTGAAAATTTATTACTTGACCTATTCTTTCCGTTACCAGGATCTCTAAACGGTTTAAAGCTTCTTCTGTTTTATCACAATAAATTAAGTAGTATAAGTCCCAACAAACCATTAGATTCTCTTCATCAGATAAGAGAAACTCATTATAAGTAATGATTTGCTGATTGATTACCGCATTATATATTTCTTCAATAATGACAACAAATTTGTCACTAAGAAAGGTTTTAGCAAATAAGATAGCTTCATTTTTCTTCTTATTGAAAATAAAACAAGCCAATTTTAGATGTCTACTTAAGTCAAAAGTCTTGTCGATTTTTAAGGAACTTTCAAAACATTTTATGGCTGTATCATAATCTCCTGTTAAATAAAAAATATTTCCTCTAGTATAATAGTGATTTGGTGATAGAGGATTTATTTTTAAAATATGTTCCGTTTCTTTTAGAGCTTCATCAAACAAACCGTTTGCGGTGTATAATTCTGCCAAAGCTTCATTGGCTTCACTGAAATACGGATTGATACTTAGACATTCTATGAGTTCTTGATATCCTTTTTTGAATTCCCAATTTCCCCAGAAACTGATGGTCGCTTTTGCAAAATGTCCCATGTATGAATTAGCATTTAAATCATAACCTTTTTTGAGATACTCATTTGCTTTTTTTAAACCTTCTGTTCTATCTATATGTTGCCAACTACCAATAATAACATAGCACCAACCAATAGCTACTAATGGATCTGCATAATTAGTGTCTATAGTAGCGCTTTTTTTATAGAAATCTATGGCTTTCTCCATATTAACCAAATTCCATGTCAACTGGTAATGTCTTCCCTTAAGATACCATTGATAGGCTTTTAAGTTTTGCGTATGTATGGTTGAAAGTGATTCATCAATATCAATATGTCCGAAGTTTTCTCGGATTTTATCAGCTATTAGTAAGCTAATTTCATCTTGTAGTTCAAATACATCGTCTAATTGCCGGTCAAACTTTTCTGACCACAACAAAAATCCATTATCTGTACGTGTTAGTTGAGTTGAAATTCGAATTCTATCTTTTGCGATTCTAATACTGCCTTCTACGGCATTTGTAACTCCTAGTTCATTTCCTATGATTCGTATATCGGTATGTTTGTCCTTAAATGCAAAGGATGACGTTCTAGCGGTTACTTTTAGTCCTTCAATTTTTGATAGTGCATTGATGATTTCTTCGGTAATACCATCAGAAAAGTAATCGTAACTGGCATCACCGCTCATATTTTTGAAGGGTAAGACAACAATGGATTTATCCAAGTCAGCAATGTTGTTAGGTCTTTCCAAAAGAAATAATCAAATAATTAGAATTGATTCTCAAAAATAAGTAAAATTAGTATTACTACTTATACCTTAAAACTTAGTTTATTTCTGTTGATAACATTTTTTCTTTGATTTTATCAAGATGTAAATTATGTATACTTCCAATATGTGTATGTCTTTTAGAAGTTTCTACAGCATACGTTCCATCTTCTACTTGTTTCCCTATTTTTTGATAAGCTTCTCTAAAAGAAACGCCTTCCATAACTAAATTATTAATACTATCTACAGTAGAAAGGTATTTGTATTTTTCATCGCTAAAGTCGATTTCTTTTATTTGAATTTGTTGAATAGAATGATTGAAGATTTCCAATACATTTTTTAAATCTTCAAAAGCTGTAATCATGTGTTCTTTTAGAAGTTGAAAATCTCTATGATAGCCACTTGGTAAATTGTTGGTAATGAGTAGCATTTCAGTATATAATGCTTGAACCTTATTACATTTTCCACGAATCAACTCAAAGACATCAGGATTTTTTTTGTGCGGCATAATACTACTTCCAGTTGTTAAGGTATCCGGAAACGCAATAAAGTTAAAATTCTGGCTCATGTATAAGCAGATATCCATCGCAAATCGCGCTAATGTATTAGATAAACTTCCTAGTGCCATTGAAACAGTTCGTTCGCTTTTTCCTCTACTCATTTGTGCGGCTACGACATTATATTTTAAAGTATTGAAACCTAATTCTTTTGTAGTAAATGCTCTATCAATAGGAAAAGAACTTCCATATCCAGCAGCAGAACCTAACGGATTTTGATCAACTGTTTTTAAAGCTGCTTGCAATACATATACATCATCAACTAACAATTCGGCATATGCAGAAAACCATAAACCAAAAGAAGAAGGCATAGCAACTTGTAAATGTGTATAACCTGGCAATAAAGCTTCTTTGTGTGTATCTGCTAACTGTAAAAGTGTGTCAAATAATGTTTGTGTTTGCGCAATGATAATGTTCAGATTATTTTTGTAGAATAACTGTAGTGCAACTAAAACTTGATCGTTTCTAGAACGCGCCGTATGAATCTTTTTTCCAACATTACCATATTTTTGAATCAACTCGAACTCAATCTTAGAATGTACATCTTCAAATTGTGTTTCTATCGCAAAAGTACGGTTATGTACCTGTTGCAGTAACGTTTCCAATCCTTCACAAAGTTGTTGTAATTCTTCTGCTGTAATGATATTAATTTTTTCTAGCATTTTAGCATGTGCTATTGACGCTAGGATGTCGTATTGAGCAATATGTAGATCAATTTCTCGATCGTTTCCAACGGTAAATGCTTCAATTTTTTTATCTATATCGATTCCTTTATCCCAAAGTTTCATGTATTTTCAATTTTATAGTATTTTTTCTAATATTTTAATGTACAGATCAATTCCTTCTTCTATTTCATTCAAATAAATAAATTCATCAGCCGTATGCGAACGTCTACTATCGCCAGGTCCTAATTTTAAAGAAGGACACGATAATACTGCTTGATCTGATAGTGTAGGAGAACCATAGGTTTCTCTGCCTAATGCTATTCCTGCTTGTACAAGTGGATGTTTTTTAGGAATAGAGGAGGAGTTTAACCGTAAACTTCTCGGAATGATTTCAGAACAAGGCGCTTTTTTCTGAAGAATACTAACAATTTCTTTATTCGTATATGCATCATTCACACGAACATCTACAACTAGATTTACATTAGCAGGAACGGCGTTGTGTTGTTTTCCAGCATTGATTTGTGTTACGGTCATTTTTACATCTCCCAAAACAGCAGACGATTTTTTAAAAGAGAATTCTTGAAACCATTTCAAAACGTCAATAGTATTATAAATAGCATTATCTGTATTTGGATGTGCGGCATGACTTGGTGTTCCCGTTACGGTAGCATCAAACACAATCAAACCTTTTTCAGCAATTGCCAATTGCATCAATGTAGGTTCACCAACAATGGCGACATCAATTTTTGGTATGATGGAAAGCATACTATTTAAACCATTTTCGCCACTGCTTTCTTCTTCTGCGGAAGCGACAATAACAAGGTTGTACTGCAAATCTGCTTGATGATAAAAATGAGTAAATGTAGCAATGAGTGACACTAAACATCCGCCAGCATCATTACTTCCCAAGCCGTATAGTTTTCCATTTTCTACCGTAGTTCTAAACGGATCTTTTGTATATCCGTTATTTGGTTTTACAGTGTCATGATGAGAGTTTAGTAATAATGTCGGTTTCTTTTCATCAAAGTATAGATTGGTTGCCCAAATATTATTTTTAGTTCGTTTAAAAGGAATTTGATATTGCTGAAACCAATTTTCAATATGCTTTGCAGTACCTTGTTCTTCAGAGGAAAATGAAGGTGTTTCAATGAGTTTTTTCAGTAAAGCAATAGCTTCGTTTGTTAATTCTGGATGCTTCATTTTTGAATGGTTGTGTGTTTCAAGTTTTTATTTAATATCATAGACGATTTTCCTATGTGTACTTTTTGTACGCTGTGATGTATTGCATGAAAACAATTGGTGAGTTTTGGTAACATTCCATCTGCAATGATGTTATTTTTAAGTAAAACAGGATAGTTTTTAGAATCAATGGTTTCAATCACAGAACTGTCATTATTCACATCTTTTAGAACGCCGTTTTTTTCAAAACAATAATAGAGTTCTGTTGCATAATCATTCGCGAAAGCAATTGCCAATTCAGAAGCAACGGTATCTGCGTTTGTATTTAGTAATTGTCCATTTTTATCATGTGTAATTGCACAAAAAACAGGTGTAATATTATTATTTAATACTATTTTTAGATGTTTAATATTTACTTTTTGAATGTCCCCTACAAATCCATAATCAATTGTTTCTGTAGAACGCTTTACCGCAACAATACTATTGCCGTCAGCGCCTGAAAAACCAATAGCATTCGTGTTTTTGGCTTGCAGTTTGGCAACGATTGTTTTATTGATTTTCCCAGCATACAGCATGGTAATAATGTCTAATGTTTCAGCATTTGTAATACGTCTTCCGTTGATCATTTTTACCTCAATATTCATTTGTTGAGCTAAGGCAGTAGCCGATTTTCCTCCGCCATGTATCAAAATTTTTGGGGAAGTTACTTGTGAAAAATTATCTAAAAAATCATTCAAAGCTGCATCATCATTAATAATATGTCCACCAATTTTTACAATTTTTAATGTTTTCATAACTACAATTTTTCCAAGATTTTTTTCAATACAACTTGAGCCGAATACACTCTATTTTCTGCTTGCTGAATGACTACAGAGTTTTCACTGTCTAACACAGCATCTTCCACAACCACATTTCTTCTTACAGGTAAGCAATGCATGAATTTTGTATTTTTTACTTTATCTTTTGTAAGCATCCAATTGCTATCTTGAAGCAATACTTCTCCATACGATTCATAACTGCTCCAATTTTTAGCGTACACAAAATCAGCATTTTCTAAAGCTGCTTTTTGATCGTGGTAAACAGGAGTTTTTTTAGTGATTTCTGAGTTCAGTTCATACCCTTTTGGATGTGTAATACTTAAATCTACATCTAGTTGTTGCATCATTTCTACAAACGAATTTGCAACGGCTTGTGGCAATGCTTTTGGATGTGGCGCCCATGATAAAACAACTTTGGGTTTTTGTTTCCTTTTTAATTCTTCAATCGTGATAGCATCTGCCAAAGCCTGCAACGGATGCATGGTTGCACTTTCCATATTTACAACAGGAACTGTGGCATGTTTTAGAAAGCTATTTAAAATCCATTCGGAATTATCTTTTTCCTTGCTTTTTAAACTTGGAAATGCTCTGAGAGCAATAATATCAGCATATTGAGAAATAACTTGTGCTGCTTCTTTTACATGTTCGGATGAATCTAAATTCATTACTGTACCTTCGGTAAACTCTAAGTTCCAAGCGTCAGTTACATTTAAAATCATCACATCCATTCCTAAGTTTTTTGCTGCTTTCTCAGTACTTAAACGCGTTCGCAAGCTTGCATTGAAGAACAGCATGATCAATGTTTTATTGATGCCTAAATCTTTGTGTAAGAATGGATTTTTTTTCAATTGAATTGCCTCCTGAATCGTTTCAGGTATGTTCGTTAAATCGGAAATAGTAGTATATTTTTTCATGTTCATTCCTCACGAAAGTGAGTCTGTTTTTAAGTAAATTTTATGTTGATTTTAATGCTTTTTCTAGTGCTTCAATAAACATGTCGATATGTTGTGTTGTAACTGTTAAAGGCGGTAATATTCTCAGTACATTCGGATTGGCAGCACTTCCCGTAAAAATATGATATTTGTGAATGAGTTTTTTACGTAATTCTGCTACAGGGAAATCAAATTCTAAGCCTAACATTAAACCTCTTCCTTTTATGTTTTTAAGTTTGGAGAGTTTGTTTGCTTGCGCTAGAAAATACTCAGAAATTTCACTAGCATTTTTCATCAATTCTTGAGTTTCTATGATGTTTAGTACTGCTAAAGAAGCACTACATGCTAGATGATTTCCACCAAAAGTGGTTCCTAATAAACCATAAGAAGCTTTAATTTTTGGATGAATTAAAATTCCACCTACCGGAAAACCATTTCCCATGCCTTTTGCCATAGAAATAATGTCTGGTGTGATCAAATGTTTTTGAAACGAGAAAAAATCGCCTGTTCTTCCAAAACCAGCCTGTACTTCATCAGCAATTAGTAATGTATTGTATTGTTTACAGAGAATTTCCAATCCTTGGTAAAATGCTGTCGTACTTTCGTCTAAACCGCCAACACCTTGAATGCATTCTATAATCACAGCACATGTTTTACCTATTTTTAAAACGGCTTCTACAGTTTCTAAATCTCCTAAATTCACAAAGTCTACTTTCTGCTGTGCGTTTATTGGAGCTACAATTTTTGTATTATCTGTAGCTGCTACGGCTGCTGAGGTTCTTCCGTGGAAACCGTTTTTAAAAGCTAAAATGTTTGTTTTATGTGTATGAAATGATGCTAGTTTTAAGGCATTTTCATTTGCTTCTGCGCCAGAATTGCATAAAAACAGTTCATATCCTTTGCAGTTTGAAAGACTTGTTAGTTTGGATGCTAATTTTTCTTGTAATGGATTTTGAATAGAATTACTATAAAATCCTATTTTTTGCAACTGATTTGAAATGGAAGCTACATATTTTGGATGTGAATGTCCAATAGAAATCACTGCATGACCTCCGTATAAATCAAGATATTTTGTATTGTTTTCATCATATACAAATACATCTTTGGCAAATACTGGAACGATATTAAATACTGGATATACGTTAAATAAACTCATGATGTTTTGTTAAAAAAAGTTAGCTTTCAATTGTAGACCTTCTGTTTCTTCAAAGCCAAACATCAAATTCATATTTTGAATTGCTTGACCAGAAGCTCCTTTTAAAAGATTATCGATACTGCTTGTGATTAATAATTTGTTTTCGTGTTTGTGAAGGTGTAATAGACATTTATTCGTATTTACAACTTGTTTTAAATGCACTTGATTAGTACTTATAAATGTGAATGATGCATCTTTATAGAAATGATTGTATAGAATTTCAGCTTCTTCTAAACTGCCTTCAAATTTGGTGTACGCTGTGGCGAAAATACCTCTGCTAAAATTTCCTCTATTTGGCATGAAATTAACTTCTGAATTAAAATCACTTTGTAACTGTTGTATGGTTTGATGAATTTCTCCTAAATGTTGATGCGTAAAAGGTTTGTAATAAGAAAAATTGTTATCTCTCCATGCAAAATGTGTTGTTTTTGATAAAGAAGTTCCTGCGCCAGTTGCGCCAGTTACCGCGTTGATGTGAACATCATTTTGTAACAAATTATTATATGCCAATGGAAGCAAAGCCAATTGAATTGCCGTAGCGAAACAGCCAGGATTCGCAATGTATTTCGCTTTTTTGATGACTTCTTTTTGCAACTCTGGTAACCCGTATACAAAAGATGTTTCACCAAAACATTGATCATTTGTCAATCTAAAATCGTTGCTTAAATCTATAATTTTTGTGTTTTTTGAAAACGTATGTGTTGTTAAAAATGCCTTTGAGTTTCCATGTCCTAAACACAAAAAAAGAAGGTCTATTTCTGTATTAATAGTATTGGTAAACAACATATTTGTAGTACCAATTAAATCTTGATGTACATCACTAATTTTGTTTCCTGCGTTGGATGTACTGTACACAAAATTGATATTTACTTTTGGATGATGTACTAATAATCTAATGAGTTCTCCTGCAGTATAACCTGCACCGCCAATGATTCCGATGTTTATCATACTACTGAATTTACTTGTTGATATATTTTGTTCTGATTCCCTAGAATTTTGATAAAACCTTTCGCTTCATCAGCTGTCCAACCTGAGTTCATTTCGCCATAACTGCCAAATTTTGCATTCATCAAATCATGAGCAGATTGAATACCATCTAGTGTAAAATGATAAGGTTTTAGCGTGATGAAAACATCTCCAGAAACGTTTGTTTGACTACTTTCTAAATAGTTTTCTATATCACGCATTACAGGATCTAAGTATTGCCCTTCGTGGAGATGCATTCCATAAAAATTAGAGAGATATTCTTTGTGTTGCAATTGCCATTTGGTAAGTGTATGTTTTTCTAATAAATGATGTGCTTTAATAGAAATAATAGCTGCTGATGCTTCAAATCCAACTCTTCCTTTGATACCTACAATGGTATCGCCAACATGAATATCTCTTCCAATCGCAAAAGCTGAAGCCAACGTATTTAGATTTTCTATATTGATTTCAGGTGTATTCTGTTTTCCATTTATTGCGACTAATTCACCTTTTAAAAACGTAAGTTGTATTTTTTCTGTTTCCTGTTTTTGTAATTGAGAAGGATATGCTTCTTCAGGTAATTTTTCATGAGAAGTTAAGGTTTCTGCACCTCCAACACTTGTTCCCCAAAGTCCTTTGTTAATGGAATACTTTGCTTGTTCCCAAGACAAATTGACACCATTTGCTTTCAAATAATTAATTTCCTCTTCACGAGTTAGCTTTTGGTCTCTAATTGGTGTGATGATTTCAATTTCGGGAGCTAAAGTTTGAAAAATCATATCAAAACGCACCTGATCATTTCCTGCGCCCGTACTTCCGTGCGCGATATATTTTGCATCTATACTCTTTGCATATTCAATAATTTCAATAGCTTGCACAATACGTTCGGCACTGACTGATAGCGGATATGTATTATTTTTTAATACGTTTCCGAAGATTAAATATTTGACTACTTTTTCGTAAAAAGTGGTAACAGCATGAATATTTTTATAAGTTGAAGCGCCCATTTTATAAGCGTTTTCTTCAATATGATTTATTTCTTTTTGAGTAAAACCACCAGTATTGACACTTACGGCATGTACTTCAAAATGTTGCTCTTGACTTAAATGCACGGCACAATATGATGTATCTAAACCGCCACTATACGCAAGCACTAATTTTTTTTGAGTCTTCATTTTTTATCTTTTTTTAAAAACAAGGTTTGTTTGATACTTTTTAATCTTTTAAAAACCTTTTCTTTTACTCGATAATTGAGTTGTGAGTTTTCTGAAGTTTGATCAAGTTGATTTCTGTTTGTTTTTTGTTTTGAATCACTTGAATTTGGATCGTACAGCATACCTGTACATAAGCACATTTTTTGTTGTGTCCGTTTCAAGACATCGAAGTTTTTACAAGTTTGACAGCCATTCCAAAAGGATTGATCTTCAGTTAATTCAGAAAATGTTACAGGTTTATAACCCAATTCACTGTTAAGTTTCATGACTGCTAATCCTGTAGTGATACTAAAAACTTTTGCGTTAGGGAATTTTGTTCTTGAGTGTTCAAAAACCTTTTTCTTAATTTGTTTTGCGATACCTTTTCCTCTGTAATTTGGGTGAACAATTAAACCAGAGTTAGCGACAAATTTTCCATGACTCCAAGCTTCGATGTAGCAGAAACCCACAAATTTTTCGCCATCTAAAGCAATGACCGCATTCCCTTGTTCCATTTTAGAGATGACATATTCAGGTTTTCGCTCAGCAATTCCTGTTCCTCTTACTTGAGCAGCTTGTAGAATAGTTTCACAAATAGTTTCAGCGTACACGCTATGTGAATTGTTAGCAATGACAATTTCCATTGTGCTTATTTAAAAATGATTAAAATTTTGTTTGATGTATCTCGAAAAGAAGAACTGGACGCACCGAAGTTCCCAATATAAAAATGTACCCTTACGGGCGGCGCGTGAAAAAGCGGCGTGCAGGAAAGTTGTTATTAGTTAAAATAACAAAGTTTGGATAAAATGATATGAATATTAAATGATACAAGAAATGAAAATAAAATTACAGAATAGAAAATGAGCTGCTAGATTGAAGAATTAGCGGCGGCGATTGCGTAAGCGCAAACTGGGTTTTCTATTGTATATTTTATTTTGAATAATCATTGGGCAAACCTACAAATTATAGTTTTACATTATACATAAAAAGCTGATTTTCCTTGAAATTTTATGAATGCCTTAAAAAAAAGAAGTATTTGATAACGTATTTTTAAAATTTACAGTGTTTTTGTAATCGTTTTAATATTGTTTTTCATTATTCTTAAAATACATTGATTTGTAAATTGTGGAAAAAATCTACTCAATTTTGTGAAGTTTATTGTTTAAATTCGGCTATGGAAAATTACCCACTATCAAAAAAAATAGGTTTATTTTTAGGACCAGCGTTGTTCATCATTATTTTATGTATACCGTTGGAATTTGCTTCCAAAGAAGGAAATACCGTCATCGCTTTGGCTTTATGGATGGTTTGTTGGTGGATTACAGAAGCAGTTTCAATCTCCGTAACTGCTCTTTTACCATTACTATTATTTCCGTTACTTAAAGTAATGCCTATCGCAGATGTAGGTGCTAATTATGGAAGTCCGATTGTATTTCTGTTTTTCGGAGGTTTTGTATTAGCATTAGCTATTGAAAAAGTAAACTTACACAGAAGAATTGCGTTAAGTATTATAAAAAAGACAGGAACAACGCCCAATAGAGTGATTTTAGGATTCATGATTGCAACGGCATTTATGAGTATGTGGATTAGCAATACAGCAAGTACCGTAGTAATGCTTCCTATTGCAATGTCGGTAATAAAAATGCTTATCAATGATGAAGATGGATTTACAAAGAAAGATCGGAATTTTTCATTGGCAGTTATGCTCGGAATTGCTTATTCTGCAAATGCTGGCGGTATCGCAACAGTGATTGGAACACCTCCAAATTCAGTTTTAATAGGATTGTTAGAAAATGAATATGGGATAGAAATTTCATTCTTTAACTGGATGCTTATTGGATTACCATTCTCTATAATTTTAATTACAATCGCTTATTTTATTTTAGTATTATGGATATTTCCGAGTAAAGGTTTAGTGTTTAAAACTTCTCAAGGAATTATTGATGATGAATTGAAAAAGCTAGGAAAGACTTCGAGAAAAGAAAAATTGGTACTTGTTATTTTTGGAGTTATTGTCTCACTTTGGATATTTAGAACTTTAATCAATGCTTTCATACCTAGTTTAGGACTCACAGATACTATGATTAGTATTCTTGGTGCAATCGCGCTGTTTGTAGTTCCTTTTAATTTGAAAAAAGGAGAATTTATTTTACAATGGAACGATACTAAAAATCTTTCATGGGGAATTTTGATATTATTTGGTGGCGGATTAGCCCTTGCAAAAGGAATGTCTTCAAGTGGTATTGTAGCTGTCGTCACAAATTTTATCGCTACAAGTGATGTCAGTATTTTAATGACTGTAATATTACTTATTGTTTTAATGTTATTTATGACGGAACTTATGAGTAATGTTGCCTTAGTCGCTGTTTTGTCTCCTGTAATTGCAGGAATTGCGATAGGTTTAAATATACCAATACTTCATGTGTTAATTCCAGTAACAATGGCAAGCAGTTGCGCTTTCATGCTACCAATGGCGACTCCGCCCAATGCGATAGTTTTTGCGAGCGGTTATGTAAAAGTAAAAGATATGGTAAAAGCAGGTTTCTTTTTAAACACCATAGCTGCCACCTTGTTAATCCTCTTTTTTATGTACTTTATTCCGTTATTATTTTGATGATTATTTTTTGTGTAAACAATATAATCTAAAAAAAGAGCAAACTTCGTAGTTGAAACTTGCTCTTTTTTTGAAGTGTTTTTTATGAAATTTTAATTTCTCTCTTGCGATTAGCTGTTATTTTCTGATAACTTTATGCGTGTAAATTCCTTTTTGAGTTTCTATTGAAAGAAAATATAATCCAATAGGATAGTTGCTCATTTTTAGTGTAGCACTGGTTTGAGTATTAGGAATTTTTATCATTTTTAATAGTTTTCCAGTAAGATCACTTATCGATATTGTATTGATATTTTCTTTTCCACTAATGAAAAGATCAGTACTTGTTGGATTTGGATAGATTGAAAAGTTAGTATCAGTAAACTCATTAACGGATAGTGCATCTACAATTTCTGTAGCTACTGTATTTGTTGTAATTGCAGGATTAAAATCAAAGAAAATATCAGCAGTATTGTAGATAATATCTCCAAGTGCAACAGTGTTTTTTGGTTTAATTTTATAAGTGATAAAACCATGTGAGTTTGGTTCATCGGAATTGCTGTCAGGTAAATTGATATTGTCAAATACAAAGTTTATCATGTTACCATTTGTAATTTCAACTCTTCCGCTATGGCTTAAGCTTTCCAATTGTATGGTTGTCCAATCTAAGTTTGGATCCAATACATTTTCAACATTCACATTAATTGCAGATGCAGTTCCTGTGTTTTGAAAACGAATGATGTAGTGTAAATATTTATCAGCATCTTCCAATAAAATTCGGTCACCTTCTAATACTTGTATATCATTAGGGTCATAAGAACCAATCACTGTTTGGTTCAATGTAAATACATTGTCTTCTGGTGTTGCATCTGCAGAAATAGGATTTATAATTGCAGTAGTCGTTAGTATTTCATCAATATTTGTTGTTGGCGGCGGAAATACGTTAAAATTTAAGTCTATAGTTCTAGTTTCAAATGGATGTATGTTTGTAAAATTGAAAGTAAGTGTATTTGCAGTTTGCATTGCTACGGTTTCACTTGCATTTAAGAATTGAACTTTAGAACTGTCAAATTCAAAAGTAATATCACCGCTTAGCTGAGTGGTTCCTATATTGTTGTACACAATTTGATATGTAGTGTCAAATCCTGGACGTGGTTCATCAAGTGAAGGATAAATGCTTACATTTAAATCGCTCGCAGCTCCATTTGGCTGAATACAGAAATTTACAGTATCTGTATTTCCAACGCCAGTAAAATTAGATGCTTGCGACATAGGATTTGCCGTAAAATAATTAGGTAATCCAGCAATAGAAGTCGTAAATGTTCCTTCGTCTGTAAATAGTTGATAAACGCCGTTGGTATTGCTAAAGGTTGATAGTGTAGAAGCACCATCTGTTGTAGTGATCATAACATTAGCCATTGGCTCACTATTAGTGGAACAACCTGTATTATTTATATCTAAACTGATTGTACCACTTACTTCATTGAATCCTTCACCTAAGTTCTCAAACCAAACTACTTTATTGTCGTTTTGTGAGGAAGCTAAAATGTCTATGTCTCCATCGTTATCAATATCAGCAGCATATACATCACTAGCTCTATCTGTATTTGTTGCTATGATTTGTTGTACACCAAAAGTTCCTTGTCCATCTGTGTTTTCATACCACGCAATTTTATCATCCGTACTTGATGCACTTATTACATCATTATCACCGTCATTATCTATATCTGCCGCAAAGACTGATACTGCAAAGTCTGCATTAGTAGTAATTACTTGTTGATCTCCAAAAGTTCCTTGCCCGTCTGTATTTTCATACCATGCAATTTTATCATCTCCTCGTGATGCGGAAAGAACGTCTATATCTCCATCACCATCAAGATCTATAGCATATACAGAACTTGCACCATCTGCATTCGTAGTAATAATCTGTTGTGAACCAAAATCGCCTAGTCCGTCTGTATTTTCATACCACGCAATTTTGTCATCGCTAGAAGAAGCAGAAAGTATATCCATATCGCCATCACCATCAATATCTTCAGCATAAACTGATTGTGAAAAGTCAGCATTGTATGTAACTGTTTGTCGTGAACCAAAATTTCCTTGACTGTCTGTATTTTCAAACCATACAACTTCACTAATACTAGAATATGTAGATAATACATCCATGTCGTTGTCACCATCAATATCTACAGCATATACTGATCGTGCATTACTAGCACCAGTTGAAATTATTTGCTGATCGCTAAAAGTTCCTTGTCCGTCAGTGTTTTCATACCACGCAATTTTGTCGTCATCGTAGGAGGCAGAAAGTACATCCATGTCACCATCACCATCTAGATCGGCAGCAAATACTGATTCAGCATCATCTATGTTTGTAGTAATTATTTTTTGCGCACCAAAAGAACCTTGTCCATCTGTATTTTCAAACCATGCAATGTTTCCAAAGCTTCCGCCAGAACCAGAAAGTGCATCTAAATCACCATCGCCATCAATATCTACGGCATACACAGATTTGTTCCATCCAGGATTACTGATGATGATATACTCTTCATTAAAAGTTCCTTGTCCATTTGTGTTTTCATGCCAAGTAATGGAATCATTGCTAGAAGAAGATGAGATAATATCTATATCATTGTCTCCATCTATATCTATAGCGAAAACTGATTTTATATTCTCAGCATTTGTTGTAATAATTTGCTCGGCTCCAAAAGTTCCTTCACTATCTGTATTTTCATACCAAGCTACTTTATTGTCATTAGATGAAGCAGAAATAATGTCCATATCACCATCACTATCTACATCTTCTGCATATACAACTACAGCACTGTCAGCATTTGTAGTCACTATTTGTTGTTTACCAAAAGTTCCTTGTCCATCTGTATTTTCATACCAAGCAATTTTATCATCAAGTCGTGATGCAGTTAAAACATCCATATCACCATCATTATCCATATCACTTGTAAATACTGATTGTGGATCATTAACAGCGGTAGAAATAACAATTTCGGTAGCCATAAGACCTTGTCCGTTTGTATTTTCGTGCCATGCTATTTTATTGTCATACAATGCTGAAGAAACGATATCCATGTCACCATCATTATCCATATCGACAGCATGGATATTTCCTAAAATACTTGCATCGGTAGCTATGACTGATTGTGCGCTGAAATCTCCTTCACCATCTGTGTTTTCATGCCATATAATTCCGCCTTCGAAGCTGTTCGGGAAAAGCACATCTAAATCTCCATCACCATCAATATCTGTGATCGCTAGTGAATCAATTGCATTTGTATCAATAGCAATTACTTGTTGTGCGCCAAAAGTTCCTTGTCCGTCTAGGTTTTCATACCAAGCAACAGTTTGATCAAAGGATGAAGTTGACAATACATCTAAATCTCCATCACCATCTAAATCGGCAGCATACACAGAAGAAGCGCCATTTGCATTGGTTGTAATTACTTTTTGAGTACCAAAAGAGCCTTGTCCGTCTGTGTTTTCATACCAAGCAATTTTGCTATCACTGAAAGAGGCAGACAATACATCCATATCTCCATCTCCATCTATATCTACAGATAAAACAGAATTAACATTATTTGCGGTAAAGGTATCATCTACAATAATTCGTTCTTGAAATTGAACTTGCGAAAATCCAAGAGTTACGGTAAGTACGATAAGCGTAAAAAGTAATTTTTTCTTCATAGTTCGGTTTTAATGTCTGTATAACTTTTAGAGAATGTATCTCATGTATTTTATATTAAAAATAGGTGGACTAAAATTAGCGCACAAGTTTGAAATAGTAAAGTGTGAATATTAATGAGTCAACTTAATTTATCACCAAGTTAATGAAAGTATGAAACACACGCTTTGTGTTTGTCATATTTTATATGTACGTATTTCTGTTGCTAAAATACTGCCTGAGAATATATTATACTAAAAGTAGATGGCTTAATTCCGTGAATTGTCACTTGTAGTGTAGTGTTTTTAGGAAGTTTTTTCTTTTTTTAAGCTATATGAAAACAAGAGTATTAACTCAAAAAAAGAAAGTTTACTTTTTTTAAGTTGATTTTGTATTTAATAAACAGACGTTATTAATTTAGAAAAACTTGTAATGCACATATGCTTCAATTGTTTTTCTTGAAGATTTTCGGATAGTTGAATATACTCTACGGGAAGTTTATTATATTTTTCTACTGATGAAGAATTTAAGTTGTTTTTTGATACCAAAATAGCACCATCAACACTTCCATCATGGATACTTTTTAAACATTCTTTTTCACGTTTTGTTTCTTCAAAAGATTGAAACAATAAAATTCGATATCCGTATTTAGAAGCTACTTTTTCGATGTTGTATAAAAAGCAACTGTAGAACGTAGTATTTATTTGTGGGATAATAATTGCAATCGCTTTTGTTTGTTTTTTACGTAAAGCCACAGCATAATTATTAGGAACGTAATTGTGCTTTGAGGCAATTTTCTGGATTGTTTTTCTTGTAGTAGGACTGATGTCAAACTTATTATTCAGTGCTTTGGAAACCGTAGAAATTGAAAATCCTGAAAGTTGTGATAATTCTTTAAGTGTTATGGTAGCTCCAGCAACATTCATGATCGTACTTTTTTTATAATTTCAAGCGCTTCTTGTGTTGAGGTTTTTATTTTTTCTAGATCAAACTCACCATTTTCTTTTTTATGAATCAACTTTGAACCCATTCCAACGCAAGTGACACCAGCTGTAAACCATGTTAATAAATTTTCAAGAGTAGGAGAGACGCCGCCTGTTGGCATAATATTGGTCCAAGGTTGTGGTGCTTTGATGGCTTTTACAAATTCAGGTCCGTAGATGCTTCCTGGAAATAATTTTACGATTTCACAACCTAGTTCTTCGGCTTTTGCAATTTCGGTCAACGAACCACATCCAGGCGACCACAATACTTTTCTTCGATTACATACTGTTGCAATATCTTCACGTAATACTGGTGTTACAATAAAATTTGCGCCAAGCGACATATATAAAGACGCAGAAGCAGCATCTGTCACTGAACCAACTCCCAAAATCATTTCTGGCAATTCTTGACGAATATATTTGTTTAAATCTCCAAAAATTTCATGTGCAAAATCACCGCGAGCTGTAAATTCTAACAAACGTGCGCCACCATCGTAACAAGCTTTTACCACTTGCTTGGCTATTTCTATATCATGATGATAAAATAAAGGAACTAATCCTGTATTTGTCATGGTTTGTGCGACTTCTATACGTGTAAATGTTGCCATTTTATCTAGATACTTTTCCGTTACTGTTTCCTGCTAAAAAATTGTTGATGTCTTTGGTTGACACCAGATTGTAATCACCGTAAATGGTATGTTTTAAACAACAAGATGCTACCGCAATATTAATAGCCTTTTGCTTGTCGTTTTCGTGTTCTATCAATCCATAAATTAATCCTCCCATAAAGGCATCACCACTTCCAACACGATCTACTACAGGTGTTACTTCTTTAATATCAGCATCATAAATATTTTTTTTATCATATAACATACCGCCAATACGTTGATGCGAAGCACTTACCGAATAACGAAGTGTAGTTGCCATCGTTTGTAAATTTGGACAGAGATCAAACACTGTATCATACAATTTTGGCAATGATTTTACATTTTGATAGTTTGGATTTACTTTATTTTCACCCAACATAAAATATGCGGTATCTATATCGCCTAAAATGATATTACTATATTGAAGCATTTCAGGCATGATTTCATGTGGTTCTTTCCCGTATTTCCAGAGTTTTGCACGATAATTTAAATCGGATGAAATCGTAATTCCGAGCTCATGTGCTGCTTTGATTGCTTCCAAACATTCGTCTGCAGCGCCTTGTGAAATGGCTGGTGTAATTCCGCTCCAGTGAAACCAAGAAACATCTTTTAGAATTTCTTTCCAGTTGAAGGTTCCTTTTGTCAAATTTGCCATAGCGCTATTCGCTCTGTCATACACAACGTTACTGGATCGTGTGCCAGCCCCAGTTTCTAAAAAATAGATTCCGAGTCGGTCTTTACTAAATAGAATATGATTTGTACCCACATTTCGCTTGCGCATTTCCATTAAGGCACACGTTCCAATTTCATTGTTAGGTAATCGTGTTACAAACTCACTAGCAATTCCGAAGTTTGCTAATGAGACTGCAACATTGAATTCGCCACCACCATACATTGCATTAAATGATTTTGACTGTGAGAATCGTAAAAATCGCTCTGTGGACAGTCGCAACATGATTTCACCAAATGTGACTACTTTTTTCATTCTTTACTTACTCGATACTCGAGATTTAAATGCTCCGACGTTTGCGTCGAAATGTTTTTAATTGTTTCCGTTCAATGCTTCATGGACTTGTCCTGAAGTAATTGACTCATTTACAGCATACATTTTATGCAGATGTAGTTTTAGGTTTAGATTTTTAAAAATACGATTTATATTCCTAAAGCTTGTCCACCACCAATTTGAATGGTTTCTGCAGTGATAAACGCTGCATCAGCACTCGCTAAGAATGATATTACAGAAGCAACATCTTCAGGCTGACCTAATCTACCTAATAAGATATTGTTTGCCCAAGAAGCGAATACTTCTGGCTTCGTAGATTTGATTTGCGCATGAAATGGTGTGTCAATTGTACCTGGAGATACTGCATTTACACGAATGCCATATTCAGCTAAATCTTTTGCTAAAGCTCTTGTGATAGAATGTACTCCAGCTTTGGAAGTTCCATAAATTCCTGCGCCAGGTCCGCCAGCTGTCCATCCAGCATTTGAGGTAAAGTTGATAATAGTTGCATGTTCACCTTTTTTTAAGAACGGTATTGCGGCTCTTGAAGCATAGAATACAGAATCAAGATTTAGTGCCATGACAAAGCGATAGAATTCAGTTGTCATCTCTTCAAATCGAGATCTTCCGCCTAATCCACCAGCATTGTTTACTAGCACATCTATTTTACCATATTTTTCACCGATTTTAGTAATGTTTGCTGTTACTTGATCTTCTTTTGTAACATCAAAACCATAATATTCGGCTGTAATTCCTGCGTCTGTTAGTTTTTTTAGCTTTTCAGCTCCGCTAGCATCATCAATTCCATTTAAAATAACGGTATATCCGTCGTTTCCTAATCTTTTTGCTACTTCGAAACCAATACCACCAGTAGCTCCCGTGATGATTGCTACTTTTCCATTTAATTTGCTCATAATGATATGATTAGTTTTGTTATTTATTTTATGTTGTTTTCTATAGGTTTTATTTCTTTAATCAATAGGTAGATAGACAATACAGCTAGTGGAGCTAATATTGCCAGAATAATGAATGCAGGTGTGTACGATTCTTTAGTAATGATAGGAATCAACCAGTTCATAATAATTACAGAAACGGCTCCAATACTTCCACCTAAACCAGCAAGAGTTCCTACTGATTTTCCGTTGAGTAAGTCACTCGGAATTGTTTGGATATTACTAATTGAAAATTGAAATCCAAATAATACTACAAATACAAAAGAGACAAACTTTTCTGGAGTATCAGCAAAGAGTATTGCGCCAATAATTGCAATGAAAATGATGATACCACCAATAGCAATTACTTTTTTTCTTGCTTTATCGAGACTGTTTTTATTCATTAATTGTTTTACATACCATCCGCCAGCTAGACTTCCTATCATAGCTCCTACATATGGAAACCATGCGTACAGCCCTATTTCTTTGACATTGAATCCAAATTCATCAAAGAGATAAATTGGCATCCAAAAGACAAATAACCACCAGATTGGTTCTATAAAGAATCGAGATGCAATAACGCCCCAAGATTCTTTTTTTGAGAGTATTTCTAAAACGCTCAGACTTTTATCGTCTTCTATATTTTTTCTGCTTTCTAATCGTCCAGACTCTATATGTTCTTTTTCTTCTTCTGTAATCCATGGATGATTTTTTGGCTGTGTTTTATTGAAGATTAACCATGGAATAATCCACAAGAAACCTAGCACACCAATAATAATAAAAGTGATACGCCAACCATATACTCCAAATAATTCTGAGACTGTTGGTGCAGCAACAATAGAACCGATAGCAGCTCCAGAATTAAAAATTCCTTGTGCTAAACCACGTTCTTTGATAGGAAACCATTCGGCATTATTTTTTACTGCTCCTGGCCAATTTCCAGCTTCGGCAACACCGAGTAAACCTCTAAAGATTCCTAGTGAAGCAGCTCCTTTGGCAAAGAAATGTAATACAGATGCTAACGACCAGAAAAAGATTGATAAGACAAAACCAATTTTTGTTCCTACTTTGTCATATACTTTACCTGAGATAAACTTACCAGCAGCGTATGTAATGGTAAAGATGTTTATGATCCAAGAGTAATCTTGTTTGGTGAGTCCTAAATCTTTACTCATTTCTGGCCACATTATTCCTAATGCAGACCTATCGATATAATTAATAATGGTAGCAAGGCATACCAAGCCTATAATCCACCATCTAAGACCTTTGATTTTCATAATTTTTTGCTTCTACCACACAACCTTTGTGATTACAAATGATTGTATGTTGATTGTTTGAGCAACTTTGCTCTGTATTGTAAGTGTAATTGTATTGTGAAGAAAAGTGTGTTACGTTTCTATCTATAAAATTACGTTCCCTCCATATTTTATGTCAATTTTGAATTCGTGCATTTTCAAGATTGACTGTGTTTTTTATATGTTATAACAATACTGATATAACATTTTAAAGTGTTCTTTCATTTTTTGTTTAGCCAATTGTGGTTGTTGATTTTTAATGGCTTCATATATTTCTGTGTGCTCTTGGATTCCTTTTTGTGCTTGATCTCCGTCGCAAACATGATATTTTTCAAAATTTGTGATAATTTCTGGTGTAATAATTAACATGAATGTATTCATGGTACTGTTTCCACATGCTTTAGCAATAGCAAGATGAAATAGTAAATCTTCTTGTACAGCATCTTCACCATTAAGTACTTTTTCAGTGTATGCGTCAAGAGCTTCTTTCATTTTAAGAAGATCATTATCTGTTCTTCGTAATGCAGCTAAACGTGCTGTTTTTAATTCTAATAAAATCCTTGTTTCTACTAACGATTTAAAATCTGGTTCTTCTAAGCGTAAGATATCTTCTATCATACCGTTCATTGCAGTAACTCCAATATTTGCGACAAACGTTCCACTTTGCGGAATTGATTTTAGTAAACCATAAAACTCTAGTTTTTGAATTGCTTCTCTGACATTACTACGTGTGACTTCAAACTTCTCAGATAACATGCGTTCCGATGGAAGCTTGTCACCTGGCTCTAAGTTTTTTAAATTGATTAGATCTCTTATTTTGGAAATAATCGTTTTTTGGACGTCGAGTGTTTCTGTTTTTGTAACTATGTCTAATTTCATACGTTAGCGACTGTAATTGGTTAACCAGATTTGCATGTTTAAATTTAAAAAATAATAAGGAATAAACGTTAACATTTTTAAAAACTTTACTTGAATCTTACTGATCTGAAACAGACCAGTAAAACTCAATAAAAAGCTTCTATTCAAATGTAAATTAACTTCATTATTAATGTGTTACTTCTAAAGTGTAATATCGAACTTTAGCAAATGAACCTTCATCACGTGACTGAAAGTAGTTTCCTGCTTTGAAATAGTTTTCAAAGATTCCCCATTTTTTCATGTGAATATTTTCATAAGTTTTGAACTCGTTATTGTTTAGAACTATTGTCATTTTTCCTTCACTGACTCTTACTTCGAGTCTAAACTTTTTAAAGCCTACTTTTTCTTTGAATGTGAATCCTTTATCATTATCCCAAGCATCTTCATGTAACATTTCGGTTTCGGTAGCATTCAAGTTTTTTAAGACTTTGGTTTTGACGCGTATTTTACCGTCTTTCCAGTATATTTTTAAAATTGGTGGAGCATTGTTGTCTTTTTGACCAATTAAATCACGTTGTTCGTTAGTTAAACGACCATGAATTTGCATGATGATTACTTTGTGATATTTACCTTTTGTATCACGTGAAACCTCATCAATTGCAAGTTTTCCTTTCATGATTCCACCTTGTTTAAAGGTCCAGTTGACATTGTTATTGCCAGGTTCCATTTGTTCTCGCAATTCCGAACGTGAATATTTCGTATTTGCGGTTGTGGCTTTACTAGGATATGCGTAGAAGACTAAAGCACCACGTACAGAATCATTGTACATGTATGGTATGAGATCTTCATTGGTTGCATAATCTAATATTTCTGGCGGTGACACTTCCTGCGGTTTTTTTCCATTTCCCGCAGGTGTTGTCACTTTCCAATGCGATAAATCAATTTTTGGTAGCTTATATTTCTTTTTACGTTTTCTCTTCTTGCGTTTCTTTTCAACTTTTGATTTTGTTGTAATAGCTTGCTCGCTTGTTTGACAATTGCCATAACAAACTCCTAAAAAGAAAAGTACCAATATGATTTTTAATCGTTTCAAAATGCTATTAGTTTGTTTCGATTGTAAAATTGTCTAATCGTGCTTCTACACCTTGATTAGATACATATATAGAGATTGTTTCGTTTGCTGCTGTATTGAATGGCAATGAAGCCATTACATATGTAGAAGGACTTGATTGATCGGTTCCTTCAAAAGAAGCAATGGTAGTGGCTGCAGATGCATCTGTAATTCCGCCACCAGCTAATACTGATATGGTAATTGATCCAGGATTATTGTCTTTTAGCGTATAGAAAAACTTAAGTGTATAATCTGAATTTGGTGATACAGTCAATTCTTGATATGCAATTCGATCTCCAGCAGATGGAAATTTTGCTGCTTGATCTCCATTTTGCACAGGACTAGAAGTAATTTGAATTACGCCTCCTAAGTCTGAGTTTCTCCATGAATCTCTTCCATCACCTGTACCATCTGGTAAACTATTATCTTCAAAACTTGCTTCTAAGATATCTGGAAGCAGTGCCATTGGCGCTTCTGGTTCAATAACTTCTATAGTTTGTGAAAACGTACTTGTAACACCTAAAGCATCAGAAGCTGTTAAGGTAACTGTATATGTTCCTTCTCCTGGATAGGTATTTGCACCATCTACTTCTATGGAAGTATTTCCATCTCCAAAGTCCCACATATACGTTGTAGCACTTGTAGATAAATTGGCAAAAGTATAGTCTTTCCATTCTTCATTCAAGCCTTGTCCTTGTGTAGCTGTAAAGCTCGCTAATGGTGGCGTTTCATCTGCTATTGAGTTTTCTCCTAGCGGTTCAAATTTATCGATGTCACATGATTGATATATAAGACTTCCAAAAAGCAAGACTGCAATACCAATGGTTTTTATTGTTTTTTTCATAATGTATCTTTTTAATTTTAGTAGCCTGGATTTTGCGTCATTAAACCGTTGCTAAGATTTATTTCACGCTGTGGAATTGGTAATAATAAATCTGTAGCAGTAAAACCGTAATTGTTAGCAGTAGAGAAGTCAGATAATACATTTTGTGCTTCTCCGAAACGTAATAAATCAAATAAACGTTGGTTTTCAAATGCTAATTCTGCACGTCTTTCATCTAGTAATTCTTGCTTTGTTACAGAAGTTACAGCATCTGTTATACCAGCTCTGTTTCGTACCATTTGGAAAGAACCTAAAGCAGCAGTATTTGTAGTCATTTGATTTCCTGCTAATATTGCTTCTGTATGCATTAATAGTACATCGGCATACCTTAATACGACCCAGTCGTTACCAGAAAGTGTTGCATCTGTTGTAAATACATTTCCGTTAGCTCCACCATCTTCACCATTTGGTAAGTATTTTACAACTTGTCTTTGTGTAGGTTGTAATGGATCAATACGGTATGAGAATTGAGTTCTGTCTCCTCCATTAGCATCTAAAAATGCGGCAGCATCTTGTGTTACATAGTTTACACCAACAGTTCGTCCGACACCATTCATAAATTCTGCAGAGAAATCCTGACTATCAGCATCTATTCCTTGGTTGAATGCAATTACAAAAATAAGTTCGTTGTTTCCTTCACTGTAGAATATGTCATTGAAGTTATTTTCTAATGTGTAGCCGTAGCTCATTACATTTTCACATAATACTTGTGCTTCAAGATAGTTGCCTAGTGTTAAGTGTACTTTTGCTAGTAAAGCTTCCGCCGCAGCTTTTGAAGCTCTTGTATATTGACCATTACTTAAGTTCGCCGCAGCAGTTTCTAAATCACTTACTATTAAATTATAAATGGTAGCTGTAGCCACTCTTGTAAAGGCAATTTCATCTTCTTGTGGCGTAATTGTTCTGTCTATTAAAGGCACATCTCCAAAGAGGCGAACTAAGTTAAAGTAACTATAAGCTCTAGCAAATTTTGCTTCTCCTTCAAATATAGGAGACATTGTTTCTGAAGCATTTCCAAGATTTTCTAATACTAAGTTAGCTCTGAAAATAGTACTGTAACAACTTCTGTAGTAGTTTTCTACAATACCATTGTTTGGCGTTACAGCGTAGCTTTCAAATTCGGCAGCTTCACCTTCTTGACTTTTTGTTCTGGTGTTATCACTACGCATTTCTGTTACGTAGAATTCTTGTTGTATTCCACGATTGTCATTCAAACTCGTAGAATTTACACCTTGCATCGCATCGTAAATGGCAATAACACCAGTTTCAATTTGCTCATCGTTTAAAAAGTAACTTTCACTACTTATTGCAGCTTCTGGTACTGGCTCTAGTAGGTCTTTATGACATGACTGAAAACCTATCACCAACATCAAAAAAACTATATATCTTAATTGTTTCATAATTAAATGTTTTTATAAATAGTGTGTTTAAAATTGTAAGTTGACTCCTAATGATATTGTACTGAATACTGGTGAACCAGCTCGCTGATATCCATAGGTTGTGGCACTTGTATTATTGATTGATTCTGGGTTAAATCCTGTGTAATCACTTGCTGTGAAATATAATAGGTTTTGCCCTGTTGCGTATATTCTTAATGATGATGCACCAAACTTCTCCGTAAGATATGAAGGAAGATTGTATCCAACAGTTACGTTACGAAGTGCAATGTAACTTGCATCTTGAATGATAGCATCTGTAAAGATTTTTTGTTTAATAAACCCTTGATCTGGTGTTGTAGATGTGTTGAAATCTTGCGCACTGTTAAAGTGGTTGAATAAGTACTGATCTCCCATATTACGTATTTCGGCACCATGACTTCCTTGAAACATAAAGCTTAAGTCAAAATCTTTGTAGCTAAGATTATTTGAGATACTCCAAACTAAGTCTGGATATGGGTTTCCTAATATCGTTTTATCATCATCATCAATAAGTCCGTCACCATTTAAATCTTTTACATATACATCTTGTGCTTGTCCACCAGCTGGATGATATGGATCGTTGATAAATTCTAGAGGAATTTCACGATCTACTACCCAACCGTAGAAAGATGAGATAGGATTTCCTACTAAGTTGATCCATTCTGCGGCTCTTTTGCTATCTACATTTTGAATTTGCCCATTAGAATCTGCAAAGTCTAAAAGTTCATTTTTATTGTGAGATGCAACTACTGAAGTACTCCATCTGAAATCTTCTGTTGAGATGTTTCTTGATGAAAGTTCAAATTCAATTCCTGAATTTCTAACTTCTCCTAAGTTTTCTAGCGCAGCTGAGAATCCTGTTGAAGAAGGAACTGGATTGAAAAGTAAAAGTTGATCACTGGTTCTTGTATAATAATCTATAGATCCTGTAATAGCATTGTTAAAGAATCCGAAGTCAATCCCTGGATTAAATTCTATCAATCGTTCCCATTGTAATTCAGGGTTTGCAATGTTTAGAGCCACAAATGCAGCTTGCGAATTGTAATTGTCAGTTCCTAATAAAGAGATAGAAGGGTATAAGTCTGTTAAAGCATTTCCTGTAGAAATATCTTTATTTCCAGTAACTCCATAACTAGCTCTCAATTTTAAAGTACTTAAAAATTCACTTTCACTTAAGAAGTCTTCTTGAGAAACTACCCAACCTACAGAAGCAGAAGGGAAATCTCCATATTTATTGTCAACACCAAAAATTGAGCTACCGTCACGTCTGTAGCTTAACGAAGCTAAGTACTTGTCTTTGTAAGCATAATTTACTCTGGCAAATAATGAAGAGAATCCTTCTTCGTATTTGTATGAGTCTATTTGATTAAGAACTGTAGCAGCACTTAGTGTTTGTACTAAATCTGATGTATATCCAGATCCAAGTGCGCTGTCTCCTTGCCATTCCCATCTTTCAGCAGAAGCTCCTACAACGGCATTAAACTCGTGTCCTCCAAACGCTTTGTCAAACGTTAAGTATCCTTCAGATAAGGTATGAATTCTGTTTTCATTTGATTCAAAATAACTTGCTGCGGCTGCTCCGTTTCTGTTAGAACGAACACCTTGCCATCTATTTCTAAATGTATTTTGATAGTCACCACCAAGTGTTGCTCTAAATCTTAAGCCGTCGATGATTTTATATTCACCATAAAAAAGACCTGCGAGTTTAAATCTATAATCATTACGATCGCGCTCTAATACTTTTGCCGCTGGATTTGTGTTAGATGTATTACTAATGTCTTGTAAAACAGAACCATCTCCAAATAGATCGTAGTTGTCAAAATGTCTTTGGATTGCGTAATCACCAATTTGAACATCAGGGTATGTATTGAAATCTACAAATTGAATAGAGTTAGCATCATGATATAATGGCAACCAAGGCGTTTGTCTTAATATATCGTGTGTAGAACCGTCAAAACGTCTTCTGCGTGTGTACGATGGAGCGAAGTTGGCTCCTAATTTTATTTTTTTACCAATTTTGGTATCAATTTTTAATCTTGCGTTGTAACGCTTGTAATCATCAGTTAACAATACACCTTCATCATGATTGTATCCTAATGAAGCACTAAACTTCGTATTTTTGTTTCCTCCACGTGCATTGAAAGAGTGTGTAGTGATTGTTCCACCTTCAAAGATAACATCTTGCCAATCTCTATCAATACCTGTAGTTTGTGTTAGTAATTGCTTGTATGCAGTTCTGTTGGAAAGTGTTCCTGTTGCAGCCTGTTCAGCAGCTACGGTTTCTGCTACAGTAAAGTAATAATCGTCACTTTGTTTAGCTTCTTTAAATCCGAAAAAGCTATTGTAAGAGAATGAAGTTTTTCCTTCTTTACCTTGTTTTGTTGTAATTTGGATAACACCATTTGCACCACGTGAACCGTAAATTGCTGTTGAAGCTGCATCTTTAAGTACATCAAAAGTTTCTACTTCATTCATGTCTAAGTTTCCAAGAAAATCACTGTCTACTACTAATCCGTCAATTACAATTAAAGGAGCAGAGTCACCATTAAGAGAACCTACACCACGAATACGAAGCGTAGGATCTGAACCAGCTTCACCTTCTGTTGCTGCAACATTTAAACCAGCTACTTGTCCAACTAGTGCATCATCAAGTCTTGATACTGCAATTTTATCTAAGCCTTTATCTTCAACACTTAAAGTAGACATAGCTCCAGTTAGGTGTTTCTTTTTTCTTGTACCATATCCTACAACAACAACTTCATCTAATGCGTTCGCATCTTCTTCTAAAGTAATGTTTAGGGTTTTTTGAGCATCAATAATGATGGTCTGCGAAACATAGCCGACAAAAGAGAATTGCAGTACATCGCCTTTTTTGACCGTAATTTGATAATTACCATCAAAATCGGTCGCGGTACCGTTTGATGTTTTAACTACCTGAATATTTACACCAGGAATCGGTAAGTTGTCTGCTTTGGCAACTACTTTTCCTTTAAGAGTAAAGGATTCCTGCGCATACATTGAAATGCAGAAGAGTAGCATTACTATGCAGGTTAGCTTAGTTTTTAAATTCATAATTAGGTTTTTTTAATTAGTTAATATTCAACTAATCACTTAAAGCCTTATTTCTACTGCTAAAATTTTTGTATTTTTGCAATATGCATGTTACAATAAGTAATTATGTATAATCTTACTTCCCTCCAAAGAAGTAATATTCCAAAAAGGATAGGCGTGCACCTGTCCTTTTTTTGCGGTTAAAAAATTGGTTAACCAGATTGGTTTACCAAATATATGTAATTTTTTGAGATTTACAACGTTTTCGTAAATTTTATTAAAAAAGTGTTAATTTTTCTTGATTCAATTTACTTGATGGTCGAGACTTAAATGCTCTGATACTCGCGTAGAAATGTTTTTAATTGTTTCTGTTCAATGCTTTGTGAGCTTGCCTCAAAGTAGTTTATTATTCCATAAAATCTTCACGAATAGGACTGAATACATCTATGAGTATTCCTTCTTCGGTGCAAATGGCTCCGTGTAGTACGTGTGGTGGTATGTATACAGTATCTCCGCCTTTTACAACTCTGGTTTCTTCTCCTATTGAGAATTCGAAAGCTCCACTTTCAACATAGGTGACTTGACTGTGGTAGTGCTCGTGCTTATAGCCAATGCCGCCTTTGTCAAAATGTACTTTTACGAGCATGATTTTATCATCATATCCCATGATTTTTCTTTTTACACCTTCGCCGACAACTTCCCATTCAAGGTCTTTGTCTAAGATAAATTCTTTACTAGCTCCAAATGTTTTCATATTAGTATCTTTTATTATGTTTAGTTTATTTGTTTTGGTGGAGTTCCAGGACCTATTGTTGCTTCTCTAAACCATACTTCGGTGTAGCAGCCGTTTTCATATTGTTTGGCAATGTTACCTCCATAAGTTTCTGCTCCAGCACACCAAACCCTGTTTTTTTCTGGACTTTTGCCGTTGGTTTGATTGTAAGCTCCTTGTTTGAAGTAATTTAATTCTCCACTGTATGCTATTGGACGTTCTGTACCATCTTGTCCTATAGGTACAAATAGTTTTTTTACTTGAGTAGGTAGATCTGATTTGTTTACATATTCAGATTTGATTAGATTTTTTGTGAATGTTCTTGTTGGGTGACCTTCGCTTGTAAAAGTAAGATACATGATGCCTTTGTAGACATTTACTTCATAACTGAATTCTTCACCTAATTCTATTCCGTCTTTTGGTTCTGGAGGAAAGTCATCTTTATTGGCTCCAATAACAGACATGTCATTTCCCCAAACAGCGCTAGAATAATCCCATCTGCCTGAGTTATCATCTCCAGCCGTATTAATTTCATAGTTCCAGAATACAGATCCTTTTTTATGACCTGGAAATTTTTTGTAAAATATTTTTAATGGTTCGTTTTCGTGTCCTTCGCCACTGTGAATTTGTCCTACAACGGTTGCGTAAGATGCAGCAACTCTGGCATCTCCAGAAAGAGAGACTTGCATTACTTTACAAGTACCCGTAAGTTTTCCTCCTTCTTCTGGTGTCCATTCTCTTTTTTCATGTAATTCGGTTCTTGTATTGCTGGAATTCTTTGAAGTTACTCCTGAGTTAGGTGTTTTGTATACTACCCAACGCCTTGTACCATCAATGACCGTATAGAAAAAATCTTTATTTGCATAACCGATAAGATTGTTTTCTTTTGTTCCATCTCCCAACAAGATTTTAAACTTATCCATAAAAGGAATTACTTCGCTAGGATATACTGTTTTTTTGCTTAGACCATCATTTGCTTTGAAGTAGCCTGCGTTTGAAATAGCATCATCACTAATTTCAATATTTGCAGATTTAAACCAAACCTCTGCATAGTTTCCGTCTGCATATTGTTTGGTAATGTCTCCGCCATGAGTTTCAGCTCCCGAGCACCATACTTTGTTTACTTTAGGTTCTTTTCCGTTGGTTTGATTGTAACATCCTAATTTGAAGAAAAGACCTTCTTCTGAGTATGCATTTTCACGTTCTACTCCGTCTTGACCAATAGGAACAAATAATGTATTGACTTGTGCTGGCGTATCTGATTTTTTTGTGTATTCTGAAACAATCAAGTTTTTAGTAAATGTTTTGGTTTCATGTCCTTCGCTTGTAAATGTCAGGTGCATAATTCCATCTTTGACGATCACTTCATAGCTAAATTCTTCTCCTAATGCAATTCCATCTGTTGGTTCTGGTGGATAGGTATTTTTGTCAGTTCCGACTACCGAAAAATCATAACCCCAAATAGGATAGGAGTAGTCCCATCTTTTTGAATTGTCATCACCAGCGGTATTAATTTCATAATTCCAGAATACAGAGCCTTTTGTGTGTCCAGGAAACTTTTTATAAAATATTTTTAACGGTTCGTTTTCATGTCCGTCTGCGCTATGAATTTGACCAACCACCACAGAATATGTTGCTGCAACTCTTGCATCGCCTGTGGTAGCAACATTCATTACCTTAAGCGTAGCGTTCATTTTAGCTTCTGTCATAGGAGACCATTTTTTTAACTGTGCCAATTCAGTTCTCGTATTGTTGGAAGTACCATGTGTATTCCCTGCGTTTGGAGTTTTAAATACTACCCAATCTTCTTTATTATCGTTTGTAGTGTAAAAGAATTTTTTGTTTTCATAGTTAGTTGCTTTACCAGCATTAGAACCATCTCCCAAGATTAGATTCCAATGTTGAAAAAATGGGATTACGTCATTTGCATTCCGGTTTTCTGCTATGTTTTCAGTTTTGTCATCGTTTTTTTGTTTTTTACTATCACCACAACTATTACATAGTAAAATGGTGCTTATTAGTATAAGATGAATAGAAACTGATTTGAATATTTTAAAACTCATATGATATGTTTGGTAATGATTATAAGTGGTTGCGTGTTTAAAATGATAAGAAAAATTACACTTTCATTACTTTTTTAGTGACACTTTTATTATTTGTTGTTATCCTAACAATGTACATTCCGTTTTTTAAATTAGAGATATCAATAGTATTGTTTACATTATTTGAAGTTACTACCTTTTTACCAAACATATCGTACACATCGACAGAGGCTGAGTCAGTAGTATTTGTTTGGATATTTAAAATACCCGTACTCGGATTTGGATATATTTTAAAAGTTGAAGTAATGTTTTCTTCTACACTTAAGGTAGCATCAGAAATTATTAATTCATTTGAATAGTTGAAGGCTTTATCAACTGCATAAATCTTGTAATAATTGCCTGAAGTGTAGGTGTCTGTAAAACTTGTGTCTGTTCCAATATAAATTATGGTTCCAGTAAGTCCTCCAGTTCCGTTAGTGGTAGTATTGCCATATTCATAAATTCCATTTTGATTAGGATCATTGTCTGCATTTGGTTCTGTAGTATATTTAATAACAACATAACCTCCATTATCAACTCCGCCTGAAGGAGCTGTCCAGCCAATCGCAGCTGTTCCAGAGTTATTAGCATACGTTCCAGTAGTTGGATCATTAGGAGGCGTATCATCATAACCACCTGAATAGACAACAAAATCATCAATACGTACTGCATCTGTATAATTATTATCATTACCATCTAGTCTTGCAACTGCCCAGTTAGAAACATTAAAAGTTGCGCCAGTTGTAATGGTTCTGTATGTTTTTGTATATGTGTTTGCCGTAAATGCTGTAACATCTGTAGTATTGCCAGCTATTCCACTAGAAGTGTTATTTAAATAAATACCAGCGTCTAAATCATTTCCAGGATCAGTTGGAGCTGAGTAAAAATATTGAACTGTATATTCCGTATTTGGTTGAATTGTTGGATTTGTTGGTGATGGTGACTGCATGCGAACATTATTGGCTCCTGGTGTTACTGCCCATGCTGCAGAGAACGCGCCGGTTCTTGCTAATGACATATCATTTGTCATATCTCTTACTGAAGAATTACTCGTAGAAGATACTGTCCATTGAGTTTGTGCTGTACCAGATTGACCACTTCCCGCAGAACTCATGGTATTATCGGCTGTCTGTGTTTCCATGCCGCCATCCATTTCTGGAAATTCACCGATTACTTGTCCTGTAGTTGGTGCTGTAGTAGCTCCAGTGTAAAGAATTTGTGTATTTACACGTTGCGCTTTTCTACTTGTTAATGTAGTTGGTGCTGATGAAGATCCTGCTCTGTAGTTAAGAGATTGATGTGCCGTATTGCTCCAATACCAGTTTAATGAACCATTTCCAGAAAATAATAAATTTGGTTGTGTAGCGTCTGTTGGAACTAAATTAGAACAATCCCAATCTATAGCAATTTCCAAAGCTCCACCTGTATAATTAAAACCTGTTGCTAACACAAAATCCATAAATCCTTCAGTACCTGGGAAATTATTTGTAGTGTTAAACGTGTAAGTTCCTACTATAGTTGCTCCATTGATAACATCTGCCCAAGCACCATCTACAGCAATTACTTCTGTGGCATTTGAGTTTTTCATATAAATCGTCATTGTAGCATCTCCTGATGCAGTAATGATATTTGTAGAACCTAAATCGAAGTTTATTTGCGAAATGGTTGCAGAAGGTGATAAAGATGCTAATTCTGTTGCTGTGTATAGAATGCTAGCACGAGAAAATACTGAACTTGAACCACTGTCTGAACGTTGAAAAGGACCTCTAGTAGCAGAAGAAGATGTATCTGTGCCAAGAGTAAGTGTTGTTTGCGAATGTGCAAAACTCACAAGAAGTATTGCTATTAAAAGTAGTTTTGTTTTCATATTTTGAATTTTAATGCGTTAGATATAAATTGTAATATTTCACATAAGAAAATGCATTGGCATCTATTGTTGTTAGATAGTTTCCTGCTTTGAAATAGTTTTCAAATGGCCATTTATCCAAACTTACATCTTCGTATGTGTATGAAGACTCATTATTTAGCGTAACTATAATTTTTGCATCAGAAGCTTCAATAGAAAAATCGAAAGCATCGAAACCTACATAGCCAAGATTTTGTTTTATGTCGTACCAAGTATTGTTTGAAGTATCAAGTAAATCGTCGCCGCTAGTATTTTCATCTATTAGTGATTTTTTGTGCGACCAAACATAGCCGTCTTTCCAATAAATTTTTATGAGTGGCGGTCCATTGTTTGAAGAGAAATCATGTATTTCCATATCTTCTTCGGAGATGATTCCGTGAATTTGCATGACAATTACTTTGTGATATGTATCACTTGAATTGTTATTTTCTGAGATATCTACAACTTTTAAACGTCCACGCATGGTTCCACCTTCGGCTAATGTCCAGTTTTCTCTAGCGTTTGAAGTATTAATTAATTCGCGTAATTCTGTACGTGAATATGAACTATTTGCAGTAGATGATGCTGGAAACGTATAAAAAACGAGTGATTCATCTGTTGTATCATCATACATATACGGTTGTACAGGTGCTAAGTCTTGATAACCAAAATTGACCAATTCGTTAGGTTGATATTCGTCTGGTTTTCCGTTATTATTTTCATCTACGGGAAGTGTAACTTTCCAGTTAGAAAAGTTTATATCTGCATAGTTTACTGTTGGCGATTCTTCTGATGGAGTTTCAACAGCTGTTGGAGTAGGTCTGTCTAATTCATCATTACTTGAACAACTCATACAAAGTAAACAGTAGCTTAAAGCAATGAAAACTCTAGTTTTGGAAGAATGAAAATTTGTAAATTTTAGTTTCATTTTAAATTGGTTAACCAGATTGGTTTACCAAATATAGTCATATTTCTGAATGTTGCAAATTTTCAAGAAATAATGATGAAAAGAAATTAGTGGATAGGTTTAATTGAAATATTAGTATTCAATTATAAAAAAAGACCATATCAAAATTAGATATGGTCTTACTTCTTAATCATTAAGATTCGGTGTATTTATTGAGAGTAATATTTATTTACTACTTGTGTGTTAACGTTAATATTTCTTTTTCTCCAAATCTACTCATTACAAATTGTAGTGTATCTGTATCTAGTTTGCTGATTTCAACTCCAATTTCTAATTTTCCTTCAGGTGTAGAGTAGAGTAAACCATTAGCAATTCTGTAGACTCCAGTTTCTTCTTGTCCATCAATTTTAGAAGTATATGTTTTGTCTGCTTTAAAATTGAAATACACATTATTACTACATCGATCAGCTCCAGTAGATTCTGTGATCCACGTTGTACAATTCCATTCTCCAACAATTTTTTCATATTGCTCAGAATTATCACAAGACATCAACAAGAATGCAAAAATTAGTACGATTATTTTTTTCATAAGATTCTATTATTTTTTAGTTGGTACTTACAGTTAATGCTTATGTGTGTGGTATTTTTTATAAATGTTACATTAATACTTAAAGAATATGATTATGAATGTATTATATAAAAAAACCAGTGAACGTGCCACTGGTTTGATAGTATTGAAGAAATATGAATTACTCTCTTATTATCCCCAATTGTGACAAGTACGACAATGTTGAGGGTCACTTGCAGGATGTGCATTTGTATAGCAAAGATTAGAACCACAATTGTTAGTTCCACAATTATTGGTTCCACAGTTGTTAGTTCCGCAATTTGCAGTTTCACATAAAACAGGCGCAGTTACATAGCCTCCATGAATGCTTCCTAGGTTAGAAATATTTTTTTTACCTAATGATAATTTTGTAATTAACTTCTTTTTTTTCATAATATTAAAGTTTATTGTGTTTAATAAAAATTAGTTACACCCGTAATCATAATGAGTTGGAAGACAATTTCCCCAAGGGTTAGTAGGGAAGTATTGGCAATTTTGTAAAGGAACAGATTTCATTCCTCCAATTACTTCTTCCGATTTGTCAAATTTTGATATTGGCTTCTTGTTAAGACTTAAATTTTTGAGGTTCTTTTTTTTCATAATGTGATTATAGTTTTGAATTAATAATGTCCCAAAACAACGGCAAAATGATACTAGAAACAACTGTTGTAAGTCGTGTTTTCCTAAAATACGACTAGTTGTAAAATTCTAATCTCAAAAATATGGTAGCCCATTATGAACTCCCTATATTTAGAGTTTAATATTGATGTACGTTTATGTTTCGATTTTTTCTATGTTTATTTTTTCTTACTCAAATCCCGCAAGTCAAAGCACAAGAACTCACAATTCCTACATATGAAGATTTAAAAGGAATTAGTTTTGATAGTTTGCAGACATCTTTTAAATCGACACTTCATGCCAACCCTATATTAGGAAAAGCGTATGCAAATGCCTACTACACAAAAGCATTACAAAATAACGATTCTACTAAAGTTTGTCTTGGCGCGCATATGTTTGCACTAGCGTATAAGGTCTTGGGACAAAAGGATAATGCGTTGCATTTTATAGATCTAGCTTTGGAAGAAGCTGAAAAACTAAAAGATACACAACAGTATGCAAGTAGTTTGTATTTAAAAGGAAGTATCTATTATTCAGGAACATCTTATACAAAAGCAATTGAATGTTACACAAGAGTATATGATATTATAAAAAAAGATAATGATTCTATTAAGTTAGCGAAAATTGCACGTAGTATTTCTTTAATAAAAAATCAAATAGGGGAAACCGAACAGGCATTAGGATTAATAAAGAATAATCTTGGGTTTTATGAACGATTGAAGAAGGAAAGTGATCCACGTTTTAGAGTTTCCGATTATATAAACACTTTATTGAATATTAGTAATGCTTATGCTAATCTAGCAGAAGACCATCAAGGGTATAAAACTGCATATTTGGATTCGGCAACAGTTTTTTGTGAAAAGGGAATACGAGAAACCAGACTTTCTAATGATAATGAAGCTTATTGTATATTTCTTACTTTAGAAGGAATTATAAGTCAGAAAAACGAAGATTTTGATACATCTATAGTTCAACTTAATAAAGCTAAAAGAAAAATTATAGAGTTAAATTTGACTCATAAATTACCTACGTTATATTTTTATCAGGGGAAAAATTATTTTTTACAAAAGAAGATTGACACAGCAATTCCATATTTCCTTAAAGTTGATTCTATTTTAAAAAAGAATAATGCTAATTCTCTTTTTCTACAAGAAAATTATTTTTTATTAGCTCAATGTTTTGAACAGAAAAATGATGTGAATAAAGCGTTGCATTATATCAAGATTTTTCACAAAAAAGATGCTGAAAACGATGAAACAATTAAAAAATCATCACTAAGTATCTATCATAAATACGATATTCCTGCATTCACACATAAAATAGATCAGTTAGTAAAAGATACTGATATAGAGAAAGGTAGGTCGTTGTTGTTAAAGAAAATTAGTTTCTTTTTGCTAGGGATCATTATTTTAGGTCTTGTCTATTATTATATAGTGAGGCGAAATTATAAAAGACGATTTGAAGTTATTGTAAAAGAACTTAATGAAGCTAAGAAAAACAAGACTAAAGGATTGAAAGATTCTTTGCCAAAAAAATATACAATAAGCGATGAAAATATACGAAAAATACTAAATGGACTGGAGTTGTTTGAAGAGCAGAAAAAGTTTTTACAACCAAAATGTAGTATCAATTTTTTAGCAAAAGAAATAGACACAAATGCTACCTACTTATCAAAAACATTACAATCGCATAAACATAAAAAGTTTACTCAATATATTACAGATTTAAGAATTGATTACGCATTAGTTCAACTAAAAGAAAACTCAAAATTTAGAGCATATGACATTAAATCTATCGCATTAGAATTAGGGTTTAATACATCTGAGTCGTTTTCTAAAGCTTTTAAAAAGAAAACAGGAATTTATCCATCATTTTATATAAAGAAATTAAATTCAGTGGCTAAATAGCAGTCGTTTTTAACGTAAATACGACTATGTTTTTTCCTTTAAACTCAGATTCTATAGTATATTCACGATATTTGATAAACCCTTAAAGAATAAACTATGAGAAAGGAAATGAAAATAAAGTTTTCTAAATTTAAAATTGCAAAAGTTGGTAAGCTAACCATGAAAGGTGGAATAAATTCTAATGCATGTGCGACAAATGAAGAATGCTTTACTTTAAATAGCTGTCCTCCAGATACGATCATAGATTGTCCTCCTACAGTTGAAACTCGTACAGATGATTCTCTTATGTAATTAACTGTTTTAGTGAAAGTATTTGTGTGTTGGCTAGAGATAAGTATAGTCAATAATTAAAAAGATAAGTATAACAAAAGCGCAATAACTAATATTGCGCTTTTGTTTTTAGGTGTAGAATTACTATTTATTCTTTTTCTCTGGAATAAAAAATGGTCTTCTTTCATGCTGCTTTTGATGTTCTGGAAACATCGCTGCAAAATATTCTGTCCATCCACCCATTCGAACTCTTACTAGTTCAAAACGTTCTGGTTCATGTGAAGCCATTTGATATGTGTCTGGATCTGCCACAGTTACTGTGATGAGGTTTGAACCAACTTTTCCTTTTGAATATTCTGTGATGAATTTTACCATGTCTTTTAATGGAAAATCTTCTTTCACATTCAAATCTACAGGAGAAGCATTCGATATCTTGTGATAAATCTCTTTGCTATTCCAACTATTCATGGCTTTGTAAATTTCACGATATGTTCCAGGAATTGGTTGCGCCGAATCTTCATGTTGCGGAATGGCATCTAAATCTTGAGGTACAGGTGCTGGACTAAAGTCTGATGGATATGGCTGTCCATTTCTACGTCCATCTGCAGAAGCGCCACTACCAGCTCCATCACCTACATATCCTTCAAAAGTTCCTACACCTGGACATAAATGTAATTTCCACTTTCTGTTTGGAGTAGAGTAATTTTTCTCTAAACTCTCTAAGGTTTCTTTCAATGGACTTGGTGGATTATTTAATGTATTCATCGCCATATCACACATTTGACCAGATAACCAAGTTCCAATTTCATCTACTTCTGCATGTCCGTTTCCAAACTTAGGTAAATTCAGTGCTACTTGTCGCCATTGTTTGTATTGCTTAGCTGTTACATCAATTCTAGTTTGTCCTTCTAGTGTACTTTGTGAAGGTTCTTGCATATCATATCCCCAATCATTTTGTAAACAATCGAGCATTTCAGGAAGTGTACAAACAGCACTTTCATCGTATACCATTTTTTTAATAGCATATAGTGAATCTATTGTTGTTGCTAAGCCGACAAACATTGGTGCAATGGTATGATATTTTGCACCACCATTTGTTAAATCTCTTCCAGATTCTACACAACCTTCAATCATTGTAGAAAGCATTGGGCTTGGACATATTTTCCATAAGTTTCCATAATTGCTTAATGTACCATTAAAGAATTGTACTGTAAACCATTCTAAATGCTGTAAAAAGATATATTTAAACTCTTCAAAGGTTCCAATGTCTTTCGCATGCGGAGATCTCCAAGAAGTTTTCCACCCATTTAAATAGATTGGTCCAGCCATACTATATTTTGAACCTTGATTCATAGTACATTCAAAAGCATCAAAAGGTGTAATATTGCTAAAACAAAACTCTGTCTGACCAGCAATCATTGGCTCATAACAACCATCACAAGCAAAATCTCTAGCATCTTCAATTGGAAAACCTGTAAATTTATTGAGTCCTTTAATCATTCTGTCTTCTTGGAATAAAATTGGATGTGCTCCACCACTTAACAGCGCTTTTCCAGCTTCAGTTAGGAGTTCTTTGTCCATTCCTTTGTAAATTCTTAAAGACAAACAAGGTGCATTCAGTGGAAGTCTTCTAGAAGCTTTTAATGCCATCAACGTAATTGGATTGGCGCCAGGTTCTCCTTTTTTACCTTTGGTTGGTAAATATCCTCCAACTGTTACTTGTTGTACCCATTGATTGATTCCGCCACCTTGCGGGAAGTTTCCACCGATGTATGAAACAGCTGTTGTTCCATAACTTACATGATCGGTTGCATAATGTCGATTGTGCAATGCTTTTTCACCTAATTTAATCCAGAAGGCTTCAATGATTTCCTGAGCAGCTTCTTCAGTAATGACATCTTTTTCATAGAAGTCAATTAATAATTGATCCAAACGTCCAACAGCTACAGGATTTCCTGTCAAATGAAAACATGCATGCATCGTAAAAATAAGCTGTACAGCTTCAATGAAACTATCAGGTTTTTGAGTCATTAATTTTTTGGCTCTTGCGGCAATTTCTTTTAAGTTTTTGCGCTCAACAGGATTGTGTTTTTTGTCTTTCGACATGTGTGTCGCCATGTTTGCGTAATTGGCAAGCCAGCCTTGTACTCCTTCTAAAGCCAAACGAGAAGAAGTGTAGAATGTAAGTTGATCTCCTGTTGCATTTTTTTCATGAGTAGTTACTTCTTTTATCATTTCGCCCAAACCAATAGCTAACATTTTTTTATGGTTTGGCACCACATGTCCCATAGCAGATGATTCATCAAGCATTAGTGAAAAAGCATATTGTTTTTCGTCATCGCGTAAATAGGGCATTACTTCTTTTCCACGTCCTAACGAGAGTTCGGGCATGATTCCGAATAAAATATCCATCGGATCTATTCTAAATTGATCTGCTTGCCAAGCATACATTTTTGGAGTTTGCGGATAGTGTGGATTTGTATTTACGAAGCTTAAACTTTTTTTGATTGCCATTCCTTTTCGAATTGGAATTGCAGCTTGCATCACCCATTCTTCATTAGGTTCAAGGAAGTTTTTTAAATGTGGTACTTCAGGAATGTTTCGAACTTGGTACCAATGACTTCTCCACAAACTAAAAATATTTCCAATAAGATGTAAAATACGTTGCGATGGCGGATCTGGATATCTATCTGTTCCCATGACCGTGAGGTAATCATTAGAATTGTAGAACATCCAACCGTTTTTACTTCTAATTTTCCAGTGTGGATCTACATTGAAATCGCTTTTTTCTAAACCGCGATGCAAACCTAATTCCATGATATTTGGAAGGTAAAAATAGCCGCCTGCAATACCTTGAACATTATTTAATAAATGATCGGGAGCAGCGCCATGTCCGTGACCAGCCATACTTCGCATAATTTTTTCCATCGAGCCAGTTTCGTAGGCGTACGCTACAAAGAAAATTCCTTGTTCTCTTCCAGCTCCTGTGTCCGAGTGTCCAAAAGGAAGTGCTTGTCGTACTAATTTTATATTCTCACGCTGATTGTTGTACACTCTTGCACGTTGTATATGGCTTCGTTTGTCATCATCAGGAATAATAACACCTTCTGAATTACGTCCAATAACATCTGATTTTTGATCTGTATTTAATCGAGAAAAGAAATCCCATTTTACATTAAAACGTTGTGTAAATGCCCAACTACTTCCAGCATATGAAGTGTCTTCATTTCGTATAATTGAACCAACTACTTCTGCAGGATCAGAAGGACTTGTAATACCATCGTAAAAATGATGATCTAATATTTTTCTATCTTTTCGCATTCTTCCATGCGTTTCAGATACGTCTTTAATAAAAGGTTCTAGAAGATCAAATGTTATTTGTTTGAGTTTTTCACAGTTTTCAAACGCTTCTGATTTTAAATAAAAAAATACATCGCCTCTTGTATCTCTAAAGTAATCAGCTTCTTTTAAAATTGTATTTCGTTTTGGTCCTCCAGGCGGCGTTTTTCCGGTCCATTTTCGCCAAATTCTAGTTGAAAACCCGGCTACAATTCGAGACGTTACTTCCATTTCTTCTGCGATTTTTGTTAACTCTCGAACAGCAAACAGAATTTCTTCTCTGGCATTTTTTCCAACTTTATTTAACTCAATAGTTAAGAAAATTCCATTGGAAGGCATGTACATTAAACCAGGTTGGGCAAGATGATATATTTGTGAAATTCGATCATCTAAAACGGGTGATTTTTTTTGATTTTTCATGTGGTTGGTTATAAGTTACTTTATTTTTAGGTGATTAATTTTTGAGCGAAATGAGAGTTTTACTTTTTAAAATATAAGAAAATTCTAGCAATAATTGTTGTTGGAATAGGAAACAACTATATGATTTACTTTATTAGAAGCTTTATTTAGTTGCTTAAATAAAAAGCCCAACACAAATACTGTTGAGCTTTTTGAATGAGTTTTTATAGACTAGATTTTTTATTAGTCTTGATGAATATACGCATTAGCTTCTTCGTCAGAATGAAATTCTGGAGTTGTATTTTGCGCTCCAGTATCTCTGTTCATTTTATCCGTAATAGCATCTGCTTGCGCTCGAACAATTTGCGATGCATGATTTGGAATTTTTACAGAAGCATCTGCAACAGGTGGTTCAATGCCTTCTAACGGGTTGTCTTTTCGAGGCTCTTTTCTTGTAAGAACATCTAATACATCCGAAGCTGCTTTGTCTCGCTCAGTTAAATGTGGTAAGTCAAATAAATTTTCTATGGTTTTTAGTAATGATGTATGATCTAGTGGAACATCGCCTTTGGTTCTATATACTGTTCCTGCTTTAATCCAAGGAGAAATTAATACACACGGAACACGTACGCCAAAACGATTGAAGGTAAATCCGTTTTTATTTTTGGTAGTTGGACTTGGTGGAGTAGCACCATATGGTGGTGTAATATGATCGTAACAACCTCCGTGTTCATCATAATTAATTACCAAAAGTGTGTCTTCCCAATATTTAGACTTTCTAAGCGTGTCATAAATTTCTAGCATATACTTTTCTCCTGCCGCAACATCATAATTTGGATGTTGACTGTTTCCATAGCTTCCCCAAGAAGGTTCTAAAAATGTATAGTCAGGAAGTTTTGCACCATTCTCTCCTTTTAAAACTATTTTAAAATCTTCAAAGCTTCCCCAAAAACAATTTTCTGGTGTTGGGTTGTCAGCTACATCTTGACAAAAACTGTAGGTATATGGTTTTTGTAATTTATCAGCGAAAATTCCCCAACTACGCTTATGATCTGAAAGGTTTTTAAAAATACTTTTTGAACTATACGATTTTACTTCGTCGTATAAATGACCTTCAGAAGTTGCCATGTGCATAAAGGCTCTATTGGGTAATGTTTCAGAAGGAACCGAGCAATAATAATGATCGCATACAGCAAACCCTTTTGCTAAACCTGATAAAATAGGTAAGGTGTCTGGCGTGTACATTCCCATAATATCAGCAGGAGCAGTACCCGGAAATTTACTCACGATTTCTATACCTGATTTCGGAGGAGCATGATGCTGATACCAATTTTTATAGTGATCATTTTTATAATCTTTGGAATGATCATAATCTTTATCATATACTGTTTTAGTAGTATTTGTTGAATCGCTTGAATTGTCTGTTGTTTTCTTCTCTTTATGCAAAGGCGGATCGCCGAAATATTTGTTTCCTATTTTATTCTCAAAGTCACGCACAAAACCTTGATTTGGAGCAATTCCTGGTTGATATGGAGGATTTAAACTGCCAAATAGTTGAAAATTGGTGTTCATAAAACCTTCTCCTGGATCCATTTTTGGCATATAATACGCGTATTTATCATTTTTATCAATGGCAAATACTTTATGAGCATTTCCTTTATTGTCAGGATTTGTTTCATTGCCTGTCAATCCTGAATAGTAATGTCCAAGCGGAGAAATGTTGATTTTTTTCTTGTCGGTGTCTTTATTTTTATAGCTATCGTTGTATAAAAAACCTAACATATGATCGAAAGAACGATTTTCAAACATGACTACTATGACATGTTTTATTTTCTTTTTTGGAGAATTTTTTTCCTGTTCGGAGGTTTGCATAGTGTGTAGTTTTGAATGGTTTAGAATATCAATTTATAGGATAATATTCTGTAATCCAAATGAAAACACGCTAAGGACTAAATTCAGGTAGTTTTACCCTTTTTTGAAAGCTATGTGTTTTTACGTTAGTGATTTATGACAGAAAGTATAAGTATTTGAAATCAAGTAAACAGCTATTTGTTTGTCGAATTTTTATCTTTTAGGTTCCATCAAATCTGCTTCACTCAAAGTGTATTTCATCTCAGGATAATTAAAATTCATGCTTTTGTTTTCTGCGCCTCTTGTGATGTAAAAGTTTCTACGTTGTTCTTCGTTTCCTA
The DNA here is from genome assembly GCF_965224175.1 of Kordia sp. GTDB lineage: Bacteria > Bacteroidota > Bacteroidia > Flavobacteriales > Flavobacteriaceae > Kordia. The sequence goes on from NZ_OZ245041.1 coordinate 4,466,071, forward strand.
GTGTTAAAGCTGTTCCGTCAGAGAAATACGGTTTTCCATTTTTAAACTGAATAAAGGTTTTAGAAGTTCTGAACGTAATGCCTAACCAACGATTTTCAGGAATAGCTTCTTTATTTCCATGAACTGGTTCCAATACAATTTTATGTTGAAATTTAGCATTGGTTGCCACCGAAAAGAACACAACAGAATTATTGGTCAATACAAATTCAAACTCTTTCAATGTAGTTTTATCTCTTACCTTTAACTTTCGTAAGACTTGTTTAGAGACGTTTTCAGGGTTTTCATAACAAGAGAACAACGCAATACAAGAAGTTGGTGCAATATCTAAGCATTGATCCGAATGATACTTCATTTTGGTATATTCTTGATTGTATATTTCAATCAATGCATTGTTGAATGTTACTTCTGAAAGTGGAATCTCTTTTGTGTTTTTGACGGTGTTTTCTATCTTCGTAGCAATGCGAACATGAATATCAGAAAAATCATGTGCGGGAATGCTATACTTTGTTGTCGTACGAACCAACGGAATGCCTGCATCGCTAATTTTTACCAAATGATTCCCTTTTCTGCCTTTTCCGACAGTTTCAAACGCAACGGAATCAGACAGCGAAGCAAACAGCGTTTCTTCCAGCGGAAGCGAAAACTGGTGAAAACCATTCTTTTCTATCATCATTAATAAATCGGTTTTTGGTAATCGCCCAAATTCATGCTAAAATGAACTTTTCCATAAGCTACTTTACGTTCCGATACGTTTTCTTCATAGTAAGTATCTCGTAATTCTGACATCTTTTCTCTTGTCATTTCTTCAAGCTTAATAAGTTCACCATTTTCCATAATATAGGTTTGATCATTCATAAAAACAGCTTCCAAATTAGAACAACGAACCACATAACCCAATCTTGTTGGAATTCGATCAATACTTAACACAGAAGGTCTAATTTCGTGTGTGTACAATCTGTTGGTAGAAAGCGGAATAATGAAAGCGGAATTTGGATATAAAGTCACACTAAATTCTTTTTCTAAACTATCATCCGTAACCGACTTTTTTAGTTTGAAATGTAGCTTTGTCAAGCCACTTGATTTTCCGTAACACCAATCGTAACGATCAGTTTTTGAAGGTTTCAAATGTTCAAACTGCGCATCGTCATAAAATGTGCAAAAAGCAATCAATCCGTTTTTATCCATATCTTTTGTCTTGTCGGAATGTGCTTTAATTTTTGCTTTACGTTCTTTGGCTCTTTCGTCCGTATCTTTTCTATTTTCGTATATCTGTGCTAAGACATGATTTAAGGAGGTTTCTTGTGCAAAAACAGCTTTTGTCGCTGTATTTAATGTGCTAATAATCGTGCGATCCGTCTTGCGGAAATTGTCTGTTGGTCCAGACAAATTACTAGAACAGCGTAACAAATGGAAGTGCAATTGCTCATTGTTTTCGTTTGTCGTTTCCTTTGAAACATCACTGAGATAAATTCCCGTGCGCAATGCATTTGATTGTTTATTGGATTCTGTTAACTGCTGAAATTCGTGCTCAGATTTAATCTGCTGAAAATAAGTGTCGTATTCCTGAAATAACTGTCTAAAATAAACGCCCACATTGTGAACAATAATAGGAACTTCACCCAAACGTATCACTTGAAGATTTTCATTAGAAAGTTGTTCGTAATTCCTCGAAAGCTCACGAATTACAAATACTGGGCGATCAATATGTTCAATTTTTGAGATGTTTCCAAAAGCATATATATACTCGTGATGTTCCATGATTTCGGAAACACTTTCCGCGACAGCGCCACAAAAATTTCGAATTAAATAATTTAATTCATCTGTTTGTTTTTCAACGTCAGTAAGAGCTAGAAGTATATTTTTAGTTTTGGTAATTTTATTTTCAGTATGCATATACGGTTTCAATTCAATTTGAAAAAGAAATCTAAGATACTAAAAATGTAATACTACTATTTAAGAATTGTTCTGAGAATTTTTACCCATAAATTCCACGGAGTTTTTTTAGAACTATTTGTTACTTGATTTTCAACTTTATCAAAAGCATCTTCCAACAATGCATCATGCAACCACCGAATAGCAAAAATCCACAAAACGGTTGCAAATCCTTGGGTTTTCATATCAATAGTATGTTGTATTTCACATGTGTTTTTATCGATTGCAGTAATACGAAAAGCATGTGTGCCAACGAAACCTTTTGGTTTTTGAAACTCAAATTTCACAAAACCATCTGCATCGTATGAAAGTACTTTATAACCCACAGGTCCGTGTCCGCCTTCAGCACCTTTCACAAGTCCATCCTTAAAACGCATAGACGGCCATTTTTCTTTTGGCCAGATACGATCTTCTTTCTCAGAAAGTGTTTCAAATAAAGGTAAAAGAGTTGTTTTGGCAACATCAATTTTTCGTGTGTGAATATTAAGTACGTTCATCTATGAGAGTGTTTTTTGGAGCTTGAATAAATTTTCTATTTGCATTCTATTCAGTTTTTCAGGAGCGATTTGAAGCAAGCTATTTCGTAGAAATTTCGCAAGAGGATTTTTCCAATGTGAGATTTTTCCAATTTGCCTACTTTGTTTTACTACTTTATGCGCATACGGCATGCGCAATTTTTGATATTCTTTAAATGCAGTTTCTTGATCATACTGTTTCAAACATTTCGCAATAACAAGAGCGTCTTCAATTGATTGGCAAGCACCTTGTCCCATGTTAGGAGTCGTAGCATGTGCCGCATCTCCTATAAGACAAGCAAACTCATCATGCCAAGTAGGCATAGGTTGCAAGTCATTCATAATGGTTGTATGAATAGACTTTATGGGAGTTGAGGCAATTATTTCTTTGGCAATTGGAGCGTAGTCTTTAAAATAATTTGACAATTGTGCTGTTGAAAATTCTTGTGCATCTTTTGTTCGCGATTTTACTGCGTACCAATAAATTTGGTCTTTACTAAACTGAACAAAAGCAAATCGATCGCCATTTCCCCAAGCTTCATACAAATTGTGTTCATACTGTTTCGGTAAATTAAAATACGTAACGCCGCGCCAACAAACTTGATTCGTAGTGCGTATATGACTATTAGGAAAAAGTGAGTGTCTTACTTTTGAATGAATTCCATCTGCGCCAAGTAATAAAGAAGATTTTACAGATGTATTGTTTGTAAAATTAATAAGATAACCGTCTTTTTCTTTTATTAGATTCTGTACTTTATGGTTTAAATGAATTTTTGTAGTTGTTAAATTTTTAAGGAGTATTTCTTGCAGTTTTCCTCTATGAATTGAAATGCTTTGTAAACCATATGTATCTTTAAAATACTGTAAATCAATTTTAGAAATTACCTTCAGATTTTTATCTGTAATATGCATAATATTCAAAGGCATAGCATTCTGAGTGAGTTCGTTATCTATTTGTAACGCTCTATAAACATTCATCGCATTACTTGCTAACATAATGCCTGCACCAAGCGGTTTGATGCTTTCCGCTTGTTCATAAATTGTAACTTCAATTCCTTGTTTTTCTAAGGCTAAAGCTGTTGTCAATCCACCAATTCCTGCGCCTATAATATCTACTTTTTTCATATGTTCTTCACGATTAGTACAATTGTACTAATGCAAAAATAGTACTTTTGTACTAAATAGTATTGTTTGAACGTGAAAAACACCAAAGAAAAAATTTTAGAGAGCGCATTACGACTCTTCAACGAACAAGGTATTTCGGAAGTTTCTCTGCGTACTATTGCAAATGATATGGACATTAGTTTGGGGAATTTGACGTATCATTTTAAGAAACGAGATACTATTGTTGAGTCTTTATACCTTGATTTAGTAGCAAAATTAGATGCAATTGCTTTAGAAAATATAGATGCAGAAAACGTATTGCAATCTTTTTTTAAGATTTCTGATGCAATAGCAGAAGGTTTTTATGAATATCGCTTCATCATGTTGGACTTTGTACATATAACTCGAAATTATCCAACCATACAATCTCATTACAGAGAGCTTATAAAAATAAGAGAATTCCAGTTTGAAATGTTGGTTGCTGAGTTGATTCGAACAAATATCATAAGAGAAGAATTAATAGAAGATGAATATAAATATCTGTTTATGAGTTTACGAATTATGAGTGATTTTTGGCTCGCTACTTTGTCAATAGACAAGGATACAATCACTAAAGAAGAAACCTCAGGACAAGCAAAGCTCTTGAAATTAAAAATCTTTCCTTACTTAACAGAAAAAGGAAGAGGCATGTTTGAAGAAATCAATTCTTAAAGTTTTAAATACGCTATTTAGATAATTTTTTTAAGCTCCAAGTCCAGGTTCTACCAAATTTATTCCAAGCTGTACCTTTCATTTCTTTATCCTTAATTTCTCCAATTTGTACAGAAGTATTCCCTAAAGCAATAATAACTTTAGTTCCGTTTTGGCTCCAAATGTCCTCTTCATCTCTAAAAGAAACAGTACGTTCGCGTTCTGTATTCGTCTTGTACGCAACATGTCCGTCAGGTAAAAAATGAAACTCATAAAAATCACCGTCAGAATCTGTTCCAGACCATTTTGTATTGGCAATACTAATACTATCATTTTTAACAGTAACAGTTTGACCGATTGCAAATGAAGATGTAAGTATTGTTACTGTGAAACAAAACAAATAAACAATTTGGTGTTTTTTTAGACGAATCATAAAGTTATCTTTTATGAACTGAAACTACGAGTTTCTTCATCAAAATCAAAATAATACCTTAAAACAAGACAGAAATTATAAGATATTTTGAGAATTATGTACTTTAGAAACTTTAAAATACGATTACATGATTCCTGAACACATTACCAACAGAAAAGGACCAAGAAGCTTAAAAGATCTCAATCCAGAAGTAATTGAATATTTAAATAAAGGACTGATAGAGACGAAAAATCTCATGGAATGGTTGGCTACGGATCAATTGGAGCTATTAAAATTAGTTTTAGAGCAACTGGACAAACTAGCTTGGTTTCCTGATTTTGAAGTTGCAGTAAATGCGCAGAAAAAACCAACAGCAAACAGCAATACAAAAGTAATAGGAGAAACTTTAGGCATACTTACTTCCAATACTCAAATATATGATGTCTTAAAAAATCATACTTCCGATTTGGTAAGATGTTGGGCATGTTGGGCAGAAAGTACGCATCATGATACTGTTTCTAGCTTGCTAAACGCGATGAAAGTATATGCGGCTGATACACATTTTGGCGTTAGAGAAGTCGTTATTTTTGCTACAAAAGAGCGTATGATGAATGATTTGGACACTTCCGTAGAATTATTATCTAAATGGACAATGAGTACCGATGAAAACGTTCGCCGTTTCGCAGTCGAATCTATGCGTCCAATTGGTGTTTGGACGAAAAAAATAGCAGCTTTCCAAGAAAATCCAGCGAAAGCTTTATCAATACTAACGCCTTTACAATCAGATACTTCAAAATATGTGCGCGATGCTGTTGGAAATTGGTTGAACGATGCCAGCAAGTCACAACCTAATTGGGTAGAAAACCTTTGTAAACAATGGGAAAAAGAATCTTCTACCAAAGAAACTGCCTATATCATTAAAAGAGGTTTGCGAACCATTCTAAAAAAATAATTGTATTCAAGAACTGTTATATACGGTTTGAAACGTGCTTTTTAATCTTATGATTTTGATTTTAAGGAACATGAGAATAAGTTTAGCGCAGTAAATCAATATGTCTTTTTAAGATACTATTTCTCAGTTCAGAGATAATAGTATTCAACGCTATTTTTCCGATATCAAATAATACTTAAAATGTAAAATTCTGGTATTCAAATTACACTAGACTGTTTACTTTTTAAATTCAATAAGTTCAATACTTGCTGTTTTATTGCTAAATTGATATATTTATGCTAAATTAATATACGTAAATTAAAGTCAATGTAATCTTTTGATTATCTGAATGATATTTTTGTGTAAATATTGTTGGATGGAATCTGTAAAATAAAAAGAAATAAATGAAAATAGACTTATGTCCAAATTGCGGTTCAGATCAATACATAAAAAGTGGAATTGTCAGTAATAGACAACGCTACAAATGTAAAAAATGCAATTATTTTTTCTCTGTAAATAAGATAGGGAAGAAGATTGATGATTATTATGTCAACAAATCTTTACAGTTATATTTAGAAGGATTAACCTATCGTGAAATTGAACGTATTTTAGGAATATCACATGTAAGTATCATGAATTGGGTGAAGAAGTACAACATCAAACGTCCTTATAATGCTAACTATCACCCAACTTATAAAATTCTTAACGCAGATGAGCTTGGAAATTACTTTCAAAATGCCGAAAACGTAAAAGGAGCAGGAGTCATTGTAACAGAATTAGGTGATAAATTTATGTTGATTAAATGGGAACGTTTCAAAGATTAGTATAGTAAATTAACAAAAAAATATAGTTATTTTTATTTATCTCGCTGTTTTTTAGAGTTTAGCATTGCACACAAAACCAATGTAATACCAACTAACTCTTTTACAACAATGAGAAAACTAACCCTTTTGTTGGTCGGACTATTTCTAGTCACTTTCCAATATACAAACGCTCAAGGTGCGCCAGATTACAATGGCGGAATGAAAGTAAAACTCAATGAAGATGGTTCTAAATACTTCCGAATCATTTCATGGGCACAAATTTGGGCACAACACAATTCAGACAGACCTTTAGACGCTAATGGAAATGAACAAAGTGATTTAAATTTCAGTTTGCGTAGAGCACGCGTACTTATGTATGCACAAATCAATAAACGTTTTTTAATTCTTACACATTTTGGACTCAACAGTCTTAACGGAGATAATTTATCACCAACAGGAAAAGGAGACAGTTCTCAACTCTTCTTCCACGATGTTTGGGGGCAATTTACGTTAACCAAAGATCACGCTATCGGAGGTGGTTTGCACTATTGGAATGGAATCTCTAGAGCTAACAATCAGAGTACACTTAATATGCTGACGCTTGACAATCAACGTCAGTCTTGGGCAACCATTGGTCTTTCAGATCAATTTGCACGTCATATAGGAGTGTATCTCAAAGGAAAATTTGACAGATTTCAATACCGAGTAGCAATTAATGATGCTGTAACAAACAATTTGCAAGAATCTGCAACGCCAACACCTGGCGGAGCTGCAGTATATGCAGGAAGACGCTTGTTAGGATCAAAAGATGCAGGAAGAACGTATGCAGGATATTTTGACTATCACTTCTTAGATCAAGAATCTAATTTCTTACCATACAAAGTAGGAAGCTATTTAGGTGGAAAAAAAGTATTCAATGTCGGAGCTGGATTCTTTTTCCATCCAAAAGGTTCAGTCATTGCAAATTCTGCTGGAGAATTAGCAGGTGAAGATGTATCTATTTATGCTGTAGATGCTTTTTACGATGCACCAATTGGTGGCAAAGGAGCGGCAATTACAGCATATGCTCTAGCACAATTCAACGATTATGGAAAAGACTATACTTTAGGACGAACGTATGAAACAGGTTCACTACTTCACGGACACGTTGGCTATTTATTTGCAACCGAAAAAGCAACGAAATTTCAACCGTATGTACAATTTGATAGCAGACAAATAGACGCAATTGATGACAATGCTACTTCTTTTGGTGTAGGAATAAATACATATCTTAGTGGACATCATTCAAAACTAAGTCTTGAATATTTTAATACAAAATACGGTAATGCTGATGCAGTAAGTACCATAACGCTTCAAGCAATGATTTACCTGTAAAACCAACCAACTATGAGCAATGAAAAACAAAAACGCGCAAAAGCGTACTGGAAAGAAAACATAAAATACCTTGCCATTTTACTCGCTATATGGTTTGTGGTTTCCTATGGTTGCGGAATTCTATTCAGAGAAGAACTCAATCAATTTAGACTTGGCGGATTCAAACTAGGCTTCTGGTTTGCACAACAAGGATCTATTTACGTATTCGTAATTCTCATCTTTGTATACGTACGGTTAATGAACAAATTAGATAAAAAATACGGTTTCGACGAGTAACCCTAACTAACCTGAAAAATAAAAATTATTATGAGTGTACAAACGTGGACTTGGATATTAGTAGGGATAACTTTTGCCCTATATTTTGGAATAGCAATTTGGGCTCGAGCTGGCTCAACAAAAGAATTTTATGTTGCTGGTGGAGGCGTTTCTCCCTTAGCAAATGGTATGGCAACAGCAGCCGATTGGATGAGTGCCGCATCTTTTATAAGTATGGCAGGATTGATTTCCTTTATGGGATATGACGGTTCTGTATTCTTAATGGGATGGACTGGTGGATATGTGTTACTAGCATTATTATTAGCACCATATCTGCGAAAATTTGGAAAATTTACAGTTCCCGATTTTATTGGAGATCGATACTACTCAAATACAGCAAGAACAGTTGCTGTTATCTGCGCATTAATTGTTTCATTTACATACGTAGCAGGACAAATGCGTGGCGTAGGAATTGTATTTTCTCAATTCTTACAAGTAGATATTAATGTAGGTGTTATTATAGGAATGACAGTGGTTTTAATTTTTGCCTTTTTAGGCGGAATGAAAGGAATCACGTATACACAAGTTGCACAATACTGTGTATTAATCTTCGCTTTCATGGTACCAGCATTTTTTATCTCTATGCAAATGACAGGAAACATCATTCCGCAAGTAGGAATGGGTGGAGAAGTAGAAGGTGGCGGATTTCTCTTAGATAAACTTGATAAACTGCATACACAACTTGGATTTAACGAATATACCAGCGGAACAAAATCTACTTGGGATGTATTTGCAATTACCTTGGCACTAATGGTCGGAACGGCAGGATTACCACATGTAATTGTACGTTTCTTTACAGTGCCAAAAGTAAAAGATGCGCGTAAATCTGCAGGATTAGCATTATTATTCATTGCTATTCTATATACAACTGCGCCAGCAATTGCAGTATTCTCCAGAACAAACTTAATAGAAACAGTAAGCGAAAAAGAATACACAGAAATTCCAGCTTGGTTTAAAAACTGGGAAAATACAGGCTTAATTGCTTGGGCAGATAAAAATGGTGATGGAAAAATTCAATATGTTGCTGGAAATGCACTCAATGGTAAAAAACCAGTATATACAGAAGCCAGAGGTACGCATGGAGAACGTATGATTTCAAATGCTAGCACAGCTACAAATGAATTATATGTTGATAGAGATATTATGGTGTTGGCAAATCCAGAAATTGCAAAACTTCCAAACTGGGTAATCGCGTTGGTTGCCGCTGGAGGATTAGCAGCAGCATTATCTACAGCTGCAGGATTATTATTAGTAATCTCAACATCAATCTCTCACGATTTAATCAAAAAACAATTAAGACCAAATATTTCAGACAAAGGAGAATTATTAGCAGCACGTATTTCAATATTAGTAGCTATTATCATTGCTGGATTATTCGGAATTTATCCGCCAGGATTTGTCGCCGCCGTCGTCGCCTTGGCATTCGGGTTAGCAGCCGCATCATTTTTCCCTGCAATTATTCTAGGAATTTTTGACAAACGAATGAACAAAGAAGGCGCAATAGCAGGAATGGTTGTTGGTATTTTACTAATGCTATTTTACATGATTCGCTACAAAACAGGACTCATCGGCGTTATGGATCCATTACCAAAAAGTGAATGGTGGTTTGGAACTTCACCCGAAGGCTTCGGAACTATCGCAATGATTGTAAATGTAATTGTTTCCGTAGTTGTTTCACGAATGACTGCCGCACCACCAAAAGATGTACAAGAAATGGTGGAAAACATTAGAATTCCTTCTGGAGCAGGAGAAGCTTCAAGTCATTAATACGATTAAATTAAGTTAGTTTAAAATCAACACTGCAAACTTGTAGTGTTGATTTTTTCTTAAATTTATATACCAAACAATTCAATTAAATGAAAAAACGGCACGAACAAAAATTAGTAGTATTAGCAATTGCATTGTTATTGCTATTCAATATTCCTTTTGTGTTAACATTCAACAAAGGAGGTGCGTTTTTGGGAATTCCAACGTTTTATTTTTCTATCTTTTCCATTTGGTTGACTTCGATCATTATTTCATATATCGTGTTAAAACGTCATTATGAATAATTATATCCTAATTTTTATCATCATAAGTTACCTTGCGGTACTTTTTTACATAGCGTTTTTAGCTGAAAAAAAACGACAAAGTAAATGGGTGAACAATCCGTATGTATATACATTCTCTTTAGCTGTATATTGTTCAGCTTGGACATATTATGGAAGTATTGGTATTGCAGCCAATTCAGGAATCAACTTTTTGCCTATTTATCTAGGACCAGTTATTGCAGCTCCTTTATGGATTATTGTTTTGCGGAAAATTATTCGAATATCAAAACAGCATAAAATATCTTCCATTGCCGATTTTATTTCGCTACGTTATGGAAACAACCGATTCTTAGGCGCGCTGGTTACAATTGTTTGTCTCTTAGGAACTTTACCATATATATCGTTGCAGCTAAAAGCAGTTTCAGAAACCTTTGAAATTATGGCAGATGAAACTAGTTATGTATCTACAACGGTATTTGACGATTCCACGTTTTATGTAGCGTTACTTTTAGCAATTTTTGCCACTTTTTTTGGAACTCAAAATACCGATGCTTCGGAAAAACACAAAGGAATCATTGCATCTGTTGCTTTTGAATCGATATTAAAACTGATATTTTTCTTGATTATTGGTGTGTATATTACTTTTTATCTCTTTGATGGAACATCTGATATTTACAACCAAATGTCTACTGCAGAAAACTTCAAGCAACTGATCACTCTTGGAAATGTAGAGAATGGTTTTGATTGGTTTTTCATGATTGCGCTAGCGTTCATTGCCATTTTTCTATTGCCTAGACAATTTCAAGTATCTGTTTTAGAAAACAACCGCGAGAAGCATTTAAAAAAAGCAATCTGGTTATTTCCACTATATTTATTGCTCTTTAACTTCTTTGTAATTTTTATTGCTTGGGCAGGAAAACTCACGTTTGGAGATACACAAAATGCAGAATATTACACTTTATTACTTCCGCTAGAAAATGGTAATTCGTTTTTAGCAACTTTAGTCTTTTTAGGAGGATTTTCAGCCGTAATTTCCATGGTAATTGTTTCCACATTAGCACTCTCTACTATGGTAAGTAACAATTTGATCATTCCGTATGGTTTCCTAGATAAATTTATTAAAAACCAAACAGAGCGAAATTCAAAAAACATCAAAAATATTCGTAGAATTTCAATCTTCCTCATTATCATAGGTGCTTATTTTTTCTACATATCCTTTTCTAAAGAACTATCATTATATTCTATCGGACTCATTTCATTTGTCATCATCTCACAACTGGCACCATCATTTTTCATTGGATTATTTTGGAATCGTGGTGCTTCCAAAGCAGCAATTATAGGAATCATTGTCGGAACATTAATCACGTTATACACCTTGGTTTTACCTTTTGTATTACAAGCATACACGGGAACAGACGATTTTACCCAATATGGATTGAATGGCATTGAAATACTAAAACCATATGCTTTATTCGGAATTGATTTTTTAAGTCCACCAGCACATGCTTTCTTTTGGAGTATAACGTGTAATGTATTGTGTTATCTGACGTTTTCTTTAACTTCTAAAGGAAATTATCGCGAACGAAACTATGCAGAAATGTTTGTAGATAGCAGTAATTTTGCAACACTTCAAGATAGTGCTTTGGTCTGGAAAGGAGAAGCATATGTGTCAGATATAAAAAATGTCTTGGTTCGTTTTTTAGGAGAAAAAGAAGCAACACGTGCTTTAAAAATCTTTTTTACCAAATATGATTTATCGCCAGATACGCAACTAGCAGACGCGAGATTGATTAATTTTTCAGAAAAACTATTAACAGGTAGTATTGGTGGAGCTTCTGCAAAAATACTCATAGCAAGTGTAGTGAAAGAAGAGCAGATTAGTTTGGTAGAAGTTTTGAAAATACTAGAAGAATCCAAAGAAAATATTGTCAACAACAAAGTGTTGCGTGAAAAATCGGAAGAACTTTCACAACTATCTTCCAAATTAAAAAATGTCAATGAAGAACTCATCACAAAAGACAAACAAAAAGATGAATTTTTAGATACGGTTGCACATGAATTAAAAACACCTATCACAGGAATTCGTGCGGCAACTGAACTTTTGATGGATGATCAAGGTGATATGCCGAAAGACATGAAAAATCAATTTCTAAAAAACATTCTTCAAGATTCTGATCGTTTAGCGCGTCTAATCAATAACATTTTAGATTTTGAAAAACTTGAAACAGGGCGTTTACATTTAGATTTGCAAGCAAAAGATCTTCAAAAAACAATTGAAAAAGCAGTGACAAGCATTCAGCAAATTGCTTCTAAGAAAAATATAAAAATCAATAACAAAACAGCACATGCAATTACAATTAGTTATGATGAAGATCGCATTCTGCAAGTATTGACAAATTTACTATCAAATGCAATCAAGTTTTGTCCAAAAGAAAACGGTAAAGTTACCATCGATTTTAAACTTGGGAATGGTGAAGTTGAGGTGAGTGTACAAGACAACGGAAAAGGCATTGCTGCGGAAGATCATGACTATATTTTTGATAAATTTTATCAATCAAGACATCAAAATACAATCAAACCTCAAGGTAGTGGATTGGGACTTGCTATTACAAAACAAATTGTAGAAAAACATGGCGGAAAAATATGGGCAAAAAAAGCTTTAAAAAATGGCGCTACACTTGTTTTTACGCTACCTTTTAAGTAAATTGGTGTCAGTTATAAAGCAATGAAGAAAATATTAATTGTTGACGATGAACCAAACATCGTAATGTCACTAGAATATGCTTTTAAAAAGCAACATTTTGAAGTGTTTATTGCGAGAGATGGAAGTGAAGCATTAGAAATTTTACAACATCAAACACCTGATGTCGTATTGTTAGATATTATGATGCCAAATGTAGATGGATACCAAACGTTGACACACATCAAAAAAAATGACAGTTTGCAACATACAAAAGTTGTGTTTCTAACTGCTAAAAATAAAGCTTCAGACATTGAAAAAGGTATAAAACTTGGAGCAGATAAATATTTAACAAAACCTTTTTCAGTAAAAAAAATAATTTCAGAAATTCTGGAATTAATAACTTAGAAAGTCTTCTAAGTCTTTTAAAAAATGTTGGTTTTGTGTGCAAACAAACAATATTTAATTAAAGTTTTGAAGACATGAAATTACGTATCAATCCACTAGCATCAGATGTTATCATAACGATCTATGCTGTAGCAACTCTTTTCGTTCGATTAAAGTATGAAAGTGAAGCAAATGTGAGTACTATGAACTCTTTAATCATGGGTATATGTTTTGTGGTGATTATTTGGGCGTTGATAAAGCTTAAAGTGTTAAATCCGAATTGGTTTGGATTATTCAATCCCAAAAAATCGAAGTCATGAAATATCAAGAATTCTATCAAAAAAGTATAGAGCAACCCGAAGTTTTTTGGCAAGAACAAGCAGATCAACTTGACTGGCATACTCAACCAAAAACAATACTTTCCAAAGATACATACAACTATTATCAATGGTTTGAAGATGGAAAACTCAATCTGAGTTACTTGTGCATTGACAAGCATATTAACGATGGTTTTGGCGAACAAAATGCGATCATTTACGATACTCCTGTCACTCAAAAAAAGCAATACATTACGTTTAACGAGTTACATAAAGAAGTATCTAAACTGGCTGGAGGATTACAACAATTAGGACTGCAAAAAGGCGATACATGTATTATCTATATGCCAATGATTCCACAAGCAATCTATGCCATGCTAGCTTGTGTACGAATAGGTGTTATTCACTCAGTAGTTTTTGGTGGATTTGCACCACACGAACTTGCTATTCGTATAGATGATTGTAAACCAAAAGCAGTCATTACTGCATCTAATGGAATAGAAATTAAACGTATCATTCCATACAAACCTTTTGTTGATGAAGCAATTGAAAAAGCAATGCACAAACCAGCAAACGTAATTGTGTTTGATAGAAAACTAGGCGTAGAAATTCCACAAAAAACGTATGATGTCGATTATGATTTTTTAGTAGAAAATGCACTTTCTGTAGATGCAATTCCACTAGAATCTACGCATCCATCTTACATTCTATACACTTCTGGGACTACAGGAACACCAAAAGGAATTATTCGTGATACAGGTGGTTATGCGACAGCGCTAAAATTTTCTATGAAATATGTATATGGAGTTGATGAAGGCGATACATATTGGGCAGCCAGTGATGTTGGTTGGGTAGTAGGACATAGTTATATTGTATATGGACCTTTGTTACATAGAAACACAACAATTCTTTTTGAAGGAAAACCAATCAAAACACCTGATGCTTCTACATTCTGGCGTGTAATTAGTGAGCACAAAGTAAAAGTAATGTTTACAGCACCAACAGCAATTAGAGCCATTAAAAAAGAAGATCCAGAAGGAAAATTACTAGAACAATTTGATATGTCTTGTTTAAAATATCAATTTTTAGCAGGTGAACGCTGTGATGTTGCTACATTAAATTGGGTCAAAGATAAACTGAACGTTCCAGTCATTGACCATTGGTGGCAAACAGAAAGTGGCTGGCCAATGTTAGCAAATATGGCTGGTGTAGAATTACAACCAATTAAAGCAGGTTCTGCAAATTTTCCAGTTTGTGGATATGATATTCAAATTGTAAATGAAGCGGGAAAAAAAGCCTTGATACAAAAAGAAGGTTATGTGGTTGTTAAATTACCATTGCCTCCTGGCACACTACAAAACCTATGGGGAAATACAGAACGCTTCCAAAAAGGATATCTAGAACGTTTTCCAGGATATTATTTTTCAGGTGATGGCGGATATAGAGATGAAGATGGCTATGTGTTTATCACAGGTCGTGTTGATGATATCATCAATGTAGCTGGACATCGTTTGTCTACTGCAGAAATGGAAGAAGTTGTCGCATCTCATAAATCTGTCGCTGAATGCGCAGTATTTGGTGTGCATTGTGAGATAAAAGGGCAAAAGCCATTAGGTTTGGTCATTTTAAAATCTGGCGAAAGCCTTGAAAATGATAACATTCAAAAAGAAATCATACAAGAAGTACGGCAAGAAATTGGAGCAGTAGCATCATTCAAAGATGTTTTAATCGTAAATAGATTGCCAAAAACACGTAGTGGAAAAATTCTACGTAAATTACTGCGAAATATTGCAGACAAAAACGAATACAAAATTCCGTCAACCATTGACGATGTGACTATAATCAACGAAATAAAAGCCATCTACAAGAATTATCGTATTGGCATTTATAAATAAAAATTAAGCAACCATGAGTAATTATCATATAAAACACTTAGAAGAATATTATCAAGTATATCGAAAATCTGTTCGAAACCCTGAAGTATTTTGGGAAGAAATTGCAGAAGAACATTTTCTTTGGCGAAAAAAATGGGACAACGTGCTAAGTTGGGATTTTTCAAAACCAGAAGTGAAATGGTTTGAAGGAGCACAACTCAATATTACAGAAAACTGTATTGATCGCCATCTCTATACACGTGGTGATAAAACAGCCATTATTTTTGAACCAAACGATCCAACTGAAGAAGCTCAGCATATTTCTTACAGAGAACTGCACGAAAAAGTATGTCGTTTTGCCAATGTACTCAAAGAAAAAGGAATAGGTAAAGGTGATCGCGTATGTATTTATTTGCCGATGATTCCTGAATTAGCAATTTCAGTTTTAGCTTGCGCTAGAATTGGAGCCATTCATTCTGTAGTTTTCGCAGGATTTTCTTCCACAGCACTATCTACTAGAATTAACGACGCGACTTGTAAAATGGTGATTACAAGTGACGGATCATATCGTGGTTCAAAAACAATTGACTTAAAAGGAATTGTAGATGAAGCTTTAAAAGATTGTGATTGTGTAGAAAATGTATTGGTTGCTAAAAGAATCAACTCAGATATTCACATGGAAGCAGAGCGCGATCATTGGCTACAACCTTTGCTTGACGAAGCGTATAAAGATTGTGATCCTGAGATTATGAATGCCGAAGATCCATTATTTATTCTCTATACTTCTGGATCAACGGGAAAACCAAAAGGAATGGTACATTCTACCGCAGGATATATGGTATATAGCGCGTATACGTTTAAAAATGTATTCCAATACCGTGAAAAAGATGTGTATTGGTGTACGGCAGATATTGGATGGATTACAGGACATAGTTACATTGTATATGGTCCGTTATGTAATGGAGCTACAACAGTAATGTTTGAAGGCGTACCGAGTTACCCAGATTTTGGACGTTTTTGGGAAATTGTTGAAAAACACAAAGTCAATCAATTTTATACAGCTCCAACTGCCATTAGAGCATTGGCAAAAGAAGGTGTTGAACATTTAGAAAAACACGATTTATCCTCTTTAAAAGTACTAGGAACAGTAGGAGAGCCGATCAATGAAGAAGCTTGGCATTGGTATGATGACAATGTCGGCAAACGAAAAGCGCCGATTGTAGATACATGGTGGCAAACAGAAACAGGTGGAATTATGATTACACCAATTGCTTTTGCAACACCAACAAAACCAACCTATGCAACGTTGCCATTTATAGGAATTCAACCTGCATTGATGGACGAAAACGGAGAGGAAATCAAAGGAAATCAAGTAGATGGACGACTTTGTATTAAGTTTCCTTGGCCAAGTATGGCACGAACTATTTGGGGAAATCACCAGCGATACAAAGACACATACTTTTCAGCGTACGAAAACAAATATTTTACAGGAGATGGCGCTTTGCGCGATGAAGTTGGTTATTACAGAATTACGGGTAGAGTAGATGATGTAATTATTGTTTCTGGTCATAACTTAGGAACAGCACCAATTGAAGATGCGATCAACGAACATCCAGCTGTGGCAGAATCGGCAATTGTAGGATTTCCACATGATGTAAAAGGAAATGCGTTGTACGGTTATGTAACCTTAAAAGAAACAGGAGAAAGTAGAAATCATGATAACCTTCGCAAAGAAATCAATCAAATTATTACGGAGCAAATTGGACCTATTGCAAAGTTAGATAAAGTGCAATTTACCAAAGGTTTACCAAAAACACGTTCAGGGAAAATCATGCGACGTATTTTGCGAAAAATTGCGGGGAAAGATGCTGAAAACTTAGGAGATATCAGTACATTATTAAATCCAGAAGTAGTGCAAGATATCAAGGATAATGCGTTGTAAAAAGATACGTCATTCTGAACTTGATTCAGAATCTCACCAAAAATACGATACATATTTTTGAGAAACCTACTTAAGATTGATTTTACAATTTATAGAAAAAACTCCTTGAAACGTTCTGTTTTTGGGAGTTTTTTTAGTTAATGATATTGTTTCCAAACTTCTTCTGCTGACTTTAATTTTTTATAAAGTTTTTCCTGGTATATTTCTTTTAAGCGATACTTTCTAAATTCGCCGTCGTGCCAATTTCCAAATACTTTTCGTGGCATATAAGCGATGTCTCCATATGTATAAAACCACCTTTTTTTGCCTTCTTTATTGTCACAATAAATTAAGAAATCTAAATTTTCTTTGAAACATAGTGAATCAACATTCCTAAAAATCATTTCAACGCTTGTTCCTCTTTCAAAAATTAAATTAAACTTTCCGTTGTCTTTTTTCTGGAGATGAATATTGTCTATCAAGATAACAGCATCGGTTTGTACATATTTTGTAATTAGTACTCCAATAAAACAAGTAAAGACTAATGCTATAAATTTTAGTTTCACCATTTTGTTATGTGTTAAGTATTATACAAGATAGTCTCTATTTTTCTCTCAACCATTTTTGGATATTATTTTTATTCTTGAATCCTCTTGTGAAATATTGAAAGTCATAGGTTCTATCAAATTCAAGGTTAAAAACTGCTTCCAATTCTTTGATGAAATCTTTTAGGTTTTCAAGATTTGGAACTAAAGAGAGTTGTATCTTTTTGTTTTTGAAAGAACAATAATTTTCTTTTGAAAAATCATTCCAAGTAGCGTAAATATCTCGATTACTATCAGTAAGGTCAATTTGAAAAGATGCGCCATTTCCTTTAGGTTCAAAACCTCGCACAGATAGAAAAAGATTGTCGGTAAATTCAGTTTTTCCAGTAGTAACTTGACTTGCTTGTAATTGAAAAACAAATTCCCAATTAAATGTTGTTGGCGAAGTAACCTGAAGCGCATGCATCCATTGATATACTTTTGTAGATTTATTGTGCTTCTCAAAATAGCTTTCTATGTCGTTAAGCTGTGTTTGATATACTGGATTTTTACATAAATTCAGAATTCTTCGAGCGATAGATAGATCGGCATTTTTGGAAGCCAACATCGTTTCTATAATGTGGGACACTGTAGTTTCTATTTTGTCACTACAAACGAGTAACGTGAATAAATACCATGTTTCTTTAATATCATAAAAACTCAATCCATTTAAATCTTTTGTAAAATTATTTTTCTGTTCAAAATAGTGTTTTAGCGTCGTGTTTACATAATCAACAAGTAGTGGTGTTTTTACAAAAGGAACCATTCTTTTGATATGTTTTTCAGACGTTGGCGCATGTGTCGTTGAGTCAATTTTATTAATCAGTTTGGTTAGGTCTTTATGATTTCCTGTATAGGCTGCTTTTTGCTCTTGAAGTAATGAAATGAGATTTTGCATGGATCGCTGTATTTCTATAAATATAGAATTTTTTTCATGAGTTAGACCTGAACATCTTATTAAAAAACATCAAATATAATGCAGTGAAGATTTAATTGAAATATATATTATCTCTATTAAATCTCCACTGCATTCGAATCGATTTAAAAACTAATAAATAGAAATCGTCTTATTTTGATAATTTTTTCATAAAAACACGCATTTTTTGTATGATGTCTATGCCATCTTCTTCCAAAGCAAAATGTCCTGTATCGTATATGTAATACTCGATATTTTTAGCATCTTTCTTGAAAGCTTCGGCTCCACTTTCTGGAAAAAAGGCATCATTCTTTCCCCAAACCACTAAAACTGGTGGTTGATGTTCTCTAATAAATTGCTGCCATTTTGGATATAGTTTTATATTATTCTGATAATCATAAAACAAATCGAGGTGCATTTTATGTGCATTTGGTCGCTGCATACGGTAATAATCTAAATGCCAATTGTCTGGATTTACCAACTCAGGATTTCGAGTTCCGTGTGTGTATTGCCATTCCAAACCTTCTAATGAAAATGCATGTAACATTGTTTTCTCAGTTTCTTCATTTCTGTTTGCCCACAAATCTTTTGTAGTTTTCCAAGCTGCGCCAAGTCCTTCTTCATAAGCATTTCCATTTTGAGTAATAATGGCAGTCACTCTTTCTGGATGTGCAGTTGCAATTCTAAAACCAATAGGCGCGCCATAATCTTGCATCATAATAGCGTACGAATTGATGTTTTTCTGTTCTAAAAAACTATTAATTGTAGCTGCAATAGTATCAAATGTATAGGTATAACTATCACGAGAAGGAAAATCACTATTTCCAAAACCTGGATAATCTGGAGCAATCAAGTGAAATTCGTCACCTAACGATTGTAATACTTTTCGATACTGATGTGACGATGCAGGAAAACCATGTAGTAATACAATTGTTGGGTTTTCAGGATTTCCAGCTTCACGGTATGCAATATTTACATTATTAACTTTGATAGTTTTATAGTTCACATCATTAGTAGTTGTAGTAATTTCTGTATGTGTCATTTTTTTTTGTTTTTCTGTTGAATTTTTTTCTGTTGTTTGACAACTCATAACTAATAGTGCAGTCAAGAGTAGTGTGCTAAATATATTTTTCATGATTTTATAACTTTCGTTCAGATTCTTTAATAGCGAGATCATTGATACTTGCGTAGCGTTTTCGCATCAATCCATTTTCGTCAAATTCCCAATTTTCGTTTCCATACGCTCTAAACCATTGTCCAGATTCGTTTCTATATTCATACTCAAAGCGAACTGCAATTCGATTTTCGTTGTATGTCCAGAGTTCCTTTTTCAATTTGTAATTGAGTTCTTTTGTCCATTTATCAGCCAAAAAAGCTTGTACTTCAGCTCTACCATTAACAAATTGATCGCGATTTCGCCATTCTGTATCTACAGTATATGCTTTTGAAATCTTAATAGGATCTTTACTATTCCAAGCATCTTCTGCCATTTGAATTTTCTGTATTGCCGTATCTCTCGTAAAAGGTGGCAATGGATATTTCTGTTCTTCTTTAGTCATTGTTACTGTATTTTAACAAACGTTCGGTAAATTGATTAATTAAATTTTTTTAAGTCTTTAGATAGCGATTTTCAATTCTTTTTATAGTGTTCTCAAACACAGAAATAGTGTCCATTCCTTTAGTCACAATCAAACTTCCTTGTACTTCAATTAAGGTTTGTAAAGCATGTTGTGAAGCTTCCGTAGGAGTGAAACCTAAAACAATTCCGATTTCAGTAAAAGCGTCAATCCATTGTGTCATGCCATTGTTAATTTGTTGTTCAAACAATTCCAAACCTGTTTGCATAGACAAGGCTCTAAAAATGCAGACTTCGTTTCCGTTATCATACAATTTTCGAATACCATCTAATCCGTTTTTAAGGCGCAACTCAGCTGTATGTTGCTCATTTTGTAATGGTTGAAAAATATGTTCTTTTACCCACGTACTGATATAACTAAAAACTGCTTCTGCCATTTCTTGTTTTCCGTTTGGAAATCGGTGATATAAACTTGCTTTCTTTAAGCCAGTCGCTTCGGCTAATTCTTTCAAACTTGCACCTTCATATCCGTTGGAACGAAAAACTTTGGTTAAGCCGATTAAAATATCGTTATCTAATACTTTTTGTGGTCTCATGGTACAAATGTATGATGAAATTCTATATTTACCAAACGATTGGTAAAAAACTAAATTATTTAGAAAATTAGGAAAGTAGTATGTATGACTATCGCATACTAAAAAAGCGATCTAACAATAGTTAAGACCGCTTTTTTATTTATAATTGAGTGTTTTGTTAAAGTGACAAAGCGCCAGCTTCTGCTACTGTATGATCATTTTCAACAGAACTTCCACTTACACCAATTGCTCCAATAATTTCGCCTGCTGCGTTTTTAATTGGTACGCCACCAGGAAATGTAATCAATCCGTTATTAGAATGTTCAATGTTATAAAGTGCTCCACCAGGTTGCGATAACTCTCCAATAATTCCTGTGTTCATGTCAAAATAACGTGCTGTTTTTGCTTTTTTGATAGATATGTCTAATGAACCTAACCATGCGCCATCCATACGCGCAAATGCTACTAAATTAGCTCCTGCATCAACTACGGCAATATTCATTTTTGTATCAATCTCGATAGATTTTTCTTTGGCTACTGAAACTATTTTTTCTGCTTGCTTTAATGTGATATTCATAACTTACTGTTTTTTTTAATTACTAATTGTAGGCAAAATAACAGCAGAAAGTGTTCTTATCGATTACCAAAAAAGGTCATAGATTTATGAAAAAAGGTCATAATTTAAAAAGAAGGACTTTTAAGAAACTTTACTAGGACTATATCCGAATTTATTTTTAAACGCAATACTAAAGTTTGAAAGGTTGTTATATCCAAAATCGAAATAAATATCAGAAGGTTTGCAATCTCCTTGCTCCAGCATTTCTTTAGCTTTTTGAAGTCGTTTGTTTTGCAACCATTTCCCTGGAGAAACATCATATTCTTTGATAAAGTGACGTTTAAATGTAGACAAGCTCATGTTGCATAAAAAGGCAATTTCTTCCAGTTTTAAGTTGGAGTGTATTTTGCTTTCCACAATCTTTTTAAAAGAAGATGTTTCTTGGACAATTAAAGATTGTAAATAATGCTTAAATGTAGTTCCGTATTTATTGATAAGGTAGAGTAAGAGTTCTTCAAATTTTACAGAAAGTAAGTTTTCCATAAAAATTGCAGGTGCTTCATGAATTGTTGCTAAAGAATTTAGATACGAAGTAATATACGCATCATTCCGAATGACAAAATACGGAACTTCATCTTTTACACTTTGTGTTGTCTCTGTGTGTTTTTCTAAAAACTCTTTGAGTATTTTTTCAGAAAAGAATAATAGTTTACAATAATAAACGGCTTCAGTATCTAATAATTCAGTCCATAACCAATTTCCTTTTTTTAGCAATAAGGATTGCTCTTTATTTACAGCAACAGAATTTCCAGCAAAGTGTACTTGCTTTTTTCCAACTTGCAAAAAGCTAAACATATTCATTCCTAAATTAACCTTGCTTTTTACAACATCATTCGTCATTTTAAAATCATAGACAAACACATCTGGTTTCTTTTTTGTGCTAGTAAGATAAATTTCTGGAATGTTTTCTATTGCCATGGAGTTGCTAACTTGTTGGTATTACGAAGTTATTATTTATTTTCTCTATTTCCTTAGTTATTGATTTCAATTTTGAACTCCAGTAATTTAGATATTCATTAAGTTCAGATTCAGAGAATTCTTTGTCACGTACATTTAATCGTGTTTCATATTCAACCTTAATTTTTTCGAGATACGTCAAATAATCTACTGATTTTTTTGGAATAAATCCTGGACCGTTACATCCGCAAGTGTGAAATGTATTTCCAAGTGTATACATGCTTTTTATGATATTCCACTCTTTTATTTTGTCCTTTTTGGGAGCTTTAAAATCAAGTCCAATAGTATTCATTTCCGAACTACAGTCAGGACATTTGTACTTTTTATTTCTATATTGTTTTTCAAATCGATTGATTACCTCAGGATTATCAGCTCTAAATTTTCTCGATTTTTCTGAATCATAATTTATGTATACTAGTTTATAAGAATCCCAATCACCATTCTGCATAACAATATCTTCAACAATAGGTTGTTTGAAAGTTTTTCTACAGTCAAAACAAACGTAATGAGGTTTATATGTTTTAAATGCGTATCGACACATATTTTTAATTGTTAGGAATGATAATATAAAAGGAATTTTTGATAAAAGTTCCCATCTAAGTTATGAAATAAGTTTTCTATGAAAATACGACGCTAGACTGCATCTTAGTATTTACCAACACTTTTCGTAAAATACGTTGCACATCTACATTGTCTTTTTGTTTGATTAAATGATGTTCCAATTCGTCAGTATGACTGATTTGTAAATCGTGATCTACAAAACCATAACCGAGATATAAGCCGTTTTTTACCATAATGAAGGCTTCTTCATGTACGTTTCTACCTTTTTGCTTGATGATCAAATTTTGAGAAGATTCCTTACTGTGATCAATCGCTAGTTGTACACGTTGGTTATACGTTTCAATGGTTTCTTCATTTTTACAAATTCCTTGGCACGATTGAATCATGAAGTGTGAACATTCTTGAACATTTTCTTGCAAATGACAGTATTTTGGGCATAAATCAAATTGCATACATAAACGTTCTAAATAGGTTCTACAATCGCGAATATTATAGAAAACAATCAAAGGATTTTGAATCATTTTTGCATCATTAATGGCTAAATGTCGTACGCCACTACGATCTGCATATTCAAAAATGGCAAAACGTTTTGGCGTGCGTTTGGAAGCTACATTGTATCGTGGATAATGATGTTTTATGGCGGCATCTTCCATCAATAATGCAATGAGCTCGCTTCCTGATAATTCGTGATCGATGTCAGCTGTTTCACGACACAAATCCAATTCTTTTTTTGACTTGTTGTAAAAATGACTCAATACACGTTTTTGAATGTTTTTAGCCTTTCCGACGTAAATGATTTTTCCTTTTTTATTTTTAAAGTAATAAATACCAGGTTTTGTAGGTAAGTCGTCAAAAATCTTGCTAGGTAAATGTGGCGGTAATGTTGCTTCTTTTGATTCACGTTTTAAAAACTGCTGAAATGTTTCTGCAGCAGCTTCTTTCGTTAATAGTAATTGAAATAAAATCACAGTTGCAGCGGCATCACCTCTTGCGCGATGTCGATCGGAAATATGAATGTTCAACGATTTACACAATTTACCCAAACTATACGATTTTAATCCTGGAATAAGCGCACGCGATAAACGGACTGTACAGAGTTTCTTCCGACGAAAGTCTACATCAACTGCTTTAAATTCATTGCGAATTACGTTGTAATCAAAATTTACATTATGAGCGACAAAAATACTGTCTTTGGTAATGCTTAAAACATCATTGGCTATTTCTGCAAATGTTGGTGCATTGGCTACCATAGCATTATCAATACCTGTAAGCGCGGTAATATGTGTTGGAATTATTGCGTTTGGATTTACCAATGACGTAAATTCATCCACGATTGTTTCTCCATCAAACTTAAAAATAGAGATTTCAGTGATTTGGTTGCTACGTCCAGTCGTTTCAACATCAATAATGGTATACAATTGATTTTTAGACATGATTACGACATTCTTTTTACAGCTTCCAGTTCTACTTGCAATTCGCGAAACATCGCCATAATACTGCTCAGTTTGAGCTCTTTTTCGTCATATTCTTGCGTATTGATACAACAAGTAAACTCCCAAAGTTCCAATACATCTTCGAGTTGTACATGAAATGGCGCATATGCTTTGTTGTCACTACTCAATAATAAACCTTGACCAGTAAAATGCTTAGATACACGTTTGTACACCAAACCATCATTTTTAGTCAGGACAACATACGTACGACCATCTTTTACGTCATTAATATCATCTACAAATTTTGCTACAATGTATGAGCCATCTTTTACAGGCAACATAGAATCTCCTTTTATAGGAAATGCACGATGTGTTCCTGTAGGTAAGAAAGGCAATTTTATTTTTTCTAATTGTTCGATATATTCAGGATCTGCATAACCTGCCAAATATCCAGCAGATGCTTTTGTGGGAATGATTTCAATGAGTTCATTATCATTTTCATCAACGGTAATTGGAAATAACAATCGTTGATTCCCAACCTGCATAAACGAGGTGTCTTTGGCTTGCGTGAGGTCATTTTTGACTAAAATATCAATGGGTAATTTGAAAAAGTCTGATAAATCAATCAAGCGATCAATTGGCGGTTCAGAGCGACCTTCTTCGTATGAGCCAACCATAGAACGTGACCAACCTAAAGTTTCCGCAAAGCGTTCTTGTGAGAAACCTTTGAGCGATCGTAAATGTTTTATGTTTTTCTGAATATTTCGCATAACGTTTGGGTTTAAAAATCTACGTTACTACAAATATAAGCAAGTTTTGCTACAAATAGAAGTTTGTTGTTGAAACTACAGGTTTACATGTGGTTTTTTGTGATTGAATTTTAAGTAATGAGTTGGCATTTAGTTGATTGTCACTCGTTATTTAACATTTCCAAGAATGTCAATAAATACAACGCACGCTCACGAAATTGTCGTTTTTCATGTGTTGCTGTAGCAGCCATTGTCATAGTTCCACCTTCATATAATTTATGATAGAATGCTGCATAATATGCCAAATCTGCTTTTTGAAATTTAACCCAATGCGTTTGAGAATCAAATAATAAGTTCACAGATGCATTTTTTGGATTTTCTTTTAATTGTAGTAATGTAGTTTCCATCAGTTTTTTCCAAGAAACCAATGCTTCTTTCTCACATTTTACCGTACTAATCGTAGCAGGTGTAACATTTTCTAAGCATTTTCGATTTTCTTTATCAATAGGATGTGATTGACTAAAACTTATGCTAGCTGTAAACAAAACAAGAATGAAGACGAATTTTTTCATGACAAAAAGATAGTAATTTTTTAGAAATGAATACATGTTTTGAAATGTAGTTTCAATTAAATTACTACAGGATTTTAGGAAATATATCTACTTTTTATCAATATTAATTCCCTTCCATTGCACACCTTTAAAGTCCATCAAAATATGATACTTTCCAGAATTTTCTTTGACAAATTGAATTGATTCTTGTGAAGTTTTATCACCAAAGAATGTTGTTTCATTTTCTGGATAAATAGCACCATTGTTTTTTCCTTTTTGATAAATGAATAAACTATCATTTTCAACTTTTAATGTCAAAATTAAATGACCAGCATCTACAAAATCGTATGTTCCTTCGTATTTTAGTAATAGTTCTCTTGGAAGAGAAATTGCTGTTCTATTAATAGCTTTTGGCATGTTGACAGGTTTACCTTCAAGGATTTTCTGTAAATCTGTAACTAAATTTTGAAACGGAACTTCATCATAATTCGCCAAGAAAATAATGGTATATCTTTTGTCTAAATTTCGTTCAATATAAGCCCGTTTTCCGCGTGTTCCACCTGCATGCGAAATACTTCCATCATGAAGAATAGCTTTATGTTTTTTTGAGTCAAATTGTTTTGAAAATGCTACTAAATCATCTACAGTTGCATACAAGTTTCCCATTTGCATATCATCATCAGGAATAGAACATTCACACACAATAGTTGTATCATCATTGAGATAATGACCATGAGCATACTGTGTTTTTTGACCAACATTTTCATAAAAATTACTTCCTGAACCTTTCATGTGTAAAGGTGTAAAAAATGTATCCTGAAGATAATCTGCATATGAGTTTTTATGAATTTTTCCAATGATGTAATAAATCAATTGAAAACCAACATTAGAATAACGTTCTTCGGTTCCTGGTGTAAATTCTAAGGTTTCTCTCACGGCAAGTTCAATGACTTCTTCTGGTGATACATCTATAAGTTTTTTATTAGAAACACTTAATTCACGTGGTAATCCAGAACGATTTTCTATCAAATGTTGGATTGTAATTTTGTCACCATTAGGAAAATTAGGAAGGTATTTTTTAATAAAATCAGACCTTTTGAGTATTCCTTTTTCTTCTAATTGCAATACACTAATTTTTGCAAAAAGTTTAGATATAGAGCGTAAGTCAAACTGACTTTTTTCAGTAACAAATAGGGAAGAAGTAACATCTTCTGAAATATTATATGCTTTTCGTAACACTTCTTTTCCATCTTTCAACAAGAATACAACTCCATTAAACTGCTTTAACTCGGTGAGTTTAGTGAGATATTCGTCACTTTTTATACGTAAAGAATCATTAATGACAGTTGTAGAAGCTTTTGTAGGTTTCGTTACATTTTTACATCCAACACAAAATAAGAAAAGAGAAAGAAATAGAATTGCTCGCATCGTTTTTTTACAAATAAAGAATAATCTGTAGTGCTAAAATTGTAAAAATGGAAACTACCTAATGACGTAATAAAAACTCTGGTAAATTATTAAAGTAATATCGAGGAGTGGCGCCAGCAATGTTTTTGAAATCGCGAATAAAATGCGATTGATCAAAATAACCATAATCGTAACTAAGTTTTGTTAACGAAATTTCTGGATGCTTCACTTTATATTTTACCAAATCCAAAATACGTACCGTGATGATAAATTTCTTCAAACTATATAAAACCTCTTTTTTGAATATTTTGTTTAAATATTGACGAGATTTTCCAAAAGTAATCGCCAAATCGTTTACTGAAATTACTCCGCGTTCTGTATAAATATGTTCACATAATCGTTTTACAAATTCCATATTTGCTGAAAGCTTTAGGTTTTTGGAATGCATAAAAGAATTTGCCAATTCGATCCGTTCAGCAATGGTTACTTTGGTAAATAATTGATTATGAAGCTGTGATAGTTCAGTGTTTTTTATGGAAACATCTAAAATTCCTTTTGTAGGTAAGTAGGAAAAAAAATAAGCATTTGTCCATGGTTGAACTTTTATGGTAAAAAAAGTAATCATGTCCGAAAAGGTCATTTTAAAAGGAGGTTTCAAATCATGAATTGTAAACACTTTATATTGTATGGGAATCATTGTTGATTTTTCCCCATGAAAGAAATTCGCTTTTGCTTCTTTAAAAAACACAAAATCATAACAACCATCATCAATTAACGGAATGTGCTTCACATCTTGTTTCGCTTGTAAATGGATGAAATAATATTCCTTAAGAAACGGTTGAAGCGACTCTGCTGGCTTTGTAGTTTCTAAAACCAATGTTTACTTTCTTTTGTTTTTATTACGTCTGTTGTAATTTTTATCACCTCTCGTTTTTGGTTTTTTATATTTTTTGGCGATTTCTCTTCGATACGAACCACCTTGGTTGGTCTTTTTGTTTTTTTCCTTTTTTTCGTGAAATCCTTTAGCTAAACCTTCTGTTTTTGACGGATTGTTAACTTCACGAATACGCGTTTGTTCTTCCGGAGCCAGTTGATTAGAAATAGTAACTTCTTCAGGAAAATCGAGTTGCGGAATCTCATAATTCATTAAAGTTTCAATCGCTTCTTTGTATTCTAATTCTTTTGCAGTGTAGAATAAAATAGCGTTTCCTTTGGCTTCTGCACGACCTGCACGACCAATTCTGTGCATGTAGTTTTCAGGATAGTTTGGAGTATTAAAGTTGAATACATGTGTAATCATGTCTAAATCCAAACCACGTGCCATTACATCTGTAGCGACTAGAATTCTGTTTTCGCCTGCATTGAAATTTTCTATGGAACGAATTCTGTAATTCTGTGTTTTATTGGAGTGAATTACGGCAACATCTTCTCCAAAATCTGTTCGCAAACATTCAAATAAACGATCAGCGATGCGCTTGTTGGAGATAAAAACTAAGACTTTACTGTAGGTTTCTTTATCCTTTAAAAGATGTGTAAGCAAGTTTACTTTTGTATAAAAGTTTTGAACAACATAACAAGTTTGCGAAATATTATCTAAAGGTGTTCCGCTAACGGCAATCGAAATTTTATGTGGCGCCACAAAGAAATCATCAATTAATAGATTTACATCATCGGTCATCGTTGCAGAAAACATAATATTTTGACGTTGTTCAGGCAGCAATTCAAAGATATTGGTGATTTGATAACGAAATCCTAAATCTAACATCACATCAACCTCATCAATTACTAATTTCTTGATCGATTTCAGTTGTAATGCTCTACTAAGTACCAAATCATATAAGCGTCCAGGTGTAGCCACTACAATATCTGCACCTTGTTGTAAACTTTGTGCTTGTGTATTCATATTTACGCCGCCATACACACCAACAATTCGGACGTTGATATATTTTGCAAACAACTCAATTTGTTCTACAACCTGAATCACCAATTCTCGCGTAGGAACTAAGACTAAAATTCTCGGATTGACTTGTTTTGAGAATTTTAAATCGCGCAATAGCGGTAACATATAAGCAAATGTTTTCCCTGTTCCCGTTTGTGCAATTCCCACAACATCTTTTCCGCCACGAATTACAGAAAATGATTGTTTCTGAATAGGCGTTGGTGTTGTGAAACCTAAATCTTCAATCGCATAATGCAACTGTTTTGATAAGTCAAAATCCTGAAAAGTAGACATAACCGTATAAATTTTGCGCAAATGTAGTGTATTTCATCGCTTTAGCGTGATGAAAGCTGATTTTTTATAAGATACAACTTGTTAGTCAATGAATTCAATATAGGAAGAGGTTCCGCCAGATAAATCGCCATTTAGCCATTGCCAGTCAAAATTTAAAAGTAATTTTCCGTCCGCATTTTTTGAGATGCTTCCTTTAGAAGCACCTGATTTGAGTTCACCATCATCAGTAACGCATTGGAACAATAGTTCTATTTGATTCTCAGAAATTTGTTTGCCTACAACAAAGCCTTCTTTGATAGCGCCGCCTTTGTACGTGCCAGTAATTGTAGTTCCTTCCTGAAAATACTGAAAAACAGTCTCGTTAGAAGAAAGTCCATTTTTATTTTCTGTAGTGATGAATTTTTTATTGTTTAGTTTCAAGTGCTGTAGTTTTAGTTTTTGGAGTTTTCTTATAGTTTGTTCTCTATAGACAAGAACATTTTTAGCCCAATACTAGAGAGTAGAATCTCTGTCAGAATTTTTTAAAAAAACTCTGAAATGAGTCGTTTCATGACTTAGGTAAATATTTTCTAAAAGATAGTAAAAACAGTTGAATCGAATTGTTAATAAATAGCTTTATGTTCGTTATTGTCAGTTGGAAAATGATTTCACTATCCAAGTTCAAACGTCGTAATTCCAAAGATTTTATCCATGTCTACCTTTGGAGGATTTCCATAATACATACGCGCACATTCAAAAATATAGCTTGCATCATATTTTTCAATAAGCGTTTTAGCAGCAACATTACTCATAGGAATATCTATGTACAATAAATCGCCATTCACAGCATTCAAACAAGCTTGGTAAAGTGCTTCCGCAACGTTTAGATTGTCTGCAAAGAGCGGACAAATTTTATAACCTGTGTTTGCTTTTCGAACAATTGCAAAACCTTTTAGCTGATCGTTCTCAACATATTTAAATGTTTTATTCCGCGGAAGCTGTAACCAAGGTTTTAAAAATTGCGGACGAGGAAAACCAAAACATTTTTCATCGTAGTCTAAAATGGCTTGAAAGTCAGTGTCTTTGATAGAAGTGATGTGTTTGTCAACAGGAAAAGATATTCCTTTTTTTTCATAGCGAACATCTTTAAAAGCAATTTCAAAACCGCCTTTTTTGTAAAATGGTTGCATCGCAACAACGCCATCCATACCAATTGCTGCGTTTTTGTGCAATCGGGAAAGCAAAGTATCTCGTCGTAAATACCATAGTTTTTCACCAATTCCTTGTCCTCTGTATACAGGTTTTACAATGAAAAAGCCCATAAAACCATATGCACCATGATAAGAGACAATTGATCCGCCAGCAATGAGTTCATTTTTGTAATAAAAACCGTAAAAACCATCTGGATCTGTAGCAAAATATACTTCAGCATCATTAGGTCCAGGATTCCAGCCTTCTTCTTGTGCCCAAGTTACAAGTGTTTTTACGTCACTAAGGTCAAGTTTTTCAAATTGTAATTCGTTTATGTTCATGCTTGAAACCATATATTTTGTAATGAATCGGTTGTTTGATTCATTACAAAATATATAAAATTTTGAACATCGTATAAATACGAATGTTTAATTTATCATGATATGCTTAACGACTTAGTGCAATTGGTCCGTCAGTGACAGTTTTACGTCGAAGCAATCTGTTTTCTGCTTCTTGTAACTTGTTTGCTAATTCGTCTCTGATATCTTTATATTCAGGATTGTAAGCAAGATTTTCCATTTCGTTATCTTCAGCATCTGTCAAACGATACAATTCATACATTGTAGGATAACTTCCTAAAGCGTGGAAGTAATAAGCAAATTTCCATTCTTTGGTACGAATGCAACGAATTCGATTGGCAGCTAATACTGCCGAAGCATGATCTGCCGAACTTGCTTTGGTATCATCAAAGGTAAATAGAATTTCATCTTGAACGCTTTTTCCTTCTGCGATGATGGGTAATAAACTGTTTCCTTGTAATGCTTTTGACGGATTTTCTACATTAGCAATTGCTGCGATAGTTGGCATAATATCGATCAATGTAGCGAGTTCGTTAGAATTACGTTGTGCGATTGCATTTCCGTTTTTATCTTTACTAGGAAATAGGATAGGGTTCGAGAATACCATTGGAACATTCAGTGTTTCTTCATACACATTGAATGCTTTTTGTCGCATGCCTCCATGTGCTAAGCCCATTTCTCCGTGGTCTGAAATACGAATCACAAGAGCTTCATCTGCCATACTATTTCCAGTGTCACTTACACGATACAATTCGTTAATGAACTGTCCGATTTGACGATCTATTTTTGTTAGTGTATGTGCATAGAAATTGATGTAGTTTAATTTATCATCATCATTTGGCAAATCTCCTAAAAGAATGTTTGCCGATTGGACAATCTGGAATTGTGCCATTGGTTTTTTATTTTTTAGTAAATCTTCATTTACTGAATACGGTAAACCAACACTTCTGCCAGACCAATCACTTTCCGAATATCCAAAGTCTACACCATTTGGATATGCTAAAACATCATGTGGATTTACTAATGATAATACTAAACAGAATGGAACGCGTTTTTTACCATTTTCACGATCGCTACGCACTTTTTGTAAAAAATCGATTCCTTGTTGAATGTACATTTCATCATGATTTGCATATCCACCACCAAAGTTTTGTGGTTTTACATCTTCTCCGGCGTCAGGTGCAATCCATCCTCTAAATCCTGTGAGTGCTATATCTGAAGCTGTTAAGCCATTTTCAGATTCTCCTTTGCTTAAATGCCACTTTCCTCTGTATTGCACATCGTAGCCTTCACCAGAAAGCATTCGTGCCATATTGTATATTTTTGGATTGAGTTGTATTTCGGCATCCGAATAGCGTCCGCCAAAAGTAAGCGTTTGCGTAACGCCGTGTTGTGATGGATATACGCCTGTAAAAAGAGTGGTTCTACTTGGAGAACACATACAAGAGTTGCAAAACGCTTTGTTGAAAGTAAAGCCATGATCTTTTAAGAATGTCATGGTTTTTAGATTTTCGGTTTCCCAATTTTCCGGGAAGTTTTGAGTAGCACGTTCTTGATCAGTGATGATTAAGATAATGTCTGGTTGTTCTGGTAGTTTGGTAAGATTCATAGATTATTGTTTTGATTAAAATTATAATAATCTACTTAAAGAAATTAGCGTACAACTACGTGATTTTTAGAATGGTTTTTAGTATTGAAGTAATTAATTCTTCAAAAAGAAATCATTCAACCATACTATTTTTAGAGTTTTTATTGCTCGCTATTTTTGTCAAAATTGACAACTTCCCATGTACCATTTACCATAAGTGGTTTGGCATTCATTTGCATAAAGTGTTTGCGTACTTTTTGACTGCGTGTGTATTTTTTGTTGGTTGTATAATCTTTGACCATTTCCATAATTTCCATGATTCTTTTGTCATCATTACCAACATCTACATCAAATGTGAAAATTCGTTCTTTGAGAAGATTTCTTTTATCATCCATAAGTCTGTATATATGATCATAGCCATATTCTCCGAATTCTGTTTTTTCAATTTCTATGATTTTTCCGTCTTTTAAGTAGCTATAAACAGAAGTTTCAGCATCACCAGCTTCTTTTCGTGTAATGCCTAAATCAGACCATGATTTTACATTAAATGTCCCAAAGTGTGGGAAGCTAAATTGTTCATTGGTGATGATATCATTTGCCACATCATCGCCTTCATTTTTTACAGCGCCACCAAAAATCCAGCCTTTTTTGTCATCTTTTGTGGTTACTTCTAGCCAATGACTGTTGTAAACAACACTACGCAGTACGATTTCCTCTGTTGAATTAGATTTTTTTCCAGTAAATGTTAAGTCAGTTCCTTTATAAGTACCAATTATTTCTCCTTTTGTGCTAGCAATAGCACGTACATTGATATTGTCTACCCAAATATAATATGTGTCAAATTCATTTGTTTCTTCGGCAGCTTCAATAGTTTCAGGAGTTTCTGAAGTTACTTCGTTACTTGGTTGCTCAACATTTTTTTTAGTTTCTCCAGCGCAAGCTGTTAGTAAAACAATCGCAAATAATACGTAGAATTTTGAGATATACGAATAGATTTTCATTTGATGAATGATTGGTTAGTGTTGTTTCTAAATTTAAGAAATATTAAACATTTTACCTCATAAAAAGATAGCATATGGCATAAAAAAACGCTAACAAGAAAAAATCAAGCTAGCGTTTCATGCACGTTTATATAGATTTTACTTTTTGTACATAATCGATTTGTCAATCATTTTGATAGTTTCTTTTCCTTCTTCTGTTGGATTTCCATATTCGTCAGCAGAATCTTGAAAAGCGATAATTCTTGTTTTTCCGTCTTTCATTTTTATCTCTAGTAAATCTAAGGTCAGTTTTTCTCCCATAAGATTTACGTTGATTCTTTTCCCTTTCAATTTTCTGCTTCCTAATTGAAGTGATGTTTTTTCAATTTTGCAGTTACTTTTTCCAAATCTTCCTGAAATTTCATCAACAAAACTATCTAAAGTTCCAACAGCAATTTCAAAATACATGATGACATAATTGTTACCATCAAATGTCCAGTTTTTATATCCGAAAGAAGATTCATATTCAAAACCGAAACTTGTAGGATAATCAAAGGAAATAGTTCCGTTATCAAATGTTTTTGAATTGGCTAGCGTTACCGAAATCGTATTTCCGTCTCGCCTAATTTCTTCGCCTTCGGAAATTTTATAATCTTTACCATTAATCGTAACAACCATTCCGGCTTTTGGTTCTTTTGATGAATCTCCTTTTTGTGCTTGTGCAACGTATATATTTCCAATGAGAAATAAAGAAAGTAGCAATGTTAATGAAAATTTCATATATGTATTATTAAGTTATATGTAAACCTACAATTTTCTTTTGAAATATACACAAATTGTTGCTTTTGATGAGAATTATTTGCTTAGTAAAGCTTCCATTTTTGTATTAAATATAGCACGGATTTCTCCTCTGAGGACATCAAATCTTGTTATAACACAATTGCCGCCAAAGAGGATGATAGCCACTTTTTTTCCTTTGAAAGTATCTTTAATAAACATACTTCTATCGTCTGAGTTTCGCCTGAATTTACGAAATAATATGTATTTATTTGAACTGTAAAAACGTTCTGCGATTTCTATAACGCGGTTTTCAAGAGCTTTCTTCTCTCCTTCAGATAATCGCATACTTTTACTAATACTGTAAAGCATCATACAGTGCGCTAAAGAATTTAGATGTAGTTTTGTTTTTCTTCGTAAAGAATCTATAATTTCATTTTCGGCTAAATCTTCAAAGGTGAAGTTGATCACAGTTGCAATTTTTTCATGATCTATTTTCAAGGAATCAGTTTCTTTGAAAACTAAATTTTCTTGTGCGTCAACAGAAAAAGTGATCATGAAAAACAAGAATGAGTAAAAGAGACTTTTCATGGTGTTAGATACTTTACAAAATCAAGAGCGATTAAATTTTGAAACTAAATCTACTCGTTTTTTCTGTAAATATTCCTTTTCAGAAGAATTTGTGACTGTTTTTAACGCTAAGTTAAGATTTTCAATAGCTTTTGGGATATTTTTAGTAGCTACATAGTAGTCAGAAAGTGTTCCGTAGTATAAATAACTACGTTGTTCTAAATCGCTAGCTTTGAGTTGATTCAAATACTGCTTTGCTTTGTTAAAATCTAAGTTTTGCAAACATACAACTGCCATGGTCAATGTGTGAATTGGCGTAGGTTGCATTTCATACAAACATTCATACCAATATAAAATTTTAGTCCAATTGGTTTCGTCAAAATGTGAAGCGCGTAAATGTTCAGCGGCAATGGCGGCTTCGTAATGGTAACAAGAATATTCAGTATCTATCACTGCTTTATTCATCATTGTATTCCCAAGTTGAATTAGTGGAAAGTGCCATAAACTACGATCTTGATGTTTTAAATCGAGAATTTCGTTTGCAGAATTTATTTTAGCTTCCAAACGCGCCGAATGAAAACACATCAAAGCAAATAATGCATAAGCTGCAGAAGTGCGTGTGAGTTCGTTTTTGAGCAGCATTTGACACAATCGCATAGCTTCTCCGCATAATTCTTTACGAATCAAGGTTTCTTGTGTATTGGAATGAAATCCTTCGTTAAAAATTAAATACAATACTTCCATTACACTTTCCAAACGTTGTGGCAATGCTTTTCCTTGTGGAATATGAAATTTGATATCTCCTTTTTGAATAATTTTTCGAGCGCGGAATAAACGTTTTTTTACAGTTTCTTCTTTAGTCAATAATGCAGAGGAAATTTCTTTAATACTAAATCCAGAAACAGTTTTTAAGGCAAATGAGATTCGATCGCGTGGATCTAAATTTGGATGACATGCCGTGAAAATCATACGCAATTGCGCATCTTCAATTTCGGTGTCTAAGAATAATTCATTGACGGCAATAAAATCGCGACTCTGCTGAAGGTTAGGAAGTAATTTTTTTTCAGTTTTTAATTTCCTAAAAATATCCAACACTCTATTTTTGGCTGCTTTGGTCAACCAAGCTTCTGGATTTTCAGGTTGTTGCTGTCGCCACGCAACACTGGCTTTTATAAATGTGTCTTGAACCGCATCTTCGATAATTTCGAGATGTGCAAGCCCAAAAATTCGGGTTAACACAGAGACCATTTTTCCACTGTGATAGCGGAATAAATGGTCTATGAGTTTTGATTCCATTTCTTAATGATCTTCAAAAACAGTTACTTCTCTAATTTCAACAGTTCCGCCCAAATCGTAATCTGGAAAATCTTGTGCAATTTCTTGAACTGCGTCAAAATCTTTCGCGACAACTAAATAGTAACCGCCAATAATTTCTTTCACTTCTGTAGAAGTCAAATCGGTTACGGTACGATTTTCTCCAACAATACGACGAATTTGAGGATTCAATGCATTTCCTCCGCGTAAAATGCCTGCTTCTTCCATTTTATTTCCCCAAGCAAACCATTTTCCCATACGGTTTTGTAATTCTTCTGGCGAAAGCCCTAAATCAGCGTAATCAGCTCCGACGAAAATCATCATAAATTCTTTCATAATAGTGTATTTTTATATTGTTATATTTTTAAGACGTTTGACCAAAGACAAAAGAGGACACATTATTAAATTATTTTTCTAAGAACTTCTAAACGCTTGACCAACCATACGTTTTACAACCATTCTATGAAATGGTTTGATGAGGTTCATGTATATTTTTCCTTTTTTATTATTGTATTCAACCAAAGTTGTCACTTTTACATTATGCTTAGGTTCATTGGTGTCAGTAACAATAGCTCTAAAATTTAAATGACTATCATTGGCTCCTAAAATAACTTCATTTGGCGAAATATCATAAATCTTAAAAAACTTTATATAACCACCAACTTTAAAATCATTGTTAAGATCTTTTGGAATTTCGGTTTTCAGTCCAAAGAATTGTACAATAGCATTTCGAATTTTAAATAAAAAACCAACCCATTTTGGCGAAGTATTAAAAATTTGATTGGTAATTTCTTCGATGGAATCTTTTTGATTCGTGGTAGAAAATGTATCGGCAAAATCAACTTTTGAAAATAATTGTGTTGCCTTTTCAGAAATAAAAACGGTTTCCTCTTTTACTTTTGACATTGTGATTAGGTGTAAAAATGTTGGTAATAGTAAGGAATCATAAAGTTACATCATAAATGCGATTTCTGTGTTTTTTTTAGCTAAAATTGTCCGATTTTTTGTTCTATGGATGATTTCGGACATTACTTTTTTCAGGTTGTTTTAAACTTGTTTGATAATCATTAAAAAATCGATTTTATGAAACGATCTGTAAAACAAATACTAATGTTAGCACTTATTATAACTGCTTTTTCAAAGACGAGTAGTGCGCAGACAAAAAAGAAAGAAACTACAAATGCTAATAAATTTTATGTTACTTTTCATGTCGGATTTGGCTCAATGATAGCAAAAGATAGAAGAAGTTTGAGTTCTTCCTTAATGCTACAGTTGCAAAATAAAAAATTATGGGGTTTTGGTCTTAATACTACAAGTGCATTATTTGATTCAAAACCATTTGATAGCAATCCACCAAGTACCAGCATTCGTAATTTTAATCCAACAGTTGATGAACCTTTTACAAGAGTTCGTAGAAATGGTCTTGCAGGAGATTCTTTTGGAGTGTTTGCCGCTTTTGCTTCTAAAGGTTATAAAATTAATAACCGATTTATCATAGACTTTCAATTAGGACCTTCATTGGTAAGATATAAAGAACATAATTATAGTTATTCATATTCGCCACGCACTAGTCCTGGTTTTTTTGGAGTAGGAAGTCCGCCAACTTTGGTTGTACAACCAGAAGAAACTTCAGGAACTATCATTTATGGAACTCATGTAAGAGCTAGTATTCAATGTCGTTTTTTCAATAGAACAGTAATTGAGTTAGCGCCTTTTTTAAATTTAAATAGAAAACGAAACTTATTTGGAATCCACTTAGGAATTGTATTTGGTAGAGGCTACAAAGAGAAAATAGTCCAACCTGAAAAAATGTAAATTACAATTCAATTATTTATTGTAAATGCTCATTGCTCCATTGCATCATTTGCGTTAATAATGGTTTCAGTGAAGTTCCTCTTTCTGTGAGACGATACTCTACTTTTGGAGGAACTACTGGATAGACTTTGCGTGAAATGATATGAAGTTTTTCTAGATCTTTTAATTGTTGAGACAACATTTTTTGACTGATTCCTGTCATAGCTTTATCCAGTTCATTGAATCGCATGACTTCGTGCAACAGTAACAACCAAATAATGACAGGTTTCCATTTTCCGCCAATTCGCTCCATAAAAATTGTAATAGGGCATTCTTGAGCAGCTTCGTATTTTTTTTCAGTATTTTTTAATTCCATAAAGCCTTTAAAAACAATTTTCCTACTGTAAAGTAAGTCACGCACTAAAAAGTAAGTACTTGATTCAAAGGTAGCTTTAATCTACATTTGATCAAAAAAAGTATGAAAAATAAAGTATTTCTTATTACGGGAGGAACTTCAGGAATTGGTCTTGCATGTGCTATCTATTTAGAAAAACAACAGTGTAATGTGATTATTACTGGGCGAAACCAAAAAACATTAGAGACAGCTTTACAGCAACTCGGAAGCAATGCCACAGGATTTGTGTCTGATACTTCAAAACTTACCGCAATTGATCAATTGGTTTTTAATGTAAAAGAGAAGTTTCAAAAAATAGATGGTATGTTCATCAATGCAGGGATTTTTAAAGCCGCAAGCTTTGAAGAAACTACGGAGTCGGTTTTTGATGAAACGATGAATATTAACTTCAAAGGAGCGTTTTTTACCATACAAAAGTTTATTCCTTTATTAAGAAATCCGTCGAGTATTGTGCTAAATACTTCTATTGTGGTATTTAAAGCATTTGCCAACACAAGTGTTTATACAGCAAGCAAAGCCGCTTTAGAAGGTATTGCGAAAGTGTTAAATGTAGAGTTGGCACCAAAAGGAATTCGAATCAATGTAGTTAGTCCTGGCGTTACACAAAGTCCAATTCAGAAAAAATCAGGAATGACAGATGCAGCTATTGATGATTTACTGAAGCATTTTTCAGAAACAGCTCCAATTGGTAGAATTGTACAACCAACAGATATTGCACCAATTGTTTCTTTTTTATTGTCTGAGCATTCTTGGGTATTACGAAACGAAAAAATTATAATTGATGGTGGAACTACTTTATAATTTTATGTTCCATGATATAATCTGCCACATCTTTTGCCCAGATTTGATACGCAAATTCAGAAGGATGAACACCATCACTAAAAAAATCTTCGAGTGTAGCATCTAACTTCATACGTTCAATATAATCGTCAAATTCAATGATTTTAGAATAATAATATACATTATCGAAATCTTTTACAAGCTTTTCAAGTTCTTTGCCAAGATATTGTACCAAATTCCCAATCACAAATTTTATGGTAGATGTGAATGCCGGAAACTCTTTAATTGGTGGCATATTGATAAAAACAATCGGTGTTTTTTTATAAGTTGTGCGAATAGTTGTAATCAATTCGCGAACAGCTGCATTCCATTTTTTAGGAGAATGTAATTTGAAACTATCATTTCCGCCAAGTCCAATCACGATAAGATTGATAGTTTTTTCGGTAATAGTTGTGATAATTTCATTGTTGACACGTTTTGCAGTGTAACCGCTTTTTGCGTAGACTTTCCATGAAATCGTGGACGAAATTTTCTCAGATAATGTTTTTGCGAGTGTTCCTGTAAAACCGTTTTTATGTGTAATAGCTCCAACGCCAGCAATGGTACTTTCACCAATAGTAATCAATTGAAATGTTGTATTGCTTGAAACTTCACAGATTCCTTCAATTCCTGTTGCTTCTGGTAATTGTGGAATTGTTTTTTGAATCTTCTTTCCTTGAACGTACAAAAGTGGCAATAAAGGAACGGAAACGATCGCGCCAAGCGTATATTTAATATTCATAATGATTTCAAATTAGCTAAGTAAAGATACAATTTTGAATGTCTTTAAAAGTTTCGTTTAATTATTTGTTAAATTTGTTGAACAAAATTTAAATATGAAGAAAGCACACTTACCAACAAAAGTTTGCAAAGTCTGTGAGCGTCCATTTACTTGGCGTAAAAAATGGGAGCGTGTTTGGGACGAAGTTCAGTATTGTAGTGAGCGTTGTCGTAGAAATAAAAATAGAAAGAATGACTAAAACAGGATTGGTTTGGTTTAGAAATGATTTACGTATTCACGATCAGGTTTCTTTGGTAAAGGCTTCAAAAGAAAACAGTTTTGTGATGGCTGTGTATTGTTTTGATCCGCGTCATTTTGAAAAAGATCGCTTCGGATTTGTAAGAACAGAAAAATATCGTGCGCAGTTTTTGATTGAAACAGTTACAGAGTTACAAGATCAATTGAATGCATTGAATATTCCATTGTTTGTACACGTAGGAAAGCCTGAAGAAATTATTCCTGAGTATGTGAAAATTCACAATATAACGTCTGTGTATTTGCAAAAGGAATGGACTTCGGAAGAAGTTGCTATTGCGAATAATGTAAAAAAAGCACTTTCAAGTGAAATTCATTGGATCGAAAGTTATGATCAGTTTTTGTTTCATCCAGAAGATATTCCGATGACTATCGATAAAATCCCTCAAGTTTTTACCGTATTTCGAAAAAAATGTGAAAAGTATGCGAAAGTTCGCGCGATGGAAACAATTTCAAAGATGCCAGAGAAAAACCGCGTGACACATCTGACGAAAGTCCCAACATTAAAAGATTTAGGATTATCAAAGATCCATAAAGACACACGAACAGCTTTTCCTTTCAAAGGCGGAGAAAAGGCAGGTTTGCAACGTTTAGAAGACTATGCATGGAACACGAAAAAATTATCATACTATAAAAAAACACGGAACGGATTGGTCGGAACGGATTACAGTTCTAAATTTTCAGCTTGGTTGGCAAACGGAAGTTTATCTCCAAGAATGATTTATCATGAAGTAAAAAAATACGAATCAGAAATCGTTAAAAATCAATCGACGTATTGGATGATTTTTGAATTGATTTGGCGCGATTTTTTTAAATATATTTCCCTAAAACACGGAAACGATATCTTCAAATTAGAAGGTATTTTGCAAACACCGTACGAATGGAGTAGCGATGTAAAATTGATTCAACAATGGATTGATGGAGAAACAGCTGAACCTTTTGTAAATGCAAACATGCTCGAAATCAAACACACAGGTTGGATGAGCAATCGTGGTCGCCAAAACGTAGCTTCGTATTTTGCCAGAACACTAAAGCTTGATTGGCGTATTGGCGCCGCGTATTTTGAATCGCAATTGATAGATTACGACGTACATAGTAATTATGGAAATTGGTTGTATGTATCGGGCGTTGGAAACGATCCGCGAAACCGAACATTTAATGTAAAACTCCAAGCAGAACGTTATGATGCGAGCAACAAATTTCAAAATCTCTGGTTACAAACAAGCTTATTTTAATGAAGACATTACGACTTATATTAGGTGATCAATTACATCATGGACATTCTTGGTATACTAAAACCAGTGATGATGTACTTTATTTTATGGCAGAAATGCGCCAAGAAACCGATTATGTAAAACATCATATTCAGAAAGTAGTGGCGTTTTTTAAAAGTATGCGTTCGTTTGCAGATTGGTTGACAATCAATGAACATACTGTGATATATTATACTTTGGATGATGCTAAAAATCAACAAGATTTAATTCAAAATTTACAACAACTCATTAGCGAACATCATATTGAAAAGTTTGAATATCAATTGCCAGATGAATATCGTCTGGATGAACAATTGAAAGCTTTTTGCGAAAAAATTACCATTGAAACTAAAGCAGTTGACTCCGAACATTTTTTGACTTCACGTACTGATTTTGCAGATTTTTTTAAAGGAAAAAAGCAAATAGTGATGGAGTATTTTTATCGAGATATGCGAAAGAAATACGATATTATGATGTTGAATGCCAAGAATCCAGAAGGAGGAAAGTGGAATTTTGATCAAAGTAATCGTAAAAAATGGAAAGGTTCGCCTGAAATCCCGCAAGAAAAACAACTAGAAAATTCAGTTGTAGCTATTTATGAAATGATTCAGAAAGCTGAGGTTGTTACTATTGGAAATATAGATGTCGAGAACTTTCATTGGCCCACAAATCGTGCTGATTGTTTGAAATTATTGAATTATTTTTGTGAAGAATTATTAGTTCATTTTGGCGATTATCAAGATGCAATGCATACAGACGAATATTTTTTATTTCATAGTCGTTTGTCGTTTGCGATGAATTCAAAAATGTTGCATCCTAAAGAAGTGATTGAAACGGTAATTTCGTATTGGCGAGCACATAAAGAAACCATTGATATTTCGCAAGTAGAAGGTTTTGTGCGACAAATTTTAGGTTGGCGTGAATATATGCGTGGAATGTATTGGAAAGAAATGCCAAATTATAGAACTTTGAATGCACTTAACAATACAAATTCGTTGCCTGACTTTTTCTGGACAGGAAATACGAAGATGAATTGTATGAAGCATGCCATTTCACAGAGTTTGAATAAAGCATATGCGCACCACATTCAACGTTTAATGGTGACAGGAAATTTTGCACTGTTGACACAAACGCATCCTGATGAAGTAGATAAATGGTATTTGGGTATTTATATTGATGCGATAGAATGGGTTGAAATTACAAATACACGTGGAATGAGTCAGTTTGCCGATGGCGGATTGGTAGCGACCAAACCATATGTTTCCAGCGGAAGCTATATCAATAAAATGAGTAATTACTGTAAAGGTTGTGCATATAAAGTGTCAAAAAAGGAAACTGAAGATGCATGTCCGTTTAATGCTTTGTATTGGAATTTTTTAGATGAAAAACAAGCGTATTTTAAAGACAATCAGCGAATGAGTATGATGATGAGTCTGTTGAATAAAATGGACAAAACAAAATTGGATGCGTTAAAAAATAGAGCACAAGCTATTATTGCGAATCCTGATAAGTACTAAAGAAAAGTAGAAACTGAAGTTATGCAAGAAGAAGAAGATAAAAGACCAGATAATGTCGTTTTTGACGAAGAAAGCAACAGTTATAACGCTGGCTTAAAACCGTATGCAACAAATGTTGGTGCGCCAGTAATTACGACACCAGATACGGTAACTTGGAAAAATGTAAATATTGATAAAGTAAACAAACAAGTGAAGGCGAAGTATGATGAATTGAAAGCTGAATATGACGCATTGATGGAAAAGTTTGAATATAATAACTTGATCTATAACGCGAAATTTAACTTTGAACCTATTGTTGGTGAGATTTATCATTTGTATCGCGACCGAAATCAACAACCATTTTTATCTATCATTGCGCCTGATCATTGTAATTTTGATTATGTAGAGAGCTTTCGCTTGAATGCAGATAGAATGTGGGAAGTGGTGAAAGAATCATGAAAAAATGTCGTTCTGAACTTTACTCAATAATCGAGATTTAAATGCTCTGACGCTTGTGCCGAAATATTTTTAATTGTTTCCGTTCAATGTTTCGTGGGCTTGCCCGAAATAATTGATTAGAAAGCTCAGAACGATATTTTCTATTTTTACAATTCTTCTTTTAAACTTTCCATATCCTGAATAAGTAGTTTTAATTTATCCGCAATTGGTCCATATCCTAGTTTGAAAGAAAAACGATAAAATACCACTGAAAATACTGTTGCCAAAGGAACTATGGCAAACAATAATTCGTTAGGATACGCTAAACTTTCTACACCAAAGATTTCTCCAAAATTTTTGTCATACTGATTGTAATAAGTATAAATCGCCATTGGTAACACCAACATTGGCGTAGCAATCCAAAGCATTTTTGTTACAGAATTTCGACTTTGTAACAATAGTCTGTGTAATGACTTTAAGAAGTCGTAACAATTTACTTCTTTATTGGCTTCTTCAATATTTTGAATTTGCTTTTTCACAATAAAATACCAAATAATACACCAAATAGAAGCAATACTTCCTGACCAAAAACTATTGCCAATTGCGTAATTCCCTACTAAAAATACAACTGCCATCATCAACAATACTTTGGGTTCTGTATGCAACATACGCATCAGCTTGTCGCCTAAGTGTTGTGATTTTTGATTGTATAGATTTTGAATTTTTGGAGCGACTAATGCGTCATTATTCATAAAACCTTCTTTCCAGATATGTTCAATTGATTTTTCCATGTACTAATTTTTTAAGCTGTTCTTTGATTCGATTGATGCGAACGCCAATAGTATTGACATTCATTCCCATAATGTTTGCTATTTCTTCATACGATTTCTCTTCTAAGTACAAAAGAATAATGGCTCTGTTTATTTCATTTAATTGTTTGATAGCTTGGTAGAGCACATTTAAGGAT
Source organism: Kordia sp. (assembly GCF_965224175.1). Lineage (GTDB taxonomy): Bacteria > Bacteroidota > Bacteroidia > Flavobacteriales > Flavobacteriaceae > Kordia. The sequence continues at coordinate 4,510,490 of NZ_OZ245041.1, forward strand.
TCTTCTTTAAAAAATGCTTGACTGTCTTCTACAACATCTTTTGGAATCGCGTCCGAAACAAAAGTTTTTGCATTTTTCTTGTCTTTCTTCAAGAGTGTTAAACACACGTTTAAAGAGATTCTATAAATCCAGGTTGACCATGCTGACTTTCCGCTGAAGTTTTCACGACTACGCCAAATTTGTAAACAAACTTCTTGATAATAGTCTTCAAAATCTTCTTGAGAATTGCTGTATGCGCGACATATTTTAATAATAATTGCGGCATGCGGAAGAATTTGTAAAGTGTAAAAATCTTGACTCATTAAAAAGTATATTTTGCGTGTGTCTTGATGATTTTTAAAATTACAATACTTACAACAATACAACTGAAAATAATCAGGATTTGTATAAATTTTGAATTCATGATACTATATACTAGATTCGGTAGAAAATAGAAAAGTATGTTCTGTATGAAAAAATAGAATACCATTTTGAGTTTTTTTTGTTTTTAAAAACGGTCTTTATTTCGTTAGTGGCTCAAAGTGGATTTTATTACATGAATTTTTTATTTTTTTTAATCTGTAGAAATTTTTAGAATAAAAAAAGGATTATTTTATCAGTGAAAATATGGTAAAATCAAAAAGGCAAACAGATGTTTAACTTACATGTGTTTGCCTTTTTTGTGATATGTTTTTTATGTAATTACAGTCCGAAACTTGCTAATACAGGGTCATCTACTTCATAATCGTAAGCTCTCCAAAAGAAAGAACCTGCACCGCCATTGTAGCGCCATGCAATTTCTTTTTCAGGCGTAATTTCCCAAAAACCAAAATCACCTTCACAAATCAAAGTATTTCCATTAGCCAAACGTTCTGCTCCAGAAACTTTAGCAGAATACATAGCTACGTTTGTATAAGACCAAACTACATTAGGTTCATTGTCAGTATTTGGAGTCAATGAAAATGTAGCAGGCATTTCTAGTTCGTATACTGTAGAAACTTCTTCGGAGAATCCGTTTACATATAGTAGTATATTTCCTTCACCAGGCACACCATTTTCTAATAAATTAGGGTAGTGATTACGATCATTTCTAACTTCTCCCATCATGTTATCGTATGCGCGTGGATTTCCAAATCTGTATATGATATCGCCACCTTTACCATAATTTCCACCAGTATCAGTCGCTGCTTCAGCGGTTGTTGTACTGTGGTCAATAACCCACACTTCACTAAAACCGTTAACACTTAAGTAGATTACGTCTTTTTCTGTATCATAATCAAAACCATTCGCATGCATGAAATCTCCGTTACTGGCAGGATTGTAGTTGATGTTAAATTTATTTGGATGTTGACTTACAATTCCATAATTAGGAAGTGAAGCATCATCATCTTGAATGATGTGATCAAAACTTCTCCATTCCCAAACTATTGAGTTTGTAGTGGGATTAATTTCAATTAATTTTTCAGGGTAAATATCACCAGGGTTTACCGATCCTTGTAATGCTGCTTCTGCTTCAAGAATACGTTCCCATATTAATAATAAAATATTTCCATTTGGGAGCATTTCTACATCATGATGTAATACAAAATCAGCACTATTTAAAATATATTCCCATTCAACAGTTCCATCTAAATCTATGATTCTTGCAATTCCAGCAGCACCACCAAATTGAATTTGAGTATTTGGTTCTTTAAAAATTCCTAAAAGTTTTCCATTCGGTAAAATTTCTAAGTCATTTCCTAAAACATTGTCAAAAGTAAATTCATGAACCACCTGACCAGTTTTGTCTATTAATGTAGAGAAATTTTTACCCGCATGAATCGCCAATGTTAAGTTATTGTGAATCTTGTCAGCTTCATAAATTTCGACTTCAGGAGCTAAATTTATAGGATCTGGATCTGGATTATCTCCAGAAGGAGTTACAATCGGTGAGTCATCATCAGAACAACTTGCAAACGCAAATAAAATTGCAAGTGCCAGATATTTTAGGGTTGGCGTAAACTTCATCAGTATCAATTTTAATGCTAAAAATATATAATTATTAAATGATCTCATACAGAAAACGTGTAAGTTTTTCCTTTTTCCTAGAAAAATTATTCTTTTTGATTGAAGTCTGAGATAGATTTGTGCTTTTTTTGCCGTTTATCCAAAGAAAAATTAACTGTCAATTGTATGGAACCTCTATCAATAGGTTCAAAGCTTTTATTTGTTAATATTATTTGCGGATTAATCGTCAGTTTAGCTTTTTCGCCACCAATTCCAAAGATCGGAATATATCGCAATGTGGTTTGTTTAAAATCGGTATATACAGCAACTTCAGAACCAATCACAATAAATTGAAAGTATAAAAAACCATTAATCTTTGGTCCAATCGTAAAGTTTCTAGTATTGAGTCCAACATCAGTGGCAATTCCGTAACCATAACCAGCGCCATGCATTCCGCCATATGTTGTTTTATTCAATCCTACAGAAAGTAAGTGAAAATTTCGATTGTTTGGTTCACCAAAACTATAACTATAACCAGCTTCTAAATTTGTGTAGGTATACATATTAAAATCGCGTTTATTTTGACTGAAACACTTGGTGTAAGTGATTCCGAGGAACATAATTAGAAGTAATGTATTGTAATGTTTTATCATTTGATCGGTTTGTATTATAACGTGCGAATGATTCAATATTGTATGTTTACATAGGTGCTGAGCGGTAATTCTTGCAATAATTTTGTTTTTCTACGTTAGTAATACTTATTTTAGCAACAACTTAATATTGTATAAACCGATTACCGATTGTATTCGTACTGCGTGTATTCCTTAAAAAATTACTATTGCCACTAAAATATCTGAGAGGATTTTTTTATCAGGAAACTAACTTGCATCGTTTTGTGGTATTTCCAAACCGATTTACAGACAGACAACGTGCTCTTGTTGCTGAAGAATTCTCTTTTTACAATAAATTACAACCAAAAGAACAATGTGTTTTTGAACATAGAGTGTTGCGCTTTATCGATTATCATACGTTTGTAGGTCGTGAAGATTTAATCGTAACAGAACGTATGAAATTATTAATTTCTTCTACGGCGATTATGATTACGTTTGGTTTTAGTAGGTATTTGTTGTCTAAATTTGAAACAATTTTAGTGTATCCAGAAAGTTATTTTTCAAATATTACACAACAATTTCACAAAGGAGAGGCAAATCCTGGTTACAAAACGATTGTTTTTTCTTGGGAAGATTTTCAAGAAGGTATTAAAATTGAAGATGATAACTTAAATTTAGGAATACATGAATTGACACATGCAGTTCATTTTAGTTTTTTAACAGAAAGTAGTTATAGCGCTTCAAATTTTTTAAAACATTATAAATTATTGCTCTTGTCGCTCACAAATAAAGATGCGCAAAAAAGGTTGATTGATATGAAGTATTTGCGCGATTATGCTTTTGAAAATCAGTATGAATTTTTATCTGTTTTGGTAGAACATTTCTTTGAAACTCCTGAAGAATTTAGAGCAAAACTACCAAATATATACAATAGAGTAAAACTCATGTTAAATATGAATGTGGCAGGCTTTTAGAGTTGTATAAGCGGGATTCTAAGGCAACTTTGTGTCCCTAGTGCTATACCTGTGTCATTTTTTAGTGTTCGTACGTCTAAAAGCTTCTTATCTGATTTTCCTTCATTAATGATTTTTAAGCGTTCATTGATGTTTTCTAATGAAATTCCTGATGCTTCATTGAGTTGTTTTTTCGTTTTTGTGATTCCGTTTCCATTGTCTGTAATACATACATATAACATATCTTTCTCTACAGTAATGGTGATAAGTAATTTACCTTCGCCAGTTCGTTTTTTTCCTTTCAAACCATGCAAGATTGCATTCTCAATTAAAGGTTGAAAAATTAATGGCGGCACTTTTGTATGCTCTAAATCACCATCCAGTAATTCGTCGATTTTAATTTCATATGAAAAACCTTTATCAAAAAGGTCGCGTTGTAATTCGATATACAATGTTGAAATTTCTAATTCTTCTTGTAAATCGATCAATTTGCATTTGGTAGACTTTTGTACAAGTCTATACAAATGTGAAAGTCTATTAAGCCAGTTTATAGATTGACTCACATTTCCTTTGGTCATGGAATTGCAGATACTTTGAATTGCATTATTTATGAAATGCGGATTCATTTGGGAATTGAGAAGGTCGTACTTTAACGATAATTCATTTGATGACATTCAATACAGTTTTTAAAGTTAACATTAGTTATGTCGGCTAATAGGGACAGCTATAAAATCGGTATATGTAAATGTAGTATTGTTACAAACCTTACACAACAGAAAGCACTCCGTTTTCATGAATTTAAGTTCTATATTCACGGAAAGTAGAATAGTAGCATTGTGTGTAAGTATTTGTTATTTAGTGAATTGCGAAAATTATATGTGAATGTCCAAAATGAAGTATAGATTCAGGGAATTGACACTAAAAAAGCTGTATTTTGTCAATAAAATGGGACCATTTTTACATTGATTTTTAGCTAAAAATTGCAGCAAAAAGTCAATAAGTGTTTTTTTCTGATTAAAAAATGCACGCTTAATAATTTTTTTTATAGAGAAAATAGCCGTGTAAAAATCAATTTTTTTGAAGTATTGAATAAAAAAAGCTATCGTTTAAAGATAGCTTTTATGTGGTTTTTATACGTTAGAAAAGTATCGTCTAAGAAACTATACTTTTTAAATTTTGGATAGTTTTTGTCGGATTTTCAGAACGGAATACAAAGCTTCCTGCTACCAAAACATCTGCGCCAGCATCTACTAAAGCTTTGGCATTTTTATCATTTACACCACCATCAATTTCAATTTCGGTTGAAGCATTTTTTGAGGTGATTAAAGCTTTTAACTTTTTTACTTTGTCATAAGTATTCTCAATAAAGGACTGACCACCAAAACCAGGATTTACACTCATGATGCAAACCAAATCTATATCTTGAATAACATCTTCTAAGAGATTTATATTGGTATGTGGATTCAAAGCTACACCAGCTTTCATTCCGGCAGCTTTAATTGCTTGTAGCGTTCTGTGTAAGTGTGTGCAAGCTTCGTAATGAACCGTAAGTACATCTGCGCCTAAATCGGCAAAGGTTTGAATATAACGATCAGGATCAACAATCATTAAATGTACATCGATAGTTTTTGTAGCATGTTTATTAATTGCTTTTAAAACTGGCATTCCAAATGAAATATTTGGAACAAAAACGCCATCCATAATATCGATGTGAAACCAATCGGCTTCACTTTGGTTGACCATTTCAATATCACGTTGTAAGTTGGCAAAATCTGCGGCTAGGATAGAAGGCGCAATTCGTTTTGTAGACATAAGTTGTAGTGTTGTGTTGTTGTTTTGCCGACAAAAGTACTATAAAATAAACGCTCTCGCAATGCGAGAGCGTCATTCATCAATCAAAAAACGAACAGTTATGTTATAAAAACTAAACTGCTGTGCGGTTTTTAGGAGATTATCCTAAATATGTTTTTAATATTTTACTACGTGAAGTGTGTTTTAAACGACGAATCGCTTTTTCTTTAATTTGACGTACACGCTCACGAGTTAAGTCGAAAGTTTCTCCAATTTCTTCCAAAGTCATAGGATGTTGATTTCCTAATCCGAAATACAAACGAATTACGTCTGCTTCTCTTGGAGTTAATGTTTCTAATGCACGCTCAATTTCCGTTTTTAAAGACTCATGTAATAATTCTTTATCAGGATTTGGCGATTCACCAGAATTTAATACGTCATATAAGTTAGAATCTTCTCCTTCTACAAGCGGCGCATCCATAGATACGTGTCTTCCAGAATTCTTCATCGATTCTTTTACATCATTCACAGTCATGTCTAATTCTTTTGCAATTTCTTCTGCAGAAGGAATACGTTCATGACTTTGTTCTAAATATGCAAAGGTTTTATTAATCTTGTTAATAGAACCAATTTTGTTTAATGGTAAACGAACAATACGAGATTGCTCTGCTAATGCTTGAAGGATAGATTGTCTAATCCACCATACAGCATAAGAAATAAATTTAAAACCACGTGTTTCATCAAAACGTTGCGCGGCTTTAATTAGACCCAAATTTCCTTCATTGATCAAATCAGGAAGTGTTAATCCTTGATTTTGATACTGCTTTGCAACCGATACTACGAAACGAAGGTTAGCTTTTGTTAATTTCTCTAGCGCTATTTGATCGCCAGCCTTGATTCTTTGTGCTAATTCTACTTCCTCGTCTGCTGTAATAAGGTCAACTTTACCGATTTCTTGAAGATATTTGTCTAAGGACGCAGTTTCCCTGTTGGTAACCTGCTTGGTAATTTTAAGTTGTCTCATGTAATCTACTTGGGATTTTTAATCATTGTGCTTACGCATGTAGTTATACGTATGAAGTTATTAAAATGTTACAAAAAGGTTAGAAATATTTGAAATAAAATGTGTGAGAAAATATAATCATTTAAAAATTAGTGAATTACACACCTCTTTTGTCGCCGTAAATGTGTACATGTAATCGATCTGTATAATTAAATTGATACTTTTTACAGATTTCAATCAACCATTGTTGCTTTTTTTGCAAAGCTTCTGGATTGGTTCCTTCTGGCATTAAATATACTTTTTGATTCGGAATTTGATATGTTTTGCAAAGTTCCAATACTTCCGTTAAATCTTCTTCAGAATCAATTACGAATTTAAAAACAGCTTTTTCATTTTTAGAAAAATACTGATATGCTTCTGGTTTTTCTCGTAGCTTTTTAGGATTATTCGAGTTTGCTAGTTTTGGTGATACATTATATTGATCAACCAATGCTTCAAAAGTAGCATCAGGTAAAAGCGTTCCATTTGTTTCAATTTCAAAGAAATAATTAGTTGCTTTTGTATTGAAAAATTCCATTAAGCTTGATAGTTCTTCTAATTGCATCATCGGTTCTCCGCCAGTTAATACAATATTCTTACAACCACTTTTAGCAACTTCCTCATAGATTTCTTCCAGCGTAAGCGAAATAATCATTTCATTCATTTTATACTTTTTGTATGTCGGATCTTGATCTTTTACATGTGTAAAACGTGTTTTTTCCCAATTCCAAGTATAATCAGTATCGCACCAAATACAATGTAAGTTGCAAAGCGATGTTCGGATAAATACGCTAGGTTGTCCCATGTTTTTTCCTTCTCCTTGTATGGAATGGAAAATTTCTGGCTTTCCGTCAAGATTTGCAATTTTTAATGTCGTCATAAACTGTACTAAAAAGTAAATCGCAAAATTAAAGTATTAATGTCTGAGTGACAAAACTATACTGAATTGAATAGGAATCATTTTTATTTTTGTGATTATCGCAAAAAATAATTCTTTTATTTGTGTTGGTTGCTCTTTGTAATGTGATTATTGCAATAATTTTGAATTGTATTTAAAGTTTGAAATTATGGAAATACCGATTATACCAGGAAGAGGACTCGTTACCAACACAGCAACGAATATGCGATTGGAGTTTTTGAAAACAAATAATATCAATACGAATTTGATTTCGGATGCACAGTTAGATGTTCATGATATTCGCGGAAATATTGAATCATATATTGGAAGTACTGAAATTCCTTTGGGAATTGTTGGTCCTTTATTATTTAATGATGAAGGCACACAAGAATTAACCTATTGTGCAGCAGGAACTTTAGAAGGAGCATTGATTGCTAGTATGAATAGAGGAGCTAAAGTTATTAGCAGAAGCAATGGTTTTTCTGCGGAAGTGAAATGGCAAAAGATGACACGCTCACCTATGTTTATTTTTGAAACAGAACATGAAGCAACTGCTTTTATGGAATATGTAAAAGCTGCATTTGCAGATATTAAAGAAGCTGCAGAAGCACATTCCAATCATGGGAAATTGATGGAATTACAAACAGTTCAGCAATTAGAAGTTGTACATGTGAAGTTTGTGTATTGTACAGGAGATGCTTCTGGGCAAAATATGACAACAACTTGTACGTGGCATGCCATGTTGCATATGGTGGAAGCTTTTAAAAATAATACAGGGATTGTGCCTGTCGATTTTGTGATTGAAGGAAATGGAGCATCCGATAAAAAAGTGTCTCAATATAATATAGCATCTGGAAGAGGAATTCATGTGGTTGCCGAATGTACAATTCCAGAAGAAATTATTCAGAAGATACTGCGAACAACTTCCAATAAATTGATGAATTGTTTTCATCCTTCTAAACGACTTGCCGAAAAAGATGGAATGGTTGGTTATAATATTAATGTAGCGAATTCAATTGCAGCAATTTTTGTAGCTACTGGACAAGATTTGGCATCTATTCATGAATCAAGCGTTGGAATTTTACATTTAGAACAGAAAAATGGCGGTTTGTATATGCAACTTACCTTGCCAAATTTAGTTATAGGAAGTGTAGGCGGTGGAACTTCGTTGCCGAAACAATCGCAAGCATTGGAAATTATGAAATGTAATGGAAGCGGAAAAGTGAATCGATTTGCAAAGTTGATTGCTGGTTTTGCTTTGGGATTAGAAATTTCAACCTATGCCGCAATTGTGAGTGGTGAGTTTGCCAAAGCGCATGAAAAGTTAGGTAGAAATAAACCTGTGAAATGGTTGTTGAAATCTGAAATTACCTCCGATTTTGTGCAAGCGAGTTTGAATGGTTTTTTTGAAGATAAGCAAATTCAAGACATTCAACCGAAATCACATGCGTTGTTAGAAAATGGTATTTTAACCAACATCGCATCAAAAGTTAATAAAAAGATCATCGGGTTTTTACCATTTCAAATTGACTACAGACAGCAAAATGGAGACTCAAAAACGAAAGATGTTTTAATTAAATCAAAAGCCTTAGATGAAGAAGTTATCAAAGGTTTGCATACAGTAGCTGCATCTATAAATCCTGAGTTATCGGATGTATTGAAGAAATCGAAACGAAATTTAGAATACCATAAGTGCCATTTGAAAGAAATTGAATTGTATACGTATTTGCACACAATTGGGTTTGAAAGTATGCCAAAATATTATGGAAAGCGCGTAGATCCAAAACGAGAAATTTTTATGTTGATTCAAGAGTTTCTAGTCGAAGATGAAATGAAGATTATGAACTCAGAGAATCATCCAGCACATTGGAAAGCGGCAGATATTTGCTCGGTAATACAAACCATAACGAAGTTTCATCAACAAGCTTCTGTGGAAGATTTTAAGCATGTTCAGGAATTTGAGCCGTGGAAATCTACAGCATTGTACAAAAAAATGATGCAAATTTTAATCACAGAATGCGCAGACAAGAAAGATCTTTCAATCTTACAAAAATTACAGGATGAGATTGATACTTTACAACAACAAGCCAATGAAATAATTCTTGAAAAAACCATCATTCACAACGATTTTAATACGAGAAATATTGCTGTAAGAAAAAATGGTTTGCCTGTAATTTACGATTGGGAATTAGCAGTTATAGATTTTCCACATAGAGATATTGTAGAGTTTTTGAGTTTTGCATTATCACCAAATTTTCAAAAAGATGAATTTTATTTTTATCTAAAAACACATTATCAATTATATGATGCTATCGATTGGGATGAATGGTTGAAAGCGTATACATATACTTTAAAAGTATACATTATTACACGACTTTCTTTTTATGAAGTTTCGGGCATTTTGATTACATACGATTTTTCAAAACGCGTATTACAAACAGCATTGAAAATGCTCAGTTATTTGTGTGAAGATGCATAGTTTTTTACAACATATATGTATTGTGTTGGTTCCGTTAATTGTATCGAATGTGTTGCATATGCTCGTGATTAAAAAAGATCTTTTTAAAGGATTGAAACAACCGATTTCACAACGATTATTCGGAACCAATAAAACATGGAGAGGTTTTGTATTTGTTGCGTTTGTGAATGCTTTTTTAGTGTATTTGTTAGAACTGGCATTCAATTTTCAATTGCAACAAGCATTTTTCATCGGATGTATTCTTGGTTGTTCCTATATGTTGTTTGAGTTGCCTAACTCGTTTATGAAGCGAAAATTAGGAATTCAACCAGGACAAGAAGCCAATTCTCATAAAATTATGTTCAAATTAATTGATAAAATGGATTCTGCTTTTGGCGTGAGTCTCGTTTATTTTTTGATAGGAAACATTTCGTTTCAATCTGCTGTATTGCTTTTTATATGTAGTAGCGTTACACATATTAGTATCAGTCAGATTTTAGTTCAATTACACCTTAAAAAATCATTTTAAACATGAAGATAAAAGAAAATATATACAACGTTCCTAATTTTTTAAGTTTTTACAGATTACTAACGTTTCCACTGATCTTGTGGTTTATTTATGCAGGAAAAGAACACTTATTTGCCATATTTTTATGTGTAAATTTACTCACCGATATTTTAGATGGATTGATAGCGCGTAGCTTCAATTTGCAAACAAAATTTGGAGCAAAGTTAGATTCATTAGCAGACAATGGAACATTTATCGCAGCTTTTATTGGAATTTTTACGTTTAAAATTGATGAAATGTCACAAGCAATTTGGATGCTTTGGTTGTTCATAGGTTTTTTCGTGTTAGGTTTGATTATTTCTTTTATCAAATTCAAGCAATATCCTAGTTTACATTTATATACAACCAAAATTGGCGGTTATGTACAAGGTATTTTTATTTTCGTATTATTCGCTTGGACATATAATGAATACTTATTCTATGCAGCAATGATTTTTGGATACATTTCACATGTCGAAGAAATTATCATTTTATTAATTTCAGATACAATGAAAACGGATGCGAAAGGTTTGTATTGGGTTTTGAAAGATCGTAAAAAGTTAATTCCCCAATGAGAATAGCAATGTTAAATAGAGCGTATTCTCAACTGCGCTTGATTTGATGCTTTACGAAAAAGTTTAAGAATCAATGTATAAAATGTAAGCTGTTATTTGTTATGTTTTTTAATTTTTATAAGCAATCAGAAACAACTAGAATGTTGGTCATTGCTGGAATTGGTGTAATTTTAAGTTTCATTACGTATGAAATTATATATTACTTCAATACACTTACTCCAAAAGCTACAACAAGTTGGTTATTTGCATTTTTAATTGGAATTGCACGTCAGCACGCACTGCACCGATATTTTACGTTTTTGCACAAAGCTTCTTATCTAAAAAGTTTATGTAAAGCCTATGTTGTAGATGTAGGCGCTTTGGTTTTTAGTACAGGACTCAATTGGTTTTTGACAGACATCTTAACGTTTAATCATCGTTTGGTTTGGCTTTTTTGCTTGGCATCATCAGCAAGTATTAGTTTGGTATTTTTAAAGAAATATATATTTAGCGTTTCTACTGATTCAGGAATGTAAAATAGAAAAGAACGTGTTTAGCGAGATAAATAGAGGTAACAAAATGCAATCCTTGTAACTAAAAATCAAAATCAATTGTAAAAAGGAACTGATAATTCGTTGTTAAATAAAGCTAAAATTTATTTCAATTTTAGATTGAGTTTCCTACTTTCATAATAAATACAAGTTAATGGACTCTAGTTTTTTTAATTTCTTGTTGATTGCTGGTGCGGTTCAAGGCTTCATTTTTAATGGCTTTACGTTGTTTTCTAAGAAAAAAGTAGACAAGGTAATCATCTTCTTAAACTTGACTGTTTTCTTTTTATCACTGAATAGTTTACAGGCATGGTTAATTGCAAAAGATTTTCGTTTTGACATATTCTTTTTACGGCAATTTTTAGTGCCTTGGTATATGTTTATTATGCCAATGTTTTATATGTTCTTGATTCATTATCTGAAAATTCAGGATAAAGTAAGAGGCTTTGTTCAATTTTCTATAGTATTATTTGTGATAGAACTTATAGCACGCACGATATGTATTTTGAATACTTCTGAAAGTGAAGTTGCTCCAATTAAAATGTACACTTCTATAGAAGAGCTAATTAATGCAGCTTTTTCTATCTTTTTATTTTATAAATGTGTGCTCATCATTTTTAAAGAAAGTAAACTCTTAGATTTTATTGTAGATTACGATGATATTAAATGGCTAAAATTATTTTTAGTTTTAGGTGGATTTGTATTAGGATTTTGGGTTTTGGCAATTGTATTCAATACATATTTTGATGATACGCGTGCCTATTATCCATTACGATTGGCAACTTCTGTATTATTGTATTGGATAGGTTATCAAGGAACTTCAAGATATACTTTAGTACATGATCGAATTTTACTGCGAGGAAAACTAGCTGCATTAAAACCAGAAACAACCGAAAAAGTAATTTCTAATGAAGAAAAAACGTTGTCAGAAAAACATCAACAAGAGTTTGACCAAATAGCAAATTATATTCTTGCAAAACAACGATTTTTAGATGCTAAATTGAGCCTAGAACAATTGTCTGACGAACTAGAGATTAGTTCTGGACATTTATCAAAACTGATCAATACCTGTAGTGAGCATAATTTTTCAGATTATATCAATTCGTTACGAGTGGTACAAGCCAAAGAATTATTGAAAGATGATGATTTTGATAATTATACCATTGTTGCTATTGGCTTGGAATGCGGATTCAACTCACGATCTACATTTTATACAGCTTTCAAAAAATTTACGAATCTTACGCCTTCTGAGTTTAGAAAAACATACTGAAAACTTATGAAACTGTCCTGATTTTTCATTCAAAGAATATTCCGGATGCTCAATTTTATAATTAGGTTTACATTTGTTTCATAATAATTTAAAAACCGTTTATTATGAAGAAATACATTGCCATCTTTTTATTTTGAATACTTTGTTGTTTATAAAAAAGAAGAAAAGTGTCAAGATTACCTAAATAAAGTATTCACAATAAAAAACGCCTCGAATTTCGAGGCGTTTTTTATTATAGTAAGAATAGAAAAATTAATTTTCTTTTTTGTCTTCTCTTGGTTTACGATTATCACGTCCGCGATTATCTTTACCTCTGTTATCACGTCCACCACCTTTATTATCTCTTGGTGGTCTTGCAACATATCCTTCTGGTTTTGGTAAAATAGCTTTACGAGAAACTTTTTCTTTACGTGTCTTTGGATCAGTTCCAAAATACTTCACGTCTAAAATGTCTCCCATTTTTACAACGTCACTTACATTATCAGTACGTTCCCAAGCCAATTCAGAAATGTGTAATAATACTTCGTTTCCTGGTGCTTCAGTATATTCAACAACAGCTCCAAAATCTAACATTTTTACAACTTTTACTTCGTAAATACTTCCTTTTTCTGGTTTGAAAGTAATAGAGTCAATTTTTGCCAATACAGCATCAATTCCTTCTTGATCTGTTCCTAAGATTTCAACAATTCCTTCTTCTGTTACAGGATCTTCATTAATTACAATTGTAGTGTTTGTCTCTTTTTGTAATTCTTGAATCACTTTTCCACCAGGTCCAATTAATGCTCCAATATAATCTCCAGGAATTGTTCTTGTGATCATTTTTGGTGCATGTGCTTTTACGTTTTCGTTTGGCGTAGCAATAGTGTCTGTTAATTTCTCTAAGATATGTAAACGTCCGTCACGAGCTTGTTGTAATGCATTTACAAGAATCTCATATGATAAACCTTTTACTTTAATATCCATCTGACAAGCTGTAATTCCATCAGCAGTACCAGTTACTTTAAAGTCCATATCTCCTAAGTGATCTTCATCACCTAAAATATCAGATAAAACAGCGTACTTTCCAGAATCTGCATCAGAAATTAATCCCATTGCAATACCAGAAACTGGTTTCTTTAGTTGTACACCTGCATCCATTAATGCCATGGTACCAGAACAAACAGTTGCCATAGAAGATGAACCGTTAGATTCTAATACTTCAGAAACTACACGTACTGTGTATGGGCAATCTTCTGGCACCATACCTTTTAAAGCACGTTGAGCTAAGTTTCCGTGTCCTACTTCACGACGAGATGTTCCACGAATTGGTCGTGCTTCACCTGTTGAAAAAGGAGGGAAGTTATAGTGTAAATAGAAACGCTCTTCACCTTCGTAAGATGGCATATCTATTTGGTTTGCTTCTCTTGATGTTCCTAAAGTAACGGTTGCTAAAGCTTGTGTTTCTCCACGTGTAAAGATTGAAGAACCATGAGTTGATGGTAAGTAATCTACTTCACACCAAATTGGTCTAATCTCATCAGTCTTACGACCATCTAAACGCAATCCTTCATTTAAAGTTAAATCACGAACTGCCGCTTTTTCAGCTTTTGCGTAGTATTTAGAGATCAATCCTCCAAAATCTTCAACTTCTTCTTCCGTAAATGTTGCAATGATTTCTTCTTTAATTTCAGAAAAAGCCATTCCACGTTCTTTCTTAGAAGAACCTGCTTTTGCTACAGCATATACTTTGTCATATGCCATGTCATGAATTTTTTGTGCTAATTCTTCATCAGCTCTTTCAGGATCATACTCACGTGTTTCTTTCTTTCCAAAAGCTTCAGCCAAACGAAGTTGTGCAGCACATTGTACTTTAATAGCTTCGTGTGCAAACTTGATTGCTTCTGTCATTTCTTCTTCAGAAATCTCATCCATTTCACCTTCAACCATCATTACAGAATCTGCAGAAGCACCAATCATCATATCGATATCAGATTCTTCTAACTGTGCTCTTGTTGGGTTGATGATAAATTCTCCATTGATACGTCCAACTCTAGCTTCAGAGATTGCACATTCAAAAGGAAAATCAGACAATTGAATTGCTGCTGATGCTGCTAAACCAGCCATAGCATCTGGCATTACATCTGGATCGTGAGACATTAACTGAATCATCACTTGTGTTTCTGCGTGATAATCTTTTGGGAATAATGGACGTAATACACGGTCTACTAAACGCATTGTTAATACTTCTCCGTCACTTGGTCTTGCTTCTCTTTTGAAGAAACCACCAGGATAACGACCAGCTGCTGCAAATTTTTCACGGTAGTCAACTGTTAAAGGTAAAAAGTCAACATCGCTTTGTTTGTAGTTAGAAACCACTGTACATAATAACATACATTTTCCTGACTGCACCACAACGCTACCATGCGCTTGCTTTGCTAACTTTCCGGTTTCGATAGAAATTTCTCTACCGTCGCCTAGGTCTATGACCTCTCTAAAAACTTTTGGAATCATAAATTTTTTTTAATTCTAATTAAACAAAGGTCGTTGTGTTGTTGTTGTGTGTGTAGTTGTTGTTTTGACCCAATGAAAAACCAGTAATTATAGCTTTTTAATACTTCCAACTAAGGCTAGAAGTGTACTTTTATGTATTAAAAAAAGAGGCACGAAGCCTCTTTAGTTTTATTTTCTTAATCCTAATTCTTTTACGATTGCACGATATCTGTTGATATCTTTCTTCTTTAGATAGTCAAGTAGACTTCTTCTTTTACCTACTAACTTTACTAGAGAACGCTCTGTATTAAAATCTTTACGATTTCTTTTCAAGTGCTCCGTTAAGTGATTAATTCTGTGCGTGAATAACGCGATCTGACCTTCTGAAGAACCTGTATCTGTTGCAGATTTTCCGTGTTTTGCGAAGATCTCTCCTTTAACTTCTTTTGTTAAGTACATGCCAATATTGTTTTAATAATTTTTATGTAATTGATACGTTTGTTGTATCAAGCGGCAAATATACTACTATTTTTTAGAATGCAAATGAATAATTTAACCTTTTTGCAGGTCTTTAGACATTAATATATGAATGATGAAAAACATTAGTTGTAAAAGCTGTTTTTAAATGCAAAAAGGCTTCCAAATGTGGAAGCCTTTTTTTGTGTTTTTCTAAACAAAATTATGCGCGTATTGGCTGATTTTGAATCAAGTCAATATATAAGTTGATTTTGTTTTTTAGTTCTTTTCTGTGTGAAATGAAGTCTAAGAATCCGTGTTCTAGTAAGAATTCTGATGTTTGGAAACCTTCTGGTAAATCTTTTCCAGTAGTATCACGTACAACTCTTGGTCCTGCAAATCCGATTAGCGCACCAGGTTCAGAGATGTTGATATCTCCTAACATAGCAAAGGAAGCTGTTGTTCCTCCAGTAGTTGGATCTGTACATAATGAAATGTACGGAATTCCTGCATCTGCTAATTGTGCTAATTTTGACGATGTTTTTGCTAATTGCATTAATGATAATGCAGCTTCCATCATACGTGCTCCTCCAGATTTTGAAATAATCATGAAAGGAATGTTATTTTTTAATGAATGTTCTGCAGCACGTGCAATTTTTTCACCTACAACACTTCCCATTGAACCTCCAATAAATTTGAAGTCCATACATGCAATGACTAAATCTTTACCTTTTGATTTTCCAACAGCTGTACGGACCGCATCTTTTAAACCTGTTTTTTCTTTAGCAGCTTTGAGTCGATCTGTATATTTTTTACTGTCTTCAAATTTTAAAGGATCTTTTGAAGTTAAGTTTTTGTCTAATTCTTTGAATTTTCCTTCGTCGAATAGTATTTCGAAATATTCTTTACTTCCAATACGAACATGGTAACCATCTTCAGGACTTACATAAAAGTTTTTTGCCAATTCTTCTGAATCAACAATTTTCCCTGTTGGTGATTTGTACCAAAGTCCTTTGGGCGTATCTCTTTTTTCCTCTGTTGAGGTTTGAATTCCTTTTTCTTTTCTTTTAAACCAAGCCATAATGATTTATGAGTTACGATATACAACGTTTTCGATCGTGTTTTTAATTGAATGTGTTGTAATCGATTAGTTAGTTTTGTTTTTACACTAGCCAACAAAATTACTGTTTTTATTAAAGAAACTCAAAATTTGATTCTGCTATCTAGTAATTCGTGTTTTTGAAAGCCTAAAAAACCTCGTTAACACATTGTTTTTCAGTGTAAACGAGGTTTTTTGTATGTTTTCCCTTTTGTGTGAACTTCCGCGTTAGGGATTGAGGTGACATCCTTTTTTAATTATGAAACGTCATTACGAGGAGCAAACGACGAAGTAATCTGCTTATTGAGTAACAGATTGCTACAACAAATTAAAATTTGTCTCGTAATGACAACATCTTATAAAAAAGATATAGCCGAAAGCCCGACCCAACGGGAAACGCCCAAATATTACAAGGTATTTATATTGTTTAAATCTTCAAATGCTTGTTTTAGACGTGTTTTGAATGTTAGTTCGCCTTCACGTAACCATTTTCTTGGATCATATGTTTTTTTGTTAGGAATATCATCTCCGTCAGGATTTCCAATTTGCGCTGCCAAGTAGTCTTTTTTGCTTAACATGTAATCGCGAATTCCAGACATGAATGCAAATTGTAAGTCTGTATCAATGTTCATTTTGATAACTCCGTAGCCGATTGCTTCTCTGATTTCCTCTAAGGTAGAACCTGATCCGCCGTGAAAAACGAAGTCAATATGATTGTGACCAACATTATATTTTTGAGAGATATGCTCTTGCGAGTTCTTTAAGATTTTTGGCGTTAGTTTTACGTTTCCTGGCTTGTATACTCCGTGTACATTTCCGAAAGCTGCTGCGATGGTAAATCTTGGACTTACTTTCATTAATTCTTCGTATGCGTAAGCAACTTCTTCAGGTTGTGTGTATAGTTTTGAATCGTCTACATCACTATTGTCAACTCCATCTTCTTCACCACCAGTAATTCCTAATTCGATTTCGAGTGTCATACCCATTTTGCTCATACGAGCTAAGTATTCTTTACAGATTTCGATGTTTTCTTCTATTGGTTCTTCCGAAAGATCGATCATGTGCGAACTGTATAATGGTTTTCCAGTTTCAGCAAAGTGTTTTTCACTAGCGTCTAATAAACCATCAATCCAAGGTAATAGTTTTTTTGCACAGTGATCAGTATGTAAAATAACAGGAACTCCATAAGCTTCTGCCATTTGATGCACATGTTTTGCTCCAGCAATTGAACCAGCAATTGCTGCTTTTTGGTCTTCATTGCTTAAGCCTTTTCCTGCGTTGAATTGTGCGCCTCCATTTGAGAATTGTATGATTACAGGAGCGTTGAGTTCGGCAGCAGTTTCTAAAACTCCGTTGATAGAGTTTGAACCTACTACATTTACTGCTGGTAAAGCAAAGCCTTTTTCTTTGGCTAACTTAAATATTTCTTGTACTTCGTCTCCAGTAGCAACTCCTGCTTTGATATTGTGACTCATCGTCTTTTGGTTTTTTTGTTTGGATTACAAAAGTAATAAAAATGTGATGAGTTTTTACGTAGTTGTTAATTTTAGCAATAGAAGTGAAGTCACTTTTACGAATTTGATAATTTTAGTCGTTTTTGTGCTTACTTTACTGTAGAAATGTTTGTGTTTTTATGGAATTATTGATTTGTTGTTGATCGTTTTTTTATGCTGATTTATAGGTGTTTGTTGGCGAAAACGTTATAGTTTGACAGGCTTATAATTTGATTCCTGAGTTTATAGCTTCCATTCGTTCTTTTTCTTCGTCGGAGAATGGATTGTCTTGAAGATCTAAATATAGATTGGAACGTTTTAAAATACTGTCGGGAATTCTGGTGAGTTTGTTTTTCTGAAGATCTAATTGATCTATTCTGTAGTTGCTTTTTCCGAGTGAATCGATGTTTTCTATTTCATTCTTACTTAAATATATGTCTTCAAACGCTATTTTATGAATGGTATCGGGCAATGTTTTTAGTTTATTGTTGGAAATGTTAAAGTGTTTTACCGTTTCTTTTAATTGTCCGATAGAATCTGGAAGATGCGTAAGTTGATTGTTATATAAACTCAAGACTTGTATTTGATGCATATTTCCAAAATTGACAGGTAAATTGTTAAGCTTGTTGTTTGAAGCATCAAAGGAAGTCACGCTTGTAAGTTTGCAAATGGCGTCGGGTAATGTTTCTAGTTGATTGTCACTGATGTTGATGTCTGTTAACTTACTCAAGTTTCCAATAGTATCAGGAAGTGAAGAAAGTACGTTGTTTTCAAGTGTTAAAGTATCTAGTTTTGTTAGATTTCCAATTGCATCTGGCAATTTTGCAAGCTGATTTTTGCTCAAATACAAGAATTCTAGATTTTTTAGTTCGCCAATTGTTTCTGGTAATTCAGTTAATCCCTGACCTGTTAAATCTAATTTCCAGTGTTTTAAAGGATCTTCTAATGCTTTTTCTAACGTTAACGGTTTTTTCTTTGAGAAAGAGTCTTTGATTTTTTGCCAGAATGATTTTTTGGAAGATGTATTCAGTACGTCTTCAATTGTTTCTCCGTATTTGTCAGCCATAAAGTTGTAGCGGTTTGTTTGTCTTAGATTTTTCTAAGATACTAATAATTCAAAACAAATAAATAAAAAGTGAAGCAATCAAATCAGCGAATAGACAAATTAACAACGAACAATCTTAGAAAGGATAGTTAATCCCGATATTATACACTGCATTTCCGAAGTTGTAATCTTTAAACCAACGATTTCCTAGATCATACGCAGGATCGTAAGTTTTGAAACCAATGTCAAAACGCAACACAAAGAAGCTAAAGTCGTAACGCAAACCAAAACCAGTTCCAAGTGCAATGTCTTGTAATGATTCTAAGCCATTAAATTTTCGATCTTCATCTTCAATATCATCAAAGACATTCCAAATATTTCCTGCATCTGCAAATAATGCACCTTTAAAACTTCCGAATAAATCAAAACGATATTCAATATTTGAAGTCAGTTTTAAGTTCGCTTCGTTAAAGTCTAAAATACTAGCAGATCGTCCTGGGCCTAGTTGATAGGCACTCCAAGCTCTATTGTCATTTGATCCACCACCAAAGTAACTACGAGCAAATGGAATGTTGTCTGAGTTTCCATATGGAATGGCAATTCCGAAGAAGGTTCTAAAAGCCAATACATCTTGCTTTCCTGAAAGTTCCCAGTGTTTTATGTAATCGAATTCAGTTTTTACATATTGTGAATATGGAACACCAAATAGTTTGTAATTTCCTCGCGAATCTTTTTCTAAGTTGGCAGTACTTGCAATGGCAGATAAAAAGTTTCCAGCAAGTTCAACTTCTGTTCTGAATTGGAAAAAGTTATTATCTGAAATGTTTTCTTTACTGTTGTGTAAAAAGTTAATTTTAGAAGAAGCAATCAAGTTGTCTTGCGTCAATCGAAATTGTCGTTGTGCTACACTTAAAACAGTAGAAAGTTCGCTTGCAGTAACTTCAAAGTTATTTGAAATGACGTCATCTATGAATTGATTGGTTTGTCCGTTAGCAATATTTAACGATTCATCTGTGCCAACATAATTTGAACTTTGTGCTACGGCATTCAATCGGTCGTACGAACTTGTATATACATTAAAATAGTTACTTGTATTTAGGTTTCTAATGAATTGCAGATTGAATAATTCAAGATTAAAAGTGTTCTTTTTTGATGGTGTCCAGTTGTAACGAATCAATCCGGTAAACGTTTGTCTGTCGAGTCCAATGTTTTGCTGTACACTTGTTCCAAGTGATAAAACAGTAGAAGGAAGCATGTATTTCGGAATGATTCTCTCTGTGTTGAATGGAAAAAAGAAACGCGGAAAATTCAATCGGATATCGGCACCAATTTCAGAAATATTAAAGAATTGATCTTCTGAATCGGCAACATCTTTAGAAGCTCCTAAAGTTCCTCTGGCAGAAATTTCTAAGGTTTCCGCACCACGAAATACATTTCTGCTAATTAATGATGTACTAAATGAAAAACCGTAATCTTGAATGTTAGAATGTGTAATATCAATATCAAAACCAAGAGAAAATTTCTTTTTTGGAGTTAAATATATATTGGTTACTAAGTCTGTGAGACTATCATTTTCGTATTCATACTGAATGTTTGGATACTTGAACGTTCGTAAGTTACTAATATGTTTATAGGTAAGCGATCGATCATTATCGCGGTAAATATCGCCAGCATGTACAAAGATTGCATCTGTGATTGCTTTTGGACGAAAACGCAATTTGTCATTGGAATAAATTGTAAAACCATCATACGTAACCGAATCAACAAATTTTGATCGTGAATTTGCAAAAGTATAATCAGTATAGATATTTACTTTTTTGATGCGATGTACTTTGTATTCTTTTTCTACGATAGAATCACCTTTACGTTCGCGCAGATTGTTAATTTTAATCAAAGCGCCAAGTTCGTAGTCTCTATTTGTAGAATCGATTCCAATCTTAGGTTTGATAGAATTTAGCTGAAAATTATAAATTCCAGAATTTCTAAATAACACTGTCAAACGTTCACGTTCATTTAAAAAATCACGAGTGTTATATTGTTTTCCTTCTTTTACAATTGCTTTGTCTTTGTGTAAATTATAAATAGAATCTAAATCTGGTGATTTGATAATGATTTGCAAACTATCAATAAAATAAGGTTTTCCAGTTTCTACGGTATAATCAATACTTGCTCTGCGTTTTTTTTCTGAAGGAATTACTTTAAAATTTGCTGTAGCATTGAAAAAACCTTTGTTTTGATAATACGCTTTTAGTCGTTTGGTCGTTTTTTTTGTTTTGCTCGAATCAATGATGACTGGCGCTTCTCCCGTTTTTTTTAGCCAATTGTTAAACCCTTTTTTATAGTTCTGCATTTCGCGAACCTGTTTTTTTGAATAACGTCTATTGAGACGATTTTCTCGTTTGGGATTTCGTTGAAGCCAATCTCTAAAGGTAGAATCTGGGTTTACTTCAGCAAGGTTGTATATATTGAGACGCAACGGATAATTTAAAAAACGACTGTTGGGTTTTTGATACATTTGACTCAATGCATCTGGATCATTTGACTTTTCACCATTTACAGTCAAATTGTTTTTTGTGAGCAACAATTCATTTTCTTTTACACGTTTAATAGAATTACATGAACTAATGAATGCGCCAATTATAATAAATAATGATATTTTTGCTAAAAAGGATTTCAATAAGAGGTGTTTTTCAATTTCAAAATTAAACTATTTGCATGATTAGCAAAAGACAAATAAAAATAATAACGAGTCTACATCAAAAAAAGTACCGAAAATCTACAGGACTGTTTGTTGCAGAAGGAAAAAAGGTAATTCAAGAGTTTTTAAATTCTAATTTTGAGTTAGATACATTATTTACAATTGACGAACATTTATTTGCTGATGATTCAAAAGTAACGCTAATTTCGGAAGCAGCACTTAAAAAGATTAGTTTCTTAAAAACACCTAATAAAGCACTAGCTCTTTTTAAAATAACAAAACCTGCTACGATTGATTCCAAAGGTTTGATTGTTGCTTTAGATGATGTTCGTGATCCTGGAAATTTAGGAACTATTATTCGTTTGTGCGATTGGTTTGGTGTGAAACATCTCGTTTGCTCTGAAGCTACTGTCGATTGCTACAATCCAAAAGTGATTCAAGCCACTATGGGTTCGCTAACACGTGTAAATATTGTGTATACAGATCTGAAAAACTATCTGACCGAAACAAAATTACCTGTTTTTGGCGCATTCATGGATGGAAGCAATGTGTATCAAACACAGTTGCCAACAGATGGAATTTTAGTCATGGGGAATGAAGCCAATGGTGTTTCTGATGAGGTTTCAAACTTGATTACCGAAAAAATAGCAATTCCACGTTTTGGAGAAATACAACAAACTGAAAGCTTAAATGTAGCGATGGCAACTGGAATTTTATTGAGTGAATTTAGGAGAGCATAAGCAGGTTTCTAATTCTATTGACTTAACGCATAGTTTTTCATGACGAATTGCTCTTCAAATCCTAGTTTTAGGTACAAACCTTTTCCCATGTTTGATGATTGTAGTGTAATTAGTTTGCTTTTCATTTTAATTGATTGATTGATCAACATTTTCATAATCTCTGCTGCATATCCTTTTCTTCGATGCTCAGGAATGATCCCAACTGCATGAACTCCAGAAATACCATTTGTTGTATACAAAATACCTGTTCCGATTGCTTCGTGTAAATGATATGCAATATAAAAGTCAGTATTTTTTTGTAGTGAATTTGATATGCCTGAATGGAGGTTGTATCCAAAAGAATTGAAAAATAAAATAGACCATAATTTTGCTTCCTGTTCAGTAGTTACTTTTTTTAAATGAACATTATTTAAACTTTCAAATAATTGCTCTCTTTTTAAAGACATTCCTATTTGTTCAAATTTTACATGAAATCCTTTCCTTTTTAATATTTCACAAGAATCATTATTGTATATGTCCCAATATGGAATGATCATTTTTTTGGAAATGGACACTATTTTCTCTTTAGCTGACGATACAATTTCTTCTGTAATCTCTTGATCAAACCATAACCTATTTGGCCAATCTGAATGTTTTATAAAACTGTAATCAAACTGTGGTTCTTTAAAATATGCATTAAAAGGTTCGCTTGCTTTTTGCCAAAGAGACGTTAAGTTTTCAATATTTAATTTAATGTTGCTCATTTGATATTTATTAATATAGCTCCAGAAATCATGGCTATAGTTCCTATAATTCTTTTAAATGTTATTGGTTCTAAAGGTAAATTCAGCCATCCATAATTCCCTGCAACAACTGCAAAAATAAGTTGACCTGAAAGACCAATTGAAATCATTGTAGAAATACCTAGTTTAGGAATGGTGTAGTAATAAAGACTTATGCCGATAACACTAAATAAACCTCCAGAAAACCATAAGTAAAAAGGAATTTCTTTTAATTGTAGTGTTGTTGGAAGCGATTTAAAACTAATGAGTATAAAGATGAAAGCAAATAGGGTACTGCAAAAAAATGCAACAAAACTTGCTAGTAGTGGATTCTTTAAAAAAGTACCCAATTGAGCGTTTAATCCACCTTGCATTGCCAAAAAAACGCCGCCTAAAAATGCTAAAACGAACACTCCATAATGATTCATGTATTATCTTTTTACAATGATTAATTATGCAAAGATAAAATGCGACAATAACCTGTGCCTTTACATATGTTGATTTAGGATTTTTTTGATATATTTTTTCTAATTCTACTCAATTGAGTTGGAGTAATGCCTAAGTGAGAAGCAATGTGTAGTTTTTGAATTCTTTGATCAATAGTAGGATGTTTTTCAAGCAATTTTAAATATCGTTCGGTAGCATTTTCCATTACTAAAGACACTTCTCGTTGTTCTTTGTCTATAACCCAGTTTTTTTCTAAATAAGCAATGTAGAAATTTTTTAAGTCAATATTTTCTTCAATAAAGTTTCTATATTTTTTATAATCAAGGCTTATGATCGTAGTTGTTTCTAAGGCTTCTAGTGTGAAGTTTGAAGGAGTTTTTTGAAGGTATGAAACCTTTGAGCCTGCAAAATCAGTTTCAAGAAAAATGTTTTTAGTGTAAACATTTCCATTATAGTCTGTAATATAAGCTCTCAAAGCACCTTTGCAGATGAAGTGAACGTCTTTTGCAATTTGTCCATTTCTCAATAAAACTTCATCTTTAGCTAAATCTTGAAATTTAATTATTGATTTAATTAATTGCCAAGATTCATTTGAAAGAGGAGCATAACTTTCAAATTTTAATTTTAATTCTGAAATATATTTTTTTTTAGTCAATAAAAAAGTTTTGAATTTATTGAAAGGTAAAATTAATAAAGATTCCGCGTGATTTCATAGTTTGAATGTTGCTAGTCCAAGGGCTATTTGGATCTACATCGCGTACTAATTCATCATTTAAGGCAAAAACACCACGAATAGATGGCGTGAATTTAAAGTAGTATAAATAGAAATCAACTCCAAAACCTAATTCATAATAATAAGTCGTTTTCTTCATACGAAACTGATTATTACTATTGTCATCAGGATTATCTTGATTACTAGATAAGTTCAATGAAGTCGAAAATCCACCAACAATAAAAGGTTTGATGTTATTAATACGTTTGGTTCCTATTTTTAAAAGTAAAGGAATATGAACATAACTGGATTTTATTTCACGATTTCTATCAGAAATACTTGTGAGTCCATAACTTTCAGGATATTCAATATTACGTGTTGTAAAGAAAATTCCAGGCTCTAAACGCAAGTTCATGTAATTGTTTAGTTTTACATCACCTACCAATCCAACATTAAAACCTGTAGAAGGTTTCAACTGAATCGCGTCTGCATTTCTGTTGTATGTAAATTTAAAATCGTAGCTATTAAATCCTAAAAAATAACCCCAAGTTAAGGTATTGTTGTCTATTTGACCTTTTCCTCCACTAGCATCATTCAATACTTTTTTCTTGCTGAATAACTGAGAATATCCAGGTTGTAATGCAAAAATACAACAGATGATTACCAAAATCTTCTTCATAAAATCTATTTTGTTGCGGTGTAAATGCTCGCTACACCAAACGTTTGTGGTTTATCTTTCACATCTATAAACCCAATTTTTCGTAAAATATTGTTGAAGTTCTCACCATAAGGGAACGCAGCTGCCGATTCTGATAAATATCCGTAGGCAGAATTGTCTTTAGAAAATAGTTTCCCGATTAATGGTAAAATATTTTTTGTGTAAAATTTATAGAATTGTTTAAAAGGTGTTTTGGTGGGAACCGAAGTTTCCAATACTACAAAAATTCCACTTGGCTTCAATACTCTTAAAATCTCTCCTAATCCTTGTTCTAGATTTTCAAAATTACGCACACCAAAGGCAACAGTAATTGCGTCAAAAGAATTGTCTTCAAATGGTAATTTTTCGCCATCACCTAAAACCATTTCTATTTTTTCACTAAGTGCTTTCTTCTGAATTTTTTGTTTTCCTACTTCGAGCATTCCGGGAGAAATATCTAATCCAACAATGCGCTCAGCACTTGTCTCTGCTAAGTTAATTGCTAAATCAGCAGTTCCTGTGGCAATGTCCAAAATCGTTGTCGGATTTTTTTCGCCAACCATTCGAACGACTCTTTTTCGCCACTTGATATCAATACCAAAAGAAATCACACGATTTAGTCCATCATAATTTTCTGAAATCGTATCAAACATCTCTGTAACCTGTTCTTTTTTGCCCAGATTAGACTCTTTGTATGGTGTTACATTCTTCGACATATAGGAAATTTTGGCAAATATAATTAATACTATTATCAATGTACTATTGCAAAGCCTATAATTTGTCTAGGATATACAATTCTGATACTCAACATCGAAAGTATTAGCAAATAACAGCTTTTTTGCCTTATATTTGTATACTTTTTCAATAAGTAACTCAATGAAAATTATTATTGCTGGAGCTGGTGAGGTTGGATATCATTTAGCAAAACTCCTTTCTTACGAATCTCAAGATATTACTTTAATAGATTGTAATAAAGAAAACTTAGAATATGCTGATGCACACTTAGATATACGTGTCATCAAAGGAGATGCTACATCTATTAATGTCTTAAGAGATGCAAGAGTAGCTACAGCAGACCTCGTAATTACCGTAACTTCTTCCGAAACAACTAATATTACTATTTGCGTATTGGCAAAACAGTTGGGTTGTAGACGAACAATTGCTCGAATTTCAAACACAGAATTTATTGATAATCAAGAAGAATTAAAATTTAAGGATTTAGGAATTGATGAATTAATTTCTCCTGAAAAATTAGCTGCTGCCGAAATAAAACTATTACTAGATCAATCTGCTTTTAATGATAGTTATGAATTTGAAGATGGCGCATTGACAATGGTAGGTACTACGTTATTACGTACGGCACCTTTTGTTGGGAAAAGTGTTAAAGAAGCAGCAAGTATATTCCCTGAATTACATTTTGTTCCTATTGCGATCCAACGATTTGGAACACAATATACTTTAATTCCACGTGGAGATACTCTTTTTAAAGAAGGTGATCAAGTGTATTTTATTACTTCAAAAGAAGGAGTAGAGGAATTATATAAATTAATTGGAAAAGTAAAAGAAGATATCAAGAATGTGATGATTCTTGGAGGAAGTAATATTGGGTTAAAAACGGCAAAAGATCTGTGTAACAATAGATTTAATGTGAAATTAATCGAGAAAGATAAAGACAAAGCTTTCGATTTAGCAGATGATTTGCCAAATGCATTAGTGATTCAAGGCGATGGACGAAATGTAGAATTGCTAGAAGAAGAAGGTGTTTATGATATGGATGCTTTTATTGCAGTAACTGGAAATTCAGAAACAAACATCATGTCTTGTTTGGTGGCAAAGTCAAAAAGTATTCGTAAAACCATTGCACTGGTAGAGAATATGGACTATTTTCAATTGTCTCAATCTATAGGAATTGATACGTTAATCAATAAAAAATTATTAGCAGCAAATAATATATTTAGACACATCCGTAAAGGTGACGTGGTCGATATGACGCGTGTAAATAATATGAATGCAGAATTATTGGAATTTGTGGTTAAGCCAACTTCTCGTGTTTGTAATAAAAAAGTAAAAGATCTAGATTTTCCTCGATCTGCCATCATTGGTGGTGTAATTCGTGAAGGAGAAGGTTTGATCGCTTTAGGAGATTTTCATATAAAATCAGGCGATAGAGTTGTCGTTTGTAGTTTGCCAAGATCAATCAACAAAGTAGAACGTATGTTTCTCTAATTCTTGGTGATGAAAGTAAATTATAAAATCATATTTCACTTGATGGGACTGCTGTTAATTTGTAACGGCGGATTTATGTTACTAGCTACGTTGGTTAGTTTTTTGTACGAAGATGGCGTAACATTATCATTGTTTTTAGCGGGATTGGTTACTATTATTGCAGGATCTCTTTTTATGCTGACCACAAGAGATCATAGAAAAGAAATTAAAAAAAGAGAAGGTTATATTGTCGTAACATTTGGCTGGATTTTTATGTCCCTTTCGGGAACGTTTCCATATTTATTTACTCGAACCATTCCTAGTTTTACCAATGCTTTCTTTGAAACGATGTCTGGTTACACAACAACAGGAGCCACAATTTTAGAAAAAATTGAAGGTTTGCCAGAAGGAATTCTATTC
This sequence comes from Kordia sp., assembly GCF_965224175.1. GTDB lineage: Bacteria > Bacteroidota > Bacteroidia > Flavobacteriales > Flavobacteriaceae > Kordia. The sequence continues at coordinate 4,538,372 of NZ_OZ245041.1, forward strand.
TGGAGAAGTATGACTCACTGGATTGGCGGTATGGGAATTATTGTATTAGCTATTGCTATTCTGCCATTGTTGGGAATAGGAGGAATGCAGCTTTTTGCAGCAGAAGCTCCTGGACCAAGCGCAGACAAATTGCATCCAAGAATTACCGACACAGCGAAGCGTTTATGGTTAATTTATGTTGGATATACTGTTGCGGAAACTATCTTGTTGCAATTGGCTGGAATGTCTTTTTTTGATGCTATAAATCATGCCTTATGTACGTTGTCTACAGGAGGATTTTCTACAAAAGACGCTAGTGTAGCTTATTGGAATGGACAACCAATCATACAATACATCATCATTTTATTTATGTTCTTAGCAGGAACAAACTTTGTACTTAGTTATTTTGCTTTTAAAGGAAAAGTACAAAAGATTATAAAGGATGAAGAATTTAAAATTTACGGAATTCTCACGCTCATTTTTGCAATTATAGCAACACTTATTGTCTATTATCAAGCAGATGTCAATCAATCAGCATATCATCCGATGGTTTGGGGAGAATTTGAAAGTTCTTTTCGACATTCGCTATTTCAAGTTATTGCAGTTATAACAACCACAGGATTTGTGACAGCAGATTTTACATCATGGACCACATTTTTAACAATTTTCTTTTTCGGATTGATGTTTCTTGGAGGTTCTGCAGGTTCTACTTCCGGAGGAGTAAAAGTTGTACGACACTTATTAATGATTAAAAATGGATTGTTAGAGTTTAAAAGAACATTACATCCACGCGCAATTATTCCTGTGCGATATAATAACAAATCTGTTTCAGAACATATTGTTTATAATATTTTAGGATTCTTCATTTTGTACATGTTGTTATTTATCATTGGAGCTTTGGTTTTAGGATTTGTAGGTTTAGATTTTGAATCTGCTATTGGTGGAGCTGCTTCTTCATTAGGAAATGTTGGTCCAGCTTTAGGTAAATTAAACCCATTAGAAAATTACAATGAAATACCTTCTTTTGGTAAATGGTGGTGTGCATTTTTGATGCTTCTTGGGCGATTAGAATTATTTACGGTATTAATCTTAATCACGCCATTCTTCTGGAGAAATCGCTAGTTTACAGAGTTTTAAAAATGTATTCTTGAAATTTTTTTCATTTTTTTTGTAACATAATTTATGTTGATGCGTCATACAATTGTAAATCAATCAAAAAACAATATTATGAATTCAACACGTCAATTACCCGCAATTTCGATTCCCATAGGATCAACTCAAGAAGACATAAACTTTTTAAATAGAGGACTTTTAACGTCATCTTACAAAGAGGAAATCAAAGAGAATTATCGCAATTTAAAATCAAATTCTTTATTTAGTTTAAAACAACGCGTAAAAACAAATCATCACAGATTTATGCCAGCAGCAGGAACAGTTTTAAAAGTCTCTGTATTTGTGATTGCTTATTTGATCGCTTTTATATAACAATACTTTCATCACGTGAAACATAGTCTAAACTTCACTGTAACTATTCATTTTTAGCTTTTCGACTGTGTTTCATGTGATATATGAGGTTAAATTAGATTTCATAACTTCTTACATTACTACATTTTCAAAGATCAACTTTTTTTAGACTCTCATCAAGTTTGAAAAAAGGGGAAAAATCCCCTGAAAAAGGGTTTTTTAACTTCAAATGTTTTAAGGATATTTACATCAGTAAACAAAAGCTTTAATACAAATGCTAAAGAAGTTTAATTTTCTGGAATTCTGTTGGTTAGCTACTATTGTATTGCTGACAAGTACACTGGTTATAATTTTTAATAATACAGACTTGACTGCGCAATCAACACCTGTAACAAAAACGCTTTTCGGAATAGATGTAAGCTATTGTATTGTTATTTTTTACGCCTTTAATACATTCTTGTTTTTTGGAATCAAAGAATTTTTCTGGCGATATGAACGAAAATTTCCAAATACCGTTATTATGTTTAGCGGTGCTGTATTAACAGTTTCACTTTTAATACTTAATATTATATAGTTAATCTCAACCAAGCCAAAAAATGTCCTTATCAAACATTTTTTGGCTTATTTTTTTGATCACTTTGCTTATTGTCTTAATCTCGCTGAATCGATAACAGTAACGATATTTCAAGTAATTTTTCATAGAAGAATTGTATCGAGAAGCACTTTGAAATAGTATCAGAATCAAATTTAAAGCATAAAAAAAGCTGCTTGCAAACAGAAAACAGCTTTTTAGTAATATATTGAGATTCTTTTTATTATAAAACTTCTTTAATTTGCTTGATTGCTGCACGTAATTCTTCTTCCGAAGCAGCATACGAAATACGAATACAATTTGGATTTCCAAAAGCATCTCCAGTAACAGTTGCAACTAATGCTTCATCTAGTAAATACAAAGAAAAATCAGTAGCATTATTGATTGTTTTTCCACGTAATGTTTTTCCAAAGAATGAAGAAATATCAGGGAACACATAAAAAGCTCCTTCAGGAACATTGATGTTAAAACCTTCAATTTCTCCAAGCAATTCTAAAACGATATCTCTACGCTTCAAAAACTCATCCATCATGTATTGAATTTTGTCCTTAGAAGCTTCTAAGGCAGCAATTGTAGCGCGTTGTGCAATGCAATTAGCTCCACTAGTGACTTGTCCTTGAATTTTGTTACAAGCGCGTGCTACTTTTTCAGGAGCACCAATATATCCAATTCGCCAACCTGTCATTGCAAAGGCTTTTGAAACTCCATTTACAGTGATCGTACGATCGTACATCGATGGAATTCTTGCAATACTAAAATGCTCGCTAGTAAAATTGATATGTTCGTAAATTTCGTCAGAAACTACATAAATGTTTGGATGTTTTTCTAAAACTACAGCTAAAGCTTTCAATTCTTCTTCGCTGTATACAGAACCACTTGGATTACATGGTGAACTAAACCAAATCATTTTTGTTTTTGGTGTAATTGCTGCTTCCAATTGTTCAGGCGTCATTTTAAAATCAGTTTCGATAGAAGTTGCCACTTGTACGGGAACACCTTCAGCTAATTTTACAATATCGCTGTAGCTTACCCAGAAAGGCGCAGGAAGAATCACTTCATCACCTTCGTTTAATAACACCATGGCAACATTTGCTAACGATTGTTTTGCTCCAGTAGAAACTACAATTTGACTTGCTGTGTAGTCTAGTTTATTATCTCGTTTAAACTTATTGATAATCGCTTCTTTCAAATCAGCATAACCATCTACAGGTGTGTAACTGTTGTAGTTATCATTTATGGCTTGAATGGCAGCTTCTTTGATGAAGTCAGGAGTATTAAAATCTGGCTCTCCTAAGCTCAACCCAATGATGTTTTTCCCTTCATTTCTTAACTCTCTAGCTTTTGCAGCCATTGCTAACGTAGCAGAAGTGGACATGTTTAAAACTCTTTCAGATAATAGTGACATTGTGTGTGTTGTTTGTGTGTTTAAAAACTGAATTGTGCGAAATTAGGTATTTTATAATTTAAGAAGAAACAATGTGCAGACTAATTAGTTGGTTTTGTTGAATGAGTTTTAAATTTTAGATAAATCATTCATTTTTTCCTTCATTAGTTACAGACATAAAAAAAAGTCTGCGTTATGCAGACTTTTTGTAAGTTGTTTGTATTTTTTAGTTAGCGAAACGTGTTTTTTCAAGTTTATAAAACTCTCTAAAAGTAATCATACGCTGTTGTTCTTCATCCCATAATTTGTTGAACATCATTTTTAATCCATCTTTAAAAGACAATGTTGTAACGTATTTTGACAGAATTTTATTTTCGGTAAAACACTTTTTTAGATTGTAATTTGGGATTCTACTATTCAAGTGGTGAATGTGATGAATTCCAATATGACCAGTAAACCATTCCATAATTCTTGGAAGTTTTAAATAAGTACTTCCTTTGATTGCTGAAAGCACAAAATTCCAATCTTTTTTCCACTTCTTGTAGGAGAATTCGTGTTGATGTTGAATGTAGAAAAACCAGAAAGCAATGATTCCAAAGAAGAATAAAATAATAAATTGAACCGCAAAAAAGCTTGCCCAACCTGTTATATATCCGATGGCCAAATAAGGAACAATGATTATGATATTGTCTTTTAATAAGGTATACGTGGTTTTTTTCCAGTTATTAAATTTTAAAAATGGATATTTTGTTGTGATGATTAAATAATATACTGGTGCGATCACAAAGATTACGATAGGACTTCTAAAAACTTTATACTTAAATCTTCCCCACCAATTTTTAGCGCGGAATTCTTCAAAGGTTAATGTTGGCATATCACCAATTTGTCTTGTTTCTAGCTGACCATTATGTCCGTGGTGAAACGTGTGTGTTTCCGCCCAATATTTAAACGGTAAAAAACTGAATACACTACAAGCATATCCGATGACATCACTTGCTTTTTTTGATTTAATAAAAGAATTATGTCCGCAATCATGCTGAATGATAAAAATTCGAACTAAGAAAAATGCGTTTAGAATTCCAAGTAATAAAGTTAATATGATTGAATAATCAAGTGTGAAATACATTAAAACCCAAACAGCTATAAAAGGTAAAAATGAAGAAGCCATCTGTCCAATTGCCTTTTTGGTGCTTTTCTTTTTGTATTTGGCTATGATTGACTTCCAGTTTTTTAGAGAGTCTACAATCTCTTTATCAGTATTTTGATTCGCCATGGAGGAACTTTTTTAATCTATAAAATGCTAACAAATTTGCTTCGCAATATATTGCAAATATCGTAATTTGAAAATAATAAATTTAGATAATCACAAATAAAGATTAGTTTTGTCGCATATATGGAAATTATACAAAAATATTTTACAAATTTAACAACAGAGCAGATTGAGCAATTTGGTCAGTTGGAAGCTTTATACAAAGAATGGAATGCACAAATTAATGTAATTTCGAGAAAAGATATTGATGAGTTGTATGTGAGGCATGTACTTCATGCTTTAGCAATTGCCAAAGTACAGTCTTTTGTTGCAGGATCTAGAGTTTTAGACGTTGGAACTGGAGGAGGTTTTCCTGGAATTCCATTGGCAATCTTGTTTCCTGAAGTTCAGTTCGTGTTAGTAGATGCTATTGGTAAAAAGATAAAAGTAGTACAAGCTGTAGCGGAAAGTATTGGACTTACAAATGTTTCAGCACATCATATACGAGCTGAAAAAGTAAAAGGAGAGTTTGATTTTATTGTGAGTAGAGCTGTAACCAATATGCCTGATTTTGTAAAATGGGTTCGTAAAAAGGTTGCGAAAAAACAAAAACACGAATTAAAGAACGGAATTTTGTATTTAAAAGGAGGAGATTTGACTGAAGAGTTGAAAGATTTTCCTAAAGCTACTTTGTATGCAATTCCAGATTATTTTGAGGAAGAATTTTTTGAAACCAAAAAAGTAGTGCATCTGCCATTAAAATATAAGCCTTAAAAGTGAAAATCCCTTAAGCAAAAACTTAAGGGATTTTCTGTAGTTAGTTGGTTGGTTTGGTTATTGAGAGCTCTTTATATTTTTAAAATGCTGTAGTTATGTTTACAGTAAGTCCTGTACTTTGTGGTACAAAACGGCAAACACCTCCAACACATACTAATCCACCTCTTTGTCTTCCGTAGTTTAGGGCAACTCTTGTTGCGCCTCTTGCATAACTACCTCCAACATTGTAATAGTGAATTTGTTCGTCTTCGTTATCGTTTCCGTAATTGTAAATGTCATTTAAATAAAAAGATAATCTTGGTGTTACATTAAACTCTAAGGTAGCTCCAGCCCAGTTTTTGTTGTCGTCTGGTGTCCATAAGTGTTGTAATTCAGCACGAATCGATCTTTTAGAGTTGATTCTATATGTTGTTTCTACCACACCAATATTAGAATTTACTACACCGAGTTTATCTACAATATAACGTTCGTTGTAATATTGATTTACATAGTAAAATATACTTTGCCATTTGCGATTCCATTTTTTACGAACTTCTAAGCTATATTCAGAGAAATACTTTTCGCCAAAACCAAAATAATCTATTTCGGCTTTTCGGTCTGTAAAATTAAAATCTCCTCTTAATCCAGCCCAATACGCAGCATTTACTGCGATTTTTGTTCCGTATTTCCCTCCGAGTGGAGTTCCTTTTTTAAAGTTGTAAAAAAGGTCAATTTGACCTCCAATTTCACCAAACTTTAATAAAGATGGATCTGGAACTGAAATAGTAGGTTGTGCCTGATACACGTATATATTTGTCAATAAATAATCGTGTTGTTTTGTTAATCCTGGTAAATAATTCATGATATTTTCATTGAATACATTACCAGAAGCTTCTCTTTCAGAAAAGAAACTCATGTTTTCCAATCTTCTTAATGTTACATCGACTCCTAATCCTTTTTGAGAATATCCGAAATTTACAAGTAATCCATTTCCTGGTTCAACAAAATCTGCAATATATCGTTGTGTATTTACAACAGCATCTTTACTTTTAGTGATATATTCTATTCCAGAGTAAAATGAATTTCCTGAATAATCAAGTCGTGCCGAAAATGCATTCGTCATTTCATCAAAGCCAGTGTTTTGAAATTCTTCAGGAATATCTTCTTTTCTTCCAACATAACTAAATCCAGCAGATAGAGATGAAGTTTCTAATTTGAATAAGTCTGTAAGATCAATTTCAGAATTAAATCCAAAAATTTCACCTTCCGACACTTCAAAACCATCACGTTGTCTTGCATACATTCCTGTAAATGATAACGAGTTTGTAGGTTCATACTTTACACGTCCACCTCTAAAAGAGTTGTTAATACCTAAAGGTCTGTTTTCCCATCCACGTAAAATAAGTCCACTTCCAAATTGCTCGTAAAAATAACCTGCAGTGACTTCTAGTTTTTTGGTTTTATACATTGCGTAATATTGTGCAATGCCTGAATCATCTAATTTTGGAGAATAGTTTAGTAAAGGCATTGGTGCATAGGATTCTACTTGAATTCCTGCAAACCAATTTCCGTAATTATAGTCTAATTTCAAATAATTGTTAGAGCGTACGTGTTCATCTTCGGCAAATTTTCCAAGACCAGTATCATCATTGTACCATTGTACAATAGATTCAAATCCGCCAGTTAATGTACCCCAGTCTTTCTTTTTTTCGTCATCATCTTTATTTTGTGCAACTGCAACAGAGCAAGCCAATGCCAAAGAAAGGTATAGTAATTTCTTCATGTATGTATAATTGTTTAGTATTTTGGTTGGTTAGTGTTTTTACTTAGCGTTTTTCTTAACTACTTCGTAAAGTTGATCTTCCGCGCCAGGAAAGTACCCTGTATGACGAAAAACAATTTCACCATCCTTGATTACAATTACATGTGGAATTGTGGTAATATTTAAAGAACGTTGTAAATCTTGATTTTCATCTAAGAGAATCTTGTATTCCCAACCTTTACCATTAATTAATGGTTTAATTCTTTTTTTAGTTCTTGCATCATCGGTAGCGATTGCAATAAGTTCAACACTTGTTTCATCTTTCCAATCATCATAGACTTCACTAATGGCATCCAATTCATTGATACATGGAACACACCAAGTTGCCCAAAAGCTAATAATTTTCACACCTTTTTCCTTTGTGATCTCGCTCATACTGATGGAATTTCCATTCAGTTCTTTAACAGAAATATTTGGGATTTCTTTTTGCGCATTTGCTTGTATTGTACACAGTAAGAATATGGTAACAATACTCATAATTGACTTCATAATATTTAGTTTAATAGTGAGAATGCTGTAAATATATAAAAGCTTACGTTAAAAAAGCAAGAAAAATAAAATAAATCGATTTTATGATTTTCTCCACATTCTCTATATAAATTATAGGCTATTTATTTGATTGACTGTTTATTGTGTTTTTCTTTTTTTTAACAAAAATTTAATATAAATTAGTCGCAAATTATACCAAATACCAAACTTTAATAAACAAAAAATGTCTTATGAAAACAACAAACATTCTAAAATGCTTAGTCGTAGTTTTAGCACTATTTACGTACTCTTGTAGTAGTGACTCAGACGGAGACGGAGGAGAAGGATCAACTCCAGGAGGAGGATCGGGAATTACATCGATTACTGTAGCTGCAAGTACAACTTCGTTCGAATTAGGAGGATCAGTTACATTTACCGTTACTGGTAATGATGGGTCTGACTTAACATCAACTTCTACTATTTTAGTAAACAATAGTAGTATACAAGGAACATCTTACACGCCAACAGCGACAGGAACATTTCAAATTAATGCTAGATATGAAACATTAACTAGTAGTGCAATTAACATAGAGGTAACTCCTCCAGTAATTACTGCAATACGCATAGAAAGTACTACTACTAGTATGAAGGTAGGAGATACAGCTGACTTTGTTGTAACTGGATCAGATGCATCTGGAAATGATTACATAGTTACAGATACAGCATCAATCACTGTGAATGGAAATGTAATCACAGGAAACAAGCACATGGCAATTACTGCTGATGACTTAATGGTTACTGCTGCTTTAGATGGTGTAACTTCAGATGCGCTAGACTTGACAGTAACTGATGAAGTAGCGCCAGGAATGTTTCAAAAAACAGCTACAATTATAGATGCAACTGGAACATGGTGTCAATTTTGTCCTAGAGTATCTTACGGAATTGAATTAGTTGGAGATGCTACAGATAAAGTATTTGCGATAGCAGCACACAGTGGTGATGCGATGCAAAATCCAGCGAGTGCGGCTTTAGTAGCTCAAGTTAATCCAGGAGGAACTTTCCCAACAGCTGTACTTAACGGAAATATTGACTGGACATTCCCAGAGCCTGATAATGTTGCTCAAGTAACTAACTTAGCTACTGGAACAACATCTAGAGGGTTATCTGTAAACTCAGTAGTAGCTGGAGATAACTTACAAGTATATGTGAGTGCAGCATTTGCACAAAGTATGCCAGGTGCTAAATTAGCAGTATATGTTCTTGAAGATGGAATTGATGCTAATCAAGTAAATGGTACAAGTTATTATGGAGGTGTAAATCCACTTAATGCATCAAATGGTTTTACACACGATCATACATTAAGAAGTTCACTTACAGATGTGCTAGGAGATGTTATCCCTGCAGGAAATACTGGAGCAGGTCAAAAATATACGCAAGTATTTAACTATACTATTCCAAGTAGTATCAATAAAGATAACATATCTGTTGTAGCAATGATTATTGGTAATAACTTTGAGACTGTAGCAGCTAATGGAGCTCATGCAGGAGTAGATAAGGACTTTAATTAATAATTAATTATAATTAGCTAGAATTCTATTTAATTCTAAAAAAAGGCAGCTCAATGAGCTGCCTTTTTTGGTTCTTAAATTAGCGGTAAATGATTGTGTTTAGGATAGTTTTTTGATGATGTTGATTTGTAAGTATTTGAATAAAAGAGATTTGATAGTGTCGTTTTTCTCTTTTAAGAGATTGTTAAATACGGTAAAACCGTATCGAATCGCATTTTTGATTATTTATATTTAAAATTATAAATCAAAAAATTCACGATCATGAAAAAAAAGAATTTAAAAAATCTTAGCTTAAACAGAAAGACAGTGTCTAAGTTTACTGTAGATTCAGTAAAAGGAGGAATGGTTTCTGCTCGTTGTAGCGACCTGTATTACGAAGATGATAATGGATATATCATTTGCTGTACTTTTGTTGGTCCTGACTGTGTTGGGTAAGCCGGAAAAGCATAAAAAAAGCCAGTATAGTTGATATACTGGCTTTTTATTTTTTTTATAATGTCAATCTGTTTGAGAATGACAAAACATATAATTTATCCTAAAAAAGGATATCTGTAATCCGTAGGAGTTACAAACGTTTCTTTAATTAATCGTGGAGAAACCCAACGTAATAAGTTTTGAGCAGAACCAGCTTTATCATTTGTTCCAGAAGCTCTAGCACCACCAAATGGTTGTTGTCCTACAACAGCTCCGGTTGGCTTGTCATTAATATAGAAGTTTCCAGCACAGTTTTCTAAAGCTTTTGTCGCTTCATCAATTGCATAACGATCACCTGAAAATACAGCTCCTGTTAATGCGTATTCAGAAGTTGAATCAACTAATTTTAGCGTTTCAGACCAATCAGCATCTTCATATACATAAATAGTAACAACAGGTCCAAATAATTCAGTTTCCATAGTTGTATACTTAGGATCTTTAGCAACAATAACTGTTGGTTCAATAAAATATCCTTTAGACTTATCATAACTTCCACCAGCAACTACGTCTGCGTCAGCATCAGCTTTCGCTTGGTCAATATACTTGGCTAGCTTATCAAACGAACCTTCATGAATTACTGCAGTAATAAAGTTACTTAAATCAGCAGGAGAACCCATTTTGAAAGATGCGATATCTTCTTTTACATAATTAATTACCTCTTCGGCAATTGATTTTGGTAAGTATACTCTTGAAGCTGCACTACATTTTTGTCCTTGAAATTCAAAAGCACCACGAGAAATACCTGTAGCTACTTGCTTAGGATTTGCGCTTGGATGTGCAACGATGAAATCTTTTCCTCCAGTTTCACCTACAATTTTTGGATATGTTTTGTATGTGTGAATGTTGTTTCCAATTTTCTTCCAAAGCTCTTTAAATACATATGTAGAACCTGTAAAGTGAACTCCAGCAAAGTCTGGGCTTTCTAAAATTGTATCTGTAATCATTACTGGATCACCATACACAACATTAATTACACCATCTGGTACACCAGCTTCTTTAAAAATATCTACAATTACTTTTGCAGAGAAAATTTGGCTATCACTTGGTTTCCAAACAACAGTATTCCCCATCATGGCAGCACTTGCAGGTAAATTTGCCGCAATTGCTGTAAAGTTAAAAGGAGTGATCGCGTATACAAAACCTTCTAATGGTCTGTATTCAACACGATTCCAAATTCCTTCAGCTGAATCCGGTTGCTCTTCATAAATCTGCGACATAAATTCTACGTTAAAACGTAAAAAATCGATTAATTCACAGGCTGCGTCAATTTCTGCTTGATGAACAGTTTTTGATTGCGCAATCATTGTTGCAGCATTTATTTTTGCTCTATAAGGTCCGGCGATTAATTCTGCAGCTTTTAAGAAAATAGCAGCACGTTGTTCCCATGTTAATTGCGCCCATTTCTTTCTAGCTTCCAAAGCAGTTTCAATAGCTTCTGTTACATGCTTCTTTTCTGCTAAGTGATATGTACCTACAATATGTTTATGATCATGTGGAGGTGACATTGTATTGGTATTTCCAGTTCTTACTTCTTGGTTGCCAATGTACATTGGTACATCAGCATTTCCATTAAAGTATGTTTCATATTGCGCAGTAACAGCAGCTCTTTCTGGAGTTCCAGGAGCATATGATTTTACTGGCTCATTGATGGCTGTTGGAACTTGAAAAAATCCTTTTCCCATAGGTTATATTTTTAATAGTGTTTGTATTAGAATTTTGAGGTGCAAAGATACAAAAAAAAAGCACCTTTATAGCGATTTTGATTTTTCTACTATTTTGGAGTTTCTTGCTGATTTTTAATTAGTTTTCAAAAAAAATAGACATTTCATAATTTACAGTTATATGTAATGAAAATTTTGTAAGTTGTCCTCCTAAAGACAGACAAAAGCTACTATGTGTACAGTTAGTTTTATTTATAAAGGAAATGATGAGTTTGTGTTAACCTCAAACCGAGATGAATCACCAATACGAGAAACGAAAGAACCTGCTATTTACAATATAGCAGATTCAAAGTTGATTTTTCCAAAAGATATCGTTGGCGGAGGAACTTGGATTGGGATAAGTGATAAAAAACGTGTTGTCTGTCTGTTAAATGGTGGCTTTGAAAAGCATGTGCGTTTGCCAAAATATCGTCATAGTAGAGGAGTTGTGGTGAAAGATTTTTTGACAGCGGTACATATAGAAGAAGAAGTTGCTAATTACAATCTAGCCTTAATTGAACCTTTTACTGTGGTCATTGTAGATTGGACGTATGGATTGCAATTGTTTGAGTTGGTTTGGGATGGAACACAAAAGCATTTTCAAAAATTACCGCTTACCATTCCGCATATTTGGTCTTCTTCTACATTATATACTGAAAAAATGAAGCAATTACGTCTTGATTGGTTTGCAGAATTTCAGCAAAAAGAAAACTTAAAAGCAAGTACATTGCTTAATTTTCATAAAACTGCTGGAGTTGGTGATTCTAATGTAGATGTTATCATGGATAGAGGTGTTGTAAAAACAATCAGCATTACGCAAATTGAAAAACACACAGATATTATTAGCATGAAGTATCAAGATTTTGCAAAAAATACAGAAAGTACTATTTCATTCAATACTATAGAAGCTTTGCATGAATAATTCGGGAATAATACTTACGCTGGCATATCCTGATACCATTGTAAGAACTGCTGAAGAATGGTATTCTCCTTTTCTGCGATTTATAGGAATTGGGAAGAAAAATTATATTCGTGCAGGTCATGCAGCATTGGTTTTGATAGAGAAATCTACCGGAAATATTGCGTATCACGATTACGGTCGTTATGTAACAAAGTTATCTTATGGACGTGTGCGATCAAAAGTGCGCGATCGTGAGTTAGATTTTCCATTGAAAGCTGTAATTCGGAATGGCGAAATTGTCAATTTAGATGAGTTATTACATTTTTTAGGAAACAATCCTAAGTTGACACATGGTGAAGGAAAAATGGTAGCTTCCGTTTGTGATCAAATTGATTATGATTCTGCAAAAAAATACATTGATTATTGTTTGCGTCAAGGTTCAACAACATACGCCGCTTTTTTAAAAAATGCTTCCAATTGCGCTCGTTTTGTTACAGATACTTTGATTGAATCTGTGACAAATTCACAAGTAAAAAAACAACTAAAAAAATCAACTTGGTTTACACCTAGCACAGTAGGAAATGTAATGTTGGCAAGTACAACAAAGCATGTGTACGAAGTAGTAGATGCGCAAGTAAATGTTTTTAATTCGACTTCAAAAAAAGAAACATTACGCTGTTTTTTAGATCGGTTAAAAGATCATGAACCCAATTTGGAAGGTAATATAGAGCCAAAAAAACTTGCAATGCTTTCAGAACAAGCACAATGGCTTTCTGGAATTGGTTCAGGTGTATGGTTTGAGATTGAATCGCTTCCCGCAATTACATATTGTTATAGAATTCGTAGAATTTCCCCTTATGGCGATGTGGATGTTGACGGAATCTTTAAAGTAAACAATCCTGAATTTGATTTGGAACAATCTTACGAATTTATTCATGATTCCAATTGTGCGTATTGTAATATTTTACAGAACGGAAAGATTTTTTATTTTAGTTTTGAACATGACTATTTTGACAAACGTTTAAAATAAAAAGAAGTGTTATTTTTTAAGGAATATCCTAAAATTAATGCAACATTCGATTTAAAATACACGTGATTTATCAGTAAATCATTGTTTTTGCTCAATCCAATACGTGACTTTTTAATTTCAATTCTTCCTATAAAATGAGGAATACCACTAGAGTCTATCTCTCTATTTTCTAAATGTAGCATGCCATTTTCTTGTAGTTTAAATGTAAAAGAGTCTTTTTTGATGATTGAATCTTGAATTCGATATAAAAAACGGATCTTATCATCAGCTACTATCTTTACGTCAACTTTTACTTTATCAAGAACTATTTCATCTAGAGATTGCCCATTGGTAAGCTCACTTATAGTATTATTTTTAGGTTCTTTTAATGGTTGAACTTCTTTGTCAATATTTAACTTAATGTACGAGTCATAGCTCTTCATAGCATATGTTCCTTCTATGTGTTGAAGTTTTTCTTGTGTGAGCGGAGTCGTTTTATTTTCAATAATTTTCTCAGAAAATGAGGCGCAACTTGAAAATGAAAGTAGCGTGATTAAAATAATAACTAAGTACTTTATTTTTTCCATAATTAAGAATTCTATCTAAAATTAATGTATTAATTGCAAGGGTAGTTGTAGTAAGAGCAATTTATTATGTTTATTTTTGTGAAAATCACAAATAAGATGCAAGAATTCTTTCTCTCTAAACTCAAAGAAACATTGCCCGGAAATGCTTCCTTAATAGAAACTGTTGCTGAGGTATTGGATATTAGTTATGATGCTGCACACCGACGTACCAGCATGAAAAGTAAGCTTTCCTTAGAAGAAGCGATCAAGTTGTCACGTCATTCCAATATGTCTATTGATCAATTGTATGAAATAGGATTGCAAAATGTTATTGCTGTTGAAAAAACACAAATCATTTCTTCACAAGAAGATTTAGAAGAATATTTTGAAGCTTCTTATGGAAATCTGCAGCAAATTTTGGCAATGAAAGATTCGGAAATTATCTATTCTGCTAAGGATTTGCCTATATTTTATACTTCTTCGGATAATGTTTTGTCTCGATTTAAAATGTATGTTTGGCTACAATTGTTGAGTGAAGAACAAAAAGTAGTGGCTTTTGAAAACTTTGCGCCATCAGTTTCATTGGTTACAGCCGCTTCGCGTTTAGGAAAGTTGTATGCAAATTTAAAAGTAACAGAAATTTGGGACATTACAACAATTAATAGTACGCTGAAACAAATTCATTTTTATTACAAATCAATGCTTCTCACGGAATCAATGGCGCTGAAATTATGTGAAGATTTAAAAACGTTGGTTGAGATGGTAGAAGATAAAGTTGCGAATGATTCACAATACAAACTGTTTTACAATGAATTGCTGCTCATGAATAATACGGTGTTGGTAAAAACGCCTGTGATTAAAACTTTATTTGTTCCGTATACAATTCTATCTTATTATAAAACAAGTGATATGGAAACATTAGTAAAGATTGATGAGCATTTAGAACGGCAAATGCGTAACTCTAAATTACTGTCTACTGCAGGGAAAAAAGAACAACGCATCTTTTTCAATAAAATGTACAAAAAGATTGATGCCTTATCGTATTTGATTGAAGCGGAAAATGTGTTAGATTTTGAGTGATTAGATCTGCTAGATGTACTTAACTATTTCATCTAGAGCATTGAGTAGAGTCGAAATGCAAATATTAGTTCAACGCAAATGGAGCACTTAGCTTAAACGTAGGAATAAAAACTCTAAACTTCTTTGTGGTTGTGAAATTTACCATATTATAATGTCCACGCATGGCGCCAATAGGAGAAGATAGTAAACAACCAGATTGGTATGTGTGAGATTCTCCAGGTTTTAACACAGGTTTCTTTCCAATAACGCCTTCACCATCAACAATTTCAATACTATTTAAAGCGTCAAAAATTTGCCAGTGTCTAGATGTTAATTGAACAGAATCTTTACTTTGATTTTCAATAGTGATTTGATAACCAAAAGCAAAATGCATCTTATAGTTTTTGAAGAATGTACCTTCAAAACTAGTCTCTACGGAAATTTTTATGCCTCTGGTTACTTGTTGAATCATTTGCAATTTTTATTGGATTGTAGTTGTTTAACCAAATACAATACACTCAAAAATACGAATTTTCTATATACTTTCTTAAAACACGTTAAAATTTTAACGATTTTTGGCAAAAATGACCTTTTAATTCTTGATTACACTAGAATTTGTAGTGCCAATTCCTATAATACTATCGTATATTTCGCCAAACTTTCTAAAATAAACGATGATTAAATAATCATTTTCAGTTTCAAAATTAGAGCCGCTAATTTTTGTAGTATCTACTTCGCCTTTATCATTTACAACAACATACTTGTAATTATAAAATCCTTGTTTCAGCAGAAGTTGTGCTTCATACAAATCGGTTTCTTCGTTGTAAAACAATTGATTTTCTTCGCTGATGGCATAATTATTAAAACGACCTTGCACATATACTTTACTGCCAGTTAAATTCATATAATTAGATAAAGAAAAATGAATCATAGCATAATCAGCTTCAATGGAAGGATCTGTTCCTTGTATTGTGTTGATTAAAAAATCGCCATTAATATCTGGGTTAAATGTATACGGATCAACTGTACGTGTAGCATTTGTATGAAGGTAATTTTGATAAACATCTTTTAGTTCAATACTTGCAATACTTACATTTCCACCTCGAATTTCTTTGTTGTCAAAATTAAAATATTCGTTTCCTCCAGGAAAACTTGTTTCAGTATTATAGCGATACATAAGTTTAGAACCGAGTGTATATTGAGGTTTTATATTAGTGATAGCGGTTTTCCAGTTGTAATTCTGTAAAATGGCAATCTTTACTTCACGTTCAGGATTTCGCAATAACATGTTTGGAGAATTGATCTCAAATTGAATCAACTGATTTTGCTGAATCGTATTTAAATCGCGTGTTCTGTGTACAGCTGCGCCAACATTAACAGAATTTTGATATACAATAAACTTTCTAGAAAACATCAATTCATCTTCGTCATTATATATAGAAAGCATATAATTTCCTGTTAGTAAAAGTGTCGTTAAATTATTTGGAATCGTCAGACGATAATTAGAATACAATTGTAATGTATTGAATGAATTTTCATAATTGATAATACGTTGGTTGTCAAAACCTCTTAAATATTGTGCTTTCGCTAAATTAGAACGTGTCCAATCATAATTACAATGCACAATCTTGTAGTAATAATCAGCTTCATCTCCATTAATGTCATCAAAAGTAATATTTAATGGTTCGCCTAATTGTAATACAGGAAATTGATCTCCGTCATTTGTGCCGGCTAATTCAATACTTTTAATATAGTATGGAGGATCAACTTCTTCTAAAGGCTTGTTTTGTGCTTGTAAAGAAAAGTTTACAAAAGTCAAAAATGTGAAAATTTGAAAAATGCGAAGCTTCATTCGTTTAGATTTTTTGTAAAGATACGCAAAATGCATGCCCAAACGAGATTCTATGCTTTCTCAGAAGAAAACATGGTGCTAAAATATTAATTTAGAATCAGTATAAATAAATTTTATAGTTATCTATTGGCTTTTAGTTGAGTGTATAAATGCTTAAATTTGCACGTTTTTTAGAAAAAAAATCCATAACTATGTCAAAAGACATTCGCATAAAAAAAGGCTTAGATATTAAGCTTGTTGGCGAAGCAGAAAAAACTACTATTGCTGCCAAAGCAAGTAGTCATTATGCGATAAAGCCAAAAGATTTTCACAGTGTTATTCCTAAACTATTAGTGAAAGTCGGTCACAAAATTAAAGCCGGTCAGGCACTATTCCATTCTAAATCAGACGAGACTTTATTATTTCCTTCTCCAGTAAGTGGAGAAATTTCAGAGATTGTTCGTGGAGCAAAACGTAAAATTTTAGAAATTAGAATTTTAGCAGATGCTACGCAAACACATCATGATTTCGGAAAGAAAGATGTAGCAAAAATGTCAGGTGAAGAAGTGAAAGCACATTTGCTTTCTACAGGTTGTTGGCCATTTATCAAACAACGTCCCTATGATGTAATTGCAAATCCAGCAAATTCGCCAAAAGCAATTTTTGTTTCAGGTCACAACAGTGCACCTTTAGCTGCTGATTTAGATTACGTGTTAGCAGGAAAAGAAGCAGAATTGACTGCTGCGTTGACAGCTTTAACAAAACTTACAGAAGGAAGTGTTCATGTAGTAACAAAGAAAGGCGGAAATTCTCCGTTGGCAAATGTTTCTGGAACAAGTTCTCATACAGTTTCTGGACCGCATCCAGCAGGAAATGTTGGAACACACATCAACAAAATCGATCCTGTAAATAAAGGAGAGACTGTTTGGACAGTTTCAGCTCAAGATTTAGTAATTATCGGGGAAATTTTACTTACAGGTAAATTCAACGCTACTAGAATTGTTGCTGTAACAGGTTCACAAATCACTAATCCACAATATGTGACGGCAATTGCTGGAGCAAACTTGAAAGATGTTACTGCGGGTAATATTAACCTAGATAACACAAGAGTTATCAGTGGTGATGTTTTATCAGGGAAACAAGAAGGTGCAGAAGGAACGTTAGGATATTACGATAATCAAATTACGGCAATTCCAGAAGGTGATGATTACGAATTCTTCGGATGGAATAAACCAATCTTCAATAAAGTAAGTACCTCAAGAGCACTTACATTTTCTTGGTTAAAGCCAAATAAAAAATACGATCTAAATACAAATACGAATGGTGAACATCGTGCTTTTGTAACTACTGGAACTTATGAAGAAGTATTTCCATTAGATATTTATCCAATGCAAACTTTAAAAGCTTGTATGTATAAAGATTTAGATGAGATGGAAGCTTTAGGAATGTATGAAGTTGCTCCTGAAGATTTTGCATTGACAGAATTTGTGTGTGTGTCAAAGCAACCACATCAAAAGATTATCAGAGAAGGTTTAGACTTAATGCTTAAAGAAATAGGATAACGCTATGAGCTTAAAAAGTAAATTACATAATATAAAAGAGAAGTATAAAGGAAAAAAGATGGCGCCTGCATTTAATGCATTGCACACATTTTTATACTTACCTAACGAAACTACGCACAATGGAACGCACATTAAAGCTGCTGACGATTTAAAGCGTACAATGAACACTGTAATCATGGCTTTAGTTCCATGTTTAATTTATGGAATGTTCAATGCAGGTTACCAACATTATTTAGCTACAGGAGCTATTGAAGCAGCTAATGGATTTTTAGGAGCTTCTTTCTGGACACTAGATAATTTAATTCTTGGAGCTTGGCAAATATTACCTTTAGTAATTGTTTCTTATGGTGTCGGATTGGCTGTTGAATTTTTATTTGCAGTCATAAAAGGACACGAGGTAGAAGAAGGATACTTAGTAACAGGTATGTTAGTTCCTTTAATTGTTCCAGTTGATATTCCATTATGGATGTTGGCAGTAGCTGTAATTTTTGGTGTTGTCATCGGAAAAGAAGTTTTTGGAGGAACAGGAATGAATATCTTAAATCCAGCATTGACTATTAGAGCCTTTTTATTCTTTGCATATCCAACGTGGATGTCTGGAGATAAAGTTTGGGTTCATGGTGCTGTTGAAAGAGCAAATCAAATTGCTGCGGGACAAAATGTAGATGCAATCTCAGGAGAGACACTTTTAGGAGCATACGCGCAAAACAGTTCGCTTCCGGGAATAGATACTTGGGATATGTTCTGGGGATTAATTCCAGGTTCTGTTGGTGAAACCTCTAAATTCTTAATTATCATTGGAGCATTATTCTTAATCTTTACAAAAGTAGGAAGCTGGAGAATCATGTTGAGTACTGTAATTGGAGCGTTGACAATGGGATTAATCTTCAACGGAGTTGTAGATGCAGGAGTTGTAACTGAATCAAGTAAATTCTTTGGATTAATGAGTGTTCCTTTCTGGCAACATTTAATCATTGGAAGTATACTTTTTGGAGCTGTTTACATGGCAACAGACCCAGTAACTGCTGCACAAACAAACAAAGGGAAATGGATTTATGGTTTCTTAATTGGTTTCATCTCAATTATGATTCGTGTATTCAATCCAGCATATCCAGAAGGTGTATTCTTAGCAATTCTATTAATGAATGTATTTGCACCAACAATTGATCACTATGTGGTTCAAGGAAATGTGAAGAAAAGAATGAAACGTCTAAAAGTAAAAACAGCTTAACGATGGAAAAGAGAACAGATAAAAACTCATATACCGTAATATTCGCGATTGGAATGGTATTGATCGTAGGTGCATTGCTTGCATATTTAGCATCAGCATTAAAACCAATGATTACTGAAAATCAGCGTTTAGAAAAGCAGCAAAATATTTTGTATGCGATGGGAATTAATAATAACACACCAGGAGCAGCTACTTTTATTTCTACAAAAGAAGCGCCTGCAAAGTTTGATAAATACATCACTGATCAAGTTGTTTTAGAAGTAGTAGACGGAAAAATAGTTAGTCAGCTTTCAAGAAGTGAATACAAAGAGAAAAATGGAGGTCAAGAACCATATTTAATCGATGTAAAAAAACAACAAGCATACGCTAAAGCTGGAAAAAATAGAAAACTTCCATTATTTGTAGGAGAAAAAGAAGGGAAGAAATTCTACATCGCTCCAATCAGAGGAAAAGGACTTTGGGATGCTATTTGGGGATATGTAGCCATGGATGAAAATATGGTAGTACAAGGAGCTTATTTTGATCACAAAGGAGAAACACCTGGACTTGGAGCAAATATCAAGCAACGTTACTTCATGGACGATTTCAATGGAGAACACTTATTGAATGACGCAGGAGTATTCAAAGGAATTACAATTTCAAAAACGAATGCTGATCCAACAAATAAGGATAAAAAAGATTATGAAATTGATGCTATCGCAGGAGCAACAATTACAGGAGATGGAGTTACAGCAATGATCAAAAAAGATTTAAAGTTGTATGTGCCTTTTTTCAAAAACTTAAAAAACAAACAATAAATCATGGGAAAAGATAGTAGATTAATATTAGACCCATTAGCAGATAATAACCCGATTACAATTCAGGTATTAGGAATCTGTTCAGCATTAGCAATTACAGCAGAACTTGAAGCTTCTATTGTAATGTCTATATCTGTGTTATTTGTATTAGGAGTTGGAAACGTAGTAATCTCATTAATGCGAAATATCATTCCATCAAAAATTAGAATTATTGTACAGCTTATTGTAGTTGCAACTTTAGTAATTATTGTGGATTTAGTACTGAAAGCTTTTGCTTATGAATTGAGTAAAACACTATCTGTATTCGTCGGATTAATTATTACAAACTGTATCATCATGGGACGTTTTGAAGCTTTCGCTTTAGGAAATGGACCTTGGCGTTCTTTCCTTGACGGAATTGGAAACTCATTAGGATATGCAGTTATCTTAATTATTGTAGGATTCTTTAGAGAATTATTAGGTTCAGGAACTTTATTAGGAATTAAAATACTTGGTGATCCAGTTGCGAAAACAGGATTATATGCTTACGGATATGAAAATAACGGATTCATGTTATTATCACCAATGGCATTAATTGTAGTTGGAATCATTATTTGGGTACAACGTTCAAGAAATAAAGCTTTAATAGAAGACTAAAAAATAGTAGTGAGACGTTAGTCACGAGAATTGAGAATTCTCAATGCTAATTACTCAAAACTCAATACTAAAAAATATGGAACATATAGAATTATTTTTCAAATCAATATTTATAGATAACATGGTATTTGCTACGTTCTTAGGAATGTGTTCTTACTTAGCTGTATCTAAAAAAGTAACCACAGCCGTTGGACTTGGTGCCGCAGTTATTTTCGTACTTGCGATTACCGTGCCTTTAAACTGGTTGTTGGATCAGTACATATTACAACCAGGAGCTTTATCTTGGTTAGGAGCAGAATACATAGATTATGACTTAAGTTTCTTATCATTTATCATGTTTATTGCAACTATTGCAACGATGGTACAGTTGGTAGAAATTATCGTAGAGAAGTTCTCTCCGTCATTATACAATTCATTAGGTATCTTCTTGCCATTAATCGCGGTAAACTGTGCGATTTTAGGAGGTTCATTATTCATGCAATCAAGAGAAATTGCAACCTTAGGTTTAGCTACTACTTATGGAGTTGGTTCTGGAATCGGATGGTTCTTAGCAATTTTAGCAATTGCAGCTATTCGTGAAAAAATCAGATACTCTGACGTACCTGCACCATTAAGAGGTTTAGGAATTACATTTATCATCACTGGTTTAATGGCTATCGGATTTATGAGTTTTGGAGGAATGTTAACTGGTGGAGATGAAGAAGGAGATAAGAAAAAGAAAACAGCTCAGATCGAAACTGTACAAGACAAGAGTACTACAAATGAAATCGCTAACAATACAAAAGTAATTGATTAATATGATATTAGCAGCAAGTACAACAGGAACAATCATAGCAACTGTAGCGGCCTTTTTACTAATCACATTAGTATTGGTTTCTCTATTGTTATTTGTAAAGCAAAAATTATCACCATCAGGACCTGTAAAAATTACAATCAATGGTGAGCGTGAAATTGAAGTAGCTTCAGGAAGTACGCTTTTATCTACTTTAGGAAACGAAAAAATATTTTTACCATCAGCTTGTGGTGGTGGTGGAACATGTATTCAGTGTGAATGTCATGTATTAGAAGGTGGTGGAGAAGCATTACCAACAGAAGTTCCTCACTTCACAAGAAAAGAATTGCAACACGGAGCACGTTTAGCTTGTCAAGTAAAAGTAAAGCAAGACATGAACATTACGATTCCAGAAGAAATCTTCGGAATTAAGAAATGGGAAGCTGTTGTTGTTCGTAACTATAACGTAGCATCATTTATTAAGGAATTTGTAGTTGAAATTCCTGAAGATATGGGTTATAAAGCAGGTGGATACATTCAAATTGAAATTCCTCAGTGTGAAATAAAATATAGTGATATAGATATTACTGCGCATCCAGAAGAGCATGAAACTCCAGACAAGTTCCAAAAAGAGTGGGATAAATTTGGTTTATGGCCTTTAGTAATGAAAAATACGGAAACTGTAGAGCGTGCATATTCAATGGCTTCTTTTCCAGCAGAAGGACGTGAAATTATGCTAAACGTTCGTATTGCAACACCGCCTTGGGATAGAGCTAAAAATGCTTGGATGGACGTAAATCCAGGAGTAGCTTCTTCTTATATATTTGCACAAAAACCAGGAGATAAAGTAACAATTTCTGGGCCTTATGGTGAATTCTTCATCAACGAATCGGAAGCAGAAATGTTGTACGTTGGTGGTGGAGCAGGTATGGCGCCAATGCGTTCTCACTTGTATCACTTATTCAAAACGTTAAAAACTGGACGTAAAGTTACCTATTGGTATGGAGGACGTTCTAAGCGTGAATTATTCTACCTTGAGCATTTCTATGAGTTAGAAAGAGAGTTTCCAAACTTTAAGTTTTACTTAGCATTATCTGAACCATTAGAAGAGGATAATTGGAAAATAAAAGAGAACATTGATGCTGAAGGAGATGGATTCGTAGGATTCGTTCATAATTGTGTGATTGATAACTATTTAAATCATCATGATTCACCAGAAGATATTGAGTTATATTTCTGTGGACCTCCATTAATGAATCAAGCAGTTCAAAAAATGGGAGAAGATTTTGGTATTCCAGATGAAAATATTCGATTCGATGATTTCGGAGGATAAAAAATTATTTCATTTCAATATAAAAAAAGATCGTCAATAGTGGCGATCTTTTTTTATGGAGTAATTTTAAAATAGTCAGTCAAAATAGATGTGTAAATAAGTAATAATCTGCTTATATTTATAGCTTATTATTTACAGTAAACCATGAATCAAAAAATACTTCCCATTATATTTCTATTTGCAATAGGAATTTCGTTCGCACAAAAAAGACCTGTAACTCATGATGATTATGATCTTTGGAAATACATTTCATCAAGTAAAGTCTCTAAAGAGGGGAAATTAGTGGTTTCTACCATGGCAACTGCAACAAGGCGAGGCGATGGTTATATTGAGATATACAATACGAAAACCCAGAATAAGAAAAGATATTTTAACGGAGTTGAGAGTAAAATTACTCATGATGAAAAATATGTGATTTTCAAAAAGAAAGTCCCTTATCTTATTGATAGAACAGAGAAAAAAAATAAGGTTAAGGCAAAAGACAAACAAAAAGATGTGCTCTACATTTATGATGTAGATAGCGATATGATTTACGATTCTATAACGCGTGTTAAATCATACAAATTGGCTAAAAAGAATAGTGATTATGTTGTTATTGAAAAATTTAAAAACAAAAAAGATTCTATCAAAGGAGATAGTTTGCCAGCATGGAAGAATAACTACGCGTTGGTTTATAACTTAAAAACTAAAAATCAAGATACTATTTTTGATATCAAAGATATTATAGTTCCTGAAGAAGGAACACGTTTCTATTACACGAAAAAGAGCGAAAAACGTAAAAAGAAAGCAAAAGGTATCTATGCATACGAAACAACATCAAGTTCTAAGAAAGTAATTGATACGCTACTATACGATTACAAAAAACTTCAATCAAATAAATTAGGAAATCAACTCGTATATATTGCAGAAAGAGATTCGGTAGAAACAGATTCTATTCCATTCAAATTGTTTTTATACAAAGAAAATAAATTGCTTCCATTGGTAGAAAATGAAGAACAAGGATTCGGGAAAAATGAAACTTTAAGTGATTTTAAATCACCTTTTTTCTCAGAAAATGGAGAAAGACTTTATTTCTATTCCAAAATAAAAAGTCAATACAAAAAAGATACTACACTATTGGATGAAGAAATTCCACAAGTAGATGTCTGGAATTGGAATGATAAGGTAACGCAGCCAAGGCAAAAAGCAAATGCAGACTCTTACAAAGAAGATACTAAACTCAGGTATTATGATGTTCAAAAAAATCGTTATGTAAAATTGCAAGACGATGTATTAGACGATGTAGATTTATCAAATGAAAAATATATTTCTAAATATGTAGTGGGATATGATAATACTCCATACGCAGTTGAAACTTGGAAAATACCTTTTGAGTATGATTACTATGTGATTAATATGGAAACTGGAGAAAAACGACTGCTTATTAAAAAAGCCACTTCTGTAGTAGATATTAGTTTAGATGGTAAATATGGAATTTATTTTGACAATACTACAAATGATTGGATTTCGTATAATTTGGAGACGTTAGAACGTTACAATATGACAAAAAGTATCAACGTAAGCTTTGCTAATGAAGATAATGATGTGCCAGCTCCAGCGCGTCCATACAGTTCTGCAGGATTTGACAAAGATGGGAACTTATTATTTCATGATAAATACGATATATGGTCAGTTTCTCTTGACGGAAAAGCGAAACCTAAAAACATCACCAAAAAAGGAAGAAGAAAGAAAATTACATTTCGTACACAAAGGGAAAAAGATAATATTTGGTTGACTAAATATGTAGATGGAAGAATACTACTTTTAGGTTTTGATGAAAAAACAAAATCGGATGGAATCTATTTCTTGGATGAAAAGGGAAAACTTAAAACTGCAATAGAACCTGATAATTCTAGTATTTATGGTGTTCAGAAAGCTGAAAATTCAGATGTGCAAATATTCCGAAAAGGGAGTTTTACAGAATATGCAAATGTATATGTAACTACAGATAATTATAAAACGTATCGTAAAATTACAGATGTAAATCCGCATCAAAAAGACTTCAAATGGGGAACTTCCGAATTAGTTTCTTGGAAAGCCTACGATGGAACAAAACTTGAAGGTGTTGTGTATAAACCCGAAGATTTCGATCCTTCAAAGAAATACCCAATGATCGTATATTTTTATGAAAGAAGTTCTGATGAGCTTAACGACTATTCAATACCGCAACCAAGCGCATCTATTGTAAATGAATCCTATCTAACAAGTAACGATTACATAATGTTTGTTCCAGATATAGTATATAAAACTGGTCAACCTGGTGATGATGCATATAACTGTGTGGTTTCTGGTGTTGAAATGATGGAGAAGAAAGGATATGTAGATAGTAGTCGCATGGGATTACAAGGACAAAGTTGGGGAGGTTATCAGGTGGCATATCTCATCA
Source organism: Kordia sp. (assembly GCF_965224175.1). Lineage (GTDB taxonomy): Bacteria > Bacteroidota > Bacteroidia > Flavobacteriales > Flavobacteriaceae > Kordia. The sequence continues at coordinate 4,563,950 of NZ_OZ245041.1, forward strand.
CAAAAACAAACAAATTTAAAGCAGCTATGGCTGGAGCTCCTGTGAGTAATATGACTTCTGCTTACGGAGGAATTCGTTGGGGAAGTGGTTACAGCAGAATGTTTCAATATGAAAAAACACAAAGTCGTATTGGTAAAGATTTATGGGAAGGATTTGATTTATACGTGAAAAATTCACCTTTATTTAGTTTACCGAATGTAGAAACACCTTTGCTTATCATGCATAATGATAATGATGGAGCAGTTCCGTATTATCAAGGAATTGAACTATTTATGGGAATGCGACGTTTGCGAAAACCAGCTTGGATGTTAGTGTACAATAATGAAGCACACAATCTGCGAAAAATGAAAAATAAGCAAGATTTATCTATACGAATGATGCAGTTTTTTGATCATTATTTAAAAGATGCGCCGGCACCAATATGGATGACAAAAGGTGTCCCAAGAAAGGAAAAAGGAATTAATTTTGGGTATGATCTTGATAAAGAATAAAATACATCAAAAAGATCGTCAATATTGACGATCTTTTTTTATGCTCAAAATGGAGTCGTTAGTATTATATCATCCTAAATTACAGTATCTTTGCATCTGTGTATATTCATAGATGAAATATGTATTTCATCGATATTTATCACAAAAAATAAAATAATAACAAGCACTATTTATAAACCAATACTTTCGTATGAGTATTGGAGTAGTATTTCTTATGATGGAAAAACTGACAAAACAAGAGTTGCATAATCTTGCCATGAATATCGTAGGTGAAGAATTGGAGAAGAAGGGATATGAATTTCTAGCGGTAAATAGTAAACTCAATAAACATCCGCAATTTGTTTGTATAGATAAAAACAACAAAAAAAAATTTATCTTAGTAAAGACAGTATCCTACCCTGAAGATCCAAAAGAATATGATGTAGTTTGGATGGAAACATTTAAACAGCATGTCGAAAAATTTGAAGCCGAATTATATTTTGCAGGTGTTGGGCTTGGAAATGCCGAAAATCCATTAGAAGAAGTGCAAAAAAATCAGCCATACATACTAGATTATGATGGTTTAATAAAAATAATATAAATATGAAAGCAGTTACATTACCCCTATACATATGTATAGCTTTTTTACTTACATCCTGTACGGGAAAACCCAAAGATGTAATGATGCGTACCAACTCTGGATATGCTTTAGGAACTACGTATGCTATTAAGTACGAAATTCAAAATGAGAAGGAAGACTATAAAAGTGATATTGAAAATGTATTTCATGAAGTAAATCAGTCAATATCTGCTTATATACCAACTTCTGATATTTCTAGAATCAATAGAGGAGAAGAAGGTGTTAAAATTGACGATTATTTCAAGACTGTATATGAATTTTCAAGAGAAGTCTACGAAAAAACAGATGGTTATTTTGATCCGAGTGTCGGTGCTTTGGTAAATGCTTGGGGATTTGGTCCAGAGAAACCAATCAATAACTTAACAGATAAGCAGGTAGACAGTATTATGGCTTTTACAGGTTTTGATAAGGTAAAAGTATCTAATGAAGGAAAAGTTTTTAAAGAACATCCTTCATTGACATTTGATTTTAATTCTCTTGGAAAAGGATATGCTATAGATCTTATTGGAGAAATGTTTGATGAAAAAGGAGTGAAAAACTACATCATTGAAGTTGGAGGTGAAATCCTAACAAAAGGAAAAAACACAAAGAAATTAAAAAAATGGACCGTTGCTATCGATAGTCCTATACAAGAATCGGAAGAACGTCAGTACATCGAAGTAATTACACTCGAAAATAAAGCAATGGCAACTTCTGGAAACTACCGAAAATATAGAGTAGATCCTGAAACTGGAGATCATTACGTGCATATTCTAAATGCTAAAACTGGATATCCGATGAAGAATAATGTATTGAGTGTTTCGGTTATTGCTGATAACTGTATGAAAGCTGATGCGTATGCAACAGCATTTATGGTAATGCCTTATGAGAAAACAAAGAAACTTCTAAGTGAATTAAAAGATGTTGATGCCTACGTAGTAAGTAGAGATCAATACGGGAACATTCAAAAATATACAACAAAAGGTTTTCAGGATTTAATCGAATAGCCGTATTTCTTCAAGCAATATCTCGATATAAATTATTGTTTTGAATCATATTAACATAATAAAATGTTAAGTAGGGTTTTAAAGTATGTTTAGTCAGGTTTAAAACACTTTAAAGGCTTTTTTATGACGTAAATTTAGGTATTAACTAAAAAAGAAAAGTCATGAAAAAAAAGAATTTCAAACACAACGGATTAAGCTTAAACAAAAGAATTGTTTCTAGTTTAGAATCAGAAGACATAAAAGGAGCAGGAACATTATCTTGTTTTGCAGATGCAGACACAAATTGTGGAACTCCAGGATCATTAGGTTGTCCAAGCGCTGGTTGTCCGCCACAAACGGCAAACTGTCCAACAAATGGCTGTCCACCAAGTATATCTTGTCAACCAGTAGGAATCTGCTAGTAGATACAAAGAATAAAAGGAAAGCGATTGTAAATTTAAAATTTGCAATCGCTTTTTATTTTCTATCATATTGAAATATAATTCAAATCACTAAAACGTACTTTCAGCAGTTCATTTAGCGTATTCAGAAAGTTACATGGTCTTTTCGTAGGTAAAACAATCATCTTTGTATGTTACAACCTAAAGATATGTACTCTAAATTCCTATTATACATTAGTCTATGCTTTGTTCAATTAGGATTTTCTCAACAAAAGGAAATCGATAGTCTAGAAAATGTATTCTCCGATATAAAAAATGATTCTATAAGATCAGTTAAATACGACAAAGTTCTTAATCATTACAGAAATAGAAACTCCAAGCTACATTACTATTTTATCAAAAAAGGACTCGAAGAGAGTTCTAAAACAAATAATGCAAAACAACGAGCAACTATTACGAGAGAATTAGGTATTTATTATCGTAAAAAAGGACAATTAGATTCGGCGATTATATGCTACGATAATTCCATGAAAATATACCGCCAACTCGATGATTCATTAGGAGTCTCAATCGTTAAAATGTCAAAAGCAAATGTGTTAAAAGCTAAAGGTGATTTTTCACAAGCAATCAATACGTTCAATGATATAATTGTGTTTTTTGAAAGACAAGGCGCTAAAGGCAAAAAGAAACTTTTAATGGCAAAAACGAACTTAAGTGGAGTGTATATTGCTATGAAAGATTGGGAAAATAGTAGTAAATACCTTGAAGAAGTCTACAACGATTCACTGACTAAGAAAAATAAAAATATGCTCAGTACTATTTGTATAAATCTTACAGGAGTTAAAACAAGGCAAAACAAACCAAAAGAAGCCTTGCAATATGCTAAAGAAGCTTTATTGTTAGTGAAAAGAGCACGAAGTAAGGCAAATTTGTACACCAATATCGGTGCGATATACGAAAAAATGAAAAAGCATAAATTAGCCGATGACTACTTCAAGAAAGCATTAGAAAATTACAATACTTTAAAAAGCGAGCATGGAATTCAGAAAAGTTACAATAACATTGGAAACAATTTAGCAAAGTGGAAAAAATACAAAGAAGCAGAATACTATCTATTAAAATCTAATGCGCTATTAGAAAAAGGGAATAATATAAATTCTCTGTGGTATAACTATGAAATGCTGTCGGCGCTTTATGAAAACATTGGAGACTTTAAAAAGTCATTAAAATTTGCTAAAAAAGAAGCGAAAATCAAAGACTCATTACTCAGTCTAGAAAAGCAAAGAGAAATTGCAAACTATGAAACCCTATACAAAACAGAAAAAATAAAAAGAGAAAAGGCAGTAGTTGAGCAATCGGCAATGGAAGTAACATTAGAAAATCAGAAAAATAGAAGTCGTTTTATAGGCGCACTTTTATTGATGTTTTTTACAATTATAGTATCTGTATTATACATTAGTAGAACTCGTGTTAAAAAGAAAGCTGCATTGGCATTGTTAGAGCTCCAAGAAACCAAAAAGAGGCTTGCAATCGAAAAACAATATCGCGATTCTGAACTCAAAGCATTGAAAGCGCAAATGAATCCGCATTTTATATTTAATGCGCTTAATTCTATTCAGGAATATATCATTCTCAACAAAAAAAACTTAGCAAGCGATTATCTAGGCAAATTTTCAGATCTCATACGTACCTATTTAAATCATAGTAGTAAAGGATTGATTGCTGTAGAAGAAGAATTAAAATGCTTAGAAATGTACTTAGAATTGGAGGAACTAAGATTTGAAGAAAAGCTGACCTATACAATTGAAGTTGCAGATGATATAAGTGTTAGTACAGCATTAATTCCAACAATGTTAATTCAGCCATATGTGGAAAATGCCTTAAAACATGGTTTGTTACACAAAGCAAACAATAGAAAATTATCAATATCACTAGCAAAAGCAATAGAAGAAAACATTATTACTTGTATTGTTGAAGACAATGGAATTGGAAGAAAAAAAGCGCTAGAAATAAAGGCAATGAAAAACAAAATACATCAATCATTTGGTACAAGAGTGACTAAAGAAAGACTAGAGCTATTAAACTTTGGGAAAGAAAACCTAATAAGTGTACAAACAGAAGATTTATATGAAGGAGAAGACCCAAAAGGAACAAAAGTGACGATCAGTATACCAATCGCAAAAAAGAATCCTCTGGATCGCTCTATTGGTTAAGTGATAAATATTACATTTAACTATTGATTTCCCTCAGCTTTAGAAGTTAATATAGTTGTTACAAAAAAGTTTTAAACAGTATGACTTTTAAAATTGTAGCTTTGGAAATTATAATGAAAAGAAGTGAAAAAATATATACTTAACATACTTATTCTGCTAAGTGTCATTTTTGTAAATGCACAGCATCCCATATATGAACACTTTTCAGAAAAAGATGGTTTGCCTGATATTGAATTCTACAACATGATGGAAGACAGTGAAGGGTTTATATGGCTTGCAGCGGATAAAGGTTTTTATAGATACGATGGAAACCAATTTAAACTTTACACAAATAAAGAAAAAAGAGGATTATCTGTCTTTGAACCTAAGGAAGATCACAAAGGTCGTATTTGGTGTTGTAATATTTCAGGACAATTTTTTTATGTAGAAAATGATACGTTAATCACATTCATAGACCTAGGGCAAGAAATGGGCTGGAAGGTGGGAAACTTCTTAGTGACTGATAAATATCTGCTTATATTCACACAAGCTACAGTATATAAAGTTTCGTTAGAAACCAAAGAAATAGAAGCAAGAATTAAATTCTCAAAAGTTGGACTTGGAAGTCCTTATAAATTAGGAAATGAAATTTATGTATCTACAGGAAATAGCCTTTCAACTCTCGATTTAGAGATCAATATTCTTAATCAAATTACTTCAGAAGAAATAGAAAATGATTTAGTGAATAGATGTATTGGAAGATCTTTAATTTCGGCATATAAAGGCAAAACATACCTTACATTTGGTGATAGAGAAGGATCTATAAATCTATATCTTTTTGATGTAAATACAGGGCAATATGATAAAGTCAAACTCGAAAAAACCTTAAGGAAAAGTAGCATTACATCCATTGACTTTTATGAAGATACCATGTTCTTATCTACGTCAAGCGGACTTTGGTTGTATACAGTACAAGCAGATGGAAGCATTGTATACAAGGACAGGTATTTTAAAGATCAGCATATCACAAAAATAGTAGTTGATAGAAGCAAAAATTTTTGGTTGACAACTCTGAGAGATGGAGTACTAGTCATTCCAAATATTCACAATTACATCTATAATTTTCCTAAAGACATGGAAAATTTTAAATGTATAGAAAAAATAAATGAAGATGTATTTTTCTTTGGTACGGCTAGTGGGAAAGCAGGTTTTTACAATATAAAAACGAATAAAATAGAATTCATAACCTTAGAAAAAAAATCAGGTATAACAGCAGTTTCCTACGACAAAAAATTAGGATTAATCTATATCAGTCAAAAAGCAATTGCGGGAGAATATAACTTGAATACTAAAAAATATACAGCTTATCCATATTCCGCCGAAAATGCAGGAAGTATTTCCAATATGGGAGATCATTCTTTCTTCTATACCAACTATAAAGGAGCTGTAAAGGTATACAACGGAAAAGATGTATTGCGAATGGGAAAAACTCGCGCATACGTTAGTTTCTATGATACTATTACTAAGAATAGTTATGTTTCGCATGTATACGACTTCGTAAAATATGATGCTGCATTTCAAGAAAAGAAAATACGATATCAAGGCAAAAAAATCAATGCCAGAGGAATTGTAAAAACCAATGATGGAACAATTTGGGTAGCTACACTCAAAGATGGTATTTATGGAATAAAAAACGACAGTATTACTTGTAACTATACGACAGAAAACGGATTGGTGTCTAATTATACACAGCACATAAAAAATGATGAAGACAAACTTTGGATTGTAACCAATAAAGGAATCCAATTATTCAATCCAAAGACTCAAAAATTTAAAACGATCACCAAAAGCGATGGTGTTAGTTCGTATTTAGTAAGTGGAATCGTTCCTTTTTCAAATCGTGTCTTATTCTCAACAAACAAAGGAATGTTTACCATTGATCGTAAAACAGCATTTGATCCCAAACCCAAGCCAGGAATTTACTTTACAGGAATTCAAATCAATGAAAAAGATACGCTATTTCAAGAAAAATATATATTACCTCATTATCAAAATGCCATAAAACTAAGTTTCAATTCCAATGGTTTTCGCTCTAAAGAACACATTCAATATTACAGTCGCTTGTTAGGATTTAATGAAAATTGGATTGCGGTTGATGAAGGAATTGATTTTGTAAAATACAACAGTTTGCCTGTCGGAAACTACACGTTTCAAGTAAAAGCAACTTCTAGATCACTAGCAGGAGAATCGGAAGTAAAATCAATTGATATCTCTATAAAAAGTCCATTTTGGAAGCGTACATGGTTTCTAGCTAGTGTTATACTTGCGAGTTTGCTGCTAGTAATACTTTACTACAGAAACATCTTAAAGAAACGAGATCGACAAAAAAATAAAGAACTCGAAAAATTAGAACAAGAACGTGAGCTCGTATTTCTTAAATTAGAAAACTTACGTTCGCAAATGAATCCGCATTTTATCTTTAATGCGTTAAACTCTATTCAAGAATACATCATTCTCAACAAAAAAAATCTAGCAAGTGATTATTTAGGCAAATTTGCCGATTTAATCCGTACCTATCTCAATCACAGTAACAAAGGAATCATTTCGTTGCAAGATGAAATAGATTGTTTAAAAATGTATTTAGAATTGGAAGAATTACGCTTTGAAGACAAATTAATCTATACATTCAATATAGATTCAAGCATAGATACAGATGCAATTTCCATTCCTACCATGTTAATTCAACCCTATGTAGAAAATGCGCTAAAACATGGATTATTGCACAAAAAAGATAACCGAAGATTAAATATTACACTAGAAACTTCTCGCCAAAAAGGTATTATCACCTGTTTAGTAGAAGATAATGGTGTTGGAAGAGCAAGAGCATTATCTATTAAACAAAAGAAAGATAAAATATATAAACCTTTTGGAACACAAGCTACCCAAGATCGTTTGGATTTGCTGAATTACGGAAAAGAACAGCAAATAGGTGTTGCAATAGAAGACTTATTTGATACTATTACCAAAGAGCCAAGTGGTACCAAAGTTGTAATAACCATTCCAATTAAAAAATAACCTATAAACATTCAATATACCTGAGCCATGAAAGTAATTATTATTGACGATGAACGAAAAGCAAGAAACTTATTGCAAATACTAATCTCTGAAAATTGCCCAAAGATTACAGAAATCTTTGAAGCAGAGGATTTGCTTTCAGGAATTGAACTGATCAAAAAAGAACAACCGCAAATTGTCTTCCTAGATATTGAAATGCCACAGCATTCTGGTTTGGAAATCTTGGACTTTATAGAAAAAGGGAATTTCAATTTTGAAATTATTTTTACAACAGCATATAGTGAATACGCCATCAAAGCCTTTCAGCTTTCAGCTATTGATTACTTATTAAAACCTGTGCGTGCAACACAAATACAGGAAGCTGTAGAAAAAGCAATAAAACATATTGGAAAATCGCAAATCAATATCAAATTAGAAGAACTCAAAAAAAGTTTGGCGTCCTCTAATTTCAATAAAATAGGATTGCCTTTTTCTGACGGATTCAAATTTGTAGACTTCAACGAGATCATCTTACTAGAAGCGGATGGAATGTACACTAAAATTACTACGGTCAATGATTCTGAAATCTTAGTAAGTAAACCTTTAAAACATTTTGTGTCCTTGTTAGAAAAAATAAGCACCTTCTACAAACCGCATCGTTCGTATCTTATCAATCTTAAATACATCAAAGAATACATCAAAAAAGATGGCGGTTACATTGTAATGGACAATAATGAAACAGTTTCTATTTCGAAAGACAAAAAAGAAGAGTTTCTGGCAATTGTTCAAAACATCGGATAGTTTTTGAAAGAAAAAACACTCGGCAATTATTGATAAATCCGAAGAAAGTTATTTCAAAAAAAACACTAAAAACGTTTAGCAGTTCAAAACTAACTTTCAGAAGATAAACCTACATACAGCTCTGCTGCTAAATACTTTTGACTTCACAAACTATAAATTATAAATAAATGAAGACAAAAGTACTTTTAATATTACTTTTTATAAGTTTAACTACTTACGCAAGTGCTCGAACTACAAGTTCTGAAAGCGAAAACAGTTCAACTTGCTTACCAGAAAATGTGTCCATATTCAATGTTGGACCAAACGCAGCAGAAGTATCTTGGACGTCTATTTCAACAAATACAACGTTGCGATATGTGCAATTAGGATTTCCTTTTTCTCTAGGAACTGATATCTCCAACATTTCAGGAAACACACAAACGATTTCAGGATTAAATTCCAATACAACGTATGAAGTGTATTTACAAGGAAATTGTAATGGCTCTCAATCGGCTTGGACTTTAGCAACAAATTTTACCACATTAAGTGGAAGTATTATTCATGTAAATCATGCAGCTTCAGGAGCAGATGATGGTACAAGTTGGAATAATGCTTTTACAAAATTAGAAGACGCCTTAGCGACTGCAACAGGAAATGATCAAGTATGGGTAGCGCAAGGAACGTATGTGCCAACAACAACCAATACTAATACACGAAAGGCAACTTTCAGTGTATTGACAGGAACAAAACTGTATGGAGGGTTTAACGGTACGGAAACCGCTATCTCAGAAAGAGACATTGAAGCAAACCTTACAATACTAAGTGGAGATTTAAATGGCGATGATAATAATGTGATTACTCATACGGAAGCTACGCGACAAGACAATGCGTATCACGTTGTCAGTATGAGAAGAAATATCAATAATGTATTAATTGATGGATTTACTATTTCAGGAGGAAATGCAAATGGAAGTACTGTATCTTGGGGATCTGTTCTTACGCAATTTTCAGACTCAAAAGGAGCTGCAATTTACTTAAATCCAGTAGTAACAGGAGAAAATGTAACAGCAACGATTCAAAATTGTATTTTAGAAAAAAACTCAGCAACAAACAATAGTGTTTTTGCAGGTTTTGGACCTATAAATGCAGCAACTTTCAATAGAGACTTTACAGGAAATTTTACAAACTGTATCGTTAAAAATAATTATTCTTTAAACTCAGCAGCCTTTCAGTATCACGGATCTACAGGTCAAGGATACAATGCGTATGGAACAATAACTAACAGCTTGTTTTATAATAATACTTCTGTAAATGGATCATCTTGTCTAGCTTTAATAACAAGTAATGCAAATGGCGGAAACACAGGAGGAATGAATGTTACTATAGTCAATGCAACTTTTGCGAATAATACAGGTGCTAGTGGAAGTGTTGTTGAAATGACCAGAGCTTCTAATAGTAGAATAAGAAATTCAATCATTCATGATAACGGAAGTACAACACCATTTACAATCACAACATCAGGATCTACTGTAACCAACAGTATTATTGAAGGTGGACAACAAGGAGGAACAAATGTTGATCCGCTATTTGTCAATAGTAGTGTCAATCTATTTCAATTAAATACAGGTTCGCCAGCTATTGACGCAGGAGACAATACTTTTATTTCCAATTCTATTCTATATGACATCAGTGGCGGTAATCGTTTTGTCAATACTACAGTGGATATGGGCGCTTATGAATACGGGAATTTAGATTGTTCTTCAGTGCCAACGAATATTGTTGTAAGTAATGAAACATTTACCTCAGTAGATGTCTCATGGACACCAGGAGGAGCTGAAACTGTTTGGGACATTATGTATACTCCTGTAGGAACGACAGATGATGTGCTTGTTTCTAATGTTAGCAATCCTTTTACAATAACAGGATTAAATCCTAATACTTCGTATGAAATAGCTGTGAGAGCTTCCTGTATATCTTCTTCAGGAACATATTCATCTAATGCAACTTTTCAAACGGTTAACCCAGTAATTTTTGTTGATGATAGCGCCACAGGATTAAATAACGGATCTTCATGGGCAGATGCTTTTACAAAGTTAGAAGATGCTTTGGCAATTGCTACAGTTGAAACACCAATTTGGGTAGCAGAAGGTACATACATTCCAAGTACTACGAATGCAAACCCTAGAAAAGCAACATTTACAATACCAGGAAGAGTTAAAATGTATGGAGGATTTAACGCAACAGAAACTGATATATCGCAAAGAAATCCAAAAACAAATGTTACCATATTATCAGGAGATTTAAACGGAGATGATAATGCGAATATTGTTGATACAGAAACAACAAGACAAGACAACTCTTATCACGTAGTTTCTATCAGAGGAGATGTTCAAAATATAGTAGTTGACGGTTTTACAATAACTGGAGGAAATGCAAACGGTGCAGCAAACAATAGTTGTTCAACGCCAGCGATAGATCAATCTTTTGACTTAAGAGGTGGAGCAATCTATGTAAATCCATATGCTTCTAATAGTCTTTTAACAGCTAGATTTGCAAACTGTATCCTAGAAAAAAATACAGGAACTAGTGTTGCTGTATACTCAGCTTTTACGCCTTGTGGAGTAGGATTTATGACGCATGATGTAAATTTTGAATCGTGTATTATCAGAGATAATTATTCTCAAGACTTAGCTGCCATGCTTTTTTCGGGAGCGCAACAATTTAGCCTTTTTGGAAAAGGATCTGTTGTGAACAGTTTATTCTATAACAATACATCATTAAATAACTCTTCTTGTTTGTACTTAGGCGCAAGCTCAGGAGGAAATGCAACAGGTTTAGAATTTGAATTGATCAATTCGACACTCTCAAATAACAATGGAGTAAATGATAATGTTATTACAATGGTTCAAGCTTCAAATAGTACTATTGAGAATAGTATTATTTATGGAAACGGATCAGGATCAGGATTTCCTATCGCCATTACAACTTCCTTTTCTGTGGTAAACAATAGTATTGTTGAACTTGGTATGATTGCTGGAGATAATAGCGATCCATTATTTGTAGATCCTGCAAACAATGATTTTACACTACAAGCAAGTTCGCCAGCAATAGACGCAGGAAGTAATGCTTCTTTACCAGCTGCTATCGTTGAAGATTTAAACGGAAACAATCGTACCGTTAATGCTACAGTAGATATGGGTGCATTTGAATATGATGCAAACTTAAATGTAGTTGTTAGTCCAAAAATATATCTACAAGGTGCTATGTTTGGCGCAAGTGCCTCACTAATGAATGACGACTTACGAACAGGAAATTATATACCAACAACATCTATGTATCCTGACGGGGCAACATGTGACGCGGCAGTTTTAACAGTAACAGGAAATGATGCTATTGTTGATTGGGTTTGGGTTGAATTAAGAGACGGAACAACGAATACAACGATCATAGATTCGCAATCGGCATTATTACAACGAGATGGTGATGTAGTTGGAACAGACGGAAGTTCGCCTTTAACTTTTAATAAATTAAGTGGTAATTATCACATCGTTGTCAAGCACAGAAATCACTTGGGTATTATGACAAGTAATACGATCAACTTAACAACAATAAATACAATTGTAGATTTTACAGACGCAAACAATCAAATCACTTATGGAACTAATGCACAAACAACTTTTGGAGTACCAAACGGTACAGTCGCTATGTGGGCAGGAAATGTGAATGGAGATACAATTGTACAGTATTCTGGAACTACACCTGATGCGCCAGGTATTTTATCTGAAGTATTAAATGATTCAGGAAACTTCTTAAACTTTCCTACATACGTATTGAATGGATATGAAGTATACGATATCAACATGGACGGAAATACACAGTACACAGGAACTACACCTGATACGCCTTTCATTCTTCAAAATGTATTAGCACATCCAGGAAACTTCTTAAACTTTAGTACGTATCAAATCGAAGAACAATTACCAGAAAACTAAATAATAGATAAAATAATTACATGATGAAAAAAATAATTTCAACTATATATCTTACCGTACTATTTGCTTTGTTTTCAAACATCGTAAATGCTCAAGATGGATATACGTACACTTTGCAACATAATGGCGGATATAGTTTTACAGTACAAGCAGTTCCTAATACAAGTGCTAACAATTTTGCAACTTCGGTACAGAGTTACGGATTTACATTAATAATTCCAGATGGTGTTACTATAACAGCAACAACTTCGTTAGGAGCAGCAGCAAACGTTACATTTTTTGATGGGAATAATGTTTCAATGCCAACTATTGATGGATATTTAATCACAGAAACCTTAGGAAGTCCTATGTCATTATCAGCGCCATCAGCAGGTACAAATTCTGATGTTTTTACATTCACTGTCAATGCAAATCCAACAAGTGGAGAGCTGAAAGTTTTAGAAAATAATTCAACACTAGCAACTACAGTGACATCTTTAAAATCTTTTATGCAAGCAGATATGATAGATAATGGAATGGCTCAATTTGTGAATGTTGTAGATCCAAATGCTGCTGCTGTCTCGGGAATGAGCACGTTTAATTTTGCGACATTAAGCGTAAATGATGTTCAACTTACAGAAAATCAATTGGAAATTTATCCAAATCCAGCTTCTGACATGATCAATATTCAAACAAATAGTAACATAAGTAATGTAGCTATTTATAATATATCAGGGAAAAAGGTGCTACAAGCCAATAGAACAGATATTAATATTTCAAGACTATCACAAGGAATGTACATTCTAAAAATTACTTCCGATAATGGTGCGCAAATCACCAAACGTTTTATCAAGCAATAATTTATAGTTTACATTATTGTATAAATCCTGTAAGAGTAGTTGCTTACAGGATTTCTCTTTGGTCTTTTTAAAATAATCACAAAAAACAACGCATTCTATGCGCTTTATAATATATACATGAAAACTATTATAATGATGATGACAATCATGGTATGCATTACGTATTCTATGTTTGGTCAAAACTTTTCAGAAGAAACAAATACGCCTTTTGTAGGTGTAAACGGAATAAGCGCTATACAATTAGGTGATGTAGATGGTGATGGCGATTTGGATATTATTGGGATTTTAGGAGGAACAACAGCAAAACTTTATAAAAATAATGGAGCAGGAATCTACACAGAAGAAACAAACGGATTTATAACAGATACAGTACAATATCTCCGATTTGTAGATATAGAACAAGACGGCGATGTTGATATTTTTGTCATTAGAAACGTATCTACATCAGGAATTATTTGGGAATTTGATTTATATGAAAATAACGGACAAGGGATATTTGCAAAACATATAACTTCTGGAATCACAAATGCTTTTGATAATGTATCAGCAAAACTTCAATTCGCTTTTGGAGATGTAGATGGTGATGGCGATATGGACATGACGCTATCAGGATTTACCAACCAGTTTTCTGCAAAAATATGGCGATATGATGGTAACTATACATTCACAGAATCTTTTTCAGGAATCTTACAAGTTGTTGATGGAAAAACACAATTCACTGACATAGATAATGATGGCGATCAAGACTTATTAGTTATTGGACAAACTGTAAACTCTGCTTTTTATCATAAATACTTTAATAATGGATCAGGCAGTTTTTCACTTGGAAATGTAGATAGTGTAGAAGGTTCTTTCTTTGGAGACTTTGATATAGCTGATGTAGATGACGACGGCGATTTAGACGCAGTTCAGGTAGGAGCTAATCGTTCTACGACTGTTATAACGACACATCGAAACAATGGAGCAGGACAGTTTAGTTTATATTTTGGTGTTCCTGCATCAAATTATGGAGCGTTGTCTACTGTAAAATTTGCTGACTTTAATAATGATGGCGATGTAGATATGATCGCTGCTAGTAGAAGTGCTTCACCAAAAATGAATATCTTCTTAAATACAGGTACAGGAAATTTTGTTCCTATGACGGGACAATCTTTTGCTAGTTTTAATCTTTCTGTAGAAGTACAAGTTGGAGATATAGACAATGATGGAGATATAGATATTATACAAAGCTATCAAACGGCTGGTATAGGAATGTATACAACTAAAATTTATAAAAACAGTTTAGCAACACTTTCTACGGAAGAATTTGAAGCAAAAAACATATTTCTATATCCAAATCCAACCAAAAATGTGATAACCATTCAGACGCCTGAAACAATCAAAAATAGTATTGTATATAACATCTTGGGAGAAGAAATGTTTCAAACAAATGAAACATCGATACACCTTTCTCATCTATCAAAAGGACTCTACATGATACAAATGGAAATGCAGGATGGAATAATCATCACGAGAAAAATTATCAAAGAATAAATCGTCATTCTGAAGCTAACAAATAATGCACGAATTATAAATTATTGCTAAAAAAGAATCTTTCAGAAGTTCATAACGATCTTTTAGCAATTGTTATAACATCAAAGCTTAGATACTAAATACTTTTAAAAGAAATAATCAACTCCAATAGAGGTTTTAGCATAAAAATATCAATATGAAAATAAAACTACTTCTTCTTACTTTATTTATAGCAGCAACAGCTACTGGACAAATTACTTTTCAAGGATGTCCTTCTATATTAGGAGCTCAAAATTTTGTACTTAGTGCTACAGATACAACTAATGATAATGGAGTTGTAAGAAATACATATGAAAGTACACCATTAAACTTTGCGCAGAGTTGTCCGGCAGGAGTATGTGAAATTAGGATTGTATGGAACACTGTTTCCGACAGATGGGAAATACAACTCGACAACGATGGTCCTATAAATACACCAGACTATTCTACTGCGGTATTATATTTTAGTACAACAACGTCCAGTCCTAATCCTCCAGATATCAATACCGGTAATTGGCAAAACAATGGCTTTTGTCCAAGTGTTATTACAACTATGAGTGGAAGTGTTGATGATGGAACTACATTACACATTGAAGAGGTTTCTAATGCTATAAACCAAATAACAGTATATCCTAATCCTGTAAAAAATATTTTACACATAGAAACGACATCGCAATTAAAATCGATAGTGCTATTTTCTATGCTTGGCGAAAAAATCAGTAGTACAAATCAAAACAATATTGATCTTTCTGCCATATCCAACGGACTATACATGTTACAAGTAGAATTGTTAAATGGAAATATTACTACTAAAAAAATCATCAAAAAATAACTACCCAAACCAATCAAGGCTAGCAATTTGCTAGAAGAATTCGATCGGATTGTAAAACGGCTTCAATCCGATCATTTCTCAAAAATTATTCTTTAGAAACTCAAATCGGCTTTTCAGAAAATAACAATACTATCCGTGATATGTTTGCAATATATTGCCGCCGAAACAAAAAATAGAAGCTTTTATGAAATTAGCAATCATTACCATTAGTTTACTTTCTGTATTTACATTTTCAACAACTACAGAAGTATCTTCAGAAACAGTAGAAACGACTGAAGAAGTGTATGGAAGTAGTTTTTCTTTAATAAACGATACAAAAAGTAAGGTTTCCATATACACAGGAAGCGGTTATGTTTCTCTAAACAAAGGAAGTAAAACAAGCATTTCTTGTAAAGTTGGAAAAACGGTACACTGGGCAAACAAAGGGAAAAAAGGTGATGTCATTTTCAAAATAACAAGTGACATGTGCGGTGAAACTATCAAACTTTCCAAATTAATGGACTAATTTAAAAAGGGGTAATTTTTTAAAAGTTAAAAGCGCAAAATCAACCATTCAAAAAATCTAGTTTTTTAAAGGTACATACTTACCTTTAGTGGTTAAAAGAGAATCTTTATAGAAAAGGTTCTCTTTTTTTGTGTGAGAATTGTTAGTTTTAACTAAAACGAAATTAACAAAATGGGGCGGATTTTATGTGAAAAACACGGAGAACAATCATTTTACCAAATATGTGAGCATCATTATGCAGATGTTTGTAATGGTATAAAATCTAAAGTGCTAACTACAGGAATATTTGCGTATAAAATATGTGAAAATTGTTATGAAAAGTATTCCTTCAAAGAAATTGAAAACTATACAATTGATGAGGTTTTAAAACTGCCTGAAGCAGCGGCTACAACCATTGAAACGTTAGTGTCTCAAAAACATGATTTAGTATCAGTTAAAGGAATATGTGTACAATGCTATCAAGAGAAGCTAAATTCTTTTAATGAGGACAAAAATTAAAAACCCAATCGCAATGAGTAATAATACTATGGCTACTATATGGTCAAAGAGCGTAAACGGTTTTCCTTTGGCATAACTCTTTTTGCAGGATTCCCAATTTAGAAACGTACCCAAAGCTGCATATATACAAAACAAAAGGAAAAGAATAGAAAAAATCAAGGCTTCACTCATAACTAATAAGTGGAATAAAAAGAGGAAACGTTACAAGAGATAATGAGTTTTTGAAGTTGATATGTTTATAAATACAAGAGTTTATATTTTGAAATAAAAAATTGCGGAAGCATATTAAAATCAACAAATCAACAAATCAACAAATCAACAAATCAACAAACTTACTTAAAACAAACCGGAATGATTTCTCCTTCCATCAAGCAGTATTTTTCAATTTCTTCTGATGAAAACTTTTCTGTATAAGCTTCTTCTTTTACTGTAAATCCGATGCTTCGGAGTTTGTCAAAATAATCCAAACCGTACACGCGTACATGATCATATTGACCAAATATTTTTGTACGTTCTTTTTCATCTGTGATAGAATCATCTTCAAAAGTAACATCACGTTCCAAATCTTGGGGAATCTGCAAAATTGCCATTCCGCCAGGCTTTAAAATACGATACAATTCTTGCATTGCTTTCGTGTCATCAGGAATATGTTCCAATACATGATTACACAAAATAGTATCAAATGAATTGTCTTCAAAAGGCAAATCGCAAATATCAGCTTTTACATCTGCCAAAGGTGAAAATAAATCAGTTGTTGTATACTCTAAATTTTTTTGCTTGCGGAAACGTTTATAAAAAGCTTGTTCAGGTGCAAAATGTAATACTTTCTGAGGTTTGGTAAAGAAATCGGTTTCGTTTTGCAAATACAACCATAACAAACGATGACGCTCTAAAGACAAAGTGCTTGGAGATAAGGCGTTTTCACGATTGATGGCATATCCATACGATAAAAAACTTCGAAAACTTTTTCCGTCAATTGGATCCGTGAATTTATTTCCTTTCAATGCAAACGTAATAATTGGACGAATCCAATAGCTCAACTTAATTAAAAGTGGTCTTGGAATGGTATTGAGTATGTATTTGAAAAGTTTCTTCACGAGAATTTTAAACCTTAAGCCTGTTGTCTAAACTCGTCTTCTTCATCACTTTCTATACCTAAAGCCTCATAAATATACTGGAAAGTAGATAGTAATTCAGGTTTTCCATTAACAATGGCAACATCGTGCTCAAAATGTGCGCTTGGTTTTCCATCGCGTGTTAAAACCGTCCAACCATCACGTAAAAACTTAATGTTTTTGGTTCCCATATTGATCATAGGTTCGATAGCAACTACCATTCCTTCAACGAATTTCTTTCCACGACCACGACGACCGTAATTTGGCATCTCTGGGTCTTCATGCATCGTTTTTCCTAATCCATGACCTACTAATTCACGAACAACACCGTAACCATGTGCTTCTGTATATTTTTGAATTGCATAACCAACATCGCCTACACGATTGCCTATTTTCAACTCACGAATTCCAACATATAGAGATTCTTTCGTTACTTGAAGTAGTTTTTTAGTTTCAGGAGCTATTTCTCCAACAGCAAAAGTATACGCATGATCTCCATAATATTCATTCTTTATGGCGCCACAATCTACCGAAATAATATCGCCTTCTTGCAAAGGTGTCGTATTTGGAATTCCGTGAACAACTTGCGCATTTGGACTCATACACAAGGTATTTGGGAAATTATACAATCCTAAAAACCCAGGAATAGCTCCATGATCGCGAATAAATTCTTCTGCCAGCTTATCTAAATGTAAAGAAGTAACGCCAGGCTTAATTTCGCTGGCTAACATTCCTAATGTCTTGGAAACAATCAATGCACTTTCTCGCATCAATTCAATTTCTTCTCGTGTTTTTTGTATGATCATTTCTTTAGAAAGGAAAACAATCCTTTTTTCTTTTTTAATGTTGTCTTAGGTGCTTCATTAGTAAGTAGCTGATATACTTCGCCCCAACCTATAAAACCACCAATATTTCTATCGTCAATAAAATAGTCTGCGTTGATTTTTCTGCTTAGTTTTCCTTCATATACTTCTTCAGGATAGCTATTGTTTATGGCATAAAAAACAATACCGTTTTCTTTACAAAATGCAACGGCTTCATCTAAACGTTTTCCGCTTCGATATGTCCATAAAATCAATCGGTGTCCATCTTGTTCTAATCTTTTCAACGTTTCAAACGCGAAGATTTTAGCTGAACCAACTTTAGGATATGCATCTTCTACAATAGTACCATCAAAATCTACGGCAATAAGTAAACTTTCTTTCACAATCATTCCACTTCCTATTTTTGTGCCTGCAAAGCTACAAAGAATTCGGCATTATTCAGCATAAGTATGCTTGTAGTCTTCACCAGATAAAATACTTAGCATGTCTTTTTCTAAAGATTCTACTGGCGATTCTACAATTCGATTCAATTCTTTGCCTTCTTTAGAAAAAATAAATGTAGGAACATTGGTAATGTTAAAACCATCTTCCAAATGGTCAGGCGTCATTTTATCTTCATCAACAGTAATGATTTCTATATCTTTTCCATCCAATTTCATGATGTCTATAATTCTAAAAAAGTGAGGAACTTCACGCTGACTGTCTTCACACCAAGTTCCCATAAAAATTTTTACTTGTACATCTTTCAACAAAGGTTTTACATTTTCGGCAATTTCTTTAGCTACAGGATATGTTGAATATGTTGGAGCAAACCAACTATCATACGGTGCATCTGAAATGGCTTTTCGTGTTTGAACTCCTGTCAAAATAGGCAATTTTTCTTCTTCTGCAACTTCAGTGCTGATACTTTCTGTAGCTACAACAGTTTCAGCAGGAATCGTTGGTTTCTTTTCGTCTTTACAAGCAACAAACGCAGTTACCAATAAAATATATAAGACTTTTTTCATATCGATTAAATAAGTGATTTTTGAGTCATTAATTCAGGTTGCGGAATTCCGATCATTTCTAAAATCGTTGGCGCAATATCTCCTAAAACACCATCTTTAATTTGCTTGATATCTTCATCAACCAAAATAATAGGAACCGGATTTGTAGTGTGCGCTGTGTTTGGACTTCCATCCGGATTTATCATAGTGTCGCAATTTCCATGATCGGCAATAACAATTGTACTGTAATCGTGTTTTTGTGCTACTTCAATAATAGCTTTGGCACATTCGTCCACAACTTCACAAGCTTTTACCGCAGCGGCAAAATCTCCTGTGTGTCCAACCATGTCAGGATTCGCAAAATTTAAACAGACAAAATCAGTATCTGCTTTTTCCAATGCTGGAATGATTTTATCGCGAATATCATAGGCACTCATTTCAGGTTTTAAATCGTAGGTTGCTACTTTTGGTGACGGACATAACAAGCGTTCTTCGCCATCAAAAGGTGTTTCTTGACCGCCATTAAAAAAGAATGTTACATGCGGATATTTCTCTGTTTCAGCAATGCGAATTTGTTTCTTTCCGTGTTTAGCCAAAACTTCTCCTAGTGTGTCTTTTATATTTTCTTTGTTGAATACTACTTGTACATTTTTGTAAGAAGCGTCATAATTGGTCAACGTCACATAATAAAGTGGAAGCTTTTTCATATCGAACTCAGGAAAATCTTGTTGCGACAATACTTCTGTTAATTCACGTCCACGATCTGTTCTAAAATTGAAAAAGATCACCACATCATCAGCCTGAATTTTAGCAATTGGTTCGTTGTGTGCATCTGTCATGACAATCGGCTTGATGAATTCGTCTGTAACATCAGCATCATAACTTTCCTGAATACTTTGCGTAGCATTTGTGCTCAACGTTCCTTTTCCATGTACCAAAGCGTTATATGCTAATTGTACGCGTACCCAACGTTTATCTCTGTCCATAGCGTAATAACGACCTGTAATTGTGGCAAGTTTTGCATTTGCCTTTTGGCAGAATGTTTCTGTTTGTGCTATAAAGTCTTTCCCAGATTTCGGATCTACATCTCTACCATCAGTAAAAGCGTGAACAAATACATCATTTACATCATAATCGTTAGCTAAATTCACTAAACCTTCCAAATGATTGATATGCGAATGTACGCCTCCGTCAGAAACTAAGCCTAAAAAATGAACAGCTTTGTTGTTGTCTTTTGCATGTTGTAACGCTGTAGTAAGTACTTTTTCGTCTTTTAAAGTATTATTCTGAATCGCTAAATTGATTTTTGCTAAATCTTGGTATACAATACGTCCTGCACCCAAGTTCATATGTCCAACTTCACTATTTCCCATTTGACCTTCAGGTAAACCTACGTTCATTCCGTCAGTAAGTAAATTAGCGTTCGGATATTTTGTGTATAAGCTATTGATGAATGGAACATTTGCATTGGCAATTGCGGAAACTTTTGGTTCTGGTGATTTTCCCCATCCATCCAAAATCATTAAAATAACTTTCTTATTCATTCGAGATAAATTGATTTAAAAAATAAAAATAAGTGGTTTTGATTACATAACACAGTACAAACTCAAAAAAGGAAGCATTTTAAGAAAGGATTATCAAATTCACAGTAAAAGGCAGTTTTTTCCGAAAGAATGTCAAAAAATATCCATTAAGAAATTCTTAAAATTATCTATACAAATTCTTAATAGTTTTTCAGTTTTTAAGATGGCTTTAACAGATTCTCTACAGAATAGTTAAGGTACTGTTATAATTAAAAAATGTGTGCAACATTTTCTGCGGAGTGTCGTCTCTTTGGTGTAGTTAATTTTACAAAAATCGACAATCATCAATTAGAAAAACAACAACATTATGAGAAAAACAATTTTTATGATCGCTCTTATAGTAGGAGCTTCATTCACTACGGCCAACGCAACAGAAAGAAACAACGAATCAAGAACAAACAAAGTAACTGTTACTAAAATAGTAAAAGTAAATGCGTTTTGTGTGGCAATTTCAAAAGGAGATTTTGACACAGTGAAGAAAATGATTCAGTTTGGAGAAAACGTAAACAAAACATCTAATGGAAAAACTCCTTTGATGTATGCTGCTCGTTACAACAGAGTTAAAATTGCCAATTTATTACTTGATAACGGTGCAAAAGTAGATTACAAAGATAAAAATGGACGTACTGCTATTGATTATGCAAAAATTTCAAAAGCAACAGATGTAAAAGAAGTTTTAGAGAGTGCATCAAAATAATCGTAAGATTACCTAAATAGAGAAAACCGCTTCAATTTTGAGGCGGTTTTTTTGTTTGCATGCTAGTATCAATTAATCTTGCCTTGGCCATTTCTGGCATTGATTGGCGCCGTAACATCTTGTAATATTTACTGTTTGTACAGGACATTGTCTAGAAAATCTTGGCGATCCACCAACAATAGCTGATTGATTTAAAATGCTTATTTGTTTTTTGTTTAAGCGTAAAAAGTTTCTCTTTTTTTTCATGACTTCTAAGGTTAAAAAATTGGTAGTCAGAAATATAATAAGAAAAATGACAGCAAGATTACTGTTTTACCATCGTTTGTGGTAGTGTCGTACTTTAAAACAAAATGAGAAAACCTAATTGCGATATTTTGCAATTGTTTCTTTGATTTTCTCAATACGATTTTCAGGATCTGGATGCGTACTTTGAAATTCTGGTGTTCTATTTGGTCCAGCTGCAGCTTTTAAAATTTTCATTACTTCAATCATAGCTTCTGGTTCATAGCCAGCATACATCATTAGTACAACACCAAGTTCATCACTTTCTAATTCGTCTTCACGACCATTTTTTAGTAACGTGTTTTGAGCAATGCCACCAACCATTCCGCCCATATCAGCACCAACTGAGGCGCCTGTAGAAAGTGTTTGCCAAAAATCAGTTTCCGCAATACGTTCTGCTGAATGTCTTCCTAAAACATGCCCAATTTCATGTCCTAAAACACCAGCAAGTTGTGCATCATTCAGTTTACTATACAAAGCATATGTGATAAAAATCTGTCCGCCAGGTAACGCAAAAGCATTGATGGCTCTTCGGTCTGCAAGCAAATGAAATTCAAATCTATAAGGAGATTCTGCTGCCATGGTATTTGCACGAACTAACTTTTCCCCAATCATATCTACATGTGCTTGAGCGCCTGCATCAGGATACAATCCGTCGTGTTGTTGCGCCATCGCATCTCTATTTGCAAATCCTAATTTGATCTCTTGTTCTGGAGTCATATTAATTGTCTGCACACGATTGGTGTATGGATTTGTTTGTCGATTTGCACATTTTTTAAAAAAGGCAAAACCTACAATAGCGAGCCCGATTAATAATCGGATTTTAAATCTATTTCCTCTCATAATATGTTACATTGGTGCTTATAAAAGTACAAAAACCTTATCATAAAAGTTCTGGATTAATATCGAGAATGTTCTCTTTTATGTATGAATTGACAAAGTTTTCGTCGAAATGCTCACTTCCCATCAATTTTTCCGCTTGAAGCATCTCTTTTACATTCAACTTTCTGTATGCTTGAAGCATAGGTTTTGAAAGTGGCGCATAACTATAATGCCAAGGTTCATATTTGAATCCTTTTCTATTCGCATGATCTGTATACACGATATAAAAACCAAAAGAATTTGCGTTCGTTTCTAACCATTCACGAAGTTTGCAAAATGGTCCGTCACCATGAAATTTTTGCGGAACCAATACATCACCACTGTAACGTGCATTTTTGTCAATAATATCAATATCAGTTGCCCAATGATGCCTAGAAGTTCCGGGAATCGTAGAATACGCAATAATTTTTTTGATCGCTTTTATAGGAGATAAACCTTGTTTTGTAAAACGTTTGTATTTGCGTTCCCAAATTCTATTTTGATGTGCATAATTGCGATAACTTGAAACTACGTGAATTGAAATTCCATCTTTTTCTGCAGCAGCACGCATTTTTACAAAAGCATCGTAGGCTTCTTTTCGCAAAGAAAAACCCTTTCCAAAAACAGTTGGATTTCCTTTTCCAATCAATTCTAAAGGGTCTGTATTTTTCATGTTAAAAGCCATACTTGGCATACTGTGTAATGCTAAAGTGCCTAAACCAAGCAGCTTCATGAAGTTTTTTCTATTCAAGTTGAAGTGATTTTAATAATTTCTCAAACGAAAGATAGTAAATTTTTGAAGTCCCATTGCTTCCAGTATTCATAACTTCTTTCAATTTATGTAATGACATTTTTTTATACATTGGTTGTATAGTACTTTTTTCACTGGTAAAGAAAAAATATTTCTTGTCGAAAGAAACAAAGGGACAATAATCAATTTGATCAGAATTAATACGTTTTCCTAAATGAACAGCTTCTTTCCATATGCCGTTTTCAAGAAAACTAATATACAAATCACCGCGACCTAAACTTCCTTTTCTTCCATACGAACCAAAAATAATAAATGACTCATCAGGACTTACATATGCATTGTATTCGTACGTTTTGGTGTTTACGCCAGTTCCCAGACTTACAGGTGTTTTATACGTTCCATTTTTAAATTCACTCTTATAAATATCTTCTTTTCCTTTGGCATCTTCGCGTGCTGCGGTAAAATAAATGGTTCCATTAGTTGCTACAGAAGGATAAAATTCATTTTTGTTAGTATTGATTGTTTCTGGCAATCGCGTAGGATTTCTCCATTGACCATTTTCTTTAATCACAACCCATAAGTCATAATCTTTTTTTGGAGTAGTTTTACCTTCGATTGGCCGTTTTGAAGCAAAAAATAATTGTTTCCCATCTGGAGAAAACGCAGGTTCAATATCATGAAAATTTCCAGAAAAAGAAGCAATAGTGAAAGCGGTCCATTTTCCATTGATTTTTTTAGACGTCAAAATTGTTCTAAAAGCATTCTTAGGAGCGTCTAAAGTGAAGAAAATTTCATCATTTGTAGGCGAAATTGCCATATCTCTCACATTGATATTCTTAAATTCAGGAAGCTGAATGAAAACTTCTGGAGTTGTAACTTCTTTTTTAAATGTAATATCAGCGTGATGTTGGGCAAATACTTGAGTACTTGTCAATACAAGAAGAAAAATAATTTTTTTCATGAGGATATTGTTTTGATTGATGATTGAATCATAAAAAGTAGTCTTTTCGTGTTTCTTGAAACGTTAAAGAGTCGTTAATCTTTAGTCTTTCAATGTTTTTATCATCACAAAATGCAATCCTATTTTGGGAATTGTATATGGAATTCCGTGTTTTTTATAGTCTAATTTTTCATAAAAACGAACGGCAATCTCACGTGCATTCATCCAAATAAAAGTTCCGCCACGTGTAAGAATCATTTCTTCCGCTTTTTTTACCAGCGCATCGCCAATTCCTCTTTTTTGAAAATTAGTTAATACTGCCATACCGCGCAATTGAAATGCCTTTTTAGTACTTATTTCTTTGTGATCTCTTTCTAATAAGGAGACGACGCCGACCAGTTGATTATTAAAGTAATATCCTAAATGAAAAGTAGTTGGTAAATCATCTCCATCAAAACGACAAGAATCAATAGGTTTTCCCTTACGAAGCACTGGATGACGCACATCATACGCTGTTGTTGCGGTAATTTCTTTGATGATAAAATTAGAAGTTTCCATATTCACAAAATATATTCAATAACTCAAAAGTATAACTAATTTGGGAGTTGTTTTTGACTGAAATAAATTATTTTTGAACAAAAGTTTACAGCATGCAAATTACGTTTCAACTGCTCAATAGAAAAGAAGCTTCTATCATTTTACCATATCTAGATATCATGAATCATCAAAACGTTCCTATGGAGATTTTGAAAGAACGATTTGAAGAAATGTTGTCTCAAAACTATGAAGCATTCGGAATTTATGATGACAATCAATTGATTGGTTGTTTTGGTTTGTGGAGCATGACACGTCATTACTGCGGAAAAAGTTTAGAACCAGATCATGTGTATATCGAAGAGAATTATCAAAGCAAGGGAATTGGTGCGCAATTATTCAAATGGATTGAAGCATATGGAAAGAAAAAAGGAGTTACTGCCGTAGAATTGAATACTTATGTTGAAAATTTTCCATCACATAAGTTCTATTATAATCAGGGATTTATAGCAAGAGGATATCATTTTTTGAAAAAAATCTAAAAAAACATTTGGAAAAAGAAACCTTATTTCTATATATTTGCACCCGCAATGCGAAAGTAGCTCAGTTGGTAGAGCGTCAGCCTTCCAAGCTGAATGTCGCCGGTTCGAACCCGGTCTTTCGCTCAACAAAAAGCCGATTCAATCCTGAATCGGCTTTTTTTATGTTATGAAAATATAATTTCGGAACCTGTTGATAGTTCGTAAGGTTTTTTGTCATGTTCAAAAATGCGAGCTGTGTGTTTGCCTTCAAGTATAGCTTTATCGCCTTTGACACGAATCCAACTTCCTTCTCGTATTCCAACAACAGGAAGCGTATTGAATTTGTGGAATTCTTTAATGCGTGTTTCACGTGTTTCTCCCATATGTGTATTTCCTTCAATCGGATCTAAATAATGTGGATTGATGTTGAAAGGAATTACGCCTAAAGTTTTAAAACTTGGCGGATATATAATTGGCATATCATTCGTTGTTTGCATGCTAAGTCCGCAAATATTACTTCCGGCGCTGGTACCTAAATAATTTGTTCCATCTAAAATAGCTTCACGTAATGGTTGCATTACTTCATGTTTGTAAAGCTGTGAAACTAATAAGAATGTATTTCCGCCTCCTGTAAAAATACCTTTTGCGTTCTTAATTGTTTCTACAGGATTTTCAAATTCATGTACACCATGTATTGTTTTCCCAATTTTTTCAAAAGCCTTTCTTGCTACATTGGTATATTCGTCATGTGTAATTCCGCCTGGACGTGCATATGGAATAAATAAAATTTCTTCCGTATCTTTAAAAAACGAAGCAAGTTCGTCTATAATATACTTTAAATAACCACTTCCGTGAACCGTTGAAGTACTGGCAACAATAATGTTTCTCATAAGGTGTAACAATAATTTATACTAAATCGTAAAAGTAATGATTAAAAGGTTTTAACAAAAGTTTAATGTGTGTTGGCATTTTTTTAAGGACAATAGTTAATTTCTTTATGCCGTTATTTTATGAAACCTAATTAACCAACAATTCCAAAGCTATGAAACAAAAATTACTCATATTTTTTCTTTTAATATCATCAATATTGCTTGCGCAAGAAGGAGAACGGAAAATTTTACGTGGTTCAGTTGTGTACAGAAATGTGAAAGCTGTTGGTGTAAATATTGTAAATAATACTACAAGTAAAGGCACCACTACTGATCAGAAAGGTGAATTTGAAATTTCTGTGAAGAAAGATGATATTTTAATCTTTTCCTCAGTACAATATACAATCAGGGAAATTGTTATTACGGAAAAAATTCTGACAAACAATCGTTTGGTAGTTGAGGTAAAAGAGAAAATAGAACAATTGGATGAAGTTGTGATTAGTCCCGAGAATCAAGAAAAATTCCTAGATTTTCAAGAAAAAGAAATTGTAAAGTATAAAGACTATCAATTTGCCGATGACCGCTATTCTACAGTAAAAAACGAAGCGCTTGGGCAAACAAATTTTCAAGGAGCAAACATTATTGGATTGGTTGGAATGTTGATAGGTTCTATTTTTAAAGGAGGAAAAAATAAAGACAAAAAAGAAGTAAGACCGATATATGAACGCACAAGTTTTAATGAAATTCGCGATCGATACAAAGATGAATTTTTTACAAAAAACCTAGGCATTCCTGAAGATAAGATAAGTTTGTTTTTATATTACTGTGATGATCAATTGCCTTCTGAAGATATCTTTTTACAGAAAAATGAATTCTTAATGATTGATTTCATGGTAAAACAGAGTAAAAACTATCTTGAATCTATGAAAACAAAAAACTAAAAAATACGGTTAACAGTAGCTGTAATTTGGAATGCTTTTTGGATATATTTGTCACGACAATATAAAAACGTCTTTTTCTTTATGAAAGTTCAAAAACTCTTAATTCTATTTTTAGCAATTCCACTCATTGCTTTTACAACAGCGCATAAATTTTATGTAAGTGTTACCAATATTGAGCACAGTAAAAGTGACAATGCATTACAAATTACGACACGAATTTTTATTGATGATTTTCAAAGAGTACTTAAGGAACGTTATGATTTTCTAGGAGAACTAACAACAGAGAAAAATGTTGAAGAAGTTGAAAAACTCATGCAAAAGTATCTCAAAAAGAAACTCAAAGTTTGGGTAGATGGTGAAATGAAAACCTTTACCTTTCTAGGAAAACAATATGAAGATGATGTTACCATTTGTTACTTGGAGATTGAAAACATACAACAAATAACTTCTCTTGAAGTAGAGAATGCTATTCTGTATGAAATAGAAGAAGAGCAACAGAATTTAGTACACGTAAAAATAAATGATGAGCGTAAAAGTCTCTTATTAACAAGAGAAAACGATAAAGGTTTGTTAAAATTTTAACAAAAAATATTCAAAATAGTTACTTTTAGGGTTTGAAAAATACAAACCTATTTTAAAAACCTAATGAAACGCATACATTTCTACGTTCTCGCAGTCCTATTTTTAGGTGCGAATCTTGCTTCAGCCCAGGAGAACCAAGATGACAAAAAGCCACAAGGGCACATCAATAAAAATAAATTTAGGCAGTTATACCAAGAGTTTTCTACGCCTAATATGTACAGAACAGCTTCAGGAGCTCCAGGAAAAGCCTATTATCAGCAACAAGCAGATTATGAAATGGATATAGAGCTTGATGATAAAAATCAAAAGCTTTACGGAGTTGAAACAATTACATACACAAACAATTCTCCAGACAACTTAGAATATCTTTGGGTACAGCTTGATCAAAATATCAGAGCAAAAAACTCACAAGCAAAACTAAAAAATGGACAACGTATTCCCCGTTTACAAAGAACATCAACGTTTGTAAATAGCTATGTAGCAGATCCTTTTGATGGAGGTTTTAATATTGATTATGTTAAAAATTCAAAAGGAAGACCAATGTCATTTACGATCAATGAAACAATGATGCGTATTGACTTGCCACAAGCTTTAAAATCAGGAGATAAAGTTTCTTTCTCTATTAAATGGTGGTACAACATTAACAATCATGTTACAAACAGAGCGCGTTCAGGATTTGAGCACTTTGAAAAAGATGGAAACAATGCTTATGTTATTGCACAGTTTTTTCCAAGAATGGCTGTATATAATGATGTTGAAGGTTGGCAAAACTATCAATTTTGGGGGAATGGTGAATTTGCATTACCATTTGGAAACTATAAAGTAAACATTACAGTTCCTGCAGATCATGTTTTAGATGCAACAGGAAAATTACAAAACAGAAAGAGTGTTTACACCAAAGAAATGATGAAACGTTATGAGCGTGCATTAAAATCATATGACGATCCAGTAATCATTGTAACACAAGAAGAAGCAGAAGCGGCAGAAAAGAATTTCTCAAATAAGAAGAAAACATGGAAATTTTACGCTGAAAACGTAAGAGATTTCGGTTTTGCAACGTCACGTAAATTTATCTGGGATATGCAAGCGGTAGATATCAACGGAAGAAGAGTAATGGCGGTTTCTATGTATCCTAAAGAAGGAAATCCTCTATGGGAAAAATACTCTACAAAAGCTGTAGCAAGTACATTAAAAACTTTTTCAAATCATACATTCGACTATCCTTACCACAAAGCAATCTCTGTACATGCTAAAAATCAAGGAATGGAATATCCTATGATTTGCTGGAATTACGGACGTCCAAACGAAGATGGAACATATTCTGAACGTACAAAATTTGGAATGATTAGTGTAATTATTCACGAAGTTGGACATAACTTTTTCCCTATGATTGTAAATTCTGATGAGCGTCAATGGGGATGGATGGATGAAGGTTTGGATACTTTCATGCAATATTTATCTGAACAAGATTTTGCGAAAGCACATCCAGAATCTGTAGAATCTACAGGAGGAAAATATCCATCACGTAGAGGAGAGCCTGCTAAAATTGTACCGTATATGAAAGGCGGACAAGATCGCTTGTCTCCAATCATGTCAAATCCAGAAAACGTATATCAATTAGGTCCAAATGCATACGGAAAGCCTGCTACAGGATTAAATATCTTACGTGAAACAATTATGGGGCCAGAAGCATTTGATCATGCTTTCAAAACATATGCACAACGCTGGAAATTTAAGCATCCAACTCCAGAAGATTTCTTTAGAACAATGGAAGATGCATCAGGAATCGATTTAGATTGGTTTTGG
Organism: Kordia sp.; assembly: GCF_965224175.1. GTDB lineage: Bacteria > Bacteroidota > Bacteroidia > Flavobacteriales > Flavobacteriaceae > Kordia. The sequence goes on from NZ_OZ245041.1 coordinate 4,593,961, forward strand.
AGAGGTTGGTTTTATACAACGGACTATGTTGATATAGGAATTGAAAGTGTTAAAAAATACCAAGTAGGTACACGTAAAACATCTAGCAATAATTATGTATACTTCGTTCCTGAAGGAGACGATCGTTACAAAAAAGAAAATGAAGGAAAATCTATCATAAATGCTGAAGGTAATGAAACATTAAAAGAGTATTTAATGGATAATTTCACTGCTACAGAAAGAGCAACTATGGATGATCCAAAGTATTTCTATGAAGTAGCATTCAACAAACCAGGAGGTTTAGTAATGCCAATCATTGTAGAATGTACGTATGCAGATGGAACTAAAGAAATGATGAAATATCCTGTTCAAATCTGGAGAAAAAATGATGACAGAGCTAAAATTGTAATTGCTTCTTCAAAAGAGCTTACAAATATTCAGGTTGATCCAAAACTAGAAACGGCAGATATTGATACATCAAACAATAACTGGCCAAGAGAAGAAGGAAAAACTGATTTCAGTAAATTCAAAGATAACAAGGTTAAACAATAAACATAACCTTCAATAAAATCATAAAAAACCAGCTTAATTGCTGGTTTTTTTATATCATAATATTTACTTGACTATATTTGTAAAATAATAGAACAAGCTATGGCATTATTTATTAGTGGAGGAGAGATATTTGTAATCATGCTTATTGTAGTAATGGTATTTGGTGCAGACAAAATTCCAGAAATTGCAAGAGGTTTAGGAAAAGGAATGCGTCAACTAAAAGATGCAACTAACGAAATAAAGCATGAAATTCAACAAAGTGCTGAAGACACAGGATTAGACACAGGCATAGCAAATGATGTTCAAAAAGAAATCAATAAAGTTAAAGAAGATCTCGAGGATATGTCAGGACCTATCAAAAGGCAATTTTAATGTTCAATGAGTTATTGACATATGATAAAGAGTTATTAATCTACTTAAACAATCTTGGCGAAAATCAATTTAACTCTTTTTGGGTATACGTAACGAGTTTTATTTATTGGGTTCCGTTATTGCTTTTCATTTTCTATAAAATCTATAAAAAATTTCCAAAACCTAAAGCCAAATTTATGATTGGCTACGGAATTCTAATACTACTATTTTCATTACTTTTAGTAGAATTGGTGAAAATTGGTGTAGAACGTATTCGTCCATGTAATGACCCAACAGTCGCTCCTTTTATCAATATTATCATCAAACCTGAAAACTACAGCTTCTTCTCAGGACATGCAACTGTTTCTTTTGCTTTAACAACCTATTTGTTTTTACTATTAAAAAAATCATTCTATTGGATTCGTTTCTTATACATATGGCCAATATTATTTATATATAGTCGTTTATATTTTGGTGTACATTATCCTTCAGATATTTTAACAGGAATGGTTATTGGAATTTTCATTGGTATTGCATTTCATCGAATTTGCAATGCATGCATAGCAAAATTACGAATTTATTAATATATTCGTTAAAATTTTAACCAATCAACAATAATTGAATGAAAAACCTTAACCTAAGATTAGTCGTCTTAATGACTGCTCTAGGCGTTATTTCTTGTTCTAAAGATGCGCCACTTAACCAAAACCTTGAAGAAGAAAACAGAATTGTTACCGTACAAGGAAAAGCACTTACACCAACAGAAATCAACGCAAAAATTAATCAAACAATATCAAATCGTGAAAAATTTGAATGGACAAATATGGATGCACATACAATATGGAGTGCTACTGTTCATGGAGATCAAATTTTAACAATCGGATATGGTAATGATGAAAATGATTTCAACAAAGAAAATTCAAATGCAGAAGGCATCAAAAACAGATTGATGCAACGAATTGTAGCTATAGAAGGAAATGGACAAAAGAACGCTGACGATTTCTTAATTGATGAAGATGATAAATTAAATATTATTGATGTAAAAGTAGAAGACCTACAAACAGTTGTCGACTTATTAGCTCAAAAAGGAATTCGTTACATCGAACCAACTGGGTACAGATATTTAGATCATGAAGTAACGGCAAAATCAGGAGCTGGTTGCGGATATGACTCTGAGAGCTTAAACTCAGCAGATTATACAACAATAGCACCTGGAGCTAAAGTACCATGGACATTTTATGAGCACAACATTACATCTGCTTGGAATTACAGTACAGGAGCTGGTGTTGGAATTGGTGTAATTGATACGGGTTTAACGCCAAATAATTCTTTAATGAATGGTAATTTCAACGATGGATACTCCTCTGGAAGATATGTTCGAAAATATGGTTTATATGTTGATTCATGGTGGCCATGGTCTTCAAGAACAGATGGAGTAAATGACAAATGTGGTCATGGAACAAGTATGGCAGCAGTAGCTACTGCGCCTAGAAATAATGATGGAATGCCAGTCGGTGTTGCATATAATGCGAATTTAATTAGTTATCGTGGAACAAAAAACGTACTTTTAGACGGTTATCACGAACAAAAAGGCGTTGCTAATTCATTAAAAGCCTTAGGAAATAGAAGTGATGTAAAGATAATTTCGATGTCGATTGGAGCTCCGTGGTCTATAGGCAGAATCAAGGATGCGGTACGATATGCAAATAATCGTGGAAAATTAATCTTTGCAGCAGGTGGAACTTCAACAAGTTTCACTAACTTTGTAGGAGTAATATTTCCAGCATGGATGGATGAAACAGTAGCCGTAACAGGTGTAACTGATGCAAATTACTATGAAGAATGCGATATTTGTCACAAAGGAAACAAAATTGATTTCACAGTAGTAATGCAGCGTGATGGTAATGGAAGCAGAACAACGCCAGTTTTAAGTTACTATAATGGACAAACAGATTATGTTGGAGGTTCATCAGTAGCAACGGCAACAACAGCAGGGATAGCAGCCTTAGTTTGGTCAAGACATCCAAGCTGGTCAAAAACACAAGTATTAAACAGATTGAAACAATCTGCAGATTTCTACCCAAACAGAAACTCTCAATATGGGTATGGAAATATAGACGCATTGCAAGCAGTTCAATAGAACAGTTGGCATATTTAGTTTAGTAAATAGGGAGAAACTCTCGTCGTAATGGCGAGAGTTTTTTTATGCTCTTTACTGAAGTATATTATATTATAAGTTCTTTGTGGTAAGTGGTTAATAATAAGCTTGTTGTATTGTTTAATTACGTTTTAACCTTACTTTTTTTATAAGAAAAAAACTCTTTTCTGGTTAAAAAAAATCTACCTTATGAAAAGTTTATTTGTATTAGAATAAATAGACTTAAATAATTAACCAATAACCAATTCAACCTACATTATGAAAGCAAATTACTTTTTAATGTTGTTTTTAATGAGTGTTTTTACAATCCATGCACAAAAACCAGACTCTTTAAAAGCATCATCAACCGCAAAAGCTGCCTATATGGTAGAAGTTCCAGCACTATCTAAAATGGATAATATCATAGCTGCAAAAGGGCAGGAACATGTGGCACCTCCAAAACGAAGAGGAAGCAATATTGTAATTGAAGGCAAAGGCCTTCCCGTTGGACGAGATCCATTAATCCAACAACAAATTAATATTCCAAAATCAGCAGGAAGAGCACCAACTGTTGACTTTCCTGCGCATACAGGAACAGTTTTAAATGATCCTACAGGAGCTATTGGTCCTAACCATTATGTGTACGCATTTAACTCTGGATTTGGAATATTGGATAGAGCAGGAAATGTTTTAGTTCCTGAGGCCTCATTAGCTACATTATTCCCTAATGAAGATTTGGGAGATCCTGTGGTAGTTTATGATCGCTATGCAGATCGTTTTATCATAATGCAATTTAGTGATACTCCAAATGGTATATTAATAGCTGTTTGTCAAGGACCAGATCCTGTGAACGACGGTTGGTATACATATCGTTTTAATACTGGGTCATTTCCAGACTATGAAAAAATGTCTGTATGGAGTGATGGGTATTACATTACAGCAAATAAGGATTCAGGAAGTGTTAATAGTAGTGATGTTGTTTATGCATTGGAAAGAGATGAAATGTTAACAGGAAATTCAAATGCTCAAATTGTAGGATTTCCACTTCCAAATGCAGCAACTAGCGGGTTCTATAGTCCAGGAGGATTTAATTGTATTGGACCAAATTTACCACCAGTTGGAACGCCACAACCTATAATATACTTACAAGATGATGCTTGGTCAGGGATTTCACAAGACCACTTAAAAGTATGGAATGTAAGTGTAAACTGGAATAACCCTAATAGTTCTTCTATATCGTCTCCACAAATTATTAATACTGCACCTTTCGATTCAGTATTTGATAATGGATCATTCCAAAATCTAGACGAACCTGGAAATGGACCTGATATTGATGCATTGCAAGCAACTATGATGTATATGACGAATTATAGACGATTTGGCTCGTACAATTCAGCGGTATTGAATTTTGCAGTTGATATCAGTGGAAACGATAGTAAAGCTGGAATTAGATGGTATGAATTAAGACAAACTGCCGATGGACAACCTTGGACAATTTACCAAGAAGGAACATACTCACAACCAAATTATAGTACATTTTGTGGTAGTATCAGTATGGATGCTCAAGGAAATATAGGGTTAGCTTATACTATAGTAAGTAGTACTGTATTTACATCTTTACGATATACTGGACGTCAAGTGTCTGATCCTTTAGGAACTATGACTATTGCAGAACAAAATATTGTAGATGGAGATGCTCAAAATAATAGATTTGATGGACGTTATGGAGATTATGCACAGATGACTGTTGATCCAGTTGATGATATGACGTTCTGGCATATTGCTGAATACATGAAAGGACCAGGGAATCAAGTGAGAAAAAGTCATGTAGCGGCATTCAAAATTGAAGTTGGACCGCCTGATACAGAAGCTCCATCAACACCAATAAATTTATCTGCGTCAAATACTACAGATACAACTACAGATTTATCATGGACAGCTTCAACGGATAATGTAGCTGTTACAGGATATGATGTGTATCAAGACGGTAATTTAATTGGAACTGCTTCAGGGACTTCTTATACCGTAACTGGTTTGACAGCATTGACAAGCTACGATTTTTATGTAGTAGCTAGAGATGGTGCAGGAAATACGTCAGGAAATAGTAATACAGTTACAGTAGTTACTTTAGATGTACAAATAACATATTGTGATTCACAAAGTGAAAACATCAATGATGAGTTTATTGGACGTGTACAGTTAAATACAATTGACAATGCTTCTGGCGGTCAATTTTATAGCGATTTTACAGGAATTTCAACAACACTAGATAAAAGTACGCAATACACAATAACGGTGACGCCAACTTGGACAGGAACTATATATGCTGAAGGATATTCAGTTTGGATTGATTACAATCAAGATGGAGACTTTACAGATGCTGGCGAGCAAGTTTGGTCACAAGCACCAACTACAAATACGCCTGTAAGTGGAAACTTTACTATTCCAACTATTGCTACTAATGGAGCAACTAGAATGCGTGTTTCTTTGAAGTATAATGCAATTCCAACACCTTGTGAAACTTTTACATATGGAGAAGTAGAAGACTACACAGTTATCATACAAGATGGTTCTGGCGGACCAACGTGTGATGATGGTATTCAAAATGGAGATGAAGAAGGTGTTGACTGCGGAGGTTCATTTTGTGCTCCATGTTCTACAGGAAGTGTAACACTTACTCAAGGTTTCTTTGAAACTGGATGGGACAACTGGGTAGATGGAGGAAGTGATAGTTTCCGTTATCAAGGATCACGTTCTTATGAAGGACAGTATTCTATCAGATTAAGAGATAATACGAATAGCTCTACAATGACATCTGAAGCATTTAATTTGACATCTTTCCAAACAGTTGATGTAGAATTCTTCTTCTTCCCTAATAGTATGGAAACTGGTGAAGATTTCTGGCTTCAATACAATGATGGATCTGGATGGCAAACAGTAGCAACGTGGGCTAGTGGATCAGAATTCCAAAATGATCAATTCTATACTTCTACGGTAACATTAGATATAGCTCAGTACAGTTTTAGTGCTAACGCGCAATTCAGATTTAGATGTGACGCAAGTGGTAATGGAGATCGTGTTTATATTGACGCGGTTACGATTACAGGTAATACAGGTCGTAGCAGAGTTATTAATGGAACACGACCAGTAGACAAAGATACACCAGAACCACAAGCAATCACTACACATGAGTTGAGTGATGAAGATGGAAAAGAATTTACCTTATATCCAAATCCAGCGCAAGACATCCTTAAAGTAAATACTTTAGACATGCCAGTAGATAATATCAAAATATTCTCTGCTTTTGGTATGTTAGTAAAAGAAATGTCTAAGCTAGAAAATGGTTCAAGTATTAATGTTTCTAACTTCAGATCTGGAACTTATTTTATAAGATTTGTTTCTGGAGAAAACATAATTACAAAGAAATTTGTTAAGAAATAGAACTCTCAATAAGTAATTATAAACTAAAAATAAAGCCGTTTCAATGTTCATTGAAACGGCTTATTATATTTTATATCGAGACGCTTGCAAAGACTAAAAATCTAAATTCAAAGTTTCTAAATTCAAACTTTTAGATTGAAGATTTAAAAGTAATCAATTTGTTTGTTAAAGAATATTCTAAAATCAAAATAGAAAATACGTGTACTAAAAGAAACAGATTACCACGAATTTCTCGCAAAGACGTATCTAACATATCTAATAGCGAAAGCGATCTAACAATCTAAAAACAAAGCAAGTCTAATAATCACTTTAAAGAACTCTACTAATCGTCAATCCATCTCTTATAGGCAACACAACAGTTTCTATGCGAGAATCTTCCTTTAAAAGAGTATTATACTCCAAAAGCGCCTTCGTAGAAATATCATTCTTCTGTAAAGGTTCAATGACTTTTCCGCTCCACAGTACATTATCAGACAAAATAATTCCATTCGGATTCATCTTTTCAATAATAGCATGAAAATAAGCAGGATAATTAGGCTTATCAGCATCAATAAAAACCAAATCGAAAGTAGTTTCAAGTGTTGGAATAATCTCTAAAGCATTTCCTGTATACTGATGAATTTGATTCCCATAAGGAGAAGCATCAAAATATTTGCGTTGAAAATCGTGTAACTCTTCGTTAATATCAATAGTGTGTAATTCACCATCTTTTTGCATGCCTTCAGCTAAACAAAGTGCAGAATATCCTGTATACGTACCAATCTCTAAAATAGTTTTTGGAGAAATTAGTTTAGACAACATACTCAGCAATCTACCTTGATAATGTCCGCTCAACATACGCGGTTGCAAAATCTTTTGATACGTTTCGCGAGTCAAGGCTTTCAACAATGTTGGTTCATCGGCTGAATGTTTCACTACATACTCGTCTAAAGCTTCCGGAATAAAATGCATAACTCTTGAATTTCTACAAAAATATCAATTAAAAACGATTCGCATAAAAAGTGATTTATAAAATGATAAATATCTTTTTATTCCAAAAATGGAATACGTATTTTTGGTAAAAATAGCATCCAATATGTTTCAAAATACATTAGCGTACGCACAAGAGCAAGACGCAAAAGATTTGCTGAAAAGCTATCGAACTAAATTCCATATTCCTAAAGATGCAGATGGCAATGAATGGTTATATTTCTGCGGAAATTCACTCGGATTACAACCAAAAGTTACTGAAAACTACATCCAACAAGAACTAAAAGATTGGGCAAATTTAGGTGTAGAAGGACATTTTGATGCAAAAAATCCTTGGATGCCATACCATGAATTCCTCACAGAAAACATGGCAAAAATAGTAGGAGCAAAGCCAATAGAAGTCGTAATCATGAACACATTGACGACAAACTTACATCTATTAATGGTTTCCTTTTACCAGCCAACGAAGACAAAATATAAAATTGTTATCGAAAGTGACGCATTCCCGTCCGATCGATATGCAGTAGAATCGCAGCTGAAATTTCATGGATTCGATCCGAAAGAAGGATTGTTAGAATGGAAACCGAGAGAAGGCGAAGAATTACTTCGAATGGAAGACTTGGAAACCATGCTAGAAGCAGAAGGTGATGAAATTGCTTTGTTAATGATTGGTGGCGTAAACTACTACACAGGACAATACCTAGATATTAAAAAAATTGCTGCACTCGGACATGCCAAAGGCGCGATGGTTGGAATCGATTTAGCACACGGAGCAGGAAACATTCAACCGAATTTGCACGACTCAAATGTAGATTTTGCAGCTTGGTGTACATATAAATATTTAAATGCTGGTCCAGGAAGTTTAGCGGGTTTATTTGTTCATGAAAAACATGCGCACAACAAAGAACTCAATCGATTTGCAGGTTGGTGGGGACACGATAAGGAGACACGTTTTAACATGCGTTACGACTTCAATCCAATTCCTGGCGCCGAAAGCTGGCAATTGAGCAATCCACCAATATTGTCAATGGCAGCCATAAAAGCTTCTTTAGATATGTTCAATGAAGTTGGAATGGACGCTTTACGCGAAAAATCAGAAAATTTGACAGCGTATTTTGAATACTTAATTAATGAGATTGCTACGGATCGTATCAAAATTATCACACCTTCCAATCCAGAAGAAAGAGGTTGTCAGTTGTCGATTCAAGTAAAAAATGCAGACAAATCATTACATCAAAAACTAATAGACAAGCATATCATTTCCGATTGGAGAGAACCAGACGTAATTCGTTGTGCTCCAGTTCCATTATACAATACTTACGAAGATGTTTACAAAATGGTAGACGAACTAAAAAAATGCTTATAACATGCAAACGAAAGAAAATATACTCATTGTTGGCGCAGGATTATGCGGTTCATTATTAGCACTACGTTTAGGACAAAGAGGCTATAAGGTAACGGTAATGGAAAGTCGCCCAGATTTGCGAAAAGTAGATATTTCTGCGGGAAGATCAATCAACTTGGCATTTTCAGACAGAGGAATAAAAGCAATGAATATGGTGGGAATTACGGATAAAGTAATGCCATTATGTATTCCGATGCATGGACGTTTAGTGCATGATATTGAAGGAAATACATTTATGTCTAACTATTCAGGTCGTGATGATGAATATATCAATTCAATTTCTAGAGGTGATTTAAATGCTTTGCTATTAACGGAAGCCGAAGAGCATGAAGCTGTAGATATCACTTTCAATAAAAAATGTACAGCAATAGACATTGAGGAAAATGTTGCAAGTTTCTACTGTTACGAAACTAAAAAAGAGTTTACACTAAGCGCAGATGTAATTATCGGAACAGATGGTGCAGGTTCTATTTTGCGTAAAAGTTATTACTTGGAACGTAAATTTTTATTTAGCTATTCGCAGAATTATCTCAGTCATGGATATAAAGAATTAAGCATTCCGCCAACAGCAACAGGTGGATTCCGTACAGAGAAAAATGCGTTGCATATTTGGCCACGAGGTGATTATATGATTATTGCTTTGCCAAACTTAGATGGAAGCTTTACCGTAACTTTATTTTTATCGTATGATGAAGGTGAATATAATTTCAACAATTTAACGACTGCTGAACGTGTACAGGAATTCTTTGAAACACAATTTCCAGACTTAGTTCCGTTGATTCCTGAGTTGACAAAAGAATACTTTGAAAACCCAACAGCGCCATTGGGAACTGTAAAATGTTCGCCATGGTCATACAAAAACAATACTTTGTTAATGGGTGATGCAGCACATGCAATTGTTCCGTTTTACGGACAAGGAATGAATGCTTCTTTTGAAGATGTAGTCGTGTTCAATGAAATTTTAGATCAGCATGAAGGCGATTGGGAAAAAGTATTCAAAGCGTATGAAAAAGCACGTAAAAAAGATACGGATGCCATTGCCGATTTAGCGATAGATAACTATTACGAAATGCGCGATCACGTGGCAAATCCAATTTTTAAAGAAAAACGAAAATTGGAAATGGATTTAGAAAAAAGTTTTCCTGAGCAGTACTTTTCTAAATATTCAATGGTGACATTCAACGAAGATATTCCTTATAGCAAAGCCATGGAAATTGGACGTGCGCAAGACAAAGCTTTATTGAATATGATTGCAGATCATGAAATTGATACGACAGCTGATTTACAAGAAATCCTCAAAAAAGTACAAACGGAAACCAACGAGATTTTAGACGAAGATAATGTGGCGAATTTGAAGCATTAATTCGTTTTTCGAATCAATTCTCTTATTGTGGAATGTTTTCTAATTTCGAAATATTCTTTGTCAATTCCTTGACCGAGATTTGCGGATAAATTGAGAATTTCGCCTGTGCCAAGTTGTACATTTTCAATAACAACGAGATTGTAACCAATAAATTGTATTTCTATTTGATACGTTGCTGCCGGAATTGTGATTTTGTATGTGCCATCCAAATCCGTAGTTGTTCCAACAATCTTTTGTGTTTCCGTATTAGTTAATGCAATATTTACAAATGGTAAAATGTCATCTTTTTGAAATTTCTCATCACTGTATAAAGATTCTCCATATATTTTTCCAGAAATGCTAGCAGTTGCAGTATCCGCTATTCTAAAATATTCATTGATTTTAATTACACTAGGAATTTTTTCTTGGAGACTTATATCTGCTACTTCCAGACTACAAACACGATTTTTAGTGGAACAAGCAAAAACTAGGAAAAATATTGTTATGTAAAGAAATACAGCTTCACGTTTCATGATTCTTTTTTAGCTATCTAAAGATAAGAAGATTAGCGTGAGTATATAATAAGCTACTATTAAATATATATTAAGGTTCAATGTGAATTAAGCTCATCAATAATTGCTTTGATCCCTTTTTGAAACCCACTATAAAAATCATTTTTCTTAAACTCGGGAACAATAGTCTTTTTAAGAATATTCAAAGTTTCGTCGTCAGTGAGTTTGTCCATAATTCCGTCGCCATTGTGAATCCAAACGCGGCGATCTTTCATGTACACAGCGATTAACACGCCATTATTAATATCTTTTTGACCAATTCCCCAGTGGTTTGCTAAATCAAGTGAATACTCTTCTAATCCGCTGTAATCTTGAATAGAAGTTAGCGTAACAATGGCAATTTGATTACTTGTTTCCGCTTCGTGTTGTTTTACTAAGTTGAATAACGTAGTTTCTTGTTCTTCAGATAAAATATTATCAAAATCATTAACAAGTCCAACAGGAATAGGGAATTCTACATCAGGCGTATGTGTCGACGCATGAGAATGCATCGTTTGTGTCGCTTCACAGCTAATACAGAGCGTAATTAGTAGGCAAAGCAGTAGGCTTTTGAACTTCATGATAGGTTATTAAGATCGATTTGGGTCTTTGCAAGATAATAAATTCCTGTAAACAATCGCAACTTTTAAAATGTAGAAAGTACAAATTGCTGCTCATTAATATAACCTTCAAACTCATTTGAATACGTATCACCAAGTCGTAAACGTAATTTAGTTTTAAAATCTCCTTTGAAAATTGGAGTAGAAGTAAGGATGGTATCTCCTGGTTTTAAAACAAATTCTTGTAAGCCGACAGGACAACCTACAAAAGTCATTCGTTCTATCGGTTGCCATATTCCTTCACGATTTTTCGCTTCCAAACCAGTACGAATATCAAAATTAAACCCTAAAGAAATAGTATCTTTTGTAGAAATATTACTAATATATAAAGGATATGCTTTCAAGATAAAATGATTATTTCCTATATCATGAAAATCAACCTGTTTAATAATTGTAGTAGTATCTATGGCAATGTTTATATTTTTAGAAGAGGCTTTTGTAGTTTTTCCAAAATCTCTATGATAATACCTAAAATGTTTTCTAAACGACTCAAATGAATCAATAAGCATTGAACCCCTATTTACATAATGATCAATAACAAGTGTATCCGTAAATTTTCCTAAAAAAATAGGTCTGTAATTACTAGACTTCATAAACTTAATATTCAAGCGAGTTGCTTTATAAGTCAGTGTGTCTTTCAAAACTGGAAACAATCGTTTTTCTTTTTTTACTTCAGGAAGTTTCTCTTTTTCAGCAGAAAAACAGCTTACAAACATCAAACTGATGGTAAAAAGAAATAGTTTTAGTTTCATCGTGATATCGTTTAGATCATCAAACGGAGCAATATTCTTGCCATTGTAAATGTTTCGCTAATTTTTTTGAACTAAACTCTAAATGTAATACACGTCGTTGTTTTCCATTTGTCGTTCTCTCAGAAGCATGAAGCGTTAATGGTTTCATCAACATAACACTGCCTTTTTTGACTTCGCAGACATGTTCGGTTTCGGTTGTCCAATCAATAGTTTCGGGTCTGTATATACCTTTACAATGTGATGTTGGAATTACTTTTAAAGCGCCATTTTCTTTTTCTGTTGTGTTTAAATGAATTCTGATAGTGACAATATCTTCTAAAATATCGATTGGAGGTTGTACGCCGTATTGCCCTTTTTTAAACGTCCAATTTGTATAGCCTGAAACTTCTTGTTTACGATCAACCGAAATACTTAAATCTTGATGATAGGCAACAAACCAATTGGACTCACTAGGTTTGTTAAAATAAATAGCCTTCGTTAAAAAATAGGGTTTGTCAAAAAGTAAAGTCAACAACTCGTGAAGTTTCTCTGTAAATACAAATGATTTTAACTCAGGAATTTTAGCAATAACTTGCCTAATGGCAAATAAATGCGCAGAACTCTCGGCAAGTTTTTTTTCAGCAGAAGCTTTTTCAATACACGAACAAATATGCGCAACTTCTGTGTCAGAATAGATATTATCTAACACAGCAAAACCATTTTTTTCAAAACTTACAATATGTTCTTTATTCTTCAAGAGCATCTAATTGTTTGTCAATTTCTGCGTGTAAAAATTTTAATTCTGAATTGTATTTATCGGTATTCTGGCTAATTGCTTTTTTCAACAGCTCAAAAGCTTCCAATCGCAATTCGCTGTAACGTAGTAATTTTTTATTCTGTTCCAGGAGTTCATCAGGTAAATTAGGAATAGAGTCAGCTTGATGAATGATTTTAATATTTTCCTTCCATTTAGGAATCACTTTTTTATTTAATTCTATCACCAATCCAAAATCACTTTCTGTATCCATATGATCGTAAAAAAGTAACGTTTCTTTTTCGTTTTTAGAGAATTGCTCCATTTTAGTAGCATATGAATTTTCAGCTTCAAAATCTGTAAAAGCATACACAGCGCCAAAAATTGCAATTACTAATAGTAGCAGAGAAACTACACCAATTCCAACAGCACGCCATGTAGAATAAAATGGATATTTGTTTTCCTCATGTTGTTTAAAAATATCACCAAACGTACGTTCTGTCCAAAAAACAATCATACCTATATAAATGGCAGGTATGACTATATGTGGAATTTTATCAATGATATTCTCTGGAATTAAAAGTAAAGATCCGAAAAGTAATATTGTAGCAATAATGGAAATGATAAGAACAGTATTTCCTTTTTGAATTTGATGTATTGCTTTGTAATTTTCTCTAATCAGATAACCAGCCGCAAGTGGACCACCAATAAATGTGGCAATTCCAATAGCTTTTGTAGTATGTAATTGATTGTTTTCTGTATTGATTTCTCTTTGCATGCTGAGTTTTAAAAGGGAATTTGTGTTAGTGGTATTTACTAATAATAACGAATTGTACGTTGAATTTCGTAAGAAGAAAACTCTTCTCCATCTTGATAAGATGCACGTTGTACCCAATTTCCTTTCTTGTCATACTTATACCAATATTTGGTAATACGCGTAGTACCTTCGGTGACATTAGTTTGATCTTTTGGATAAAATACGGTATAATCTTTTGGGTCGTTATATTTATTGTATGTTTCCGTAACTCTCTTTACTAAAATATTATTGCTGCCATATTCTTCATAGGTTAAGCGTTTGTTATTGGCATCATAGGTTTGTACCATTCTTTTTTCTAAATTTCCTTTATAGTCATAAATAATAGATTCAAGTTCATTGCCTCTGGCGTCTTTTGTTTTCTCATATTGTTTTACATACGTATCATCGCGTTTATCTTTCTCGATACGAGTCAAACCATTATTACTGTATTCGTAAATGCGGACATCTAATTCTAAACCAGCTTCATTAAGTTCGCCTTCGTAGATACACTTTCCATCAGAATTGTATTTGTACACTGTTTTCCTGTAAGGAGTACTTCCAAAGCCTGTAGATTTTGGACGTTTATAAACTTCTTCCGTTAGCAAACTATTCGAATTGTATTTATAAGAAGTTGAAGCTTCTAATGTATTGTTTTCATATTCTTTTTTAAATATTAATTTCCCTGTTAAGTTATATGAATATACTTTAGTCTCAATATCTTCACCATCATCTTCTTCAATACGAACGATTTTATTATTCTCATATTCAAATGTAGTAGTGCTTTCTAAAGTATTACTATCATAAACTTTTAAAGAAATAAGGTTTCCGCTTTTATCATACTTTTCTTTGTATGTTTTTTCACAATCTTCAAAGGTAAATGGCGGCTTTTCTTGATCAATATAACAATCAGATTCTTCAGTGATACTCTTAATTTTTGTTTTTTGTCTTCGATTTTCATCAATCTCTATATAACCAATTAAATCAAAATCTTGAGCGTGTAGTTTTGGAATGAATAGTATTGCCAATAGGCTGATTTTAAGGAGTGTTTTCATATACAGTTATTGTTTGCAAATATTTTTTAGGGTTCAATCTAAACGTTTGGCAGGCTTACAAGCTTTAAAAATAGTGTTTTTCTGATGTTATTTACAATTTACCTATGATTTTGACTACGAGAATATTTGATGATTTTATTTTAAAATTAAAAAAGCTCAAAATAGTTTTCAATCTACTGTAAAATGATTGTGTATCATTTTGAACGCAATGGAATTATTCTTTGATACCAAACATATATAATTATTGTAACACAAAGTTGTACAGCGAAAAATAGAATAGATCTAACAATTTCAGACGCATCATGCATGACATCATATAAAAGAGTTCCTAAAGAAAGAACTAACGGAAAAAAATAGGCAAGAAGATGTAGTTGCGGAAATCGTACTACGAGAAATTGCGTCAAATTAAATACAGCATAAAACGCAGCATAAAAAAAGCCTCCAATAAGTACTAAGATAACTGCTTTTGGAAAAGCAGGATCATCACCAAGATTTATTTTCACGTATGTAATGAGTACTATTTCTAACAATAGGGTAAACAGTAAAATACTAACACCATAAATTTTTAGTACACGTTTAAAAGTATTTTTTGGAAGCATCTATGATTGTTATTTAGAATGATCGACTTGTAATTGTTTGCGGATTTTTTTGACGATAAGTTCGCGATGTTTTGCTTGTTTAAAATATGCAGGAATGCGAAATAATGAAGCCGCAAATTCACTTTGGAACTCATCTCTGTTTTTAGCATTTATATACGCTAAAATAGCTGCTGCATGTGCTTCAGACCAAGCCCACAATATGTTGCCATGAATGTTAAATTGCCAGTAAGCATCTCTTGGCCATTGAATGTCAGTTTCCTTATGATAACCACAAGAAGTACAGGTTATGTTACACGTAAAAACACCATCAATACTTTCTGGTTTGTAATAATGCTTGATTCCATGAAGGTTCTTTTCCTTTAAAAGATCAGTTCCTTGACTTTTACTACTGCACTTCGGACAAGTAACAGCATAAGTTTTGGGAAAACTAAACCATTGATAAATATGTGTCATCTTGAATATCTTATATGTCTTACCAAAATTTCCACCATTTTTTGTTTTTGGTGATTTGTGAAGCGGCTTGTTGTGGTGAAATATGTCCCACAATATAATAATCGTCTCCAACAGCTTGTGGAGAAGCTGTAATGGTATCGTTGATGTTGATTCCAAAATTTTGATGCGGTTGATTTAGCAACTCACAACTAATAATATCATTTTCATACGCTTCTACACGAACCCAAATTAGCTCAGGTTGTAAATTTCCAATAGGAGGCAACAATACTTGAATATCATCAGGGAAACCTTCGGCTCTAAACTGATGAAATACCTCAGAAGTTCTAAACGGTTCTAAATTTGGCTTAGCATATACAGACATAATATCATTTGGCAGCTGTAAATCGAAATTAACAACTCCTTCTTCATTGAGTATAATAATTTCTCCAGCATCTATAAAGTCACTAAAACGACTTATAATACGTGTATCTCCTTCTAGAGGTGATTTTCTATACACAATATCGTCTTCAATGACATCAAAAAGTTTGATTACATCAAGTGTAATTCCTGCAGTATGATCTATATAAACATACCCAAATAAATGAGTTCCTGTAAACTCTCCAAGCAGTCTTGTAAAGTTTTCATCAAGATTGTTGATTCGAATCCAACGATTTGCCAATTGTATATGCGCGTCTTTCATAGGTGTATAAAGCTGTCGTATTTAAGGCTTCAATATACAGCTTTTACCATTTCGATTTGAATTTACTGTGTAAGCGTTCAGATTTTTCAATTTTTCTGAACGCTAACGTAATATACTTTTACAAGTGAAGAGAAGACAATACACTCATGATTATTCAAGTTCTTTCAGTTTCCCTTTCTTGAGTTCATCAAATACAAAACCTATTTTATACCTGCCAATTCTCCATTTGCCATCTTCAAACTTAAATTGCATAGGCGCATCAATATAAGGTCTGCGCTTTTCATACTCAGTTTCTAATTCTATATAAGTATAATGCTCACGAATAATTAGTAAATCTCTTTCTTCAGGAATATATTCAAAATCAAAAACATTTTAAGCATTGAGTACATCACAAATGTTTTCTTGTGTGAGGAGTTCTGTTAATTTTCGTCTAGGAGCTACAATACTTCCCATAACTCTTGCACTTGCATCTTCTTTGAATCGTTTCAATGTCCATTTAAAATAAGTATCTAAATAGTTACCATTAAGTTGCGCCATCGTTGCTTCAGTACGTTTTATCATATAAAGTCTTTCAACTTCATCTGTAAAATCGATAAGAACTTCTGCTGTTTTTGAACAAGTACAAAACTTTATTTTACGAGTTGGAGTACACATAATTGCTTAATATAAGTGTGAGAACCAAATATATGAATTGTAAACTATTTGCTTAGTGCTTTTATAATACGTTCTTCATTCAAAACGATATCTCTGAATAATACATGAGGAAACTTTTCGTATTTAGACTCTTTGAAAGCTTCGTGAATATTTAGTAATGTTGAAGCAGTTACTAATGATAAATTCATTTCTGTATCCATTTCACAATCAGTCACAAAATCATCACTAAATTCAGGCGCAACCAATAAAATTTTTAAAATGCGGAGATCGTTCTTTAAAGCAAGGTCTTGATAGGATTTTAATTGTCTTGAAACTGAACTAAATTTATTGTAACCTTTTTCTTTGCTAGTTTTGCATTCTACAATAATAATTTCATCATTAGCCAGGTTTAAAAGAATATCCATCATATCCTTTTTTGTGTTTACTTGTTTTTTTAATTCTTCATCAACATTAAAACCTAAACCAGTAAAAATGATTTTTGTCAAATCTTCAAATTTTGATCCAAGTTCACTTTCTTTAATAACAATTCCGTTTTCTTTGAGCGTATTTAAATCTCTATACGCAACATTTTCATAATTTTCTAAATAGAGGTTCTCTACATCTTTATAATGCTCCAATATATTTAGAATATTATCACCTCGCTGCTTAATTCCGTTATCTGTAATGAACTTTTTCAAATCATCTTTAAAGATTAAATCTAAAATATCACGAGGTTTTATATTGTAATCGAGTAAGAAATCAGCTTTTAGAACAAATTCATTCTGTAACTCAAATTGTTTTCTGATTTGAGTATTTAGTTTTGGTAATGACTCGTTCAATTCAGTCAGCATTTTATCAAAACCATCAATGGAAATTCCAACCTTTTCATCACGTTCAACATTTTCAAAATGATTAATTAGATTATTGATTTTATCATCCAAAGTAACTCCTTTTAAATGTTTAATGTTCAAACCTTTTTCACAAAGCTCATTGAGTTTCTTTTTTCGTTCGTTTAATGTGCTTCCATTCTTGTATATATCATCATAAAGAAGATTAGAGAAAGAAACACCTTCTTTTATAATTTCTTCAATCTTTTCTGAATACAATAACTTTCTATCAATATTATGTTGCCTTGCAATTTGATTAATAATTGGTTCGCGCAATAGTTTTAAAGTTCTTCTATAAAACTTTTCAGCTACTTCTTTTTCGCGTACTTTTCGTAAAATACGAACCATTTCATCGGCAACATACATCGTATTTTCTTTATTCGAATAAAAAATGATTCCAATGTTTTTTAGACTTTTAATTACGTCTTGAATGTCCATTTTATTAATTGGAAGAATACTATAATTAATCAATTTAACTTCTTCTTGAGAAAGTCCTAATTGTTTGGACAATGTAAGCATAATAGAGAGTTCGTCAGAAGTTATTTTAGAATCTCTATTATTATCTACATCATTGTGATATGCTGTGTCTAAGCATGATTTATAAATTATATAATCTCTTTTGCGAGCTGTTGATAGTTCAGATTTGTCGTTCTTAAAATCTTTATTCAAATTCTTAATTCTAGACTTTAAATGTTTTATCTCTGTTTCATATAATCTTGAGAACCAATCTTGTTTCATGATACAGTTTCCATCACGAATAATAATATCAATCAAGATATCTAACTGTGATGTAATCTCCTGAAATTCACATTTTACATGTGCTTGAAACTCATCTGAAACTAAAGCGAAAATTTTGGCTATATTTTCATTATCAACAGACTTCAAACCTTTATCAGATGAACTTAAAATTAGATCAATTTGTTTATGGTTTTTTGGATCTTTAGAAATGATTTGATCAATTACTTTAATGAATGAATTCTTCTCAATAGAACCAAGTTTGTCTAAGATTTTATCTAGTTTCATTTAATGTATAGTTTTATGTAAACTTAAATGAAACTAGACTGAATTTTTTACGGTTTTCCGCAATTGGATGAAAAGTAAGGTGATAATTTGTATATGAATTGTAAACTATTTGCTGAGTGCTTTTATTTGCATTAATCAAGAAAACAAAACTATAATCCATTCTAAGATATAATAAAGTAATAAAACCATCTCCTACAACATTTCTCGAGTTCCATCATACAACAAACGATACATAACATCATTTTCAATCAATACACCTTCTGATTGTCCATTAGGCCAACTTTTATTGTAATCTTTAGGGTGATGTACATCAATAGCAATGACTTTTCCATTGAAAAATGATTGTACTTTCGATTGTAATGTGTGTCCAACTACTACCGATTTTGCTTTGAAAGTCTCCAACTGAGAATCTATTTGTGCTTGCGACAAATCCGCTTTAAAGTAACCGCGATACCAAGAAATACCTTTGCGTGTTGAGGTTAGCAATTGCGCAGGTGTTTTTTCTGGTTGTGGAAAATAGGCTGTATAATAATGTGTTCGTGAAATCTCATTTATTTCATCTAATGATAAATTTAATTCAGCAACTTCAGGATGAATGCCACCATGTACAAAAATATGTCCGTTTATTTTTTCAATAGCATTTTTGCTCGATAACCATTTTCCTAAAAATGATTCCTGACTGTACAAATCGTGCTGTTGCTTGTTTAAAATAGCCGAAACTGCCAAGTATTTTTGAGAAGCCGCACCAAACTTTGCTTGCATGTTTTTTAATTCATGATTTCCGATGATAAAATGTACCAAACCACCATATTTTTTAGCTTCTTGCTCCAATTTATAGACAAACCATAACACTTGTGTTGTGGAAAATCCGCGATCTACAAAATCGCCCACCAACACCAAATGTCCTTTTCCAAAGATCCAATGTAAATCTGTATCGATTACTTTTTGTTGAATTAGAAAATCGCGAAACGTTTTAAAGCCACTTTCAATGTCTGAAATCGCTACAATAGGATTGCCGTCATTGTACTCGCTTTGAGGTGTTTCAATCGTAGTGTTAATGGTGAAATTGAAAGCAGTATCTTCTAAGGGAAAATAACAACGTCCAGGAATTTCACTTTGAACGGCATAGTTTTTCTTTGTAGTGTAAAATCCATCGTTTTTGTTTCCTCTGAGATAATTCACGCTAAGTGTAGAATCATTTTCATAAAAAACATACGGACCTTCTTGATCAAGATTCATGCGAGATGGATGATCTCCATAATGTAGTGATGCGCCATGATACAAACCAAAACCAATGGCAGTAATGGTTAAAAATAGAAAAGTTAAAAAGATGTGTTTTAGATAACGTAAAATTCGTTTTTTCATGATGATATGTGTTTAATTGTTTCCACAAACCTACAAGTGACATCTTGCGTAAAAAAGCTTTTGGGGTAAACGACTTACAATGTGTGATACAATTATTTTTTTTGTGGTTGAAGTGATTTCATCACACATTTTGATCAAAAGAACATCAGATTTTGGTCGTTTGTCAACTTCTTTTGCGGACGTATGGTTTTCAATTACATTTGTAGCATGTCATTCAAAAAACACTACAAACGCATCCTCGTATTCATAGGAATTACGATTTTATTATATCCTTTGGTCATTTCCATTATTGAAGTGATGACTTCTAAGAAAAATTCAGTCATCTTTTTAGAAGGTTATCATCCTACAATTAGTATTGGGATTTTTACATTGTATATCATTTTATTCTTTTCCTTGCTCAGCTTCGGCGTGTATTGGTTAGTAAAACAAATTAAAGCTACGTTGACGTTAAAAAATGAACAACAAAAAATGGAAGTCTCGCATTTGCAAAGTCAGGTGAATCCGCATTTCTTCTTCAATATGTTGAATAATTTATACGGCTTGGTAGCTAAAGATTCAAAGAAAGCACAAGCGTTGATTTTGAAACTGTCTGATATGATGCGCTACAGCATTTACGACGGACAGAAAAGTAGTGTAACAGTTGCCGAAGAAGTCGGTTATTTAAAAAACTACATTGAACTCCATAAAATGCGTTACCACAAAGAAATTGATGTAGCATTCAATGCGCATATTCAAAATGAAGAAAGCAAAGTAATGCCTTTATTATTTATTATTTTGTTGGAAAATGCTTTTAAGCATGGCGTGGAAAATTTATATGAAGTCGCTTTTGTAAAAGTAAATTTAATTGCGAATCAAGATGAAATTCATTTTGCAGTTGAAAATAACTTTGATGAAGCTTCAGTTGCCACAGAAAAAGGCATCGGATTGAAGAATTTGAAAAGAAGACTCGAATTGGTATATCCTAAAAAACATTCATTATCTTTTTCAAGTCAAGACGGTATATACAAATCACAACTAACTATTCAGCTTTCATGATTTATTAGTTGTTTGAGTTGGATTGTGTTTTCTCTTTTTCCGCAGTATAGTAATTGTTTTCTGTTAAAAATTTTTGAAGCCTTGGAGAAAATTTAGGAAAACAATTACGGTTCTAGTTTTCGATAGAAAAACTAGAAATACCTCTGGAAAAATTCCCTTTCTTTTGTTTCTTTTCTTTGGGAAAGCAAAGAAAACGAAAATGAAAAGAAGTAATTTAGTATTTAACAAAACAGTTTTACGATGTACTCAAAATTTTAATTGAAAAAACATGGCAAGCATAAGCTATTTAATAATTGACGACGAACACATGGCACACGATATCATAAAAGGATATTGTGACATATTGCCAAATATGGAATTGAAAAAGCATTGTTACAACGCTTTGGAAGCGATGGAATATTTAAATGAACATACTGTCGATTTGATTTTTCTTGATTTAAACATGCCCAAACTGAAAGGTTTTGATTTCTTAAAAACCTTAGCACATCCGCCAAAAGTTATTGTAACTACGGCATATCAAGAATATGCTTTGGAAGGTTATGAATTGAATATCTCTGATTATTTACTAAAACCATTTTCCTTTGAACGTTTTTTGAAAGCAATCAACAAAACGGTAAGTGTAATGCCAAAAAGTCAAACTACAGTAGTAGAGAAACAATCTGAAGCTTCGCAAAGTATTTTCCTAAAAGCGCAAAACAAATATGTACAAGTTTTTACTGATACAATCTTGTATATAGAAGCTTCAGGAAACTATACCAAAGTAGTTACAGATATGGAAACTATTACCATTCGTGAAAAGTTTTCAGAGGTAATAGCATTATTGCCAACAGTAAACTTTTTGCAGGTGCATAAATCGTTTGCAGTTGCTGTAAAGAAAATAAAAAGTATAGAAGGCAATCGTATTTTTATGGGCGAACATGTGATTCCAATAGGAAAAATGTATAAGGTGAATGTAAATGGATTGATCCGTTAAGATTTGATATCTAAGTACTAATAAAATATTATTTTTTTAAGGTAATTATTATATTGTTTTTACCTGAAAGTTTAGCAATTCTTAAATTTTTGAGGGCAGAAGAGACTGTATTTCCTATACCAATACTTAATGTAAAACCAGAATTTTTTTCAAAATTTTTCGCAATATTTTTTATGAAGTTAAAATCATAGTTTGATGTATTAATTGAAAATAATATGTCATCACAGCCAATTAATAATATTTCTATATCATTTTTTGATTTTAAGACATTGAGAATATTATTAATATTTGTTTGTACTTTATTATGAATTTTTTGTGCAGTAATGTAATCATTTTTGAGTAGTGACAATTCAATATTGTCTCCAATATTATCAGCGTCTAAACGAATATATATGTTTTCCTCCATTATTTTTTTAATGATTTAGCGTCTTCAAATGAATCAACAGTTGATTTAGAAATAAAGCAAACATTTATTTTTCCTTTTGTTTTTCTATTACTCCAGTATTTACCTTGTAACTTTCTAACTTTAGAGTCTATTAGTTTAAGTTCGGCAGCTCCTTCTTGTAAGACTTTATCATCTTCTTGACTAGTTTCTTTTCTGTAAAGATAAGCTACATTTTTTAAGCCTTTTTCTTTTTGTAAAGAAAAAGTCTCAGAGTAAGAAGTGCCAGTAAAAGATTTAGTGAAAGTTGTAAAATGAATACTAAGAAAGCTTTGTCTAATTATTATGTAAAATTCAATATCACCAATAACTTTATGATCTTTATCTTTCCAATTAGATTTTAGAATTCCTCCCCATGTGCCATTAATATTCGGTCGATAGAATATCTTTCTAAATCCCCAAACTTTCCAACCGATTGAAAAAAAGAAAGTCCAAAATATTGTTGTTGTTGATATACCAAAACTAATGGCCCTAATGCTTTCTTCTAAGTTAAATTCTTTTTTTAAAACTATTATGTATAATATACTTACTACTATTGATAGAATAATAGAGATCGTGATTAATAATTTTAATTCTTCTTTTTTCATTCGATTTTTTTGACTGTATTGATAAAAATAAGATAAAGATTGTAGATAAGCAATGTAATTTCTTAAATCTACAAATGTATATAATGTGAATGAATTGATCCGTTAAGCTTCAGCTTCGTATTTCTCAAAAACGATTTTTCCAGTAGAATCATCTGATGCATAAGAAATCCATTGAAAATTACAAATAGTGCATTCAAGCAACGTTGGGTTGTAATAACCATCATGCAAAGTTTTCATCTCTTTCAAATGTGTCGTTTCTGGAGCTATTTTAAATTTATGTAAAAGCTCACAATCGCAAATAGCTGTTGACCTTTTTTTAGCATCTTCATACTCTAAATTCAAAGTGAAATCATACAAACGAGCAGCAATCAATTCCTTATTTATAATAGTATACAAACTACTTTCAATAGGTAATTCTCGAAAGAGGTTTGAATGCAATCGAATCATTGCAATTACGGCAGCAAAATCAATTCCATTCAATTCGTACTCTTTTCTGACAATCTCGTCAAATTCACTGAACAACATTTTCCAATCACTTGCTTGTTTTCGTACATTAAGTTTATTGAAATTTTCCCAGTTAAAATTCAAAATAGAATTAAAATAATTTTCAAGTTTTTCGTGAAAGGTCATTTTGAAATTATTTTAGTATTTAATTAGATAAATCATTCTTTATTTCTTCAAACCATTCTTTATATACATCTTCTGATTGATAACTATCTTCAGTGTTATTAGACCAAATTAGGTCATACTGAAAGTTGTATTTTACTTCTTCAGATGCAGCGAAAAATTGAATTTTGATTTGTGTGGGTATCTGTTGATCATATGACTCAAAAATAGTTTTCAACTTTAATAAAAAATCCGTGCCAGATTGTTGTATACCTATTTGTGATTCGTAGTCATCTTTATCTTTTATTTGACCAATACGAAACAATTCATTATGGATTTGAAAAAATACCTTAAAAGAATACCAACCTTCCTCAATACTACCAATAGCATAAATAACTTCGAGCGCTTCTGCTTCGTGATCGTTTAAAAAATCATGACATTCTTTTACTATGTTGCCAACTTCATTAAATACATCCTCGTGAAATTTCGGATTATCTGTTTTGTAATTATAGTTCATGTATAAACGATTGTTATTCTAAGTAAATGTAACACAAAGATTGTACATGCACAATTTGCTAGGAAATAAGCTGACTTTCGCTCTTGAGAATTCGAAATAAAAGTCGTTGGAAAGCTTCTCGTTATATTGCGAGAAGCTTTCTAACCCATTTGAAAGGCTTCTGCAGACTTGCGAGAAGCTTTCCAACACGTTTGAAACGTTCCTGCAGCGCTGCGAGAAGCTTTTCAACGCATTTGAAACATTCCTGCAAACCTACGAGAAGCTTTTTTGTAATTAAGAAAAGAATAGGCGACGATCAGTTAACGTTCATACAAAACAATTCCTTCAAAAAATGTATCTTTGAAACAGACATAACCAATCAACATGATCTACATTGCTATCTTACGCGGAATCAACGTTTCTGGAAGTAAAAAACTGCCGATGGCCGAACTCCGAACATTACTTTCTAAGCTAGGTTATACGGATGTTCAAACTTATATCCAAAGCGGAAATGTTATATTCATATCAGAAGAAAACGATCAAGAAAAACTAGCGAATCAAATCTCGGAAGCCATCAAAGCACAATATGATTATGAAGTGCCAGTTTTAGTCAAAACCATTACGCAGTGGAAAACGGCGATTGCCAACAATCCATTTACAACAGAAGATATCTCAAAACAAGCCATTACATTTTTGGCAACAATTCCAAAAGAAACAACCATAGAAATTGATAGCAAAGATGATCGTTTCAAAATTATTGATTCGGAAGTATATCTCTATTGTCCAAATGGTTTCGGACGTAGTAAATTGACAAACAATCTTTTTGAGCGTAAACTAAAAACACAAGCTACTACCAGAAACTGGAAAACGATTTATAAATTACTCAATCTCGCAGAAGCAATGGAGTAAAATTATTAAATGCTGAATTTTAAATAACAAACCAAGCGTAATTCGTGTAAATGAAAAAGTCAAGAATAAGCAAAAAAACAATTCGTGAATTCGTGGCAGATATATTTTTCAACGAAACTAACATGTTAAATGCTAAATGTTGAATTTTAAATTATAAACAGAGCGTAATTCATGTAAATAAAAAAGTTAAGAGTAAGTAAAAAAACAATTCGTGACAAATATATTTTTCAAAGAAACTAACATGCTAAATGCTGAATTTTAAATTATAAACCAAGCGTAATTCGTGTAAATAGAAAAGTCAAGAGTAAGTAAAAAAACAAATTCGTGAATTCGTGACAAACATATTTTTCAACGAAATTAAAATGTTGAATGTCAAATACTAAATTTTAAATTATAAACCGAACGTAATTCGTGCAAATAGAAAGTCAAGAGTAAGTAGAAAAACAATTCATGCATTCGTGACAAATACATCTTTGAATTATGAATGAGTAAATTGACAAATCAACAGAATAACAAATAGACAAACAACAAACAATGCAAGAAAAAAAAGTAACACCAAGAGGCGCATATCCACACACAAAACGCGTGGGCGATTTTATATTTGTATCAGGAACAAGTTCGAGAAGACCAGATAATACAATTGCAGGTGTTGATATTATTGACGACATGGGAACGAAGCATTTAAATATTGCTACGCAAACTCGTGAAGTATTAAAAAATATAGACAAAAATTTACAAAGTGTAGGAGCAAGCTTAGCTGACGTTGTTGATGTGACTTCGTTTTTAGTGAATATGAATGATTTTGCTGGATACAATGCTGCCTATGGAGAGTTCTTTGACAAAACTACTGGACCAACGCGTACTACAGTTGCTGTACATCAATTGCCGCATCCTGATTTGGTCGTTGAAATCAAAGTAGTAGCATACAAAAAACAATAATTGATAGTATGAAAAAGATTCTAAACTATATCAACGGAAGTTATGTTGAACCAAAAAGTAACGAATGGATCGACAATTACAATCCGTCAAACGGAGAAGTATATGGGCAAATTCCAAACTCATCGGCAGCAGATGTAGAAGCAGCCTATCAAGCAGCCAATGCAGCTTTTCCAAATTGGTCGGCAACAACACTAGATGAGCGAAGCCGAATACTCAATAAAATAGCTACTCTCATTGAAGAAAACCTATCCGATTTAGCATACGCAGAATCTTTAGACAATGGAAAACCACTAAGTTTAGCCACGCGTATCGATATTCCAAGAGCTACAAGTAACTTCAAGTTTTTTTCACAAGCCATTACACAATTCTCTAGCGAAGCCCACGAAAGTATTGGACTCAACGCAATGAATTTTACCTTACGGCAATCTATTGGAGTTGTAGGTTGTATTTCACCTTGGAATTTACCCTTATATCTCTTTACGTGGAAAATTGCGCCAGCATTGGCTACAGGAAACACAGTGGTAGCAAAACCAAGCGAAGTAACACCAATGACAGCCTATCTATTAGGCGAAATTTGTACCAAAGCAGGTTTGCCTAACGGAGTATTAAACATCGTTCATGGTTTAGGACATACTACAGGACAAGCCATTACAGAACATCCACACATAAAAGCAATTTCATTTACAGGCGGAACAGCAACTGGCGCGCATATTGCCAGAACTGCAGCACCAATGTTTAAAAAGCTTTCGCTGGAATTAGGCGGAAAAAACCCAAACATCATATTTGCCGATTGTGATTATGATGAAATGCTCAAAGTAACGGTACGATCTTCATTTGCGAATCAAGGTCAAATCTGTTTATGTGGATCACGCATTTTTGTAGAAAGAAGTATCTATAACAAATTTAAAACCGACTTTGTAACTCGTGTGAAACAACTCAAAGTTGGAAATCCATTTGATGAAACAACCAAAGTTGGAGCATTAGTTTCCAAACAACACTTAGAAAAAGTAAAATCATACATAAACATTGCTCAAGAAGAAGGCGGAACCATTTTATGTGGAGGAAATGAAGTTACGGTAACCGGTTTTGAAAATGGTTATTACTTAGAGCCGACTGTTATCGAGGTAAAAACGGATCAATGTCGTGTAAATCAAGAAGAAATATTTGGTCCAGTAGTAACCATTATGCCGTTTGATACGGAAGAAGAAGTATTGGCAATGGCAAATGGTGTGCGTTATGGATTATCTTCTACGTTATGGACAAACAACCTAAACCGTACGATGCGCATGTCTAAGCAATTAGAAGCTGGAATTGTTTGGGTAAATACTTGGTTAATGCGTGATTTGCGTACACCTTTCGGAGGAATGAAAAACTCAGGCGTTGGTCGTGAAGGTGGCATGGAAGCATTACGATTCTTCACCGAACCGAAAAATATATGTATCAAATACTCGTGATTTGAAATTATAAATGTTGAATTTTAAACACCAAACACCAAACACCAAACACCAAACATCTCAATACCAAATAAATGAATCTAAACTTACAACATAAAAACGCACTTGTTTGCGGAAGTACACAAGGAATAGGAAAAGCAGCAGCGCAAGAATTAGCAAATCTTGGAGCCAACGTTACATTGACGGCAAGAAATGAAGAAAAACTAAAAAATGTACTTTCAGAATTAGATACTTCCAAAGGACAAAAACACAGTTACATTGTAGCAGATTTCCAAGATCCTGACGGATTGCGTTCAAAAATAGAAGCATATATTTCAGAAAATCACTCGTTTCATATCTTAATTAACAATACAGGCGGACCTGCAGGCGGACCCGTTTTTAATGCAAAAGTAGATGAGTTTGAGCGTGCATTTACGCAACATTTAAAATGTAATCATGTCCTAGCGCAAAGTGTTGTAGGAGGAATGAAAGCAGCAAACTATGGACGTATTATTAACGTAATATCTACTTCTGTAAAACAACCATTAGACGGTTTGGGAGTTTCCAATACAATTCGTGGAGCAGTTGCCAATTGGTCAAAAACCCTAGCCAATGAATTAGGACAATTTGGAATTACAGTCAACAATGTATTGCCAGGTGCTACAGCAACAGAACGTCTTTCAGAAATCATAAAAAATAAAGCAGCAAAAACAGGAAAATCTATCGATGAGGTAAGCGCAGCAATGAAAAACAGTGTGCCTGCAAAACGTTTTGCTAAACCAGAAGAAATTGCCAATGCTATTGCTTTCCTGGCAAGTGAAGCGGCTTCGTACATTAATGGAATCAATGTGCCTGTAGATGGCGGACGTACAAAATCTCTGTAAAACAAACATAATGTTGTATGGATAGAGGGCTAAGACGAAGTATTTTTATGTCATATCTTATTGGCGCACCAATAGGACTTTTTGTGGTCTTTGCTACCATTTTAATTCCTCCTTTTCTAGGAGCTGGAATGTTTACAATTGCTTTACTCGCAGTATACGGATTACCAACTGTAGGACTTGTGTTAGCATTTTTAGTTTCACTTTGGATAGGAGGAAAAATAGCTTACAAAAACATAGTAAAAGGAACATCATTACTGTTAACCTCTTTAAAATACTCAACTATTGTAAACCTGATCATTTGGACAGTTTTTTGTTTAGTGTTAGTGCTAACCTTTGAAAAAGAAAAAGCATTGATTTTATTTCCTGCAATTGTAGCCTTTTTTGTGTGTACAATCCTCACAACATTTTCTATTGGACTTTTAATCTCATACACCATCAAAAAAACGTATGAAAAAGCTAAAATGTCAGTTTGAGCATTGCTGAAAGCACCGAGCGAAGCTCACGAGAACACTTTGAAACGGAAGGCAAGAACATATTGAAAACAAAGCATCTCGACTGCGTTCGATATGACAAGAGAAGATAGATATAAAATCTTACAGTAGTAAAAGTAAAACTACTTGACTTTAACATTTTTTCTTCGTTCTTCTATGAAAGTGTTAAAAAATCCTTAAATTAGGAAACAGAAAACCACTTTTGCAGTGTGTAACGCATTGCAGACTAATAAACTAACCATCATATGAACAGAAGAAACTTTATTGTATCTAGTGTAATGGGTGCAGGTGCGCTCTCGATGTTTCCTAGCTCAGCATTAGCCTCAAACAACGGAATTTCCTTAACTAGTATTGGAAAAGGATTTACCCGTTTGTTAAGTACCGTTGAACACATTTCAATTTCTAATTTATCAAGTAGTGTTGTGAATGCTCACAAACGATTGACAACTGCTTTAGATAAAGAAGGCTACATCTACAACGCTGCTGAAGTAGTAAAATTAAACAGCTCGTGCTTTGCAATTCCGCTTCACAAAAAACCAATATTAGGTTTTGATAGCAAAGAATTAGCACTCATTGTAAAAAACAATGGCGCAAGCAAATTTTACATCTTAAATGAAAAATTAGCTACTGAGTTCTCAGAATTGGTTGAGAATTTCAGTCAAAATGCTGAATCGCACGCATTAGATTTGGACGCAGCTTCTTTTGCGTTTCCTGTAAAAGTTATTGCGCAAAAACAAGGAAGAGAAACTACATTTGCCTACCAAAATAAATTTAACAACAACATTACACTGAAAAGTGCTCGAAAAATGTCAGCAGTTGTTATAAGTTAAGCAAATAACCAACCATATATATAACTAGCCTTTGTACTTTTTTGATAGTTCAGAAAAGAATGAAGGCTAATTTTTTTCAACAGATCTATATTAAAGTGTTAAATACAACACAAATTCTATAAGAAATGCTATTTTTATAGGATTAATTTCGCGTGAAGGATAGAGGCATTGTTGAAGCTCCTCGTAGAGAGCGACTGCCGAAAGCCTGACCTTGTGTAAACGTAGCAGAGCGAAAGTATTACAGAAGGACACGCCCAAAAACAACACAACCTTGAAACGAAAACTGCGTATAAACGGACACTCACATTTGTTACCTTATCCTGAACAAATTCCTCAGTTTATGAAGGAAAAAAAGATTTTTTGGGTAGATGACGAACGTAAATACATGCTGCAAGACGATTGGAAACGTCCTGTAACAGATTCTAGTTTTTTCTTAAATGAAAAGTTAGACTGGATGGCACGAAATAAAATTGATCATGCAGTCATTTTGAACCTATCACAATTATATGGAAATGGTTTGCGCTTAGAAGCAATGAAGCATGCATTGCGATTTCAAAATGATTTTAATGCAAAAGTGCAACAAGATCATCCATCAAAATTTACTTGCGGATTTGTAGTGCATCCAGGTTTTATACATGGTGCTTTGTGGGAAATAGAACGTTGCGTAGAAGATTTAGGATTGCGTGTTTTGTGCCTGCCAACTCATTTTATGGATTCTATTGGACAATGGCGATCTGTGTTTGATGAAGAAAATGATCCGATTTTTGAATTGGCAAATAAATATAAATTAGCCATCGAAATTCACCCGTACGATGGCGATAAAATGATTAAGTTGCAAAATGTAAACTGGCGTTTTCACTTAATTTGGATGTTGGCCCAATGTGGTGATGCCTATCATTTTTATACGCTGAACGGAATGCAAGAGCGTTTTCCAAATATTAGAACTTGTTTTGCGCATGGAGGACAATTGGCGCAAATGAATTTGGGACGACGTATTCAAGGATTTGATGGACGACCAGATTTGTTTGAAGGAAAAGTACATCCACGAAAGGCTGTTGGACATCCAAATATTTATTTTGATACGCTTGTACACGATACCGATTCTTTTAAGTTGATGGTAGAACGTCAAGGGAACAATCAAATTATTATGGGACTTGACGATCCGTACCCTTTAGGAGAAATGGAAAGTGATGCACAATCTTCATATCCTGGAAAGTTGCTCGATTTAGCAATGGAGCGCGATATTATTGATCAAAATCAATACGACGATATTTGGGAAGATAATGTACTTCGATGGTTGTTTGGCGATGATGAAGCCGCTAAGAAAGACTTAGTTCGTAAAATTTTAGGCGAATAGTTTTTTAATTTAAAAATTTGAAAGTGTGTCAATTTTATAATCAATTTCACACCAGTATATGACAGAAGTAGAACAGTTTCATAACCTCGCGCATATTTTTATTTCCTTCATTGGAGCTATTTTGCTGTTGGCAATTTACTCTAATATTCGGAAGCGTTTTCGACAGATTTTAGAAGAAGACGAATCGCAAAAACGTGTAGATAGTGGACTGTTGTACTTAAGTTTGGCAATGTTTGTTTGGGTAGGATCTGGAATTTGGGCGTATACATCCAAACGGTTTGGATTCTCTGAAACAATGACGTATCAAATAGGAGTAAACTTGCTTTCTATTGTGAACAATTTGTTTCTACTGATGGCACTTTTTTACTTTTATTACGCACCAAAGTTCATCTATAACAACACAAAAAACATTAAAATTATTATAGGAATTATCATAGTGGTAGCTTCTGTAACACTTTTAATGGCGGGCGTTTTTGGCGAGAATAATATACGTTTTGGAATTAAATGGAATGCGGTTCCCGATTTAGTATTGTCAGGCTTTTTATGTTTTTTACTATTAATTTCTTTTTACAAAACCTTTCTGCATCGCGGTTTGAAATTGGTTGCCATGATTTCCGTAGTTATTATGGTTTTAATCTTTGTTTCTCAACTGCCAGAAATCTTTTTGAATAGTACGAACGAATTCACAACCTTACTCATCAAAATTATTGCAAAAACATCACTGATATCATTGTTTTTAGTGTTGGCAACAAGTTGGGTGATTCAATTGGCAAATACGCCGCGACCAAACGAAATGCGTATTAAGTTTTTAGATTGGTCATTGATTCAATTAAGCATTCCATCCAAAAATATTAATACGGCAGAAGTAGATTTTGGATCTAAAACGACACAGTATAAAAATCTATTAAAATTTGCCATTCGTCGTGCAAATGCTCAAGGTGATTTGCAAAGTATTTTGGTAAGTTCTGGAGGCGAAATAAAGAATCAAACCTATCTCACTAGAATCATAGAAAACATTAATGAAATATTGCAGTTAGATACTGATCAACAATTGGAACGTAGAGATTTATTTACGTTTTTGGGCGAAGGAAAATACCGATTGCGAATGATTCCTGAAAATATTTCTATTGATGAAGGTTTGTTGCATGAATTCGTGCAAAGTGCTGAAAACAGTGAATATTCCTCAATTTGTAATTAATTGTGACTTACTCACAATTCTACACAACTTGTTATTTTTTACTATACTTTACTACATGACTTCTTTTTAGAAGCCGCTAGAAACATATTTGTCTTGTTATTAATTTTTAAAGACAATACATATGTCAGTTTCAACAGTTTCCGATACACGATTCGGACATCCTAAAGGTTTATTTTATTTATTTTTTGCAGAACTCTGGGAACGTTTTTCGTTCTACGGAATGAAAGCTTTATTGATACTTTACATGACCAAACAGTTATTGTTTAGTGATGATATGTCCATTGGAATTTTTGCTGCGTATATGTCATTAGTATATGTAACTCCTGTTTTGGGCGGAATTATTGCCGATCATTATATCGGATATAGAAAAGCTATTTTCCTTGGCGGAATTTTGATGGCTTTGGGACATTTTTTCCTGACAATAGAATTGCCTGTATTTTTTTATGGTTCGCTTGCGCTGATCATCGTTGGAAATGGATTTTTTAAACCAAATATTTCCACATTTGTAGGCGCATTATACAAGGAAGAAGATAAACGTCGCGACGCCGGATTTACCATATTTTACATGGGAATCAATATTGGTGGCGCTGTGGCTCCTTTATTATGTGCTTGGTTTGCCGAAGTATATGGATGGCATTATGGTTTCATGTTGGCAGGCTTAGGAATGTTATTAGGATTGTTCTACTTTTACCGTGGAACGAATAAAAATGTATTTCAAGACAAAGGAAAAGTTCCTAATCAGAAGGTATATGATGAAAAGTTTTTAGGGTTTAACAAAGGACAATTGGTTTGGTTTGGCGCTTTTTTAGCAGTTCCTGTTTTTGCTTTAATTATTCGGTTCAATCAATACGAACATTATATCGTTTGGATTGCCACAATCGCTATTACGATCATGATGATTTACATATACCGTTCTGTCGGAACCATTGCGAGAAAGCGATTATTAGTCACCGCGTATTTTACGATTTTAATGTCCTTATTCTGGGCGATTTTTGAACAAGCAGGAAGTTCTTTGACACTTTTTGCAGATAGAAATATCAACCTTGTAGGATTAAATGCGGCACAAACAAACAGTATTAATTCTGGATTTATCATTTTATTGGCGATTCCGTTTTCTTGGTTATGGACCATTTTAATTAAGAAAAATAAAAACCCAAATTCAGCTATTAAAGCAGGTTTAGGACTGTTTCTATTAGGTGTAGGTTTTATTGTTTTTGCAATGTCTGCAAATTCGGTTGATAGTGTTGCCAAAACACCAATGTGGTATTTATTTGTTGGGTATTTTATTCTTACAGTAGGAGAGTTGTGCATTTCTCCAATTGGTTTGTCGAAAATGACAGAACTCTCTCCAAAAAAGTATTTAGCTTTTATTATGGGAGTTTTCTTTTCGGCATCTTTTTACGGACATTTTTTTGCTGGAAAGATCGCGAAGTTAACCACAGTGTCTGATGAAGAAAATATGTTTGCCAGCGGAATTTTTGGACAAATCACAGAAGCTGTTACAGGATTGACTTCTAGTTTTTCTGGACCGAATCAAATAGCTTTTGAACAATTATATCAATATGTATCTGTATATGCTGTTTTTGGCGTTTTAACGGCTGTAATAGGAATAATTGTGATGATCATATCACCTTTTATTAAAAAGTTGATGAGTGGCGTTCATTAATCAAAATATGGAAAATTGTTTTCTTAAGTGTCATTCATTAATCAAAAAAGCCTCGCAATTTGCGAGGCTTTTCAAGATTTAGAACTATTACTTTGATCCGAATTACTTCTTCACAATAAGTTTCGTATATGTGTTTCCAGTAGTACTTTGAAGATTGATAAAGTAACTTCCTGTTTTTAATTCACTAATATCAATTGTATTTTGATTTGCTTGCATAGCAAAAGCTTTTACTTGTTGTCCAACTAAGTTAAAAACTTTTACTTGAGAAATCGTTTGTTTTGATTCAATATGTAATTTTCCAGTTGTTGGGTTTGGATACATTGTGAATGAAGTATCTTCAACATCGACAGTACTTAAGGTATTTGTGATTGTCATCATAGATGTCGCTGTATATAAATCACAATCTCCTACAGTATGTGTAATTGTATACATTCCAGCAGTAGAAGCAGATAAGTCAATTTCACCAGTTGTTGCATTGATAGACAATCCAGATGGTTCTGCAGTAAATACTCCAGTTACACCTGTTGTACGTGTTGGCGTTGGATCCGAATCTCCTGTAGCATATGTATTTAAAGCGTATGAGAATGTAGCAAAATCATTATAGTGTAAATCTATATAGTTTTTAATGACAGTTGCGTAATCATCTGCAAAAGGCACTAAAGTTTGTGGGCGCGAATCATATACATTTCCATTATACGTTCCTAAGTCACGTACACGTCTGTTTACTTCTGTCATGATTCCATCAATGGTTCCGCCACCACCAAGCCCGTCGCTTGCAGTTGGTCCTGAACCATGACGTCTGTTGTTGTAAAAATCTCCATCAAAGTACGCATTGCTAAATGGACGTGTATCATCACAACTGTTAGAAGCGCCGCTGTCAAAATCACTAGGCACTGTACGGTAACCGCTTGTTACACCACAACCAGAATATCCTTGCGCATTGTAAAAAGCGCCTCCAGTATCTTTAAAAAGTCCACCTAAACTATTTGGTCCACGAACCAATTCTTCTTGGGTTAAGTTCCCTAAGTTATTGCTCACTAAGCTTGTAATTGTAGAATTTGAAACTCCGTTTAAGTGATTTGCTGTTGTATTATTCAAATCAGAAGCAGAAATATTGTATCCGGCTTCAATTCTTGGAATACTATGGCTTTGTCCATGTAAATCAATATATAAACCTTTTCCCCATTTACTCATTACATCTGCGCTGGCAGCATCAATAAAATTATGGAAAGCATTCCAATAGAATAAAGCATCAGAGTCACCACAAGTAGCTTCATTTTGTTCTCTATTTGGATCTAATTTACTTCTGTGTAAGTTATTGATAATGATGTATGGATAACATCCTGTTTGATCGTATACAGATTGTTGAATTTCACGAATTAAAATATCTGTATTGTCATCTCTTTCATTAGTTCCACATCCTCTGTCTGGTAACGAACTGTCATTATCAGGGTAAAAAGTTCCACCAATTGTTTGTCCAGACTGTTGTACACCACCATGTGGCGCAGAAATAATAATTGGCATATTTCCAGGAATGTACTCTATGTATTCGTTTCCGCTTGTGTCAAACTGAGAAACTCCAGGGAATGGTGGCGGTGGCGCAGGTGCTTCTTCTACTGCAAAATAGAAGGTTTGAGAAATCTCAACAGGATTACCTGAACCAACATTATTAGAAAAGTCACCATTAAAAGAAAAAGCAGTTTGTCCATCAGCAGTTACTGTCAGACTTCCTCCGTTATTCCAGTCATCTCCATAGAAGTCATAAACAATTACATAATACCCACTATCAGCAGGCATGTTGTCATCAACTGGATAACTTACAGCAGCAGTGGTTTCGTTATAAGGTGCATTTCCGCTACCATTATAGCCGTTATCTACGGTTTGTAATAACATTCCGCTCGGACTGTATAATTCGACTCTGTTTTCGCTTGACCAAGCTGGCCAATTAACAGAAATTACAACATCAACATTTTGAGCATACGTTGTAAAACTCATCAGTAAGCATAAGATGAAAACACTTTTAAATAGTGAAAAAGTAGTTTTTTTCATAGAAAATTATATTTGTGTAAGATTAATTCAGGTGCGATTTAATTTATTTTCCTTACAATTGCTATATAGAAGATAAATCAAAAACAATAATACGATAAAAGGTATAAAAATCCGATAAAATGGACAATAATTATTTCAAAACCAACAAAGAAACTTGGAACAAGAAAGTAGCTATTCATGCAAAAAGCGAGCTGTATAATATGGATGCTTTTAAAAAAGGAGCCACTTCTTTAATGAAATATGAACTTGCTAGTTTACCAAATTTAGCAGGAAAATCACTCTTGCATTTACAATGTCACTTTGGACAAGATACAATGAGTTTTGCACGTATGGGTGTAAAAGCAACAGGAATTGATTTGTCTGATGAAGCCATCAAATTAGCAAAATCATTAAACACAGAACTGAATTTAGACGCTACATTTCATTGTTGTAACGTATTTGATGTAAATGATCATGTCACAGATACGTTTGACGTTGTTTTTACGAGTTATGGTGTAATTGGCTGGTTACCAGATTTGGACAAATGGGCAAAAATTATTGCTTCGCGCTTAAAAGAAGGCGGAACATTTTATATGGTAGAATTTCACCCAATTGTTTGGATGTTTGATTATTTACAGACACCACCAGTTTTGAGATATGCTTACGATCAAGAGGAAGTGATTTATGAAGAGTACGAAGGAACGTATGCTGAAGATGGAGAAACCAAAATGGTTAGCAAAGAATATGCTTGGAATCATGGTTTAGGAGAAGTCATCAATGCTTTGATCAATGCAGGATTAACCATTGAGTTTCTCACCGAACATGATGCGTCACCATATGATGTGCTGCCAGATTTGGTGAAAAACGAAGAAGGTTTGTATGAAACAAAAG
Source organism: Kordia sp. (assembly GCF_965224175.1). Taxonomy (GTDB): domain Bacteria; phylum Bacteroidota; class Bacteroidia; order Flavobacteriales; family Flavobacteriaceae; genus Kordia. The sequence goes on from NZ_OZ245041.1 coordinate 4,631,045, forward strand.
ACAAAATTTATCCATTGATATACGAATTAAAAGCCACAAAAGAAAAGTCGTCAAGCCAAACTTGATTCGGTTTCTCATAAAAATTAAAATTAATAATAATGAGATTCTGGATCTAGTCCAGAATGACGTAAACATAATAGAATAAAAAAAACCTCACTACTTAGCGAGGTTTTTTTTATTCTATTATGTTTATTGGAATTAAAACTTAGCAAAAAGTTTTTCCATTTTTTCTTTTTCTTCTTCAGCTAATGCTGGATCTACTAAAATACGTCCACTGTGCTCATCAGTAATGATTTTCTTTCTAGAAGCAATTTCTACCTGAACTTGTGGTGGAATTGTAAAGTAAGAACCTCCAGAAGCACCTCTTTCAATTTTTACAACAGCTAAACCGTTACGAACGTTTTTACGAATTCTTTTGTATGCTGCTAATAATCTATCTTCAATTAACTTTTCGAACTCTTCAGATTTTCCTAAAAGGAACTCTTCTTCTCTTTTAGTCTCTTCAAGAATATCATTCAATTCAGCTTTCTTGTGCTTTAAGTGAGATTCTCTTTCGTCTAAACGTTCTTTCGTTTGAGAAATAACAGATTTTTTCTGCTCAATAGAAACTTTAAATTCTTTAATGTGCTTTTCAGCCAATTGCATTTCTAACTCTTGGAATTCAACTTCTTTAGATAAAGCATTGTATTCTCTGTTGTTACGAACATTTTTTTGCTGCTCTGTATATTTCTTGATTAAGCTTTTAGCTTCCTCAATAATATTCTTCTTGCTTTTAATATCTTCATCAATTTGATCAAGATCTCCATGAAACTTTTCAAGTCTCGTATTTAATCCAGCTACTTCGTCTTCTAAATCTTCTACTTCTAAAGGAAGTTCTCCTCTTACATTCTTAATCTCGTCCACGCGAGAGTCAATTAATTGTAAATCAAAAAGCGCGCGTAATTTTTCTTCGACCGTAACTTCTTTCTTCTTTGCCATATTTATGAATACTTGATTGGATTTGTATTTTCTGCTGATAAAATGATCGCAAAATTAGGAATTTTTTTTGTAAGATACTCAAATAAAAGATTTTTTGTATACTGTTCACTCTCATAATGTCCAATATCAGCTAAAATTATTTGGTTTTCTGCCTGATAAAAATCGTGGTATTTCAGGTCTGCCGTGACATACGCATCAGCGCCAGCACGTTTGGCTGCTCCGATGGCAAAACTTCCACTTCCACCCAAAACAGCTACTTTTTGAATCATTTTTCCTGATAAAGCCGAATGACGAACCACAGGAACGTTCATTTTTGTCTTTAAAAGCGTCATAAAATGCATTTCACTGATCGGTTTTTCAAACGTACCAATCATTCCCATACCAATATGTTGGTTTGTGTTTTCTAAAGTTGTAATCTCATAGGCAACTTCTTCGTACGGATGTTGCTCATGGAGCGTTCGGATAATTGTACCTTCTAAATGTTTTGCAAAAGTGATTCCGAGCTGTGTTTCTTCTTCAAAATGGGTTTCACCTTTGGTACCAATTGTTGGGTTTGAAGCTTCATTTCCTTGAAAACTTCCCAATCCATCAATATTAAAGCTGCAGTTTTCATAGTTGCCAATGCTTCCAGCTCCAACAGCAAATAAGGCATTTCGAACTTTTTTAGCAGCAGCTTTTGGTACAAATGTTACTAATTTTTTTATAGTTCCTTTTTGTGGAATTAAAATTGATTTATTGGTCAAGCCTAATTCGTCACAGATACGATCACTGACACCATTCCATGAATTATCTAAGGCAGTATGCATGGCATAAATAGCTATATCATGTTTTATCGCTTTCAAAACAACACGTTCTACATATGTTTTTCCTGTAATCTTTTTTAGTCCAGAAAAAATAATAGGATGAAAGCTTACAATCATATTGCATTGTTTTTCAATAGCTTCATCTACTACATTTTCAAGAGTATCTAATGAAATTAATACACCAGAAACTTCTTGTTTGCTATTACCGACTAGCAAACCAACATTGTCAAAATCTTCAGCATAAGCCAATGGACACAATTCTTCAATGTGCGACATAATATCTTGTACAGTCATCTACTTTTCTTTTTCTCAAATATAGAGATTCACATTAAAAAACAGGTTATCAAAATGTAAAACCGCCTTTATTTAGAACGCTTACGAATTTATTACGACGCTTACACAATATTTTCTGACTTGTATGAATAGATATCTTAATTTAAGAAAATTAACTGAAAAATTATTTTAATTATGAACAAGAACATCTACACATGTCTCTTCTTTTTGATTCCTTTTTTTGCTTTTTCGCAATCGCGAAACGGAATTATTCCTATTGAAGACGATCGATTATTTAAAGTTGTTTTAGAAGTAAATGAACACAATGTATTGTCTAGAAGTAACGAACATTATAGAATGCAAGCCATTAAGGTAGAGAGTGATGAACGTGTAAGTGATGATGAAGACATTCAGGCGTTTAAGAGCTTTTATTATCTAGTGATTGCTGATTTTGAAGAATCTCCACAAGGAAAATTGTATAAAACTGCCAATTTGATTTCGCCACAAATTTCTGTGTATCCAGATAGTTATAAGTTTTTTAAAATCTTGATTACACATGGCGAACGGCAAGAAAATCAATTGGTATTATTTGCTTCTAATGAAAAGATATATGTGAAAAAGGAGTGATGATTTTTAAATCAATTCCATAAAAAATTATACTTTCGCTGTATGCGAAAACTTCGATTGTTATTATTACCTTTTTCTCTATTGTACGGAGCTATTGTGTTTGTGCGCAATTGGATGTTTGATAAAGGCTATTTGAAATCGACTTCGTATGACTTTCCAGTGATTTGTGTTGGAAACCTCAGTGTTGGTGGTACAGGAAAGTCTCCAATGATTGAGTATTTGATTCGTTTACTAAAAGATCAATACAAAGTTGCTACATTGAGTCGTGGTTATAAACGAAAAACTAAAGGATTTTTACTAGCTAACGAAACGACAACAGCTTCAGATATTGGTGATGAACCGTTACAATTTTATAGCAAATTTGGAAATGAAATTCAGGTTGCCGTTGAGGCCGAACGTACTGTGGGAATTGAAGCATTAAGAAGTTTGCCAATTGTTCCCGAAGTTATTTTGTTGGATGATGCATTTCAACACAGAAAAGTTACCGCAGGATTTCATGTATTGTTAACGCCTTTTTACGATTTGTACGCAAACGATTTTATGTTGCCAGCAGGAAATTTGCGCGAACCCATTTCAGGAGCGAAACGCGCAGATGTGATTATTGTGACTAAATGTCCGCCGAAAGTTTCTACTGAAGAAAGAACACGAATTACAAAGAAATTACGTCCAAAAGCAGATCAAAAAGTGTATTTCACAACGATTGCCTATGCAGAAACTGTGCAAAGCGAGCATGATGAATTGTTGTTGTCTTCTTTGAAAGATTCAGAATTTATCTTGATTACAGGAATTGCAAATCCAAAGCCATTGTTGCAACACTTAAACGATCAACAGTTACAGTATACGCATTTGAAATATGCAGATCATTATCATTTCAGCGAAAGCGATATTAATACCATCAAACAGAAAGCAGGAAACAAACGTATTTTAACGACCGAGAAGGATTTTATGCGTTTGCAAGGAAGCTTGGATAATTTGTATTATTTGCCAATTAAAGTAGCGTTTTTGGCAGATGAAGCAGCTTTTCAAGCACAAGTGAAAGAGTTTGTTGAATTTTAAATTTTGAATGTTAATCGAGTTCTCAATTTATCAAACCAAGAAGCATTTTGAATAGTATAGCATGTTCTTACAAAAGTAATTTCTGTAGTTTCTAAGCATTTTGAATCACTAGCTAATCTGGATTCAATTTTAATTTTCCGTTGTTTGATAGGTTTGAGTTTTACAAGTAGTTCATTTTCTCTATATATCAGTAAACTATTGTTTTCTTTGTGAAACTGCCACCAGTATTCTTTGAAGTCGTAAACATGAGCATAATTATTTAAACGCTCACTATAATTCATTTTTATTCCATGATTAAAGCTTAATTCTATAAAGTAACCATGTACTAAATGTTGCATCTCATATTCTTTGAATTCTATATATTCATGGTTATCAGCTTTGTTTGAATATTTAATAAATCGTAATGTGTCATTTTTTAGAAATGCGTTATTTTTATTATCAATAAACCAACTTGTTTTTACAAAATCTGCTCTTGAAAAATGTTTGTTTTTTACTTTTTGAGCAAACACATTTTTACCTAGGATTATAAACGTTATGAGAATGAATAGTTGCTTCATGTTTTGATGTCTTACTTCAAAACTAGCTTATGTTATTTACATGTGAAATCGAAAATGAGTGAACGTACCTTCTGATTTAGTTATATTGTTCATCGTGTTTTTTTTCTATAAAAAGCAATCCCTAAAATTATCAAGAAACTCATTCCAAGTAGATACCAAATTATGTTTGAACTACTTGGTGAAATAGCATTTTCTTCTCCATACAATACAAAACCTGTCCAATAAAAAGGTTGTTCTAGTTTTGTGCCTTTGTGTACGTTGAGATAACTTAGTTTTGCTTTTTTGAGCGCTTCCGATTTTGGATAGCCATCTTTTAGATTTTGATAAAAACTTCCCATAATCTCACTTGTAGATTGGTCTGGAACTTCCCATAAGCTTACTACGGTAGCAGGAACGCCAGCAAAGGTAAATGCGCGTTGAAAAGATTCTACATTTCTACCAGCATTTTCTTTTCCAACACCAGTATTGCATGCGCTTAAAACAGCCAAATCTGCTTTTAATTGTAACGCATATAATTCTTCTAAATACAAATCGTCTTTACCTGCGTTGTTTTTGCTAAACAATAATCTACTTAGTCCAGGTTCTTTGTCATTGATTTGTGCATGCATTGCTAAGTGTAAAATGCCTGCTGTTGGCGCAGTGCTGATGAATTTTTCTTTTGATAGTTCTTCGCCAGTGTACACTACAGACGTAAATAAATTGCCAATAATTTCAGCTTCTTTTTTTGCGCCTGCCAGTTTTGAAGCTTTATCTCTAGTGACTACAGCAAGTCCATTTTTTTGTGATTCTGTATAATTAGGAGCGTAAATAGCCAAAGCTTTATCATGACTACTTTGATGATCTTCTAGGTATATAAATTTGAGATTGGACGTATAACGTATGTTGTGACTTTCTGTTAGAAATTCATTGTTGCTTTGTAGTATTTCGAATGGAATTCGATACAATTCACCATCAGGATTTATGATGATTTTTTTGATATTTGAGTCAATTTTAGGAAGTAATATTTGACTAAGTTGCGAAACACTATTTGCGTCGTAGCTTCTATCTTTTATACTTGCTAAGAGTTGTGTGTTGAGTTCAATTTCTTTATTCGTCCATGGAAAGAGTTGCCAGTCTATATTGTTGGACGTAATTGTAAAGACAGCAATTTCTTTTTCAAAAATCATATATTTTAAAACCAATTCATCACTGCGTAAGTTTTTTTGCAATTCAGCAATTTCAAACTTTTTAGTACTTAAAAGTTCTAAGTTTGGAAACTTTTTATTTGTGAAAGCATTGTTTTGATTGATTAAATTTAGAATGGAATCTTCTTCGCGAATATTGTTGTCTCTTTTAGCCGCAGTAAGCAACGTACGAAGTTTTAAATGGCGATAGTTTAAAGAATCTAATTCAGGTAGTTTGTTGGTATATCTATTTTGATAAAAACGTTGCCACGACATTTGATTCATCATGGTTTCTGAACGACTTAGTAAGGTTGCTATTGAAATAGTACTGTTTTCGTTTCTCGTTTTTAATAATCCACAGATAATATGTCGTAATAGATTGTTTTGTTGTGGATTGAATTTTGTACGAGCATAACTATTTTCAAATTGAATAAAAGCTAAAGCATATAATTTTGAAATGGTTTGTTGAACAGTAGGATCGTTTGGATAGAATTCTTCTAGTTTTTCAGCAACTCTTCTTATCAGTCTTGTTTCTCCAAACACTTTACTGGGTTTGAAATTGCTGTAATCTTTGGTTAATTGTGTTGTGTCTAAGTGAATTTTTTCAATGACAGCATGAAAAATACCTAAAGCACTATCTTTTTGTTTGAGTTTAGCTTTGATCAATCCTTTTTGTGCTAAGAAAAATGGTATTCTATAATCATTTGTCTGCATTGAATCTAACAAATGTGTAATTAAAACATCGGCTTTTTGAAGTTCATTTGCGAGTGTAAGTGCTTTGCATTTGTTGTATTTAAAAGTAAAATAATTACCAGGATAGTTTTTGTTTTCTATCAAGTCAATTGATTTGTCTACATAATACGAACCAACTTCTAAATCTTGTTTGGTGGTTAACGAATCGTGCTTATGACTTACATACCAATCGCCCACATGATTCATGGTGGTACTATAGTAAATTCTTTCGCTTGTATCGAATGTTGGTAAGTCATGCAATTTTTCAAGTTTTTGAACAACATCTACAAGTTCTAAACTGTCTTTTTTACTTTCGGCAAGTTTGTAAAGTAGATATGCTTTTCTATATAACAATACAACTTCATATCTATCTTTTCGAAATTTATCTAGATACTTTCTGTTGTTTTGATAGGCTTTCTCTGCCAAACGAATATAAAGTTTTGCATCTTCTATATTTCCATAATAAGCAGCTTGACTCGATAAAAAAACGTGTGCATCTACTAAATAATCTAAGTTTGCTTGGTAATCGTCTGATAGATATTCGAGTGCCGTTTTCATGCTTACTTTAGCACGTTTGGCAAAATTCATCCCAGACTCTCCATATGCTCTTTTGTAATAGAGTACACCTTTAATGTGTTTGGCTCTTGGACTTATAGCTTTTCCGCAAAAAGGCATGCCTTTGTTAGCACTATTGATGCTTTCTAAGTATTTTCCTGTATAATAGTTTCCTTCAAATTGATTGTAATATAAATCAGCGACATCCAAACTATCTTTTTCCGTTTTTGGTTGTACATTTTTTAGATGCTTTTCTAGAAAAATCAATAATTCATCGTATTGCTTTGTATTATTTAATGCATTCGATTTTCCCCATAGAAAAGATATTTTGGGATTGATTAAAGTGTCTTGTTGCTGCTTCTCCTGAAATCGAAAACCTTTTGCCTGTAAGTTATTATAGAAAAACAGTACGCATAGGATTAAGCATATGCGTACTGTTTTTATTATATAGGTTTTGGGTGTTTTCAATTTTTAGTGATCAAATTAAGTTTCAGTTTAAAAATACAATTTTTTAAAATAGACCTGTATTGTTCGCAATTTTTATAGCGATGCTCTTGTAATCACGCTTTTTTGCAATTTCTTCTTTGTTGAATGGAGAACCAGGAACATTGATTGTAATGATATATCCGTCCATTTTTACAGAAAGTTCACGTTTCTTTCCAATCCAAATGGCAGCTTCTCCCAATCCTGAAATATATTCTGACGATTTTGACATTTTCTTTTTGAGTTCCCAAGTTTGCTTCCAATCTTCTCCTTCTGCGATTATATTTTCGGCAGCGAAAATAGTTCCACTTAAGTAATCATATTCGTTTTCACCAACATAGACTAGAAAACGACAGTTTTTGGATGCAAATGTTTTTCCATCATCAAAAAGTATCTTTTTTGAATCAGGATATAACTCTTTTAATTTGGCTTGACTTAGATATGTACACATATTTTTAGGAAGTTCTGAAAAAGCTACTTTGTTTCCTTTAAAATTTTTATTTACAAAGTTAGTGTCTCCCAATTCTTGCCCAATAATAGTTTCTTTATCGCCAAAACAAGCTGTAAATGTGTACGATATGAATATAATGATTGCAATAAGTTTTAGATTTTTCATGTTATTAGTTGATGATTAGTTTTTTTAATGTTGTGGTTTCTGTAGTTTTGATTTGCACCATATACATTCCACTAGAAAGCTTTTCAAGATTTAATGTTTCTTGTTTGCGAGTGTAGTTTTCATTTTTAAGAATGAGTTTTCCAGACATGTCATAAATTAACACATGCTCTAGATTTGTTGGCGCGCTGACGTGTAGTTGTTCGTTTGCAGGATTTGGATACATACGAATTTGATTTTCGGCATTTGCTACAGCATTCAAACTTAGTGTTGAAGTATCTTGAACATTCAGAATAAAACCACCATTCAGACTATTTGAATTTACGGTTCTGTTCATTGTTCCTGTGGCTTCCAACCAAACTTGTAGATAGTAGGTCGTGTTTGGCGTAAGATTGTCTACAGACAATTCACCTTCCTGACAGAATAAAGGTTGCGGATCACCACAAGATGCATAGAAAGCTATTTTGCCCACCAATGGAGCGGCCTCAATTGTCATCGTTACACTTCCAGAAGTTGGCGCTACGAATTCATACCAAACATCCAAAATGGTAATGCCGGTTTCTTGGCAACTTGGAGTGTTTGTACTATTAGTGGCATTAATTGTATTTCCAGAAGCAGGTTGTGCTAAAGTGATAGAAACAGCTTGTGGACAATCGTCATTAGAAGGAGTACAATTCAAACTAAAACCTGAAAAATAATCTGTAGGAAATCCCCAAAAGGTATTACTCCAAGCAACATCATCCACTTCAATACAGGTCAAGGAAGGATTGTCTTTTACTCTGAATGTTTGTCCAATATTTGTGTTGTTTCCACTTTTTATGAAGATGGTTTCCAAAGCCGTATTATCTTCTGCTCGTACACTATTTAAAGCTGTATTAGCTGAAAGATCAATGTATGGTAATATAGTATTGTCATCAAACTCAATGGATTCTAACAAAGAGTTTTGGGTAACATTCAGGTTAATCAAGGTATTGTTTTGCCCCACAAGTAGTGTTTTTAATGCAGTACAAGTAGAAAAATCTAATTGTGATACGTTTACTGAATTGATAAAAACATCTTCTACTAAAGGATTATTTCCAAAAATGATGGTTTCCATATCATCAGACATCTCTTCAATACTTACCTCTGTAAGGTTGATGTTATTGGTGAAATCTAGGTTTGTAATCGCAGACCTAGAAACACTCACAAAGGAAAGATTAACCAAGGCGCTCATGTCAACGGAAGTATCAAGGACATCACGAATGACTAACTCTTCTAAGGTGGTTAAATTTTCTATAGGAGATAAATCGGAAATTTCGCCAGCAACTCTCAACTCTTTTAAGGAAATAAAGTCTTGTAAACCAGTAATGTCTGTAACGTTAAAGTTTCCGAAATTAAAATCTTCCAGATCATCAATATTTCCTGTCAGTACTAAATTATCCAACGGACCAGAATCGAGTCCAAGCTGTTGCAGTCTATACTCTAAAGCATCATCAGGAATATACGTAGTTTGTGCGATGGTTGTTGTAGTTACACTACAGAATATTGCAATAAGTAATAGTATTTTTCTTTTCATCATAAATAAGGGTTAAAACATTTTTTTGTATTCTTTCGGGTTGATCGTTTTACTGATATGATCTTTGATGGCTACAGTTTCACTTTTCATCGTTCCTTCATTTGATTGTACTGTATATTCCATGATGTATCCGTCAACGATTCCTTTGTGTTGAATGAACCAGTTTGATAGTTTTACATCTGGAGCAACCCAAAAGTTGATTTTTATACTATTGTCAGACATTGCGTATTCGTGACAGGTTGCGCCAAGAATTGTTTTTGTATTTCCTGTTTTTTGAAGTTTTGTATAATCGAAGTTTGCCATTTGATCGGTTGGATTCTCCATTTTTTGTCCCATCATTCCAGCAGACATGCGCATTTTCATTCCGGCTGTTTCTACAAAAATGTGCGTATCTCCTTTGTCCATGACAATTATAGATTCTCCGTTCATTTCTTCATCAGAGTATTCACTCAGATCTGCTTTAATTCCTATATATTGAGCATTTGAATTTAGTAAATACGACATGTTGTATGTTCTTTTTTGTTCTGGAACCGAAATTTTTGTCACAGTTTCATGTGTAAAATGATAGGTTCCTGGAGCTGCTGCAGTATTTGTGTTTCCTGTATTGATAACAGTTCCTGAGTTTGAAGTATTTTGATTATTCTGGTTTTTAGTAACCGTTTCTTGATTCATGAATTTAGGTGTTATTGCATCAATACCACCAGTTACGGAAGCTTCATAAAACTTTTCTGAGTATTCATCGCTATTAGCCAGTCGAGTGACTTTTCTTAAAGAAGTTGTTCCAGAAAAACTAATTTGAATAGCTTCGTCAGAAAGTACATCAATCGTAACTTCACCTCTGGATATATTATAGTTTTGGTAATCATCGGTTACGGCACGACTAAAACCGTCTTCCGATTCTTTGTTATAAGGCAGTTGCGGATCGTATGCTATTTTTAATGTTGCTTCTTGCGGAATTTTAAAAGTGTGTTTTTCTGATTTGTTATCTTTTAAATTTTTATCTGTTGTGATCATAATGGTAAAACCATCATATATATCTGCTTTATGTGACCACCAGTTTCCGTAGATCATATATCCTGAGTTCGTTTTATCTACTTTTATTTGACGTGCTTCCGTAAGTGTTACACTTCCATATGTTTTTGAGTGATTAATAACTACATCTCCAAAATCTTTTTCCTTGTTGGCAGTTGGTGCTGTTTCTTTTGAATTTTCCTTTTTAGGATTTTCTTTCCCTTCAATGGTATTGTCAATTGTTTTATCGACTTTCTTGTCTATTTTATTTACAATATCATTTTCAACCTTTTGGATTTTTTCTTTTGCTTTCTTTTTTAATCTTTTAAATAATTGTGCTTCAGCATTTTGAAATGATGCTAAACAGAAGATAAAGAGCAGTATTTGTAATTTTGATTTCATGATAAATACGTTTGTTTATCCTTTTGTATATTTAACAAGCGTAATATTAACAGCTACTTTAATTTTTTTTATTCTATTGTTAATATTTTAATCTTTTTCATCACTAATGAGTAGAAATAGCACAGAGACTGAATTACAAGATTTGTTAAGATCTGATGACAAAAAGGCTCTAGAGACTATATATGTACAATACAAAAACGAGTTTTTAAACTATTCAAAAAAGTATGGTTTAGACAGGTTAAGCGCATTGGATATTTACCAAGATGCCATTATTGCGATGCATCATAATTTTGTGTCATCACAATTGGTACTGACTTCTAGCTCTATTAAAACGTATTTGTTTGGTATTGGAAAATTTAAAATTTTAAAGAAATTAAAGGAAGAAGATAAGTTTTTAAGAGTTGAAACAGAAGAAAAAGGATATACAGAAATACAAATTGAGGAATCGAGTCCTTCAGAACAATCTGTAGTACTGAGTGCGCATCTAAAGAAAATTTCTGAGAGTTGTAGGAAAGTGTTAGAACTATTTTATTATCGCAATTTAACCGTTGATGAAATTGTACAACTTACAGAATATAAAGATGGAAACACAGTGCGAAGTCACAAATCGAGATGTTTGAAACGTTTAAAATCTTTGTTTAAAGTTAGGTAATGAATAGGGAAGAAATTATACAAGATTATATCGCAAATCGCTTGTCTGAAGAAGAGAAGATGAAGGTTGAAGCATTGTTAGAAACTGATGTAGAACTGCAAGAAATGTATGAGACACATACTACACTTGCAGAAGCGTTTAAGTTGACTAAAAGTGATGAAATCAAAGCACGTTTGCAACAATTAGATAGAAACGAAGTCATTCCAACAAAGAAACAAGTTACCAGGCGTATGTTTGCCAGAATAGCTATTGCAGCCGTTTTTATTTTTGGGATCTTTTTTACGGTAAATCAATTGCAATCTACAAGTGATTTTTACGAATCTTACTTTGAAGTTTGTCCAAATACGTATATGCCAATCACTAGAGGAAATGAATCTGAAAGTTTACAATTTGAAGCTTTTAAAGCTTATGAAAATAAAGATTTTAAAACTGCGGAAACTACATTTACAACAGTCTTAGAAACAACAAATGATTTAAATATTACGTTCTATTATGCGATGTCATTGTTGAATCAGGAGAAGCACGATGAAGCTTTAGCAGCGTTAATTCCTTTATCCAAAAAAACTTTTGATTATCAAGTGGAATCTCTTTGGTATACCGCGTTGATTCAACTTAAAAATAAAGAAACCGAAGCAGCAAAGAAAAACCTTTTTACACTTCAACAGCTAAATTCGAACTTCAAAACCAACGAAATACAATCTATTTTAAGCTCACTTCCATAGATTTTAAAACCAAACACATACGTTAAATTAGGCGTTTAATTGATTAATAGCTTTGTGAATTTATCAGGAAAAACGCCCATTTGAGTCCCAATTCTTTTAGTTTCAATAATACAGGACACTAAAAATACTTGTTGGTAATATGTTTGTATTGTTATGAATTTTAAATAATAATACGCATGAAAACAAATATACTATTGTCGGTAATTTTTATTGTTTTTGTTCTAAAAACACAAGCTGCAGTTAGATATGTAACTCCATCTGGAGCTGGTACTTTAGATGGTTCAAGTTGGGTAAATGCTTTGCCAGGAACTTCATTGCAAGCAGCTATAAATGCTTCAAGTGTTACTGATGAAGTTTGGGTTGCAGCAGGAACGTATTACACAACGACAACAACGAATCGAACTATTTCATTTGCTATGCGGAATGGTGTCACAATTTATGGAAGCTTTGCAGGAACAGAAACTTTATTGTCTGAAAGAGTATTAACCAATGGTTTGACAAGTATTTTAAGTGGCGAAATAGGGATTGCAGGAAACGTCGATAATAGCTATAAAGTTATATATAATCAAGAGTTAGATAACACAGCAATTATAGATGGTTTTATTATAGAAGGTGGAAATGATGATAGAAACCCTACAAATAGCGGAAATGGACTAGGTGGAGGAATGTATAATCATGGATATAATACTGGTGGATATTGTCATCCTATTGTTCGAAACTGTCTGTTTAGAAATAATACAGCATCATGGGGCGCAGGCGCTTTTAATAATGGATATGGCGGAGGAAATACTTTGCCAACTTATATAAATTGTATTTTTTCTCAAAATCATGCTTTAATTGAAGCTGGCGGAATGGATAGTTATGGAGTTGGCGGAACTGCAAGTCCAACAGTGATCAATTCTATATTTTACGAAAACACATCAGCAACTAATGTAGGAGCAATGTATGCTTGGGGCGGAAATGGAGGAAATTGTCATCCTATGCTTATCAATTGTGCATTTGTAAATAATATGGCTTTGAATGGATATGGAGGCGCTTTTATTGCTGATAATTTAGATCCTAGTGGAGGAACATCTTCAGGATCGTGTACGGTGACACTTCAAAACTGTATTGTTTGGAATAATTCAGCAACAGGAGTCAGTCCTCAATTTTATGTTAGAGGAACTGGAGCAGAAGTGGTCGCAACGTATTCAGATATAAGTCTTACAGGTCAAAGCTTTCCACATGTTATTTCTGGTACAGGAACGGGAAATATAGATATAAATCCTTTGTTTTTAGATATAGCTTCTGGTGCAGGAATTGATGGAATTTGGATGACTGCTGATGATGGTTTGCAATTACAAAATTCTTCTCCATGTATTGATACAGGCGATAATGCTGGAGTTCCTCTCATAGATATACTGTCTAACGATAGGATATTTAATACTACAGTAGATATAGGAGCTTATGAATTTGATTCAACAACTTTAAATGTAGAAGACAATGCACCAAAAGTAGAGATGGTTTTATATCCGAATCCAACAAATGAAGTTATAAATCTTACACTTCATATTTCGGAAGCCGATACTATTGCGCTATTATTATTTGATAGTAACGGACAACTTATAAAAACCATAGATAAAGGAAAAGTAACAACTGGAACATTCCAGTATCAAATTGATCTATCAAAACAACAAACGGGAGTTTATTTTATCAAAATTTACACATCAAAAGGAACATACATTCGTAAAGTGATACGAAAGTAATCATACATCAATCAAGAACAAACAGTATAAAAAAAGGCGAGTAACCAACTCGCCTTGTTCTTTAACTAACCAATCCAAAATTTATGTGAAATGAAAACAAAGCGTGATAGCTTTTGTTTGCTTTCAATTAATAACATACAAAGCGCGTGCCAAAAACGTTTTTTTATTCATTTTTGAGTGCTAAATGTTTGTTAACGAATTGATTTAGTATTTGGGTAAATAGTGTCTAAAATCTTTCCTTATGTAAGAATGTTTGAAATCTTCTTGTAGAAAATCTCAGGATCAAATGGTTTGGATATGACTTCATTGAAACCATTCTTAAGGAAATCACCTTTATTGTCATCTAAAGAAATGGCAGTTAAAGCAATAATAGGAGTAGACACATCAAATTTTCTAATTTCTTTCGTTGCTTCTATACCACTAATACCTGGCATATGAATATCCATTAAAATAAAGTCATAACGATTGCTACGCGCATAATCAATAGCTTGATAACCATCGTCAGCAATATCGCAAGTCATATTCTGCTTTGCGATAATCTTCTTTGTAATTACTTGGTTGATTTTATTATCTTCTACCAATAATACTTTGAATTTTCTACTTTTAAGATCTGTTTTTTCCTCACTATCATTAGATACGGAAGTAGTTGTAGTTACCACTTCTGGCTCTAGTTTCTCTAAGATAAGTGGAAAGCGAAATGTAGAACCTTCACCAAGTTTACTTTCTAACTGAATATTGCTTTCCAACAACTCCAACAAGCTTTTTACAATAGTCAATCCTAAGCCAGTTCCACCATATTTACGGTTAATTTGAACAGAACCTTGCGAAAAACTATCAAATATATTTTCTTGCATCGCTTGTGAAATTCCAATTCCATTATCTTTTATTTCAAACAGAATATTTTGTTGCGTATCATTTTCTTCAAGAATCTTTGCCGAAATTTCTACAATTCCATCTTTAGTAAATTTTAAAGCATTACTAATTAGATTGATAAAAACCTGCGACATTTTTAGGTAGTCACCAACTAGTTTTTCTGGAATGTTTTTATCTATAGTAAGAACAATTTTATTATTGTTTTCTTTTGAAGTTTGCGTGAGTGAATTCACCACATCATTTAATACCTTTTTTAGATTCAGAGGTGCTTTTTCAACGGCTAATTTTTTAGCTTCTATTTTATTTACTTGAAGAATATCGTTGATAAATGTCAATAAATAATCTCCTGAAAATTTTAAGGACTTTAAGTGTTCTTTTTGGCTGTCACTAGGGTTTTCTTCTAATAGTAAATGAGTTAAACCTGTTACAGCGTACAAAGGTGTTCGTAATTCGTGCGTTACTGTAGATAAAAACTGTGCTTTAGCTTTCATTGCTTTTTCGGCATTGTCTTTTGCCAATTGTAATTCAGAATTTTTCTTAAGTAATAAATTATTTGTTTTTACCTTAATTTGATTATTTCGATATAAAGAGATTGTCAATAATGAGATGATAATCAATAATGCAGAACTCAATATAGACGTTAATTTATTACGTTTTCCAGTTTGTGCAGAATCGTCATTTTGTCGAACCAATTCGTCTATATGACGCTTTTGAAACTCATTGTCAAAATATGCATTTGCATTAGCAACACTTTCTATTCTTGCTTTATTATATATAGAATCTTTGATTTTTAAATGACGTCCTTGAAACTTATATGCGTTTTCTATATCATTTAAACCAGCATAAGTATCACTAATAATTTTTGTGCTTTCAAGTTTTATGACAGGGAAATTATAAGAATTGCCAATTTTAAGAGCCGTTTCTGCATTGAGTTTTGCTTCTTTATATTGTTTGATATTTTGATACGCTTTTGCGAGATTTAAATGAACTTTAGCTCGTAAATAATTTGGTTGATATGGATCATTGATCGGTAATGAGTTTTCAAAACGTTCAATAGCACGTCCATTAATGCCTTGACTTAAGTAAAATAAACCTCGGTAATATTTTAGCTTATTAATATCTCCTGCTGATTGGTATTTGTCAAAAATAGCTTCTGCATCAGTAAAAAATGTATCAGCATTGCTATAAGATGTATTTCGAGTAGCGGTTAAAGCACGTAGTATATAATTATATCCAAGTCCAACAGAATCTTTAATTTCTTTTTGAATTTCTTCTGCTCTGCGCAGGTAACTTTCAATGTCTTCAGGATTGAAATTGTCGTAGTTTTCTTCAATACCTAATTCAGCACGTAACATGTACGCTCGGGCTCTACTTTTTTTATCTTGAATACTATCAGATAAATCTAAAATGTTTGTCAGCTTTTCCAATGCGCTGTCCATTCTAGCTTTTTTCTTGTATTCGTATACATCAACAAAAGAGCGCTCTATACTGTCCTTAATAGTTTCATTTGATTGGGCTAGGGACAATACAGAGAATAAAGCAAACCATAAATATAAAATGTGTCTTACTCTACACACCATGCAGTGATGAATTTATTCAAAAATACTTATTTATTTGAAATATATGACATTAAATCAATTAATCTGTAGGAATACCCGATTTCATTGTCATACCATCCGACGACTTTAACCATTTTTCCGATGACAGAAGTCATAAGAGAATCAAAGGTACAAGAGTACGGATTATCTATTACATCAACAGAAACAATTGGGTCTTCTGTATACGAAAGAATACCTTTTAAATTGGTTGCCGCGGCATTTTTAAACGCTTGATTTATTGCTTCAATTGAAGTCTCTTTTTTTACATTAAAAGTAATGTCAGTCAATGAGCCATCGGGTACAGGAACACGAATTCCACAACCACCAATAACATCTGAAAATTCAGGAAATATTTTAGTCAATGCTTTGGCAGCACCAGTAGTTGTTGGTACAATACTTTGACTAGCTCCGCGCGCACGACGTAAATCACGATGTGGCTGATCGTGTAAACTTTGATCTGTTGTGTATGAGTGAATCGTAGTAATATAAGCCTGTTCAATACCGCATAATTCATTGATGACTTTCATCATTGGAGCAGCATTGTTAGTGGTACAAGAAGCGTTTGAAACAATTGTTTCTGAACCATCTAAGATATGTTCATTTACTCCTAAGACAACCATTTTAATAGCATCATCTTGAGGCGGTACAGATAAAATTACTTTTTTAGCTCCGTTTTTAATATGGTGATTTAAAAGTGTCTCTGTTTTAAATTTCCCTGTGGCTTCAACAACAAAATCGACGTTATAAGGTTGCCAATTAATTTCTTCAATAGTCGAAATATTGGTCACTGGATATGCTGTTGAATCAACTAAAATTTGGGTAGCTGTATGGCTCACTTCATTTGGTAAAACACCATGAATACTATCATATTTTAGTAAGTGACTCAAAGTGCGTGTATCTGCCAAATCATTTATCACAACAACTTCAATGTTTGGATGATTGATTAATAAACGAAATAAATTTCGACCAATTCTTCCAAAACCATTAATAGCAATTCTAATCATATGTATTCTTTATTTTAAGAAATCCAAAATTACGGTTTTTTTAGCTGTCCTTTCTTCTATTTTGTGACTTACTTTATAGGACTAGATTTTTTCTTCTATTGAATTGACTTCAACATAAAAAGCGCAATCTTCAAAAAGATGAAAATTACGCTTATGTGACTAAAAAAGTAATCCTAAGATTTATATTCAAATGTATATGATCCTACATGTTTACGTTCTTGATTTTGAATTAAATACTGTTTTACAGTAATTGAATAATTGCCAGGTTCAGCATTTGGGTTTGGTACATATGTTAACTGTAATGAACCTTCAAAATGTGCAGGTAAATCGCATTGGTGCGGATATAAGGTTTGTTCGTTGTTTGTCCCTGTAATTTTTCGATCTCTCACTTCTATAGATGGATCTATTCCTATACTATTCGAAAATAAAGAAACTATAGAACCTTGAGGAACATTACAAATAGCTTCAAATTGATACAATTGTACTTGATCATCAGGATTTTCAATATCTAATAACCTTTCAACAGGATCATCTTTTACGTCAACAATATCAATATTTCGTTGCGCTACTGTATTGTGATCTCTACAGAATTGCCACCAAGCATTTATTGAAGGAAATGATTCTGGTAGTGAAGGCAAGCCATTTCCAGTAAGTACAACAATTAAACAATAATGTCCTACATCTGGAAGTTGCTTAGGCATCCAATTAAATGGTTCGGCAGCAGCCAAAATTCCATCATTTATAAAATTTATCTTCTGTCTTCTTATTTCATTCCATCTTCCTGGATATTGCAGTGTACTAGGACGTGCCCAGTATAAAGTTGCTTCTACAGCTTGTGGTTGATCTACAGGATTTTTAGCACGGACATATATATAATTAATTTCTCCAGCTTCTATTTGTTGTCCTAAATCTTGATGATAGGTTTCAGCTCCAAACCTTTCTTGAACAAAAACTGGATTTACAGATTCTTGTTGCGGAATAATGTCTGGACTTACATTTAAAGCGCCATTATTTGGTTCTTGTCCTACGTCATTGAGTGAATCTCTTACGAAAGTATTTGATGAATTTTGCATAATCACACTATTTTAAATTCCTACTCTATTTAGTATAAGGTTTTTCGGATTTCACCTTTTATGCATATTGATAATAGCTATTTTGTAATTGTGTCAAATGTTTGACGGATTACGATGTAAAATTCGATCATTATTGATGAATAGGTATCTGTGGATTTTACGGTATTTATAAAGTAGGTAAGATTGTCCAAGTGTATTTTGGACATGTATGTAATTTTTACCATTTCTAGAAGTTACGTAAAATTACGCGTGTGATATAATGATGTATTTTAGACATTTACAGTGTAATAAAAGAATATAGAAATAGTCGTCATTTTTAACAATGTAACATAAAAAGTCGTTTGTTCGTTCTGGGAGAATTAATATATAAAGGCAATTATATCGAATAAGATGTGCGACTATTTTCTTTTTTATTATCCCTAAATTATTAACCGTATACTTCTTCAATATACTTTTGGGAAGTTATAAAACTCAATTTATTATGTCTTTTAAAGTGGTAACTCCTTCAATTGCTAGTATAGCACAATGGTATAAAACAATGACAGGTGAAAATGTCAAAGAAAATTTAAAATCAATCATAGCTGCTTCTGGAAATTATTTTATTCTTGATACAGGAAATTTGAGTACCATTACACAATATGATAAATTTCATATTTACCTAGGGCTTGATGCAGGTGGTGCTTTAAAATTATATGCAGTTCCTGGAGCAAATGATAAAGCAGAAAACATTAATATATATACCTTAAATTTAATCCCTATAAGTGTATCATTTACAAAGGGTAAAATAGAAGATACGTTCGCCAATCATCAAGATTTAATTAAAAATGCTAACAATTGGTTAAACGAAGATGAATTAGATAAATGGATCGATAATGTTTACAGTCAAGAAAATGGAAACTTAATACCCTTAGCTTTTCGCATTGATGCTTCTGATTTTAAGGCTGGAGATGTACATGCTTGTTATTTTGCTTTGAAATTTGATGATGAATTAGGATTCAGAAACATGGACTTGGTTATCGCAAATACAGGACCAGATCAAATTCCAATGCTTTTATTAGATGGAACGCCGTATGATAAATCTTCTGTATTTGAAGATATGGCGCGACCTGTGCCTCCATATGACAATGATGTTGAATTTGGAATTTTTGACCAATTGAATATTTCGTACTAAAAAACTTTTTAAAAATAAAGATAGAGGTGCTGCCATATATATAATTGTTAAAATGAATTATATAATACTCGTCTACACATTTAATGTTTTAAGTATGTATCAATTAAAAAATAAAGATGAAAAATTAATGTAAGAGTTCGTTTTTATTTTAATATATTTTGAACAATATTTTATAAACCCCTAAGTTGTTCTGAAATTCAGAACAATTTTTAAAACTTTAATTATTATGGCTGGATCAACCGACCCTATTATTGGTATTGAAAACTGGAGTGCATTAGCAAAAGATGCGCCTATTGATGGTATTATTTCGCTATTTCAAAATAGTGGAAATAGCTTTTCATTGACATTGGATGAAACTCTAAAACAATCTAAAATACTGCATGTGTATTTTATGTTGGACAGCGCTGGAAAGATTGAATTTTTTGTAATTCCAGCAGCTTCAGATGTAAAAGGCAAAAGTGTTTTTAGTTCTAATCTTCCAATCTCTCAATTAGGAGCAAGTAAAACAACAATTAACAATGACAATAACAACGAATTGATTACATGGATTGATAATTGGTGCAATCAAACACTAAGAGACGCTTGGCTTATGAAAGTAACACAAGCAGCTCAAGTGTTAGTAATTCATACTTCAGATTTTACTGTGAATGACAACCACGAATGTTATTTGGCATTAAAACCGAATACAAATCCTAATATCAACAATCAATATGCACTTGATTTGGTAGTACAAAATACGAGTACAGGTAACTATCTGAATGCAATGGTACAATCTCCAGAAGGAACAATAGGATATGCTGATATGGCACGACCAGTTCCGCCGTATGATAACGGTGTAAATTCTGATACTGCTGAATCTGACTTTGGAATTTTAGAAAGTCTTTAAAAAATAACGAATGAATCTAAACCATTTTTTTGATATCATAACATATGCACCAACATTCGTACTAATTTTTAGTACGAGTGTTGTTGTTTACAAGTACCATGGTTTGGACAACATAACAAAGCTATTGGGTTATTACTTAATAGGAAGCTTGATCATCAGTTTGGTAGCTTACTTCTTGGGTAAGTTTTTAGGAAACAACCTCTTTTTGTTTTTTGTATTAACGTTGTTAGAACTTTTTGTTTTTATGAAATTATATTATAGTTTGATAAAAAAGAAAAGGCTAGTTATAAGCTTGGCCATTTTTGGTACTGTGCTCACCTTGGCAGATTCTATTTATATCAAGGCGTATGATGTAAAGCTTTTTCAACCCTATTCTAAAATATTGGCAACATTACTTATAGTTGTTTTAGCGTTGATTTATTTTTTTGAACTGATCAAAGATGAAGAGAAATTATACAAAGACGAAACACATTATTTATCCTTAAATAGCATGACTTTGTGCTTTTTTGCAATACAGTTTCTAGCATTTTTACCACTCAATTTTTTAGTAAATGCAGATCGTAAAATGGCAGATTATGTTTTTGTAAGTAATGCAATTGTTCTCATCATCTTTTATGGATACTTAACTCATTTTATATGGAAACATGGAAAGAGCCTCAAACAATAATTCTTTGGATTATTATTGTAGCATTATTTGTAATTATTTTACTCACAAGTATTATTTTCTTGGTACGAACTATCTTTAAGAAGATTATAAAAGCCAAAGAAAAAGAAGCTGCAATTCAGTTAGATTATCAAAAGAATCTATTAGAAACGACGATAAAAACACAAGAAATTGAACGTCATCGCATTGCAGCAGATATTCATGATGGATTGATAGGAAAGTTAACGGCACTAAAAATGCAGCAGGAAATCACGAGTAAAGATCAAAAAACGATTGATGCTCTGCATGAAAGTATCACCGTTGCACGCAGAATCTCGCATGATTTAAGTCCACCATTGGTAGAATTCACGAAGCTTCCTGAGCTCATCAAAGAATTATTAGATCCGTGGGAACAACATTTATTGATTACAACTATATTTGATATACGAGCAGAAATAAATGATACCGAAGAATTTAAAGTGCAAATCACACGTTTAATTCAGGAAATCATCACAAATACAATAAAACATGCTGAAGCTACACAGATGTATTTGCACTTGAAGCAAACAGAAAATTACATGGCTTTGTACATTAGTGATAATGGAAAAGGTTATGATGTAGCAAAAAACAGTAAAGGATTAGGTACCAAAAACATAGAAACTAGAGTGCAATTCTTAAAAGGAGTTTACAAAGTAAAATCGAAAATAGGAAAAGGAACTTCAAATATGTTTTTATTTAAAAATTAAAAAAGATGGAAGATATTATTACAATAGCACTAGTAGATGACGATGCATTAATCGTAACCCTTTTAAAAGATTTTTTAGGAAATCAAGAAAAGATGGAAGTTTGCTATACGGCAGATAGTGGCGAAATGTTGATGGAAAAACTATCTGTTGAAAGCGCCTTGCCCGATGTGATGGTACTCGATTTAAATATGAAAGGTATTAATGGAGTAGAAGTAACGGAGTTTTTAAAGCAAAATTACCCTAGTATTAAAGTGATTTTAATGACCTCTCATTACAAACGTTCTTTTATGGGATTCATGCTAAAAACAGGCGTTTCAGCATTTTTGCCAAAAGGAATATCTCCAGTACAATTGTTAGAAATCATTCGAGAAGTCTTTGACAAAGGATTCTATTTTATGGATGATCAATTAGGAGTATTACGCGAACAGATTTCGCACAAAAGCCCTAAACCAACGTTAATTGAAAAAAACAAGCTCACAGAAAGAGAAATAGAAGTTTTAAAACTGATTTGTTTCCAAAAAACAGCCAAGGAAATAGGAGCGAAGCTATTCATTACACCACGTACGGTAGAAGGTCACAAAAACAACTTATTCATTAAAACGGAAGCGAGAAACATTGCAGGTTTGGTTATTTATGCTATTCAGAATAACTATATTGAACCGAATGAAATTCCGTTGATCTAGACTTGCTGTTGCTCTTAGAACGCTGACGCTGTTAGAACACGCTTTGGCGCTTTTAGACTTTTTTGAGGCGCTTTGCTCTTTGAATTCGCTTCGCTCATTCTTTTTTTGTCATTAGTTACGCCAAATTTTCGGTTTCCTACGTGTCACATCGAGCGCAGTCGAGATGGACGTTGGAATCTATTTTGTTCTTAGTAATTCTCTTTGATTCGTCTTTGCGAGAAGCGTAGCGACGCGGCAATCTGTAACTTCAAAAAACGGAAATGTTCTATGACAAAAAGATTACTTCGTGATTCTTCCTCGTAAGGACGTACTATACACCAACGTCACTTCGAGTGTTTTTCTGAAAGAAAAATATATCGAGAAGTACTATGAAACCTAGATAGTAGTGAGGTATCAGTATTGAGTATTGAGATGGTTTCGATGAGAATCTTCGTCATACTGAGCTTGACTCAGTATCACATAACAGTGAGAAAAAATCAAAAATCATATATCATATACACCAAACGTCACTTCGAGTGATTTTGAGGGACGAAAAATTGTATCGAGAAGTACTTGGAAACTATTAATTCCCTTAGAAAAAGTCCAGACTCCATCAGCGTTCACACTGAGCCTGTCGAAGTAAAGCGATCTAGATTCTTAACTCCAAAAGAAAATCACTCAAATTCCTTCTTCAACCGTTCCAATGTATCAATAGCTTTCTGAATATCTTCTACAGTAGTATTACTTTCTTTGGTAGGATAAAACAATTCTCGAATATCAACATCTAAGGTTTGCGCGATTTTTAGGAGAAGTTCAGGTTTTGGAAAACTATTTCCTTGTACAATATTGGAAATACTCGCAGGCGTAACGTCCACTTTTTCGGCTAAGTCTTTACCTGTTATTTGTTTTCCTTTAAAACTTCTTTTAATCGTAAAATGTTCATATTGAGATTGTATGATTGTTGCAAAACTACTAAAATTATAGTAATGCTAAATTTATTGAAATATAATTATAGTTTTATTTGTGTTTAATTATAGTGATATTTATTGAATGGGGATTATAGTATTACTAAATATTAAATAACAATTATGATCACTCAAAAGCAACTCAACCAAGAATTACTAAAAGAATTACAAACCGTAAAACTCGAATTACAAAGATATAAGCAAGATTTTGAAAAAGAAAAGAATATCAAAAACGGATTGTACTTTTTTATTCTCGCCAACGATTTGCTGCCTTTGTTTCACGAATTCCGTAAAACCAATGAGTATCACGATACGGATTATCAACTAAAAGCTTTGGAGTTTTTAATAAACACACTACCGTAACTACGTATTTTTTTCTACAAATTTGTATGTTGTTCCGTATAGCATAAAATCGTAAAATATAAAGACAAGCATGAGCAAACCATAGGAGATTTTAGCCTTGGAAGAGTTTCTCTATCATTTAAAAAAGATAATGAGATGCTGAGTCAAGACTGAATGAAGTTCAGCACAACGCACTATTGTTAAAGGAAAAGGCTAGATGCGAAGTGCAACTAGCCTAAAATTTATAATTCTTTGCAAAGCTCTTTAATGGATACACCAGACTCAAGGTGTTTTAAGAGCTTGATAAGTTGTGTGTCTTATAACTTTATAAATTTAAAAACGTTTTCTACATCTTTTAATTTTAAAAAATAAACACCTGATTGTAATTTCTCTATATGGATAGGCTGATTGTTTGTAATTTTCCCTTGAAGAATCTCACTTCCTTGTATATCATAAATTACATACTCTTTAGTTTCTTTTAGTCCAGTTATAGCTAATACGTTATGTGTAGGATTTGGATAAAGACTTAGCTTTTCAAGGATAGTATTAGTGTCAACTCCTAAAGTTTCATCCACTGTCAAGGTCACTAGGTTACTTTGCACATTACATGAAGTATTAAATACTTCTACAAAGTATTGACTGCCATCATCTGCCAATTGTACATTATTTAGCGTAAGTGTTGCGCTAGTTCCACCAACTAATGGCGTAATAATAGGGCTGATAATAGACAAACCACCTCCACTTGTAGCTACATAGGTAGTACCGTCAGATTCGTATACACCTCGACAAAGATTGCCAGCCAAACCATCAGCCGTGGTTTTATTGGTAAAGGTAGTTCCTCCATCTGTAGAGATGGATAAACCTTCAGTTGTAGCCACATAAATTGCACCGTTGGATTCGTATACATCTTGACAATCATTACTCCCTAATCCGTCTGCTGTAGTTTTATTCATAAACGTATTTCCTCCATTTGTAGAGATTGATAGACCTCCAAATGTAGCCACATAAATAGTACCGTTAGATTCGTATACTCCTTGACAGGAATTATTCCCTAACCCATCAATGGTGGTTTTATTGGTAAAGGTATTTCCACCATTTGTAGAGATTGATAAACCTCCATTTGTAGCTATATAAAGAGTGCCGTTAGATTCGTATACATCTCGACAGTTATTAGCACCTAAACCATCAGCTGTGGTTTTGTTGGTAAAATTATTTCCTCCATCTGTAGAGATTGACAAACCTCCGCTTGTAGCTGCATAAATAGTGCCGTTGTATGCGTATACAGCTTGACAGTTATTAGTCCCTAATCCGTCAGTGCTGGTTTTATTGGTAAAACTATTTCCACCATCTGTAGAGATTGATAAACTTCCCTGTGTAGCTACATAAATAGTGCCGTTGGATTCGTATACTTCTTGACAGTTATTACTACCTAATCCATCAGCTGTGGTTTTATTGGTAAAGGTATTTCCACCATCTGTAGAGATCGATAAACCTCCAAATAAAGTAGCTACATAAATAGTGCTATTGGATTCGTATACGTCTATACAGATATTATTCCCTAATCCATCTGCTGTGGTCCTATTGGTAATAAGCTCTTCTTCTCTGTACCATTGATACATATTGTTGCTACCTGAAGCTCCAACACTAAAACTAGCATTACTTCCTTCAGTAACACTTACATCTTGAGGCTGCGTATTAATGGCTATATCGCAAGTATTAACGTTTAAGGTCACTAGGTTACTTTGCGCATTGCATGTTGAATTACTAAACACCTCTACAAAGTATCGGCTTCCATCATCTGCCAATTGTACATTATTTAGCGTAAGTGTTGCATCGGTTTCGCCCACTAATGGTATAGAAGAGGAGATAATAGATAAACCTCCGCCACCAAAAACTTGATCACCTGCAACTACATAAATAGTACTGTTGGATTCGTACACTCCTTGACAGTTATCACTAACTAAACCATCAGCTGTGGTTTTATTGGTAAAGATATTTCCACCATCTGTAGAGATTGACATGCCTCCATATGTAGCCACATAAATACTACCATTGGATTCGTATACGCCAGTACAAAGATTATCCACTAAACCATCAGCTGTGGTTTTATTGGTAAAACTATTTCCACCATCTGTAGAAATCGACAAGCCTCCAAATGTAGTTACATAAATGGTACCATTAGATTCGTACACTGATGTACATTCATTACTCACTAATCCATCAGTGGTGGTTTTATTGGTAAATATATTTCCTCCATCTGTAGAGATTGATAAACCTCCATTTGTAGCCACATAAATAGTACCGTTGGATTCGTATACAGCTTGACAAACATTATTCCCTAATCCATCAGTAGTGGTTTTAGTGGTAAAGGTATTTCCACCATTGGTAGAGATCGATAAACCTCCATTTGTAGCCACATAAATAGTACCGTTAGATTCGTATACTCCATTACAAATATTATTCCCCAATCCATCAGCTGTGGTTTTATTTGTAAAGGTATTTCCACCATCTGTAGAGATGGATAAACCACCATTTGTAGCCACATAAATAATACCGTTGGATTCGTATACTCCTTGACAAGAATTATTACCTAACCCATCAATTGTGGTTTTATTGGTAAAGGTATTTCCACCATCTGTAGAGATTGATAAACCTCCAAATAAAGTAGCTACATACATAGTGCCGTTGGATTCGTATACACCATAACAAACATTACTTCCTAATCCATCAGCTTGGTTTTTATTGGTAATAAGCTCTTCTTCTTTGAACCACTGATACATACTATTGGTGCCTGAAGCTACCACATTAAAACTAGCATTACTTCCTTCAATAGTAGTTACATCTTGAGGCTGCGTATTAATGGCTATATCGCAAGGATTAACTGTCAAGAAAGCTAGGTTGCTTTGCACACTGCATGATGGTGTACTAAACACCTCTACAAAGTATCGGCTTCCATCATCTTCCAATTGTACATTGCTTAATGTAAGTGTTGCGTTGGTTTCGCCTGCTATTGGAGCAAAAGGACTGATAATAGATAAACCTCCTCCAAATGTAGTTGCATAAATAGTACCGTTGGATTCGTATACGCCTCTACAGTCATTACTTCCTAGTCCATCAGTGGTAGTTTTATTTGTAAAGGTATTTCCTGCATCTGTAGAGATTGATAAACCTCCAGTTGTAGCTACATAAATAATACCATTGGATTCGTATACATCTTGACAGCTATTACTACCTAATCCATCAGCTGTAGTCCTGTTGGTAAAGGTATTTCCACTATCTGTGGAGATTGATAGATCTCCAGATGTAGCTACATAAATAGTCCCGTTGGATTCGTATACATCTAGACATGTATTACTACCCAATCCATCAGTAGTAGTTTTATTGGTAAATGTATTTCCTCCATTTGTAGAAATAGATAAACCGCCTTCTGTAGCTACATAAATAGTCCCGTTGGATTCGTATACACCATAACAAGTATTATTCCCTAATCCATCAGTGGTGGTTTTGTTGGTAAAACTATTTCCTCCATCTGTAGAGATTGATAAACCTCCAACTATTGTAGCTACATAAATAGTCCCGTTGGATTCGTATACGTCTTGACAGCTATTACTCCCTAATCCATCAGTGGTGGTTTTATTGGTAAAACTATTTCCTGCATCCGTAGAGATCGATAAACCTCCACGTGTAGCTACGTAAATAGTACCGTTGGATTCGTATACGCCTTGACAAGAATTATTCCCTAATCCATCAGTGGTGGTTTTATTGGTAAATGTATTACCACCATCTGTAGAGATGGATAAGCCGCCTTCTGTAGCTACATACATAGTGCCGTTGGATTCGTATATATCCCTACAAATATTATTTCCTAATCCATCAGAGGTGGTTTTATTGGTAATAGATTCTCCCTCTCCATACCATTGATACATAACATTGGTACCTGAAGCCGCAACATTAAAACTAGCATCACCACCTTCAATAACACTTGCATCTTGAGGCGGAGTCATGATGGCTACATCACAAGGATCCACTGTTAAAGTAACTGGATTACTTTGTTCAAAACATGAAGAATTACTGCTATAAGCCCTTACAAAGTATTGCTTACCATCGTCTGTCAATTGTACATTACTAAGCGTAAGTGTTGCATTAGTTTCGCCAACTAAAGCTGTAGAAGTGTCGTTAGAAAACCACTGATACATTAGGTTGACACCTGTAGCCGCAACAGTAAAACTAGCATCACTTCCTTCAATAACACTTACATCTTGAGGCTGGCTATTGATTGCGATATTACAAGTGTTAACTAATTGCACATCTGCAATTTGAAGAATGCTAGACGTACCACAAGTTCCTGTAAAGTTTACTCTATAATGTGTATACGAATTTGTATTTCCTGAGAAAGAAAATGTTCTTGAAGATAAACGTGCTGAAGTACATGGTATTGAACCTGTAGCAATGCTTGTAAAGCTACTGCCATCATTAGAACCAAAAATTTGATAATTTGTTGGATCTCTTTCTGGAGCATCATTAGCAGTAACAAATACCATACTCGTGACTCTACTTACAACACCTAACATATCGACTTGAAAACCGATACCGTCATTGGCATTAAAATCTAAAAATTTTGTATTTGAGTTCTGATCAATTACATTTTGTACCTGTTCTCCACCAGGAGAATTTACACTTCCAAAGTTAGTGGCAGTGTGTATAGAACTATTAAAAATGCCTTGTGCATAATTAGTAGTTGTTACTGTGATAAAAACGAGTAAAAGTAATAGTCTTTGCATGTTTAGGGTATGTTAAGTGAATAGAATTGGGGTTTATAAATACATGTAATTCAAACAAATATATATAACTTGATGCTCCATAACTTTTAAATGTTCTGAACAGATGCTATGGTGTTCTGAAAAACCAATAAACTAAATATTTAATATTATTGCATAGCCAGTTTTGTGTATTTTAAAACAGATTTATGATAAATGATTTCTATTGAGTTGTAAAAAAATGAAAGACCTGTGATAATCTATTTCCTTAGTACATTCTAACTATTCTTAGAATGAGACTGCCATGCCGTAAACTCTTTTAATGCTGAGTCGGTCAAAGTACGTAGTTGCTTCTGTTTATGAGTGTTTTGGTTGTCAATACTTTTCTAATGGTTTTTTATCGTTTAATTTAGGTTCCATACTCATACAAAACGGTTAAGGAAGTGGTTTGAAACGCTTGTTTACTACTTTTTTTCGGTTCCAAACTGGTTTATTGCAGTTCTAAACCTATTCGAAGTGGTTGCAAAAGGACTTTGACCCTATTGTGAACCTATTTTATGCGGTTCAGAACCTATTATTTTAGGTCTTTTTAGGGGGTAATGCCCCTTCAGAACCGCTTTTAACCAACAAATAACCTCATAAAACTAGCATTGAACCTGATGCTAGGCTTTCTCTGTGCTTTACAGCATTATTGCGTGTGTTTCAGAAGAATACGTGCTAATCTATTTCAAAGAAAATCAAGTATATATTTAGGGGCAGACTACCGCGTCGCAAACTCTTCGTAGTGACGTTTCATATGTAATTCGTTGCATTTGTGGTGAAAAAGTGTAAGCAAACAGAATGTTGAATGCTATATTTTAAATGTTGAATTGATTACTCCCAACACCCAAAACTGAAACTCAAAGAAAATTAAGTATATTTTTAGGGGCAGACTACCGCGTCGCAAACTCCTCGTAGTGACGTTTCATATGTAATTCGTGCATTCGTGGTAAAAAAAAAAGAATCACAAAAAAAGCCAGAAGCAAAAGCAACTAGCTCAATTTAAATTTATAATTTGAAACTCTCTCAAAACACATTGAGCGGAGTCGAAATGTTAATCTATATGTTTATGCGCTTTATACGAAGAACGAACCAACGCGCCACTTTCTACATGACGGAACCCTAAGTCCAATCCGATTTGACGATATTTATCAAACTGATCAGGTGTAATGAATTGTTGTACAGGTAAGTGCTTCTTACTTGGCTGTAAATACTGTCCAATCGTAACCACATCTACATTCGCTTCACTTAAATCGTGTAACGTTTGAATTACTTCCTCTTCTTTTTCACCCAAACCAAGCATAATTCCTGATTTCGTTCTATTGATTCCTTGATCTTTCAAATATTTCAACACGCCTAAACTACGATCGTATTTCGCTTGAATTCGTACTTCACGCGTCAAACGACGTACTGTTTCCATGTTGTGTGAAACCACTTCAGGAGACACTTCTACGATGCGATCTAAATGGCGTTCTACACCTTGAAAATCTGGGATTAAAGTTTCTAATGTTGTGGTAGGATTCATTCGGCGTACCGCTTTTACAGTTTCTGCCCAAATGATACTTCCCATATCTTTCAAATCATCACGATCTACCGAAGTCAAAACGGCATGTTTAATCTTCATGATTTTAATAGAACGGGCTACTTTTTCTGGTTCGTCCCAAGCTACGGTTTCTGGTCGTCCTGTTTTTACACCACAAAATCCGCAAGAGCGTGTACAAACATTACCCAAAATCATGAAGGTTGCAGTTCCTTCGCCCCAACATTCGCCCATATTCGGACAACTTCCAGAAGTACAAATCGTATTTAATTTGTATTTGTCAACCAATCCGCGAAGTTCGGTATATTTCTTTCCAGTCGGAAGCTTCACGCGAAGCCATTTTGGTTTTCCTTTAGGAGGCAATACACTTGCTTTAGTTTCTATACTCATAGCAGCTTTTCTATTCATTGAAAATATGAAATACAAAGATACAAAGAATCTGATTAAAAAAATGTTATTTACGACTTCGTCAATTTACTTTTTGTGAATTTTTAAATTTCTAATATTTCAATTCAAAAATCACGCTACCATATTTTCCACCAAGGTTTTTTAGCTGCAGTGGTTTTAGGTGTCTGAATAGAAGCAGAAGCGTCATCAATAACTATTTTTTCTGCAGTTGATGACTTAAATGTATATCGTTTGCATTTTGCTCCCAAATCTATTTCATGAAAAGATTCTCCAAGTGTTTCTTCAATCAAAGCATAGATAAGTTCGTCTTTATGTTCTTCTGTACTTTCTAATTTTAAAGGTGTTCCTTCGTCTTCTTGAATTTCATCTTCCGATTCAACAATTGTTCTCACAAGCTTCCCGCCTTTTACATAATTGATAGAGAAAACCATTGTCATTTCAGATAAGACAAAAGATAGTACATCTTGATTGTCTGCATAAAAATCAAAAGCACCTATTTCCATCGAGACAGAAATATAGGTTCCATTTTTCGAATAATACACATCGCAATAATGATCATCCTTAAAACTTTCATATGTATCTTCAAAAACAATTTCTTTTTCAAAAATCAATTGCTTTCCAAGAATTTCTTCCAGTTTTGCTAGATCATTTTCATAATTTTTGTTGATGACAATTCCAGAAATATTAAGTCCCATAGTTTTTAGAAATTATTGTTTTTTGATGTGTTTAAATTCATTGTTTACAAGAATTAAATTGTTGTCAAATACCAAACAGAGAATCCGGTTAGAAATAAAATTCCCAACCAACTCAAAATACGTAATCCAAGTTTAGGTTGCCAAGCTTTTGGTGTATGTTTACTTGTAATGAGTATGTAGTTTGAAATAGCGTAAAAAGGAGCTGTGATAAAAGACAATGCTGTTGCGACATAAATTAAAGTGCTCATTTTAGCTAAGAATTGCGTGAGAATGATAATAGTTCCCAACACTAAAATTAACATCCAAAAAATATAACTGTGTTTGATGTATTTTCCAAACAACAACTGGCTCGTTTTTGCCATAGCTCTAGGAGAAGCATCTAATGTGGTTAAAGTTGTGCTAAACATGGTTGTAAATGCAGCAATAGCAATAATAATATACGTGCCACTACCTAAATTCTGAGTGTATAAATCAATAAGTTGTGAAGCAAAGACACCACCTTTTGGTGAAAATTGTATGCCAGAATTAAACATGACATATGCGCCT
Source organism: Kordia sp. (assembly GCF_965224175.1). Classification (GTDB taxonomy): domain Bacteria; phylum Bacteroidota; class Bacteroidia; order Flavobacteriales; family Flavobacteriaceae; genus Kordia. Next base: position 4,662,920 of record NZ_OZ245041.1, read on the forward strand.
AATGCCATGAAACAAATACCAAGAATGATGGTGACAACATAGCCAAAATCGAAATCAAATAACGCAGTTTTTGGCGTAAAACTTTCTGTTTCTTGACGTTTTTCAATTGCCCAAAGTGAGTGCCAAATCGAAATATCTAGCGGAGCTGGCATCCAACCCATAAAAACAATTAAAAGTGTAATGCCTCCTACTTCTGTTGGAAATAGTTGTCTGGCTGTCAATGCTTCATTTCCATCAGAAATTGCAAAAACAACCGCAATTACAGTACTTATTGTTAAAGTGATGATGATGACTTTCATCAGTTTGTCTAAAATAGCATAACGTCCCATCGCTAAAATTCCCAAACAAATAACGGTGATAATCGTACTCCAAATTTCCATCGATAATTCAATGCCAAATAGTTGTGAAGCCAAACCTGCTGTTACAATGGTAACTGCAGTTTGTATGGTAAACATAGTAGCAAATGAGAGTATAAAGTAGGCGACAAGCAAGCCTTTACTGAGCTTTTTGTAACCATCGAGTAAGCTTTCGCCTGTAGCAGCTGCATATCGTGGTCCAAATTGAAAGAATGGATATTTGAATAAGTTGACTAATAATAATGCCCAAAGTAATCCAAAACCAAATTCGGCACCAACTTTCGTTGAATTTACCAAATGTGATACGCCAATAGCTGCGCCAGCAAATAGTAATCCTGGACCGAGTTTTTTGATAAAAGAAGTGCTCATTGTTTCTGAATGATTTCTGCCAATAACTTCTTAGCACGCAACAATTTCACCTTTACATTATTCATGGGTTCTTGGAGTTGTTCTGATATTTCTTTGTAGCTCAACTCTTGAAAATAGCGTAGATTGATAATTTCCTGATAGTGCGGTTTTAGTTTTTTAATATCCCGTAGCAACTTTGCTAAATTTTGCTCAGTAATAATTTTATCTTCAGGAGTTGGTCCGTCATCAATGATACTATATACCTCTTCTTCCTGTTCTGGAGTGGTTTCTATCAAGTTTTTTTTCTTGCGAAGAAAATCAATATGTACATTTTTAGAAATGGTAATGAGCCAAGTTTTAAACTTGTATTTTTCGTCAAATGTATCAATCTTATCAAAAGCTTTGGAAAAGGTTTGAATGGTAATATCTTCCGCATCGTTTTCGTTTTGCACACGTTTTAATTGAAAACCATATACATCATTCCAAAAAGAATTTAGAAGGAAATTGAAAGCGACTTGGTTGCCCAATTTTGCTTTTTGTATGTATGCTTTCAGAATCGTTTCGGCTATTTCCAATGCGTGGGTTTTGAAGTCTTGTTTGCTATAAAGATACCAAAATGTATGATAACTAAAAAGATTTCAAGAATCGGTAGCAAATATAAAGTGTCTTGTTCTTTGAGTTTACTAGCTGAAAATCCGATGATAAAGTATTGCAATAAGACACGAATTCCAAGAACTCCTAATGCTAGTATCCATAATTCTGTACATAGCAAAAAGATGGCTAGCGCCCAAAAAAGTACTTGTGTACTATAGAAAGTTCCTAGTAAAAATTTATGTATAAACTTGTAATGTGATGAGGTACTTACATGTCTTCTTTTTTGTTGAAACCAAGAGCCAAAACTTGTTTTAGGTTGTGAGATTGTAAAGCTATCTTTAGAAAAGCAAATGGCAGTGTTTTTGCCAGAAGCTGCATCTTTAATGAACAAATCGTCGTCGCCAGAACGTATTTTCATATGGTTTACAAAACCGTTTACTCTGTAAAATTCGTCTCTACGATATGATAAATTTCGTCCAACTGCCGTGTATGGAATTCCCAATTTTGCATAGCTGAATGCTTGAATGGCAGCCATTAAGGTTTCAAAACGTATCAAAAGGTTTAAGAATGAATATTTTTTTCTAGCGTAAGCGCCATAACCAATTACAATCTTTTTTGTGCTAGAAAAATGCTGTGTCATTTCACTAAGCCAATGTTTGGAAACTGGCGTGCAATCGGCATCTGTAAATACTAAATAATCATTGGTTGCCGCTTTGATTCCGAGTGTTAAGGCATACTTTTTATTTCCCCAAAAAGCTTCGTTGTTTTCAACATTCACCAATTTGATGTTGGCATTTTCTTTTTGAAATTGTTCAATTACATCTTGCGTTCCATCTGAAGAAGCGTCATTAATTAATACAATTTCATAATTTTTATATGATTGTTGAAGTAGTTCTGGAACAAGAATTTTTAGATTTTCTGCTTCGTTTTTAGCACAAACAATAACGGAAATGGGCAAATTGTGTTGCTTATTTCGTTGCGGCTTGGCAAAAGCAAAAACACCAAAAAGTAAAAAGTAAATTACTTGAATAGCAGTAATTGCTATAAAAGCATATAAAAGTATCGTAATCATGAATAGTGAGGGAAACTATTTATTGATGTTGTGGCTCAGAACATGTATCAAACTGGTCTGGAGTTTTTCCACAGAATCCACAGGCATCTCCATCTTTATTTAACATTGGGTTTTGACTTGCACAAGTTCCTGCAAATTTTCCATCTTTCTTCGCCCAAATCTTAATTGCAATTCCAGCAACTCCTAAGAGTAATAAACCTATTGTTAATAATGCAAGTTTCATCTGTTATCTTTTATTTTATGAATTTTGTCTTCAATAAATGTCTTGCAAAGATACGATTTTTTGTAAGATTGATAATCGTGAATATTCAAATTAAATATTAACAATCGCAAAAAAATAAAATAAAGGACTACAAGTGATAAACAAAGGTGAAACGATAAATAAAACTATTTTAAATGTTTAATTGTTAGTAAGTTAAAGTGGTTGGGGAAACTTTTTTCTATATCTTGATAAGACTAATCAATAAAACATATATATTATGAAGAAGTATTTTGCAGAGATTTTTGGAACATTCTGGCTTGTGTTTGGAGGTTGTGGAAGCGCAATTTTTGCAGCAACCACAGATTACGGAATTGGATATGCTGGTGTGGCATTAGCTTTTGGACTTACCGTATTAACAATGGCTTATGCTGTTGGACATATTTCGGGAGGACATTTTAATCCAGCTGTTTCCATAGGACTTTGGGCTGGAGGAAAGTTTTCAGGTAAAAATTTGCCTGGCTATATTGTTTCTCAACTCGTCGGAGCTATCTTGGCAGCAGCAGCACTGTATTTAATTGTGTCTGGAAAGTCAGGTTTTACAGATGTAGGCGGTTTTGCTGCAAATGGCTATGATAACTTGTCGCCAGATAAGTATTCTATGATGTCTGCTTTTGTCGCTGAATTTTTACTCACAGCTTTTTTCTTATTAGTGATTCTAGGAAGTACAAACGAAAGAGCTCCAAAAGGATTTGCACCAATAGCAATTGGATTGTGTCTAACATTGATTCACTTAATTAGTATTCCTATTACAAATACTTCTGTAAACCCAGCACGTTCTACAAGTCAAGCATTATTTGCAGGAGGCGATTATTTGCCACAAACTTGGTTGTTTTGGGTAGCGCCAATATTGGGAGCAATAGTAGCTGGATTTATTCATAAAGCATTATTTGATAAAGAATAATTAAAATAATAATATAAAGTTAAAAATCCTGTTTTTCCCATGAAACAGGATTTTTTGTGGAATAATTATTGCTATCTTGTGATTGGTTTTTAATGAAAAGAAACGCTATGAAGTATTTAGGAACACTTTTACTATTGATCTTGTTTGTAGGCTGTACAGCACCAAGAGTTGTATATGATTATGATAGAAATACAAGTTTTGAAACGTATAAAACCTATAATTTTTATCCTGATATTAAAACTGGATTGAGTGATTTAGATAACAAACGACTGTTTCGTCAAGCAGATTCTATTCTGCAATCGCGCGGTTTTGTGCGAACGGCAACTCCCGATTTTTATATTAATATTGAAGCAAGCGCTTTTCAACCCGATCAAAATGGTGGTGTTGGTGTAGGTGTTGGCGGTGGTGGACGTAATGTTGGCGGCGGAATTTCTATTGGTTTGCCTGTTGGATCAAAACACAACCAACAATTGGTGTTTGATTTTGTAGATGTTCGCAAAGATGAATTGTATTGGCAAGCCATTGCGGAAGGCTATTACAAAGAAAAAGCAACGCCAGAAGAGCGTGAAGCTTATTTTAGAATGATCATACTGAAAATTCTGAAAGGATATCCAATCAAGAAATAGACAAAGTGTTTTACGGTTGAGTTGTAAATGCAGTTTATGTATTTGATACGAAACTTTCTGCTAGATTCTATTCGGTACAGTACACATTATAATCTTCGACAAGTTGCCTGATCGATTTTTTGTCATAAGCATCGTCTTTAATATCTTCTACCAAAAGTGGACAATCTTTAAAATATGCGATCATTTTTCGCTTCCAATTTTTATCAGACCACGATAGTTTGATAGGAACTAATTCATCAGTGTTTTTTCTTTTCAAATAATACCCAATAACTGCATCTTTATATTTATAATCTTTATGATAGTCAGTTCCCTCAACAATCGTTTTTTTCGGATCTTTTACGCGTCTTTTTGTGGTTCGTACATACAACATGACATCTCCATAAATAAGGATTTCTAGAAGTTTTGGTTTTCTTTTTTTATTTATTTTCCAGTATTCTAGTACTTGATCTTGATAACTTCTATATAAGCGAACACTTTTCACCATTGTTGCATCCCATGTATCTGGAGTGCTGTCTCGATCCATAGTGAACAAGATTTGGTTGTTTTTTTTGATTTTACAAAATCCAACAAACGAAGTACTGTCTTTAAAAACTACTTCACATTCTTGAAATTCTTTTTCACCATGTACTTGTGCTGCGCAGATTGATGACAGTAGTAAGATGAAAAGTAGTTGTATCTGTTTTAACATGAATTGGGTTTTAGGGAATATTTTTTAGTATTAAATCACATTCACTTCTGCTTCTATAGTAATATGGAATTTCTCTAAAACAGTTTTTTGTATTTTTTTGGATAAAGCTAAAATTTCTGCGCCAGTAGCATTGTCATAATTCACTAATACCAATGCTTGATTTTTATGTACACCAGCATCTCCAAAACGTTTTCCTTTAAAACCACATTGCTCAATGAGCCAACCTGCAGGAACTTTAATTTCTGTATCAGACACTACATAATGCGGCACTTTTTCATGTTTCTGTAGTAAAATATCAAACTCAGCTTTTGAAATGATTGGATTCTTAAAGAAACTTCCACTGTTTCCAATTTCTTTTGGATCTGGTAATTTTCGTTGACGAATGGCAATGACGGCATCACTAACATCTTTTATCGTTGGGTTTGTGATGTTGTTACTTTCCAATTCTTGTTGAATGGCGCCGTAGGAAGTATTGAGTTTATGAACACTTGATGTTAATTTAAAAACAACCGAAGTGATGATGTATTTTCCTTTGGCTTCATTTTTAAAAATTGAATTTCGATACCCAAACTTACAATCTTCAAGCGTGAATGTTTTTTCTTCTTGTGTTTCAATATCTATTGCTGTACAGTGAGAAAAAACATCTTTCAGTTCTACACCATACGCGCCAATATTCTGAATTGGAGAAGTTCCTACATTTCCTGGAATCAAGGACAAATTTTCAACGCCGCCATAATTTTTTTCAATACACCAAAGGACAAATTCATGCCAATTTTCTCCAGCTTGAATTTCTACTCCAACAAAATCTGACGAAGCAAATACAGGTTCTTTTCCTTTAAAATTTATGTGTAATACAGGAATTTCTAAGTCACGAGTTAAAAGCATATTACTGCCACCACCAAGTACAAAATATTCAGAAAATTGTGGTAGCTGTAAAGCTTCAATCAATTCTTGCTTGTTGGAAACAGAAATAAAATATTTTGCCTTAGCATCAATACCAAACGTATTGAATTCTTTTAAAGAAACGTTATGTTGTATAGTAATCAAATAGTCGTTTTTAAACAATTAGGCGTTGTAAGCGATTAAAGCTTCCTTTAAAATCCTTACTGCGGTAATTAAATCTTCTTTCTTTAATACGTAGGCAATTCGAACTTGATTCAAACCAATACCTGGCGTAGAATAGAATCCTGCTGCAGGCGCAACCATAATAGTTTCTCCATTTAGATCATATTTCTCTAAAAGCCATTGAGCAAAATCATCAGCACTTTCTACAGGTAATTCGGCAATACAATAAAAAGCACCTTTCGGATTTGCTACACGAACACCTTCAATTTTTTGTAATTCTGAAACTAAGGTATTTCTACGTTCTACATATTCTTCAATGACATCATCAAAATAGCTTTGTGGAGTTTCTAATGCCGCTTCACTAGCAATTTGTGCATAGGTTGGTGGCGATAAACGCGCTTGAGCAAATTTCAAAGCAGTAGCCATAAATTCTTTGTTTTTGGAAACAATACAACCAATTCGTGCGCCACACATGCTATAACGTTTCGATACAGAATCAATCACAATCGCATTTTCTTCCAATCCAGCTTCTTCCATTACTGAATAATGAGTCAATCCGTCATAAGCGAATTCACGATACACTTCATCAGCAATTAAAAACAAATCATGTTTTTTTACAATGCGTGCTAACTTTTGAATTTCTTCTTTAGAATATAAATATCCTGTTGGATTTCCAGGATTACAAATTAGGATAGCTTTTGTTTTTGGAGAGATTAATTTCTCAAACTCTTCAATTGGAGGCAATGCAAAATTATCTTCAATTTTAGAAATTACAGGAACAACCTTTACACCAGATGCTGTAGAGAATCCGTTGTAATTTGCGTAAAATGGCTCTGGAATAATAACTTCATCTCCAGCATCCATGATACTTCCAAACGTAAACAATAAAGCTTCACTTCCACCAGTAGTAACAATAATATCGTTGGCAGTTACATGAATATCATTTTTTGCGTAGTACGCTGCTATTTTAGTTCTGTATTCTTCAGAACCTTCAGAGCGACTATATGCGAGTACTTCAATAGTATTATTCTTGATAGCATCTAAGGCTACTTGAGGAGTTTTAATATCTGGTTGTCCGATATTTAAATGAAAAACTTTTGTACCACGTTTTTTAGCATCTTCAGCATAGGGAACCAATTTACGAATTGGCGATTGTGGCATGGCAATTCCTTTATTAGAAATAGTTGGCATAATCTAGAGTTTTAAGAATGACAAAATTGCAAAATATATTTTACATTTATATAAAATATTAGACATTTTAAACAACGTTAAAAAAAGTATAATATTCGCATAGAAAAAGGAAATTTTGTATATTAGTATGTTACCAAACTCCCTCTCAACTCTTGCAAGCAATAAAAAAACATATCATCATCCTTTTTATTTGTATTTGCGGTATTTCGCAAGCACAAAATGGTTTTAGAATTATTACAGGAAAAGACAAAGCAGCCGTTTCATTTAAATTAATCAATAATTTAATTGTAATACCTGTTGAGATTAATGGCGTAGAAATGTCTTTTCTGCTAGATTCAGGTGTAAATAAACCAATTATGTTTAGTTTGAATCCTGGAGATTCACTCTCTATTGAACAAAAAGAACGCATACATCTTCGTGGTTTAGGTTCTGGAGAAGCTATTGAAGCGGTAAAAGCAAGATCAGACTTTTTTAATGTTGGTGATATTCAAAAGCTAAATTTAGAACTGTATATCATTCTCGACCAAGATATTAATATGTCTACGCGTTTGGGTATTCCTATACACGGAATTATTGGATATGATGTGTTTAAAGATTTTATTGTGGAGATTAACTACAATACAGAGCGAATAAAATTTCACAATCCTGAAACTTATGAATATAGTAATTGTAGAAAGTGTACAGATTTACCGCTTACATTCCGAAACAATAAACCATATATTGATGTTGAAGTAGCGATTGAAGAAGATAAAGAACCAGATGTTCCCGTGAAATTATTGATAGATTCTGGCGGAAGTGATGCTTTGTGGCTTTTTGAAGAAGCGGCGAAAGGAATTACGATTCCTGAAAAGAAATTTGATGATTTCTTGGGAAGAGGATTAAGCGGAAGTATTTATGGAATGCGAGCGCGCGTAAAAAAGTTTAATATGGGGATTTTTTCTTTTGAAAACGCCAAAGTAGCATTTCCAGATTCTACAGCAATAGCTTATGTGAAAAACTTTAAAGAACGAAATGGAAGTATTGGCGGCGAAATTTTAAAACGTTTTAGAGTCATTTTTGATTATGGTAATCAAAGGATTCGCCTTAAGAAAAGTAAATATTTTTCAGATCCTTTCCGATACAATATGAGCGGAATTGAATTGCAACATAATGGAATGCGTGTCATTCAAGAAGTAAAAAAACGTAATAATTCTATTCATACTAACTACGGACGCGCAGGAAATAGTACAAATTTAGGAGAAGTAAGCGTTGTATATGAACACTACAATAAATTTAGCTTGGTGAAAGCATATGAAATTGCTGAAATCCGGAAAGATTCACCAGCTGGACTTGCTGGTCTCAAAGAAGGTGACATCATTGTATCTATCAATGGTCGTAAAGTAGATAGACTTTCATTAAGTAAGGTGACAGGAATGTTGGAAGGAAAAGAAAATAAAAAAATGCGCCTAAAAGTGCTTCGAGGCGATTTAGTTTTAAAGTTTGAATTTAGACTCAAAGAAGTACTTTAAGTTATAATCTGATTTAGGTTTTAGAATACAAATATCACTTTGTTTTTTTTAGATGTGACTCTTCTGTTTGGTTAAATAAACTACCGCTCGTAACAAATCTGCAAATTTATATTTCGATCATAACTTCTGAGAGTTCTTTAAACTTAAAACAAAAAAATGCCTTATCAAACTGACAAGACATTTTCATATAGTTTTTTATGATTTGAACGATTAAATCTCCGTTTTATCTTTCATCATAATACTTTTCTCTTTGCTAGGATCAACAATTTTTCCTTTAATCTTGATCGCTTTTGTTGGCTCGTCTGCATTAGAATATACTGTAATCGTTTTTCTAATTGGTCCAACACGCTTTGTATCATACTTCACTTCAATAACTCCGTTTTTACCAGGCAAAATTGGTGCATCTGGTTTTTTAGGAATTGTACAACCACAACTAGAGTATACTCTTGTGATAACCAATGGCGCATCACCTGTGTTTGTAAATTCGAAAACACGAACGCCATCCGCTCCTTTTTCGATAGTTCCGTAATCAATTACTTCTGTTTTAAATTTAATCTTTGCGGTTTTATCTTGTGCTTGTACGGCGAAGGTAAATAAACCGACAAATAATATTAATGCTATTCTTTTCATCATTCTTATTTTTAGTATTAGTGTAAAATTAGGTACTTATTTGTAATCTTACAAAAATTGTTCAACAAAATACAAACTAATCTGTATTAGCTGCACATATTTAACAATTAAATGCAAAAGTGATAAAACACTTTTTAAATAGTACAGATATAAGTACTTTTGCCAATTATTATTACAAAAACAATACCAAAATGAGTATTCAGAAAAAGTATGATCCAAGTAAGATCGAAGACAAATGGTACCAATATTGGATGGAGAATAAGTATTTCCATTCAGAACCAGACGAGCGTGAAGCGTATACAATAGTAATTCCGCCACCAAACGTCACAGGAGTCTTACACATGGGACACATGCTAAATAATACCATTCAAGATGTATTGATACGTCGCGCACGATTGAAAGGATACAACGCTTGTTGGGTTCCTGGAACTGATCATGCTTCTATTGCAACCGAAGCAAAGGTTGTAAATAAGCTGAAAGAAGAAGGAATCAAGAAATCAGATATTACGCGCGATGAGTTTTTAGACCATGCTTGGGAATGGACACATAAACACGGTGGAATCATTTTAGAGCAACTTAAAAAATTAGGAGCTTCTTGTGATTGGGACAGAACAAAGTTTACCATGGATGACGATATGTCAGAAGCGGTAATTAAAACGTTTGTCGATTTGTACAACAAAGGTTTGATTTATCGTGGATATCGTATGGTAAATTGGGATCCTGAAGCAAAAACAACCTTGTCTGATGAAGAAGTAATTTATGAAGAGAAACAAGGAAACTTGTATTATTTATCATATGCAATAGAAGGAAGCGATGAAAAAGTAACGATTGCAACTACACGTCCAGAAACAATTTTGGGAGATACAGCCATTTGTATCAATCCAAATGATGAGCGTTACACACATTTAAAAGGTAAAAAAGCAATTGTTCCTTTAGTAAATAGAGTGATTCCTATTATTGAAGATGAATATGTAGATATTGAATTTGGTACAGGTTGTTTAAAAGTAACGCCTGCACACGATGAAAATGATAAAGCACTAGGAGAGAAGCACAATTTGGAAGTAATTGATATTTTCAATGATGATGCTACGTTGAATAGTTTCGGATTGCATTATGAAGGAAAAGATCGTTTTGTAGTTCGTAAAGAAATCTCCAAAGAGTTAGAAGAAAAAGGATTCTTAATAAAAACGGAACAACATATCAACAAAGTTGGAACGTCAGAACGTACCAAAGCTGTCATTGAACCAAGATTATCTGATCAGTGGTTCTTAAAAATGGAAGATTTGGTGAAACCAGCTATTAGCGCGGTTTTAGATGAAGATAGTGACATCAATTTGTTCCCAAAAAAGTTTGAAAATACATACCGTCATTGGATGGAAAATATTCGTGATTGGAATATTTCTCGTCAGCTTTGGTGGGGACAACAAATTCCTGCCTACTATTTTGGCGATGGAAAAGAAGATTTTGCTGTTGCTGAAACGAAAGAAGCAGCATTGGCTTTGGCAAAAGCAACCACAGGTAATGCAGAGTTGACAATGGACGATTTGCGTCAGGATGAAGATGCGCTTGATACTTGGTTTTCTTCTTGGTTATGGCCAATTAGTGTTTTTGATGGGATTTGTAATCCAGAAAATGAAGAAATTAAATATTACTATCCAACAAATGACTTGGTAACTGGACCAGATATTTTATTTTTCTGGGTTGCCCGAATGATTATTGCTGGATATGAATACCGCGACATGAAACCTTTTACGAATGTATATCTTACGGGATTGGTTCGTGATAAGCAAGGTCGTAAAATGTCAAAATCATTAGGAAATTCACCTGATGCTTTGAAGTTGATAGAAGAATTTGGAGCTGATGGAGTTCGTGTTGGATTACTGTTAAGTTCTGCAGCAGGAAATGATTTATTATTTGATGAATCTTTATGCGATCAAGGAAAGAAGTTTGCTAATAAAATCTTTAATGCATACAACTTAACGCAAATTTGGGAAGTAAGCGAAACTGTTGAACAACCAGAAGTTGCAAAGCTAGCTATAGATTGGTTCCAGTCTAAGTTCCAGAAAGCAATGGTAGAATTGGAAGATCAATATAGCAAATACAGAATCTCTGATGCTTTAATGATTACCTATAGATTAGTTTGGGATGATTTCTGTTCTTGGTTCTTGGAAATGGTAAAACCAACATATGGTTCTCCTATTGATAAGAAAACCTATGATACAGTGATTTCGTTATTTGAAGATATCTTAAAAGTATTGCATCCGTTTATGCCTTTCCTTTCGGAAGATATTTGGCAACGTATGAAAACACGTTCTGAAGAAGATGCTTTAGTAATTGCAAGTTGGCCAGAAACGACTGAAGTTATTGAAGAATTATTAAGTGATTTTGAGATGATTCAAAATGTAGTTTCAGGAATCAGAACCATTCGTAAAGAGAAAAATATAGCAAATAAAGATGCGATCTCTTTGACGATTGTAAATAATGAAAAATCAACGACTGGTTTAGATGCTGTAATTGCAAAACTTGGAAATGTTGAAAGTATTAATTATAGTGATGAGAAGTTAGAAGGCGCATTGTCTTTCCGTGTAAAGTCGAATGAATATTTTATTCCGATGGAAGGTGCGATTGATATTGAGGCAGAAATTGAAAAATTAACGAAAGAACTTGAATATGTAGAAGGTTCGTTAAAAATAGCACAAAAAAAGCTTTCTAATGAGCGTTTTGTAAGCAATGCACCAGAACAAGTTGTTGCTAATGAAAAACAAAAAGAAGCAAACGCTATTGCTAAAATAGAAACGTTAAAAGCAAGTTTGGCTTCACTTAAATAATGTATCAATGTAGCAGTTTTTTAATTTGCTAATTTGAAGATTATACAATTTAAAAATGTCACATCAAAGGCAAAAGAGAAGTTATAAAGACATCTCGACTGCGCTCGATGTGACATTTTTGTTTTTGAAATTGAAAGATTAAATGATTGAAAAGATTAAAAAAATATCTTCATATGTCATGCTGAACTTGATTCAGCATCTCATAAAGCCAAGAAAAATCGAAAATCAAAAATCTACAACCAAAAACGTCTCTTCGAGTGTTTTTTTTCGTTATGAAATGGAGAAAAAATATATCAAGAAGTTTTTTTAAACGATGTGTTTATCAAAAAATCAAATCTAAGTTGATCTAAAGTCGTCTAATAAGTCTAAAAATCTAAGTAAGTCTAAGCAATTTGCTTCCTATAATACCGATCAATTAGAAAGATTACAACGATCATAATGAGTGTTGCTAACAGTGAACCTTCAAAACCAAAACTACCGCCGTTTAAAAGATTATCTTCCGTTCGTGTTTGCTGAATCATGGAATAAAACGTTTGTCCACTTACTTCAAAACCAAAAATCGGTCCTTGAAAAAAGTTCCAGCTAAAGTGTAGCGCAATAGGAAACCATAAGTTTTTTGTGTAGATATATGTAATTCCCAAGAGAATTCCTGCCAAGAATAAATTTAGTACAGGAACGAATGCCATATTTGGGTTCAGTGAATGTAACGCTGTAAAAATAATGGAAGAAATAACTAAGGCAACGTACTTATTATTTGTTTCAAGCAATTGATTTAAAATGTAACCTCTACATAAAATCTCTTCCATCAATGAAACGGAAATAAAAAATACAATGCTGTATAAAATGTCTTTTGCTTTTATATTGTATGCATTAAAGGTAATTGCTTGTAAATTTTCTAACAAAAGATATCCAAAAGCCATTACTATAAAACCTAAAAAGATACCAAAGAGTATGTCTTTCCATCTATTTTTTACATCAAAACCTAAGGATGTAAAAGGAATTTTATCTACATATTTAGTAAATATCCAAACACTAAAAATGGTTCCTGCCAATTGAAATAAATGACCAATAACTCGTGTGGATAATGTATGTAATTTAGGAGAAAACTCTGTTGCTTCAGGAATTAGAAGTATATGTATAAGTTCAAAAACGATCAGAAAGCAAAACCATGTAATTAGAAATAAACAAAGTTTTAACCAAGTTGGTAAGAAAACTGTAGTATTAGCCTTCAAAATATGAATTTACCAATTCGATATATGCTTTTTTAGCTTCGTCAGGCGAAATGTCTTGAGTTTGTAGTAATGCATTCATTTTAAATGCATTAATAATTGGACGACTACTGCTAGGTTTGTCGTCATTATTGGTTGCTCTTTTAAAGTACGCATATAATCGTAATAGAAAGTCGGCAGGAAATGCTTCCGTGCTATTATTGACGCGTTCTACGGCTTCAAAAAATGTTATGTCTAATTCAGAAGTACTCATTATTTACTGGCAATTACATCTACACCGCCTTTTACTACTTGATTTAGTTTTACATTTATATTGGTATCTAATGGTAAATATAAATCTACACGCGATCCAAACTTGATAAATCCAGCATCTTCACCTTGAACAGCTTGCATGCCTTCTTCTGCATAATTTACGATTCTTTTTGCTAATGCACCAGCAATTTGTCGATATAAAATAGTTCCGTAAGTAGGATTATCAACAACAATGGTAGTGCGTTCGTTTTCTTCAGATGCTTTTGGATGCCAGGCAACTAAATATTTTCCTGGATGATATTTACTATACTTTACAGTTCCGCCAATTGCATAACGAGTTACATGTACATTTATTGGAGACATAAAGATTGAAACTTGTAAACGCTTGTCTTTGAAATATTCTTTTTCGAATACTTCTTCAATCACTACTACTTTTCCATCAACAGGAGCAATGACATGTTCATCATTTTTAGGAGTAGTGCGTTTTGGATTTCTAAAAAATTGAAGAATTAAAATTAAAAATACAACGGCAAGACCTTGTAGTCCATATTTAATCCAAGCTGTATCAATTTTATCAGCTGTAATAACAACGGCAGCAACAATAATAAATGTTACGATAATGATTTTGTAACCTTCTTTATGAAACATAGTGTAATATCTTTAAAAACAAATAAATAAATGGCGCTGAAAATATCATGCTATCCAATCGGTCAAAGATGCCACCATGTCCGGGCATTATTGATCCACTATCTTTTACATTGGCTTGTCTTTTAAATTTTGACTGAATTAAATCACCAATAGTTCCTATAGAACTGATAATGATCGCCAAGATAAGCCAACTGCTAAAACTTAAAGTTTGTGTAAATTTAGCTATAAAATAACTAGCAATACAAGAAAAGAGTAAACCTCCTAAAAATCCTTCAACGGTTTTCTTGGGAGAAATTCGTTCAAATAATTTTTGTCTTCCAAAATTTTTTCCTGTTAAATAAGCAAAAGAATCATTTACCCAAACTAAAATAAAACTTCCTAGTATGATCCATGGTTCATAGGTTTCTGTGACATTTGGAATGAGTAATAGAAACGCAAAACTGCTACTCATATAGAAAGTGGTGAGTAAGTATTTTTTAAACTTGAATTCTGGAATGATTTTTTTGGAGAATAAGTCTCTAATTAAAAATAGAGAGACAAACATAGAAAATACCAATAAGATTAATGTTGCTTCTTCAATTTTTACTGTTGGTTGTATTTGTTTCCAAAAAACAAATACACCAAGCATCACCAAAAAAACGATATATTGAATGAAACCTTTGAGTGCTATGAGTTTGCTAAATTCAAATAAACAAAGTAATCCAAATATAGTGAAGACAGCCAAGATAGCTATTTCAGATAAAAATACTGAAGTAATTAGTAATCCTACAAAAACTAATCCCGTTAAAGATCGTGTTAAAAATTCGTTCATTTTAGAGGTCTTCCAAGAGCAGCAAATATAGGTTTTTTGAGCTACTTCCATATGATAAAAAGTCCTTTTCTTCCTGTACTTGAAAATGTTTTATGGTAGTAATATTACTAGGAATGTTAGACTTGTATTTGTTTTTGATACCACGCAAACCTTCGCCAATAGCTCCAACTAGTTGGCTGGTTGTAGCAAGTACCACAAAATTATCTGGTAAATCGTTAAGTTTTTTCTCTTTTATTTGATTAGAACATACAAGGATAGAACCATTGTCGGCAATTAAATATTCGCAAGAAGATAAATAAAAGTTAGCATTCATATTGATACGTGAAAATTTCACGTCAAAATTATCAAAGCGTTCTTGAATTTGGTCGTCAAAACACAAAGCTTCTTTTCCTTCCCAACCATTTTCTATCAGAATGTTCTCTAAACTGTCATATACATCAGTTAAAGAATCACAGTATAGAAATTTACCTCCGTTTTTACGGAAATTAATAGTAAAACGCTCGTCAATTGGAAGCTCAATTTGCGGCATATATTTACCACGCTCATCTGCAGGATCGTTGTCCTGTTGAGGTTTTGATTTGGAGCCGAAAATTTTCTTAAAAAGACTCATAGAGTCAATCGTAGTTTAATATTTGGAAAAATTTAATGTAAAGATAAAAAAACTCGACTTATGCTAGCGATAAATCGAGATTTTTTAAAGGTAAATGTTTTGTTAAAGACGAACTATTCTTCTGAGTCGTCTGACTTATCAGATTTTACGAACGGTCTTGCTCCGAAAATTCCTTCCAAATCATCTTTAAAAATAACTTCTTTTTCTAAAAGTAATTCGGCAAGCTTAGTTAGTTTGTCTTTATTTTGTTCTAATATCTGAATTGCTCTTTGATATTGGTTTTCAATAATCTTAGAGATTTCTTCGTCAATAGTCTTTGCAGTTTCTTCACTATAAGGTTTAGAGAAACCATTATCATTTCCACTAGAATCGTAATATGTTAGGTTTCCAATTTTATCATTTAAACCATATACAGTTACCATTGCACGTGCTTGTTTGGTTACTTTTTCCAAATCGCTCAATGCTCCTGTAGAAATTTTATCAAAGATTACTTTTTCTGCAGCACGACCACCTAAGGTAGCACACATTTCGTCAAGCATTTGTTCTGTACGAACTAACATACGTTCTTCAGGTAAATACCAAGCAGCTCCTAATGATTGTCCTCTTGGAACAATTGTTACTTTTACCAATGGCGCAGCATGTTCTACTAACCAGCTTACTGTTGCGTGTCCAGCTTCATGGAAGGCAACTGTTTTCTTTTCGCCAGGTGTAATGATTTTATTTTTCTTTTCTAATCCACCAACAATTCTATCTACAGCATCCAGGAAATCTTGCTTTTCAACAGCTTTCTTTCCTTTTCTAGCAGCAATTAATGCAGCTTCATTACAAACATTTGCAATATCTGCTCCAGAGAAACCTGGTGTTTGTTTTGATAAGAAGTCAGTATCTAAATTATCAGCTTTTTTAAGTGGCTTTAAATGTACTTCAAAGATTTCTTTACGCTCACGAATGTCTGGAAGATCTACATAAATTTGTCTGTCAAAACGTCCAGCACGCATTAAAGCTTTATCTAAGATATCTGCGCGGTTTGTTGCAGCCATTACAATTACATTTGTATTGGTTCCAAAACCGTCCATTTCAGTTAATAACTGGTTTAATGTATTTTCGCGTTCGTCGTTTGAACCTGTAAAGTTATTTTTTCCACGCGCACGTCCAATTGCATCAATCTCATCAATAAAGATAATTGCAGGCGATTTTTCTTTTGCTTGTTTAAATAAGTCACGAACTCTAGACGCTCCAACACCTACAAACATTTCTACAAAGTCAGAACCTGAAAGCGAAAAGAAAGGTACTTTTGCTTCTCCAGCTACAGCTTTGGCAAGTAATGTTTTACCAGTTCCTGGAGGTCCTACCAATAATGCTCCTTTAGGAATTTTTCCTCCTAATGAAGTATATTTTTCAGGATTTTTAAGGAAGTCAACAATTTCTTGTACTTCTTCCTTGGCTCCTTCTAATCCAGCAACATCTTTAAATGATGTTTTCATGTCTGTTTTTTCATCAAACAGTTTTGCTTTCGATTTTCCGATGTTGAAAATTTGTCCACCGCCGCCGCCAGCGCCGCCGCCAGACATTCTACGCATGATAAAAATCCAAACGACAATAATTAATACAAAAGGTAAGATGCTAAAAATAAAACTAGAAATAGTATTGTCTACTCTTCCTGAAGTAATTTCAAAATCTAAATTAGAATCTTCTCTTGCTTTGTATAGTTTTTCAACGAAAATCTTTTTTTCTGGATATTTTACTGTAAAATCAGGGCTGTCTCCCATTAGGAAAAGACCAGATTTTTTATTGACAATACTTTTATAAACGTCTTTTTCAGCAGCTCCTTCTTTCAAGAAAATTTCAGCATAATCCATGTTGGTCATTACTCTAATTTTCTTGATGTCATTTTGTTTTACTAATTCTTCAAATTTAGTAAGTGACACCTTGTCGTCTCCGCCAGAATCGTTTGAAAATATTAGGAAAAGGAGAAAAACTCCGATTAAACCATAGATCCAATACGGACTGAACTTAGGTTTTTTTGTCATGTTATTGTTGTCTTTTGCCATTAAATCAAAATGTAATTTTTAATAATTTGCTTGAATAGAAGTCACCTTTGCGTCTCCCCAAAGTCCTTCTATATCATAAAATTCTCGGATATGTTTTTGGAACACGTGTACTACTACATTTACATAATCCATTAATACCCATTCAGCATTCTCAGCACCTTCAATGTGCCATGGCTTGTCTTTTAATTCTTTACTAACCATTTTTTGAACTGAACCTACAATGGCGTTTACCTGCGTATTAGAGGTACCATTGCATATTATAAAGTAGTCACAAACTGTATTGTCTATTTCGCGTAAGTCTAAGATGGTGATATCATTTCCTTTTACTTCTTCTATCCCTTTTATGATGCCCGTGATCAATTGATCCGTACTAACCTTAGTTTTTGTCATTCAATTAATTATATTTTATACAAAAGTATTACTTTTAAATGTTATTTGTAATTCTTTTATCATAAGAATATCTAAAGATTTTTTAAATATACGATGAAAATAATCAAACTTGATGCCATTGATTCCACAAATGCCTATTTACGTCAGCTTCATGTTGATGAAAAACTAGAAGATTTTACGATTATCATAGCACGTTCACAAACTGCAGGAAAAGGGCAGATGGGAACAAAATGGAGTTCAGAAGAAGGTAAAAACCTTACGTTTAGTGTGTTTAAAAAGGTTTCTTGTTTAGAGAATGATGAAGGTTTTTATATCAGCATAGCCACTTCATTGGCAATTTATAATGCGTTGAAGTATTTTCAAATTCCGAGATTAGCTATCAAATGGCCAAACGACATTTTGTCAGAGAATCAGAAAATATGTGGAATACTTATTGAAAATGTCATACAAAATAGCAAAATGACAGCAGCCATTATCGGAATTGGCCTGAATGTAAACCAAACAGATTTTGAGTCAATTTTTAATGCTTCTTCGTTGAAAAAAATTACAGGAATTCATTTTGACTTAGATGAAGTGATGTTTCAAATTGTATCACAATTAAAAAAATATTCAAAATTAATTACGGCAAGATCTTTTGACGTTCTCAAAGATGAATATGAAGATTTATTATTTCGAAAAAATAAACCTTCTACTTTTAAAAATAACAAAGGTGAAATGTTTATGGGCTTTATTCAAGGTGTTGCTGAAGATGGAAAACTGAATGTACTGCTAGAAGATGAAATTACAGCAACTTTTGATTTGAAAGAGATTAAGTTGTTGTATTAGTTAGACTCGCTTTGCTCTTGGATTGTCAGACACGCTTCGCTTTGGTATCGGCTTCGCCTGTTAGATCGCTTCGCTCTTAGTATATTGGTATTTTAGTAAGCACTACATCATTGGTATATTTTCACATTAAAAAAACGTTATTTTGATATCTATACCAAAAACAAATGGTTATACTAAAATAAGACTTTACACTTACGATTCGTCTTTACGAGCGATAGCGCGGTAATCTGTTTATTGTAATCCGTATTTGTTCTTTGAAGTATGAGATTGCTTCACTGCATTCGCAATGACGTATCATAACAACATTGCTACATTTTCAAATTGACACATTATTACATTGATACATTGTTACATAAAAAAAGCTGAACAAAGTTTTCTTCATTCAGCTTTAAATAATTTGTATGTTTTTTAACTATAATTTGCTCATATTTTCAGCAAGCGTATTGATAAATTTTCCAATAGGACCTTTAATCATCATAGCCATCATTGGATTAAAATCTCCTTCAAAAACCAATTGCGCTTCACTTTTACCAGCTTCTAGTTCCTGAATGTTTCCAGTAAGTGTAAAAGGTAATTTGTCGGATGCAGCACCTAATACAACTGTATTTGGAGGTGTACTTTCTTTTAATTTTAAAACAATTTCTGGCATTCCTTTCAAAGCAAAAAGAAATTTTCCTTCTGCTAATACTTCAAACTTACTAATGTTTTCAGGCATTAATTTTTCAAAGTTTTCTACATTCGTCAAAAAATCGTAAAGTTCTTGCGGTGATTTATTTACAGTGACTTTTGGGCTTTCTATATTCATCTGTCTATGTTTGTTTATATAATTTTGTCAGATGGAATTCGCCAATAACCATGCCGATTTGTTTAGGCTAGTCATGATGGCTCATCTCATATTGTTATTTTCGGTATTTTAATTAGCATTCCAATTTGCTGGATCTTTTCGCCAATTTTCTAAAGTTTCTAGTTCTCCAGACGTAATATAATTAGTATCTAAAGCTTGCTCTAAAAGATTTTCATAATTACTTAATGTGTTTAGATTTACATTAGCATCCTTGAAATTTTCTTTAGAAATATCAAAATTATAAGAGAAAATAGCCACCATACCTTTTACGTTTACTTCTGCTTCTTGCAAAGCTTTTACGGCATTCAAACTACTTTTTCCAGTACTAATTAAATCTTCAACAACGACTACATTTTGCCCTTTTTGAATGAATCCTTCTATTTGATTTTGTCTTCCATGCTTTTTAGCTTCTGGTCTAACATATACAAAAGGAAGTCCTAAATACTCTGCTACAAGGATTCCAATTCCAATAGCGCCAGTAGCTACTCCTGCAATTACATCAGGCTTTCCATATTCTTTTTCAATATGCTTGGCAAATTGTTCTCTTAAATAATTTCGTATCGGAGGAAACGATAGTGTAATTCTGTTGTCACAGTATATTGGCGATTTCCAACCTGAAGCCCATGTGAAAGGTTCTTGTGGTTGTAATTTAATTGCATTAATTTGCAACAATAATTCGGCAGTCTTTTTAGCTGTATTCTTATCAAAAATCATAATGCAAATGTATAAAGTTTTTATCAATGATAAGCTCATTATCTTATCAAATGAAGTAATAAAGAATGAAATTTCTGACACATTTTTATTGAAAGATGTTGATTTTGAGTGGCTTATAGGGAAAATGACTTCTGGAAAAATAGATAAAGCGATACTTTATCACGACAACGGTGACGAATTACTGCCATTGCTGTATAAAAAATTACCCGTTGTAGAAGCAGCAGGCGGTTTGGTGAAAAATTCTGTAGGAAACGTTCTGTTTATTTTTAGAAACGGAAAATGGGATTTGCCTAAAGGAAAGACAGAAAAAGGCGAAAATATAGAAGAAACTGCTGTTCGTGAAGTAGAGGAAGAAACAGGAGTAAAAGGTTTAGTGATTACTGATTTTTTAATGAAAACCTATCATATCTTCAAACGAAATGGAGAATATCGCTTAAAACTGACACACTGGTATTCCATGCAAACTGCTTATGATGGCGAATTGTCCCCGCAATTGGAAGAAGATATTGTAGAAGTGGTTTGGAAAAATGCTACAGATACAGATATTGCCTTGCAAAATTCTTATGAAAACATAAAGTTATTGTTTTAGTCAGGAATGTTAGACGTGCTTTGCTTTTGGAAACGCTTATGCTTTAGACTCGCTTCGCTTTTGGTATTTTAAATGTTGGATGTTAAATTTTGAATTACTTCGAAGGCTAAGCTTATAAACTTCAGATTACAAAGCGTCACTTCGAGTGTTTTTGAGTGAGCGAAAAAATGTATCGAGGAGTACTTAGAAACCTAGAAAGTATTGAGTATTAAGATTCTTCAAACGCAAACTCACCACTTTTGAATCTGAAAATTTTCAAAATTGAGCAACTTTATGAGATGCTTAATCAAGTTCAGTAAGACGTGAAAAGTAAGCAATAGCAGGTGAACAAACTAACAAATCAACAAAAAACACATCAACGCAAAATCCTAAAAATAGGATATCTTAAATGTGCTTTTTCATAGTGATTGGATTTTTTGTAAATCCAGCGTAATTGTTGTGAAGCACTTTTTGCAAATTTTTCATCGTTTGCTTTTAATTGCTCAAATTCAGCTTTCCATTCTGGATTTTTTTCAAGTAGTTCTTTTGCTTCATCTTCAAAAACATAAGCTGAAAATCCTTCTTTTTGTTGTAAAATAGTATCAAAGAAATTCCAATTAAAGAACGAATCTACCGCTTCAGGCTCAAGAGTTTCTAGTAAGTAACGAAATGCAGCTTGGTCAGTGTACACAATAATATCACCTTGTTTGAAACCAATTTTTTGTGCAGTTTTTGAAACCTCAGTGTTGTAATGTGTATAATGACCTTCAAACGGATTGGAATAGGTTTTAAAGTCTTTAATATGGTAGGTTTCTACATTTATAACGGTATCATTTTTAATAGTATTCAATGCAACATTATTCAACTGTAAAAGGTCAATGACATCATGCCAACCTTTGGGAATTATATATGCTTTTGGAACTGTAACTTGCTTTGTTGATTTGAAGTAATTGTAGTAACTCACTTCTTTGGTAAACGGTTTGGAACTATCATATTTTAAACGCTTCTGACCTGTTAAGTCACTCTCAACGAATTTACCTTCGTATCCTTTAAAATTGAGCGTTGTTTCTTGACTTTTATCCAGTTCCCATCGTATAGGATATGTTTCTGCATTTGTATAAGATGCATGTGTTTTTTGTCGAATGTCTTTTATGTTTTTGTGATGTTTTGTTTCAATATTTTCAATTAAAGCATCCATGAGCGCATACGTTCCTTCTACACGTTGTTTGTATGGTTTTAACATATGTGTTTCTACCATCAATCCTAAAGTATTGAAAAGCGTTGTGTATCCTGTTGAGTATCTTGGCGAATCCATAAACTGAGAAAATCCGCTTTCAGGCGTTCTGCCAAAAACATTGACATATGGAGTAATATCCCAATTCTTTTTTAATAATGTATTCTCTAAATCGGGCATCATCGTTTCGTGCAGAAATTTTCCAGCTTCATGTCCTAATTTATTATGCTGCGTAAATAAATGTGTTAAAGTATATTGATAATCAGCACCATTACTTACATGATTGTCTACAAAAACATCAGGTTGAACTTTGTGAAAAATTTGAGCAAAAGCTTTAGCATTTCGTGTGTCAGATTTTATAAAATCACGATTTAAATCATAATTTTTAGCATTTCCTCTAAAACCATACGTTTCTGGACCATTTTGATTGGCTCTTGTGCCAGAATTACGATTTAAACTTCCGCCAACATTATACACTGGAATTGCTGCAATCACTACATTTTTAGGCGCTTTTTTCGTGCCATTTGCCAAATCGCGTAAAAGCATCATGGTAGCGTCAATGCCATCGCTTTCTCCTGGATGAATTCCGTTATTAACCAATAAAATGGTTTTTTCCTTGCGTATGTTGTCAAAATTAAAATTTTCATCAGGATTAAAAGTTACTAAATGTAAAGGTTCGCCAGAGTCTGTACTTCCAATAGTTTCTAAATGAATTTGCGCGTAACTTTTTGCTAAATTTTCATAATAGGCAATCACTTCTGGATAAGTAGGCGTTTGTGTCCCGTTAGATTTTTCAAAAGTAGTTGTGAAATCAGTGTGAATTACAGTGTCTTTTTGTTTCGAAGTACACGCAAAAAATAGAGAGAAGACACAAAGGAAGCTTAGTTTTTTCATGAAAAATGATTTTGGCTTTCAAACTTACTTAAAAAAAACAAAAAATCTATTCAGCATAGTTAGATATAAAACCACGATGACAATTTCATTTGTTATAAAAATGTTGTCATTGAGTATTTCATATTCCTAAAACTTGTCAGAAGAAATAATAACTGTATTTTTGCCGCTTCTTAATTTTAAGAATCACAATAGCAAAGAATTATGACTGAGTTTATTAGAAAGAGAACAGCAAATGCCAAGAATGATATTTTAAGTGGATTAACAGTTGCTTTAGCATTAGTGCCAGAAGCAGTTGCTTTTGCCTTTGTAGCAGGTGTTCCGCCAATGGTTGGATTGTATGGTGCCTTTATGATGGGATTAATTACCGCTATTTTTGGAGGACGACCAGGAATGATATCTGGCGCAACAGGAGCTATGGCAGTAGTAATGGTTGCTTTGGTAGCCAAAGGAAATGAACTTGGTTTAGCTAGTGGAATGGGCGAACAAGGATTGCAATTCTTGTTCATCACCTTATTGATGGTAGGTGTTATTCAAGCATTGGCAGGTGCTTTTAAACTTGGTAAATTTGTAAGACTGATTCCGCATCCAGTAATGATGGGATTTGTAAACGGTTTGGCTATTGTAATTTTTATGTCGCAACTACAATTGTTCAAAACAGGAAGTGGAGACAACAAAGTTTGGCTAGAAGGAAGCGCTATGTGGATTATGATTGGTTTGGTAGGATTGACAATGTTGATTATGTGGGGATTACCAAAATTAACCAAAAAGTTGCCAGAAGCTTTAATTGCGATTATTGTAGTTTCTGCTATTGTTATTCTTGGAGATATTGATGTAGCAACGGTAAAATCATTTATCGTAGAAGGAAGTGAAGGAAGATCTTCAGGACTTAAAGGAGGATTGCCAACGTTTCAAACAGCTATATTTTCTGCAGAACTGTGGAGCATGAAAAATCTATTAATCATGGCGCCATATGCTTTTATTTTAGCCGCTATTGGATTGATAGAATCACTTATGACTTTAAACTTAGTAGACGAATTAACTGAAACTCGTGGAAATAGTAATCGCGAGTGTTTGGCGCAAGGTGGCGCAAATATCTTAAATGGACTTTTTGGAGGAATGGGCGGTTGTGCCATGATTGGACAATCTATCATTAATATAAAAGGTGGCGGACGCGGAAGATTGTCTGGAGTTGTAGCAGCATTAGCTTTATTATGTTTCATTCTATTTGCTTCAGGATTAATAGAACAAGTTCCTATTGCAGCTTTAGTAGGTGTAATGTTTATGGTCGTTATAGGAACATTTGCTTGGAGTAGTTTTAGAATTTTAAATAAAATTCCGGTAAGTGATGCCATTGTATTAATTGCTGTATCATTAATTACTGTATGGAAAGATTTAGCAGTAGCTGTAATTGCAGGAGTTATTATCTCAGCTTTGGTATTTTCTTGGGAAAATGCAAAACGTATTCGTGCACGTAAAAAAGTATTAGAAGATGGCACAAAAGTATACGAGATTTTTGGACCGTTATTCTTTGGAAGCATTCAAGCTTTCAATAGTAAGTTTGATATAAAAGATGATCCAGAAAAGGTAATGATTGATTTTATGGAATCAAGAGTTTCTGATCATTCTGCTTTAGAAGCGATTTACAATTTAATACAAAAATACGAAGCAGCAGGAAAGCAATTACGTGTTAAACATTTAAGCGAAGATTGTAAAGCATTGATGGTCAAAGCGTCTCCAAAATTAGCAAATGTCATAGAAGATGCAATAGATGATCCGCGTTATTATGTAATGATGGATATGCAAAAATAATATCTTAGGAGCGTAGCGTTAAAAAAATAAAAAGCTACGCTAATTTTTGTATCTTTTCGTCCGATTATAGCCTACTCACAATAAACATGACTGCCATACGCTTGTTTTTATTGCTCTTCGTCTATGTATCTATATCTCATGGACAAATAGGTCGTACAGTAGATAAAGATAGCATCATTAAGTTGTACACTACTGCTAAAGAACTCTCTCAACAACGAAAATACAATCAAGCACTTACAAATAGTCAAAATGCATTAAAGTATGCAAGTTATATTGAAGATGATGGTTTAATTGCAGAAAGTTATCGCACTTTAGGAATTGTATATATTCGAATGCGATTGGGGAACTTGGCTATTGAGAATTACAAGAAAGCAGCCATATATTACAAGCGAACAGGCAACGAAAAAGGCCTGATGAAGATTTATAACAATATAGGTTATTATCTTTACAGAAAGAAAAAATACGAAGAAGCGGAAACACAATTGCGGCTGAGTATGGAATTGTCTAAAAAATTTCCAGATGATCTCAGTTCTATTTATCCGAAGTATAATATTGGACAATTATTTTTGACCAAAAAGAAATATGTAAAAGCGGAAGATTGCTTTCAAAAGGTTATCGAATATTGTGTTGATAATCCCAATTATCCAGCAGCATCTAAAATCTACCAAACTGCTCACTATTTTAATGGATTGGCATTACTTGGACAAGAGAAAGTTACCGAAAGTGAACTTGAATTTAAGAAAGTAATTTCTTTGTGTAATCCTGATAATATTGAACATACAGAATTATTGTCGTTGTCATATGAAAATTTAGCAAAAGTATATGCTAAAAAGAATGATAAAGAAGCCGAATTGGCAGCGCTCGAAAAGTACATACAATTTTACGAAACCTATAACAAACATCGTACGGAAGAAACGCTTACGGAAATTGTTATGAAATATGGGATTGATTCCTATGAAAGTCGTTTAGAAAATATTGAAAAAGATCAAGAAGAAAAAGAAGCATACATCAGTAATTATAAAAAGCTAATCACAATTTTAATCGTGATTTTGGTAATCTTGGTATTGCTAACAGGTGTTTTTTATCTGAATCAACGCGCAAGAGTGCGCACCAATGCTTTGCTGAGCGGACAAAACAAGCAATTGTTTGAAGCAAAAAAACAAATAGAGAATGTCTCTAAAATTAGATCAAATTTCTTCTCATTAATTAGTCACGAATTGCGTACACCATTATATGCAATTATTGGAATGACTAATTTATTACTACTAGAAAAACCAGAGAAATACCAAGAACGTTACTTAAAATCTTTGAAGTTTTCGGGAGAACATCTACTAGCTATCATCAATAATATTCTGCAAATGAATAAGATTGAAGCTAGTAAAATGAAAGCAATCGAAGAAAATGTAGATCTACGAAAGAGTATTAAAAATGTAATTACTTCTGTTAGCTTTTTAGTGAAAGAAAATCGAAATACAATTGATATAAAGATTGACGATAGTGTCCCAAATCAATTATTAGGAGATAGTCTAAAAATATCTCAAATTCTTTTCAATTTATTAGACAATGCAGTTCGCTACAACATGGAAGCGAGTATTAGATTGAAGATTCAGAAGATATCAGAAACCGCAGAGAATATAAAATTAAAGTTCTCTATAAAAGACAACGGATTAGGAATCCCACAACAGAAAAAACATATCATTTTTGAAAACCTTGCAAAAGGAATTATTCTCAGTGAAGATAATGGTTATCTCGATTTAGGATTAGGATTAACCACTGTAAATAATCTTTTAAAAGTGCTAAAATCTAAACTGCACTTACGAAGCGTATTGAACAAAGGTTCAGAATTTTATTTTGAACTCGAATTACGCAAAGTAAAAGTCTCTCAAACAAATGAAGAAGAAGAGTTTGAAAACAAAATATACTCCTTCGATGATGTACATATTTTAATTGTAGACGACAATGCTGTAAATGGTTTGCTGACGCAAAAAATACTGGAACGACAAAATATTCAAACAAAAGTTGTTCATAGCGGTTTCTCTGCATTAGATATCATCGATAAGCAAAAATTTGATCTTATCTTAATGGATATGTTCATGCCAAAACTAAACGGTTTAGAAACCATTCAAAGAATAAGAGAAAATAATAACAATATTCCCATTATACTATTAACTGCTATGGAAATATCTGATGCATATGCAAAAGTAGTTGATACAAAAATTAGCGGCGTAATAAGTAAGCCGTTTGAGCCAGAAATGTTGTATGATAAAATTGATTATGTAATACACAGATCTACAAGTGAAGAATAGTTATTTATTACATATCATCCTTTGTTTGTTTGCTTGTGTACAACTAAGCGCACAAGAAATATCTGCCGATAGTATAAGAACTCTAAATGATGAAGCTTTTGACTTAGGAAGAGACTATCGTTTTGGAAAAGCTCTTTCTTACAGCTACATTGCCATACAACACTCAACAAGTAATAATGACAATTCTTCACTAGCTTCCTCATATCATGTGTTAGGTAGAACTTATGGGAGAATGCAATACCGTGAAAAGGCGAAAAAGTATTATAACAAAGCACTTCAAATTCAGCGCGAACTGGAAAATAAACGTCAAATTGTACTAGTATATCACGATTTAGTGCGGATTTCTCAAGAGGAGAAAAATTATGAAAAAGCACATGTGTATCTAGAAGAAGGATATGAAGTAGCAAAAGCATCTAGAGCAGAAAATAATTTTTTAGTACTCGATTGGGCAAAGGTGAGTCTGCTAGAAGAAGAAGGTAAGCACGAAGAATTACTAGAATTTACAGATGAAATGATAGCGCGTGTGAAGGCTATGGATTTATCCAAAATGATGCTCACCGCAAGTATTAATTTTTTAGAGTTTGTAAAGGGAACTACTTATTACAATTTGGGTAATTATGAAATGGCGCAAAAGTTTCTGGAAAAACATACTACAAACGAATATGTGCATGTGCCAAACTTAGCGAAATCATATCAACAACTTGCTGTGATTTATAAATCACAAGGAAATATAGAAAAACAGCGAGTGGCACATTTAAAGTATCAAGAAAATTTAAAGAAAAAATTAGATGATGATTATAAAAGTGTTCAGGAAGAATTACTTACAAATTACTCATTAAGCAAAGATCAACTTAAGCTAGATGTTTTAGAAGAAAAAAATCATCAAAAAAGTATCATTGTCAATCGTTTTAGAGTAGTATTAGCAATTATTGTGTTGCTGCTTATAGGTTGTGTATTATTAGGAGCATTAATCATCAAAGCTATTTATAAAAAGATAAAGAGTAATAAGTTGCTACGCATGAAATATAACAAGCTTGAAGAAGCGAAATTGAAAGCAGAGATGACTTCAAAAACAAAATCAAACTTCTTTTCAATGATGAGTCATGAGTTACGTACGCCTTTATATGCCGTAACAGGAATTACACATTTATTATTAGAGGAAAATCCGAAGCCTTCTCAAAAGCAATATTTAAAATCATTGAAATTTTCGGGAGATCATTTATTATCACTTGTGAATAATATCTTGCAAGCAAATAAACTAGAAGATAATACAATTACAATTGGTACATCTACGTTCAATTTAAAAGCTAATATTGACAATATTATAAAATCGTTCGATTTGTTGATTAAAGATCGAGAAAACGAATTAAATATTGCATACGACAAAGAAATTCCAGAAT
This sequence comes from Kordia sp., assembly GCF_965224175.1. Classification (GTDB taxonomy): domain Bacteria; phylum Bacteroidota; class Bacteroidia; order Flavobacteriales; family Flavobacteriaceae; genus Kordia. The sequence goes on from NZ_OZ245041.1 coordinate 4,691,574, forward strand.
TATTAGTTGGTGATAGTTTAAAAATTTCTCAAATATTAATTAATCTTATCAGTAATGCTATTAAGTTTACCAAAGGAGGAACCATTCGCTTAAGTGTGGAAAAACTTGAAGAAACTCATGATGATGTATTGCTGCATTTTTGCGTTCAAGACACTGGAATTGGAATTCCGAAAGAAAAGCAAGAAAAAGTGTTTGAAATGTTTTCTCAGAACTATGATGAAATCAATCAACAATATCAAGGTTCTGGACTGGGATTATCCATCGTAAAAAAGTTGCTAGAAGTATACAACAGTGATATTCATCTAGAAAGTAAAGAAAATGTTGGAACGACATTTACATTTGATATTCGTTTCCCAAAAACCAGTGAAGGTGTTGATCCAAATATAGAAGTCTATTTAGATGATGTTGACTTTAGTCATTTAAAAATGTTAGTGGTGGATGACAATAAAATCAACCAAATGCTTACCAAGAAAATCCTTTCTATCAAGAAAATAACAACCGATATTGTAGCCAGTGGAGCAGAAGCTATTGAAACTGTTCAAAACAATCATTACGATTTAATTCTGATGGATATTCACATGCCAGAAATGGACGGTTATGAAGCAACTAAAGCTATTCGTAAATTTAATAAAGAAGTGCCAATTATAGCATTTACAGCAGTTTCTTTAGATGATAGCATGCCAAAAATTATCAATTCAGGAATGAATGATATGATTATAAAACCTTTTGAAGCTACTCAGTTATTTGCTTTGATTCAGAAACATATGAAGTAATGTAGCTTCGACTTCGCTCAGCTACCTTTTTTGGATCGCTTCGCTTTTGGATCGCTTCGCTTTTGGATCGCTTCGCTTTTGGATCGCTTCGCTTTTGGATCGCTTCGCTTTTGGATCGCTTCGCTTTTGGATCGCTTCGCTTTTGGATCGCTTCGCTTTTGGATCGCTTCGCTTTTGGATCGCTTCGCTTTTGGATCGCTTCGCTTTTGGATCGCTTCGCTTTTGGATCGCTTCGCTTTTGGATCGCTTCGCTTTTGGATCGCTTCGCTTTTGGATCGCTTCGCTTTTGGATCGCTTCGCTTTTGGATCGCTTCGCTTTTGGATCGCTTCGCTTTTGGATCGCTTCGCTTTTGGATCGCTTCGCTTTTGGATCGCTTCGCTTTTGGATCGCTTCGCTTTTGGATCGCTTCGCGAATACTCTTAGACTCTTAAAAAACCTTACTTCGAGTTAATTTGCTCCGCAAATTTGTATCGAGAAGTACTATGAAATCTAAAACGTATTAGAAACTTTATTGAATGCTCTCAAATCAATAAACGATCTACACTCTAACTGAATCAGGAACCAACAATGTGTAATCTCCATTATTTCGGATAACTTCACGAACAATAGAAGAAGAAATATACGAAGTACTTGCCGCAGTTAATAAAAAGATAGTTTCTACGGGAGCTAAATCACGATTTGTATGCGCGATGGCTTTTTCAAACTCAAAATCAGCAGGATTTCGCAAACCACGTAAAATAAAATCTACATTATTTTTTTCGCAGAAATGAACCGTTAAACCTTCATAGGTTACCACTTTTACCTTTGGTTCATCTTTAAAAGCATTTTCAATAAACGCTTTACGTTCTTCCAAGCTAAACATATACTTTTTCGCAGAATTCACACCAATAGCCACAATAATTTCGTCAAATAATTTAACGCCTCGTTGAATAATATCGTAATGTCCTAAAGTAATGGGATCAAATGATCCAGGAAATATAGCTCGTTTCATAGTTGTATAGTTTCTTTAAAAAAACAATGACAAGGTACTACTTTTTAGCCAAAGCTAATTCAACAGCATTTCCAAACAATGCTTCTAATGAAATGCCAGCTACTTGTGCTTGTTGCGGTAAAATACTTTCCTCCGTCATTCCAGGGATAGTATTTACTTCTAACAAATAAGGTTCATCATTTTTAAAAATAAATTCACTTCTAGAAAAACCGTCCATTTTGAGAATTTCATAAATGTTCTTGGCTACTTTAGAAACTTTTGCTGTCAGTTCTGGAGAAATTCGAGCAGGTGTAATCTCTTGCGATTGTCCTAAATACTTGGCTTCATAATCAAAAAAGTCATTCTCAGAAACAATCTCAGTAATTGGTAACACGGTTGTTGTACCTTGATAATTAATAACTCCAACAGAAACCTCAACACCATCCAAAAATGATTCAATAATTACTTCGTCATCTTCTTTCAGTGCAACTTCAATAGCTTGTTGTATTTCCTCAATTTTATGCACTTTAGAAATTCCAAAACTGCTTCCAGCTTTATTAGCCTTTACAAAACATGGTAAACCTACTTTAGCAACAATAGCTTCTTCATCGATAACATCGCCTGCATTCAAATAAAATGAAGTGGCACACTTAATACCATAAGGTTTCAAAGTAGATAACAAATCACGTTTATTAAAAGTAAGCGCAGCCTGATACATGCCACAACTTGTATGCGGAATTCCTAAAAGCTCCAAATATCCTTGTATATATCCATCTTCTCCTGGAGTTCCATGAATTGCATTAAACACACAATCAAAAGTAATTTTCAGATCGTCGATAGTTACTGAAAAATCATTCTTATCAATAGGAAATTCTTTATCATCTGTAGTAACACAAACCCATTTATCCTTAAAAATATGAACTTTAAAAGCGTTATATTTTGTAGAATCTAAATGTTTGTAAACAACATTTCCAGTTTTTAGAGAAATGGCGTATTCACTAGAATAACCGCCCATGATAATGGCTACATTTTTCTTCATTTGTATAAGAAATAAGACGAATAAGCGTTATAAAAACGAAAGTAAATGTATTTGAGGACAAATCAAAGTAGAATAAAAGGAATAATAGTATGTATATTTGCCTCATAAAAAATGTATTCTAAATGAATTTTATCAAGTTTATATTTACCAAAACATTCTTAAAACAACTTGGAATTGCCCTAGGAGTTGTTATTGTTTTAATCTTTTTAATTACGCAATGGTTAAAATTTGCGACAAATCATGGAGAATTTAAAACGGTACCAGATTTGAGCAAGCTTTCTTTTGAAGAAGCAAAAGCGAAATTGGCAGAAAATGATCTAAACTATAAATTGGAAGATACGATTAATTTCAATCCAGATTATCCAGCATTTTCTGTGATAGAACAAAATCCGGCTGCAGGAGAAAAAGTAAAAGAAGACAGAAAAATATATCTTAAAATAAATCCATCTAAATATCGTGAAATATCAGTCCCTTATGTAATTCAGATTACCAGAAGAACGGCGGAATCTACTTTAAATGCTGTAGGTTTTAAGGTTGATAAAGTAATTTACAAAGATGATATTGGAAAAGATATGGTGTTAGGAATACAATACAAAGGAAAACCTATCAAACCAGGTGATCGACTTCCAAAAACATCGAAAGTTGAACTGATTTTAGGAAACGGAAAACGCCCAGGAAGTAGTGGCGGAAGTGATACTAATGAAAACGAAAACAATGCAGGAGAATAACTTTCCACAACCACAAAACGAAACAGACGAATTATACGAACATTATTCTTTTACTGCTGAAAAAGGTCAGCAGCCGTTGCGTGTAGACAAATATTTGATGAATTTTATTGAAGGTGCTACTCGAAACAAAATTCAACAAGCAGCGAAAGACGGAAATATCTATGTAAATGATAAGCCTGTAAAGTCAAACTACAAAGTAAAAGGGAATGATGTCATTAAGGTTTTGTTTGCGCATCCACCTTATGAAAACTTATTAGTTGGTGAAGATATTCCAATTGATGTTGTGTATGAAGACGATGATGTATTAGTAGTCAACAAACCTGCGGGAATGGTGGTGCATCCAGGACACGGAAACTATTCAGGAACATTGATTAATGCGTTAATTTATCATTTTGACAATCTTCCAAAAAATTCGAACGAACGTCCAGGTTTGGTACATCGTATTGATAAGGATACAAGCGGTTTATTAGTTGTAGCTAAAACAGAAGAAGCGATGACGCATTTGGCAAAACAATTCTTCAATAAAACTTCAGAACGTATCTATTATGCCTTAGTTTGGGGAAATGTAGAAGAAGACGAAGGAACTATAGAAGGAAACATTGGACGTCATCCTAAAAATAGATTGCAGAATACAGTATTTTTTGATGATGATGCTGACAAAGGAAAACCTGCGGTAACGCATTACAAAGTTTTAGAACGTTTAGGATATGTAACTTTAGTCTCATGTCAGTTAGAAACAGGTCGTACACATCAAATTCGTGTGCATATGAAGCACATTGGACATACTTTATTTAATGATGAACGTTATGGTGGTGAGCGTATCTTAAAAGGAACAACGTTTACCAAATACAAGCAATTTGTAGAAAACTGTTTTAAAATATTACCAAGACAAGCATTACATGCAAAAACACTCGGATTTATTCATCCAAGAACAGGAGAGAAGATGAGTTTTAACTCTGAAATTCCTTCTGATATTGCTGATTGTGTAGAAAAGTGGCGAAACTATGCCAAGCATACAGAAATGTAGCTGTAAAAAAGTATTGAGACTTTAGTATTGAGTATTGAGAAGTTTCAAAAGAATAATTATTAGAAATCTATTTCTTTTGATATGAAATTATAGTCGATAAGTGAACTCACAACTCACAACTCACAACCTACTTCTTCGTATCAAATAATAACGATTTCTTTTTAAAATCGAGACGAATTTGGTTGTACTTTTTCTTTTTGATGTAATTCAAATCTTTCTTTGTTATTTCAAAACTAATCTGTGTCATCCAACGTGTAGAAACATTTGAAAAATCAGAATTAATTTCTTTAGTGTCAGAAGGTAACGTTAATTCTGTGTCTCCCAAGAATGTTAGTGTACAACCTTTAAAAGTTTTAATCTTTGTAGTACCTAAAATGGTAACTTCCATAAAAACATATCCATTCAATTCCTGTAGTGCTGCCCAAATTCCTCCTTGTTCGGAAGTGGCAATTTGCTCACCAGCTACTTCTTGCATTTTATTCTCAGTATAGGTGTCAATATGCGTACGTTCCATAGCGCGAACATTTCCCATACTTGCCAATAACTTATCAATAGATTTTAATAATTTCATTTGTCTTTATTTAAGCGCTGCAAGATAATATTTTTTGTGAAGTTGAAAAGTGTGAGCCTTTATAAGTTTTTATGTTAAAAATATCTATGACCTAAAAAAAAGGTAAATACTGAAAAACAGTAACTAAAGTGACAATAACGCATCAAAAATATCAAAATGATGTTCATTACTTCTTAACTGAATAGTGAGTTTATCATTTTTTAACCGAATCGTGTAAATTTTTCCCTCTTCAAAAAGCGGATTTAAAATTTGTATGATTTTAGAGAAGAATTTAGAAGAATTCTTATTTGTTTTAATAACATAATTTTTATCATGTTTCAATCTTGAAAAACGAATACTTAGGTTGTCTAAAAATCGTCTTTTACGAATAAAAATAGAAATATCCTTGTCATGCAATTTAACGCAGGTCCATTCTGCCAAATCTAAAAGAACTTCATTTTTGTAAAAAACCGAAAATAAACTTCCTGTACTAGAATAAATGGCTTTCTTATACTTTAAATTCCAGTTTCTTTTGCTTTCTATTTTACCCAAAACAGTATAACTCCATGCGTTGTAATTTCCTTTAACCATTCCGTTTTTACTGGCAATAAAGCGTTCGAAGTCATGGCAGAATTTTTCATTTGCTACAAAAAAAAGAGAGTTTAATTCCTGCGGCGCTGCATTCGATTTGATTTTCATACATTATATGTGTCCTTAGAAACATTACTTTGTTACAATTCTTCAAATGATAATGTACCATTTATAAGTCATCATAAAATATCTTTATTTCCATATAAAAGATAACTTTTTTAATCCTTGTTTTAACACTTTAAAAAGCTGTAATTTTAACTTATGAAAATTAGCGAATTAACCCTTTTTACTACTAAATTAGAAGCGCAACAGGAATTTTATACGCAAGTATTAGAATTGCCTTTAATCGCTGCCAATGCAAAAAGTTTTAGTGTAAAGGTTGGAGTTTCTTCCTTAACTTTTGTAAAATCAACACAAGCAAATCCTGCGCATTTTGCGATTAATATCTCATCCTATAAAATTCAACAAGCGCTACAATGGATTCAACAACGGACTGATATTTTACTGTGTGAAGGAAAGCAAGTTGCAGATTTTTCTAATTGGAATGCAGAAGCAGTCTATTTTTATGATTGTGATAAGAATATTGTTGAATTCATAGCACGAAAGGATTTAGATATTATCAACACGAATCCTTTTTCCGTTGCTGATATAGTAAGTATTAGCGAAATGGGAATCGTTTCTCAAGATAATAAAGCTGTGTACGATCAATTGCAAACGATGCGACCAATAGAAATTTATGATGGAAATTTTGAACGTTTTTGTGCTGTAGGAAATGCCGAAGGTTTGTTCATTTTAGTCAATAATGCTAAGAAAAAATGGTTTCCAACACTTGAAGAAGCTCATGTTGCCGATTTTCATGTAAAGGGCGATTATAATTTTGCTTTTCTAAATGGTAAAATAGTCCCAGAAAAAGAGTAAATTTAACATTCAAAAAAACGAAAAAGATAAAATGAAGATTGTCATATCACCAGCAAAATCATTAGACCTAGATAGTAAAATTCCAACGGAAAAACATACAGAAGCATCTTTCTTAAGAGAAGCAGAACGTTTAAGTAAAATCTTAAAGAAAAAATCACCAAAAAGTTTAGGGAAGTTAATGCATATTTCTGATGCTTTAGCAGAACTCAATTGGCAACGCAACCAAGATTGGGAATTGCCATTTACTACTGAAAATGCGCGCCCAAGTATTTACACATTTAGTGGAGCTGTTTTTCAAGGATTAAACGCGTTTACACTTCCAGAAGAAAAAATAGATACACTTCAAAGTACACTTCGAATTCTTTCAGGACAATATGGTTTATTAAAACCACTAGACTTAATGCAAGCATATCGTTTGGAAATGGGAACTAAACTTCCTGTTGGTAAAAACAAAAACTTGTATGAATTTTGGAAAAAGAAAATTACAACGCAATTAAATTCAGAATTAGAAGATGATGAATTATTTGTAAACTTAGCAAGTAACGAATATTACAAAGCAGTAGATGCTAAAGCGCTAAAAGTACCTGTAATTACACCAGTTTTTAAAGATTTAAAAAACGGAGAGTATAAAACGATTATGACGTATGCAAAATTAGCAAGAGGTTATATGACACGTTATATTATTGATACTGATGCGAAAACTATTGATGACTTAAAAGGATTTAATTATGAAGGTTACGGATTTAGCGAAGAAATGTCTAACGAAAAAGAATTAGTTTTTATCCGATAAATTTATGTTTCGTTTTTACACACCTGTTCTTATACTTCAAATATTCTGTTTGTATCATGCATACAAGAACAGGAAAGAATATTTCTGGTATTTGCTAATCTTCATGCTGCCTTTTTTGGGAGCAATCATCTATTTGATTACTCAAGTATTCAATAAATCAGATTTGGAAAGTATGAAGGAGGAAATTGCTACGATAATCATTCCTTCTAAAAAAGTAAAAGATGCCGAAAAACGTTTAGCCTTTTCAGATACTTTTCAAAATAGAGTAGCTCTTGCTGATGCGCATTTTGAAAATGGCGATTATGAAAATGCTAGTATTCACTATGAAGCTGCGTTGAAAGGAAATTTCGAAAAAGATTTCTATGTCATTACGAAAATGATCAGCGCGATGAGTCAATCAGAAAACTATGAAGAAGTGATTCGTTTGGCAGAAGAAATTAAGGATAATCACGAATTTAAAAATTCTAAATCACAATATATCTACGGATTGGCTTTAGATAAATTAGGTAGGATAGAAGAAGCTGAAGAAAATTTAAAAACAGTCGATCAACGTTATTCTAATTACGGAGAACGTTTGATATTGGCTAAGTTTTATGAAAAAAACGGAAAGCGAACAAAAGCCATTGAACTATTAGATGAAATTATTACGGAATCAGCACACATGAGTCCGCAAAACAGAAAAACGTATCGACAAGTAGTAACCAATGTGCGTAAATTTCGTGAAGAACTAGATAATTAAAATTGTAGTTTTTTATCTCATAAAAAAAATCCTTCGTATTAAAAGTTAACAATAGCATTGAGTTTTTTTCATAAACATCCATATCAACCATTCATTCAGCCTAATACAGAAAAACTAATTGTTGGAACATTGCCACCACCGCGATTTTCTACGGGCAAATTACTCGAAAAAGATGTAGATTTCTGTTATGGCAGTTATTACAATTCTTTATGGCTATTTATTGATGAAATTCATAACCTAAACTTACGATACGACAATTCGCAAGCTGCAATTGAAGAACGAAAACAATTCTTAATACAACACAAAATTGGTGTTTGTGATATTGTAGATAGTTGTGAGCGTGAAAAAATAGATGCTTCCGATTTAGGCATGCAAAACATACAATTGCGTGATGTAATTAGTTATCTGCAAAAATATCCGAGTATTCATACCATTCTATTTACTGGCGGAAACTCTAAAAATGGTCCAGAGTATTTCTTCCGAAGACATATCAAGCAATATAATTTGAAACTAGAAGTGGTTTCTGATGTAGTTCCGAGAATTCATCAATTTGATTTGAGTTTGGCAGCAGATAAAGATTCAAAAAAAATATCAAAACAAACACAATCGAGGTATATAAAAACGGTTTCCTTAACTTCGGCTTCTGGAGCTGCCAATCGTGCTGTAGGAAGTATTCCTTTGTACAGAAAACTAAAAGCTGAAAATACAAAATTTACTACGTTTGATTTTCGCGTGCTACAGTATCGTGAGTTTTTTTAAGAAAATAATACACATAAAAAAACCCCAAAAGCAGATTGATACTTTTGGAGTTTTTTGTGAAAAATATCTTCAAAAAGATACTTTTACTATTTTTTAGCTATTAGACTTTGGTCCAATGTTGTTTAAATCCTCTGGATATTCAGCTTTTGGATCTGGTCCATATTGGTTAGGTCCTACTTGTCCTTCTGTGCACATTAAGATAAGGAACCAAATTCCACCAATTAAAGGAATAAATGATACAAGAATCATCCAACCACTTTTGCCAGTATCATGTAATCTTCTTACTGCTACTGCAAGATTAGGAATTAAAACTCCTAATGCATAGATAACGTATACAATTCCTCCTAGCGCTGCCAATGATTCTGAAAGTGCTCCTAAGATGCCAGTTAAAACCAGTAAGCCAATAATGATTAAGAAGTTAAATAATATAAACATCCAATATTCTTGACGTCTTGCTCTTCCTTCAAAGTTTGCGTAGTTATCACGAACTACTTTTAAATACCATTCCATAGTTTAATTATTAATGTTGATTAGTGTTAGTTAATTTCAAATATAAAAAATTTTTGTAAGTGTTTTTTGAATGATGGAAAAAATTACAATTTAGATTGCAAGTGCTTTTCAAGCTTTCCTTTCTTTTGTAATTTTTTATAACGTTCAATAGCTTTAATTTTGCCTAAAACTTTTTTATTAGCATTGTAAAAAGTAATCACATTTTCAATACCGCGAATGTTTCCTTGGAGATCATTTTTATAATCATTATTTTCAATACAATATGATGCCCATCCTGCGAGATAAATTATAAAAGATTCAGGAGATTCTAAAAAAGTAACAATATCAGGAGAAACATTCATGCTAATTTTGGGAGTTCCTTCAAGCCATTTGAATACAAACTTTTGTACTTCTATTCGTTTCTCTTTTTTTGAGTTAATAGGTGTTTCTACTAACCATTTTGTTGCAGCAACAATATCAGATTCATATTTTTCATAATCTTCAGCTTTTACTAAAGAGTAGTCTGGAACTTCAAATTCTTGTGCTTGAACTGTTACAAAAGTGCATAACAGGAAGGTTAAGCAAAGTAGTTTTTTAATCATAATTAGTTTTAATGTCTCTCAAATATAATAAAATAAACGAAAGAAAACACAGTGAAAAGAAATGAGCTTTAATTTTTACATCAAAGCTCATAATTGTATATCATTATCTATTTTCCTTTTCAAAAGGAGGTTTCCATTTTTTTGTTTTCATAATGGCTTTCACTTCTGCATACGATAACGGATAAAAGTCATGACAATCAACACCAATATCAAATGATAATGAAGTAGGATCGTCAGGCAAGGTTCCGTGTGAATGTCCGTATAAATGGTATGTTCCCCAATGAGAAGCATTCCACTCGCGAAGTGCATAATGAAACAATACGATCATTTGTTCACCTCGCTCAAATTCTTCGTCTTTAATGACTAATTCGTAATAATCTTTAATCCATTCAAATCGTGTATGACACGCTTGCGCAGATTTTTCGTGATTTCCATTAATCAAATAGATTTTCCCGTGTAAACGTTCTAAAATCTTTCTTAATTTCCCTGAAGAAGACAGTCCAACATCGCCAAGATGATATACTTCGTCTTCTGGGTTTATTTTTTCATTCCATTTCTGGATTAATATTTCGTCCATTTCATCTACATCTGTAAACGGACGTTCAGAAAATTTAAGGATGTTTTTATGTCCAAAGTGATGATCTGAAGTAAAAAATATGTTACTCATTTTTTAAGTTTTTAATTCAATATTATTTTTTAAGCTTCTGTGGTAATTGAAATCGAAATTTCAACTTTGGACACACCAAATTACATCGTTCTGTTTTTACAAGTGTTCATCATTTTTTAGTTTAAGCAGCAAATGTACAGTTTTTATTTAGCTAGAAGCGTTTTTAGACAAAACTCCAAGCTACAATTCGACTTACTTTATTGCCTTGTCCCATAGGAATCGTTTTTACAGTACTTGCGTTTACACGTTTTAAAGCATCATAAATAGCAGGCAAGTTCACTTCTTTCGAGACTAAAGTTGTAAACCATGTACATTGTTTAGAAAACTGTTTACTTTCTTTAATCATGTTTTTAATAAACTTCTTTTCGCCGCCTTTACACCATAACTCATTACTCTGTCCGCCAAAATTCAATTCGGCTTTCGTAACCTTTGTACCTTTTAAGTTATTCAGTTTTCTTAGTGTGCCAGCTTGGGCTTCTTTGGCAGATTTGTGGAATGGCGGATTGCAAAGTGCTATCGTAATTTGATCTTTCTGCTGAATAATTCCTTTGAAAATTTGATTTGGATTTTTCTGTTGACGAATCTCTATGCGATCTTTTAAATGTTCGTTTCTAGCAACGATATTCCGTGCGTTTTCAATAGAAACTTCATCAATGTCTGAAGCTATAAACGACCAACCATATTCTTGAGTTCCGATGATTGGATAAATACAATTTGCGCCTGTGCCAATATCTAAACAGATGATTTTTTCTCCTTTCGGAATTTTTCCCTGATTCGTTTCCGTCAAAAGCGTAGCCAAATGATGAATATAATCTGCTCTACCCGGAATTGGCGGGCAAAGATAATGTTCAGGAATATCCCAATAATCAATTGAATAATACTGTTTCAACAATGCTTTATTGAGCATTTTAACCGCTTTTGGGTCAAAAAAGTCTATAGATGTATCACCAAACTTATTCAACTGAACAAAAGGCGTTAATTCAGGACAAGCTTTCGTTAGCACAGCAAAATCATAACGTCCTTTGTGTTTGTTGCGTGGATGCAATGTCGTTTTTGTGCTGATGCGTTTTTTCTTTTTTGAATCCATGCATTTATTTTATCTTCAGGAAATTGTAGCGAAATACAACCTGTGTTCAATACTTGGTTGTGAAATTCTCTAATGTCAAATGTATCTCCTAATAACTTCGTTAATAGTGTTTAAAAGTACTATTTTTTTGATTGTGAAGAAGTATCATTTCTATTAGATACTAAATCTACAGTATAGATAAATTAAAATACAAGAAATAAAAACCTGAATGTGAAAACATTCAGGTTATAGATGAACTATTTTTTAGCAACAATCTGACCAATTACAAGAAGGCTGATTATTATGTGCGCACGAAAACTGACATGTATTTTGTGCAGCTCTACTTGGCTTTTGTATTTTACATGCCCAAATAGGTAATGTTTTGATTTCAATTGGGTTTCCGCCACCACCTGTATCAGTCGCACCACCGTACATGTTGTTTAAATCAGAAATAGCCGTTTTCTTTAAGCTTAAACCTTTACTTAATTTTTGTTTTTTCATAATGTATGTTCGTTAAAGTTAATACTACTACACTTAAAAGTGTAGGTTAATTAAATTGATAGTCAGTCAATTACGAAAACAAAACAAGAGTAAAAGTTAATGTGAGTCAACAAGTAGAAACGACAATTCCAAGAATTAGAACTATAATTCACGGAATTATCGCATAAAAAAAGCGAGTTTTAAACCCGCTTCCGTAAGTATTTAGGAAAAAGATTATGTATTAAGAATTTTATTCACAAAACTAGGAATGGTATTCGTGCCGTTTTGTGTGAGATGCTTGATAAATGCACTTCCAATAATGGCGCCTTTTGCTTTGTGAGTTGCTTGTGTAAATGTTTCATGATTGGAAATTCCGAAACCGACAATTTGCGGATTCTTCAAATTCATATTTCCAATTCTATCAAAATAATCAGCTTGTGCATTGCCAAAACTATTTTTGGCACCTGTAGTTCCAGCAGAACTTACCATGTAGATAAATCCATTGGAAATGCTATCAATAAATTGAATACGTTCCTCAGAAGTTTGCGGCGTAATCAAAAATACATTGATCAGACCGTACTTCTCAAAAATGGCTTGATACTGTTCATGATATACATCGACAGGCATATCAGGAATAATTAAACCATCAATACCAACTTCTTGACATTTTGCGCAAAATGCTTCAATTCCATATTGCATCATTGGATTTAGATAGCCCATAATAATCAAAGGAATAGAAACCGTTTTGCGAATATCTTTTAATTGACCAAACAAAATTTCGCTTGTCATTCCATTTTCTAAGGCTAGAGTAGAGCTCGCTTGAATCGTTGGTCCATCTGCTAAAGGATCGCTAAAAGGTAAACCAATTTCGATCATATCGACACCGCTTTTCTCTAAGTTTTCAATCACACCAACAGTATCATTCAAACTTGGATAACCTGCCGTAAAATATATAGATAATAGTTTTTTATCTTCTTGTAACTTTTGATTTATTCTGTTCATGGTAATAGTATTGAGTATTGAGTCATTAGTATTGAGATGTCGGTTTTATTTTGTCATATCTCATTACTAACATCTCATTACTATAATTTAAAATAATCAATATATGTGTTTAAATCTTTATCTCCGCGACCTGATAAATTCAAGACAACAATTTCGTCTTCTTTGAATTTTCTTGTATCAAAAACCGCCAACGCATGCGAAGTTTCTATAGCTGGAATAATTCCTTCTAGTTGCGATAATTCCAAACCAGCAGTCATTGCTTCATCATCTGTAACAGAAATGAATTCTGCTCGTTTACTAGCGTATAAATGTGCGTGCATTGGACCAACACCAGGATAATCTAAACCAGCGGAAATAGAATACGGTTCTGTGATTTGTCCGTCTTTGGTTTGCATTAATAAGGTTCTACTTCCGTGGATAATTCCATCTTCTCCTAAAACAGAAGTGGCAGCACTTTCGCCTGAATGAATTCCTTTTCCAGCGGCTTCTACCGCAATTAAGTTGACACGTTCGTCATCTAAATATTGATAAAAAGCGCCTGCTGCATTACTTCCGCCGCCAACACATGCAATTACATGATTAGGATAGGAGCGACCTTCTTTTTCGTTTAATTGCCATTCTATTTCTTCTGAAATTACAGCTTGAAAACGTGCTACCATATCTGGATACGGATGTGGACCAACTACCGAACCAATAATATAATGTGTATTAACAGGATTGCTGATCCAATCGCGAATAGCTTCGTTTGTGGCATCTTTTAAGGTTCTACTTCCAGACATCGCTGCACGAACCTCAGCACCTAACATTTTCATACGTGCTACATTTGGTGCTTGGCGTGCAATATCAATTTCGCCCATATATACAATACATTCCATGCCCATTAACGCACAAACCGTTGCTGTGGCAACACCGTGTTGTCCAGCGCCAGTTTCAGCAATAATACGGGTTTTACCTAAACGCTTTGCCATCAAAATTTGTCCAATTGTGTTGTTGACTTTGTGAGCGCCTGTATGGTTTAAGTCCTCACGTTTTAAGTAAATTTTGGTGTTATATTTAGCCGATAAACGTTCTGCATAAAACAGTGGCGATGGACGACCAACATAGTCTTTTAGTAATTGTTTGAATTCTTTTTGAAAAGAATCTTCATACATGATTTCTAAATACTTTTGGCGAAGTTCTTCTACATTTGGATATAACATTTCAGGAATATACGCGCCGCCAAATGTGCCGTAATATCCTTTTTCGTTCACGTGATATGTCTTTTTCATAGTGTGATGATTATCTTTTTTGTGTGATGCTGAATCAAGTTCAGCATGACGAACTGTTTTGTTTTTTACGTCAGTCTGAACTTGATTCAGACTCACATAATTTTATTTTTATAATACTAAAGTTTCAAGTTTTGGATTCAGTTCTTTAACTAAATCAATTTTCCAATCTCTTTTCCAATTCTTTAATTGTTTTTCTCGGGCAATCGCTTGATTTATATCTATAAATTCTTCATAATATATTAAATCAATTATCGCATATTTTTTAGTGAATTTTGAACCCATTCCAGAAGCATGCTGTATCAATCTCTCTTTTAGATTAGCTGTTACACCTACATAAAAAGTAGTTCTATATTTGTTAGTCAATATGTATGTATAACTTTTTTGCATTATCTTTTTTATGTGATGCTGAATCAAGTTCAGCATGACGAGCTGTTTTGTTTTTTACGTCAGTCTGAACTTGATTCAGACTTTAATTATTAAATTAATTCTTTAAAACTCTTCAATTCTTCAATGTTCTTTAATCCTGGAACGATTTCAAACTTGCTATTTACATCTAAAGCATAACAATATTTGGAAGCTTTACTTTTCTTAAAATCATCTAATTTTGCGATGGTTTCCAAGCCAATTCCACCACTTAAAAAAAATGGTTTTTCTGATGAATAGTTTTCTAAAACTTTCCAATCAAACGTTACGCCATTTCCGCCAGGTAATTTTCCTTTTGTATCAAACAAAAAGTAGTCAACAAAAGTTTCATATGGTTTTAAAACGTCAAAATTAAATTCGTCTTTTATAGAAAATACCTTGATGATTTCAATCTGAGCATTGAGCGGAGTCGAAATGCGTTTTTGTAACTCATCACAAAATTCAGGAGTTTCTTTACCGTGTAATTGTATTGCTTGTAAATTATATAGTTTTACTTTACTGAGAATTTCTTCTTGTGAAGCATTGACAAAGACACCAGTTTTTTTAATTCCATTAGGAATTTTAGGAATCACAGTATTAAAAAAACGTGATGATTTTTCATAAAATATAAAACCCAAATAATCTGGTTGTAATGTACTTACAGCTTTCATATTGTCTTCGTATTTCATTCCACATATTTTGAGTTTCATGGTAAAATTTGTTTTGCTTTCCCGAGAAATCGAGAATCTATTTAATTCGTTATTTTATACACATCTTGACTGCGCTCGATGTGACAACTTATTTCTTCAGTTCCTGAATAAATTCTAAAGCACTTTTCCCCGGATTTTCAGTTTTCATAAAATTTTCACCAATTAAAAAACCTTGGTATCCATAGGGTTTTAAATCTTTGATCGCTGCCACAGAACTAATTCCACTTTCTGATACTTTTACAAAATCATCAGGAATATGCGTTGATAATTCTTTACTAATAGCTGTGCTAACTTCAAAGGTTTTTAAGTTTCTATTGTTTACACCTAACATGTCCAATGATGGCATGATGGATTTT